>CAZIZP010000007.1:0-94878 GCA_964543705.1 uncultured Chitinophagaceae bacterium
CCATTTCCGGATGCGGAATATCAACTTCCGGATGCAGAAAATCCATTTCCGGATGGAGAATATCAACTTCCGGACGCAGAAAATCCATTTCCGGATGAAGAATATCAACTTCCGGATGCAGAAAATCCATTTCCGGATGCGGAATATCAACTTCCGGACGCAGAAAATCCATTTCCGGATGCGGAATATCAACTTCCGGACGCAGAAAATCCATTTCCGGATGCGGAATATCAACTTCCGGATGCAGAAAATCCATTTCCGGATGAAGAATATCAACTTCCGGATGCAAAAAATCCATTTCCGGATGAAGAATATCAACTTCCGGATGCAGAAAATCCATTTCCGGATAGACAATATTCATTTCCCAATGCCCGATAATTTTTTATCACCCCGCCACAAACACGCCAAAATGACATATTCCTTAACCCATAAAATCCATTAACTATGACCTACAAACAAGAAAATTTGCCCCGCTTGCGCACGCGTTTCGCATGTGCAGATACGCTGCTCCCCCCCCAAAAAAACCAAAAAATCCGCCCAATCCACTAATCCCTCAAATCCGCCATTCAGACAACCAAAAACACCCACCAACCCCAAAACTGAAAACTGATAACTTATTACTTAAAACTAAAGGCTAACGGCTAAGAGCTAATGGCTCTACCAAAAACTGATTACTGAAGACTGAAAACTGATAACTTATTACATAAAACATAAAACTTAAAACCATCCCAACCCTTATAAGCCAACTAAATATTAATGTCCGCAACTTCACAAGCTAATTTCTGTTATATTCGTTTTCAATAAGTTTTTACCATGAAAAAAATATTTACACTGGTGGGTTTGGCTATTTTACTGGTAGCCGGTATGGTTCTCGGATGGGCGTTTTTCAGGCCCAGCACTATTATTCCGCATAGTGAGGCTAAAGCAAAATTTGCTACCGAACATTCAAACTTTATTAACTGGCGCGGTGCTGAAATACACTACACAGATGAAGGCAGCGGCATTCCTTTAGTAATGATTCACGGCTATGGCGGCTCACACCGTAACTTTAATAAAATTAGTGCCTTGCTGAAAGAAGATTTCAGGGTGATAAGGGTAGATTTACCCGGCTTTGGTCTATCGCAATTTCCTGAAAGCTACAAAAACAGCACTAACCTTATTCAGCTTTACAGAGATTATATGACCTTTATATTCGATACACTTCAGTTAGATTCAGTTTATCTTATGGGCAATTCAATGGGCGGCTGGATGGCCTGGGAAACTGCCGTAGAAAATGCCGACAGGGTTAAAAAACTTACCCTGATGTGCAGCGCAGGTTATGAAATGGAAAAGGTATCTGAAAGAGCCGCATCACTATTAAAGAAAAGATATGTGGAACGTATTTTCAGCAGAGGCATGCCTATGTATTTTCAGGAAGACGGTGCCAGAAAATGCTATTACGATGAAAGTAAAATAAACAAGCAAGAGGTTAAAAACAACAATGCACTCTGGAATACTGAAGGAAATATTCAGGCGGCATTTTTACTGGCAGGCTCGGGCGAAAAAGCCGATACTACTTTAATAGAAAAAATAACCTGCCCTACCCTTATTATATGGGGAAAAGAAGATGAAATCATTCCGGTTGAACATGCTTATAAATTTCAGAATGCAATAAAAGGCAGCAGGTTAATAGTGTATGAAAATTGCGGGCATATACCTATGATTGAAAATACCGAACAAACTGCAAAAGACTTTATGGCATTCGCAAAAGAGCCATAAAAAAAGCAAGTAAGTTAGCCGAATATCTGCGTGTACGAGTATCATCGTAATTATTGCCTTACTGTTATTTGTTAGTGTTAGTTACAATATTTTAGCCCCAACTAAAACTTTGTAATTATGAAAAAACTAATGGTATTTCTTTGCCTTGTTCAGGCAATTGCGCTTAACGCACAGGTATTGCGTTATGGTTTTAACAACACTTTAAACGAGCAAAACGGCAACGGCCCCGCCCTTACGGTATTAGGAAATGCCGGGGTGTATGAAACCGACCTGGTAGATTCTGTAAACAATATTACCAATACGGTTTATCGCTTCGAAAAAAATTCGGGTTTACAATTTGACAATGCTGCTGCCGGTAATTTCTTAGGCAATGCCTACACCATAGAATTGTTTTTTGTTTTCGATGAAATGTTTAGCTGGAAAAGAGTAGTGGACTGGAAAAACAGAAAGTCTGACGGGGGTGCTTATGTATTTAATGGCCAGTTAAATTTTTACCCTATCGTATATAGCGGCACAGCACCTGTAGAAGCCGGAAAATACACTTACTATGTAGTTACCAGAGATAATGCCGGCAATGTTTTGGTATATACCGATGGCGATGAGTTTATCAGCTTCAGCGATGCAGGTAATGCAGCAGTATTAGATACCGCCAATGTGCTGAATTTCTTTCAGGATGATTTAACAATACCAAATGAAGCTAGTGCTGGCGCAGTAGCAAAAATAAATTTGTATAACTATGCTATCGATTCGGTAACAGTAAAAAACACTTTTGAAAATCTTGACGACCAGTTGTTAAGTGTTGCCGATATTCTTGCAGAAGATGTTAAAGTAGCAGTATATCCTAACCCTGCAAACGATAAAATAACAGTGGTTTTAAACAATACCGCAGCCGACAAAAACTACGAAATATCTATAACCAATACACAAGGCGCAATGGTTTACAGCAATCATCATGATGCTGCAAATACTTTCATTAATATAAATACTGCTGAATTTGCCGATGGCCTGTATATGGTGAATGTGCGCAACGGAAACACATTAGTTTCAAAGCGAATACTGGTAATACACTAACTTATTGAAAACTGCTTTGAAGCTATCTTATTTGCAGTTCTGTAAATAAGGTAGCTTCTTTGTTTAATAGAATACCCAATCCACCTGTTGTTGCTTATCTTATAAATGCAATAATTCTTTTGCGCTTTTAAGTGCGCTATCGGTAACTTTTTCGCCTACCAGCATTTTGGCTATCTCTTCTACCCTTTCGGTTGCTGAAAGTTTTTTTATTCGGCTTAGGGTTTTATTGCCCGAATCATCTTTATACACAAAGAAATGGCTGCTGCCTTTGCTGGCTATTTGCGGCAAATGGGTAATGGCAATTACCTGATGATGTGTAGCTAGTTGTTCCATTTGTTTGCCTACTTTGTCGGCTACTTCGCCACTAATGCCGGTATCAATTTCATCGAAAATTAAAGTAGGTAACGAGGCATTTTCAGCAGAAAGCGATTTTAATACCAGCATTAAACGCGACAACTCGCCTCCCGAAGCAATTTTGCGCAACTCATCGGGCGCAACCCCTTTATTGGCAGAAAAAAGAAATTTTATTTTATCTAAACCCGAGGTGGTTATTTTTTCAAATTCCTGTAATTGAACATCTATAGCAAATTCAGTATTGGGCATACCTACATACTGCAAACCTTCTTTTACTTTTTTCACTATTGCAGGTACTACTTTGGCTCTGTTATCGTGTAAAACTTTGCCTTTAGCCAATAATTTACTTTTTAACTGCTGAATAATTGCTTCTATTTTCTGCACTTCAATATCGTGCTTTTCAATAAGGTGTAGCTTATCCTCCAGACTATACTGAATAGCAAGCAAATCTTTCAACTCAACCGTTTTATGCTTTTTATGCAGGCGGTAAATAGTGTTAAGCCTTTCCTGTATTTCTGCTATGCGTTCGCTGCTAAATGAAGTATTATCGGCTATATGCTCTATTGATTCGGCAATATCTTTCAACTCTATATAAGCACTTTCAACACGGCCCGCAAGTTCGGTTACTTCTGGCTGAAACTTTTTTAACTGTTCCAGCAATTCTGAAACAGCAATTAATTGTGTATTTACAGCATCATCAGACTGCTGCAACAAGTGCAATGCCTTTGAAAGATTGGTTTTAATATCTTCCGAATGCTCTAAGGTTTTTAGTTCTTGTTCTAATAATTCCTGTTCACCTTCTTGCAGTTGTGCTTCTTTAAGTTCATTAAGCTGAAATGCCAAATATTCCGCATCGCCACCTAAAGCAACATAATCGTTTTTAATTTTTTCAAGCCTCGTTACTTCAGCTTTATACTCTTTGAACAGTAAAGCAAACTCTTGTAATGATGCTTCATGTGCTGCAACGCCATCTAATAATTCTATTTGAAAAGCCGGATTATTTAATGATAAGGTTTCGTGTTGCGAATGCACGTTTATTAACTGCTCGCCCAGGTCTTTCAGCACTTGCAGGTTTACCGGAGTATCGTTTATAAAAGCTCTTGACTTGCCGTTTTCACTAATTTCTCTTCTCACTATGGTAGTGTCGTCATAATCTAATTCATGTGCTTCAAAAAATGGTTGCAAATGATGCTTTTTAATTTGAAACATTGCTTCTACAACACATTTTTTTTCGGCAGTATGTAATACTCTGGAATCGGCCCGCTGACCAAGAATTAATGAAAGCGCACCCAGCAGAATAGATTTTCCCGCTCCGGTTTCACCGGTAATAATATTCAGCGAGTCTGAAAAATCAATTTCCAGTTGGTCAATAATTACATAATTGCTGATAGTAAGTTTCCTTAGCATAACGTGGCGTAAAAATAGCCATTAAAAATTTCTGAAAAACAAGTG
This sequence comes from uncultured Chitinophagaceae bacterium, assembly GCA_964543705.1. Taxonomy (GTDB): domain Bacteria; phylum Bacteroidota; class Bacteroidia; order Chitinophagales; family CAIOSU01; genus CAYSGX01. Next base: position 4,636 of record CAZIZP010000007.1, read on the forward strand.
TTTTTTTAGTGCAAATGTTTTTAACAAACACTATTTATTCAGCATTTCCAGTGCCTCTTCTACCGAAATACGATTGCCATTGAAGAAAGGCACAATCCATGCATCTTTCATGCCTTTGGCAATCATAGTTTTTTTGTGCATTTCGGCCGATTTAATATCGTTGTAAATATCAGGGGTAACATAACGGGTAATGGCATCGTTCATGCTGTAAGTTTCAATACCTTCTGTCTTAAAAAATACATCTGGCGACTTTTTTAACGGTTTGCTGTAGGCCCCTACCTGCACCCTAAAGGTTAAGCCTGAAACTGTTTTTTGTTTCATGGCTACTGTAGCTTTATCTAAGGCAATTCTGCCTTTGCTGTCTTTCATAGTGCTTATTTGAGCAGCTACGGCAGAAGATACCTGTTTTGGTGTATCGCTTTGGTTAACTGAAGATTTAGTATTGCTGTTGGCAGTGCTGTTTTTATTAGCTACAGTTTTGGAAGTAGTATTACCAGAAGCATTTTGCCCGGCTGCATCTTTTTTAGCTGCCTCTGCTGCTTCTTTTTTTATTTCAGCATCGCTTTTAAACACCTTTTTGGCTAAGGCATCTTCTTGTTCATAATCGGGCTTAAAAACATTTGAAGCTAAAGTTTCCTCTATCTCATCATTCATTTCAGTTAAAGGCATGCCCGCAACAGTAGCAGGGGTTTCAGACATTTCATCTTCTTCTGTTACATCACCAAAATCGTTTTCAATTAATGTGTCTTCCTGCTGAACACTGTCTGCTTCAATAGAAAGCAAAACCCCTTCTTCAAAATAAGTGTCTTTTATAAAAACTGAATAAATATCATCGCTGCCTTTGCCGCCTGTGCGGTTAGAAGAAATATAACCGCTTTTGTTGGTTGAATCTAAAATAAACCCAAAATCATCGGTTGAGGTATTTATAGGGTAACCCAAATTTTTCACATCTTCCCATGCCGAGCCGCTGAATCTTACCGAATATACATCGAAGCCCCCCAAGCCCGGCAAACCTTCTGAAGCAAAATACAAGGTGCCCGTGGTATGAATATATGGGAAGGCTTCGTTCCATTGCGAGTTTACATATGACCCCATGTTAACAGGCTCGCCCCAGCCGCTTTCGTTTTTATCGCTATAGTAAATATCTAAACCGCCATAACCACCCGGCATGTCAGAAGCAAAATATATGCGATTGCCATCGGCTGTAATGCTGGGGTGACACAATACATATTCTGTATTATTAAGTGTAAAAGGTGCAATCAAATCCCAGCGATTATCCTGCAAAGAAGCCGTATAAATTTGAATTTTTAATACGCCTTCTTTACTTCTTTTTTGAACGCCTTTAACCACACTGTTTCTCGTAAAATAAATGGTATTGTTAACGGCATCGTAACTGGCAGGGCCTTCATGAAAATTAGAATTAATAAAACCGTTAAGCAGTTGTGCTTTTGAAGCACTGTCGATATTTACTTTGGCGATGTAATAAATATCGTTAAAATTTTCGCCTGTCCACTGGTCTAAACCACCGGGGTTTTTCCCTTTGGTTCTGGTAGAAGAAAACAACAAGCCATCGTTAAAAAATGCAGGCGAAAAATCGGCATATTCAGAATTGAATGCCATGTTTTTAATATCCACTTTGGAAGAATCTCTGGTGAAATAGTGAATCAAGTCGAGAAACTTAGCCTGCTTTTCACCTTTACCATCTTGCTTAAAGGCTTCATATTTTAAATACCATTCTTTAGCTTCATCATATTTGCCATTATACTTTAAAGTGGAAGCAAAGTAGTAGAGATAAACCGAATCTACCGCATTATTTTCAGCAGCTTTTCTGTAGTATGTTTCAGCATTGCTCATTTGCTTGGTAAGCCTGTAACATTCGGCCAGTTTTATCTGAGCTTCGGGCAAATTATTTTTCTTCAGCAGCTTTTCATATTCAACTATAGCCTGAATATATGAGTAGTCATCAAACAAGGCATTGGCTCTTTCCAGACGTTTATATTCTTTTTGTGCAAGCAAACTATTAGCAACCAGCATTAACGCAGCTACAAAAAGCAGTTTTGTATTTTTCAGGTTTAACGGTTGCCTTTTCATTTAAAATAATCTTGGTGAAAGAATTTTATTTTTATTTCTTGCCAAATCGAACATTAATAACACCTCATGAGTGCCGCCTGCTGCTCTTCTATATTGCTTTGCTGCCAAATCGTAAGCATAGCCTACTCTGAAACTGGTAGTTGAATTTTTCACAAACTTATTTAACGAGTATTGTGCTGAAAATATGAACGAGTTATCGCTTCTGTAACCAAAGCCTAACCAGAATTGCGAATACAAAACAGTATTCATATTAAAGTCAACCTGAAAATTGGTGCCCGGAACATACTTCATAAGTAACGAAGGTACTAAGGCAACTTTTTGCCCTTGCAGATTATATTGCTTTCCGACATTTATTAAATAATCGAATGAAAAGTAATAGTGGTTAGAAACCGGGACGGCAACATTTTTCAGCATTTTATCATTTAATATCTGCGGAATAGAAAGCCCTATTGCCATGCGCTTGTTTTTGAAATATATACCTGCACCTGCATTGGGAATTATTTGGGTGCGCCCCATATCGTTAAATGCCGAAACATCGCCTTGCTGAAAAGCGGTTAAATCATTAATAGTGGCATTGCTGTATGATAAGCCTGCATTGATACCCAATGACAATACATTTTTTCCTATGAAAAAGCGATAGGCATAATTGCCATTGAAAGCATAAGTATTTAGTATGCCTAATTTATCGTTGTATAAATTAGCACCAAAACCATATTTTCTGTTTTTCGACAAAGAGTGAAATGATGCTACCATAGAAGTAGGTGCGCCATCTATGCCTGTCCACTGGTTGCGGTAATCCAATACTACACATAAGCCTTCTCGACTGCCGGCATACGCAGGATTTAAAACCAGTTTATTGAACAGATATTGCGAGTACATGGCTTCTGTTTGTGCTTTCAGGCTGAAAGACAACAGCAATATTAGTTTTATGTAGAGTAGCTTTTTCAACGTTTTAAAACTAAATATCCGGTTAAAGGTTTTGAGCCATCTTTTAAATCTAAATGATAATAATAAGTAGCATCGGGCAATTCTTCTTTAAAGCCCGTAAAACCATCAAAATCATTATTATATCCTGTTGCCTCAAATACTACTTCGCCCCAACGATTAAAAACCAGCAATTTACTTTCAGGGTAACTTACAATGCCTTCAATTATAAAAAAATCGAAAACGCCATCGCCATTGGGCGAGAATGAATTATGAATAAACAGCGGAATGTTTTTTACCACAACATATACCCGGGCTGTGTCGCACAATTCAGGCTGGCCGTTATCGCAAATAACATAATAAAATGAATCGGTACCTATAAAGCCAAAATTTGGGGTATAACTAAGATTACCATTATTTAAATCTGAAACGCTTCCATTTTCAGGCTCGCTGATAAAGTCTATGGTTATTTGCTGGTCGTTGTTAAACTCGGTGTCGTTATTAATAACATTAAAAGTTATTGTTTCACTAATATTTGTTTCTACCGTATCATCAATAGCCGAAGGCCTTAAGTTGCCTACACTAACAATAATAGTTCCCTGCGAACACAGTGGTGGGTTGCCGGTATCACATACCTGAAAAACAATAGTATCGGTGCCTGAAAAATTTTCATCAGGAAAATAAAATACTGAATCGTTTTGTATCACTACACTTCCATTTGCAGGTTCAGTAATAATGGTTATGGTTAAAGAATCGTTATTGGCATCATTGCCTAATTGTGTATTGGTGAATAATGCGTTGCTGTTAGGGTTTATGCTTGTTTCTCTGCTGATAGCTGTTGGCGGCAGGTTTACATTTACCGTTGCAGTATCACTATTCTGGCAACCTAAACTATCGGTAACAGTAAGGGTGTAGGTTACATTAGTTAAAGGGCTAATTACCGGATTTAAAATAAAAGCATCGTTTAAGAAAACGGGAGGTTGCCACTGGTAAGTTACGTTGGGCGATGAGGTGGCGTTAAAGCTAAACGGCTCATTGACATTTACGGTAGTATCGGTGCCTGCATCTACAAATGGTAAAGGAAATATTTCTACCAAAGTGCTGTAAGAAGAATCGCATCCGCGACTGTTGGTTACAGTAAGTGTTACGGTGAAAAAGCCTGAGGTGTCATATATATGAACAGGATTTAAATCTTGCGAAGTAGTGCCATCGCCAAAATCCCACAACCATGAAACAAGGGGGTCGAAAAAGATATTCGAGTTATCGAAAAACTGAATAGGCTTACCTGCACAATCTGATTCATATTCAAAATTTACAATAGGCGGAAAGCTGAAGTAAACATCTATTTCATCGGTAAAAACATTGTTTTGAGCATCGGTAACTGTTACGGTAACAATTTCAGAAGAAAACACGGTTATTGTTTGTGTAGTTGCACCGGTTGACCATTCGTAAGTGGTAAACCCTGCGCCTGCATCTAAGGTGTAGCCATTAAAATTGCAGATAATGGTATCGTTACCTAAATCTAAGGTTTGCGATTTCACCCACAAGGAACTTGCAAGAAATAGTATGGCAAAAAATAAAATTGACAAATGTTTCTGCATGAAAGCCTTGTTGGTTTTAGGCAATTTCAAAAATAGCAAATAGAAATAAAACGATACTTGTATTATTTAACAATGCTATAATTAGCTGATTATAATATTGGGCAGGCAATACCATACAAGTAATACTTTCTTGAAACGAACTTTCTGGAAATTCTAAACCCTAATCTCTGAATCCGAAACAAGTTTTAAATTGAAAATAAAAAAATCTAAACGGATGGTAATGTAGTGTTTCCAATATTTAGAATTTTAGAGTTTTGAATTTATATATTGTTTAGCGTTACGATATTCGGTGTTAGCATTTGTAATTTGTTTTTCTAAGAACTCTGAAAATGTTTCAGTGCTTCTCTTTTGCTTAAAGGTTTTAACACATTTGTTGCTACAAATTGTTTTACAGCTTCGGGTTGGGTATATGCATATTGCCTCAATGCCCAGCCAATAGCTTTCTGAATAAAAAATTCACCGGATTGTGAATGTTGCTTTATAACCTGAAACAATAATGGTTCATCGGTTGCAGATTTATAGCTTAACTGAAATAAAATAGCGGTGCGGTTGAGCCACATATTTTCGTGGTTGCTCCAGCGCAATACTATGGTTTCTATTTGCTTCGGAAACTTTTTAAAATATTCGCCAACCAGATGAGAAGCAATAGTATCTACAGAGTCCCACCAACTGTTTTGTTGTATCATCCACTCAAAGGTTTCAATAATATCTTCCTGCCAGTTTTTTCTGCACATTTCTAAAAACTCAATGCAGCAATAATGCAGTTCTCTTTCGGGTTGTTGCCATAAATGTTTTGCAACAGCAGCGTGGCGTTGTGGTGGCAATTGCGATAATTGTTTTAAAACAGGTTTAGTTAATAGTTTTCTATCGGGCTGTTTTATTCCGAAGAAAATAAAACGATTTTTCATGTAGGCTGCCATAGGCTTGGCTTTTTCGGCATCGGCATGTGCTGCAAGCGTATCTTTAAGCTGTTGTAGCAGTTGTTTTTCAGTCATCGCAGGCTAATATAAAATTTATTGCTTGTAGTTTATGGTTCAAGATGTAAGCATGGCAATGTGAATGAAAAAAAATAAACAATACATACTCGTAATTTCAAATTACGTATAACGGGGCGAGCTTAAAAGTAGTCAGATGGCGGTAGTAGCAGACGATTCAATCAGTTTTGCGGCTTATGCCTTGTTGCATGGGGTTTATGTCTTATTGCAAGAACATTATACTATGTTGCACGAACTTTATGCTTTATTGCATGGGGTTTATGCCTTGTTGCAAGAATATTATACCTTGTTGCAAGAATATTATACCTTGTTGCAAGAGCATTATGCTCTGTTGCATAAGCTTAATATTTTGTTGCAAGGATTTTATGGTTTGATTCTTATGATTTATGCTTTGTTGCAAGGCCGTTATATTTTGTTGCAAGGCGATTGTGCTTTGTTGCCAGCTTGTTTTTTTTCGGTTTTGGGGCAGTATTATATAATATAAAAAACAGAAAGTATATTTGGTTAGGTTAAACAACATGTAATACCCTAAAAACACATTAAAGCTATTACTAACACGAAAAAGAATGATAAAATATAAAGCAATTTTAATTTTTGGTTGGACTTTGATATTTAATCTGGCAAACGGACAGACATTTAAAAAGCAATTTTATGAGCTTATTTCTAAGAAAGACACCTTAGCGCAACAGCAGCTTTTAGAAAAATGGGAAAAGACGAATAGCAATGACCCTGAACTATACGTTGCTTATTTTAACTATTTCGCAAAAAAGAGCAAAAAAGAAATTGTAACTCTTGGGCAAAACCCAAAAGGTAGTGATGTTCTTCAAATCATGGATAAGGACAGTTCTAAAAAAGAACCTGTTGCTTATATGTATAGTGACACTTACTATGACCAAGACATTTTGAGAAAGGGTTTTGACTATATAGACAAAGGACTTGAGATATACCCAAACAGACTTGATATGCGTTTTGGAAAAATTTACATGTTAGGGCAAATTGAAGATTATGAAAACTTTACAAAAGAAATAACTAAAACCATTGACTACTCAGCAATTAATGAAAATAAATGGACCTGGGCTGACAGCAAACCACTTGATAACCCAAAAGAATTTATGTTAAGTTCTATACAGAATTATCAATTACAATTGTACAATACTGAAAATGACGACTTACTGGATAATATGAAAAGAATTGCTGAAACAGTTCTTAAATATTACCCTGAACATATTGAAAGCTTATCAAACCTTTCAATAGTGTATATGCTCAAAAACCAATATGATAAGGCACTTGAATCGCTTTTAAAAGCAGAAAAGTTAAACCCAAAAGACTATATAGTATTGAGTAATATTGCACACGCATACAAGTTAAAATCTGACAATATTAACGCCATAAAATATTATGAGTTGACATTGAAATACGGTGATGAACAAACAAAGAAATTTGCTATGGGACAAATTGAAGAACTTAAAAAGAAATAGTTGGGTAAATACTGCAAGAGTGTTTTATTTGATTTTGCTTTCGCAGCTGAAGTAACTGCTGAGGAAAGACTCCGGCTAGCGAGTTTTTAAAAATCCTATAGTATGTACTTGCAATTAAAAATTTCGTACAACTTGATAAACTTATAAATATTTAGATGGCGGTTGTAGCGGAGCTATTACTAACACGAAAAGAATGATATCTTTTGAAAATATTATTATCATTGGCAAAATGAAAAGTCTATTAACCTTCACATTGTTTTTAATTTTTTCTGAAATTTCTGCACAGCAGAATTTTATTACAGCAGGACAAACAGAAGAAATGATTGTAACAAGTTTTTTCCCTTATCAGCAAATCATAACTGCGCAAGGACATAGCCATCATAATTATTCAGGAATTGAAAACATTGATGTTAACCACGATGGTACTTTTGACTTCACATTATCGTATAGAACAAGCGGAGGCTTAGGAGGTAGTGTTTCACGATATGTATTAAGTGCTCTAAATAATAATTTTATATTGACAACACAAGATTCATTTCATTTTACTGTTAGAAATATACCTTATACTGAAGAAGATACAATACTTCATACAGTTGCAAAAAAACATCTTGAGGGAGACACACTATTTTTATCAAATGATACTTTATGGAAGACTGGTTCCATAAGTATTTACAACAGTTATTTTTATGGAGGAGCTTTTACAAAGGTATTAACCCATCATCTTTATCCTGTAAATGGCCCTTATTATTATTTCTATAAGGTTATTACAGGCACTGATACACTTTTGGGTTATTTACATTTCTCAACACAAAATAAAATTTTCAGCTACGCTTGTCAGGGAAATACAAAATTAATTTCTCCTTCGAGTCCAGAATTTGTAAAAGTTTATCCTAATCCATTTACAAGCATATTAAATTTCAAGTCTAACATTGTGTTTGATTTTGAATTAATTAATAGTTTAGGAAAAACTGTATTAGCAGGAAAAACATACGAGAAATTTAACACAGATTTTTTATCAAAAGGCGTTTATATTTTGCATCTAAAAAATGAAGATTACTACGAAGTGAAGAAACTGATGAAGAATTAATTCAATTAGTTTTCCCTCTGTCCGAGATGTTTTGCAATAACTCGTTGTTCAAGATTCTATAACCCTAAATCAAACCATCTAAGACTTCCAGTGCAAATAAACTTATTTGTTCTTAGGCTACTATATTTTAGTAGAAGCTTATGTGCCGGAGACAGGTTAAATGTACACTTGTAAAATGCAAGCGAAGGTGTCTTTTTAATCAGAGATTAAATTACACCAAGACGGAGTCAGAGACTCCGCCTAGCGGGGCATTATTTAACCTTCAATTAAAATCACAATAAAAACAACCCTAAATTAATTCCGCCTAATAATTAGTAAAGAGGTTTTTAAATACAGGGGTGTATTTTAATATAGTGGCTTTATCAATTGTATCTTCTTCGGCAATGCTGCCCAGTTTTTGGGTATTGCCAAATTGCAAAATAGCTTTTTCGGTGGCTTCATTAGGTGTGCCATTAAACACTACGCCCAACAGTTTTATATTTCTTTGCCTTAATGCTTCAATAGACAGCAGCGTGTGGTTTATAGAGCCTAAATAGTTTCTAGAAACCAATACCACCGGGATATTTAGTTGTTGAATAAAATCTATAACTAAAAACTTATCATTCAACGGAACTAATACCCCCCCAGCACCTTCCACTACCAGATTGTTTTCAGTTTCGGGCAATAATATTTTTTCAGGCTGAATAACTGCATTTTCTAAAGCTGCAGCAACATGTGGCGAAGCCGGTTTTTGAAACGTATAAATGGCAGGATGTAAACGAAAAGGGCGGGTAACCAGGCTGCTAACAAAATCGGTGTCTTTATCGCCTGTTTGAACGGGTTTCCAGTAATCGGCACCGGTGGCTTCTACAATGGCGGCACTTACTACCGACTTGCCCACATCGGTTCCTATGCCACTTACAAATATTTTCATTTTATTTTCAGTTTATAACAACGAAAGCATTTGCTTTAACTCTTCGGCTTTGAAAGTGTTTTTTTGTTCTTCGTAAGAAAAAATAAGATGCTCTATTAGCAGCTTTATTGTTTCTTTGGTGCTGCAAGGTGTAAAGCAGGCAGGCGACTCTTCAGTATTAATTTTTTCTAAATAGGCTTTTACCTCGTTGCGGGTAAAAATGGCCCCCTTGCTTAAAGGGTTTATGTAAAACAATACATTTTTTTGCTGGTCGTGTTGCAGTTCTTCTTCGCTTAGCATGGTTTTGCAATAAGCTAAAACATAATGCCTTGGAAGGTTTACACCATACACCGGTATATCTAACTCTCTTGCCAGTATTTGATAAATAATGCCTAACGAAACGGCATTGCCACTTTTCGATTCAATTACTTTATTGATGTAATAACTGTTAGGGTCGTGACCGGCTTTGCCGCTATAACCTTTCAGCCCGTAGAAAATATGATTAAACACATTTATTTGCTCAAACGGAGTAAGATTGTGATTCAATTCTAACCAAATGGCACGCCTTACAATGTCTAAGTAATTTTTTAAAGTATCGGCATTTAAATCGTGGTATTGATGGCGGGCAACTAATACCGAGCCTTCAAACAATGTAGCTTCACTATCGGCCGACCACGAAATAATTTCTTTCTCTAAAGAATGAAACTGAATTTTATTAATAAGCGATTCAATGCGTTCTTGCAAAACAGGGTCAACCGATTCTTCCCATGCGCTTTCTAAAGAAGGAATAACACCTGTGCCCAAAGAAAGCAACCTACCTGCCACATGGTCGAATATCTCCTTATCGGGGTCATCGAGCAGCGTAATAAGCGATTTTAATTCTTTAGTTTCCATAGTGTTTTATTATTTCTTCTTTTTAGCCGGAAACTTCTTTTTCTTCTCTGGTGCATTGGCAATTAAATCCTGAACTTCTTCTAAAGTAAGGGCTTTAGGGTCGGTGCCTTTCGGTATTTTAAAATTGTCTTTGCCTTTTTTAATATAAGGGCCATACATGCCATTCAAAATTTCAATGCCTTCAGCTTCAAACACCTGAATTACTTTATTTTTTTCAGCCTCTAATTTGTCTTTAACTAATTGTATAGCCTCTTCCAGGGTTATTTCGTAAGGGTCGGCTTTTTTCAGCGAAACAAACAGCTTATCGTATTTTACATAAGGCCCGAAACGCCCATCGTTAACAATCAATTCTACCCCATCGTATTCGCCTAAATTTCTGGGTAGCCTGAAGAGCTGCATAGCTTCATCTAACGTAATGGTTTCAACCGACTGGTCGGCTTTCAGTTTTGCGAAGCGTGGTTTTTCTTCACCTTCAGTTTGCCCAATCTGAATCATAGGGCCAAACCTGCCTACTTTGGCAAAAACGGGTTTTCCGGTGCCTGGTTCTTCGCCCAGTAATCTTTCACCCGTTACACGCTGTGCTGTTTCTGCGGTTTTTTCTACATCGGCATGAAACGGATCGTAGAAACCACCAATCATTTTGTTCCATTCTATTTTGCCTTCGGCAATTTCATCAAACTGTTGTTCAATGGCTGCGGTAAAGCCATAATCCATAACATTATTGAAGTGCTCGGTTAAAAAATCGTTTACCAAGCTGCCCACATCGGTAGGAAACAATTTGCTTTTTTCTGCACCTGTAATCTCCGTTTCAGTTTTACTTTGAATGGCACCATCTTTTAAAGTAAGTACATCATAAGCGCGTTCTACCCCTTCTTTATCTTTCTTAATTACATATTCTCTTTTCTGAATAGTGCTAATGGTAGGCGCATAAGTAGAAGGGCGACCAATGCCCAATTCTTCCAGTTTTTTTACCAGTGTTGCTTCATTATATCTTGGTGCAGCTTTGGTGAAACGCTGACGAGCCACCATATTATCTAATGCCAATACTTCGCCTGCTTTAATAGGCGGCAATATGCCCGATGATTCTTCATCTTGCGCATCATCATCTACCGATTCAATATACAAGGTTAAGAAACCATCGAAAATTAATACTTCGCCACTGGCAGTTAGCTCTTCTTTGTTGGTTGAAATATCTATGCGCACGGTGGTTCTTTCCAGTTCGGCATCGCTCATTTGCGAAGCCACCGCACGTTTCCAGATTAATTCATACAGGCGTTGCTCATCGCTATTGCCATCTATAGTGTGGTTTTCAAAGTAAGTAGGGCGAATGGCTTCGTGAGCTTCCTGTGCGCTGCTGTTTTTGGTTTTGTATTTACGGGTTTGCACATATTTTTCGCCATAGCTTTTTTTAATTTCTGCTGAAGCGGCTTCAATAGCGGTATCAGAAAGATTGGTAGAGTCGGTTCTCATGTAGGTAATGTACCCTGCTTCGTAAAGCTTTTGGGCTACCATCATGGTTTTTGCTACCGGAAAATATAGTTTTCGGCTGGCTTCCTGTTGTAATGTTGAAGTAGTGAAAGGGGCAGCAGGAGATTTTTTAGCCGGCTTAGTTTGTATGTCTTTAACCGTAAAAACAGCCCCTTTACATTCATTCAAAAACTTTTCGGCCAGCGATTTATCGTCTAATTTCTTCGGAAGTTCAGCTTTTAGTTTCGATACTTTGCCTTTGGCATCTTTTACATCGAAAAAGGCATTTACTTTAAATGAAGAAGTAGCATTGAATTGCTGAATTTCTCTTTCACGCTCTACAATTAATCTTACTGCTACCGATTGTACTCTTCCGGCAGAAAGTGCGCCTTTCATGCTCATTTTTCTCCACAACAGTGGCGATAGTTCAAAGCCTACTAATCTGTCTAGTACACGTCTGGCCTGCTGGGCATTTACCAAATCTAAATTAATGTTGCGCGGGTTTTCAACTGCTTTTTGAATTGCAGGTTTGGTAATTTCATGAAATACAATGCGCTTGGTATTTCTGGGATCAAGTTTTAACACTTCACACAAGTGCCATGAAATGGCTTCTCCTTCGCGGTCCTCATCCGTTGCCAACCAAACTTCTTCAGCCTCTTTCGCCAGCTTTTTTAAATCGGAAACAATTTTTTCTTTATCGGGCGACACCTCATATACAGGCTGAAAGCCTTCTTTAATTTTTATGGCTTTATTACCTTTCACCAAATCGCGAATATGCCCCTGGCTGGAAGTAACTTTAAAATCTTTACCCAAAAACTTTTCTATGGTTTTTGCCTTTGCAGGCGACTCAACAATAAGTAAATTCTTAGCCATACTACACCCTATTTTTTTGAATTAACATGAAGGTAAAGTAAATGTTTTCGGTACAAATTGCAACCACCACTTTACGTTGCAAGACTAAGAACAAAAAATGAAAACAAAAAAATGTGTTATAAACTGTATTGAATTTATGGTGTTATAAGCACAATTATTTTTCCATTTTAAGCCCATGTTACATAAATGATGTTTACGTGTAGCCTTCATGTTTTTAAATTAGTCTGAGTTTTAACGTATTATAGTTGTTAACATAGGTAAAATATTGGATTTCATATTACTATACTATTCCTTACTTTAGCAAATCATTTTTTTCAGTTTAATATTCATAAAGCAATTTAAAATGCATAAACTTTTTACGGCTGTACTTTTCAGTTTTCTTTTTATTCAGCAAATTACAGCACAGGAAAGCCAGGGCGGCACACCCCCAAGTTTTATTCTGAATAATTTGCCTGATGCAGGAAGGGTAATTGTTCCAAAGCCTGATTTGGCAGCTATTGAAGAAGAAGACAACCAAAAAGATTTTTACGCTATTGCAAGATTATTGCCCGTGAATTTGAATACACAAAACTCGGGCAAATGGCATACGCTAAGCGATGGCAGCAAAATATGGCGTTTGCAAATTACCTTGCCCGATGCTAAAGCTACGGCTGTATTTTTTGACAGATTTTGGTTGCCTGAAAAAGGAAAATTGTACTTATATAATGCCGATAAATCTCAGGTGTTAGGAGCTTATACTTCAGCCAATCATCATGAAACAGGAGTATTTAATACTGAATTTACTTATGGTGAAACAGTAGTGCTGGAATATTTTCAGCCTGCTGAAGTTACACAGGAAGCCATCATCAATATCTCAGATGTTTCTTATTTCTACAGAGGTATTGAAACACCAAGGTCAGGCAATCAAAGAGACTTTGGAGATGCTCTGAATTGTATGGTGAACGTAAATTGCAGTGAAGGGGCCAACTGGCAAAACCAGAGAAATGCGGTGGTAAGAATTTTGTTAAGAATTGGTTCTTCGGCAGGCTGGTGTTCAGGTTCGTTGCTGAATAATACTGCGCAGGATTGCAAAAATTATGTTCTTACTGCCGACCACTGTGGCGATGGGGCTAGCACCAGTAATTTAACCCAATGGATTTTTTATTTTAATTATCAAGCACCGGGTTGCAGCAACCCTTCTTCGCAAGGTACTTTAGCCTCACAAACCAGAACCGGCTGTATATTCAGGTCGCGCTCTACAGGTGGCATCAATTCCGGTTCAGATTTTTATTTAGTGGAATTAGATGATGCTATACCGGCAAGCTATAACCCTTATTATGCCGGTTGGAATAGAAACAACACCGCAAGTTCATCGGGTGTAGGTATTCACCATGGTGCGGGCGATATAAAAAAGATTTCTACCTATACTCAAGCAACACAATCATATAATCATTCAGGGTTTCCAAATGCCAGTGGCGCACGTTGGGCAGTAGCTTGGGCTGCCACTGCCAATGGTTATGGTATTATAGAGCAAGGCTCTTCAGGTTCGTCATTATTTAATAATAGTGGCTTAGTAGTGGGTATTGCTTCAGCAGGTTCAGTAGATTTAAGTTGCAGCAACCCTTCAGGTTACCAAACGGTGTATGGCAAATTTTCTTACAGCTGGGAATCGAATGGAACAACCAACGATAGAAGATTAAGACCCTGGCTAGACCCGGCAGGTACCAACCCTACCACGTTACAAGGTACAGGCCCTTGTGGTGCTACCAATGTAGCAGCAAACTTTGCTGCCAGCAGCACTACTATTTTTGCAGGGCAAAGTATCAACTTCACCGATTTATCTACGGGTAACCCAACCTCTTGGAGCTGGACATTTCAAGGAGCTACTCCCGGAACATCTACTGTTCAAAATCCGCAAACCATAACTTATAATACTGCCGGAACTTACACGGTAACACTTACAGCTTCTAAAACGGGTTCAAGCGATACTGAAACCAAAACAGGTTATATAACGGTATTGCCACCCAACAGCGCTACTTGCGATACATTATCTAATTTCAAGGCAACCGATTCACCATCGCTGTATTCAGCAGGAATTGGTTATGTTTCAGGCCACAATGAATATGGCGACCTTGCTAAAGCCGAACGTTTTACTGCTACTTCAGGAAGTACGGTGAGTCAGGTACAATTGTTCTTTGCAGTTGCCAAATCAAATACTCCAACTAAAACCTTCAATGTAAGAATCTGGGATTCAAATGGTACCGGTGGCGCGCCAAATACTGTTTTGAGCACTGCTACTGTTACTTATGGTGCAGCAGCAGCAGATGTTGCCAATACCCGTTTTACTACAGTAATGTTTAATCCGCCTGTTACAGTTAATGGTGCATTTTATGCAGGTATTGAATTTGCCTATGCTTCAGGAGATACACTGGCATTAATTACTAACGAAGACGGACAAACCAACCCCGGCACTGCCTGGGAAAAGTTGAGTAACAATACCTGGATATCTTACAATTCGGCTAATAGCTGGGGGCAAGATGTATCACATCTTATCAGGGCCACTGTATGTGCCTCGGCACCTTCAGCACCGGTAGCTAATTTTACTAATACCAATACTACTTTATGTGCAGGTTCTTCGGTAACATTCACTAATACTTCTACCGGAAACCCTACATCATACAGCTGGACTTTCCAGGGCGGAACTCCGGCCACTTCTACTGCGCAAAATCCTGTAGTTACCTATAATTCGGCAGGTACGTTTAATGTTTCTTTAACTGTTTCAAACAGCAACGGAAGTAATACTAAAACACAAAACGCATTAGTAACCGTAAGAGCTAATCCCGGATTATCATTAACTGCTACCAACACTACCTGCGGTAATAATGGATCGGTTACGGCAAATTTATCAAGTGGGCAACCGCCATACAGCTTGTCATGGTCTAACGGTGCTACCACTCAGAACCTGAATAATCTTGCACCGGGAAGTTATACGCTTACCGTAACTGATGCAAATGGTTGCAGTGCTGTTTCAACCGCAAATGTTTCTAATCAAGGTATATCGGTAAGTGCAACCGTTAATAATGTTACGCTTTGCGAAGACAATAATGACGGCTCTATAATACTTACAGTTACTAACGGAACACCGCCTGTTACCTATAACTGGAATAACGGAGCTAATACCTCAAGTGTTTTTGGTTTGGCAAAAGGAAGTTATACCGTTACTGTTAATACCAATGGCTGTAGTTTTACTGATACCTACACTATAACCGCCCCCTCGCCTATTAATGTTTTAGTAAGCACTACACCTGCCACCGGAGGCAACAATGGCAGTGCATCGGTAAGTGTAAGCGGTGGTGTGGCACCTTATGGTTATGCATGGAGCAATGGTGCAACCGGTTCTGATATAAGTAATCTTGCAGCAGGAACTTATGCCCTTACCGTTTCTGATGCAAACGGATGCTGGAAAGTGCTTTCTGTAAATATTGATGCTGCCAGCAGTATTACTGAAAAAAATATTGCAGAGTATGTTTCAGTATATCCTAACCCCACTACCGGAAAAGTAAACATAAACCTTGATGCTATTGGCAATGAACAAACCAAAGCTATCGTGTATAATGCTTTAGGCGTTAAAGTTTTTGAAGCTAATTTAAAATTAGGAAATAATATTCCTGCTGAAATTAATTTGGCTGATTTACCTAACTCCACTTATATTCTTAAACTTTATACCAACAAATGGAGTTATTTCAAAAAAATTGTTAAAACCAATAATAAATAACCAAAACCTCTATTAACCCACATGATTAATTTTTTCCGCAGGCTATTACTTTTAGCCGTTGTTGTATCAGTTGTTCAGGTTTCATTTGCACAAACTGCCGAGCGCTGTGCCACCATGCAAACTGACAGTATTTTAAGAAGCAGAACCGTTGGCGGTGAATCTTTACAAGATTTTGAAAACTGGCTTCAGCAAAAAATGAGTCAGCCTACCCCGCAACAAAGAAGCAGACAGATTCTTACCATTCCGGTTATAGTGCATGTGGTACATAATGGCGAAGCTGTAGGTACAGGCAGAAATATTTCTCAGGCTCAGGTAAATTCACAAATAGATGTTTTGAATGAAGATTTCAGAAGACTGAATAGCGATAGAGTAAATACGCTGGCTCAGTTTCAGGGTGTGGCAGCTGATATTGAAATTGAATTTTGTCCGGCTCAGGTTGACCCTAATGGGGTGCCTTTGGCAGAACCCGGAATTCGGAGGGTAAATGGCGGACAGGCAACGTGGAGTACTAACGCTATTGACGCTACTCTAAAACCACAAACTATCTGGGACCCAAACAGATACTTCAATATCTGGACTGTTGATTTTGGAAACACCGGATTGTTGGGTTATGCGCAGTTTCCTCAAGGTTCCGGTTTACAAGGTATGCCCGGTGGCGCACAAAATGCCAATACCGATGGTATAGTTTGCTGGTTTAGAGCGTTTGGAAGAGTTGGGAATTTATCGGGTACTTCTAACAGAGGCAGAACAGCTACTCACGAAGTAGGACACTGGCTGGGCTTAAGACATATATGGGGTGATGGCGGTTGTACCGTTGATGATTTTTGTGCTGACACTCCGCCTTCAGATGCTGCTAACCAAGGATGTAACACCAGCACCCAAAGTTGTGGTAACGTAGATATGGTTCAAAACTATATGGATTATTCTAATGATGCCTGTATGAACTTGTTTACACAGTGCCAAAAGACAAGAATGATTACGGTAATGAATAACTCACCTAGAAGAGTTCAATTATTAAGTTCTAATGTTTGTCAAATTGTAAACCCTGTAAATATTGCAGGTACGGTAAGAGATGCTGCGACTCAACAAGGCATACCCAATGCTAAAGTGCGTTTTAATGCAGGAAGCAATAATTATACAGCAACTTGTAATGCACAAGGCAACTTTGTAATAAACAATATTGCCGAAGGCACTTACACTTTCTACGCAGGCCAATGGGGCTATGTAACCAAGCAGCTTACCAATGTAAATGTTCAGCAAGGCAGCAGCCCCATAGTTATTGATTTAGAAGAAGGCTACTACGATGATTTTGTGTTGGAATTTGACTGGAGCAAGCAAATTCAGAATTTAAGCCAAACGGCAACCGGTGCCTGGGTTAGAGGCATTCCTGTTGGCACATTGTTTAATAACGTGCAATCGGCACCCGGTGCTGATGTTACCAACGATTTTGGTAGCGAAGCTTATATAACCGGAAATGGTGGCGGTGCAGCCGGAACAGACGATGTGGATGATGCTATTGCCACGCTTACTTCACCATCTATGAACTTATCGTCTTACAACGACCCAAGATTAAAATATGCTGCGTGGTTTTATAATGCCGGAGGAAACGGCACCCCTAATGATAGTTTGGTAGTAAGAATTTCTAACGGACAACAAACTGTAACTGTAGAAAGAATTACCAGCAATGTTCAATGGGTGCAAAGAGATTTCAGAATAAGAGATTTTATTACGCCAACGGCAAATATGACCGTTTCTTTTATTGCCAATGACGATGTAGGTAATGGGCACCTTGTTGAAGGCGGGGTAGATTTTTTCAGAATAACTGATACTAATATTGTGGTAACCATACCACCGGTTGCTGATTTTTCTGCAACAAATACTACCGGTTGTGCCCCGAGAAGTGTTTCATTTACCGATTTATCTTCTAATAACCCAACGGCCTGGTCGTGGAGTTTTCCCGGTGGAACACCTGCTACTTCTACACAACAAAACCCAACAGTTACTTATAACACTCCGGGCACTTATGCAGTTACTTTAACCGCTACTAACCCATACGGAAATAACACAGTTACAAAACAGGCTTTTGTTGTAGTTAATGAGCCTGTAGCCGATTTTACTGCTGATGCAGTTTCGGGCTGCCCGGGTTTAAGGGTAAGTTTTACAGATGTTACTACTTGCAGCCCCGGAAGCAGACAATGGCTTTTCCCCGGTGGCTCGCCTGCAACTTCTACGCAAGCAAACCCACAGGTTATTTACAATAATTTTGGCGACTATGATGTAACCTTAATTTCGGGTGGAGATACCATTGTAAAAACCAATTACATCAGCATTACAACAGGCGGTGCTGTGGTAGTGTTAAATGAAAATTTTGAAAGCGGCTTTGCTACTAACGGATGGACTGTAGAAAACCCTGATAATGCTATTAGCTGGGCGACTATTGCTGTTCAAGGTAACCCGCCAGGTACTAATGCGGCTTATTTAAATCACTATGCCTATGAAACAATAGGCCAAAGAGATCGTCTGGTTTCTAAATCGTTAGATTTATCAAATGTTATTGATGCTACATTAACCTTTAAACATGCACACAGACGTTATTTACCGCAAGGTGGCGGTGCAATTGTTAACAGAGACTCATTAATCGTTTATGCTTCAGGTGATGGGGGTACTACATGGAACAGATTATTGGCTGCCGGTGAAAGCGGGCAAGGTACTTTTGCTACTGCCGGTGCACAAACTGCAAACTTTGTTCCTACAGTTGCCGATGACTGGTGTTTTAGTGGCACTGTGGGTGCACCATGTTACACTTTAGATTTAAGTACTTATGATGGTAATGCTGATGTTCGTATTCGTTTTGAAAGCTATAACGATTATGGAAATAATGTTTTTATTGATGATGTTATAGTTTCAGGTATTTGTGCTAATGTACCCGATGGACCTGTAGCTAATTTTTCTGCTGATAATACTGCCGCCTGCGGAAGTTTAACGGTAAACTTTACTGATGCTTCTGTTAATAATCCTGATACATGGGAATGGACATTTACCGGTGGCAGCCCTGCTACTTCAACTGATCAAAACCCAACCGTAACATATAATACACCGGGTACTTTTCCTGTAAAACTAAAAGTTTCTAATGCCAATGGCAGCGACTCTTTAACCTTGCAGGGGTATATTGTAGTAAATGACTTTCCGGCTATAGATTTAACAGAAACTGATATTACCTGTAACGGATTGAATAACGGCACTGTTACCGCTGACATTACCAATGGTGTTAGCCCTGTTCAATATTTATGGAGCAATGGAGCAACTGCTGCTACCGTTACCGGACTTTCAACGGGGGTTTATGATGTTACTGTAACTTCAGGGGCAGGTTGCAGTGCTACGGCACAATCGAATGCCATTACTGAACCCGATGCTTTACAGCTTAGCATTGCTACAGTGAATGAAGATTGTAATCAAGGTAATGGCTCGTTAACTGCTACCGTAACCGGTGGAACTGCACCATATATTTATGACTGGTCTAATGGTGCTTCTACCGCTATTAACGAAAATGTTTCAGAAGGTATTTATGAATTGATTATTGCCGATGCCAATAACTGTGCTGCTACTGAAACTGCTGAAATTTTCAGTGATGGTTCGCCAGTTGTTTCAGCAACTATTGAAGCAGTTACCTGTGCCGGTGGTACTGATGGTGAAATAAATATTTCGGTTACAGGCGGCACCGCCCCTTATGGTTATAACTGGAACAATGGTGCTAACACGCCTAACTTGTTTGGTTTAGTAGCGGGCTCTTATTTATTAACTGTTACCGATGATGCCGGCTGTTTTGAAACCTTATCGGTTTCGGTTAGCGAGCCCGATTCGTTACTGATAGATTTAACTGTTATCGATATACCATGTGGTGCTAAGTTTGGTTCTATATTAGCTGAAGCTACTGGTGGTGTTGCGCCTTACGGTTATGCATGGAGCAATAACGCTACAACAACACTAAACGACTTGCTCGATGCGGGGACTTATACGGTTACCGTTACTGATGACAATGGCTGTACTGCTTCTGAAAGTGCTACCGTAATTGAAATTGTTGGCGGATTATTAATTGATGTTACTGTTACCCCTGATAATGGCAGTGGCAATGGTTCTGCAATTGTAAATATGCAAAGCGGTACTGCACCATTCCAATATATATGGAGTAACGGGGCTACTACATCGGCCATTAATAATCTTGTGGCGGGTACTTACTATTTAACGGTAGTTGATGCGGGCAACTGTACTACCTTAGATACTGTTGAAATACCATTATTCAATTCTGTTCAGGATTTAGTGTTGAATGAAGTTTTAATTCAGCCTAACCCTACCACAGGCAAGCTTATTATTGCTACTACCGATGCCGTAAAACTTTCTGATATTAAAGTACTGGATGTATTGGGCAGAAATGTTGCATTTTACATGAGTAATATAAGCGATGTAGAATATAATTTAGATTTATCGGGCAATGCCAATGGTGTGTATTACATTACCTTTAGCTTTAAAGAAAAATATTACACCAAGCGTGTGGTATTAGCTAATTACTAGCCTGAAAATTTTAGATATACTGAAGGCCATCATTATAGTTTTAATGGTGGCCTTTTTGTTTGTGTGAGGTTTCAGGTTTTGTATATCTATAAAAATATTCACAACAAAATTATAAATCGAATCTATTAAGGAAAGATTATCTTTTAATATTTCAACAGTCAATTTAATTTGAATATCATTTAAAATACTTATTATTAATTCAGTTTTAATTTATTAACCAAAATAATAACTGACAAAATAAAAATGGTAATTGTTATTTCATTATTAGCTGCACTGTTTTGCAATACTCCATTATTTTCTCAAACTAATAAATCGGCAGAGTATAGATGGACAAAACCTTTTAAACAAGACGATACTATATTTCATAAATTTTCAAATGAACCTGCATTATATTTTAATAAGGAAATTTCTATTTCTTTAAATGACTTCAATGACAATACAATTGTTTCGGTAAAAGGAACTATAAAATATTTAAACGCAGAAGGAGTTTCTAGTTATTCTACCGTTAAAATACCGGAATCTTATAACAAAAACTTTGACTACTATGATATTGCTAACACAGATAATAAAGCAGATAGACCTAAATACTATAATTTAAGTGTAAGCCATTTTGCAGCAAGAATATTAAAACCTAACGGTACTGTTGTAATGCAATAATTAAAGAAAAAAAAGAAGAAGAACAGCCTATATTAGGATTAAGACCTCTAAAAGCATATACCTATTCATACCAAATAAGTAATATTGAAGCAGGTGATGTTTTAGAGTTTGATTACGCTTTCTACATTGGTGAAATGTTATGGACAAACACCTACTTTTTCCATGAGGATTTACCCATACAAATTTTGGATTTTAATTTTTCTTACAGGGCCGGTTCATATCTAGTAAAAAATTACATTAACCATGAAGGCCCTATAGATTCGGCAGGAGTAATAAATAAGCTAACCGGCATGAAAACATTATCGTGGAAGTGGAAAAACATGCACGGGTTGCATGATGAAGTTCAATCAAGATATTATGTTGACTTACCCAGATTTACCTATTATGAACATGCCAAAGACTATGGGAATACAGATGATAAAGGGAATATTACAAACTACTTGCCATACAGCTGGGGCTTTGTATTGTATAAATATTATAACTATGGAAACAAGTGGCTATTTAATGATAATAGACTTGAATGGATGAGCAGAACAGATAAAAACTCTAGCGCAATAAAAAAATACTTTAATAAAGCGGTTACTTATCAAAAATCTCATTCATTTATTGATAGCTTACTAAACCTACAAAAGCATGTTAATGACAGCCTGCTTTATTATGATGATTATGACTATATAATAGGTAAAAATAACGACCTTGAAAACGAACACTTTTATTTAGAAAAGAATAATACAATCAGGTGGAGAAGCAGAACCAACCTGTACGATAAATTTTTAGATTTGTTAAAAGCTGATTACTTCAACGTAATAGTCTTGGATAAAAGAACAAATAAAATAAATCAAGACTACGTTTTTACCCTACCCACCACTCATACACATAGTAACATATACTACAAAACAGTTTATTCTTACTATGGTGTAAATATTAAAAACCACCTCTTTTATGTTTATCCAAAAAATCACAGGTATGGGTTGCATGTAAATGAATTTCCGTTTTATCTTGAAAACACAACAGCAATTGCAGCCTCAGCCAGCAGAATGATGGAAGAAAAAGATAATTTTATTTTCGTAAACACCCCCTACAGCACAATTAATGATAACTATAGAATCGTAAATTCTAAATGCAAGGTAAGCACTACTGATAAAAATGTAACATTTTCTTCAACTGTTACGCTTTCAGGTCAGTTTTCTACTATTCAAAGGGGACATTATTTATATGACCATATAGATCCTTTAATAAATAAAAACTATTATAAAAAACTTTTTAACATAAGTAGTAACACAACAGTATATAAGAACAATTTGGTTTATAGCAACGATACCTTTCCCTATAAATCACAATTTAACTTTGAATACAATGACAACAGCATTCTTAAAATAAGCAGCGATACAATTAGTTTAGATGTTAGCAAACTGTTTCCATTTGTAAATATTAGCGGGTTTAAATACACTAACAGATACTTGCCATTCTATAATGACTTTGTTTTTCAGGACGAAATAAAATATGTTATTGAGTTTGATAATGATGTTAGACTCTTAAATTTTAATGACATAATTATAGATATAAGTAATGAAACAGGGGTATTTAAAGTTTTGGCTGAAATGACAAAACCCAATACCCTTTACATAAGAGCGGTTTATAAAATAGCAAAAGAAAAAGTTAATCCTAACAGTATAGGAGATATAGAGAACATTTATAAAGCAGTTGACAAACTAAACGATGCTACCTTACATTTTACACGTAAGATTTAAGGTTAAGCAATTTGTTTAAAATTCAGGACCCGGATGATGCCAGTGGGGTTGACGGAGGTAAAATTTAATAAGGCGGAAATGAATTATTGAAGGACGGAGATAAATTATGGGAACACGGAGATAAATTATGGAAAGGCGGAGATGAAATTTGATAAGGCGGAGATTGAATTTGATAAGGCGGAAGCCTGAGTTAAGTGCCAAAAAATGGGGTTTTCAGGGGGTTTTTAATGATTTTGGTGGTTTTTTTGATGTTTTTTGGCGTTTTGGTGTGGTTAGTGGGTTTTTCTTTGTCACTTTTCTTTAGAAGAAAAGTAACCAAAAGAATCGTTCACAAAAAAGCTCCGCTTTTGTGAACTTGCCTCGCGCGGGTATGGTGGGTTAAGTTTTCAGTTGTCTGTTTTCTGTTATCAGTTTTTTTGTTGTTGGGTGGTTTTTGTTGCTGCGAAGGCACCAAGACCCGAAGTTGTACTACTTAAAAAATTGCCGCTGCTTATTTTAATTGCCTCGTACCCTATGGCATGGAATGGTGGCGTTAGCAAGTATAAGTAATGGTTTTTTATAATAAGGTAAAATACTTATTATTGCGGGCTAGCTTTTAAAAAAATAGAAATTGGTTAAGCAAAAAGTGTCTTTATTGATTTTAGTGTTGTGACCGATATTATGATCTTTCAGGTCGTGGTTTTCACTACAATGATATTAATAATTGGAACTTGAAGTATAAATACATTGAACTTTATGAATGATAGACTAAACATTGTTGATAAACTTTTTGAATCATACAATTACAAGATTGCCAAAAGCTCAACTAATGAAATTAGAATTTACACATTACAATATGGCATGTACCATGCAGCTGAAATTATCTCTTTTGATGAAAAAACAGATGTATCTAAAATTAAAAATGAATTTTCAGAACTAGGTTACGCAACTGAAATTAAGATTGTCAGAAATATAGAAGATGTTGAAGAATATCTATTTGAAGGTTTTTTTATTAAAACACCATTAGGGAACGAACTAAAAAATAGGTATAAAAACTTTGTCAGAAAACAACTAACTAATTTACCTGAAGGAAGCAGCTACAAATATATTGACAGTGACTTTGATTTTCTTATGCAAAACAAGTTCGGTGAAGTAACAGAAGCTAGATCCTACTCTTCAAAAGAAAATAGCATAATATCGAAAATAAAAGAGCTTTTCACAGAAATAAAAGGAGCATTATTTATCATAATTGAAGCACCAGCGGGTTTTGGAAAAACTTGTACTGCTAATGAAATATTAAACAGTATCACGGTTGAAAATTCTAAAATATTACCATTCTTTACTGAACTATCAAGAAACAGAGAAGCACGTGTTTTTAAACATATTTTGCTTAATGAAATAGACGACCAATTCCCGAATGGAATTAAACAAAATGTTGTACTTGAGCAGATATACAAAGGAAGAATTCCATTGATTATTGATGGGTTTGATGAATTAATTACAAAAGAAAGTAATAAAGAAGATGTTGAAAGTATGCTATCAACAATAGTTGACTTACTTCAAAATGATGCAAAAATTGTCATTACATCAAGAAAAACAGCAATTCTAAACAGTGATGAATTTATTGAAACTATTAATTCTTCAATTGACAACTTTTCATTAGCCCGATTTGAAATAAAAGAACCGACTATTGAAAATTGGTTAAACAAAGAGAGATTGGAAATAATCGAACAAAACGAATTCCCAATAAATCAAATATCTAATCCAGTTTTACTTTCGTATTTAAGAAATATTCCTTTAGCAAAATTGCAAGAATTTTTAGCTAAGAAAGAAGGCACATTGATAGATAAGTATTTTGATTATTTACTCACAAGAGAACGGGAACGCCAAAATCTGAAATTAGATAATAAAACACAATTTAGAATTTTTAGGAAGTTAAATCGTTTCATGTCTGAATATAATTTTACAGCCGAAACAAAAGAAACAATTAAGGATTTTATTAAGGCATATAATATTAAAATCCTACAGGAAAGTATAAAGCATTATAAATCAGAAGAAAAACCTTCAATTGAAGAACTTACAGAGACTTTGTCTAACCATGTATTTCTTGATAGAAAGACAGACGGAAATATTGGCTTTATAAATGATTTTGTATTTGGTTTTCTAATTAGCGAAAATTTAATTTTAGGTAAATTTCAAGAACACTATAAAGATAATTTTACTAAAGTATTACCTCAGGATTTCGCTCAAAAGTCTCTCGAATCTTCGAAGATTCAAAGTCCAGAAAATAAGGATAAACTGTGGAGAGTTTATAATGAAAACAAGTTTGATTACGATTCCATTTTTTATTTTGATGCAGACTATTTTTTGAAAAATGAATTAAGAAGAAATTTCAACTCACTATTTGTTGCTGATAGAGCAATCAAAAATTTAAACTTTTTAAACTACACATTTGAGAATTGTGTTTTTGCGGGAATCACTTTTGAAAACTGTACATTTAAAACTTCATGTTTTAAAAAATCTTCATTTCAAAACTGCAAGTTTTATAACTGTTCATTATATGACAAAACTCCAATAGTTTATGATGATTTTGCTATTTATGTTTGTCAAGATAATAATGAATTTATAAAAGACATAAATACTTTGTATTGTAAGGACAATGATATAATTAGTATTGAGCCAGTTAATAATTTAACCGAACATAAGGTTCTTTTGCAGTTCTTACAAGTTGATGAAAAGAGACCTAAACCAAGAAAATTTTCGGTAATTAAACAACGATTATCTGAATATTCAGACAAAGAAATAAATAATGTAATAGATACTCTTATTCGTAAAGAGTATTTGCATTTTAAAGATGATGTCGGATTTATTACAAGAGAAGCAATGAACTTTCTAAATCATAACGGGAACTAACAAATGAGTAGAGATTTACAGCTTATTGAAAAAGATATATGCTCTAATATATGTGAGAGACTTGACAAGGTTGGCCTTTTATATAGAATATTTAGCCGAGTTAAAGACAATAATTCTATCGCAGAAAAAATAGAAAGAAAAAAAAGTGAAGGAAAGCCTTATTTGAAAGAAGGTAAGAAAATTCAAGACATAATTGGTATCCGAATAGTAACATACTTCTATGATGATGTAAATTTAGTTAAGGAAATACTCTCAGATGTATTAACATTCATAGACGAAGAAATAGATAAGGTAGAACCAACTGTTTTTAAACCAAAACGTACTAATATTATTTGCAGTTTTAACGAAAAACAAATTGAAACATTCAATGAAGTTGCAAAAATTACAAATAACTCAACGCTTCAACTAACTGACCATACATTTGAACTTCAATTAAGAACTATACTGTCGGAAGGTTGGCATGAGATAGACCATAGTTTGAGATACAAATCAAAAAAAGAATGGGAAAATCATTCTGAAAAAGAAAGATTACTTAATGGTATTTACGCAAACTTGGAAGTGAATGATTTGGCAATGAAGTCTTTATTTAGCGAGTTAGCATATCAACATTTTAAAGAGAAAAATTGGGAAGGTATGTTAAGAAATAAATATCGACTTAAATTTCAACCTTCCGAGTTAAGGAAAGAGATTAAGCAAATTTTAAATAGAGACCCAACTGTTGCTAAACAATTATTTAAAGTAGACAGAGTTGATGTTGTAAGTAGACTTTCTAAGCTTGAAATGCCTCTTCCAATAAACTTTAATAATATAGTATATTTTATAAATCAGATTGAATTAAGAAATCCAGATATAAATAATTTAACTCCCGAATTGATAAAAAGCAACTTTTAACTTTAAAAATATAATGATAATAAAAATCCCCCATTAACACCCAAAAACACTATCAAAAAATAAACCCTACCCTACAAAATTCAACGTTAAACTATTCAGGGTATTAAATGTAATTTTGAGGTTATGAAAATTAGCTTCTCAAAATTTTTGTTGTCCTTGGTTTTGTTGCTTGCCACCTATGTTTCGGTGGCGCAAAAAAATGTGGCTTACCGTGCCAGTTTAAGATATAATACCCAGCTAAGTGCTTTATGGGGCTATACCGCGCCCGATAATAAAGAATATGCCATAGTGGGGTTGCTTACCGGCACTTCTATAGTAGATGTTTCAAATCCTGATAGTCCGGTAGAGTTGTTTTTTATTCCCGGCCCCGAAGGTATATGGCGCGAAATGAAAACCTATGGCCAGTATGCCTATATTACCAACGAAACCGATTCGGGTTTACAAATAGTAAATCTTTCTCAGCTTCCGAATAATGTTACCTGGCAATACTGGAACGGTGGCGGGCAACTGAAAACTGCCCACACTATTTTTATTGATGAAAACGGCATTGGTTATTTAAATGGTTTTAATAATGTGGCTTCTGACCGCTTGTATGACGACAGAGGCTTTATGGTGATAGATATAGCTGCCAATGCTGAAAACCCGACCATATTAGGCATTTATGAAAACGACTATGTACACGACTGTTTTGTAAGAAATGATACGGCATGGACGGCAGAAATTAGTCAGGGTTGGTTTTCGGTAATTGATGTAAGCGATAAAGCCAACCCGATAATTATGGCATCTAAAGAAACGCCCAACCGGTTTACCCACAACACCGCCCTTTCTGACGATGGCAAAACCCTTTTTACTACCGATGAGCGCGATGGTTCTTTTGTGGCGGCTTATGATGTTAGCGACCTTGAAAACATTAAGGAACTAGACCGTTACCAAACTACTTTTGCTTCGCAGGTAATACCACATAATGTGAGGGTTTTGGGCGATTATCTGGTAGTGGCCGCTTATAAAGACGGTATTGCCATAGTAGATGCTACGCACCCCGATAACCTTATTGAAGTGGGCAATTTCGATACTTCACCATTTCTTTCAGAAGGGGGCTTTGCAGGCTGCTGGGAAGTGTATCCATATTTTCCATCGGGCACCATTATAGCTTCAGATATTGAAGAAGGCTTGTTTGTGCTAACGCCTGCCTACACCAAAGCCGGTTATCTGGAAGGTACCGTAACCAATGCTGCTACAGGCTTTCCTATTCAAAATGCACGAATAGAATTTATTGGCAACAACTGGTTTGACTTTACCAATATTTCCGGAGCATACAAAACCGGTATTGCAGATGAAGGCAGCTATAACGTAAGAGTTTTTGCCCCGGGCTGTAACACAAAAATTATTGGCAATGTTGCTTTGCAATCGGGTGTAGTAAATACTTTAAATGTTGCGCTTGATTGCCCTGCATTTACTTCTGTAGCCGACCATGCCCCCGATAAAAACTTTATGATAGCGCAGCCTAATATTTTTAATGTTTCTTCTACGCTGAAATATGAGCTGTCGCCCTCGATTATTAACAAAGCTGAATTTGTAATTACTGATATTTCGGGCAAACATATTACTACCTTTAAGCCTGAAAATATAAACGGCCAAATGGCTTTTGGAGAAAACCTGGAAGCAGGCATATATTTTATAACCCTGAAAGCCAACGAAATATTACAAACCCTGAAAGCAATAAAAACTAAATAACCCCACCATAAACAAACCATGAAAGGAAGTTTTGCAGTTATAGGCTTAGGGCGTTTTGGCAGCACCGTTGCCATAACCCTTGCCAACAAAGGTGCTGAAGTATTAGCCATAGACAGCGATGAAGAACTAGTTGAAGGCATGAGAGACGATGTTGCTTATGCAGTAGCGATGGATGCTACCGATATTAAAGCCATGAAAGCGCAGAATATTCAGGATATGGATGCCGTAATTGTTGCTATTGGCAGCGATTTTGAAAGTCTTATTCTGATAACTGTTTCGTTGATGGAACTGAAGGTGAAAAGAATTATTGCCCGCGCCATGAATAAAACACAGCGCATCATTCTGGAAAAATTAGGGGTTAGCGAAATTGTGTCGCCCGAGGTAGAAGTGGGCATAAGTGTGGCAGAAAAACTACTGAACCCGGGTATGCTTACTTTTATGCAATTACCCGACCAGTATGAAATAGTAGAAATTCAGGCGCCTGCTAATATTGTAGGTAAACGCTTAGACGATTTAGATTTAAGAAGACGCTACAAAATAAATTTGATAACGATTAAGCGTCTTCAGCCTGTAACCGATAAAAGGGGTAATGAAACTATAGATTATCATATTATTGGTGTGCCACAATCGGAAACCATTGTAGAAGAAAAAGATACTTTGCTGCTAATGGGTATAGACCGTGATATTACCAAGTTTATAGAAACCAATCAGTAGTATTATTTATAGCTGCTGCAATGCTTTCACGCTACAGGTCTTTTTCAGACACCACAAAATCTTACCTTCAAATGCACTTTGCAGTATTGCTGTGGGGAGCCACCGGTGTACTGGGCCGAGGCATAAACCTCAATGAAGCATTGCTGGTGTGGTACAGGCTGGTTATTGTTTCTATATCGCTGCTTGTTTATATAAAGTTTACCAACGGCACACTGCTGGTTACGCGAAAGCAATTAGCAAGGCTTACCACTGTGGGTATTTTATTAATGCTACACTGGGTATGCTTTTATGGAGGCATAAAATATTCAAACGTAAGTGTTACGCTTAGTCTGCTTTCGGCTACATCGTTATTTACTGCATTGCTCGAGCCTGTTATTGAAAGAAAAAAGATTAACCGCAATGAATTGCTTTTAAGCATATTTGCCATGCTGGGCATTGCTATAATTTTTTATTCAGATGAGAACACGTATGATACCGGAATGATACTGGCATTAATGGCTGCATTCTTAGGGGCTTTTTTTAATATTCTGAATAAAGAAGTGGTGAAAGAACTGCAAAGCAGTGTAGTATCGTTTTATGAAATTTTTACCGGCATGTTGCTGCTAACGGCTTTTTTGCCTTTTTACACAAGCTATTTTCAGGTTGAAAAATTACTGCCCGACACCTCTGACTGGGTGCTGCTTACAATACTTGCCATAGTGTGTACCCATATAACCATGATACTTTCATTAAATGCGCTGAAACATCTTTCTGCATTTACAGTAGCACTATCGATAAACCTTGAGCCCGTTTATGGTATTCTGCTGGCATTTTTAATTTTTGGCGAAAACAATAATCTGAATGCAGGCTTTTTTGCCGGCACGTTCATTATTATGTTTTCGGTATTGCTACACTCCTACTTTTCAAGGCAACCGAAAAGTGTAAGTTAAAACTGTAACAATTATCACTAAATTGCCCATGTTGCAAGGCTACCTTTGTGCCACAAATAATTCAGAAAATATGATTGCATTTATTTTAGCTGCGCTTATTGGTATTATGCTGGGCCTTGTTGGTGGCGGGGGCTCAATTTTAACAGTACCGGTATTGGTTTATGCCGCAAAAATAGACCCTGTAATGGCTACGGGGTATTCTTTATTTATTGTTGGTGTTACTGCTCTGGTAGGAAGTTTTGATTATGCAAAAAGAAAACTGGTGAGTTATAAAACCGCTATATTTTTTTCAATACCATCGTTTATTGCAGTGTATATAACAAGGCTGTATATATTACCGGCAATACCCGAAAGTGTTTTTGCTGTAGGTGGCTTTGAAGTAACCAAGGGCATATTCTTAATGGTTTTGTTTGCGCTGTTAATGCTGGCAGCTTCCTATTCTATGATAACTTCTAAATGCGATGTGCAATGGGAAAGTGAAAAAACCGAACTGAAATTTAACTACCCAATGATATTGGTTGAAGGTGCGGTTGTGGGCATTTTAACCGGTTTGGTGGGAGCAGGCGGTGGTTTTTTAATTATTCCGGCTTTGGTATTACTTTCTAAACTGCCCATGAAAATGGCAGTGGGCACTTCACTGGTAATTATAGCAGTGAAATCGTTAATTGGTTTTGGGGGCGATTTACAGGCGGGCTTACAGGTTGACTGGAGTTTTTTAGGCATTTTCAGCCTTATTACTGTTGGCGGTATATTTGCCGGTGGTTATTTTTCAAAGAAAATAGATGCCTGCAAACTGCGTAAAGGCTTTGGAGTGTTTGTAGTAGTAATGGCAGTATTTATTCTGGTAAAAGAAATTCTTCTTAAATAAAACTGAATCACAAATATTATGGATAAGTGTTGTGCTAATAAAAACGAAAAAGTGTTAGACCGTGATTTTTGGAATAGCCAATACCTGAACGAAAAAACAGGTTGGGATTTGGGTGAGGTTTCTCCACCCATAAAAAACTATATTGACCAGCTTAATGATAAAAATATTAGTATTCTTATTCCGGGATGTGGTAATACTTACGAGGCAGCATATCTTTTACAGCAAGGTTTTACCAATGTAACTGTAATAGACATAGCCCCCGCTTTAATTGCAACACTGCAACAAAAATTTTCTGATAACCCCCATATTAAAATTATTCAGGGCGATTTTTTTCAGCATGAAGGGCAGTATGATTTAATTATTGAGCAAACCTTTTTTTGTGCCCTTAACCCTTCTTTGAGAAAAGAATATGTTGCAAAAATGAAAACACTTTTAAAGCCTGAAGGCAGGCTTGCAGGGGTATTGTTTAGTAAAGCGTTTGATTTTGAAGGCCCGCCTTTTGGTGGAACCGCAAACGAATATTTGCAATTGTTTGAAAATGATTTTCACTTAAAAACTTTCGATACTTGTTACAACTCTGTAGCTCCCCGCATGGGTAACGAACTGTTTATTTGCTTTGTGAAAAAATAAAAACCTTTCTTTAATACAAGTAAAATGATACTTCTTTTGAATGTGTGGGCATATTTTTATAATTTCAGCCTATAATTTGAAAAGTATGAATCAAACAATTTATAAAGAGCAGCACGATATAGTTGAAGAACTTATTGATATAAAAACGCTGGTGGTACATAATGATGAGGTAAATACTTTCGATTGGGTAATTGATACCTTAATGGAGGTATGCCAGCATACTTTAGTACAAGCCGAGCAATGTACCATACTTATTCATTTCAAAGGAAAGGCATCGGTTAAAAATGGCACATTTGAAGAACTGGAGCCTATGAAAGATGCCATTTTAGACAGAGGTATTAGTGTTACCATAGAATAAGTTTTTTAATGAAAAGCTTATTACTGTTTTTTTCTCTTACGCTTTATGTAGTTGCTTCATTTGGTCAAGGGGTATATAAACTAAGTTATAAAGTTGATGCGCCTTTGCTTTCGGTGGGTGTTGTGGGAAATATACCACCACTTATTATGAAGAAAAACAAACCCACCCTTTCTGTAGAAACCATAAACAGCCTTAATACAAACGATATTTGGAAAGTTGACCGCTTTGCTACCCGAAACTGGAATACTAAAATTGCCCTGGCAAGCGACATTACCATGTTTACTTCTATGCTGCTGCCTGTAGTGCTGTTGGCCAATAAGCCTGTAAGAAACGAAGCCGGAAAAATTACTTTAATTTATACCGAAACCTTATTGATTAATGCTGCCTTAACCAACCTTACCAAAGAACTGGTAAAAAGAAAAAGACCTTATAACTATAACCCCAATGCACCATTATCGAAAAAGCAAGAACGCGATGCAACCAGTTCTTTCTTTTCGGGGCATACTTCGTTTACGGCTTCTTCTTCTTTTTTTCTTGCAAAAGTATATGCCGATACCAACCCCAATTCTAAATGGAAGCCTTTGGTGTGGACGGGGGCTGCTACCCTACCCCTAACCTCAGCTATTTTTAGAGTAGCTGCCGGCAAGCATTTCCCTACTGATGTGTTGGTGGGCTATATTGTAGGTGCTGCAACCGGTTTTTTGGTTCCGCATATTCATAAAGTAAGTGCTGCGAAGCGGCAGTGATAAAAAAAGGGGCTCGCGCCCCTTTATTATTTCAATATAATATGAAGTATTACATGTGAATTGCCTTACCCTGCCAAGCCGCAAAGCAAGCTTCTTTAAATGCTTCAGTGTAAGTGGGGTGCGCATGAGACATGCGGGTAATATCTTCGGCAGAGGCTCTAAATTCCATAGCCACTACTGCTTCAGCAATTAAATCGGCAATACGCGGGCCAATCATGTGTACGCCTAAAATTTCATCGGTGTCTTTATGTGCCAGCACTTTTATAAAGCCTTCAATATCCATAGAAGCACGTGCTCTTCCGCTGGCTAAAAACGGAAACTTGCCCGCTTTATAAGGCATATTTTTTTCTTTCAACTGCTGTTCGGTATAGCCCACCCCTGCTACTTCGGGCCAGGTATATACTACTCCCGGAATTAACAGATAATTGATGTGTGGGTGTTGCCCTGCAATTACTTCTGCCACAAAACAACCTTCATCTTCGGCTTTATGAGCCAACATAGCGCCATCTATCACATCGCCAATAGCATACACGCCTTTAACAGATGTTTCCAGTTTTTCATTTACCGGAATCTTACCTCTCGCATCGGTTTTAATACCAATATTTTCTAAGCCCAGGCCATCGGTATAGGCTTTTCTTCCAACAGAAACTAAACAGTAATCGCCTTTCAACTCAACAGTTTTCCCTTCTTTATTTTCAGCTTTCACCGTAACGGCTTTTCCTTTTTTAGTTATCTCTTGCACTTTATGCCCTAAGAAAAATTCAATGCCTAATTTCTCTAAAGATTTTTTCAGTTCTTTTCCTAAATCGGCATCCATAGAAGCAATAATGCTATCGAAATATTCAACCACTTGCACTTTAGCACCCACACGCGCAAATACCGAAGCCATTTCCATACCGATTACACCGCCACCAATAACAATTAAATTCTTAGGTACTTCGGGTAAATTCAAGGCTTCAGTAGAAGTAATAATTCTTTCTTTATCTATGGTAATACCGGGCAAGCTCGATGGTTTTGAGCCTGTAGCAATAACTACTTTACCGGCTTCAATTTCTTCTTTGGTGCCATCGTTTTTAGCTATGGCAATTTTATTGGCAGTAACAAAACTCCCCACGCCATAAAAAACATCTACTTTATTTTTCTTCATCAAGAAATTAATGCCATCGGTATTTTGCTTCACCACTTCGCCTTTGCGCTTCACCATTTGCGCCCAGTTCAGCTTTAAGCCTGAAACTTCTACGCCATGTGCTTTAAAATTCTTTTCAGCATTATGATAATGTTCAGAAGAATCTAACAATGCTTTTGAAGGAATGCAACCCACATTAAGGCAAGTGCCCCCAAGTGAATTATACTTTTCTATTAAAGCAGTTTTTAAACCCAACTGTGCACAGCGAATAGCCGCTACATAGCCCCCGGGACCTGAACCTATAATTGCAACATCGTATTTAGACATAAGCAGAAGATTATTTTCGTTTTTAGAATTGATTTGCAAAATTATGGCTTTTCAATCTTTTAGCCATTTTATTTAAAATATTTCAGCTTAAAGAAACTACTTTAACTGAAAAGAGTTTAGCATTTTAGCTGAAACCTCACTGAACTTTTTTACACTTTGTTGTTCGGCAGTGTAGGTAAGCACATAAGCCTTATTATTTTTTACTCTGTATTGCTGCTGAAATTGCAACTTAAATATGCCTTGCTCGCCCTCATAAGTAATATGGTGATAAACGTCTTTATCTTTTTTTATCTGCCTGCTTTCAATAAGTTTAAAATTGGTTACTGCATTTTTTAATTGTTGTTCTGAAATGGCTGTATAGGTTTCTAAATCTATAGTATAGCCGCTTAAATCCTGAATTATTAAATTTACGTTTTCTTTAAACTTGTCTTGCGCTGATTCAAGCGGGGCAAGCAATACAAAGCTGGTAGCCATTTGCCCTTCGGTATTTATTTCCCATGCTGAAGGGTATTGAATACTGAAATCATTTCCGGTAAAGATTTTAAAAGTTTCGCTTTTATTTTGGCTGGAAAGAAAAAAAGGTGCTAAAACAAAAAGTAACAGAAGTTTTTTCATGTGTTATATAAGTTAAATTGTTGTTCGTTTTGAAGATACTTTTTTACTTCTTCTATCACTTTTAGTAATGTTCTGCTTTTGCGATTGTAATTGATATGGACGGTTGAAAGCCTCTTGAGACATTTTAAATTTATCTGACAAGACTCTAATAGTTTCTTTTGAAAATCCCTTTTTATAATTCAACATATCGGAAACTAAACCTTCACTTACACCAAGCAATTCTGCTAATTCAACTGATTTCATTTTGTGGTTGGCCATTAATGATTTTAATATTTGCACAGGGTCTGCATCAGAAAAACTATTTTGCTCTTCATCATACTTCTCAATCAAAAGAGTTAACAGGTCAATTTCATCTTGAATGGCTTTTGTTTTTTTCTGATGATCAGTTAATGATTCAAGGATATTGCAATACCTGTAGTATTGTGTATCATTTTTTATCACCTTATACTTTATGGTTTCCATACTAAAATAAGTTTATTGTGTATTGCTCATTATTATTACAAATTGTTGTGTAGTTTGCATGTGTTCCAATCCATTTCACATATAAGTGAACTTTTGTTCTTCCAAATGAATATTTACATATCATTCTGTATTTATTTCCTCCAATATCAAAAACAACTCTGTTACTGCCATTGCCCAATAAATCTGCCGAACCGAAAGTATAAACTATATCGTTAGGCGTTGCCCAATCAGCATATTTAATGTTTGATAACCACAACTTAAAAGCATTTCTGCCTGGTGAGTTATTTAAACAAAAGTCTTCAATTGATTTTTTCTTTATCAAATGAACTTTCATAACTGAACTCTAATATAATGCAATAAATTCACAAAAAGTGAAGAAATTATGTTTTACAAAAAAAGGCTCTGCATGTTGCAAAGCCTCTTGTAGTTTGTAACTGATGAAATAAAAAAATTATAATCCTATTAATAGTTTCACCGGGTCTTCACCATAAAGCATTAAGGCAGGATTTTCTAATAATTGTTTAACCCTTACCAAGAAACTAACTGATTCTTTACCATCAATAATACGGTGGTCGTAACTCAATGCTAAATACATCATAGGGCGAATTACCACCTGACCATTAATAGCCACCGGACGTTCCTGTGTTTTATGCATACCTAAGATGGCTGATTGTGGCTGATTTAATATTGGGGTTGACATTAATGAGCCAAATACACCACCATTGCTTATGGTGAATGTTCCGCCTGTCATTTCATCTAAACTTAACTTGCCATCGCGAGCTTTTTTGGCAACTTCACCAATAGCTAATTCTATTTGTGCCAACGACATTGACTCTGCATTGCGAATTACCGGCACTACCAAACCTTTATCGGTTGAAACGGCAATACCTACATCGCAATAATCGTGTCGTATAATATGGTCGTCTTCAATAATACCGTTTACTCTTGGAAACTCCATTAAGGCTATGGTGCAGGCACGAGTAAAGAAACTCATAAACCCTAAATTAATACCATACTTCTCTTTGAATTTATCTTTATACTGATTACGAGCAGCCATTACATTGGTCATATCTACTTCGTTAAAAGTAGTCAACATGGCCGTTTCGTTTTTAGCAGCAACCAACCTGCGAGCAATAGTCTTACGCAGGTTGCTCATTTTTTCTTTTTTCGCTTCTCTGCTGTAACCACCAAATGAAGTAGGCTTTTCTAACGGCAAACCATTTTTTAATGCATTTTGCACATCTTCTTTAGTTACCCTGCCATCTTTTCCGGTGCCTTTAATTTGCGAAGCTGCCAAGCCATTATCGGCTAATAATTTTGCTGCCGAAGGAGAAGGTGTTCCCGTAGCATAAGTTGCTTTTGCAGACTCGGCCTTGGTTTCCACTTTTGGTGTTTCAGCAACTTTTGCAGGCTCGGTCTTGGTTTCCACTTTTACTTTTTCAGGAGCAACTGTTTTTGCAGGAGCTGCAGCTGAAGTATCAATTTTACAAATTACTGCACCTACCGCTACATCATCACCCTCTTGTGCCGCAAAGGTTATAGTGCCCGCTGCTTCAGCATTTAACTCAAATGTGGCTTTGTCAGATTCCAATTCAGCAACAACTTGATCGCGATTTACATAATCGCCTTCTTTAACTAACCATTTTGAAATAGTTACTTGCGAAATAGATTCTCCTACTGCCGGTACTTTTACTTCTAATATTTTTGACATGTGAAATATTGAATTTATTTACAAAACAAAATTACTTTTAAAAAACCACTTTCATTAATTTGATATTTCCACTAAATCATTTGTTTTCAGTAATTCTAATGCACTTGATAAATTTCTTTTAAGAATATCTTTCAAAGTTGCATTAGAACAATTACCTATTGTAAGCCAAATAATTTTAGGCGGTGAAGATTTTTGCTCTAACAAAAAAGCAAAGTCTTCATCTTTTGTTATTATTACTATATCTCCGGTTTCTTTTGCTTTTCTGAAAATTTCATTGTCTGAAACTGCATGAAAACCAAAGTCGAAGACATGTACGCATTTCAGTTTTAATTCTTTATTTATAAATGAAGCAATAGCAGGTGGCAATTGTGCGTCAACCCAAATTTCCATTATGCTGCTTTTAATATTGGATGGTTTACTCTGCGTGAAGCATACAATAAACTTGCTGTAATATCATCTTGTTCCAGATAAGGGTAATCGGCAAGTATGGCTTCGTTGCTCATACCGGATGCAAGCATTTCTAAAATATCAACCACACGAATTCTCATGCCTCTTATACAAGGTTTACCTCCGCATTGATTAGGGTTAGTAGTTATTCTAGAAAGCAAATCATTCATAAATATCGAAATTACAAAAACAAAAAATAGTTATCTTTTAAATATTAAACGCCTGCTCTACAATAGTCACCTGTTCTTTTCCATGGGCTTTGTTATAGCCTGTTGCCGGTGAGGCACTTGATTTTCTTGCAACTACTTTCAACTGCAACTTGCCATAAAATTGTGATAAAATAAATTGCCAGGAACCCATATTTGCCGGTTCTTCCTGTACCCACACAAATTCAGCTTTATTGTATTGTTTAATGATAGCGTCTATTTGTTTGTGTGCTAATGGATAAATTTGTTCTAAACGAACTATTGCTACATCAGTTCTTTTTTCACTGCGTTGCTTTTCAAGTAAATCGTAATATACTTTTCCTGAACACAACAACACTCTTTTCACCTTGGCTGCATTTTTTGAAGCAACTGCATCGTCAATAACTTCTTTAAAACTACCTTTGGTAAATTCAACAGCATCAGAAACCACTTCAGGATGACGCAACAAAGATTTAGGCGACATAATTACCAAGGGCTTTCTAAACTGCCAAGTTAATTGTCTTCTTAAAGCATGGAATAAGTTTGCCGGTGTGGTAATATTTGCTACCACAATATTGTATTCAGCCGCTAATTGTAAAAATCTTTCTAAACGTGCGCTTGAGTGTTCGGGTCCCTGACCTTCGTAGCCGTGAGGCAATAACATAACCAGGCCGCTCATGCGCTGCCATTTAGACTCACCAGAAGTTATAAACTGATCTATCATGGTTTGTGCGCCATTGGCAAAATCGCCAAATTGAGCTTCCCATAAAACCAATGCATCTGGAGTTGCCCATGAGTAGCCAAACTCAAAGCCCAATACTGCAAATTCTGAAAGTAATGAGTTGTATATTCTGAATTTACCTTGCTTTTCAGCAATAGAATTTAATCTGTTATAAGCCTTATCGTTTGTTTCGTCTCTTAATACTGCATGGCGATGCGAGAAAGTACCACGTTTCACATCTTGACCGCTCATTCTTACATCTTTACCTTCAACAAGAATAGAACCATAGGCTAATAATTCAGCCATTGCCCAATCTAATTTACCCTCAGCAAGTTTTTTGGTATTGTCTTCTAAAAGTTTTTTTACTTTTTTAAGTGGCGTAAAATCTTTTGGAGTTTCTAATAAAGCCTTATTAATAGCATCAAAAGACTTCTTACTAATGGAAGTATCGGGAGATTTTTCAAAATCTTCTGAAGTGGACTTTCTTAATGATTTCCAAGCCAATTCAGGTTCTTGATATTTGTAAGGCAACGGATGTTGTTTCACCTCATCTAATCTATCCTGAAGTAATTGCCAGAAGTCTTTTTCTAGTTTTTCCACTAATTCATCATCAACTGAACCATCAGCAAAAAGCTTTTTTACATATACCTCGCGAGGATTGGGATGCTTCTCTATTAGCTTATATAAGTTAGGTTGTGTAAACTTAGGCTCATCGCTTTCGTTGTGACCATGTTTACGATAACACACCATATCAATAAAAATATCGCGCTTAAACTTTTGACGAAATTCAGTTGCTAATTCTACAGCAAACAATACCGCCTCAACATCATCGCCATTAACATGCAGCACAGGCGCGTTAATCATGTTTGCAGCAGCTGTGCAGTAGGTTGAAGTGCGAGCATCTTCAAAATCGGTTGTAAAACCAATCTGATTATTAATTACAAAATGGATGGTGCCGCCTGTATCGTAACCTTGTAACTGAGACATTTGTACTACTTCATAACTTACCCCTTGCCCCGGCAGTGCTGCATCGCCATGAATTAAAACCGGTAATACTTTAGAATATTCTGAATTATAAAGAATATCGGCTTTAGCCCTTGCAAAGCCTTCTACTACAGGGTTTACCGCTTCTAAGTGTGATGGATTGGGTGATAATTTTAAGTTGATAGTCTTACCGGAAGCAGTTTCTACCTGAGAAGAATAGCCCATGTGATATTTCACATCGCCATCGCCCATAGTCATATCGGGCACAGCATTACCTTCAAACTCGTTGAAAATATGAGAGTATGTTTTACCCATGATGTTAGCTAAAACATTTAATCTTCCGCGATGTGCCATTCCGATTACCACTTCCTGTACACCCAGTTCTGCCGCTTTGTTAATAATTCCATCTAAAGCAGGAATGGTAGATTCACCACCCTCAAGAGAAAAACGTTTTTGCCCTATGTATTTAGTATGTAAAAACTTTTCGAATGCAACGGTTTGATTCAGTTTTTGTAAAATTCTTTTTTTCTTTTCGATAGAAAAATTATAGTTCACCACACGGCTTTCAAACTGCTCCTGAAACCATGCCCGGTCTTCAGTTTTAATCATGTAATGATATTCTACACCAATGGAACCGCAATAAACCTTTTTTAAATGAGCTACTATATTTTCTAATGTAGGATTTTGTAAGCCTAGAGTTTTTCCGGCTATAAAAGATTTTTTTAAATCTTCGTTGGTTAATCCGAAAAATGAAATGTCTAAATTGGGCTTACGATCTATACGTTCTCTTATAGGGTTGGTAGTAGAAAGCAAATGACCTTTTCTTCTGTATTCTTCAATAAGGTAAAAAACCTGTAATTCCTTTGGTGAAATTGATGCCCCATTAGAGTTGGTACTAATAGCAAAATCAAAGCCTTCAAAGAATTTTTTCCATTCAACATCAATTGATTCGGGATTTACCTTAAAATCTGAATAAAGACTTTCAATATAGTCCGGGTGGGCATTTGAGATATACGAGACAGGCTCCATCTTGTTATTTTTCTGTTAATTGGTTTGCAAATATCGGAGTTTTTAGCATACAAAACCGTTAAAAACTGCACTTATCGGGACTAAAAACAAACATTTAGCATGTTAGTTGTAAGAAAAATTTGTTTCGTTGCATAAAAAGGCTATTTTTGCATTCCCAATTTAAAAAATAAGTACAAATGGCTAATCATAAGTCGGCAGTAAAAAGAATAAGACAAATTAAAGCGAGAAGACTTCGTAATCGCTATTATGCTAAAACTACCCGTAACTTAATTAAGAAGTTGCGCCTAACCACAGAGAAGGCTGCTGCTACTGAATTATTACCTAAAGTAGTTTCTTTAGTAGATAAATTGGCTAAGAAGAACCGTATTCACAAGAATAAAGCTTCAAACTTGAAGTCTGGTTTAACCCGTTATGTAAATCATTTGAAATAATTTATTTCAGAATCAACAATATCAGGCGTTTCGGTTTTGAAACGCCTTTTTTGTTTTAGTTAATTTGAAGTTTTACACTTAATCATTTCGACAATTATCAGTAATTCAGCTAATTTTATTGGTATGAGCGAAACCCACGAAAAACTTACCATTAAATCCTGGGCAGAAGATGACCGCCCGAGAGAAAAGCTAATGCTAAAAGGCAAAACTGCTTTAAGCGATGCCGAGTTACTGGCTATTTTAATTGGCTCGGGTAACAACAAAGAAACAGCCGTTGATTTATGTAAACGGATATTGCAGCAAGCCAATAATAATTTGGCAATATTAGCACGCTATTCTATTAGCGACCTGATGAAATTTAAAGGCATAGGCGAGGCAAAAGCTATAAGCATAGTTGCAGCATTAGAGTTGGGCAGAAGATTAGAGAGCAGCAGCGATAATGAAAGAGAAACGGTTAAATCCAGTAAAGACGCATTTAAAATTCTAAAAGGGAGTTTAGCCGATTTACCACACGAAGAATTTTGGGCATTGTATTTAAACAGGGCCGGAAAAGTAATGGAAAAATGTTTTGTGAGTCGTGGCGGGGTAAGTGGTACCATAGCCGATTTTAAAATAATATTTAAGCGTGGCATTGAATTGCTGGCATCATCAATTGTACTTGCTCACAACCACCCTTCCGGAAATCTTACCCCCAGCGATGAAGACCGAAAGCTAACCAAGAAATTTAATGAAGCAGCCAAACTATTCGATATACATTTGCTCGACCACATTATAGTTACCGATAGCGGTTACTTCAGTTTCAGAGACGAAGGTTTAATTAACTAATACACTTCGCCAATGAAATGGATTATCAGGTTTTATAAAATATATTTCAGAATACTTTTTACCATTGCTCCTCGCATTGCAGCAAAAAAAGCTATTACTGTTTTCAGCACACCACTAAACCACAAACTGCGCGACAGAGAAATTGCCTTGCTTAATAAAGCCGAACACGAAATGCTTTTTATTGAAGGCTATAACATTGCAGTTTACAAGTGGGGCAATGGTCATAAAAAAGCTTTGTTGGTTCATGGTTGGGAAGGCAATGGGGGTAGCCTTGGCGCTATTGGGAATTTATTGGTAGAAAAGGACTACACTGTGTATTCATTTGATGGGCCTGCACATGGCAAAAGCAGTGGCAAGCAAACCAATGTTATTGCTTTTTCGGACATAGTTAATGCGTTAATTGAAAAGTATGGCATTTATGATTTAATAGCCACCCATTCATTTGGAAGTGCAACTACTAATTACGCCTTAGCTAAAAATCCAAATATTATTATAAACAAAATGATTATGCTTACCTCGCCCAATAAATTAAGCGATGTAATAAAAGAATTTGGTAGTGTACTAGCTTTTAGAAACAGTGACATTGAACACATGCATAAGGCTATAAAACGCATATACAATACCACTGTCGATAGCCTGAATATAGAAGACCTTACCTTAAAAACTTCTGTAAAAGAATACTATATTATTCACGATACAAAAGATCGCATTATTCCCTACAGTTATTCTGAAGCTATTGCGACAAAGAATAATAACGTAAAACTTATTGCACTGCAAGGCACCGGGCATTACAGAATGTTGTGGGATGAAAAGACTTTGGCTGCAATAGATGAAATAGTATAAAAAATATACTATTAAGTTTTTTAATTACTGAATTGCTTTAGTATTTCTACCATATCTTTCTCTAAAGTTTTATCAGGCTGCTCAACAATTCGGCCTATTTCTTTATTGTTTTTATTGAAAAAAATAAAAGTAGGTACATACTCAATATTTAGTTTCTTAAAACCTTTGGCCTTAATTGTTTTGCTGCGGTCAACAAAGTAAACTTCTGTTTTGGGTTTTACATGCCAATAATCTAATATTCTGAAAAAGTGTGGCACGTGTATTTTACTATCGCTACACCAAGTACCCATAACTACTACAATTTTCAAATCAGTATCATCTATTTGCGGAAATGTGTTTATTGTGGTTTCGTCAATTTTGCAAGCATTGTAATTAGCTTCATACCAATCCTTGTGTTCACTACCGTAAATAATATCAATATTACCTTTTCCTGTTAAAGTTGGTATTTGTGCATACGCCATATCAAACAGCAATACCAAAACAATATTTAGCAGTAGATTTTTCGGCATAAATTATTTGTGCAACTGAGCATATTTGTCGTAAAAGTGTACAATGGTTTCAATACCCAAATAGAAGTTCTTCAAACCATAATGTTCGTTAGGAGAATGCAGTGCATCGCTATCTAAACCGAAGCCCAGCAATAAAGTTTTCAATCCTAAAATTTCTTCAAACAGTGCCACAATTGGAATACTGCCACCGGTTCTTAACGGAATAGGTTTCTTTCCGAAGGTTTCTAGAATAGCAGCTTCGGCAGCTTTGTAGGCAATAGAGTTGGTAGGTGTAACCACAGGCTTGCCACCATGATGATAGCTTACTTTTACTTTAACCGAAGGCGGTGCAATAGCTTTAAAATGTTTTTCAAACAACTGGCTAATTTTTAAATCGTCTTGGTTAGGTACCAAACGCATAGAAATTTTGGCATAAGCATTTGAAGGCAACACTGTTTTTGCTCCTTCACCTGTGTAGCCACCCCAAATACCGTTAACATCTAACGTAGGGCGAATAGATGTGCGCTCTAAAGTAGTGTAGCCCGTTTCTCCATGCACATCGTTAATATCTAAATGTTTTTTATATTCTTCTACATCAAATGGTGCTTGCCCAAACTCGGCTCGCTCTTCAGCAGTTAACTCAACAACATCATCATAAAATTGTGGAATAATAATACGGTTATTTTCATCTTGCAACGAAGCAAT
This sequence comes from uncultured Chitinophagaceae bacterium, assembly GCA_964543705.1. Classification (GTDB taxonomy): domain Bacteria; phylum Bacteroidota; class Bacteroidia; order Chitinophagales; family CAIOSU01; genus CAYSGX01. The sequence continues at coordinate 48,330 of CAZIZP010000007.1, forward strand.
CATTTTGGTAAGAACATTAATGGGGTTAGCTACTGCGCCACCATAAACACCCGAATGCAAATCTCTGTTAGGTCCGGTTACTTCCACTTCCATATAACTTAAACCACGCAGACCCGTAGTAATGGTAGGCGTTTCAAGCGATAGCATAGAAGTATCTGAAACCATTATGAAATCGGCTTTTAAACGATCTTTGTTGGCTTTAATGAAAGGACCTAAATTAGGCGAACCTACTTCCTCTTCACCCTCAATCATAAATTTTACATTGCATGGCAACGTGTTGGTTTTCATTAAAATTTCAAAGGCCTTAATGTGCATATACATTTGCCCCTTATCATCACTAGCACCACGTGCATAAATTTTTTCGTTACGAATTTGTGGCTCAAAAGGTGGTGTCTCCCAAAGCTCAAACGGATCGGCAGGCTGCACATCGTAGTGCCCATAAACCAAAACGGTGGGTAAATTGGCATTAATAATCTTTTCGCCATACACGATGGGGAAACCATCTGTAGGACATATTTCTACTTCATCGCAACCTGCTTCTTGCAGCTTTTCTTTTATGTATTCTGAAGCTTCAAAAACATCATCGCGATATTCAGGATCGGCACTTACAGAAGGTATAGCCAATAACTCAAATAATTCGTCTAAAAATTTTTCTTTGTTTTTTTCAAAGTAGGCTTTGTGGGCAGACATGAGACAGTATATTTATTGGCGAAAATAAGTAAAAAAAGAAGCCCAAACAGTACAATCAACAATGCCGAAAAGTGTTATTCCCAATCTATCTCTTCTAACTCTTCTTTAGTTTCCCAGTCTTTGGTTTCTTTAGCTTTATTGTAGGGTGTTTGCGTGCCGGTTTTAAAATTTTTAAATTCTTGTTTTTGTTGTTTCCATTTTTCTTTCATGCCACTACGGTCATATTTCACAATTGGATTGTCGATAGTGCCACCAATGTTTAAGAATAAGTTGAAATTGCTTTCATCGATTTCTTCAAATTCAAACTGCTGCTTATTTCTGCCAAACTTTTTACCTAACACATCAAACAAATTTAGTTTTATAGAATAGTTAATATTTCCATTAAAATTTTGCGTACCGCTTACCCCAATATTCAATGCGCTGGAGTTAATAAGCATATTGGGAATAGTAATGGTTTGGTTTTTAATTTCAATAGTATTTTGCAAAGTGCCAAAACGAATATTGCGCAACTCATCTACACTAATAAATTTCGACATTGACTCTAATGGTTTAAAGTTGAGTAGCTTGCCATTATCTATTTTCATATCGGCATAAACATATAAGTCATTCGGACTGAAGACTCCTTTGTTCCACACAGAACTAAATTTTATATCGGCAGTTAATTTGCCTTCCAAATTATTATGGGTAATAGCAGTCTGTTCAAAATCGTTGAAGCTGCTGAAAAGCTGTTTTATATCAATATTGCGGGTTATTAGCGAAAAATTTATTTCTAATCTTCGGTCGTTAAAAGCAAAATAGCCTTTGGTGTCGGCATCACCCCCCAGTGCATTTAAGCTGCCATTATGCAGAAAAATTTGATTAGGCGTAAAGGTAAGTTGTGCTGCCACTTGCTTTGCCTGAAATTTGTTAAAAGTAAAAGCATCAATTTTAACTTTCGCTTTTCCGCCTAAATTACCAGCCTGATTTCTATTAAAGTATGAACCTTCTGTACTTACATTTTTAGTAGCGTTGCTGTCTGTTTTAAAGTATTGTTGCCATGTATTCCAATTAAGTTTGTCTGCTGAAACTTCAGCATTTATTAGTAATTGATTTATTGCTGAAGTTTCAGGCTTATTAAGTGCAAATAAAAAAGGTTTCCAGTTTTCTAATTTCAGGTTGAGATTAATATTAGATTGTAAAGCTGCTATCTGTGCCTGTTGAATATCTATTTCACGATAGTTAACCTTAAACTGCCCTTGTTGAATAAGCATTTCTTCATTCTTAATATTCAGTTTTACATTCTCAACTGTAAACACCCCCTGAACCATTAAGTCTTCTGCATTTTCTAATTTTTTTATTCTATTTAAATTTACTTTCAGCAGCAAGTTTTCTACATTCAACAAACCGCTTATATCTTTGAAAGACTCATTTATTACAAAAGGTTGTACTAATGCTAAATCAAGCTTTCCTTTATATTCAACGTGTAAATTTGGATCATCAAAATTTTTAATAATGACTTTTCCGCTTACTGATGAAGTGCCAATATTACCTGTAATGTCTTCAGCCGTTAAAGTGGCAGTTGCATTATTTTTCAGCGAGCCATTATTATAATTTATATTTGCCCATACATTTTCAGCTTTAGCGTTTAACTCTTTTATACTGAAACTACTTTTTTTCAGCTTTACTTGTGCATTAACAAAAGGGTTAGTGTAAGCACTCAATATTCCATCAATATTTATCTTGGCTTCTACATTTCCTGAGAGGCTGTACTCTTTTAATGTTTCAGCAACTTTTCGTGGTGCAAGATTTATTATATCGCTTACCGAAATTTCGTTGGCAATTATTTCCAATCCTAATTGAGTGCCCTGTTGTGCTATAGCAATTAAGCCGTTTACTTTAAATACATTGTTTTCAATAGTTACATAATCGGTCTTTAGTTTATAATGCTCTTTATCGGTGTCTATTTTCAAACTTCCTTTTAATGCTACTGCTTTGTTTGCTAAGTATTCTTCACCTCTTAGTGATAGCAGCTTTACGTCACTTTCTAAATCGGCAGAAAAAAACAGAGTTTCTTTTCTGAAATTACCTTTTAGCAGCCCTTCTTGAATAATGATGTCAGTAATAAATTGAGTAGTTTCATCGTGGTATATAACCTGCACTTTACGGAGTAAGGCTTTATTAATATTTAGGTTTAATGGCTGCGTTTCTTTTTGGCTAATGTTTTCTTTTACCAGCTTAAAATTTGTATATCCCTGCTTGTCTTTATATAAATCAAATGTGCCTTTTTCAATTATTATTGAATTAAACGACCAGTTTTGTTTCAGCAAATCATAAAGGCTCATATTTAAATACACGTTGTTAGCTCGCAACATTTTTCTTCCGGCATGTGGCTCGCTACCATGTGCAACCAAACGGCTTATTTCTAAAGTGGCATTTGGAAAGTCTTTCCAAAAAACAAATTTTACATCGCCTTTAATTTCAACTTTTACCAATAGTTCATTATTCAGTTGCTGTAGCAACAAGTCTTTAATTTTATTTCCATATAAATAAGAAAATACAAATGCTGTGACTACTAATACTACAGCAAATGAGGAAATAGCAATTAATATATATTTAACCCATTGTTTCATTGCAAATACAATTTATTAGACCCTGGTAGTTAACACAAAGGCCTTTATTAACGCTAATTAGAGGATTTTTATTGATTAGACTTTATAATGATACACTAGACAGTCATAAATATTTGCAAAAATCGCAGCTTATCTATAAGAATATATTCTATTCAATTCAATAAAAAAGGCTTCCATTTCAGAAAGCCTTTGAAATTTAAAAACAAATAAAATTTTAAGGGAATTTAGGATACTTTTTAAAATCAGGGTCGCGTTTTTCCAAGAATGCTTTTTTGCCCTCCTGTGCTTCTTCGGTTAAATAATACAATAATGTTGCGTTGCCTGCCAATTCTTGCAAGCCTGCTTGTCCGTCTAATTCAGCATTAAATGAAGCCTTTAACATTCTTAATGCCAAAGGACTACGTTTCATCATGGTTTTTGCCCATTTCACTGTTTCATCTTCTAAATTTTCCAATGGCACTACTTTATTCACCAACCCCATATCTAAGGCTTCTTGTGCTGAATATTGCTCACACAAAAACCAAATTTCACGTGCTTTTTTCTGCCCTACAATACGTGCTAAATAAGATGCGCCAAACCCACCATCGAAGCTGCCCACTTTAGGCCCGGTTTGTCCGAAAATAGCATTTTCAGAAGCAATTGAAATATCGCAAACTACGTGCAATACATGTCCGCCACCAATAGCATAGCCGTTTACCATAGCAATCACAGGTTTCGGCAACGAGCGAATTAATTTTTGTAGGTCTAACACGTTGAGCCTTGGCACTCCTTTTTTATCAACATAGCCACCCACACCTTTATAATTTTGATCTCCACCGCTACAAAATGCTTTATCTCCGGCACCCGTTAACACAACCACATATATATCGTTGTTTTCGCGGCAATGATGCATGGCATCTATCATTTCCATATTGGTAGTGGGCGTAAAAGCATTACGGTAACGCTCTCGGTTAATAGTAATTTTGGCAATGCCATCATAAAATTCAAACTTAATTTCTTCATACTCTTTAAGAGTAGTCCATTGTCTTTGGCTCATTGTATCAATATTGTTTTAAATGTTTTATAAAATCTTTAAAAACCTGTGCACTTAGTTTACCATCAGTTTTTATTTCCAAAACAGCGGGCTTTTCGCTTGGTTCAAAAAAGGTTTTCAAACTGCTTTCAAGTATTGCTTCGGCATCGCAAAAGTAATAAGGAATATCAAAGGCTTTGGCAATGTATTCCACATGATAAGGGTGAGGCGTTTCAAAATATTCGTTCAACTCGGGCAAAGTTTCTTCATTATTAATAAGCCTGAAAATATTGCCACCTTGGTTGTTTATCACAATTATTTTTAAATTCTTCGGAAGTTGTTGATTCCATAATCCGTTAGAATCGTACATAAAGGCAATGTCTCCGGTTATAAGTACAGTTGTTTTTCCATTTACAAATGCTGCACCTGCTGCGGTGCTCACGGTGCCATCTATTCCGCTTACGCCTCTGTTAGAATTAATAATAGTACCATTTCCCCAATTAAAATAAGCGGCATATCGCACGGGTGTACTGTTCCCTAAATGCAGGTTTATAGATTTGAGACGTGAGATTTGAGACGAAAGATTTTTGTAAATAATTATATCGCTGAATGGCGCATTATTTAAAAAATTTTCTTGTTTTGATTTTACTTTTTCAGAGAGTTTGTTCCATTCTTCCTGAAACTTATTTTTCTTATTTATCAAATTTTCTAATTCCCCTAATACCTCAAAAATACTTGCATCAATTACATCAGTTAAACACTGAAAAGTATCGATATGCACTTGGTGTTCGCTTAAACGCCAATGTCGTTTGGGCGGGTTGTTTCTCAAAAATTCTTTCATCTTTTTAGAAACAATTGCGCCACCAAAAGTTATTAATAATTCAGGCTGATATTTTTCTATTTCATTATTTGGAATTGCACTTATTAATGCATCTAAATTATGATGAAAGGTTTCGTTATTGGTATTGCAATTTATTTCAGAAAGAAATACGCAATTGCTGAATTGAGTTAAATCGTAAACTGATAAATCGAAATTGCCATTACCACCAAGAATGAGAATTTTGACTTCTATTAAATTTTCTAAGAAGGGGATGTTATTTTGGCTTTTCCTTTTTATGCTATTTATAATTTTAGGAGTCTCTTTAATTGTAATTGCTACCTGCTCATACAAAGGCTCGAGCAAAGGAATATTTATATGCACCGGGCCTTGTTGTGTAATGGCAATGTTAATGGCCTCATTAATTATTCTGTCACTGTGCCATAATTCAGTTTCGGTTGCAGGCTCGCAAGGCAACTCAAAACTTTTCAGAATATAATTGTGGTAAACGTCTTTTTGAACAATCGCCTGTCCATCTTGCTGATTAATCCATTCATGTGGGCGGTCGGCAGTAAAAACAACCAAAGGTATTTTTTGGTAGAAGGCTTCAGCCAGAGCAGGTGAATAGTTGAGTACTGCACTGCCCGATGTACATACTAATGCCACAATCTGTTGTAATTGCTGCGCTATACCAAGTGCAAAAAATGCTGCAGAGCGCTCATCAATAATGGGAGTAAGCTGTATGTTGCTATGCCTTGCAAATGCCATTACCAATGGCGCTGAACGTGAACCTGGCGAAACTATTACATGCTGCATACCTTTTGCGTGGCAAATGGTAACAAGATGTCTAATATGTTGTTTGTTGGTATTTAGCATGAATTGCAGTTGGCAAAAATAACTAATCCAAAACCTTTAGCAGCGTTTCGGCTTTAAGCTGAATTTCTTCCCATTCTTTTTCAGGGTTAGAATCTTTAGTAATACCTGCACCGGTAAACAGTATTAATTTGTTGTTTTCATATTTAAGGCAACGAAGATTTACAAAAATATTAGAAACACCTTCGGGATTAATAACGCCTAAATAACCTGTATAATAAGCCCTTTCGTGCTGTTCTGTTTTTAAAATATGTGCAACAGCTTTTTCTTTCGGACTACCCCCAATAGCAGGTGTAGGATGCAATGCTTTCAGAAAGGAAAAGTACTTTTTTTGTAATGAACCGTTTTGCGATTGCAGCTTAAAATCGGTTCGTAAATGAAGCAAATGCCCGGTTGAAATAGTTTTAGTTTCTGAAATTTCGAGTGGCTCGTTAAAATGTTGCTGGAAACACGCTTGTATATGTTGTGTAACTAAATGCTGCTCGTCTATTTCTTTTTGTTGCCAGGGCATTTCAGCAGTATTTTTTCTTAATGATTTAGTACCGGCTAAAGAAACAGTTTGTAATTGTTTATTGCTGAATTGTAAAAGCAATTCAGGAGTTGCGCCCATCCAAAAACCCGTTTCAGTAGTATGAAGAAGGTAAACCAAAACATTGGGGTATTGGCTGCACAATTTTTCAAAGTAGTTTACCAAATCAAAATCCTTACTCACTTCTTTTATGGTAATGCCTGATAAAACTACTTTTTCAAAATCGCCATTTTTTATGGCTTCAACGCTTTTGGCAACGGCTTCAACATAGTTTTCTTTTTCGGTTGCAATATATTCTGAAACAGTTGGGGGAAAAACATTCTCAATTATTTCGGTGTTACTATTTTCTACAATTTCTTCTAAATGCTGAAAGGCATATTGCTTTTCAGCTTTAATAAATTGAGTTGTGTATTTTTCTTTTATAAAAGGCGACAATACAAAGCCATGTTCGGCAGTGAAATCGAAATCATCATCAACAGTGGTTTGGGTATTGGAAAGTTGCGCAACCAATTGAATAGCATTGCTTTCAGGCAAACGATACAGCGCAAACGGCAGTTTATGCTTAATATAAATATCAATAAGTGCTCTTGCGGTGGTCATTGCTTCAATTATCTGCTTTACTTTTGCTTTATGCTTAACTGAATTTTCAGTTCAAAGTTCAAATTTACATCTAAAAATATGTCAACTGTAATTCGAGAGATTTTTTTGGTGCGTCATGGCGAAACCGATTTTAATAAAGCGGGTATTGTGCAGGGTAGAGGTATAAATTCTTCTATAAATGAAAACGGACAGCTTCAGGCTAAAAAGTTTTTTGAGCATTTTAAGCACATTGAATTTAATGTAGTGCTTGCTTCTACTTTACAGCGAACACAACAAACTATGCAACCCTTCGTAGATGCAGGTTATCAATTGAATATTCATGAAGAGTTAGATGAAATAAACTGGGGTGTTCATGAGGGCAAGATTACTACATACGAAACCCGAAATGATTATCATGAAATAATTACCCAATGGAAAGCAGGTAATTTAGACTTATGTATTGAAAAAGGTGAAAGCCCGATGCAATTACAACAAAGGCAACTGAAGTTTATTGAAGAAATTTTGCCAAAATATGACGGTAAAATTTTGATTTGTTCGCATGGTAGGGCAATAAGAAGTATGTTGTGTACTATGTTACAAAAGCCTTTGTATGAAATGGACACATTCCCTCATACAAACCTTTCATTGTATAAATTAAACCAAAAACAAGCACAATTTGAACTTGACTGGTTTAACTACACCGGGCATTTAAATGATTAGTTTTGTGCTTTTATTTATTTTTTTAACTTTATAAGCAATTATTGAAAAATGAAAAAAAATTTATTTCTCTTGTGTGTAATTTTTTCTGGTTTAATTGCACAAGCTCAAAGCCTTACACCACAAGTTATTGCCTCGGCAGGTAATTACTTTGAAAACAGTAATTTCTCTATTTCATGGACATTGGGCGAACCAATGATTGAAACCTACACCACGCCAAATACCATTCTTACGCAAGGATTTCATCAGCCAGAATTACTTACCGTAGGAATACCAACAGTATTGCCTTATAACACTTACATGAATCTTTATCCAAACCCAACTATGCAAAATGTTACTTTTGATATGAAGTATGGAAATAATGCATTAATTAATATAGATGTAATAAATAATCTTGGACAAATAATTAGCACCCAAAACATTTCGGTACAAAAAGATCAATTACATTCCCAAACCATTAACTTACAACAGTTTGCTTCAGGCATGTATCAAATACGTATTTCTGAAAACGGACAACTTGTAAACAGCTACAAGGTTAATAAAGTTAACTAATTATAAACCTCTTTTTTTCAAAACTTTTAGCGGAATAAAACAAAGTATTCCGCTTTTTTATTTGTGTATGGGTTAATTTCGCAACAGACAATTGATTTATGCAGGAAAATACATTGAAAATTGCTATTCAGAAATCGGGTAGATTAAGTGAACAGTCTATAGAACTAATAAAAGAATGTGGTATTCAGTTTAATAATGCAGTAGGAAAACTTACTGCTTCAGCGAATAATTACCCTGTAGAAATTTTATTTTTAAGAGACGATGATATTCCCGGCTATGTAACTGATGGGGTTGCAGATATTGGCATCGTAGGCGAAAATGTTTTGTTAGAAAAAAAAGCATCGGTTAAAACTATTCTACAATTAGGATTTGGTAAGTGTCGTTTATCTATTGCTGTACCCCGCGGACAAGATTATGTTAGTTTAAACGACTTGCATTTTAGAAAAATAGCTACTTCTTATCCAAATATATTATCCGATTTCCTTAAAAATAATAAAGTTGAAGCTACCATACATGAAATTAGCGGCTCTGTTGAAATTGCACCGGGCATTGGTCTTGCCGATGCTATTTGCGATTTGGTAAGTTCAGGAAGTACTTTACTTTCAAATGGATTAAAAGAAGTAGAGACCGTTTTAAAATCGCAGGCTGTTTTAATAGCCAATAATCATCTTTCAGTAGAAAAAGAACAACAGTTAGAAGATTTACTTTTCAGAATAAAAGCAGTTCAGGCAGCTAAAAACAATAAATATATTTTATTGAATGCTCCTAATACGGCTTTAGATGAAATAATTGATATTCTACCAGGTATTAAAAGCCCAACAGTTGTGCCTTTGGCAGATTCTGGCTGGAGCTCGGTACATTCTGTTGTAAATGAAAATGAATTTTGGCAAATTATTGACCAGTTAAAAAATGCAGGCGCACAAGGCATATTAGTAATACCTATAGAAAAAATGATTGTGTAAAAATTATTAGTATTAAAGAAAAATGAAATCATACATCAATCCGCCACGCATTCAATGGGATAAACTTGCACAAAGGCCATATTTTAAAGCCGACAAGTTGGAAAGAAAAGTAAAATCTATTCTGAATAAAATTAAAATTGAAGGAGAAGATGCCGTACATGAGTTTAATGAACTTTTTGACAAAGCTGAATATAAAGAACTAAAAGTAACTACAAAAGAAGTTGTAGAGGCGGAAGGAAAACTTAGCGAAGAATTGAAAACCGCCATTCGAACCGCCTACCACAATATTTGGAAATTTCATGAAGCACAAAAACAAAGTGATTTTGAAATGGAAACTATGCCGGGCGTAAAGTGTATGCGCAGGTCGGTACCAATAGATGCTGTGGGCTTATACATTCCCGGGGGAACTGCACCTTTGTTTTCTACTTTGTTAATGTTAGCCATACCCGCAAAAATTGCAGGATGCAGGAAAATAGTAGTTTGCACCCCTGCCGGAAAAGATGGCAAAGTACATGCAGCAATTTTATTTGTTGCCCAGTTATTAAAGTTAGAGTATGTGTTTAAAATAGGCGGTGCACAGGCTATTGGCGCTATGGCTTATGGTACAGAAAGCGTTCCAAAATGCTATAAAATATTCGGACCCGGCAACCAGTTTGTTACAGCGGCTAAAGTGTTGGCAAATAAAGAAGGTGTTGCAATAGATATGCCTGCGGGCCCTTCAGAAGTATTAGTTATTGCTGATCACTACAGCAACCCCGATTACGTTGCAGCCGATTTACTTTCTCAGGCTGAACATGGTATAGATAGTCAGGTAGTGCTGGTTTCGCTCGATAAAAGCTTACTTAACAAAGTAAAGAAAAGTCTAAAACAACAAGTAGAGGTTTTACCCAGAAAAGATATTGCACAACAGGCATTAAGAAAAAGCAGCGCAATATATTTTGAAAGCGATGATGATGCTTGGGATTTTGTAAATCACTATTCAGCAGAACATTTAATTGTGGCGTTAGATAATGCTGAAAAGTACATTCCGAAGATAATAAATGCAGGGTCAGTTTTTTTAGGGCATTACACCCCTGAATCGGCAGGTGATTATGCTTCGGGTACCAACCATACCTTACCTACAGGTGGCTTTGCCCGTAGTTATAGTGGGGTTTCTTTAGATAGTTTTTTGAAAAAAGTTACTTACCAACAAATTACCAAAGAAGGTTTGCAAGCTATTGGAAATACTATTGAAACTATGGCAGCAGCAGAAGGGTTGCACGCGCATAAAAACGCAGTTTCTATACGATTAAGAAAATGATACAAAAACTCATTCGTCAACATTTATTAAACATAAAGCCTTATTCATCGGCACGCGATGAATATAAAGGCAGTGAAGGTATTTTTTTAGATGCCAATGAAAATTCATTAGGCACAGTAGGAAGTCATACGTTGTATAATCGTTATCCCGACCCTCATCAATGGGCTTTGAAAAATAAATTAGCCTCAGTAAAAAATATTGAAGCAAATAATATTTTTATTGGTAATGGCAGCGATGAGCCTATAGATTTATTAATGCGCTTGTTGTGTAATCCTGCTGAAGATAATATTATAATTTGTCCGCCAACTTATGGTATGTATGGGGTAAGCGCAGCTATAAATAATGTAAGGGTTAAGGAGGTTTTGTTGAAAGATAATTTTCAGTTAGATACTCATAATATTATTAAAGCTGTTGACGATAATACCAAAATAATTTTTATTTGCTCGCCAAATAACCCAACGGGAAATATTATTAGTGCTGCCGATATAGAATTACTGCTGAACGGCTTTAAAGGGATTATAGTAGTAGATGAAGCTTATATAGATTTTACTACCCAACCTTCGCATATTTCTAAATTGAACCAACATGAAAACTTGGTAGTGCTTCAAACCTTTTCAAAAGCATGGGGCTTGGCAAATTTAAGAGTGGGTGTGCTGTATGGAAATGCCTTCTTGGTTGAATATCTTGATAGAATTAAACCACCATATAATGTTAATGGCTATTCTCAGCAAACTGCATTACTTGCCCTTAATAATTCGGAAGAAAAAGATAATTATGTAAATACTATTGTGGCAGAAAGAAAACAACTGGAAAAGATTTTACTGCGGTTTTCATTTGTTGAAAAACTATTCGCTTCCGAAGCAAACTTTATTTTGATTAAGGTTAAAAATGCTAATTCACTATACACCCATCTTACCAATAATAATATTGTGGTAAGAAATAGAAGCACCCAACCGTTGTGTGCAAATACACTGAGAATAACTGTCGGAAGTTCAGAAGAAAATAAAAAATTGCTTGAGGTACTAAGCCACTACCAATTATAACGACAAGTCATCATCGTTAAATGAAGAAGGTTTAGCTTCAGAAGCTGCTGATGAATCTGTAGGCTTAGGTGATTCGTTATGGTAGTCATCTCGATAATCATCATTTTTGCTAAACTCATCAAAATCGTATTCAGGCAATAAATCGGTTTTTACGTGGTTCATGGTTTCGTTCATAGCCTCTAAAAACTTATTAAAATCTTCTTTGTACAAAAAGATTTTATGACGTTCATAACCGTCTTCGTTAAACTTTTTCTTGCTTTCAGTAATAGTGATGTAGTAATCATTACCTTTTGTGCTTCTCACATCGAAGAAGTATGTCCTTCTTCTGCCGGCACGAATAGCCTTTGAGTAAACACTTCCTGAACCTTGTTTAGAGTTTTCGTTTTCCACGGTTTTACGATTTTATAGTTTTGTGTAACAAAGTAATTCGAAAAAAGTCAGAAAAACAAACGCTTAGCTTAAAATATTTTCATCGGTGTGCTGTTTTTCATACATTTCAGCATACAAACCTTTGCGATTAATTAGACTTTCGTGAGTTCCTTGTTCAGCAACAGTACCATTTTCCAGTACAATAATGCTATCAAAATCAAGCATTGCGCTTATCCGGTGGGTAATAATTATTGAGGTCTTATTATTTAAAACCTCTTTTAAATTGGTAAGAATGGTTTTTTCGGTTTTGGTATCTACTGCCGAAAGGCAATCGTCTAAGATTATTATTGATGGGTTTTTAATAATAGCCCTCGCAATAGAAATTCTTTGTTTCTGTCCACCAGAAAGAGTAATACCTCTTTCACCCACAACCGTTTTATATTGTTCTTTAAAGCCTAAAATATCTTCATGTACTGAGGCTTTTTGAGCAGCTATTTCAGGTTGAATATTAGCAGCATCAGAAAAAGAAATATTGTTTTCTATACTGTCGGAAAAAAGAAATACATCTTGTGGCACATAACCAATCTGTTTTCTCAGGTTATTCAAATTAAGTTTTCGAATATCTTTTCCATCAACAAGAATTTCTCCTGAAGTAACATCATACATGCGCAAAAGCAATTCAGCAATAGTTGTTTTTCCTGAACCTGTTCTTCCGATAATAGCCAATTTTTTGCCTTTTTCAATTTTGAAAGAAACATTTTCTAATGCTTTTATGCCCGTATCAGGATACACAAAAGTTACATTTCTAAATTCTATTCCTCCGTCTAATGTAAAGGTTTCATCGGTTGGCGATTGAATGGTAACAGCTTCATGTAAAAATTCATTAATTCTTTTTTGCGATGCAGCAGCTCTTTGTGTTATTGAAGCTATCCAGCCTAAAGCGGTTACAGGCCACGTAAGCATGTTAACATACATTACAAACTCAGCAATATTTCCTGGTGTTATTTCGCCTTTAATAACCTGAATACCACCAACATAAATGGTAAGAATTGTGCTTAAGCCCACCAATAACAACATTAAAGGGTTAAAGTAAGACTCAACTTTTACTAAACCTAATGAAGCTTGTTTATAGGCCTCTGCATCTTTTTCAAAAAGATTTAAAAACATTTTTTCTTTTACATATGCTTTTACTACTCTTATACCCGAGTAAACTTGTTGTGCTTCAGTAGTTAATGCCGATAAACGTTGCTGAATTTTCTCACTTTTCTCATTGATAATACTATTTACATAATAGATTGAAATGGAAAGTATGGGTAATGGTATAAGTACATACATAGTAAGCTCTGCATTAACATGAATCATGGTGGCAATAACAAAAACAAACATTACAAAAAGGTTTATGGCATACATAATAGCAGGCCCTGTGTACATTCTAACACGTGAAACATCTTCAGAGATACGCGACATTAAATCACCTGTATTATTTCTTCTGTAAAAGGCAGTGCTGAGTTTCTGATAATGCGCATACATTTCATTCTTCATGTCAAATTCAATTAAGCGTGACATAACTATAATGGTTTGCCTCATAAAATACATGAAAACACCTTTCAGCAAAGCGAGTAATAATACTGTTACACCAAAGAAAAATAATACACCACTAAATACTTTGTAAAATTCATACTGAAGCGAAAAGCCTGTAAATAGTTGATAATAGCCAATATTTTCTTTTACCAAATCGAAAGAATACCTGATAACTTGAGGCGATAACACACTGAATAAGTTTGACACGGCAACAAATAAAATGCCCAATGACAAGCGCCATTTGTATTTCACAAAATATTTGTTCAGCGTAAATAGGTATTTCATTATTCTAAAGTTAACCTTAGCTTTGCAGTTATCAGCAATGATACAAAAACAAAACTTAATCTAAATGCTTTCTGCTGAATCTGTTCTTTCACAAAACGAAACGGTTGAAATATTCAAAACGTTCGATACTACAGAACACGAAAACCTTGTGTTTTGTTACGATAAACCTACCGGTTTAAAAGCTTTAATAGGAATTCATAATACAGTTTTAGGCCCAGCATTGGGTGGTACTCGTTTTTACAACTATGCCAACGAAGCAGATGCTGTAAAAGACGTGTTGCGCCTTTCGCGTGGCATGACTTATAAAGCAGCCATTAGTGGTATTAATTTAGGCGGTGGTAAAGCTGTAATTATTGGCGACCCTGAAAAATTGAAATCTGAAGCTTTTTGGAGACGTTATGGCAAGTTCATAGAATCGCTAAACGGAAAATACATCACCGCTGAAGATGTCAATACCAACTCGCGCGATATGGAATATATTTCACTGGAAACAAAACATGTTGCCGGTAAGCCTGAATATTTAGGTGGAGGTGGAGACCCATCGCCCGTTACAGCTTATGGGGTTTACCTGGGTATAAAAGCCAGTGCTAAAGAGGTTTTTGGAAATGATAGTCTTTCAGGGAAAAAGATTTTGGTTGAAGGAATAGGTTCAGTAGGTTCATACCTTGTAGAGCGCTTGGTTATAGAAGGAGCAAAGGTATTTATTACTGATATTAACCAATTTAAAATTAAAAAAACGGTTGAAAAATTTCCCTCTGTTGAAGCAGTAAAACGCGAAACCTCTTATGATTTAGATATTGATATTTATGCGCCTTGCGCTATGGGTGCTACAGTAAATAATGATACTATTTCAAGATTAAAATGCAGTATTATTGCCGGGGCTGCCAATAACCAATTGGAAAATGAAGAAGAACATGGCAATATGCTTAAAGATAAAGGCATATTATATGCTCCTGACTTTTTAATTAATGCAGGTGGCGTTATTAACTGTTACCAAGAAGTAGTTGGTTACAATAGAGAACAGTCTTTTACGCGAACCGAAAAGATTTATGAACATACTTTAGAAATATTCAGCAAAGCTAAAACTGAAAACATTACTACTCATGTGGCAGCAGTAAAACTTGCTGAAGAAAGAATACATGCCATCGCCCAACTAAAAACAAGAAAATAAATAAAAGCTACTACCTTACCTAATGCAGAGTCGAAGGAATATCAGAATTAAAGTAATGCAAACCCTTTATGCTTGGGAACAGCAAGCATACCCAACCTTAAATGCAGCAGAACGTGCCTTGTCAAAATCAGTTCAGGCTACTTATACTGTTGTGTTATACAATTTATATTTATTTACCAAAGTAGCACAATATGTTTTGGTAGAAGAAAAAATAAGAAAAGGCAAGCATTTGCCCACAAATGAAGATTTAAATTTCTCTACCAAACTTAACGAAAATTCAATTACAGACACATTAACGGCAAGTGGTATATTCAATAAAGAAATTAAAGATCGCAACCTATTAAATATTGATAATTCTGAACTCGTAAGAAGTCTTTTTAAGAGTTTATATGAGCGTGATGAGTATAAACTTTATTGCATTACTGAGGGCACAAATATTGCAAATGACCTCGATATTTTCAAAATTTTATATCATGATATAATGTTATCAAGCCCACTTTATGAGGCGCATATTGAAGAACACTTTGCCAATATTGATGACGATATAGTATTGGTTCATTTCATTACTAAAGAGTTTTTAGATAGTTTTCAAAAAAAGCCTTTCGATAAAATTTTAACAGAGCTTACTGATACACGCGAGCAAGAAATTTTTGCGCTGGAACTTTTTGAAAAGGCCAATGAAAGTAAAGATGCGCTGGTTAAACTTATTGAACCTCATTTGGAAAACTGGGATGCCGAACGTGTTGCTCAATTAGATATGTTGCTGATGCGACTTGCATTATGTGAAATGTTATATTTTGAAACTATACCGGTTAAAGTTTCAATTAACGAATATATTGACATAGCCAAAGAATACTCAACCCCAAAAAGTAAAGATTTTATTAATGGGTTGCTCGACAAATTGATGAAACAGTTAAAGCATCAAGGTAAAATTTTGAAAAGCGGAAGAGGGTTAGTTGAATAACTTGATTAAGTTTTCATTTTTATTTTACGAATACATATATGGCTCGTTGTTGTACGCCATCAATTTTACATTTTTTATTATTCTCTTCATGTATATTTTCCAGAAAAACCTGGCAAACAACCAGTTTAAAGGATAAAGCATAATATTATTCGAATAAAGCGTGTAAGTATATTGTATCAAAATAACATCCGGGCGAATTTCTGTAGTTCTCCATTCACCAACAAATTTATGAAACCCTAACATCCAAGATTGAAAACTGTCAACCTGAAATTTCCAGTAACTATTTTCAACCCTATCAATAATTCTGTCAACCGAAATAAATCCACCTTTTTGGGTTAAAGACTTTGCTGCAATTACTTTTTTACTAGAGCCAATTTGTCCCCAGTTTTCATCATCAATGCAGTGTGTTATTCTGGGCATAAATAAAAAGCCTGTGTGAACCTTTGATATATCGCATAGTAATGGAGTTTTAAATGCACGTTGCAATGAGCAATTAAACACACTAAAAACCTCAACTTTTAATTCCATACTTTTAGCAAAATACAATTTAACACTTTTGATTTACGTATAATAAAATCATGTAAATGGAATTATTCTAATGGTTAGAATTTTATTCTGAATTAAATACTTACAAACAAAGATGAATTGTATTTTCACAGATAACGAAACCATATCAATATCATTAGTTGTATTTTTGTAATCTTTTCAAGAGCATATTTATTTTAAATGCTACACAATTTTCACGAAGGGGAAATATTACTAGTAAATAAGCCGACAACCTGGACATCTTTTGATGTAGTAAATAAAATTAAATATGCTACTAAGGCTAAGGTTGGTCATGCAGGAACTTTAGACCCTCTTGCTACAGGGTTGATGATTATTTGCACGGGAAAGTTTACTAAAAAACTTACAGAGTTTACCGGCTTTGACAAAAGCTACGAAGGAACGATTTACCTAGGAGCAACTACCCCATCGTATGATGCTGAAACCGCAATTTCAGAAACCTTTGATATTTCGAAAATTTCAGAAGAAGAAATTAGAGCCGCTGCAAATAAACTTACCGGAAAAATTTCACAAATGCCTCCCATTTATTCAGCCATAAAAAAAGATGGCAAAAAAGCTTATGAAGCAGCAAGAAAAGGCAAAGAAATAAAACTAGATTCGAGAAGTGTAGAAATTTCTCAATTTGACATTACTCGTATTGAGTTGCCTGAAATAGATTTTATAGTATCGTGTAGTAAAGGGACTTACATACGCTCATTAGCTTATGATTTGGGTAAATTGCTGAATAATGGTGCCTACTTAAAAGCCTTAAACCGAACCCGAATTGGTAATTTTTATTTAAAAGATGCTTTTGAACTAACCGAATTAATAGACTACATTAAGCAGCATCCTGAACTTTGTGAAAAACCAAACCCTGCTTAAACTGGTTACACTAATACAATTTGTAACTTTGCCAATATGAAAATATTTCGTTCGCTTGAGGATTTGGCAATACCTAATGCTGTGCTTACTATAGGCACTTTCGATGGTGTTCATGCCGGGCATCAAAAAATTATTTCGCGTGTTAATGAGCTTGCTAAAAAAATAAATGGCGAAAGCGTAATTCTTACTTTTCATCCTCATCCGCGCATGGTTATTAATCCAGAAGAACATGCGCTAAAATTGCTTAATACCTTAGAGGAAAAAATAGTTTTGCTAGAAAAATATGGTGTAAATAATTTAATTATTACTCCTTTCTCACAATCATTTTCACAGATGACTGCAGAAGATTATGTAAAAAATTTTCTTTGGAAAAATATTCAGCCTAAAATAATAGTAATAGGCTACGACCATCGTTTTGGTAATAATCGCGAAGGCGGATTACATACTTTCTTAAAAATGAAAAGTGAATTGCATTTTGAGGTTGAGGAAATAAGCCGTCAGGATTTGGAAGATATGGCAATTAGTTCAACCAAAATAAGAAATGCCTTACTTGAAGGTAAAGTAAAACTAGCGAATCAGTTGCTCGGTCACGAATTTACATTGAAAGGTAAAGTAGTAAAAGGAGCATCACTTGGAAGAATACTTGGATTTCCTACAGCAAATATTGCAATTGACGATGAGAACAAGTTAATACCACGAGAAGGCATTTATGCTGTAAAAACTAAACATAACAATACATGGTATAATGCCATGTTGTATATTGGCACAAGACCAACCTTTAATGGCAAAAGTCAAACCATAGAAGTTAATATTTTCAATTTTTCTGAAAATATTTATGACAAAGAAATCGAAGTGTTGTTTGTTAGCGAAATAAGGGCCGATATAAAATTTGCCACTGCCGATGCGTTAGTGCATCAATTAAAAAAAGATAAAGAGGCAGCAGAAAAAATTTTAAATACTTAAATTCAATATTATAAATTATTTATTATGAAAAAGCTATTCAGTTTAATATTGTTAGTGTATTTTATACAAACAGAAACAAACGCACAAACAGAAACTGACCTAAGCAACTTAATGTTTACCGATGAATGGTTCAGTAATTTGGAGGAAGCCAAAGCGAATGTCGAGAAGGTTTGGTATTTAGATTTAGGCTTACAAAAATTAAAAACTTTTCCGAAGGAAATACTGACTTTCAAAAATGTAAAACACCTCTATTTGCAGGTAAACTATTGGCCCACAGTACCGGAAGAAATTGGGTTACTAAAAAATTTAGAGATACTTGACCTTAGCAGCAATTACTATTTAAAAACCTTGCCTGAAGGGTTAAAAGAATGTACTGCTTTAAAGCAAATTGTCTTAAAAGATAACAAACTTAATAGTGGCGAAATTGCCCGCATTAAAAAGTTGTTGCCCAATGTTCAAGTTATAACTGATTAATATTTGAGCAATCTTTCAGAAAATCTTTCTCCTGTTTCAGAATAAACATTTAAAATATAAGTACCATTAGGTAAAGAAGAAATGTTAAGTTGCTGAACGTCTGAATTTTTAGTTTGAATTACATTACCTAATAAATTTACTACTTCAACTTTTTTAATGTTTAAATTTTCTGCCGCTTCAATAGTAACTAAGCTATTTGTAGGATTAGGATAAATTTTGAATGATTTTTTTGCAAAGTCTTTAACATTTGAAACAGGCAATTCTCCATAAACCAAATTTAAAACCGGTGCAAAATCAGGGTTGGCAGAATTTGTAAAAACTACTTTGCCATTAGTTGCTGATGGCGCAGAAATAATAAATTGTGTAGAAGTTGAATTATTAATGTAAGGCAATACTTCATCGGGTAAATCTAATCTTATCCAGTTTCCGTTGCTGTTGTCACCAAACAAACAAGGTATTCCTGCAGCATTCCCTGTATCTGTAAAATCTGTCGCTTCAATGGCAGCCGTGGTTCCAAAATTTCCGCTTTTAATTTGTACCTGAAGATTATTTCCAAGAGGGTTAGTTCCTGTTAAGTTTTCTCTTCTTAAAAAAATACTGGCTTTAGATGCAGTAGTATCGGCCATTTGTGTGGTATTAAAAGAAAGTATTGTAGCAAATTGTTCTCCATTCTCATTTCCTATGAAAAGTGAATCTGAAACATTTCCTGAAGATGATACTGAACCAGTTTGTGAATTTTCAGAGAGAAGATATAAATCATCCATTAAAAACTTATGATAAAACTTTTGGGTATGATAACCAATTAAATCTTCATAGCCACGTGCAGAAAGATGAAAACAATCTTTAGTTAAGAAATAATCTCTCATAGAGTTAGCTGGCGAAGGGTAATTAGGGTCTCCTGCAGGTAAAGACACAGTACCTGGTGCATAAGTTCCCCCCGGAGCAACTCCTAATGGAGTATTTTGCCCAAAGGTATATTGCATTAACCCGGTACAGTTAATAAAATCTACTTGTGGATCAATAGCTGTATAAGCTTCTACATCGGCAGAAAAATCATTTAAAATAGTATTCAACTGAATGAAAGTTGGGAACTCCATTCCTTCCCAAGTACCATAAAACGGATGATTATTTTGAAGCGGAGAAGTTTCAATTACTTCACCAAAATTAGGATATACATAACCACTCCATAAAATTCTGATTCCTGGTTTTACGCTTTTAATAAAATCTAAAATCTGTATTAACCTTGCTTCTACTGCAAGCTTTAAAGAATCGGTTTGCTGTTGGGTAAAGCTTACTTTCCAATCGCCTAAAACATCATTACCTCCGATACTTAAATGTACTACTTCAATCGATGGGTTTTCGTTAAGCAGTCTTATAATTTCATCTTGTTTATCCTGACGTAAAAAGTCGTCAGTTTCTGCACCATTTTCTGATACTACTGTATTAGTGACATATGTGTAATTCGAATGTCCCCATTTTCTGAAAACATTATTAATAGTTTGGTCAACACTCATAAAAAATGCCCAGCTATCGCCCACTAATAATACTTTAGGTTGCGTTGCTTCGGTACATTGAGAAAAAGAATTCTGTAAAACAGATAGTAATACAAATAGTGCAAAGAAGATTTTTTTCATAGAGTAGTTGTTTGTTGGTTAGTTGAAGTTAACAATTTCGTAACAAAAAAGCCGGAAGAATTTTATCTCTTCCGGCTTTATATATGTTGTAATTATTAGTGTTTGATGTTTATGAAAACATTTTGTAAATATCGTTACCAAACGCAAACGCCATTAAAGCGAGTAAAATAACCATACCGGCTACTTGTGCTTTTTCCAAAATGGCTTCACTTACAGGTTTACCCTGAATTACTTCAATGATAATGAACACAACATGTCCCCCATCCAATGCCGGAATAGGCAACAAATTCATGAATGCAAGAATGAAAGAGATTAAACCTGTGAGATACCAGAAGCGCGCCCAATCCCATGTGCCACCATATATTTTGGCAATACCTATTGGGCTTTGAACCGATTCTGTAGCTTTTACTTTTCCGGTGAAAATTTTACCCAAACCTACTGCATTATAGTAGATAGCTTCAAAGCCATCTTTAGCGCCAAACTTAAACGCTTCAGCAACAGTATATTCTTTAGAGGGTAAATTATTTTTGTTTTCAGGCGTTGCTAAAAAACCCATAGTGCCATCTGCTGAAACGGTTGCACTCAATGTTACCTCTTCTCCATTTCTTAATGCAGTAATGTTTACTTCTTTTCCTGCATTACTTAACAAAGCTTCTCTGAATGCACCAAAAGAAACTACATCTTTACCGTTTATTGCTACAAACTTGTCGCTTTTTAGTACACCTGCTTTGGCTGCTGGCGATTCGGGCAATACGCTATCAACATAAAAAGTGTAATTTTCTAAAGTCATAAAACGATCTTTTGCGCTGGTAAAACGCTGAAACATTTCATCGGGTAAATCGACAAAAATTTGTTTACCATCTCGTTCTATAGTAAGTACTGCACCAAAGAAAATTCTCATAGAAGATAAATCGCTGCCTCTTACTAATGGCTTGCCGTTTACTTCAATAATTTTATCACCACTTTGAAGACCAACTTCTCTTGCCAACTCGTAGGCATAAATACCATCATTTACTTTCTGCACTTCTATATAACCTTGCTTATATACTTTTAGCCAAAAAGCAAAAATGAGAATGCCTAAAATAATATTCATGGTTATACCGCCAATCATTACAATAAAGCGTTGCCATGCCGGCTTGCTTCTAAATTCCCAGGGTTGTGGTTCGGTATTCAAAAATTCTTTATCTACCGATTCATCAATCATTCCGGCAATTTTTACGTAACCACCTAAAGGAAACCAGCCTATTCCGTATTCAGTGCCGCCTATTTGAGTTGAGAAAAGTTTGTAACCGCCAAAATCGAAAAAGATGTAAAACTTTTCTACTCTTATACCAAATGCACGTGCTGCCAAAAAATGCCCTAGCTCGTGAATAAAAACCAACAAACCTAAACCGAGCAATAATTGCCCTGCCATTACTAATTGTTCCATAATTGTATTTCAGATTTTAGAAGTTAGATTTTAGATTGCTAAACCTTCCTTCTGCTAATTTTCTTAATTACCTATTTTTCTTAATTATCTAACTTATATTTCAAAAGTTTTTCTGCCAGAAGCCTATCGTTGCTTAACCTTGGCACTTTATTTTGTCCGCCCAACTTTCCTTCAGCTTTCATATATTCTATAAAAGCTTCTTTTTTTAATACTGAAATTTTTAGCGGCTGCAACACTTTGCCCACTATTAAATCATCGTAATAGATATTCTTCTTTCGAAGTTCATTATCAATAATATTGGCAAAGGTAATCAAATCGCTTGGCATGGTGTCAAAAGCAATTAACCATTCGTGGTAGGGCAATTCATTTTCAGTTTGAATTTTTGGAGCTACTGTAAACTCTACAACTTCGGCCGACATTTGCTTCACAGCAGCTAACAAAGCATGTTCTACTTCTTCAGCAATTACATGCTCTCCAAATGCCGAAATAAAATGTTTTATTCTTCCGGTAACAATTATTCTGAATGGATTAAGATTTACAAACTTTACCGTATCGCCAATTATATAGCCCCACAAACCTGCATTATTATTAATAATAATGGCGTAGTTTACACCTGTGGTTACTTGTTCAATGGTGTAACGGGTTGGGTTATGGTTAAAAATTTCGTTAGCAGGCACAAACTCGAAAAATATTCCTGAATTAATATTCAACAACAAGCCTTCTTCATGTTGCGAATCTTGGTAAGCAATAAAACCTTCGGAAGCGGGATAAGTTTCTACCGTAGGAATTTTCCTACCAATGCTTTGCTCAATTTTTGCCCGGTAAGGTTCAAAATTTACACCCCCGTAAGTTATCACTTTCAGGTTAGGAAAAATTTCTATAATGCGTTTGCCACTAGTTTTTTCATGCAGCCTATCGAAATACATTTGCATCCAGGGCGGTATGCCACTAATTAAGCGCATATCATGTTTCAGGGTTTCATCAGCAATTCTATCAACTTTAGTTTCCCAATCTTCTATGCAGTTGGTTTGCCATGAAGGCACCTGATTTCTTTTTAAGTAAGCCGGAACTTCATGATTTACAATACCTGATAACCTACCTACTTTTATACCCGATTTCTCTTCCAGTTCAGGGCTACCAGAAAGAAAAATCAATTTGCCATCCATCATAGAAGTATCTTGCTGCTCGTGCATAAATAACATCATAGCTGCCTGTGCCGAATAAAAATGGTTGCCCACTGAATCGGTAGTAATAGGAATATATTTTACCCCTGAGGTAGTGCCTGATGTTTTTGCTAAATATTTCGGCTTACCTCTCCACAATACATTGGCTTCTCCCGTTGCAACACGGTCGAAATAATTCTTGAGTTGCTCGTAATCTCTTAATGGAATGGCTTGTTTAAAATCTTCATAGCTTTTTACTTTCTCCAACTGATGGTCTTTTCCAAAAACTGTATGTTGCCCAGTTACAACAAGATTTTGCATAATACTTTTCTGATGCATAATGGCATGGGCACTGTATTGTTTTATGCGATTTGAAACAAATGCAGCGTAAGGTTTAATTAAAAATGACTTAATGCCCAAAACTTGAAAAAGTAAATTTATTTTTTCCGAAGATAAGTGAATAAGAAACAGTTTAAAGTAGGGCTTCTAAACCTATGAATTGTTGAAAATAGAAAGTATGTTTTTATTTAGTGCCAATTTTTTCTTTCTACCTAAAAGCAAGAACTTTGAAAGCAAACAACGAGATAATATTCAATGGCACATTATACTGTAAGCTATCAAAACCCTGCTACACAACTTATTCAATTAAAAGTAAAATTTGAAAACATTCAGGCTGAAAAAACAAATTTGCAATTGCCTGCTTGGCGACCCGGCAGATATGAATTAGGCAATTTTGCACAAAATATTGTTTCGTTTCAAATTACTGCTGAAGGAAAAAAAATTGCTTTCAGAAAAAAAACAAAAGACAAATGGGAAGTTGATACTAATGGCGTAAATAGTATTGAAGTTGCTTACACTTATTACGCAGCAGAACTAAACGCAGGATCAACATTTTTGTGCAGCGATTTTATTTACATGAACCCTGTAAACTGTTGTATTTATCGCGAAGGTTTTATTAATGAACCTTGTATCTTACAACTTTTAGTTCCTGAAAATTACACTACTGCAATAGGCTTACCTTCAATAGCAAAAAATATTTTTCAGGCTAAAAACTTTCATGAGCTTGCAGACAGCCCATTTATTAGTGGCACTATGCTGCAACACAAAACTTATGAAAGCAATGGCACTACTTTTTATGTGTGGTTTAATGGCAAAATTGAAGTTGAATGGAACAAAGTACTGAAAGATTTCAAGGCTTTTACCGATGCACAGTTTGATGCTTTTGACAGTTTTCCATTTGCTGAGTTTCATTTTTTGAATCATATTTTACCTTACAATGCTTACCACGGTGTTGAACATTTAACCTCAACAGTAATTAGTTTAGGCCCTGCTGAAAAAGTAATGAACGAGTTGTATGAAGAATTGCTGGGAGTAAGCTCGCATGAATTATATCACTGTTGGAATATTAAAACTATTCGTCCGGCAGAAATGATGCCTTACGATTATACCCAAGAGAATTATTCTCAATTAGGCTACGTTGCAGAAGGCGTAACTACTTACATGGGCGATCAAATGTTATTGCGCTCGCAGGTATTTAGCAGAGAGCAATGGAAAAAAACTTTCGACCAATTATTAGAAAGGCATTTTCAAAATTTTGCCCGCTTTAATATGAGTGTTGCTGAAAGCTCATTCGACACATGGCTCGATGGCTACAAGCAAGGTGCTCCTTATAGAAAAGTTTCTATTTATACTGAAGGAGCTTTATGTGCCTTTATGGCAGATATTTTAATTAGAAAAAACACCAACAACCAACAATCGCTCGATAGTGCTATGAAGCTATTATATGAGCGTTTTGGCAAGCAACAAAAAGGTTATACGGCAAACGACTATAAAGCTGTTTTAGAAGAAGTTTCAGGCATTTCATTTGAAACATTTTTTAATAATTACTATAATGGCAAAGAAGATTATGAGCCGCTACTACGCGAGTGTTTATTATATATTGGCTATGATTTAAAAGTGAACGGACGAGACAATATTTATGAAACCCACTTCGGAATAAAAGTTTTAAAAGAAGGAAATGCTTTTGTGGTGAAAGCTATTTATCCTGAAAGTGAGGTGCAACAAAAAGGCGTTACTTTAAACGATAAAATATTATCGGTAAATAATGTTGACCTCAC
Source organism: uncultured Chitinophagaceae bacterium (assembly GCA_964543705.1). Taxonomy (GTDB): domain Bacteria; phylum Bacteroidota; class Bacteroidia; order Chitinophagales; family CAIOSU01; genus CAYSGX01. The sequence goes on from CAZIZP010000007.1 coordinate 73,588, forward strand.
TGAGTTAAAACAATTAAACGAAAGTGATTCAATGCTAACATTAAAAATTCAAAATTCATTTTTAGAAACAAAAGATATCGAACTTAAAGCAGGCAAGTATTTCGAAAAATATTTTATTGAACGTACACATGAAATGAACGAAACACAAGCAAGAAATTATGCCTTGTGGGCAGGTGTAATAGCATAATTGCTCAAAAACAAAAAATCCCCGGAACATAAATTTGTTTCGGGGATTTTTGTTTTGGCAAAACTGATATTAGTTGTTGTATAACTCTGCAACAACATCTTTATACTTTTCTAAAATCACTTTGCGTTTAATTTTCATAGTGGGTGTTAATTCTCCACCTTCAATTGTCCATTCAACAGGAAGCAGTTTAAATTTCTTAACCTGTTCTACTTTACCAAATTCTTTATTAAACACCTCAATTTGTGAAGTATATTCAGCTAAAACTTTTTGATTGGTTAGCAATTCTTCTTTGGCATTAAACGATATGCCATTTTTTGTTGCCCAATCTTTCAAATTATCATAAGATGGTACAATTAAAGCAGAAACAAATTTTTCGTTTTCACCAACTACCATTACCTGCTCAATTAATGGGCTTTCTTTCACTTTGTTTTCAATAACTTGCGGGGCAACATATTTTCCTCCTGAAGTTTTGAAAAGTTCTTTAACGCGATCAGTGATTTTCAAAAATTTCTTGCCATTATAATCAATAAACTTGCCTACATCACCCGTGTGTAGCCAGCCATCAGCATCAATAGTTTGTGCGGTTAAATCGGGTCTTTTGTAATAACCCATCATAACATTCGGACCTTTAACACAAATTTCACCTTCACCTGAAGCCATGCCTTCACGATGGTCTAACTTCACTTGCACACCTTCAATTACCTGTCCTACAGTGCCTAATATGTATTCGCCTTTATCTAATTTACCTACCGATACTACAGGCGAGGTTTCAGTTTGTCCGTAACCTTGACGTACTTCGATTCCTCCCGCAGTAAATACTTTTTCCAAGCGTGTTTGCAATGCAGCAGCACCGGTAACAATGCCTTCAATTCTTCCACCTAAAGCTTCTTTCCATTTGCTGAAAATAAGTTTGCGCGCTATACCTAATTGTAGATTATAAAAGAATCCATTATTGCCTTTGTCATCAAACTCTAAACCTAATTCTAATGCCCAGAAGAAGAGTTTGCGCTTAACACCGGTTAACTCTAAGCCTTTATTTACAATTTTATCATACACTTTTTCTAACAATCGAGGTACTGAAGTAAAGAAATGTGGTTGAACTTCTTTCAGGTTATCGGCAATAGACTCCATGCTTTCAGCATAATAAACTGAACAACCAGCAGCAAAGTAGGTGTATATAACCATGCGTTCGAAAATATGACACAATGGCAAAAAACTTAATACTGTTTTTTGACTGTCAACAGGTAACATTTTTAATGAGGCTTTAACATTGCTTACAATGTTATTATGAGACAACATTACTCCCTTTGGTGTGCCAGTAGTTCCGGAAGTGTAGATAATTGTGGCTAATTGTTCAGGCTTCACAGCCGCTTTTAATTCTTCTACTTTGTTTTGAAGATTTTTATCATCGCCTAATTTTAAAAACTCACTCCAGTGTGTACCGCTGGTTTGGTCGAAAGAATAAATGGCTTGTAACGAAGGAACTTTGCTTTTAATGTTTTGAATTTTTTTCATTAAACCTTCATCGCTTACAAAAACCAGTTTCACTTCAGCATCATTGAAAATAAATTCATAATCATTTTCGCTAATAGTAGGGTAAACAGGTACGTTAACAGCGCCTACTTGTAACATACCCAAGTCGCAAAAATTCCATTCGGGGCGGTTGTTGGTAGAAATTAATGCCACTTTATCATCGGGCTTAATGCCAAATGCCACTAAGGCACGGCTTACCTGATTTGATTTTTCAATGACATCTTGAGTAGAAAACTTAATCCATTGTCCGTTTTCTTTTCTGGCTAAGGCATCTTGCTTAGGGAAATTCTGGTTTTGATATTCAATAATATCAGTTAATCTGGTAAAGTTCATATATGTTGGTTTTCGTTTATTTTATAAAGTTGCTAAAAACATTTTAAAGCTTCCGAGAATGTTTACTTAACTATTTTTTTGTAGCAGTTAGATCTAAATCAAAATCAATTTCATTTTTTATAACCTTATCTCCAAGATTTTTAAAAAAGCTTTCTGAACCATATTGAACATCCCATAAAGAACGGTCAATAGTGAATTTAGCTTTTGCATTTATTGCGCCTTCTGTAATTGTAACCAAAGCCGGAAAAGATATTGTATTGGTTTTATCTTTAATTGTAAGGTCTCCGGTAATTTTGTGTGTTGTATTCGGGTCGCCTTCATATGCTAAGGCATTTTTTAGTATAAAAGTAGCGGTTGGATATTTTTCAACATCAAAAAAATCAGGAGATTTCAAATGGCCTATTAAATCACCAATTTTATCTGTTCCTTTTAAGTCTTCGTTGTCAATAGAGGTCATATCTACAGTAAAATTGCCCACAGTTATATTACCATTTTCAAGTGTAAGATTTCCTTCTGAAACATTTATGGTTCCATTGTGCTTTGAAGGAACTAGTTTTTTGCCACCCTCCCACTTTAAAACTGTTTTAGACGCATCTAATACATGTGTACCATCTAATGAAGATGTTGTTACGCTTTCAGTTTCTGTAGTAGTGGTACTTTCGGTTGTGGTTTCAGTTGTTGTTTCCGAAGAGTTATTACATCCATAAAATGCAATAGCAGTAATAGAAAAAGCAATAATTAGTTTTTTCATAATTTTCATATTTTTTGGTTTAAAATATAATTTACATCATAGGCTTTAAAATGTTCATCGTTGGTAACAATTGTCATATTCTCAGAAATTGCTTGGGCAATTAAAAGCCTATCAAATGGGTCTCTGTGATGTAAAGGAAGAAGCTCATATTTGTAAAAATGAGTCTTGTCAATATTTAATTCTATGAGTCTAAGTTTATCAATATCCTCAAACAATTCAGTCAAACCGCCTTTATACTCGATTTTCTGAATATTGAATTTTATTGCAAACTCCATGAAAGATATTGTGCTTATGAATACCTGAACTTCTCGATTTTTCAGCAACAACATTACATCTGGATTAATTTTCTCAGGCTCAGTAAGCATCCAATAGACTATATGTGTATCAATAAGTAGTTTCATTACATGTATTCTTTCATATCGTCTAAAGGTTCATTAAAATCAGCGGCTATTTTACCCTTACCCTTACCTATTCCAAACATTCTTTGTTCAAGATGTTTATTAGCATCCTTTTGAGCTTTCAGTAATAAAAAATCTATGTAGTCTGAAGCCGATTGAAGCATATCTTCAGGCAACTTAGATAGCTTTTGAATAATTTCTGACTGTTTCATAGCATTTTATTTTCAATTAAAGTACAACAATAAAACTGAAAACTAATTCTTAACTCCCAACTCTTAATTCAAAGCTCCAACTACGCAACCTTTCTATGCCCAACCCAAACAAAACGTTTGTTTACAAACTCAGGGTTTGTATAGCTGGCATTACCTGCCGGGTTTCCGCCTGTAACGTGAAAATCAGAAAAGGCAGCATGTTGGTTAACCCAAATTGGACCGCTTAGGTTTAAGCTTACCGGAGTAAACACCTCTTCCATAGTTTCTACAATTTTTTGTGCAGTAGCACCATCTGTTGAATAAGCCGCACAAGTAATAGCACCATGTTTAGCTGCCATATCGCGAGCCAGTTGAATGCTCTCGTTAGTGTCTTTTGTTTTCACAATTAATACAATGGGGCCAAACAATTCTTTTTCATATACCTCCATCTGCGAAGCATCAACTTCTAAAATAGTTGGCGTGCAAATTCTTGCTGAAGTAAATTCAGGATTTTCAATAGTAGCAGCTTCTAATACTACTTTAGCGCCCAAGCTATTAACGCTTTTTGCTCTGTTTAAAGTAATATCGCTTTGAATAGCGCCTAATGTTCCGGGGCCGGCTTTCGGATTGTTTACCAATCCACTTACTACATCTTTAAATTTCGCCACCACTTCTTCATAAGGCACTACAGCATCACCACTTTTAACACCCGTTGCAGGCACAAAAAAGTTTTGTGGGGCGGTACACATTTGTCCGCTATATAATGAAATAGAAAAGGCTAAATTTCCTAAAGTATCGTTCAAATCTTTAGTTGAATCTAAGATTACAGAATTTACACCTGCTTTTTCAGTAAACACGGTTTTATTCGGAAGCGATTCTACATAGTTACCAAAAGCACTGCCACCGGTATAGTCTATCAATTTTACTTCAGGATGTTCTGCAAGTTCTTTAGTAATTAATTTTTCTGAACTATCTACTGCCAACTGAATAGTGTTAGGGTCATAGCCATATTTCTGTAACGATTTCTGAATTTCAGCAACTACTATAGCAATTGGTAAAACTGATTTTGGATGTGGTTTTACAATAACACTATTACCAGTGGCTAAATCGGCATATACAGCCGGAACCGTATTCCAAACCGGGAAAGTTGAACAGCCAATTACTAAACCAACGCCTTTTGCCACTGGCTTAAAAGTTTTGTCTAATACTAAATTGAATTTACCCATTGGTTTTTCCCAGGTAACATGGCTGGGGAAACGGGTTAATTCGGCATAAGCTAAAGCCAATGCTTCTAAAGCTCTGTCGTTACTGTGTGGCCCACTTGCCTGAAACGACATCATAAATGCCTGTCCGGTTGTATGTTGGGTAGCATAAGCAATATCGAAAAAACGGTTTTTAATATTTTCTAAAGAATCTACTAATACTTCTGCACGGTCATCTACACTCACATTTTTCCAAAGGGCAAATGCTTTACGTGAATTAGTTATTAAGGTATCTACCGTAGCCGTTGGGTATTGAATGCCTAGTGGCTGTAAAGTATAAGGAGATACTTCTTCGCCCGCACTGCCGCTGCTACCTGTTTGCAACAACTCGTTAAAAGGCTGGTTTAGCGAAGCATTAAAAAATTCTAAACCTTTTGCAGGAGCATCTTCGCCATAAGGCTTGGGGTGTTCAGGGTATTGCGCAAAGAAAACTCTTTCATTAATTGCCTTTACTGCGTTATTAATTATTTGCTTGTAACTTTCTTGTAGTGCCATAATTTTATATGTGTTTTTGATTTTTTGGGAGCCCTAAAATAATGATTGGTGAACGGTTTACCAAACAAGGTTTGGGAAAGTAATGTGCAAATAAATATTATTAGCAAACAAAATTATACATCTTTCCACTCTACATATTTTAATCATATTCTGAATTTTAATTTTACCTTTTTTAACAACACAAAATATATAAATGGCATTTCTGATAAATTAAGCCTACCTTTGCACCACTTTCCTCAAAAAAGACAAGTAGCTTCACTATAAGCATATAAGAGTTTAATTATTAAGTACATATTCAAAAATCAGTTTTTAAAAAATTTATGGCAGAAGGATTCAAAGCGTTAGGTATATCAGAAAAAACGCTTAAAGCATTAGAAAAAAAAGGTTTCACATCACCATCACCCATACAGGAAAAAGTAATTCCTATTTTATTGCAGGGCGATAGAGATGTAATTGGGCAGGCACAAACCGGAACCGGTAAAACAGCCGCATTCTCTATTCCCTTAATAGAAAAATTAGAAGAAAATGCCCCGCATTTGCAGGCTTTAGTTTTAGCGCCTACCAGAGAATTAGCGCTACAGGTTTGCACCGAAATTATTTCGTTGAAAGGTCATGACAACCGCTTGCGTGTAGAAGCATTCTATGGTGGGCAGTCCATTAATGAGCAAATAAACAAGCTTAGACGTGGCGTTGACATTGCCGTGGGCACACCCGGTAGAATTTTAGATTTAATAGAGCGTAAGTTTTTAAAACTGCGCAATGTACAGTATGTAGTGCTCGATGAAGCAGACGAAATGCTGAACATGGGCTTTTTAGAAGATGTTGAAAATATTTTAGAAGAAGTTCATGGCGATAAGCAAATGTTGCTTTTCTCGGCTACCATGCCCGATAGAATAAAGCAAATTGCCAATCGCTTTATGAATAATCCTGAATTTATTTCAGTAAAAAAAGAGCAGTTAACTACCGAAATGGTAAAGCAAACTTATTATGCTATACCAAACAAATCTAAGTTTGAAGCGCTTTGCAGAATTATAGATACCGAAGAAAAGTTTTACGGTTTGGTATTTTGCAATACTAAAGCAGAAACCGATGATGTTACCCGTTGGCTAATAGAGCGCAATTATGATGCTGATGCATTGCATGGCGATATTGCTCAACAACAACGTGAAAAAATTTTGAAGAGATTTAAATCGAGACAAATAAAAGTTTTGGTAGCTACCGATGTAGCCGCAAGAGGTATAGATGTTAACGATTTAACTCACGTAATTAATTTAGGCTTGCCGCAAGACCCTGAATCTTATGTACACCGTATTGGAAGAACCGGTCGTGCAGGTAAAGAAGGTAAAGCCATAAGTATAGTAGATAGAGATGGTTTAGGCAGAATAAAATTTATTCAGAAAATTGCTAAGTGCGAAATTGAAAGAGCATGGTTGCCACCGGTTGAAGAACTAGCAGAATTGAAGAAAACAAAAATTTTAAACGAGCTTGACAGCATTCTCGACCATGAATTAGACGACCAATATATGCAAATGGCATACAAACTTTTGGCGGATAACGAACCTGACCAAATTGTAGCTGCATTATTGAAGAAGGCATACCGTTACGATTTAGATATTAAGAATTTTGAAAGCATTGCTGAAATAAAGCCCGATACCGGAGCAAAATTGCCAAGAGGCGAGCGTGGCGACAGAAATACACGTGGTAAAGGCGAGCGCGCTGAAAGAGGCAGCAGCCGTAGCAGTAGCCGTGGAGATGACTTTGGAAAAGTACGTTTGTTTTTTGCACAAGGAAAAAGCGAAGGCATGTCGGTACCCAAAATGCTGAAGTTTTTCAATGAGGAGTTCCCGGGTGAGTTTATTAAAATTGATGACATCAGAATTTTAGAAAACTTCTCTTTCTTATCAGTTTCACCTGATGATTCTGAAATGATATTGAAACATTTTGGCAAAAAAGGAAAAGGCTCGGGGAGAAAAACATTGGTTTCTAAGGCGAAGTCTTAAACCATAATTTTTTTATAAAGCTACAAAGGCACTAAGAAATAAAGTTCTTAGTGCCTTTTTTAATAATAATATCAACATTCCATACAAAAGCATTTTCGCTTAGCGTTGTTGCTTCAAACCATTATTCCGATTTTTGCCGAATGAAAAAATTATTACTGCTACTTTGCATTTTTAGTATTAATCTTTTAGCGAATGCTCAAAACCATGAACTGGTACCCTTCAGAAAAGGCGACCAATGGGGTTTTGCAGAAAGAGATAAAAAAGTTTTCATTACCCCGCAACACGATGAAGTGTTTCCGTTTAAAAATGGATTAGCTAAAGTACGCAATGGCACCCGCTACGGTATCATAAATATGAAGGGCGAAATTATTGTGCCTATTCAATTCGATGCAGTTTCAGAAATGAGTGAAGGATTGTTTGCAGTTCGACAAGGTGTTTTCCCAAAATGTCTTTCCGGGTACTATGATACAACAGGAAAAACGGCTATCCCTTTCAAATTTGTAGATGCCTACCCTTTTGAAAATGGTAAGGCAATGGTAAAAGTGGGTGTGTTTCCTGATTTAAAGCATGTGTTTATTGACAGAACAGGTAAGTTGCTTAACTATTTTGGCGCATCGGGGAAATATTTTTTAATGGGTAAACCTTCTGAAGGATTAACATCTTTTAATAAAGATGGAAAATGGGGTTATATAAACAGCGATAGCGTTGAAGTTATTAAACCGACTTTTGAAGAAGCCGGAGATTTTCATGAAGGCTTCGCTGCTGTGAAACAAAAAGGAAAATACGGCTTTATAGATAGAAGTGGTAATACGGTAATTCCTTTTAAATATGACATGGCCGGAGATTTTTACAAAGGAGTTGCCATTGTTTATACATTAGTTTCCACTAATGATGAATTGCAAGGTGAAGTACCTAAATATGGATTAATAAATAAAAATAAAACTGAAATTACCTCATTTAAGTATGATTTTATTGGCTTGTTTAACCAAGATGGAATTGCAATTGTAAAGCAAGGTAACAAACACAGCTTAATTACACTTTCAGGCAAAGAATTAATACCATTTCAATATGATTATATTTCAGAATTTAGTGAAGGCATTGCCGTGGTAAAATCATATAATGCCAATTCGGGCAAATCGCTTTCAGGATTAATTGATAAAACAGGGAAAGAAATTTATCCTTTATCAGATATTCGTTTTACCCGATTTTCAGAAGGTTTAATTGCTTTTGAGAAAGATAAGAAAGTTGGTTTTATGAATGCAAAAGGGGAAATAGCTATTCCTGCAAAATTCGATTCTTTCTATTGGAAAAATTATGACCGTAGCACAGGCACTTCAGAATTTAAAAGTGGTATTTGTGCCGTAGTGAAAGATGGGCAACTGGTTTATATTAATGCCAAAGGCGAAGAGTTTGCTGCTGCTGAATAAGTGAATTAGAGAATTGAGAATACTAAGTAAACTTAGTTGATTAACACTACAAATAATAAAGGCTTTCAATTAATCATCTTCACGCTTAACAAACTTATAATACTGTCTCCATTTTTCTATTACGGCTTCCAATTCAGGCGCTAAATCAGATTCAAATCGCAATCTTTCACCAGTTACGGGGTGTGTGAATCCCAACACTTTTGCGTGTAATGCCTGTCGGTTACAAATCTCAAAACAGTTGTCAACAAATTGCTTGTATTTGGTAAACACCGTGCCTTTCACAATTTTATCGCCACCATAAGTATCATCGGCAAAAAGCGGATGCCCAATATATGCCATGTGTACCCTTATTTGGTGAGTTCGGCCTGTTTCTAACTGACATTCAACTAAAGTAGTGTAGCCAAAGCGCTCAATAACTTTATAGTGTGTAATTGCATGCTTGCCTTTATCGCCTTCAGGATAAACGGCAAATTTTTGGCGGTTGCGTTCATGGCGGTCTATATGTCCGGTAATAGTACCTCTATCTTCTTTCAAGTCACCCCATGCTAAGGCGATATATTTTCTTTCTATGCTATGATCGAAAAACTGTTTTGCTAGATGAGCCAAAGCATATTCTGTTTTAGCAACAACTAAAAGTCCACTGGTATATTTATCTATGCGGTGCGCCAACCCCGGCCTGATTTCTTCTTTGGTTTGTGGCAAATCTTTAAAGTGGTACAACAATGCGTTTACTAAAGTACCTGTATAATTTCCCAAGCCGGGATGCACTACCATACCCGCTTTTTTATTAATTACAATTACAGTATCGTCTTCATAAACTATTTGTAGCGGAATATTTTCAGGAAGTAATTTAAATTCTTTAACGGGTGTAGAGAGTACAATTACAATTTCATCAAATGGTTTTATTTTATAATTAGGCTTAACAGGTTTTTCATTAACCAAAACGTTGCCTGCATGCATGGCTTGTTGCAATTTGTTTCTGCTAACGCGCTCAATGCGGTCCATTAGAAATTTATCTATTCTGGTTTGAACCTGCCCTTTATCTACAGTATAACGATAATGCTCATAGAGTTCATCTTTCAGTTCTTCTTCGGGCTGAAAATCGTTTGTAGCAATTAAATTCAAAGTAGCGGATTTAGAAATGTGAAATTATTTAATCATTACACCTTGTTCATTAAGCAAGGGTACTTCAGTAAAAAAATCAGTTCTTATGGTTTCTGCCAAAAACACATATTTTTTATCGTATAAAAAACCTCCATGCGAAAAGCTAATCCAAAACTGATTGTGTAAACTCAGCAATTCTTCGGTTAAAATTTCAATTTCAACAAATTGTTGTGGTTCTATACGTTCAAAAAACTGTCTTAATTCTGAAGTTTTTATTTCCTGATTATCTTTTTCGCCATAACCTCTTGAGCGTACTAAAACACTTTCTATAGTAGAATTTTTCAGGTTTAATAAATATACTTTCCAAACAGGCTCGCCTTCTTCATTTTGCTGTTTTACAACAGCCATTGCTATTCCTTCTGTTTTCTTAAAATCTATGTCTTTAATCATTATTTAAAGAATGCTTTTGCAGTTTTTCTGCAAAACTCTATGTTTTTGCATAATTTATGCAAAGGTAGGCAATATGGAAGGATGTATTGTTGCTTCAAACAAACGTTCAAAGTTTTTAAGCAACTTATTTTTCACTTCTTCTATTGAAACTTCACGATTCAATTCTTTACTGATAGAAGTAACCTGCTTGCCTTTAATACCGCAAGGCACAATTACATCAAACATTTTCACATCATTATTAATGTTTAGGGCAAAGCCGTGCATGGTAATCCAACGGCTGGTTCTAACACCCATGGCGCAAATTTTACGTGCATTTTTAGGGCTTTCTGGCTCTAACCAAACACCTGTAAAGCCTTCATATCTTTTGCCTTCAATATTATATTCAACAAGAGTTTGAATAATTACTTCTTCGAGCAAGCGAAGGTATTTATGTATATCAGTAAAAAATCTGTCTAAATCTAAAATTGGGTAGCCCACTAATTGTCCTGGATTGTGCAAGGTAATATCACCTCCTCTGTTTATTTTGAAAAATTCTATGCCTTGTAGTTTCAGGAATTCTTCGCTAAGCAACAAATTATTTTCATCGCCACTTTTGCCCAAGGTAACCACGGGTGGGTGTTGACACAAAATAAAATGGTGAGGAATAACTGTTCTTAGTGCTTCAGGTAAATCTCGGTTAATGGTTTTTTGCTGAACAGATTTATTGAACAAGTGCTCTTGAATATCCCAGGCATTTTTGTAATTGATAAGTCCTAAATCGTAAAGGGCAATATGATTCATTATATTTTCGCTAAAGTACCTTTCAGGTAGTCGATTACTTTAACTTCATTAACATCTACTTGGTTCAGTTCAGAAAGATAATAGCTTACCCAATCAGTTAAGTGAATTAAATAAAATGAACGTTCTAATTTAGAATTGCCTTTTGACCATATTTCTAAAATTGTGTTACAATATTTTTTTATTACCGCTTTGTTGATTTCAATTCTACTTTGGTTTCTTGAAAAATCGGTTTCATTTCTTAAATATACTACTGCCCAATCAGCAGATTTTTTACGCCAACCCACCAGTTCGTTATGATTCATTTCCGGCACTACATGATGCCAGCAAAGCATTTTCCCATTTTCATTTATTTGTTGCCTGAAACGCACTGCAATTGATTCGCTATCGGCAGTAGCATAAATAATAGGTATTTTATTTTGTAGTTTTTTAGCAATAGCTTTTGCTTCTTTCTGAATATTCTTTTGCTCTTTATTTAACAATTCAATTGTATTCAACAATTGTTTTTCAAAACTTTTATCTATTAAACCCATTTTCTGCAATACATATAATTGCTGTACTGCTGAATAGCCCAAACAAGAACGTGGAGGGTTACCTCCCGGAATAGCAATATGATTCAATTTTTTTTGTTGAGCTATTTCTAAAGCCTTACCACCAGAAGTAACAACTGCAATATTAGCTTTCTTCTTTAATGCAATATTCAACGTACTTAAAGTCTCTTCTGTATTGCCCGAATAAGAAGAGGCTATGAATAAAGTATCTTGATTGATAAAAGTAGGAAGTGAGTAATCTTTATAAATGCTGAAAGGCACTTTTAATTTATCGAAAACAATTTCTGAAACCAGATTAGCTCCAATGCCTGAACCCCCTAAACCCGAAACCACAACATTGCTAATCATATTTTTTGATTTTGTAATAGTTGCTTTTTTACCAATGGCTACTGCCTCCTCTAATTGTTTCGGAAAATTTTCTATTAATTCTTTCATACTAATAATTATTACAGCACGAATATAATTATTACCCATGCAACATTTTACACAACAACAAAAAAGAAATGGTTAATTAATCAAAACCGATTATTTCAGCGACCCCATGCCACCGTCAACATGAAAGATTTGCCCTGTTACCCAACTCGATTTTTCTGAAAGTAAAAATGCCGCCATGCTAGCAATGTCTTCAGCTTTTCCTACTCTTCCCAAAGGATGACGTTTGTCTGACGCTTCTCTTTTTTCAGGAGATGATAACAGTTTTTCTGCTAAAGGTGTATCAGTTAATGATGGAGCAACAACATTTACTCTTATGCCATTTGAAGCATATTCTGCCGCTAAGGATTTACCTAAACCTTCTACAGCGCTTTTTGCAGCAGCAACAGAAGCATGAAAAGGCATACCCAATTGTGAAGCAACTGTACTAAATAATACAATAGAACTGCCGTTGGCTTTTTTCAAAGCCGGCAATGCTGCCTGAATAGTTTTTATTGCTCCAAAAAAGTTAATTTCTAAATCGCTTTTAAAATCGTCTAAACTTAAACGATGAAAGGGTTTTAAATTAATACTACCGGGACAGTACACCACACCATTTAATATTTCTGGCAGAAAGTTTTCAGGAAAACTATCGTTTATTGCATCAAACCTTGTGAAAGTAGTCTGTAGGGTTTTTAAATCTTCACTTTCATTTCTGCTTACTGTATAAATGTTATTACCTTGTACCTTTAGTAATGAAGCTGTTGCCAACCCTATGCCTGAACTAGCGCCAACTATTAAATAGTTTTTCATAGCTTATAATTCTATGTATTTCAAGAACTCGTTTCTGGTAAATTCGTTTCTAAATTTTCCTGAATATTCAGCAGTAACCGTTCTGCTATTAATATCTTGAACACCGCGAGAAGAAACACATAAATGCGCTGCATCTATAAGTACAGCTACATCTTCAGTTTGTAAAACGCTTTTTAGCTCATTTGCTATTTGCATAGTAAGTCTTTCTTGCACTTGAGGGCGCTTAGCAAAATGCTGAACAATTCTATTCAGTTTAGATAAACCAATTACTTTACCGTTTGAAATATAAGCTACATGTGCTTTACCCATAATAGGCACAAAATGATGCTCACAATTGCTGTAGAAAGTAATATCTTTTTCTACCAACATTTCTTTGTAGCGATATTTATTTTCAAACAATTTTATATCGGGCTTATTGGCAGGGTTTAAACCACTGAAAATTTCTTTAACATACATTTTTGCTACACGGTGAGGAGTACCGCTTAAACTATCATCATTCAGGTCTAATCCTAAAATATCCATTATTTCTCTAAAACGATCTTCAATTAATTCAATTTTAGTTTCATCATCTAACTTAAAAGCATCAGGTTTCAATGGGGTATCAATAGAGGTACTAATATGCATATCGCCCATTTCATCAATATCTTCAACCGATATGTTTAGCTTGCCATTTTTAATTTTTATTCCGTTAGTGTAAATGCCATTCAAAGTATCTTTCATATTCACGCAAATTTTATGGTTTTAAATCAATGAGTTTAAGAACAACCTTAAAGTGTTATTGTTTATCGGTAACAAATATTTAATAATTATTGAGCACATTAAAAAGGAAAATAATCGTTATCGGTTCAGGAATGGGTGGTTTAAGTGCGGCTTGCATTTTATCTTCCAAAGGGTATAAAGTTTCTGTTTTAGAAGCTAATTTATTGCCCGGTGGCTGCACCAGTACATACTTCAGAAAAGGGTTTATGTTTGAAGCCGGAGCTACTACGTTGGTAGGCTTAGATGATGGAATGCCTTTGCAACATGTGTTACATAAATGCGGTATTGAATTAAATGCTACTCGTTTAACAAAGCCTATGCAAGTGGTGCTAAAGAATGGAGTGGCTGTAAATCGTTACGAGAATTTAAATAGTTGGATTGCTGAAGCAGAAAGAATTTTTGGAAAGAAAAATCAAAGAGAATTTTGGGAGCAATGTTTTCAAATAAGTGAATTTGTTTGGAAAAGTTCTTTAAACCTATTGCATTTCCCACCTGCGACTTTCAATGATTTGCTTCAAACAGCAAAGAATGCTTCTATAAAACAGTTTCGGTTTTTACCTTATTCATTTGTTTCAGTTTTCGATTTTCTGAAAAAATATGACTTACATGAAAACGGATTGTTTGTTGAATTTATAAATGAACAACTGCTTATTACTGCACAAAACCATGCTGAAGAAGTAAATATGTTGTTTGGTGCAACGGCTTTATGCTACACTAATTTTGGAAACTATTACATGCAAGGTGGCATGATAGAAGTGATAAAACCCATGATAAAATATATAGAATCGAAGGGTGGTGAATTTATAAACAGAACTAAAGTGGAGCGTATCGAAAAAAGAGGTGAGCAATATTTTATAACCACTAACAAAGAAAACTATAAATGCGAATATTTAATCAGCAATATTTCTATCAATAACTTATTAGAAATTTGGAACCATAAATCGGTTCATAACAAATTCAATCATAAAATTTTACCTTCTGAAAAATTAGTAAGTGCCTTTCAAATGGGTATAGCATTTAAGCGTACTAAAAATTTCGATTGTATTCATCATCAAATTCATTTGAAAAAACCATTATCGCAAATTCATTCAAAAAGTATTTTTATTAGCTTGAATATGCCCGGTGATACTTTGCGCTGTGCCGATGATTGTATGGTGGCTTCAGTTAGTACACATGTTATGAACCCCGAAAAGAATACAATTCTCAATAAGGCTGAAATTGAAAATGAAATTTTAAATACTTTAGTTGTAAATGGTTTTTTCAGTAAAGATGATGTGTTGTATTATCATTCGGCAACACCTGAAACATGGCAACGGTGGACATTCAGAAAATGGGGTTTTGTAGGCGGTTACCCGCAATACCTAAATGTAAAACCGTGGCAAATGTTAGAACACAGGTTAGATAATCACAAAGCTTACATCGTTGGCGATTCTGTGTATCCCGGGCAGGGTATTCCCGGAGTAACATTAAGCGGCATTATTGCTGCCAATAAATTAATGAGCGATTGGAAGTGAATTTCAGTAAGTAAAATCAATAAACTTTTAGCAGCTTAAAAGTAAGTTCATTTTCATCTGAATAAACTTTCAAAAAATATTTTCCGGCTGAAGTTTGAGGTAGTGTTAATTTGGTTTTTCCTGAGGTATTTATTGGCTCAGTTAAAATTATTTTTCCGGCTGCATCATAAAGAATTGCTTTATTGTAAATGCCGTTTTCAATGGGTTCTATATAAATAATATCTTCAAACGGAGAAGGATATAATTTTATTTTTTCTGAGTTAATCATTTCTGTCGATGATGTAAGCACCAACCATTGTTGACCATTAGAAGAAGTAATTTCAGAAAACAAGCCTGCACCGTTTTCAGCTTTAACATTAATGTAGTAAAGTAAATTTGGGGTTATAGATAAGGTTTGTAGTGTATAACTAAGCTGGGTATCTACATCAGTCCAAGATAAAATGTCATCTTCGCCAGCAGAAGTGCCAATACTAATCCAATAACGTAAAATGTCTGAGTTTATATCGTTAGATGCACTCCAGTTACAACTCAATTCCGTAGGAAGAAAAAAACTATCAATATCTGCTCCAAGCCCATCATTTACCCATAGTATGTTTTCAGGCTGAGTAAAATCTATATTTACATAAAGTGAACTTACAGCAGATAAATTTTGAGCACTATCAGTTATTAATGTTTTAATTGAGGCAGCAGGTGTTACCGGATTAATATTTTCATAAACCACATCACTATTGACTCCTACAGTTATTAATGTAGAGGGCAATCTGGTGCGCAGTACTTCAAAATTTTTCACACCAATAATGCTATTGCCGCTTCTGAATGAAATAGCATTACCTGCTATAATTGGATTAGAATCTTTCCATTCGCCAACTAACTTTTGATTTCTATACACTAATAGTTCGCCTGTAATTCTATCATATACTATAGCAACTTTATACCATTGATTGGCAATAGTCTTTAAAGGAATAATTTTTACTCTGGAAAAAACATTGTTGGTTACTTTATAAAATTCGAGTGTTTCATCTTCTATTCTAAACCAAATAAAATATGAGTTACCCCGTTCGCTCAATGAAGCATCATCACAAAAAAAGTGAAACCCTCCCCTTCTATTGTTTCCTACTCCATCAATTAAAAAATCGAAACTATAGTAATAACGGTTAGAGAGTGTTTGGTTTAATGAAGCATAAATGTTTGTATTGGTTATCGTTTCATCGTTTTGTTGCAAAAAACCATTAGCAGTATTCCAGGTTCCGGCAGCAACATTCCATTGTGATGAAATTGTTGTTAGCGAATCAGTAAAGAAACCATTATTGGCATTAGCTATCCATTTACTACCGTTGAAACTACTTACCTGATAAAATCTTCTGGCAACACCACTGCCTGTTGCGTTGTCTATATCATTATAAGTAACATTAAAGCTTTCGGTTTGCCAGTTGCCTTGCACATTAGCTGTTGTAATAGGTTCGGTATAATCGATAAAATAATTTGAAGTAAAAACAGAAGACCAGTTATCTAATGAATCTATTACAATGGAATTTATTCTACATGCTTCTTGGATATTATCTGGGCTTTCAAAACGAACGTCTTTTTGTACATCATTACCTACTGTAACTAAAACATTACTCCCTCTCGATTTCCAAACTTTCAAATCGTCAAATTCTGCAATTGAATTTCCGTTTCTTAATGAAATGTAACTACCAGTAGTAATTTGTGCATTATCCGTATAACTTCCAACTAAAGCATTATTAATAAAAGCCTGCATAGTTCCGGTAACAGGGTTATAAGTTACTTTGAAGTCGTACCAGGTATCAGAATCTATGATGATGGTGCTGTTTAAAACGGTATTTAAAACATTATTGGTGATTTTATAAAATTGAAAAGTATTGTCATCGGCACGAAACCATGCTAAGTATGATTCGCCTCTATTACTTGCTTGAGCATCGCTTGCAAAAAAATGTAATCCTTGTCTGCGATTATTTCCGCTTCCTGAAATTTTTCCACTCCATTGATACAAATAAGTATTCTCATTATTTTGTGTTAATGCAACACTAATGTTTGAATTATTTTCATTTTCGTCTTGCTGCAATAAATGTCCGTTTTGTATTGTCCAGTTGCCTGAAACTATACTCCAATCGGCATGAATATTCTGATTAAAATTATCGTTAAAAAATCCATTGTTATTATTAGCGCGCCATTCTGTTCCATTATATTCCAGTGCCTGATAAAATCTGTTTTCCAAAGCAGTATATCCATTGTTATCGGTATCAAAAAAATCAACATAAAAATCATTCGATTTCCATTTGTTTCCTGTAGTATCTATGCTTGTTGTTGGCGGTTCAATGATAACGGGATTTCCGCAATTATTAATAATAGCATTGGTTGCATTGCGAATACTTGAAAGCCTTGCATGTAAATCATTTCCGGGGCAGGTTGTTTGTCCTATATCTCTGTGCCCTGTAATGCGTGGCACAGTTTGCCAGCCATAGTCTTGTGTTTGCATTCCTGCCGAAGATGTGGGGCTGAATGACTTTCTGTTAAACCACCATGCAAGCAATTCATATAATTTGTTTAATTGTGGTTGTGTTGCAATAGTAACATCTGCATTGCCCAAGAAATTAACCCCTATTGAACCGTTATTGGCATTGCCTGCATGAGAACCTCTAACATCATTATTTAATAAATTAGGGTTGTGTCTGCCCTGATAAAAATTACCATACTTATCAATTAAAAAGTTATAGCCAATATCTAACCAGCCTAAACTGTTAACGTGATAGTTCCAATAAGAACGCACTATTGCCTGTCCATCAGTGTAAGTATTGGGCGAAGCGCCATGATGTATAACTACATGTGTCGGGTTTATGTTTGTTACATTATATGCTGCATTTACGTTGCTGCACGGGGCTGAGCCGCCACACCATGCAGCCCTTGTAATTATTGAAGGAAACGGCACACAACTTCTGCCGCCCTGTTGCAAGTTTATACCTTCAGGTGTGGGGGTGGCATTTATGTTTCCATCAAAAACATCAACAATAATTTTATTTGCCGAAACAGGTAGTGATAAAACAATTTCTAATACAGTGTGGCTTTCTGCATTAGAGGTAAAAAGCGCATCAGTCCAGTAAAACCCTGTTGGGGTTTGTTCGGGTGTAAAATCAGCTTCAGCTTGTTGCCACTCTGTCCAATTACCTGAAACATCTTTAGTGCGATAACTTATTGTAAGTTGTCTTTTGTCTGAAACGGGCTGCGCTATATCCCAGGCAACTCCAAAGCATGAAAACAGTGCACTAGGTTGCAGTTGTAAACGATAATTATTTTCTTCCAATAATGATTGCCAAATAAAACGTTGTGCAGGTACGTTTCTTTCTTCAGATTGGTCTATAATAACAGAGGGCGCAATTACCGTTTCAGCATAAGCATTTTGAAAAATAAAAAGCAGCACGAGGCAAATTATGCCTGAAAATTTTCTAACATCAGAAAATAAATTCATCTGCAATGCTTTACACTTGTAATGCGAAAGTTATTAAAACTTTTTCTTAATGCGCCATTTTTGTATGGTGTATCTATTTACAATTTACTTATTGCCTCTTCATCAAAACCCAAAATTAAACCCTTGCCGGTATCAATTACAGGGCGTTTAATCATACTGGTATATTGCATCATTAGTGCAATGGCAGTTTTTTCATCTTTCACTGAAGCCTTTGTAGCCTCATCTAATTTTTTCCACGTTAAACCGCTTTTGTTTATTAACTTTTCATACCCAACTTCTTTACACCATTGTTTTAAACTAGTTTCATCAATACCCAGTTTTTTATAATCGTGAAAAGTGTAGGTAATCTTTTTATCGTCTAATGCTTTAAAGGCCTTTTGCATGGTATTGCAATTTTTTATGCCGTAAATTTTCATGTGGTAAAGTTTATGGTTCAATTAATTTATTATCACTCCCCAAAGCAGGGGCAGCACTGCCTATTTGTTTAGGAAAATCGGAAAACTGAATAGGGTTAGCAATGCCCGTAAATCCGTTTTCATCTTTCACCAGCATTTGGCGGTGTTGCAGATGTTCATGGTGTTCTATTTCGCTTAAATCTAAAACAGGCGTTAAGCAAATATCTTCATTGGCCGAAAGTTGTAGCCATTCCGCCTGTGTTTTGGTTTTAAACAATGTTGCCACTTCTACTTTAAACTTTTCCATATCTTCCTCGGGCAACATAATATTATACTTCCATTCAGGCTGTTGAATCATATCGCAAAACCTGTCCCAAAACTTAGGTTCTAATGCACCCAAAGCCACCCACTTGCCATCAGCACATTCATACACATTATAGTTGGCTTGCCTGCCCGAAAGCTCAAACATACCTTTGGGCAACACGTTTTTTTCAGCCTGAAACTGGGCATAGTGTAAAGCCATTAATGGCATTATAGCATCGGTCATGGCAATATCTACATGCTGACCTTTGCCCGTTACACTTCTGGAATACAAAGCCGCCAAACAACCATTTACTGCCATATAACTGCCGCCCGCCACATCGGCAATTTGCATACCCGGAATTACAGGTTTTGTTTTATCGCCCGTAATGCCCAGCAGGCCGCTTATGGCCAAGTAATTAATATCGTGCCCGGCCTTTTGTGCCATAGGGCCTGTTTGCCCATAGCCCGTTATAGAAACATAAATGAGCCTAGGGTTAATGGCTTTCAACTGCTCATAGCCAAAACCCATTTTATTCATAATGCCCGGGCGATATTGCTCAAACAATATATCGGCAGTTTTTACCAGTTCATAAATTTTTGCTTTGCCTTCTTCGGAAGAAAAATTAATGCTGAGGCTTTTTTTACCTCTGTTTAAAGCATTGAAATAAGCCGAGTATTCGCCTGCATAAGGCGGAAAGAAACGGATGTAATCGGGTGCATCAGGACTTTCAATTTTTAAAACAGCGGCCCCCATTTCCGCCAGCAACTGTGTTGCCATAGGGCCGGGCAACAAGCGCGTAAAGTCTAATATGGTTAAGCCCTGAAGGGGGCCTATAATTTCGGTGTTCATTTGTTCTTTTGTTGTTGAATTGTTTTTTGTCTTATTGGTGTTTTCGCCAACAAGCCTAGTATTGATTGAATCGTTGGTGATAAACTAACGATGGCTAAAGAAGTTATTCAACTAACACTAACTCCCATTCATTACTCGCCCAAAATAAAACTCTTAATATTCCTTTTTCTTGCGAGTAATAAACCTTTTGTACGTCATACCTCCATACACTTTCATGGTTTATCTCTGCCACATTATGATAAAGCGTTGATCCTAAAGTAATCGTTTCGTGGCAAACTGTTCCATAGCCACTATATAAGGGATTAAAATCGCAATTAAAACTTCCATCCGATTTCAATGAATAATACACATCACTGCCTATCACATAATCATTGGTAAAAGGGTTGACATTTAAATACATTTTATTTTGATCCCCACCATTAGTATTTAATGTGAACCTGACGTAATGTATTGAATCATATAATTCCACTAAAAAACTTTCTTGCTTTTCAAACAATGTGTCGGTACAACATTCTCTACATATGTAAGTAGCATATGTTGCCGTGTCAAGTTTTACATTAACCACAAATGAATAGATTTCACCTGATCGGTTAAAGTTTACTACTTGTCCATCCTGATAAGGTATTGAGTTTCTCATTTCAGGTTTCACAGGAATAAATTCATCTGCTTTTTCTATACAATCTTTTTTGCACGCGTGCATGGTAATAAAAAGCAACAATAGGTAAGCATACTTTTTCATTTTACAATCTTTTTTTATTTTTTTCCCTTGTTGCCATTATCGCCAACAAGCATAAATTTACAGGTTATCTATTATAGCTTTTTTCTGAAGAAATTGCTTGGTAAAATTGAAAGAACGAAGTAAATCGTTACTAAAATTTAAGGTAATTTGCCAATGCTGTTGAATATCTGTAACAATATATTCGTGAGCTATTTTATTTCTGTGTTTTCTTAAATCGGTTAAGTTTTCTGCATTATCTATAATCTCAAGTTTTTCGGCTTTATTCATTCTGTCAATAAAAAATTTTTCATCTTCTTCATAATAAATCATAATGCTTTTTACCAATTTTTGCAGATACATATCGGTAGCTCTGGCAAATTTCGATGATAAGGCTTCAAACTGATTTTGCTCGTTTTCATCGTTGGTATGCACGCTTAAATTATTGCACACTACCAACGATTTATTCATTGTGTTTACTGCCTTTTCGCAATTTAGAAAATTTTCTACAATAACTGCTTTCAGTTTTTCGTCTTTCATAATTCTATAGCTTGTTCTGAAATGTATTCTTTAAAAGCATTTTTTTCA
>CAZIZP010000007.1:94978-140584 GCA_964543705.1 uncultured Chitinophagaceae bacterium
CTTTCATAATTCTATAGCTTGTTCTGAAATGTATTCTTTAAAAGCATTTTTTTCATTGGGCAATTTATGAACAATATCAATTTTCTGCTCACCAAATTGCTTATGAAATATTTTTTCAAAATAATTTTTCATCAATAAATTCCATGGGGTTTCACTTACCACCAATATATCAATATCGCCACCTTTTTTGCTATCGTCAGCTCTTGAGCCAAATAGAAATACCTGCGCTTTATTGTCAATTTCTTTGACATTTTTTTTAATAAACAGTCTTTTTTCTTCTGAAAGTCGCATAACCAAATTTAATCTTAACTACTGAAAACAAAAAAGCCGGAGCAAATTACTACTTCGGTTTAATAATAATTTAGAATTTCGCCTTGTAAGCCTTCAGCTATATTGCAGGCGTTGTTTTTCACCCTTGTTAGCATTTCCCTCAACAACCTCACTACAAACAATTTATATGATTCCAGACTTTCACGCTAAGGCGCAAAGGCACTAAAAAATATTATTCAATACAAAATGCAGCAAAACATGTATGCTGAATTGTTTGAGGAATTTCTTTAACAGGCAATTGTTGCACTTCAATATACTATTGTTGCCAAACATAGCTTTTGGGCTACACCACTATTGATATATTTTTAACTGAAACATTGCAATTACGCATTGGAAAGTGCTATTGATGTGCTGTAAAATATAAATTACGTCTGGTTACCGGCCATTGAAACAGCGTAAATATTCATTGAAGCACTGTAAGCACTCGCTGAAGCACTGTAAGCGGGCTTTGAAGCATTGTAAATTAATATTGATTTTAATGCGTTTGGCTTTGAAGCACTGTAATCAGCCGTTGAAATACTGCAACCTGACATTGAGGCAGTGTAATCGGTCATTGATGCACTGTAAATTAGTTTTGAAATTAATATATAGCGTCTTACACTGTTTCAAGGGCATTTTACAACAAAACAATGGCATATTTAACCAAAACACTGACATTTTACACCAATACAATGGCTAATGGCAGTAAAAAAATTAGGTTTTAATCTGCATCCATGAGGTTTAAAACCAAAAAGTTGGCTGCAGTGAATGATGAGAAAGCTGTTTGAGGCAAAACAACAACAAGTATAACCTTAACAGAATAAAACTTTCTCTTTTAAAAGCTGAATAGCCAAGTTTAACCTTAACTGCTGAAATGAAAAAAGCTACCCTAAACGAGGTAGCTTTTTTTTTGTTTTATAACAATTAAGTTTTCTAAAACTTAAACGATACGCCTATGTGTACCGGTGCTAATGATGCCCCACCTACTTCGCCCATTAAAGCAATTTTAGGTGCAAAATACCAGCGAATACCCATAGCACTGTGCCATCTGAAACGATTGATACTTCTGTTGTTCCAGCCCCATGCGTTATTTCTTACTCTTCCGGTAAAAATCTCATAACCAAAGCCAAGGGTATAGTACAAATCAATAACATCGGCTTTTAAGTCTTTAGCTACTTTGTCATCTAAAAGTTGCCACCAATTAAAGTTTCCGCGAGCACCAAAATTTATACCCTGATAATTGCTATTGATTAAAATACCAGCGTATGGACCAACATCGGCATACTTATGTACAGCAAAATCTAAATTTACTCCCACAGGAAAGCCATATCCACCACCATAATAACCCCAATTACCTGCACCAATAAATGGACTTAAAATTACATCTCCCTTATCGTGGGCCTGTGCTGTAGCTTTTTCAGCATTAAAAAAGAAACCTGCACATAAAACCATAAATAACAAAACAATCTTTTTCATAGCTTTCAATTTTATAAATGAAGAAAGCCACCCAAAAGGATGGCTTTCTGAAAGAAAACAGTGATATTAAATTATTGCAAATGCAGCAATTACAAACAGGAATAACATTAACCACAAGAATAAACCTACCGCACCCAAGATTAAACCTGCCAATGCCATACCTCTTCTAGAAGTGCCTTTCTTAAGGGCAATAACACCCGTTACTATAGCAGCAATACCAAATAAGAAGGCACCGTAATAAGACACCCATGTAAGAATACCTGAACAAAGTGCTACAATAGCCAAAATATCAGCTGTATCCATAGCACTGCCATGTTTAGCAGTATAACGGTTTAAAATTTTGTTAAACAACTTCAATTTCAACTTATCGAAGAAGCCTAACTTTTCTTTGTTGCCTACTAATTTGTCGAGGCTGTTAGAAGTTCTTTTTAAAGTATTAGCCATTACTTTATTTTCAGAAGAAGCAACTAACTCTTTTAAACCGGCAGAAAATGCCTCAATGTTTTTAGATGAAGCTGCTTCGGTTTTAGGAGCTTCAACATTGGCAACTGGAGCCGCTTCAGCAGCTACTTCAGCAATAACAGATTCTGAAGAAGTAGTTTCAACTTTTGCCACTTCATTTACTTTTTCAATGTTTCTTGGCTTAGATGCAGCTACTTCCATGTCTGTGCTGCCAATCCTGTTCATGTTTACGCTGCTGCAAGAAAATAAAAATGCAGAGAGTGCAAGTGATGTTACATAAAGAGAAAATCTTTTCATAATTTTTAGTTTAAAAGTTTAATAATTGGTTTCGGCTCAAAAATAGAGAAAATGATAAAAAGTAAAGAACAATAATGTGTGAATAATTTGCCTGTTAGAAAATCTGATTTATAAAGCCTTTGTTTTTCATAATAATCAAAAACTTAAATACGAATATTGTCGTAGCCGGTTAAAATGCAGAAACTTGTGCATCGGAAACAATTTTCTTAACCAAGCCCTGCAGTACTGTGCCCGGTCCCGTTTCTACAAAATGTGTAATTCTGTTTTGGTGCATATTGCGAATAGTTTGTGTCCACCTCACCGGAGCGGTAAGTTGCTTTATTAAATTATTTTTTATTTCGGTGGCATTATGTACAGGCAGCGCATTAAAATTTTGATATACCGGACAAAGCGGTTCATTAAAAACAGTATTGGCAATAGCTTCTTCCAATTGTTTTTGTGCAGGCAGCATTAATGGCGAATGAAATGCCCCTGCAACATTCAATGGTAATACTCTTTTTGCTCCTGCTTCTTTTAAAAAAACAGTTGCCTTTTCAATGCCTGTTTTTGTACCGGAAATTACCAACTGCCCCGGACAATTGAAATTAGCCGGCACTACCACATCATCTAAAACTTTATTGCAGGCTTCTTCTACCTTTTCGTCTTCCAACCCTAAAACTGCTGCCATAGTGGAGGGCTTCAACTCACAGGCATGTTGCATAGCTTCAGCACGTAACGAAACTAATTTTAAGGCATCTTCAAACCTTAAAGTTTTATTGGCTACTAAAGCAGAAAATTCACCTAAGGAATGCCCTGCCACGGCATCTGGAACAATCTCATTTTCAGCAGCTAAAAAAAGTATTACCGAATGCAGAAAAACTGCCGGCTGTGTAACTTTTGTTTGCTTTAATTCTTCATCGGTTCCACTAAACATAATATCGGTAATTCGAAAGCGAAGAATATTATTAGCTTGTTCAAATAATTCTTGCGCTTTCAGATTATTATTATACAGTTCTTTACCCATGCCTGAAAACTGTGAACCTTGTCCGGGGAAAATATATGCTACCATTGTGTTGATTTATGAATTATGATTTTAGATTTATGATTGAAGATGTTTGAATTTCGAATTTATTATTTCGAATACTGGTCTTTTCCTTTTTGTTCAACAAGTTTTGGGGCAGCACCTAAAGTGCGCATTTTAAACCCAATAAATAATAAAAACAGGCTTAATAATATTGTATAAAAACCCACCATAAAATTCAAAGGGTTATTACCTGCAAAAGGATTAGTATAAATAATTAAGGCAAAGCCCAAAGACAATACACCATTAATAATTAAAAAAATTCTCAGCGGGCCGGGCTTTATGGCAATAATAAACTGTACAATACCCATTGTTAGTGCCCAGGCTGCTATAAATAATGAGAAATAACGGGCAGCTGCATGAGTATTGAGTATAATAATTGTACCTAATACTAAATCAATTATTGCAATAGGAAATATTACATACCAGTTGGAAATATTTTTTCTTAACGATAAAACCACTAAGCCTGTAATAATGCCCAAGCCTAACTCCATAAATCCTAAATAAGACATTAGGGTATCTGGAGTAATAAGCGGTGTGCTAACAGCTATAATTCCGAAAATAAGTAAAAGAAAACCTCTTATACCTACTGTCCACCATAATTTACTAAAGAATGTTTGCATACTTTTTTCATTAATCATTAAGAATTTTATAAACCAAATCTTTCATAAGCGGCTCTTTTTCGTTGCTATAACCTACCCCTTTAATTTTCAAATCAAATTCTAGCAGCAAATCAAAAATTTTTTCAGTTTTTTCTTTGCTGAAATTTTTATTGTAGGTGCTGAAATCTTTCTGCTGAAAATTATTTAAGAACATAGCTTTTGAGGCTACAGCATCATTGCCATAAGTTTGATATTGCAAAAGTTTTACAAAGAAAGAATTGAGTGCACCCAAAATCATATAAGGAGGATTTTCCTTAGGATTTTTAATGAAATAATCTACAATTTTATAAGCAGATAAGGCATCTTTATTAGAAATTGCTTTCTGTAATTCAAACACATTGTATTCTTTGCTGATGCCTATAAACTTTTCGATGTGCTTTGTGCTTATGGCTTCATTTTTCGGGACATTCAGCACTAGCTTTTCTACTTCATTCTCAATTTTTGATAAGTCGTTACCAAGATATTCTACTAAGGTTGCAACGGCAATATTTTCTATTTTATGACTATGCTGATTTACAATATTATTAATAAAGGCAGGTAATTGGTTATCATATAGCTTCTTTGATTCAAAACCTGCTTGCTTGCTTGCTGTATCTTTCCAGAATTTAGTGCGCGCATCAAATTTTCCGTATTTATAATTCACCACCAGAATAGTAGATTTCAAAGGCGATTTCATATAAGGCTCTAACTTTTCAACGCCATTATTTTTATTACCATCGCCCTTCATGCTTTGGGCTTCTTTCAGAATAATTACCTGATAATTGCCCATCATTGGATACGATTTGCATAAATCCATTACCTGTTGTGGTGTTGCATCTTTTCCATACAACACATGAAGATTAAAGCCTTTTTCACCTTCGTTTAAAACATTATGCTGAATATAGTCTGAAATCTTATCGATATAATAAGGCTCTTCGCCATATAAAAGATAAACGGGATGATAAATTTTATTTTTTAAATCTCTTAGAATGTCTTCGTAAGTCATGTTGAAATATGAAATTAGAATCTCAGGTGTTTTACAGTGTTTCCGTTGAAAATTAGTTGTTTTAACGATGCAATTCCTATTTCTAAATGGGTACTGGCAAAATTCTGAGTAACATGCTTGTCGCTTTCAGCAGTTTTAACACCTTCAGGAATCATAGGTTGGTCTGAAACCAATAATAATGCCCCCGCAGGAATTTTATTAGCAAAAGCAGTAATAAAAATAGTAGCAGTTTCCATATCTATTGCCATGCAGCGCAATTTCCTAAGATAGTCTTTAAAAGGCTCATCATATTCCCAAACTCTTCTGTTGGTAGTGTAAACGGTGCCTGTCCAGTAATCATGTTCCATATCTCTGATAGTGGTAGAAATAGCTTTTTGCAATGCAAATGCCGGCAATGCAGGAACCTCTGCCGGTAGATAATCATTACTGGTTCCTTCGCCCCTGATAGCGGCAATGGGTAAAATTAAATCGCCTATTTCATTTTTCTTTTTTAATCCGCCACATTTACCTAAAAATAAACAGGCTTTAGGTTTTATGGCGCTTAATAAGTCCATTACGGTAGCAGCATTAGCACTGCCCATTCCGAAATTGATTATGGAAATACCATCGGCAGTAGCTACGCGCATGGGTTTATCAATACCTTTTACTTCAACTTTATATTTTTCAGCAAAAGCATACACATACTTATCGAAGTTACACAGCAAAATATACTCGCTAAAATCTTTAAGCTCCATTCCGGTATATCGGGGCAACCAATTTTCTACTATTTCGGTTTTAGTAAGCATATTATTTATTTTTGCTTCGCCACGAATTTAGCCTTTTTCATGTTCAACTTACATTTTCCTGATTTTGATTTTAAACTAAAAACTATAGAAGGCAGGCAAATGATTTATGACAGGCTGCGAAAAAAGTATGTAGTAATTACACCTGAAGAATGGGTGAGGCAGCACATTATTTATTATTTAATTGAGATAAAGAATTATCCTGCAAATTTTATTTCTGTAGAGCATTCAATAAGCGTAAATAACACTCAAAAACGCTGCGACATTGTTGTTTTTAGTAAGGCTTTTCGGCCTAAATTAATTATTGAGTGTAAACAACCCGAAATTTCATTATCACAAAATATTTTTGACCAGGCAGGAACATATAATTTAAGTTTAAAAGTGCCTTACTTGGCAATATCCAATGGTATAGAAAACATGGTATCTCAAGTAGATTTGCTTAACAGCAAATTTGTTTTCTTAAATGGTTATCCTGAATACGAACAACTTAATACAATTGAATACTAATAGTATTATAGGCCGCTATAGATTTTCACTGCTCTATCATATACTCTTTTCATTCCTTCTTCCAAAGAAATTTTAGGCTTCCACTGAAATGTATTATTTACATAGCTCATATCGCTGTAGCGCGAATGAACACCAACCGGTTTATCTAATAATGGCTTTATTGTAGGTTCATAGCCCGCAAACTTGCTGAATAATTCTATTAACTCTAAAAACGAGGTTAATTTACCTGAACCTATGTTAATTGCTGAGCCGTCTTTAATATTGTCCATCGCCATTAAAATGGCATCTATACAATCGTCTATATGCACAAAGTCTCTACCTTGTTTACCACTTCCCCATACCTCAAAAGGATTTTCTTTTTTAGCTGCACGGGCTGCAATTGCCGGAACCGGGTAAGTTAAATCCTGGTCTTCTCCATAGCCTGAAAAAGGTCTTACACATGCTACAGAAAGCCCATAATATTGAGCAGCTATTTGCGCCAAATATTCTCCTGTCATTTTACTCCAGCCATATGTCATATCAGGCTTTCCAAGGTTGGTAGTAAAATCAATGTCGGTTTCTTTCAACGCTACCGCATCTTTATCGCCTTGCAATGAAATTGGGTAGGCTGCGCTTGAACTTGGAAACATTGTTCTAGCAGGCTTGTAGCGGGTAACCCAATAGAAAAATTCTGCATCAATAGAAAGGTCTAAAGCCACCATCATTGGGTCTCCATCAATTTTAGCCCTGCCGCCAACAATAGCTGCAAAATGAAAAACATCATGAAATTTCTTGGTGGGTAGTCCGTAGTCTGTAGTTAATAGATTTTCGTCTGCTGAAATCTTTCTTAGGAATGTTCTAAAATCTTCATGAATAAACCACAGGCGTTCATCTTTACCAAAAATTTCTAAATTCTTAATTTTTTTTACTGAAGGTAAATCGAAATTATACCATGTAGATGGATGTGTTCCGGTAGATAAATCATCTACTGCTATAACAATGTCATTTGTAGTACTTAAAAGTCTTTTAACAATATTTCTGCCTACAAAGCCGGCACCGCCAGATACTAAATGGTATTTCATTTTTTCTGAGTTATCAGTTTTCAGTAATAGGTTTTCAGTATAAAAGGAATAAACCAAAAAACTTTGCAAAGGTAAGTAATTGGATAAAACAACAACTCAAAATAAAATCAATGACTTTGTAATACTTGAAATTACTGAATAGTAAATAAAGAGAAGTATTATTTAAGAATGCAGAATAAATTACTTTTCATCGCCTTTACATTCTTCTCCGGGCTTTTTACCACATACGGTGCATTCTCCAATTTCATTTTTAAGCATTGGATTATTGGATGCGCAAGAACCACGAAACTCACCCCCTTTAACCAAAATAATACGGGTAGCAATCATGGCGAAAGCCAAACTAACAATGAGTATAGAGAGTAAAACTGTGTTTAAAACCATCTTCTTATCTTTAATTCCAATACTGCATTAACCATTGTAAGGCAGTTTTGGTTTATAAACTTCAGCAAAAATGCAAAATAAAACAGAGAGTTTCGAGCGGCTTTTAAACATCATGGACGATTTGCGTGAAAAATGTCCGTGGGATAAAAAACAAACTATTGAGTCGCTTAGAATTTTAACCATAGAAGAAACCTACGAACTGGTAGATGCCATAGATGCCAAAGACATGAAAAGCCTTAAAGAAGAGCTGGGCGATATTATGCTGCACTTGGTTTTTTATGCAAAAATTGCTTCAGAAAAAAATGAGTTTGATATTGCCGATGTGCTAAATGGCGTTTGCGATAAATTAATTGCCAGACACCCACATATCTATGGAAATGTACAAGTTTCAGGCGAAGAAGAAGTGAAAGCCAATTGGGAAAAACTGAAACTGAAAGAAGGAAAAAAATCAGTTTTACAAGGTGTTCCAAAATCATTACCTGCAATAGTTAAAGCCTTGCGAATTCAAGATAAAGCCAAGCAAGTGGGTTTTGAATGGGAAAATGTAGAACAGGTTTATGAAAAAGTAACCGAAGAATTAAGTGAATTGAATGAAGCAGTAGCAGTAAAAAATCAAGAGAAAATTGAAGAAGAGTTTGGTGATTTACTTTTTGCTTTGGTAAATTATTCAAGGTTTTTAAAAGTTGACCCCGAAGCTGCTCTTGAAAAATGTAACACAAAATTCATTAAACGTTTTCAGTATATTGAAGAACAGGCACAAAAATTGAACAAGCCCTTAGAACAAATGACCTTAGCTGAAATGGATGGCTACTGGAATGATGCAAAAAAAATTATTTCTAATACATAAATAGTATTTGGGTTTGGACAAGATTCTGAAATATGCCATAGTATTTTTTTCATTAGGCACTTTACTATTGCTTATTGGTTCGGGCGGCAGCGAATATTTCAGGCTTTATGATTTAACAAGCGATACTGAAAAGCTTCAAAAAAAACTGGATGAAATTGATGACGCATTTAATAAAGTAGCAAATGACACAGCTATTTTAAATGACATTATTGTAAATGGTTTTGCTTCTACAAACTTTAACAACTTAAGCAAACTTCCTTTTGGATACCTTGTTTATAAAGACAACCAACTATATTTCTGGAATAAGAATAACATTGTTCCTCCTACCAATATATCACTAACATTGCCCGATGGTAATAGTGCTTCAAAGTTTTTAAATGGATATTACTACATAAATAAAAAAACCATTTTTAAAGACAAACACGGATATTCATTACTTGGAGTTTACTTACTTAAAAACAATTTTAAAACACAAAATAAATACCTTCAAAATGAATTAAACACTGAGCTTGATTTACCTAAGTTTTTAGCAGTTTCATTCGATTCTATGACCCTTGCCAATTCCTTTAAAAGTGATGATGGCAGAACTATTTTTTATTTAGGAAAAGATGTTTTTGAGTTTAATAATACACCCAATTCCACTTTAATAAAATTATTTTTTTCTGGTGGATTATTAATTGTTATTGCCATTGCTTTATTTACCTATTACATCTTTTTAACCCATGGCTTTACGTATTCTTTTTTGTTTTTAACATTTTGCTTGTTTGCTATCAGGTTTACAGGAATATATTTCAACTTTCCGTTCGAAATTTCTAAACTAGAAATATTTAATCCGGTTTATTACGCCTCTTCTGCATTTAACAAATCTTTAGGCGATTTATTATTAAACATTTTTTCACTTTTCACCATCTCCTATTACTATTTCAGATATGCACCTGACAAAATATTTAGAAATGTAGTTAACCATTACCATAAGTTTTTTTTGTTTTTATTCTATTCTGTTGCCTTATTGCTTAGTTACACAATAGGTAAACTTTTTGAAAGCCTGCTGACTAATTCCAATATTCCTTTTAACCTGAATAACTTTTTAGACCTTAACATTTATAGTGCTTTAGGAATTATTGCACTTGCCACAGCTTTGCTATCGTATGCAGTAGTAATGCTTAAAACCGTCTTAATTATTGCTGCAAATAATAAGAAATACATTCATTACCCGCTACTTGCATTAACAGGCTGTATTCATGTTACATTTTTATTGCTACAAAAAGAAGACTATATTTTTTTCGCTGGTGTAGGATGGACTATAGTATTCTTAATATTTCTGAACGATTTCAGAAAACAATATAGCAGCGGATTTCCATTTACTTCATTAATGATGGTTATTACCTTTTTTGCCGTTTTCAGTGCCATACACATTTATAAGAATAATAACGAAATGGAAGAAAAGCGAAAAATATCTTTCGCCAGAAATATTGCACAAAGCGATGACCCTGTTACAGAATATCTTTTTATGGATATTCAAAATAAAATACTAAACGATAAAACTGTACAAACTTATTTTTCAAAGCCTTTTGTTTCACAGAAAGACATTATTGAGCGTCTTAAGAATTTTTACTTCGAGGGCTATTTAAGTAAGTATGAAGTAAAAGTTTATCTGCTTAACAGTGAGGGCGGAATGTTACTTTCTGATGATAAAGACATTTTAAACTTATTGAATAATGAGCTTTTAGAAAATGCCCGCGAAACAAGTACAGAAAATCTCTTCTTTATTCCAAGAAATAATGGCAGTTATTGCTACTTATCTAATATTGCTATTACTGATGCCAATAAGTTTGTAGGTTCTATAGTAATAGTTTTAAACCCTAAAGTATTTTACAAAAGTAATTTGTATCCTGAATTGCTTTTAGAAGATCATATAAAGCCAACCGGCAGGTATGAGTCTTTTAGTTTTGCTGAATATGCCGGAGACAGACTACTGAATAAAAGTGGCACCTACCCCTACAACTTTAAATTTGATATTACTGATAGCCTTACCGGAGAATACACCGTTTTAAAAGAAGGTAACCTGCAACATATAATTTATGAAGGTGAAGACAGAAAAAAAGTGGTGATAACATCTGCTGAAAAAACTTTTATTCAGCCTATAACATTGTTTTCTTATCTCTTTGTATTTTATTTAGGCTTTACTATAGTAATAGTATTTACTAGAATTTTAAAACGTTTGTTTGATGGCTCATTAAAACTAAAAGCCTTATTTGATATTTCATTTAAAAACAGAATTCAATTAGCCATGATTATGATGATAGTAATATCATTTATAAGCGTTGGTGCTGTAACTATTTTTCACTTTATAAATAAATACAACGACAATCAAAAACAGCGAATGTTACGTAAAGAAGAAGCTGTTAGAACAGATATTAGTTATGCAATAGCCGACAAGCCAGACTTACTGTTAAAGCGTAATTTTAACTCTTTTGAATTCACAGAAGAAAAAGGAGTATTGAATCTTTCTGTACTATCAGAAATTCATGGAATAGACATTAATATTTTCAATGTAAACGGAGAATTAATTAATACATCACAACCTGATATTTTTGAGAAAGGTTTATTTTCTACCGTGATGGACCCTACTTCATTGCGGTATCTTTTGTATCGTTCTAAAATTCAATATTTTCAAAATGAAAACATTGGCAAACTTCAATTTCTTTCATTGTATTCTCCTTTGAGAAATCGTGAGGGCGAATTATTAGCATATCTAAACCTTCCATATTTTGCTATAGAAAAAGAACTAAAAAGTGAAATTTCTTCATTCCTTGTAACACTAATAAATGTTTATGTTTTGTTGCTGGTATTTGGTGGCTTTCTTGCTTATATTTTGTCAGATTCAATTACTCGCTCGTTATCGGTATTAAGTAATCGTTTCAGAAGTATTCGTTTAGGTATGAAAAACGAACCAATTGAGTGGAATAGTAATGACGAAATTGGGGCTTTGGTTACTAAGTATAATGAAATGATAAAAGAGCTTGAAGCAAGTGCCAATATGCTTGCCAGAAGCGAAAGAGAAATGGCTTGGCGCGAAATGGCAAAACAAATAGCTCATGAAATTAAAAATCCGCTTACGCCTATGAAGCTAAGTATTCAAATGCTTCAGAAGGCTATGAAGGAAGGAAGGCCAGATGTGCCTCAACTTTCAGAAAGAGTAACCAATACTTTAATTGAACAAATTGATAACCTTTCTCAAATTGCTACAGCCTTTTCATCATTTGCTAAAATGCCTCATGTACAACCTGAAAGTTTAAATCTTGAAGAAATTATTCAATCGGCAGTGAATCTAGTTTCACCAAATGATGATTTTGAAATAATATTTAATAAATCAGGAAGAAATATTTTTATAAATGCCGATAAAAACCAGTTATTAAGAGCCTTTGGAAACCTAATTAAAAATGCACAACAGGCAATACCCGATAACAAAAAAGGCTACATGGAAATTGAAGTTTTTGTTTCAGAAAAAGATGTTACAATTCAATTTAAAGACAACGGCACCGGCATTCCTGAAGAAATACAGCCAAAAGTATTTAATCCAAACTTTACTACTAAAACATCTGGTATGGGGCTTGGACTCGCCATTACCAAACAAGCTATTGAAGAAGGTGCAGGTGGTAAGATTTGGTTTGAAACAACAGCAAATAAAGGAACAACCTTTTTTGTAAAATTGCCTTTACCATTAAAAGATTAATCCTATAAAACTCACTACCTACTATAAATAAAATTATTTGCTGTTTGTTATAGCATTATATTTTTGTCCGTTAACAGGATCATACTTGGTAAGTAGATTTACTGCTTCCGCTTTTTCTTGTGGCGAGGCTTTAGAATAAAGGTTAATAAATTCGTTTTGTTTAGCAGCAAAAAACATTTGTATAACCATTGCATTGGGATTGGTAGCGTAAACTGATTCAATGCTTTTCAGCAATGAAGTAATTTGTGATCTTGATGTTCGGGTGTCGTCATACATTTTATCCATAGCAAGACGATGATATTCATAATTGATTTTCCTGAAAATTTCAAAACGTGGATTTAAAATATTTTCAATAATCCAATAACGATTACGTAAGTTTCCATCGGCTTGTCTCCACCCTCCTGCAAACTCTCCGTTTTGAGGAATAAGGTTTACAACCTCTTGTGCTTTTTGCAAATACAGCGAGCCACCTTTCAGCGAATAAGAATCATAATCTAACCCAATAATTAAATAGGCATAAAAAGCTAAAAGAGAAGTTAGGTTATCGGTATATGTTCCTTCGGTAAAAATTAATGGCTGAAATTGCACATATTCAAAACGCCACGATTGGTCGGCATGATTTAACAGCACTGAATTATAAGAAGTGTTGAATACAGGACGTGATGATTGCACGTTTACTGTGGCACTGAATTTACCACTTCCATCATCTTCGGTAATATTTAAAAAAATACTACACTCAATGCGTTCATTATTGGCATACACATCCTGAGTCCATTTTCGGTTATTCATAAATTCGAAAATAGACGTTTCAAGTGTTTTAAATACTTGTTGGTCGGTAGTAGTAGCTCGCTGAGCTAAGATTTGCACTTTACAATTTAGTTCTTGTGCTGTAATCTTTGCTAAAACACTAATAAAACAAAATATACTTAATAATATCTTCTTCATTAACCTATTATTTCTACAATTTTATTTACAATATCATTGGCTACCTCAGCCTTAGGCTTTAGCTTATACTTCTTTATTTTTCCGCTTCGATCTATTATCGTTATTTTATTTGTATCGGTACCAAAACCAGCCCCTTTGTCTTGCAAAGAATTAAGAACGACAAAATCAAGGTTTTTATTTTTTAGCTTGTTTTGTGCATTTTCTAATTCATTATCGGTTTCAAGAGCAAAGCCGACTAAAATCTGACCACTTTTTTTTCTTTCCCCTAATGCCTTCAAAATATCGGGTGTTTTAACCAGCTTTATTTCCAGCCCGTTTTCTTTCTTTTTAATTTTTGAAGAGGCCATTTTTTCAGGAGTATAATCGGCAACAGCAGCAGCCATAACAATTATATCGGCATTTTTTGATTCTAATATAGCTACATCGTGCATCTGAAATGCGGTAGTAACCGAAACAGTTTTTATGCCTTGCATATTGAAATCGGTAGGTGTAGGCCCTTTTATTAAGGTTACATCAGCACCTTGTTGTAAAAAATTGGTTGCAAGTGCAAATCCCATTTTTCCACTGGAATGATTACTTATATATCTGACAGGATCTATTGGTTCTAAAGTTGGACCAGCAGTAATTACCACTTTTTTGCCTTTTAGCTTGTTAAATTTATTTTCACTGTTGAGATTTTTTCCACTAAAAAAGTCATTCATGCATTTTATAATATTCTCAGGTTCCGCCATTCTTCCTTCACCACTAAGTCCGCTTGCAAGCTCGCCTGATTCAACAGGAACAATAATATTTCCGAAACTTTCTAATTTCTTTACATTGTTTTGGGTAGCAGTATGTTTCCACATATCCAAATCCATTGCCGGAGCAAGCAAAACCGGGCAACGAGCTGAAAGATATGTAGCTGCTAAAAGATTATCACATATACCATTAGCCAATTTAGCTAAGGTATTGGCAGAAGCAGGGGCAATAAGAAAAGCATCGGCCCACAAGCCTAATTCAACATGGTTGTTCCAATTTCCTTTACGATCATAAAAATCGGTTAAGACTTCATTTTTGGAAAGTGTTGAAAGTGTAAGTGGAGTGATAAAATCTGTTGCGCTTTTTGTTAAAATCACCTTCACATTTGCGCCTTCTTTAACAAGCAGTCTAATTAAAAAAGCACTTTTGTAAGCAGCAATACTGCCACAAACTCCCAATAAAATTTTTTTGCCTTTAAGCATAAACCAAAGGTATAAAAAAACAATAGGATAGTGTTCGCATGAACACTACCCTACTTAAAATTTATAATGTATAACTTAATTAATTCTTATCAGCATCAAGTTCTCTGAAATATACTTCATCTTTCAAGAACTCATGTGTTGCAATTACTGCCGGATTAGGCAATTTTTCATAATATCTTGAAATTTCAATTTGTTCGCGATTTTCAAAAACTTCTTCCAAATTATCGTTATGAGAAGCAAATTCCTGCAATTTCGCATGCAATTCTTCTTTCAACTCGCTGTTAATTTGGTTAGAACGTTTTGAAATAATAGATAATGACCTGTAAAGGTTACCTGTTTTTTTAGCTATAGTTTCCAAATCTTGTGTTTCAACAGAAGATGGCAAATTAATTAACTCGCTTTTTTTCAGAGACATGGGTTTGTGTATTTAATTTATCAATATTTTTTAATGCATTATTATAATACTCTTCAGCATCTTTAATAAACTCACTATCCGGATAATCAATTTTGAAATTATTGTAAGCATTTACAGTCATTTCATACCGTTCAGCTTGTTTAGTAACAATACTGTTTCGCGCATAAAGATAATAAGATTTTATGGTAAGGTAGGCAGCTTTTTCAAGGTCTTGCGAATCGGGGTATTCCTTCATCATATTCTGAAAGGCAGTAGCCGCTGCTTTATATTGCTTTGTTTTAAAGTATAGCTGAGCACTATTAAAAGCTTTATTCTCAAGTTTTCTTCGCAAAACCTTCATGTTGTTATTGCAGTCAGTAACTTTATCGCTATCAGGGTAAGCATTAATGAATAGCTGATAATACTGAATAGCTTTCAGCGTAAACTCCTGATCGAGATTAGGCTTAGGCGATAAACGTTGATAGCAAACCGCATTTAAGTAAAGGCTTTCTTCAGCGTGTTTGCTATTTGGATAACTATCGTAAATATTCTTGAAATGAAATGACGCAATTAAATATTCTGCCTGCTCATAGTGGCTTTTGGCATACATCCAGTACAAATCATCAATATTTCGCGAACCTTTGTAAATGGTAATTAATTCTTCCAGCAACGGTATGGCTTTCAGGTACTCTTTCTTTTCGTAATATTCTTTGGCCTTAGACATTTTCAAGTCTAAATCGCCACTCTTAGAAATTTTCTGAAAAGAATTTTTACATGAGCCGGCTGCGAAAAGCATAATTAAAACAATAATGTATGCCGAATATTTTTTAATCATAAGGTGTGCAAAGATACTATTCCTTCCATAAACGCTTAGCAAACCTAAAGATTTTATAAATGCTAATCTTTTTTGAAAAGCTTTTTATCACTTCTGTTTGATTTTCAACCGATTGTTGGAACAATATTTCAGACAAATCGTTTTTCTTTGCAGTTATGTTAACCGTTTGGCAAGACCCAGTTACTTACGCAATTCCGCTTTTTGTAATTATGATTTCAATTGAGCTTTTTATTAACTGGAAAGAGCAGTTGAATTTATATGAAAAGAAAGAAACCTTTGCCTCGCTGGCGTTAGGTATAGGTTCCATTTTTGTTAATCTATTAATGAAAAGCCTTGCATTTATTGCCTATTTGTGGTTAGGTCAGTATGCTATTTTTAAATCTATTGGCTGGCAATGGTGGGCTTGGATATTATTGTTTTTTCTTGAAGACTTTACCTTTTATGTTTTTCACCGAAGCATGCATGAAGTAAGATTGTTTTGGTGTGCACATTCAAACCATCATTCTTCTAAAACCTTAAATTTTGCCACAGCTCTACGCCAAAGCTGGACAGAACTTATATGGAAATACTTTTTTTGGGCATGGTTGCCTTTACTAGGCTTTGAGCCAATGATGATTTTCATCTACATGTCTTTCAGCCTTATTTGGCAGTATTGGCCACATACCGAATTGGTGCCTAAGCTGCCTAAGTGGGTTGAATTTATTTTTAATACACCTTCTCACCATCGTGTTCACCATGCCAGCAATATTCGCTACCTAGACCAAAACCATGCAGGAGTATTAATTATTTGGGACAGGCTTTTTGGTACTTATGCCGATGAATTAGATGCAGAAAAACCTAAATATGGAATTACGAAAGATATTGAAAGTATAAAAGCTAATCCGCTAAAAATTACCATTCATGAGTACCAAGATTTATGGAAAGATATTCAACGGGCAACAACTTTTAAAGATAAACTGAAATATATATTTATGCCTCCCGGGTGGAGCCACGATGGGCCAGACCAGCGAGCTAAAGTTTTAAGAAAAGAAATTGGCCTATAAACTCTTTATCTTAAAAATTTCTTTTTATCATGTTCGTTCATTAATATTACTTAAACATATTCGGTCTGAAATTAATTTATTCTGAATAGTGTTTTACAATCAACTCGCAACAAAATTTACTATCAATTCTAAATTATCAGACAAACGCTGATGCAAGAACTTTTTTACGCCTTTAAAGACAGTTGTGGCTGCGGTATTATTGCCAATATTTATAACCAGCCATCCAGAAATATTACCACCGATGCTATTACTGCACTGAGCAGAATGATTCATAGAGGAGCCATTGCGGCCGATGGCAAAAGTGGCGATGGTTGCGGTTTATTACTTTCTATACCCGACACTTTTTTCAGAAACATTGCTAAAACAAGTGGTATAGATTTACCTGCTAAATATGCTGTTGGAATGTTTTTTTTAAGTAATAAAGAACAACTACAAATCATTGAAAAAATTTGTAACGAACAAGACCTTAAAGTACTTTTTTTCAGAAATGTACCAATAGATACAAACGTTCTCGGAAATCAGGCATTAAATAGCCTACCCAATATAACACAAGCTTTCATAGTGCCTACATCGCTCGTTGCTGATAGTAGATTCAACTCTATATTGTATTTAACCAGAAAGCGTATTGAGCATAACTTTATAAACGATAAAGATTTTTATATCGCTTCGTTTTCAGATTCAGTGATTAGCTACAAAGGACTGGTAATGCCCGACAAGCTAGACAAGTTTTATAAAGACTTGCAAGATGAAAAATTTGCGTGTGGATTTGCATTATTTCACCAAAGATTTTCTACCAACACCC
Source organism: uncultured Chitinophagaceae bacterium (assembly GCA_964543705.1). Lineage (GTDB taxonomy): Bacteria > Bacteroidota > Bacteroidia > Chitinophagales > CAIOSU01 > CAYSGX01. The sequence goes on from CAZIZP010000007.1 coordinate 112,783, forward strand.
TGCCTAAGTGGAAGCTGGCACAGCCCTTTAGAACATTAGCACATAATGGCGAAATAAATTCAATTGAAGGTAATAGATATACTGCTAAAATTAATACTGAACACCCTGAAAGTTCTATTTTTTCAGAAGCAGAAATGCAACAAATACTACCAATTCTCGATGAATATACCAGTGACAGCGGAAGTGTAGATAACATGTTTGAATTTCTGATAGAAAACGGTGTTGACTTTTTTAAAGCAGTGCGTTGCATGTTTCCGCCAGCATGGCAAAATCTTCCTAAAGAAGATTCCAAAATACGAGCCTTTTATGAATACATGACTACAAGTTTTGAAGCATGGGACGGACCAGCAGCCATAAATTTCACCAATGGCAGATATGTAGCAACCGTAATGGATAGAAACGGGTTAAGACCTGCGAAATACATTGTTACAAATGATAACCGATTTATTATTTCCAGTGAATTGGGAGTTTTAGATATTCCTGAAGAAATAATTATTGAACAAGGGAAACTAAATGGTGGCGAAATGATAGCCTTAGATACTCGATATGGCAAGGTATTGAGTAATGAAGACATTAGAAACTATTTGAAAAATTCTCAACCTTATGACGAATGGCTACATCGTCACCAGATTTACATTGTAGAACACGTAGAAGAAAACTTTTTAGATTTTTCCGATTACGAGCCTGAGAATATTGTTGAACAACAACGCTTCCATAACTATACTCATGAGGTAATGGAATCTGTTATTGCCCCAATGGCAAATGATGGTAAAGAAGAAACCGGCTCTATGGGAGATGATACTCCTATGGCTTGTTTCAGTAATATTCAAAGAAATTTTACCGATTTCTTTCGTCAAAAATTTGCGCAGGTAACCAATCCGCCAATAGACCCATTGCGCGAAAAATTAATAATGTCATCGAGTGTTACTTTGGGTGCCCGTGGTAATATTTTACAAGAACTTCCCGAAAATGCGACAGGTATAAGATTAAACAGCCCCATACTTTCAAAAGAAAAATTAGATGTTATTCTGAATTTAGGAAATACTGAACATGAAAGATTTAAGCCGGAATACAAGCACAAAGTCTTCTACACGCATTTCAATAACAATATTCAACAGTCGCTATATCGCTTAGGTAATGAAATTGCAAAAGCCATTACAGAAGACGCTATAAGATTAGTTTTTTTAGATGACAGAAAACTTTCTGCTGAATATGCGCTAATGCCTATGCCAATGGTTTTAGGCTATTTAAATCAGCATTTACTTAAACTTAAATTAAGAGGTAAAGTATCGCTTATTGCCATTTCAGGCGAAGCCTACGACCCGCATTCTTGTGCAGTGATGATTGCTTTTGGCGCAACAGCAGTTTACCCCTATTTATTATATGCTTCAGCATTACAACTGGTAGAAAGAAAAGCTGCAAGACTTAATGGTTCGTTGAACAAAAGAAAAAAAGTAGCACTGCAAAATGTAAACAAAGCTTTAAATGCAGGCTTATTAAAAATAATGTCGAAAATGGGTATTTGTGCAGTTGACAGTTATCAGCACAGCAGCTTGTTCGATATTATTGGTTTAGGCAAAGAAATTACCGATGAATGTTTTTCAGATGCCGTCTCGTTATTACATGGCTTATCATACAATGATATAGAAAACAATATTAAGAGCTATCACGAAAAAGCGTTTGCAACTCAAAAAATTTATCAAAAACAATATGCTTTAGAAGTGGGTAGCTTTTATAAGTATATGCCTAAAGGCGAATATCACGATTATTCTCCTGATGTTTCGCTGGCACTAAGAAAATTTATTCAGTCTCGAAATACTGATGACTATAAAGTATTGCAGCAGCGCATTAACGAACGTGGGTTTTATATGATTCGCGATTTTTTAATGCTGCAGTCTAATCAAGAACCAATTTCTATAGAAAAGGTGGAGCCTGTAAGTGCTATTACCAAACGTTTCAATTCAGCAGCTATGAGTTTAGGCTCTATTTCTCCTGAAGCACACGAAGCTATGGCTGAGGCAATGAATATAATTGGCGGCATGAGTAATTCAGGTGAAGGTGGCGAAGATAAAAACCGATACGGCACACTGAAAAACAGCCGTATTAAACAAGTGGCATCGGGCAGGTTTGGGGTAACACCTGAATATTTAAGGAGTGCCGATGAATTGCAGATCAAATTGGCTCAGGGCGCAAAGCCGGGTGAAGGCGGACAATTGCCCGGATCAAAAGTTACACCGCTTATTGCTTCGCTGCGATATACTATGCCGGGCGTTACACTCATTTCACCACCACCGCATCACGATATTTATTCTATAGAAGATTTAGCGCAACTTATTTTTGATTTAAAACAAGTAAACCCCAATGCAAGGGTAAGTGTAAAACTGGTTTCTTCTTCAGGTGTAGGCACTATTGCAGTAGGCGTAGCAAAAGCCTATGCTGATAAAATTGTGATTTCCGGCTATGACGGTGGTACCGGAGCAGCCCAGCTTTCATCTATAAAGTTTGCAGGCAATCCATGGGAATTGGGCTTAGTAGAAGCGCACAATGCACTTAAAGCAAATAACTTAAGAGGTATGGTTGAATTGCAAATAGATGGCGGCTTAAAAACCGGTATGGACGTAGTGAAAGCTGCTATTCTGGGCGCAGAATCTTATGGTTTTGGCACTTCACTACTGAATACTGTGGGTTGTAAAATTTTAAGAGTATGCCACTTAAACAAATGCAGTGTAGGCATTGCTACACAAGATGAAAAACTGCGCGAACATTATAAAGGTACTGTAGAGGGTATTGTAGTTTATTTGCAAAATATTGCTGAAGAGGTAAGAGAAATATTGGCAAAATTGGGCTATACTTCATTAGAAGAAATAATTGGTAAAACAGAATTGCTGAAGGTTGCAGAAAACGAAAAGGCTTCAAAATTTAATTTCGAACCATTATTAACACAACTTACAGGAGATAACACTCAACAACAACGTTATAACGAACCTTTCGATAAGCATTTGTTTGAAAAAGAAATTTATGAGAAAGTAAAAGTTACTATCGAAAATCCTGTTCAGCCTATTCACATAAATACTTTAATAAATAATACTAACCGAAGCTTTGGCACTTACGTAAGCGGACAAATTGCCGCAATTCATGGAGATGAAGGCTTACCAAAAGACACTATTAATATTCATTTAAAAGGTGTTGCCGGTCAATCATTCGGGGCGTTTTTAAGTCAGGGCATGTCTTTGTTTCTTACAGGCAGTGCAAACGATTATGTAGGCAAAGGCATGAAAGGTGGCAGAATTGTAATAATGCCAAAAAATATTCGTAAACAAATGAGTATTGCAGGTAATACTTGTCTTTATGGTGCAACGGGTGGCAAGCTATTTGTTTCCGGGAAAGCAGGCGAACGTTTTGCTGTTAGAAATTCTGGTGCACTGGCAGTTGTAGAAGGTACTGGCGACCATGCATGCGAATATATGACCGGTGGCACTGTAGTTATTTTGGGCGAAACCGGAAATAATTTTGGTGCAGGTATGACCGGTGGTGCAGCTTTCGTTTATGATCAGCATTTAACTTTTTTCGATAAAGTAAATATGGAATTAGTTAAGTTAGAACGTATTGATACAGAAGAAAGCGAAGAAGCTCGTCACTATCTGAAACAAATTCTTAGAAGCTATTATTCCAGAACAAATAGTCCCAGAGCAAGAAAGATTCTAGATAATTTCTTAGGTGAACTTCGGTTTTTTTGGCTGGTTACACCAAAAGATATGAAGGCACCTTTAAACCCATTTGAGGGCAATTAATTTTTTTTTTACTACTAATTCTACACATGTACGAGTTTACCAAAATAGAACGCATAGAGCCTGAAACAAAACTTTCAAAAGAGCGCATCACCAATTTTGAAGAAATATATCAGCCTTATTCCAACACTTCGGCAGCTACACAGGCAAGTCGCTGCATTCAGTGTGGTATTCCATATTGTTCTGCTTCGGGTTGCCCGCTCAACAATAATATTCCGCAGTGGTTAAAATTTATTGCTGAACAAGATTTGCAATTAGCCTTCGATATTTCAAATGAAACTTCGCCTTTTCCTGAAATATTAGGACGCATTTGCCCACACGACCGATTATGTGAAGGTGCCTGTACCCTTAACGATGGCCATGGTGCAGTTACCATTGGCGCCATAGAAATTCATATTAATGAAGAAGGTTTTGCAAAAGGGTTAAAGCCGTCATTTTCTTCTAAGCTGAATGGAAAAAAAGTAGCCATTATTGGTTCGGGACCTGCAGGATTATCTTGCGCTACCTTTTTATTAAGAGCAGGTATTCAACCTGTAATATTTGAGCGAGCCGATGAGCCGGGCGGATTGCTAATTTATGGCATTCCGGGATTTAAGTTGCAGAAAGAAGCAGTGCATAGAAGAGTGCAGCAATTATTAGATGCCGGAATGATTTTACATTTAAATACTGAAGTAGGAAAAGATATTGCCTTTGAGGAAATATGCAAACAACACGATGCTGTTTTTCTGGCTACCGGAGCAACACAAGGCAAAGTACTTAGCCATGAAGGTTATAATAGCAACAACATTTTTATGGCCACTTCATTTTTAACCAATATTCAGAAAAAATTACTGGAAAAACCATTTGACAAAAAGTATAATGTAGCCGGAAAAAATGTAATTGTAATTGGTGGAGGCGACACGGCTATGGACTGTGTTAGAACTTGTATTCGAGAAGGAGCAGCCAATGTAAAATGTATATATAGACGAAATGAAGCCAATATGCCCGGCAGCAAAAAAGAAGTAAAAGCAGCTAAAGAAGAAGGCGTTACATTTATTTTCAACACTGCGCCCAAGCACTTTATAGCCAATGCAGAAAACGAAATAACAGGGATGCAATTCATTCAAACCCAAAAAACAGAACCAGAAAGTACTGGCAGAATTGCCTTTACTGAAATTGCTAATAGCGAACATAATATTGAAGCCGATATCGTCATTTTGGCTTTGGGATTCGATACTGAACATTTACATTTTCTGAAAGACAATAACATTAATGTAAATAAATATGGCAATGTTGTAGTTAACGAAAGCAACCAGTCTTCCAACGAAAAAATATTTGCCGGTGGCGATATAGTGCGTGGTGCCGACTTGGCCGTTAATGCTGCTTTAGATGGAAGAGAAGCTGCTTTTAAAATTTCTGAATACATTATGAACAAACTGCCTCAGTAGGCGGTTACAGAAAACTTTACGTCATTTGCAGTGAAAAGCGTTTTTTATGAAATGGAAAATAACTGTTGTTGTTACAGTGCTTTTAAATATTCTTGCTTGTTCTTATCCTGAAGGATATAAAACTATTGTAGAAAAAGAGCAATATAGTATAGATGTGGTTGGTTATTTAACCAAAACCCGCGATTTATCTACCACGCCAAGTTTGCAATATCATAACCGTTTCAGAACAGTTTATTTGGTTGTAACTGACAAGCTAAAATCATCTACCGATGAAGATTTTGAAAAGTATCACCTAAATCTTATAAAATCTTTTGAAAAGCAATTTGGTAAAATTAAGGTTACCATTTTACCCGATACTTTACTAAATGGCCACAAAGCAATAATAGAAGAAATTGAACTAAAAACCGATGGTGAGAAAGTGTGGTACTATATAGCCACACTGGAAACCGATAAATATTTTTATCAGGTTTGCTCTTGGACTATTGACAGGAGAAAAGAAAAGTACGAAGCCGACATACGCCACATGGTTAATTCTTTCAGAGAGTTATAGAGATTTAAAACTATTATACAGAGGTTCTATTAATTATTTCTTAAATTCAGTATGAATTAAAAATACTGAACTATGCACCCTGCCACAGCTACTAAAATTGCGTTTCATGCTATTGCCTTACTTCACCTCTATGGCATTACACAAGGTTGGGAAACAGCAGACGGGGATTTATTTTTGGCCTACAAGATTACCAGATTTGCCTTAATGCCTGCGCTGGCATTATACTTTATCGCTAATACAAAATTCATTTCTGATAATAATCTGAAGTTTGTTTATAGTGCTTTATTTTTTTCGTGGTTAGGCGATATTTTACTTACCTACAAAACAGAAATTAATTTTCTTTCGGGAATTCTTGCATTTTTAACAGCTCATGTGTTTTATATAACCTATTATTTAAAAGAAACAGGTTTTAGACATTTCAGCATTTTAAAAACTAAAGCTTATTTAACAGCCCCATATATACTGGTAGTAATTTTATTTATTCTGAAAACGTATGATAAAATGGGTTGGTTTGCAATACCAATAGGCATATATGGCACTGTACTTTGCAGTATGTCTTTAATGGCATTAAACCGCTTTAACAATGTGGCTTCAATAAGTTTTATTACTACTTACGCAGGGTCTGTTTTATTTGTTATTTCAGATTTTATGATTGGCTGGAATGTTTTTGTTGAACCTATTACAAATGCCAGTTTTGCCATAATGACTACTTATATTATCGGGCAATATTTAATTATTGAAGGCTTAATAAAGCACCTTAAGCTTGTATATAAATCTTAACAAGGGAACTTAGCTGTTGAAACCTTTTAGCTTAATGCTAAGTATAACCTTTTTAAAATGGTTACATTTATTATTACGTCACCAACAACTAAGGTAAATGCTAGTATTTATTATACCATTTATTTCAGCACTAATAGGCTGGTTTACCAATTGGGTTGCTATAAAAATGTTGTTTCGTCCTCAGCACCCCAAAAAAATATTGTTTCTTACATTTCAGGGTATTTTTCCAAAAAACCAAAAAATTGTTGCTGAAAAACTTGGTCATTTAATTGCTACCGAGCTTTTTTCTTCTGCTGATATTCGCTACCGTATGACCCATAATACCGATGTAGTGAAGAAAGTAATTGAAGAAAAAATAGACTACTATTTATCTAATACGTTTGCACAAAATTATCCTATTGTTTCAGTTTTTTTTGGCGACAAAAGAAAAGCTAAAGTAAAAGCCGATTTAGTAATTGAAATTGAAAAAGCAGCCCCTGACGTTATAGACCAATATCTTTCGAGCATAGAAGAAGAAATTAATGTTGCTGAAATAGTTAAAGAAAAAATTGAGTTGCTTCCAGCACCACGTTTAGAAGAATTGATAATGACCGTGCTTGAGAAAGAGTTTCGATTTATTGAAGGCATTGGTGCCGTTATAGGTTTTTTAATTGGTTTATTGCAAGTAGGTATTTTTTATTTACAATAATTCGTTTTTTTTCAAAACCAATGTTATAGTATATAGCCTGTATAGTCATTTATCTTTTGCTATTCAAGATTACATATTTTATGACAGGTTCAATTTTTTAGTAATACTACCTTTATATAAACAAAAAAGCCTGAAAGCAAATACTTTCAGGCTTTAAACAGTGGCATTTTTTGTTTTACATGGTTTGCATCAACAAACTTTGCAACGAGCCTATTTTGTCTTTAATCTTATCTGCTATTTCAGTGTCTTTATGGAAGCGAGCAATACGCTCTAATTCATACATCACTGCAACAGCTTGTTGCGAGGCTCTTTTAGAGCCCGGGTCGCGTTGGCGCGCTACAGGAGAAACATTATAACGCAATTCTTGCTCATAAACCTTAAGTATTTCGTTAATGGTAAATTGTGCACTTTCAATATCGCCTGCATTATAATACACATCAGGAAACTTAATCATAAAAATATTATAAGGCACACTGCTTTCAGGAAATACTTGCTCGCATTTGTATAAAACCTGCTTAGCAAGATTGGCTTTTCCTTCTCTCACTAAAGCTTCTGCCAAACGCACAAAATTGCTACGCAAGTTCATGGTCATGCGCTGAATATTTTCATCTAAATACATGGGCACAGGCTGTTCTACTTTTAAATTTGTTCCCGCAGCAACATCACTTTTCATGCCGTTAAGTTCTTTTAATCTTGCAGGTGTCATATCGAACTTGGCGCAAACATCAAACAAGGTTTCGTTTGCAGCTACAGTGTAATTTAGGTTTTGCTTTCTTTCTATACCTCCCCACTTAAATTTCTCCATAGCGTTTTTATACATAATATCAGTTGCTACATATCCATATTGACTTTCCGATTCGGGAGTTTCAATAGGTACAATTCTATATGACAAGCCTTCTAACTGAAAGTGTTTTTCCAGACCCAGATAGCTATCGGGACTTACTGAAACTGCGAAGTAAATTGGGCGATCATTAATGTTATTGGCCACAATATCTAAAACAAATAGGTCGTTTTTCAACAGGTTATTTTTAGCACCTATTGAAAACTTAATCTGACTCTTCAGCGAGTCTCTTTTTTCAGCAGGAACAGCTGTGGCAAATTTTTCTGTATCTACACTAATAAAAAAGTTTTTAGCCGGAAGATAATTGGTAAACTCGCCATTGCTTAATTGCACTTGTGAGCGTCTGTCATCAGATCCAACAAACTTTAGTATCTCTTTTAAATCATAATGGTTTGCCTGATTCAGTTTCTTGGTATCGTAGTAACGAGTAACATCGCGTTTGCTACCAAGATATTGATCATCGGTAAATGATAGCTTCACGGGCGCGGCATCGTTCATAGCAAACTTGAGCTGGCGCACATACCAATCTACGCCCAACAAACTGAGATTAACTACTCTGATATCTTTTCTAATACCTTCTACTTCCTGAGCATACCATAAAGGATAAGTATCATTATCGCCTTGAGTAAACAATATCGCATTTGGGGCACATGATTCTAAATAATTAATAGCAAAATCCAATGCAGTGTAGCGTTTGCTTCTGTCATGGTCGTCCCAACCATCGTTGGCCATTAGTGCAGGGGCTGAAAGTCCAATTAAAATAGCCACAGCAACTGAAGGCATAGCCGGTAGTTTACTTTTCAGAAATTCAAATATTGCGGCTACACCAAATCCAATCCATATACAATAAGTTAAAAAAGAACCTACCAAGGTATAATCTCTTTCTCTTGGCTCGAAGGGTGGAGAATTAAAGAATACTATTTCTAATACACCTGTAAAAGCAAACAAAGTAAGTACTATTAATCCTCCGTTTCTGTCTTTTTTAAACTGATAAAAGACACCTATTAAACCTAATAAAAACGGAACAAGGAAAAATTTATTCCAGCCTTTATTTGCTTTAGCATAATCGGTCATTTCATCAGCACTACCCATTTTATTTTTATCAATGGCTTCAAAACCTGTTATCCAGTTACCGTTGTTATTATCAAACCTACCTTGAATATCGTCTTGTCTGCCTGAAAAATTCCACATAAAATAGCGGAAATACATAAAGCCTAACTGATAATTGATAAAGAATGAAATATTGTCTTTGAAAGTTGGGTTTTCTTTTTCGCCTAAACCTAACATAGCCCTGTAAGCTGCTGTATGCCGGTCGTCTTGCCACGAACCTAAACGTGGAAACGGCATTAAATCTTTAGGGTTAAAAACATAATCTATTTTATTGCCAATTACCTGATACTTATCGCCCACCTTTGCATATTTTTTACCTTTTTCTTCCATATCAATAGGGTAAGCATTAAAGTGTGGCCCATAAAGCAAGGGACGGTCGCCATATTGTTCGCGATTAAGGTACGATTGCAGTTTCAGAATATCTGAAGGGTCGTTCATGTTTATTGGCGGATTGGCATTGGCGCGTATTACTACTACAAAATAGGTGGAAAAACCAATAAGTATAAATAATATTGAAAGAGCTGCCGTTTGTAAATTCTGAATATTTTTTTTGTGAGCATAAAACAAAGCATAAGCTAGTGCAGCAAGCGTAACGGCTAATACCAGAACCACACCCGTACCGAACGGAAGATTAAGACTGTTTACAGCAATTCTATCGAATGTGGCAATAATGTTTATGAAAATACTTACTACCCCAACATATACAAAGCTTAATGCAACAAAGCCTGCAACCAAAGCCAGTATCACTCCTTTCCAGCTAAAAGTGTATTTTTTGAAATAGTATATTAAAGCCATTGCCGGAACAGCTAATAAACTCATTAAGTGAACACCTACCGAAAGCCCCAATAGAAATGCAATCAAAATAATCCATTTATCACGGGTAGCTTCCTCTTCATGACTTTCCCATTTCAGCATAGCCCAAAAAACTATAGCAATAAAAAAGGTTGAAAGAGCATAAACTTCGCCCTCTACTGCCGAAAACCATAATGTATCGGAAAAAGTAGCTGCTAAACCCGCTACTATACCAACACCCATAATAGCAATGGTTTCAGCCATGCCAGTTTCCTTTGGGGCAATAATTCTTTTAGCAAGATGAGTAGTGCTCCAGAAAATAAATAATACTGCCAAAGCTGTAGATAAGCCCGACATAAAATTTACCATAAAGGCAACGTTAGACGGGTCGCCAGCAAATAGGGTAAACATTCGACCAATTAATAAAAACAAAGGCGCACCCGGTGGGTGAACCACCTGTAGTTTATAACAGCCTGAAATAAATTCACCACAATCCCAAAAACTGGCAGTAGGTTCTAATGTTAAAGTGTAAACAATAAGGGCAACAGCAAATATCAGCCAACCCGTAATGTTATTAATTAATTTATAGTTCATGAAAGTAGGTTTCTTTTTTTTGAAAGCCTCCAAAAATAGTAAATTGTACGTTGTGAGGGTTGTTAATAATGTTTACAGGTTTATTGCATAAGGATTTAGTAAATCTTATGGCTACTAATTAGTAAACATCAAAACTACTTATAGGCCGGAATTCCAGTTACATCTTGTCCCGTAATAAGTAAATGAATATCATGAGTGCCTTCATAAGTAATTACCGATTCTAAATTGGCCATGTGGCGCATAATAGAAAACTCTCCGGTAATACCCATACCGCCCAAAATCTGGCGAGCCTCTCGTGCAATGTTTAATGCCATTTCCACATTGTTTCTCTTTGCCATAGATATTTGAGCAGCAGTGGCTTTACCTTCATTTTTCAATACCCCTAAACGCCAGGCCAGTAGTTGCGCTTTAGTAATTTCGGTAATCATTTCAGCCAATTTCTTTTGTGTTAACTGGAAAGCCGCAATCGGTTTATCAAACTGAATTCTTTCTAAAGAATATCTTAACGCAGTATCGTAACAATCTAAAGCCACACCTATTGCACCCCAGGCAATACCATAACGTGCTGAAGACAAACAGGTTAATGGTCCTTTCAAACCCTCAACTTCCGGAAAAATTTGCGACTTAGACACCCTTACATTATTAAATACTAACTCGCCTGTAGCAGAAGCTCTTAACGACCATTTACCATGTATTTCAGGTGTAGAAAAACCTTCCATACCTCGTTCTACTACTAAACCTCTAATCTTTCCTAGTTCATTTTTTGCCCACACCACCGCAATATCAGCAAAAGGGGCATTACTAATCCACATTTTTGCGCCATTCAAAATTACGTGGTCGCCATCGTCTTTAATATTGGTTTCCATGCCTCCGGGGTTAGAACCATGATTGGGCTCAGTTAAACCAAAGCAGCCCATCATTACACCTTTAGCAAGTTTAGGTAAGTATTTTCTTTTTTGCTCTTCGCTTCCGAATTTGTAAATAGGATACATTACCAACGAACCTTGAACCGAAGCCGTAGAACGAATACCTGAATCACCCCGTTCAATTTCCTGCATAATAATTCCATAAGAAATTTCGTCTAACCCTGCACCGCCATATTCTGTAGGTATAGTTGGTCCAAAAGCACCTACTTCGCCTAAACCTTTAATAAGTTGGCTGGGAAAAGCTGCACGCTGGGCATAATCTTCAATAATGGGGGTTAATTCTTTCTTTACGAAACTTCTAACTGTTTCGCGAATTAGTTTATGTTCTTCGGTTAACAAATCATCTACACCATAGTAATCATGATGCTGATATTTATCTATGAATGCTTTTTGTCCGTTAGAGGTTGTGTTTACTGACATAGTTTGTGTTTTTATACTGAAACAAAGGTATAACAATTTGAAGTTTTGCCGATGCTGATTACGTTAACAATAACCATATAAACAGTATTGTTTAAACTGAAATAAAAATAACCAGCAAACAAGTGAGTAACCATTTTTAACACCATAACATGAAGGCAACATAGTATCTTCGTTTTGTGAATCTAGGTCTTAACATTACTTTGGCTTTAAGAGCAATTCGTTCTAATAAGCTGCGCACAACCCTTACTTTTTTAATTATTGCCGTGGGCATTATGGCTTTAGTAGGCATACTTACGGCTATAGACAGTATGAAGTCTTCAATTGTTTCCAACTTCTCAGACGTGGGGGCTAATAGCTTTACCATTCGTACTAAGGGGCTTTCATTGAGAAGAGGAGGTAGTGCAGCAAAAAACTATCCTGATATTACATACGAGCATGCAAGTACTTTTAAGCAAAAGTTTTCTTTTCCGGCAGATATATCCATTTCTACAAGACCTTCTTCTACCTCTACTATAAAATATCAATACGAAAAAACTAATCCTAATGTAACGGTTATGGGTGTAGATGAAAAGTATATTGGTATTTCAGGTTTTAAATTTAGCGATGGACGAAACTTTTCAGTAACTGAACTGGAAACAGGCAGTAACGTAGTAATATTAGGCTATGGTGTTGCTAATAAAATTTTCGGGCCAAAAGATACCATTACTGATAAAATAGTTTCTATAGGCAATATAAAATACCGTGTTATTGGTGTGTTGGAATCTAAAGGTTCAAGTGTGGTTAGCAGCGATAATATGGTATTAGTACCTGTTCAAAATGCAAGAAAAGTTTTTGCTGAAAAGGCTAATCGCTTTGTAATATCTGTTGCTGTTAGTCATCCTGAAATATTAGACCGCGCTACCGATGAAGCTATTGGCACTTTCAGAAATATCAGGAAATTAAATCCGCGAGAAGAAGAGGATTTTGAAGTAAGCCGAAGCGACAAACTGGCTAATACGGTTATTGACCAGATAAGCTATATAACTTTTGCTGCCACTATGATTGGTATTATTACCATGCTTGGTGCAGGTGTAGGTTTAATGAATATTATGCTGGTTTCAGTTTCAGAACGTACAAGAGAAATAGGTATTAGCAAAGCATTAGGTGCTAATAATGATACTATTAAGAAGCAGTTTTTGGTAGAAGCAGTTTTAATTTGTCAAATAGGCGGATTATTAGGCATTGTGTTAGGCATTTTAGCGGGAAATGTAGTTTCTATTTTACTTAAAGGCAGTTTTATAATTCCATGGCTTTGGATATTATTAGGTTTTGTTTTTTGCCTCATAATAGGCTTGCTCGCAGGTTTATATCCAGCAATTAAAGCTTCTAAATTAGACCCCATTGAAGCTTTGCGGTATGAATAACAATATTTATTTCAGCAATTAAAAAGCTAAGCCGTAAACAGATAAGACACTTAATAAAAATATTGAAATGAAAAGTGTTATAAGGTTTGCTAATACGCCAAACGGTATTTGATAATAGTGCTAAATACAACTTTTTGTAAAATATTTATTCAGGTTGATAACGTACTCAATAAAAAAGCCCCTCAGAATTATCATCAGAGGGGCTTTATTTATTTAGGCTAAGTTAAACTATTCTGTTTTCATTAATCTGAATGAAACAGATTTGTCTTCTTTAACTAATTGCAGGTAATATACACCACCCGCAAGGTAGCTATTAGTATTTAAAGAAAGCGTATTCTCGCCTTTTACTACTTGCATAGTTTCACTTACAATTTGTTTGCCTAAAACATCAAACAATCTTACATCCACATCATTAAAATCTTTCGATACAAAGCTGATGTTGATTTGATTCATAAACGGATTAGGATAAACACTTGCACTTTCCAATGCTTTTACTAGCTCTTCAACACTAGAACAAGTTTGTACAGCAACAGAAACTATTGCGCTGTTGGTACACTCGTTTGCATCGGTGAAAGTGTAAGTTAAAATGTAAGAACCCTCACCGGCACTAGCAGGATCGAAAGTATTTCCTGAAACGCCTGTGCCTGAAAGCGTACCACCCAAAGGAGATGTTGTAACAGTAATAGCGTCATCAGTTGAGCACAACACCGCATCATCTACTGTAACCGATACCGTAGGCAGCGGGCTAACAAATACTGTAATATCATCAGTATCTGTACAGCCATTAGGATCGGTAACAGTTAAAGAATAAGTAGTGGTAGTAACTGGCGAAATGGTTAAGTTAGAGGTGGTAGCACCCGTGCTCCATTCAAATTCAGTTCCACCTGCACCAAATATTGTCAAAATTCCGCCTTCACAAACCCCCACATCAGAACCTGCATCAGCAGTAGGCCCCGGAACAGGTGCAATAGATACAGTTTCGGTATCAGTACAACCGTTTTGTGCTGTAACAGTAACAGTGAAAGTTTCAGGTAACTGAGGTAAAACAGTAATTGATGCAGTAGTTTCGCCATTGCTCCATTCGTAATCAGCGCCACCATCGGCAGTAAGCGTTGTACCTGTAGTAGAACATGGTGTTAAGTCTCCGGTAATGGTAGCTTCAGGATTTGTATTTACCACTACAGTAACTGCATCTGTTGCAGAACAACCGTTAGCATCAGTAACTGTTAAACTATATTGTGTATCAACGGTAGGCAACACAGCAATAGCTACAGTAGTTTCAGTATTGCTCCACTCATAATCACCTGTTCCGCTTCCGAATAAATTAGTGGTTTCACCTTCACAGATAGTAAGGTTTCCTGTGATTGCTACAACAGGGTTGTCATTAATAACAACGGTAGCTGATGCTGTTGCAGAACAATTGTTTGCATCGGTAACCGTAACAGCATATGTATCACTATCAATAACATTAATTTCCTGAGTAGTTTCACCATTTGGAAACCAGGTGTAAGTTGCACCGGCATTACCAGCATCTAATACAACAGGTGTGCCTTGACAAACAGTTACATCTGAAAGTGCAACAACAGGTAGTGCATTTACGGTAACAGTAGCTTCACTTACGGTTTCACAACCAAACTGATTGGTAACAGTTACAGAGTAAGTGTTATCTAATGTTACATCAATAGTTTGAGAAGTTTCACCAGTACTCCAAACAAAACCGTCACCGGCATTACCTGCATCTAAGGTTAAAATATCACCGTCACAAATTTCAGCATCTGAAAGGTTATCAACCGGGTTGGGATTTACAACTACTTCGCTGCTTGCAGTGCCTGTACATCCTGCCGCAGTAACAGTTACACTGTATATATCAGAAGAACCAACTATGATAGTTTGAGTGGTTTCACCATTGCTCCATTCATAAGTAGCACCAGGGTTACTGGCATCTAATACCACTGTATTTCCATCGCAAAACTCATAATCAGTCAATACAACAGTTAATGAAGTTCCAGGTGTAACAGTTGCGGTATCAGTAGCAGTACAGCCATTAGCATCGGTAACTGTTACAAAATAATCACCATCTGCATTTACGGTAATGCCAGATGTTGTTTCGCTGGTGCTCCATTCATAAGTAACAGTGTTTGGTGAGGTAGCAAATAAATCTACAGTAGCACC
Organism: uncultured Chitinophagaceae bacterium; assembly: GCA_964543705.1. GTDB lineage: Bacteria > Bacteroidota > Bacteroidia > Chitinophagales > CAIOSU01 > CAYSGX01. The sequence goes on from CAZIZP010000007.1 coordinate 128,274, forward strand.
AACACATAGTTCAGGATCGTTAACGCTAACAGTTGGAGCTTCAAATACTTCTACAGCCACAGGACCAAACTGGCAGAATGGGTTAGCACTGTTTCTCACAAAAACATTATAAATACCTGCACTTAAACCTGTTGCAACATTGTTAGCTACCCATGAGGTACCGTTATCAAATGAATATTCTAAGTCTCCTATATCACTTCCTGTGAAATTAGCATTATCAATTGGGTCTGCAGAAACAGAAATACTTCCGCCTGAAGCACCCGCACAAAAGGCAGTTGCTACAACATTAGAAGGAGTATCAAATACTTTTCCTATAGTAGTTGAAGATGAAGAACATCCATTAGCATCAGTAACAGTAATGGTGTATTCGTTTTCTCCGATAGGTGCATCAGAAACAATGGCACTTGCAACAGAATTATTAGCACCTGAATATGTAACAGCACTAACTACCCCAGGACCGGTAATAGTTTGTGTATAATTTAAAGGCTCGGTTATACTTAATGACCAGTTATTTAAGGTACCTGCATCAATACTGAAGTCATCAAAAACTCTTAGTGTCCAATCACCATTTATTGGGCAACCATCAATGGCTGTGGCAGGAAGATTATAAGTTCCACCACCTGTTCCACTTGCCAAATTAGGAGCGGTAGTAATAGTGCCCTCAGGCGTAAATGTTCCGGTAAATGGCTCAACACCGGTAGTTATTGAAGTAGTAGCATCTGTTGAAAGTATGGTATTTACATAATCTTCATCAGACAAATCTCCGTTATCTGTAGTTAACTCTAAAGTGCCGCAGCCATTAGGCCCAACTAAATAAACATCTACATCTGAAGCAAAAGCATGTGTAATGTTCAGAGTTACTGAAACAACCGAGCTATTACTTACGTTACCGGAAGCATTCAGATTTATGACACTTGAAGTACCTGTCAAACTTCCATCTGGTATAGCAGATGAGGTGGAATTAGTTCCCGAGTAGGTGTTACTTACAATACCACCCGATGCTTGAGTTGAAATAGTAAAGTCCTGACCTTCGCAAGAAGGAGTACTGTTATTAGCCACAACTACCGGAGGGGCAGTAATAGTAACTGTCAATGCAGTTTCACACGAAATACTAGCACTGTTTCTTAATACCACTAAGTATGTTCCTGCTGAAAGATTAGAGGCAATATTTGAAGCACCCCATGTATTACCACCGTCAAAAGAATATTCAATTTCACCTATATCGCTACCTGAAAAATTACCATTATCTAATGTAGCAATAACTTCTATTTCACCATCATTACCTACAGTACATGTCTGATTAACTGAAGTAATTTGTGGAGTTCCATAAACTTTAACAGTTATTGTTTCAGAAACAGTACAACCGTTTAAATCCTCCAAAGTACTTTCATAAGTATTTTCACCAACCGGAGCATTTACAATAGATGCATCTAATGTTGCATTATTATTAGTGGTTGTTTGTGTAATTGTGCCCGGACCTGAAATCGTATGACTTGCATAAGAAGCAATAGGTTCGCTTATTAGTAAAGACCAATTCTGAAGAGAACCTAGATCACCAGAAGCATCATCAAAAACTCTTAGAGTCCAATTTCCATTAATTGGACAGCCACTAATAGCTGTATTAGGCAAAGTATAAGTGCCACCACCTGTTCCGCTAGCTAAAACAGGTGCTGTTGATATAGTGCCTTCAGGTCTAAAAGTACCTGTAAATGGACCATTACCCGTAGTAACCAATGTAGTGGCATTAGTTGATAATACAGTATTAGTATAATTATCTGTTAACCCTCCATTATCAGTTGTAAGTTCAAGCGTTCCGCAGTTACCCGGGCCTACCAAATAAACATCTAAATCAGAATTCCAGGTATGAGTAATATTTAAGGTTACTGTTACAATATTACCTGATGAAACATTACCAGTTCCTGACAGGTTAATAACCGAAGAAGCACCAGTTAAACTTGCATCAGGAATGCTAGTAACTGTATTATTGTTTCCTGAAAAGGTTTGAATAGGTACAGTTGAATTAATACTAATTACGTCTCCCTCACAGTATTCATTTGCTGAAGAAGTTACAGTTAAAGTATTGTTAGCTATTGAAACAACAACATCATCAGAAGCTGTACATCCATTTGCATCGGTAACTGTTACCGTGTAAGTCTCGTTTGCAGTAGGTGTAACATCAATACTGGCAGCAGTTTCAGAAGTACTCCATTCATAATCTACACCACCTGTTGCAGTTAATGTAGCAGTGCCGCCCGGACAAATAGTCACATCGTTGCCTGCATCAGCTACTGTTAGCGGGAATAAGTCAATATTTACTGAGGCTGAAGCAGTACAACCATTTGCATCAGTAACTGTTACAGTGTAGGTTTCATTAGCTGAAGGAGTAACATCAATATTAGCTGTGGTTTCAGTTGTGCTCCACTCATAATCTACACCGCCTGTTGCAGTTAATGTTACAGTTTCTCCTAAACAGATTTCTTCATCACTACCTGCATCAGCAGTTGGTAAAGCATTTACTGTTACTAATACGTCATCGGTGGTAGTACAGCCACTGGCAACAGTAATTGTTACTACATAAGTTTCGTTACTGGTTGGACTAACGGTAATACTTGCAGTAGTTTCTCCATTGCTCCATTCATAAGTATTACCCCCCGTTGCAGTTAAAGTGGCTGACTCTCCTAAGCAAATCTCCTGATCTGCCCCGGCTAAACCCGGTGCTAAAGTATTTACTTCTACCAATACATCATCGCTTGCTGTACAGCCATTAGCTGCAGTAACAGTAACAGTATATGTGGTATTTGAAGTTGGAGCAACCGTAATAGAAAAAGTGGTTTCTCCGGTACTCCATTCATAATCTCCACCACCTGTTGCGTTTAAAGTAACATCATCGCCAATACATATTAACTCATCGTTTCCTGCATCAGCAACAGGAGATTGATTTACAGTTACATCTACACTGGCTACATCTTCACAACCTCCTGCACCAATTACAGTAACCGTATATGTTTCATCTACTAAAGGTGACACATTAATAGTAGCAGTAGTTTCGCCATTACTCCAAACATATGATAATCCACCCGTAGCAGTTAAGGTAGCTGTTTCACCTGAACAAATATCTTGACTTGTACCTGCATCGGCAGTTGGGAAAGGATTAACCGTTACAGTTACAGAAGCAACATCAGTTAAACCACAATTATTTCCATCGGTAACGGTTACAGTGTAAGTTTCATCGGCTATAGGTGAAACTATTATTGAGGAAGTAGTTTCTCCTGTGCTCCACTCGTAAGTGCCGCCTCCGGTTGCAGTAAGTGTTGCACTTTCGCCATCACAAATATCCAAGTCATTTCCTGCATCAGCAGCGAAAGAAGCACACAAATCTTCAAAAGAAAGTTTTACATACCTTAATGCACCTAAATCTCCTCCTGCTGCATCGCATACTGCCAAAAACCAAACCCCATTTGGATTAGAACCATCATTAAAACCAGCCAAAGATTCATCCGGGGCAAATGTACCTACCACATTCCCTGTAGCCGTAGTAGTCATTGCTGTTCCGCCATCTTGTAGCGTAAATAAAGCATTTGGACACAAAGCTGGGTTACCTAAGTTGTCACCACTTCCAAATTTTCCACCTACTAATAAAACATCAACATTATTTGGCGATATTAAAAATGCATTAATATCTGCATTCCAGGTATGTGAGAAAACTAAATCTACTTTATCTAAAAAAACATTTGTACCTAATTCAGTACCTACTAAACCTGAAACTTCAATAGGAAATAGCAAGAAATCATTCACATCGCAACCATCATCAGGTATAGGCAACTCAGTAGCTCCAAAACATACTGCATTGTTATTGTCAGCAGCAGTTCTGAATTGAAAAGGACCATCCCATGGGCTAAACTGAGAACCACAGTTAGACCTGATGAAAAACTGGTAGGTGGTGTTAGGCTGCAAATTAGACAAGGTGGCAGTATTTCCAGTTATTCCTGTTTCTAAAGTACCAGCACCCTGAGTTAAAGGTGCAATTCCATATTCAATTTCAAATTCAGGCTCAGAAGAAACCCAGTTAATAGTAATGCCCGAAGAAGTTATATTACTTGAAGTTAAATTAGTTGGCGGAGAACAGTTGCTAAGCGTGATATTAATATTATCTAGTGCTGCAGGTGGTTGAGTTCCATCGCTACCATCATTTCTCCATTCAAAAATAAGTCTGGCATTTTGTCCGTCATAAGCTGCCGGTAAACTGATACTGGCAGCAGTGTATGTTGGCTGACCATTAAAGTTTGTTAACCCAAGCTGAATAATTCCTGTAGGCGCAGTTCCGGAAGCTGCAATTTGTGTGCCCGCTAGTGGAACAAAGGTTGTAGGTGCAATATAAACCCGTAATCTATCAAAAGCAGTTAATTCGCCTGCACATCTCCAGTCGAAACTTAAATTGATTTGAGAAAATCCACTTGAAAATGCGATATCTCTATAAGCATGCACTACAGAAGAGCTACCTGTTGAATAAGCATTAGAAACTCCGTTATCATTTGAGACATACAATGCCTGCGTTCCACCATTGTTGGTAGCAGTACCAACTGCCCACTTATTAGTTTGTGTGCCATTTACTAAAGTCCATTCAGTTCCGCCTGTTTCAAAACCTTCATTATAAGGAAAAACACTAACAGGAATTTGAGTGGTTGAAAATGAAATTGGCCCCACCCAACCGCTAAAACCATCTACTCCACAATCGGCTCTAATAAAAGCCTGATAGTTGGTTGAAGGGCTTAAGCCAGTTAACTGCTGGCTAGTTGCGTTAATATTTTGTATTAATAGACCAGAGCCCTGTGTTAAAGGTGCAACTCCATATTCTATTTCAAAAGAAGAGGCAGCCGAAGTCCATTGTAAATCAGCAGTAGAAGAAGAAGCTGCTGTAACAGAAAACCCTGTTGGAGCTAAACAAGTAGGCGGGTCAAACCTATACCCATTACCATTGCCCGGCCACGCTGAAGCAGTGGTTGTGCTATTAGATAATCCATTCAATGCATTAATATATCTGCCTGTACCGCCCACTTCATCTTCTATACCAATTGACCTGCCTGTTGATATTGTTCCGGTAGCTGAACCATATAATATTTCTATTCTCCCCGGGTTTGAACTTGCCGGCCCATACAGATGAACCTGGAAATTAATTAAAGCCGTAGGACTTGCACTACCACTACCAGCACCTGAATTATTTCTGAATTGAACAACGTAAACCCCGGTTAAGCTTGGGTGGTCACCTGCTGTAATAGACCCACCATTGACGCCATTTGCATTACCATCTCCAAACCAACCCGCAATTGTAGCGTTAGGAGCAGTAGTAGTAAACAAATTCGCAGAAGTAAATGATGTAGAAGTGCCTCCGGCAAAAGCAACCCAACCATTAGTACAAACTCTAACAGTTGTATAATTATTTGTTCCATTATAAGAAAAAACAAACGGAAGTGTAAGATCAATAGCTCCATCATCTCCTGTAGGGCCTGCTGTACCCAATGTAAAATCAGTGTAGGTTAAACCATTTAGCTCAGTTCGCGAGTAAGCGGTTATTTGTGCAGTTAATAAATTTGATAACAACAAAAATGAAACCACCAAAAGGTTTCGGGCGGAGAATAGTTGCCCCCTTACATTCGAGAGTAGCGTAGTCATAAAAATTGGTTTTAGTTAGAAATTTAATACAGTTGGTTGCTGTGAGTGGTCTAAATTACTTATTTCTCGTAAATAAAATTTAATTTTCGAAAAAAATAATTTAGAACCGGTATGAAACAAGCCTTTGTGATTATTGTTCTAACATGCGCACATTTTTATTGCAACGCCAATATTTTCTACACTCCTGCCGGAGCAAAAGCAACAGCATTAGGCAACCAAGTAAGTAATTCATCTGATATTTTTTCGGCACAAAACAACCCGGCAGGATTAGGCTTTGTAAAAGATTTTGGCTTCGGCTTGTTTTCTGAAAGAAGATTTTTGGTTTCGGGTTTAGATTTAATGAACGCCAGCATAGCCTTACCCACTAAAACCGGTACGTTTGGCATAAGCGCTAATTTATTCGGAAGAAAAGAATACAACGAAAAAATGATAGGGCTTTCTTTTGGCAAAGCATTTGGAAAGAAGTTTTCTGCCGGATTAAAATTTAATTATCTCAATTATGCTATTCAGGAATATGGTCAAAGAAACCTATTTACTTTCGATGTAGGGTTTCAGTATTTACCTAATAATAAAGTTTTAATTGGCGCACATGTGTTTAACCCCGTGCCAATAGAACTGGAAAAAGTATATGGCGAAAAAATTGCCACTATTATGCGTTTAGGATTGGCATATATGCCTACTAAAAAATTAACCTTATTGGGTGAAATAGAAAAAGATTTAGTCTTTCAGCCTATTATAAAGTTTGGCATAGAATATCAGGTTGCAGAAAAATTCTTTTTGCGTGGTGGGTTTAATTCTTACCCGTTGAGAGGCACTTTTGGTTTTGGGGTGCATTTAAAACAGTTCAATATAGATGTAGGCGGAAACTATCACAGCTTTCTTGGCATAACCCCACAGCTTTCTTTGAGTTATGCTTTTAAGAAAAAAAATGTTCAGGCAACCACTCTTTCAGCAGAATAAATTATGCAAAGTGTTTTAGCAGCCATACAACCATTTTCAGCATATTTTAAAGCTGTATTGATTTTTGCTACACTGCTGTTTTATGCTGAAACACTTTTAGCGCAGGAAGAAAAAATTCCGAATGAAAAAGACAATGAGCAGCTGTTAGAAATTCTTTCCGAACAAAGCGACAGTCCTTTCGATTTTGATACCTACCTCGAAAACCTGAACGATTTAAAACTAAACCCATTAGACCTAAACACAGCAACCATTGAAGATTTTAAGCTTTTGGGCATACTGAATGCTGCACAAATAAATAATATTATTAATTACCGTAACCGAATGTTTGGTTTTGCTACGGTGTATGAATTGCAGGCAATAGAAAATTTAGATTTAGAAACTATAAAAAAAATATTGCCTTACATAAAGGTAGTGCCATTAGAAAGCAGCTTTAAAAAACCTCCATTAAAGCAAACCTTGTTTTCGGGCAAATACCAAATTTTTACACGCTACACACAATTGTTAGAAACACAGCGCGGCTATACTATTGAAGACCCTACACGCTCTAGATATTTAGGCAGTCCACAACGCTATTATATTCGCTACCGCTATAATTATAGTACTAAATTTTCTTACGGCTTTACTGCTGAAAAAGACCCGGGCGAAGAATTTTTTAAAGGCAGTAACCGACAAGGTTTCGATTTTTATTCGGCACATCTTTTTATACGTGACGTGAGTATTTTTAAAGCTATTGCCATTGGCGATTATAATGCGAAACTTGGGCAAGGCTTAGCCATGTGGACGGGCTTTGGTTTTAGAAAAACACCGGCTGTAATGAATCTTCAACGGTATGCACCTGCTATAAGCCCTTACACTTCGGTAAATGAGTTTTTGTATATGCGGGGCGCTGCCACTACCATTGGCATAAAGAATTTAGATGTAACTGCATTTATTTCTTATAAAAATATTGATGCCAATATAGCTGCACAAGATACATTTGACAATGAAATTTTTGAAGTGGCTTCATTACAGGAAACTGGTTTGCACCGAACTCCCACCGAAACCAAAAACAAAAATGCCACTACCCTTTTTACTACAGGCGGCAGTATGAAATACCGTTTTAAAAAAGCGGCTGTAGCTTTTAATGCGGTAAATAATAAATTAGGAAGCAGTTTAGCCCCAAGCAATACCCCTTACAGGCAGTTTACTTTTTCAGGAAAGAATATTACCAACTTTAGTATAGACTACAACTACATTTTAAATAATATTACTTTTTTTGGTGAAGCAGCCATAAACAATAAAAATGGTTATGCTTTTGTAAATGGTGCATTAATCAATACCGGAAGCATTATAGACATTGCCTTGCTACACAGGCACTATAGTAAAAGATATTTTGCTTTGTTTAGCAATGCCTTTGGCGAAAGCTCTTCGCCTACTAACGAATCAGGATTTTATGCAGGCTTTAACCTTAGGCCTTTTAAAGGCTTCAGCATGAACTCGTATTTCGATTTTTATCGTTTCCCGTGGCTGAAGTATTTGGTAGATGCGCCTTCGAGAGGCTTCGATTATTTCGGGCAAATAAACTACAGGCTGAATAAAAATGTAGAAATGTATGTGCGCTACCGTTATGAAAATAAACAAGGTAATATGCCCAACAATGAAACTAAAACAGATTATTTATCTGATATTAAAAGACAAAGCTTCCGGTATCATATTACTTACCACATAAACAGCAAAATAAGTTTGCAAAACCGTATTGAATATGTTTGGTTCGATAACAATACAGGTGAAACTGAAAAGGGCTTTATGATTTATCAAGACATTCGCTTGTCGCCATTTCGTGTGCCTTTAAGTATTTATGCCCGCTATACTTTATTCGATACACAATCATACAATGCGCGCATTTATGCTTACGAAAACGACATTTTGTATATGTTCTCTATTCCGCCTTTATACGATAATGGTTTTAGATATTATGTATTGCTGAAGTATGATATTTCTGAAAATATTTCCGTTTGGCTACGCTTTGCACAAACACAATTCAGCAATGCGCAAACTATAGGCTCGGGCTTAGATGAAATACAAGGCAACAGCCGTTCAGAAATAAAAGCGCAAGTGAGGTTTAAGTTTTAAACCATCCTCAGCAAACGCTTAATGGCTTTTGAAATACCAAAATTAATTTCATAGATAGAAGCTTCCATCATATAGCATGGAGCCGAAACAATATTCAGTTTTTCATCTACCGCAATTTCATCTACCGTAACCATTTTCGCAACAGCACCCGCTTTTTCCATACCTGCCGAAACAGCAGCAATATCGTAAGGCGATTTGGCTTCGGTAGTGCCCACTGTAAGTTCAGCATGATATTCGGTGCCTTCTAAAGCTTTGGCAACCACTGTAGGCCCCATGCAAAAAGCAGCAATGGGTTTTCCGGCTTTTACAAATTCAAGAATTAATCTTTTTACTTCAGGATGTATATCGCCATCGGGGCCGTTGAAAGCCCACTTAGTTAAATTTTTGGCCGCACCAAAACCACCCGGAATAGCCAATGCCGAAAAGTCGCTGGCTGTTACGTCTTTTATGTTTTTAATATTGCCCCGGGCTATTCTGGCAGCTTCTACCAACACGTTTCTTTTCTCTGCCATTTCTTCTCCGTTGATGTGATTTACTACATGGTGTTGTTCCATATCGGGTGCAATGCATTGGTACTCGCCCCCTTCTTTATCTATGTTCAACAAGGTTAAAACCGATTCGTGAATTTCTGAACCGTCATATACTCCGTTTCCTGAAAGTAATACTGCAATTAGTGGTTTCGACATAGTATTCTGTTTTTATTCTTCAATATTTTTTTGCGTAAAAAGTTGCTGCGAATTTAATTCAAGCGCACTTAAATTGCCTAAGCCTTCTTTTTTAAAATATACACAACCACTATCTAAATCAATTACAGGGCTTTGCATATTCAACTGCTGGTGAATATGCGCCAGTGCAACTGGCGTGTGCCCGTGAATTACTTTTCTGTTACCGATTTTTTCAGCATCGTAAATGGTTTCGCGGGTATAAAGCAACGTAACAAAATCATCGAGAAAATTTTCTTTGTTGCAATGAATACCGGCATGAACCAACACCGCATCTTCTAACAATATATAGGGCTTTAACTGTTCAAAAAACTGTAAATATTTTTCTTCCAGAAATTTAGGATGTGTTACTCCAAAACTTTGTAATGCTTTATTGCCGCCACCATTTTTTTTCCACGACCTAAACAGTGGCGTGTCGTTTCTGGAACGCAATAAAAAATGCTCGTGATTCCCCATTAAGGTATGAATGGTATAACCTGCATCTTTCAACCAAAACAAATAATCGATTACGCCTTTGCTATCGGGGCCTCTGTCTATATAATCGCCTAAAAAATACAGCGCATCATCTTTAGCGGGTTGTAATGTATTTTCTACTAAAGCCTTTAGTGTTTTACTACAGCCGTGAATATCGCCTATTACAAATCGTTTCGGCATATATTATTTAGGCTTGGTGTTGTTGGTTTTTTCTTCTTTCTTAAAACCATAAGGACAATGCTTGCAACCGCTTTTACAACAATAGCCGCGCTTTAAATGATACGCTTCCGTAAACACCATGAAGCCCTGCTCGTTGAAGTAATAATCTATTCCTTGCTGTAAAGACATTTTGATTTCAAAGTTTTCAGTCTTCAGTTATCTGTTATCAGTTTTGTAGAGTAATACTCAATTTTCTACTTTCTTTAATTCTCTCAATTCTACTAATTTTCTATTTTTCTTTAGCCTGAAGCATTTAGTTTTATTGAGTTCAGAAATTAGTATTTAAGATTTAAATTCCGGTATAATTAAACGGTGTTATTTGCTTTAGTTCAAACTTCACGGTTTCAGCAACATCCAGAGTTTCAATAAAGGCGGCTATAGAAGCAGCATTTATTTTTTCGTTTTGTCGGGTTAACTCTTTTAGCTTTTCGTATGGTTTAGGGTAGCCTTCTCTTCTTAATACTGTTTGTATTGCTTCTGCCACTACTGCCCAGTTGTTTTCCAAATCGGCTTGTATTTGCGCTTCGTTTACTATTAGTTTATCTAAGCCTTTCATTATAGAATCAAAAGCAATCATGGTGTGTGCCATGGGTACTCCAATATTCCGCAACACGGTAGAATCGGTTAAGTCGCGCTGAAGCCTTGAAATGGGTAGCTTTTCTGAAAGATGTATTAACAATGCATTTGCCACGCCCAGGTTGCCTTCAGCATTTTCAAAATCTATGGGGTTTACTTTGTGTGGCATGGCCGATGAACCTACTTCGTTTTTATTTATTTTTTGTTTGAAATAGTCCATAGAAATATAGGTCCAGATGTCGCGGCATAAATCAATGAGAATAATGTTTATGCGCTTCATATTATCGAGCATGGCTGCCAGGTGGTCGTAGTGTTCTATTTGTGTCGTAAACTGCTGGCGTTGCAAGCCCAGCTTTTCATAAAAGCGGTTGCCAAAATCTTTCCAGTCTATCATGGGGTAGGCAACATGGTGGGCATTAAAATTGCCTGTGGCACCGCCAAATTTTCCGCTGAAAGGAATTTGCTCCAGCGCATTTACCTGCTCATCTAACCGCTCTACAAATACATTCAATTCTTTGCCTAAACGGGTGGGCGAAGCCGGCTGCCCGTGGGTGCGCGCCAGCAAGGCAATATCTTTGTATTCCTCTGAAAGATTATCGAGCCTGGCAATTAGCTGCTCTAAGGCAATGGCGTAAACAATATCATGATAATCGAGCAGGCTTAATGGCACAGCCGTGTTGTTAATATCTTGTGAGGTAAGCCCGAAGTGAACAAATTCTGAAAACTGTGCCACACCCAGGTTTTCAAACTGCTCTTTAATAAAGTATTCTACTGCCTTCACATCGTGATTGGTTACACGTTCAATGTCTTTTATTTTTTGTGCATCTTCAATAGAAAGATTTTCATAAATCAAACGCAGGTCGTCAAAAGTTTCCTGCGGAAAATCTTTTAGCTGTGGTAAAGGCAATTCTACCAGCGAAATAAAATATTCTATTTCTACTTTAACCCGATATTTTATTAAAGCATATTCTGAAAAGAAAGCGGCTAAGGTTTCTGTTTTTTTACGATACCTGCCATCTACAGGCGAAACGGCAGTAAGAGCTTCTAAATTCATTACATTTCTTGTTTGCGTGCAAATTTACTTATTTAAATATTGGTGGCATTGAGTGGGGGGTATGTAATAAGTTATCAGTTTTCAGTTTTCAGTAATCAGTTTTGGGTGAGCCGTTAGCCCTTGGCCTTAAGCCTTTAGTTTTATGTTTTATGTTTTAAGTGATAAGTTTTCAGTAATCAGTTATCAGTTATCAGTTTTGGGTTTTCAGTTTTGGGTTAGCCGTTAGCCTTTAGCTATTAGCCTTTAGTTTTATGTTTTGGGAGAGCCAATACTTAGTTTTCTTACTCTTCTCAATTTTCTCATTTTTCTTTTATGCTGAAGCTGTTAGCCCTTAGGCTTAAGCCTTTAGTTTTATGTTTTATGTTTTATGTTTTAAGTGATAAGTTTTCAGTAATCAGTTATCAGTTATCAGTTTTGGGTGAGCCATAAGCCCTTAGCCTTAAGATGTTAGCTTAAAAGAATTATGCGATGTGTCTCGTCCTAAAAAAAGTTTACAGGTTAAGAATAAATCCTGTTATAGGTTT
>CAZIZP010000008.1:0-136783 GCA_964543705.1 uncultured Chitinophagaceae bacterium
TTCTGAAAAAAGATTTGACATTTTAATTTGGCATTAGTATATTGTGTTCAAATTGCATTACAAATAACGTCAAACTGATATGGTTATGAAGAAAATTTACACAACTTTATTTGCACTTGCTTGTTTTTTGAGAATTGAAGCTCAAAATGAATTCTTTATGCAAGGAGGTTCTTCCGTTACAATTCAAAATAACGGCTTGCTATATGTTAAAGGTCAGATTGTTGGACAAACTAATGGAAATGGTCCCGCACAATTCTCTAGTGATGGTACTGTTATTATTAATACCAATAATACTGATGTTGACCCAACAAATTTTCCCGATGGTCTTGGTGAGTTGTACTGGAATACTGGTACTTCAATATTCAATAGTGATAGTTTAATATTTACCGGAGATGCAATATCAGGAGATGGCAGAATTCGTGGTAATGCTTCTGTATCTACTGGTACATTGCGATCTGATTTAACAAGAATAATTGGCTCTCTTAACGAAGCCAGAGTCCTTTTTGATAGGAATGTAACCATAACTAATAGGTTAGCTATTGATAATGGTATTCTTCAAGTTACTGGAACTAATGAAATTGATGTTACAAATAATGCAGCTAATGCTATTACTTCTTCTGTTGGGTTTGGTGTAAATGGATCTAATTATGTTATTGGCAAATTAAAACGAGCAGTAGTAAATACAGGTAGTGAATATATTTTTCCAATAGGGTCGGAAAATAAAGGTTTTAATAGGTTTGATTTATTATTGAATTCAGCACCATCAGGAAGTAACAGCGTTATATTGGAATTTGAAGAATTTATTGGCACACCATATTACAATAATCCCACACTTACAACAGTATCTGGTTGTAGTGATAATAACTTTATCCCATTTCAAGGTGCTGAGCCTCAATATGTTCAAGTTGATGGTATGGTATCAAACTTTGGTTTTTGGAAAGTTAGGGCAACTAATCAAAATAATGCAAATTGGAATTATGGTTTGAATGCTTACCCAAATTTATCTGACAATTCAATTAGAAGTTCTTTTGCTCAATTTGAAAACATTAGATTAATTAAAGGTGATGATAATGCAGATGTTAGTTCTGATTGGTCGTCATGGATTAATTTGTCTGGTAATTTATGTTCATTTGCAAATTTTGATGGTAACAATTTAAGAGGCTCAGTATATAATGGTTACCCAATTGTTAATTATATACCAGCAAGAGGATTAACTGGTTTTTCTAACTTTGGCGCAGGCGGTGGATTGGGTTCAGGTCTTCCTGTAGAATTAGTAACTCTTAAAGCTGACCCTATAGATAATGAATATATAAAAGTTAGTTGGACTACTGCTACTGAAATAAACAATGCTGGTTTTGAGGTATTAAGAAGTGAAGATGGTATTAATTTTACCAATATTGGTTGGGTTGAGGGTGCAGGTTACGCATCTACGATGTTGAATTATAATTTTGACGATCATAATGTTGAAGCTAACAAAATGTATTATTATCGTTTACGTCAAGTAGATTTTGATGGACAATCAGATTTGACTAACATTGTTAGTGCAATGATTAGTGACAATGCTGTATTTGTTATTAGTGAGTTTATGCCTAATCCTACATCTAACACCTCAAGTTTTACGGTTGTTACAGCTGAAACAAGAGATATTGATCTTACTGTTTACAATACCTTAGGTCAGATTATTTCTGACTCAAGATTGGTAGCTGAAGGTAACAAAACGAACAAGTTTGATATTGACTTAAGCGAAATGGCAGCTGGTACTTATTATGCAGTAATTACAACTGGTCCGCATTCGTTTAACAAAAAGATTGTAGTTTCTAGATAATTAAGACATATAATATAAGATAAAAAAGAGGCAATTTAAAATTGCCTCTTTTTTATTTTTATAAGATTGATAAATACATCCGAAAACTAACTATATGAGATTTAATCTTGAGGTTATTACATTTTTGTAGGACTTACCAATAGAAATAAGTTTCTTATCTACAACCAACATACTTCCATCAAAAGTGTCAATTTTATCAATGTTTATAATAAAAGAACGATGAACCCTTACAAACTTATCTTCAGGAAGTTTTTGCTCAATCTGCTTCATAGTAGTAAGCAAAGTAAACTTTCTTGATTTGGTAACCACAGTAACATAATCTCCTAAAGCCTCTATGTACATAACATCATCGGCATTAACATTATGATAACTATTGTTTTCTTTAAAAAACAAACGGTTTTTATTAAAAAGATTTGCATGCTTATAATCGTATTGCTCTTTGGCTTTTAGAATGGCTTGTGTAAAACGTTCAGGAATTATAGGTTTTACGAGATAATCAACTGCGTTAAAGTTGAAAGCATCTACAGCATATTTTTCATCACCTGTAACAAAAATTACCTGTGTTTTTTTGTCGATAAATGGCAACAAATCTAATCCTGATTTTTCAGGCAATGTTACATCTAAAAATATCAAGTCTACTACATCTTCTTTTAAAAAATCTGTAGCTGCTTCGGCCGATTCAAAAATGCCTTCTAAATCTAAAAATGAAGTTTTATTAATTAACTCTTCAAGAATACGAACAAAGATTTTGTCGTCTTCAATAATGATTGCTCTCATAATTTTAAGTCCTTCACAAATATTTAAAAAAAATGTTGTAAATAAAAATATTGTTCGCTTAATGAGCTATTATTCAGTATAAGTATTTCATAATTATTTATTCATTATTAAAACTCTGAAAAATAACTTTAGTATTCTCTATTTTTACACAAACAGCACATGTTTGAAAATTGATTTATTTATTGCAAAAAGAATTTTTTTCAGCAAGGAAAAAACTTTCTCGAAATTTATCATTCGTATTGCTACAATTGCAGTTGCATTAAGCGTAGCAGTAATGATTACTTCTGTTTCGCTTGTAAATGGTTTTCAAAAAGAAATTGCCGGCAAGGTGTATGGATATTTTGGGCAAATTCAAATTTCTAAATTCGGATTTGGAAACTCGCTTGATGACAACCCTATTGAAATTGACGAATCTTTTTATAAAAATTACACTTCTGTTGATAATGTAAAGCATGTTCAGGTTTTTGCTTATAAGCCGGGAATATTAAAAACTTCCGAGCAAATTGAAGGTATTATATTAAAAGGTGCGGGCAATGATTTTTACTGGAATTATATTAACAAACATCTTATTGAAGGAAAAACACTAGATGTAAAAAGTCGGGAGCTTCAGAATGAAATTATGCTTTCTAATTATACAGCGCAACGATTGGGCTTAAGACATAACGATAAAGTGGCACTGCATTTTATGCAAACGCCACCACGAGTAAGAAACATGACTATAACGGGTATTTACAACACAGGTATGGAAGAGTTTGATAAGCTATATGCCCTTACCGATATAAGACATATTCAGCAACTTAATGACTGGAATGAAAAACAGGTGGCAGGATTTGAAGTGTTTGTAGAAAATAACAATTTAATTAATGAAACAACCGATGACATTGCTTACAACCATTTAGGTGCCGACCTTACCGCACAAACAATTATGGAAATAAGACCCAATATTTTTGATTGGCTAAAACTACAAGATATGAACGAACTGATTATTTTAATTTTAATGATTACTGTAGCCTGCATAAATATGATTACATGCTTATTGATAATTATTTTAGAACGCAGTACTATGATTGGCGTCTTAAAAGCTATTGGGGCATCTAACAAGGTTGTTAGAAGAATTTTTATTTACAACTCAATGTATATTGTTGGTCAGGGTTTACTTTGGGGAAATTTTTTCGGAATAGGACTTACATTGGCTCAAAAATATTTTAAGTTCATAACACTATCTGAAGAATCGTATTATGTAAAATATGCGCCTGTAGACTTTGACGTAATTAGTGTTTTATTCATAAATGGAACTACCTTTTTGATATGTTTTGTTGCTTTACTTATTCCTTCTTATTTAATAAGTCGCATATCACCTGTAAAAGTGTTAAGGTTTGAATAAATTATTTCACCACAACTTTTTTTCGGTAGTTTTTATACCATAAAAGAAAAATCACTGAAAACAAAATATAAGGCATAGCAAGCAAATACAATATGCCTTTATTTAGCCCTTTAGCAACATTACTACCGCTTTGAATGGAGGATTCAGCACTTGCCTTGCACATGGGGCATTGTGCCATTAATGGCTCAGAAGAAATAAATAGAATAAAAAAGATTAGAATTGTGGCAAACAAAACCTTACTGAAAACTGAAAACTGATTCCGATAGCTATCGGAACTGAAAACTTTACACATAATACGGTGAAATTAACAGGTAAACCAATACACCGGTAATTGCTACATATAACCAAACCGGAAAAGTAATTCTTGCAATTTTTTTGTGTTTTTCAAAATTACCCGTTAAAGCCCTGTAAAAAGTAAATAATATAAAAGGTAATATCACAGCAGCCAATATTATATGGGTAAAAAGTATAAAATAATAAATGCTTTTTAATATACCTTCGCCACCATAGGTAGTAGGCGTGGACATACTATGATAAAACACATAAGAAACTAAAAAAACTGTCGATAAACCAAAAGCACTAAGCATAGCAGCCCGATGAGCATTTATATTTTTTTGCTGAATAAACATTGCTCCCAGAAGTAATGCGATAGTAGTAGCCGAATTAAGCATTGCATGAAACTTTGGAAAAAACTTAAGGTTAATACCTAAATTTATTTGTGGTGGAGCTACATAAAACAAAGCGGTAACTATTGCCGGCACAGCAAGCGAAATGGTTATTATTAATGCCTTGGCTGTTTTTTCTGAAAGTATCATTATTTATTTCTTTTTTGTTGTTTTTTTTCTTTACCTTCTTTAATAGCATAGTGTACATCTAACAAAGCGGCATCGCGCATTAGGTTGTTTACAGTAGCAGTATCAGTGCCATCATAATAGCCTCTAATAAAGCCTTCTTTATCTATCAATACCATTTTTTCACTGTGGGCAAAAGGCTCTTCTAACGACTCTCCGACTTCAAGAGCGGGCAGTTTTAAAAAGTTCACAATAATATCATAAAGCTGGTCTTTTTCGCCTGTAAGAAATTTCCACTTGTCGGTTTTCACTCCTTTCTCTTTGGCATATGCGGCAAGAGTTTCTATAGTATCTACTGCAGGGTCAACAGTAAAAGAAAGTAATCGAAAATCAGATTTAAAATTGGTATTGGTGGTAAAATAATCTTCTACTCTTAACATTTGAGAGGTGAGATCTTTGCATATTCCCGGACAGCGGGTAAAAATACAATTGGCTACAACAATTTTACCTTTAAGTTCCTCTCGATTAAGTATGGTTCCGTCTTGGGTATGAAAACTGAAAGCGGGCATTGCTTCAAGACTCATCATTGGCAACTCTTGCAAGCGAAACCCCACCTGATGTTTTTTCCATTCAAAATAGCCATAGAAAACTATAGGCATAACAAGAACAATAAATAATACAAGCAATTTTGTTCTTGAAAAATTTTTCATATACAGCAGGTATTTAAAAAAATAGCGCAGAAAAAGGTTTCTGCGCTATATAACATAAATTATATTACAAGGTTTTAGAAACCCCAAACTTGCCTTAGGTTTAACCACGATTCGCCTTCTAAACCGAAAGCAATAATAGCCCATACCAAAAATAATAAAGGCATTAAAATGCTTAGTGCCATGGCACGTGTTTCATATTTTAAATGCATAAACTCCCCCACAATAAAAAAGGCTTTCATCGCACTCATTATAATAAATAAAAGATTTAATACCATCCTCGACCAACCTTCGGGCCAAACTAAAGCCATACCTACTTCAACTACAGTAACTACTGCCATTATAATAGTTGCTTTCCAAACTGCACTAACCTGGCTCTTATAAGTGGCATCATCAAGCAAATGATGCTCAACTTCGCCCATATATTCTCCTGAATGTGCTCCCATATTTTCTGATTTTATTTTTTGTTTATAGAATTAATTACGATTAAGGAATAAATTATAGCAGATAGAATGCTAAGAATACAAATACCCATACCAAATCTACAAAGTGCCAATATAAGCCTACTTTCTCCACCATTTCATAATGACCGCGCTGATGGTAAACACCACGAGCAGCTTGTATCCAGATAATTATATTTATAATAACTCCGGAGAACACGTGAAAACCATGAAAACCCGTAATAACATAAAATAAATTACCAAATGCTACCGGACCGGGTGACGAAGTACCGGTATAATTTGGATCTATAGAACCGGTAACATCAAAAGGATTCCAATATAAAGTCATGCCTTGATGAATTAAGTGATTCCATTCCCAAGCCTGACAGCCTAAGAAAGCAAAGCCGCCAATAATACCCCAAAACATCCAAAATAAAACACCCTTCTTGTTCATTCTATGACCTTCAATAACAGCTAGCACCACAAATACTGAACTTAATATAAGAATGAATGTCATAAGAGTAACAAAACCCAATGGTACTTTCACATCATGAACAAAAGGAAATGAGCTAAAAACTCCTGCCGGGTCGGGCCACCATTCGTTACTTAAACGAATTGCTGCATAAGCAATAAGTAAGCATGAGAAAGTAAATGCGTCAGAAACTAAGAAGAACCACATCATTAATTTGCCATAACCGGCTTTAAGCGGGGCGGTACCACCTTCCCACAACTTTTTTTGTTCTTCGGCTGAAACTGCTGTTGATGCCATTTAATTAAATAGTTTTATTTAGTTGAAGTAAAAAAACGCGAGCAAATATAACCACAAAATGTCAACAAAATGCCAATAGCTTGCTAACAATTCTATGCGAATACCTTTATTATTATCCACATGCCACTTAACCCACTTAGCACGATTTTTAAATATAACGTGAGAACGTATTAACGCACCTGCCAACAACAATACACCAATTAATACGTGCAACACGTGAATAAAGCTAATAACATAAACAAAAGAACCGGAAGGATTTCCTTCTATGTAAATACCAATTTTTTGAAGGTCTTGCCAACCAATATAT
Source organism: uncultured Chitinophagaceae bacterium (assembly GCA_964543705.1). Taxonomy (GTDB): domain Bacteria; phylum Bacteroidota; class Bacteroidia; order Chitinophagales; family CAIOSU01; genus CAYSGX01. The sequence goes on from CAZIZP010000008.1 coordinate 7,001, forward strand.
TGTGTAGCGCAAAAAGCTAAAGCCAACGTTGTAGTTAAGCTTAATGCTAAACGGTAGTTTGCTAAATCGTCTTTTTTAAATGCACTTACTGCCCAATGCATGGTTCCACTGCTTATAAGAATTATTACTGCACTTATAAAAAATGGAGCAGGAATACTAAATTCTGTCCAGTTGCCTGCTTCATGGCGAACAATATAAGCACTGGTTAACGCAGCAAACAGCATTGTTAAAGAAGCCAACCCTATCCACAATGCAAAACGCTGCGGATGCACACCTTTAGGCTGAACATTTTCGGGTAGTGGAGCTTCTGTAAGAATGTTTTTCATTTTTTATTTTTAGTAACAACGTACCAACACAATTGTTACATTATTAAAATTTTCCGCCTAAAAGCAACGCCAACAAAACCACAGGCAAATACACAAAACTTGCAAACATTACCTTTTTAGCATCATTAGTATCACAACTTTTCCAAAGTTTTATTCCATAATACAAAAATATTAAGCCTGAAACTGCAATTACAATTGTAGCTACAGGGGTAATATTTCCTCTGAAAAATAACAATATTGAAACCGGAATAAGTGCAATAGTATAAAACACAATTTGGGTTGCTGAAAATCTATCTCTTCCGCCTGAAGAAGGCATTAATTTAAAATCTGCGCGAGAATAATCTTCGTGCGCCACCCAAGCAATAGCCCAAAAGTGCGGAAACTGCCATAAAAACTGAATAGCAGTAATAATATATGCCTCAATAGTAATTTGCCCTGTAGCAGCCACCCAGCCAATCATAGGGGGTAACGCACCCGGAATAGCACCCACGAAAACAGCCACCGAAGAAATTCTTTTTAGTGGAGTGTAAATAAATGAATAAGTAATTAAAGAAAGGGCCCCAATAATAGCAGCTAAATCGTTAAACCAATACCAAAGCAAACTAACACCTGCCAAGCCAAATAATCCTGCTGCTAGTATGGCTTCTGTAGGTGTCATGCGCTCTTGTGCCAACGGACGATTGGCCGTGCGTGCCATTAATTTATCTACATCTTTTTCAAAAACCTGATTCAAGGCATTGGCGGCACCTGTAATTAAAAACCCCCCTAAAAACAACATTGCTAAACTTTCATAACTGAAGTTAGAGCCAGAAGCTATTGCATAGGTAATTAGCGATGAAAAAACTACAATAAATGTTAGTCTAAACTTTACCAATAAATAGTAATCGAAAGTTTTTGCTTTAATAAAAGCTGAAATAGCACCAAGAAATGTTTTTGTAGCCTGCATTAAATAAACTCAAATATGTTGCTTGACAATGCTCGACAAAGATACTTTTCACCCTTTTGTAAAACAACTATTTACAACCATATTTTTAAACATTATATAGCTTTCCGAAAGACAAACAGAAACATTGTAAAAATTACGAAAATCAACGTATATAAATTTAATACATAATGCTTTTACATTTGCTTTAACTAAAATCTTTAAACATGAAAACCATACTTAATTTCTTAATTGCTGTATTCTCAGCGACCATTACTTTGGCTCAACCAACTAATTTAGGTCTTGAAAACTGGACTAATGACAGACCCGACAGTTGGTGGACACTTGACGATTTGTTTCCCTTGCCTCCAGGAGTAACAATTGTTTCTCAATCAACAGACGCAAACTCAGGAAATTCTGCAGCTAAAATTGAAGTTATTGATCTTGGTTCAGGAGGATATCCTGGAATAATGGCCCTAAACAATGTTACCGAAGATGAGACCGAAAATGGCATTCCTTACACACTGCGCCCTGCCGATCTTTCATTTTACACGAAATATGATTTAATAAATAACGATAGTCTTATTGTAATTATAACACTTACAAAGTGGAATGGCACAAGTGCTGATGATGTAGGAAGTGGCTTTTTAGTATTAAATGGTTCTCAAGCTTCCTATTCAAAAGTTACAGTGCCAATTAGCTATAACACAACCGACACTCCCGATTCACTTCAAATAATGTTTGCTGTGGGTGGTATTTTAGGTAGCGACCCAATTAGCAATGCCGGCAGCTATGCGATTATTGATGATATTGACATATTAGGTGGTGGTTCATCAAATGCTGTTCCTGCTGCACCAAGTAACCTTACTACCACAGTATTTAAAGCAGCAAGCACAGGAATACGCCTTAACTGGCAAGATAATTCTAACGATGAAACACAATTTGTTATTCAAAGAGGAACCGATGTTAATGGTCCATTTACCGACATAGCCACTGTTGCAGCTAATGCTACTACACATGATGATACTGATGTTGCCGATGGAAACACTTACTACTACAGAGTATTGGCAGAAAATGGAAACGGACTTTCCGCACCTTCAAACGTAGCAAATGCGACTGCTGTAATAACTTTCATAAACGAAAACATAGAAAGTATTATTACAATTTACCCTAACCCAAGTAATGGTAAATTCAAAATAGATTTGCCTTCTGAATGGAGTAATTGCTTAATATCAGTATTTGATATAACAGGTAAAGAGGTATTCATTGGAATTGATAATACAGAAATAAGTCTTGAAGTTGCAAAAGGTAGTTATACCTTAAAAATTCAGCATGAAAAAAATATTATTCATAAAAGAATTATTATTGAATAAATAATGTAAACAGCTAAAAACTGAAACCCAAAAGCCGCTATGCAAAAAACATAGTGGCTTTTTTTATTAAACTATAAATTCAAATTACTTCTTTTTATTAGCGTTTTGTTTTCCGTACCATTTTCTATTGTTTGAATTGCTGCCACTTTTAGGCATATTAGTGTTCTTGGCATCAGACTTTGGTTTTGCATAACTTCGTTTTCTTCTGTCAAAAAACGAAGTTTTTTTAGTGCTCGCGGGTATTTCAAAAGTATCTTCTATTAATGGAAAAGGATGCTCTTTAACAACTTCAATTTTCTTGGCAATTAATTTTTCAATGTCTTTTAAATAGGCTATTTCTTCAGCATCGCAAAAAGAAAGTGCTGTGCCCTTCGCCCCTGCCCTTCCGGTTCTGCCTATACGGTGTACATAAGTTTCTGCCTGATTAGATATTTCATAATTAATTACATACTCTAAATCATCTACATCAATGCCACGCGCTGCAATATCAGTAGCTACTAACACTCTGGTGGTTTGCTCTTTAAAATTACTTAGTGCACGCTGTCTTGCATTTTGCGATTTATTGCCATGAATGGCTTCAGCCTTTATATGATTTCGCTCTAAAAATTTCACTACTTTATCAGCACCATGTTTTGTGCGGGTAAATACCAATGCAGTTTTTATATTAGGGTTTTGCAGTACATGCAAAAGCAAATTGTTTTTGTGTCCACGTTCAACAAAATAAATGTATTGCTGAATAATTTCAGCCGTTGAAGAAACAGGCGTTACCGAAACTTCTTCGGGCTGATGCAAAATAGCATTGGCAAGCTTATGAATTTCGGGCGGCATGGTAGCAGAAAAAAACAAGTTTTGTCTTTTATTTGGCAATATTTTCAGCAAACGTTTAATATCGTTAACAAAGCCCATATCGAGCATTCTATCTGCTTCATCTAATACAAATATTTCTATATCGCACAAGTTAATATGCCCTTGGTTAATTAAATCGAGCAACCTTCCGGGCGTTGCAATAAGAATGTCAACACCACCATGAATTTTTGCAGTTTGCGGGTTTTGGTTTACCCCACCAAAAATTACAGTGTTTTTTATCGAGGTATGCCTTGCATAAGCATTGAAGCTCTCGCCAATTTGTATAGCCAACTCTCTGGTTGGGGTTAGAATAAGGGTTCTTATTTTTCTTTTCTTTTCGTTGGTTTTTACTGCGCTTAATAATTGAATTATAGGTATAGCAAAGGCAGCTGTTTTTCCGGTGCCGGTTTGCGCGCAACCTAATAAATCTTTGCCTTGCAATACTACAGGAATTGCTTGTTGCTGAATAGGTGTTGGGGTGGTATAACCTTCTTCTTTTAAAGCCAAAAGAATAGGCTCTACAATGCTTAATGAATTAAATGACATGTGAAACTTTGATATTATAAAATAGAGAGAGCAACTAAATATGGTACTTTCAAATCGGATGTAAGTTACGGCTTTATCTTCGCTTTCTCTTTTTTAGCGAAGCTTCTTCGGTTTTTATTGATTGTGCCAGCAGTTTATTCATGGCTTCTGTTTCAATGGGTGTTAAATTTCTCCATTTACCCAAAGGAAGATTTCCCAATTGAATATTCATAATTCTGGTACGTTTCAGGCTCATTACTTCATAGCCTAAATACTCACACATTCTTCTTATTTGTCTATTTAAACCTTGAGTAAGAATAATTTTAAAACTTCTATTACCCGTTTGTGTAACCACACAGCGCTTAGTTTTTGTGCCTAATATGGGCAATCCTTCCGACATACGTTTTACAAATTCAGGCGTGATGGATTTGTTTACTGAAACAAAGTATTCTTTTTCATGCTCGTTGCCCGCACGTAAAATTTTATTTACAATATCGCCATCGTTGGTAAGCATTATTAGTCCTTCAGAATCTTTATCTAATCTTCCGATAGGAAAAATACGCTTGGGGTGATTAATAAAATAAATGATATTGCTTTTATCGGTTGGGTCGGTAGTGGAGGTAACACCAACCGGCTTATTGAAAGCAATATAAAGCGGTTGTTTTTTTGAAGTTTTAATTTTTTCACCATCAACAGCTACTATATCACCGGGCTGTACTCTTGAAGTAGCAAGTGCAATATCATCGTTAATAGTTACCCGTGCATCAGCAACGTATTTATCGGCCTCTCTGCGCGAACAAAATCCTGAAGAACTAATGTATTTATTTATCTGAATTCCGCCTGAAGAAGAAGTGTGCTTTGGCATGTTGTTATTATAGTTTTAATGGGCTTTATTAAAGCAACTTTTCAAAAATTTGTTGCAGTATTTGCTGTGCCGCTTTGTAAGCATTTATTTGTTGGGCAGTAATAGCTTTTTCTTGTTGTTCAATGGCTGTAGCTATTTCAGGCTGTTTTAAAATTTTTGAAAGCAACTGTTGTTGCAATGTTTCTCTAAAAGCAAATATCTTTTGTTGTGTTCTGTTTTTGCTGAAATAACCATTTTTGTGTTGAAAGTTGGCAAACTTTTCTATAGTGTTCCAGCACCTGTCAATACCTTCTTTGGTGTAGGCTGAACAAATATCGGTTTGTGGAACCCACCCGTTTTCAGTAGTCGGAAAAAGATGTAATGCTTGTTTATATTGCTGTGCAGCTTTTCGGGCTTTTTCTAAATTATCGCCATCGGCTTTATTAATTAAAATTAAGTCGGCCATTTCCATAATACCACGCTTCATACCTTGCAACTCATCGCCTGCCCCTGCAAGCATTAATAGCAAAAAGAAATCGGTTAAATTCTTTACCGTAGTTTCCGATTGCCCTACCCCAACTGTTTCAACAATAATTATATCAAAACCAGCTGCTTCACAAAGCAAAATGCTTTCGCCTGTTGCTTTTGCCACGCCCCCTAAAGCATTGCCCGATGCAGTTGGGCGAATGTAGGCATTCGGATGACTCACCAAACTTTCCATTCGGGTTTTATCTCCTAAAATGCTGCCTTTAGAAATAGTGCTGCTGGGGTCAATAGCCAATACTGCAACTTTTTTTCCTTTATCGGCAAGGTAGGTTCCAAAGGCATCTATAAAAGTACTTTTGCCCACCCCGGGAACACCGGTAATACCAATTCTTATTGAGTTGCCCGTATGTGGTAACAATTGCTGAATAATTTCCTGCGCCTGCTCGTTATGTTCGGGGCGAGTGCTTTCTACCAAAGTAATTGCCTTGCTTAAAGCAATTCTATCGGCATTTAAAATTTGATTAGCAATATTATTAGCAGCAGACAATGAATATTTTTTTGATAAAGATACTACGTACTGTAATAACAGCACTCTCTACTTAAAATGAATTTCAGTAGCACCTGCACCATATTTATTTACTAGTGGCTCGGTACATTCTTTTACTCTGGGGTGATGGTTGCAATAGTAAATTATTTGCTTTCTCAATATACCATCGCCTACACCATGAATAGCCACCAAACTATGATGCCCGCTTGCAATGGCACGTTCTAAAGTTTGTTTAAATAAATTCATTTGTATGGTAAGAATTTCTGCAGCAGGTAATTTTTCAAGAGAAGGGTCTATAGCTTCAACGTGTAAATCAATTTTATTGCTTTCTGTAGTTTCATGTATAATTTTTGTTGTCGTTGGTTTTTTACCACCCAACATCATTTCTTTCAACAATGCAGTATCTATACTTAAAGGCTCAGGTTTTGTCTCTTCCTCTTCAACTTCTTCTTCTGTTTCCTCGTTATCGTTAAAACTATTTTCTTTCCAAACATGAAACAAGAAAGCATCTTCTTTCAGCAGCTGCAAAAATTCAGGTTTATTGGCAACATGCTTTGGTTTAAACTTAAACAGTTTAATTATTTCTTCTTTGTTTACAGTTACTTTTATTTCCAGCGTAGGGTTATCGTTTAGTTCTGAAAACTTAATGCCTTCCAACTGCACAACTCCAGCCTTATTAATTGTATTGGTTAAATATTTTTCTTCTCGCTTGTCTGTTTCAAAATAGCATTCATACTTAGCTGAAAAAGAAGTTTGGTTAATTAGCTTAATGCTTAATGCAACAATTTCGCTTTCTAAATTTCGCTGCGGAAGTAGAGCAATAAATATTCCTTGTGAATAAAATTGTTGTTGCATGTTTTTGGGTTAGTTTTGAAGTTTAACAACAAATTTCATTTTTTGTCGGCACTTCGTTGGAAAATAGCACAATTTTTTGAGCAACTTTGGTGGAAACGCTACTTAAGCAATAAGCCGAAATGTGAGTATTTACAATGGAAACAGGCCTATTGGCAGCAATTTATTCAGCAAATAAAAAATTATATTCCCGATTTATTTTCAGCAAAAAAACTACACATTTTAGATGCAGGTTGTGGTCCTGCTGGAGTTTTTACCATTTTACAACATCATCACGTAACAGCTATTGATCCACTTTTAAGCAGCTACGAAAACAACTCTTATTTCAATAGAAACGATTATGTTGAAGTAAATTTTACTGAAACTACTTTAGAAAAATTTCAGGCTAAAGAAAATTTTGATGTAGTGTTTTGTTTAAATGCTATTAACCATGTTCAAGATATTCAGGCTTCTGTAAAAAATCTTCATACTTCGATGAAGCCCAATGGTTACTTGGTGTTGAGTGTAGATACTCATCGAAACAATTTTCTGAAAAAAATATTCCAATTCATTCCGGGCGATATTTTACATCCTCACCAATATAGTTTAAACGATTATTTGAATTTACTTGGTCGTAATAATTTCAAAATAGAAACTACTATAACCCTTAAGCAAGAAAGTATTTTTAATTATGAAGTCATTATTGGTAAAAAACAATCATAATTCGTAGATCAAAAATCGTTGATCAAAAAGGTCTAACTCTTATTTTATTTATTCTATTAAACTCTAAAGTAGGGAAAGGCACTTTAACCAAATTCATCATGTTGAATAAAACTTTCCAGCCTTTTCTTCGGGTTTCAATTTTTGTCCAATCAACATCTAACGAAAAGTAATACTGGCGGTAGCGTTCAATATCGGTGCGGTCAACTTTTAATGCATCGGGGCAATTTTCATACTTACCATTTTCGCCCAAGCACCATTTGTTTTCAAAACCACCATACATGCCGTTTGCACCATAGCCCACTGCCACATTCAGCCATTTAGGAAACCTTGTGTCGCGTTTAATAAACGCGCTAATATTTACCGAAGCCCAGGCAGAAAGGGCGTTGTAGTCTTTCAAAAATAATTCTAAAGTACTGCTGCCATATAGTTGCTGTGCTCTATTGCGCAACATGCCTTCAGGATAATTTTCAGGAAATGCCGAAACTTTAATGCTTATGCGTTGCTCTTTCCACGCTAATTCTTGCCCAATGAAAATAGCTGAGCCTAAAGTGTTGGCACCAATATCCCACCACGAAAAACCCCATTCTTTTGAAAAGGCATCTAACACTTCAATTGAACTCATAAATACCAATCCGGTAGTGCCGCCAACCCATAAAGATTTTTTATGTGGCACACCCGACCATTGGTATAAACCCGTTGCCCAACGGCTCATGAAATATGCACCAAACACATGCCCGGTTTTATCCATCTGCATCCATTCTTTACCATCGTTAAAAAATTGAAATTTTCCACGGGGGTATTCTTTATACCAATAATGATTTAGTACCAATAATGCCGAACCAAATGCTGCTGATTTAAAAGTAGTTACACCTGCAAGTTTCTTTTTATTAAGCGTTGTGTCGACCGTGAAAAATGGCAATGGACGTGTTTGCGAAGCAACATAGTGCGCTATGCCGAAACAAAAAATTATCGCCAGTAAGAGTCTTGAAATATACACACGTAAATTTCAGTAAAAACTTTATTGTTTTACTGAACTATTTGAAAAATCTTAAAACATTTACTTTTATGCAAGTACAGGTTTGTTCTTCAATATCAACTCATCTCTCTTAGGCCCGTTAGAAATAATTGTAACCGGTACTTCCAAATAAGATTCTAAGAAGTTAATGTAGTTGGTTAACTCGGCAGGTAATTCATCATAGTTTCTGGTGCTGTTAATATCGCAATTCCAACCTTTAAATGCTTTATAAACCGGCTCAATGGTTTCTTTGCATAAATCGTAAGGTAGTTCGCGTGTAAGTTGCCCGTTTACTTTATAATCAGTGCAAGCATATATGGTTTCAAAACTATTCAGCACATCAATTTTGGTAATAATTAATTGTGTTAAACCATTCAGAATAATAGAATATTTCAAAGCAGGTAAATCTATCCAGCCGCAGCGTCTTGGGCGGCCTGTAGTTGCGCCAAACTCGTGTCCTTCTTTACGTAAACGCTCACCAACTTCATTGTTCAATTCGGTAGGGAATGGCCCACTGCCTACACGTGTGCAATATGCTTTTGAAATGCCTAATACTTCTTTAATCTTTGTTGGTGCTACACCCAAACCTTTGCAAGCACCCGAAGAAATAGTATTAGAAGAGGTTACAAACGGGTATGTGCCAAAATCTATATCTAACATAGAGCCTTGCGCACCTTCAGCCAAAACTTTTTTACCATTGCTTAATGCCTCATTCAAATAGTATTCGGTAGAAATAATATTTAGTTGTTTCAATACTTCAACACCTTCAAACCATTCTTTTTCGGTTTCTTCAATATTGGCATTGTATTCATATTGTTTTAGAATATCGAAATGCTTTTCTTTCAGAAAATTATATTGCTGTTTAAAATCGGGCAACAACACATCACCAACGCGCAGGCCATTTCTTCCGGTTTTATCCATATAGGTTGGGCCAATACCTCTAAGAGTAGAGCCAATTTTTGTTTCACCTTTTTTAGCTTCAGAAGCGGCATCGAGCGCTTTGTGGGAAGGTAAAATTAAATGTGCTCTATTAGAAATAAAGAGATTCCTCTTCACATCTACACCTAATGCCTGTAGTTTATCTATTTCTTTTTTAAATGTAACGGGGTCTATCACCACACCATTACCAATAATATTCATTACGTTTTGGTGAAATATTCCTGAAGGAATAGTGTGCAACACGAAAGTTTCGTTATTAATTTTTAGGGTGTGCCCTGCATTAGGCCCGCCTTGAAAACGAGCAACTATATCGTAATGGTTAGCAAGGTAATCAACAATCTTGCCTTTGCCTTCATCGCCCCATTGCAAACCAATTAATACATCTGTAAACATGAAAAAGAAAAATTAAATAATTGAAATAATAAGAAAATGAAAAAATAAAAGACCTATAGCGAAATAACTAGCCTAATAGTTTGGCTGCTTCTTCTACCGATTCGCCTGTTTTGAAAATGGCAGTAAGTTTAGTAATTACCAATAAATTACTAACCTGTTCAGGCACATTAGCTAAAACTACATCGCCACCTGATTTTCTGGCTTTTGTTAATAAGGTTAAAAGCATTCCTAAACCCGAACTATTGATGAATTTTAAATCTTTTAGGTCAACTACAAACTTGGTTTCATCATTAGTAATATAGTCTGATGCAGATTGCAAAATATCTTTCGATTGTACTTCTGCTAAAAGGCTTCCTCTTAGCTCAAGAACTAAATAATTCTCCGATTTATTAATTGTAAAATCCATAATGGTGTTTTTTCAATACTCAATTTTAGTGATTTTCTGCTTGTTTGCACAATCTACATCTTCACATTTTCCGTATAAGATTAGTGAGTGATGTGAAATTTTATGTTTAAGCAATTCACCAATTTTTGTTTCAATTTGAAAAATGCGCGGGTCGCAAAATTCTTTTACTTCTTTGCAGTCTTCACAAATAAGGTGGTCGTGTTGCCTGCGGTTATACGATTTTTCATAGCGCGACTGATTATCGCCAAATTGATGGCGAATAACTAGGCCACATAGCTCAAGAACTTCCAGAGTATTGTAAACAGTGGCTCTGCTTACATTGAAATTTTTATTTTTCATTTCAATGTAAAGTGTTTCTGCATCGAAATGGTCGTTGCGCAAATAAATTTCTTCTAGAATAGCAAAGCGCTCAGGAGTTTTTCGCTGCTTGCTTTGCTCTAAATGTGCCGCAAAAATTTCTTTAATTTCTTTTATATGTTCTGAAGAAGTACTGTTCATTTTATTGCAAATCTACCTTAATTTAAACACTTTTAAATACTGAATTAAAGCCTGCTTACACTTAATATGCCTTCGAGTGATTTCATTTTTTCTATCAATGCATCTAGCTGCTCGGTATTATGCACATAAATACCAATAGTTCCTTCAAAAATTCCATCTTTACTTTCAATTGAAAGTGAGCGCATATTTAATTTTAAATCGCCTGAAATTAAGCCGGTAATTTTCTGTAAAACCCCTGTATCATCTATACCACTCACTAAAATTTCTGTTAAAAAAGAAATTTCATGCTCTTTATTCCATCGGGTTTTAATAATGCGGTAGCCATATTTAGACATTAGCTGAATGGCATTGGGGCAATTTGTTTTATGAATTTTTATACCCTCGTTAATGGTAATAAAGCCAAAAACATCATCGCCTGGAATAGGGCTACAACAAGTTGCAAATTTGTAATCAATTTTCTCTCCCGAATCTCCAAAAATCAAAAGTTCTGCATTTTTTTGAAGTGTTTTCTTAACGGCCTCTTCAACCGTTTCTACCTTCTCCGGCTCGCGCTCAATGGTTAATTTTCCGTGAACTACTTTTATTTTCTGAAGCTGTTTTGTATCAAATTTTCCAATGGCGATGGCATATAAAAAATCAAGCGCGCTTTGAAACTTAAACTGATGCGACAAATCATTTATTAATTGATGGTTAGGCTCAATTTTAAGCTTCTTCAATTCTTTTTCAAGTTTTTCTTTACCATCTTCAGAAACTTTACGCTTTTCTTCTTTCAGCGCATCTTTAATTTTCGATTTGGCTTTGCTGGTAATTACATAGGTTAGCCAATCTTCGTTCGGTTTTTGTTTTTTGGAAGTAATAACTTCAACTTGATCGCCACTGGAAAGCACATGACTTAATGGAACTAGTTTATGGTTTACCTTTGCACCTATACAGCTGCTACCTACATTAGAGTGAATGTCAAAAGCAAAATCTAATGCCGTAGCGCCTTTGGGCAACATGCGCAAATCACCTTTCGGGGTAAACACATATATTTCATCTGAAAACAAATTCAACTTGAAATCGTCTAAAAAATCAAGTGCATTTGAATCAGGGTTTTTAAGATTTTCACGAATTTTTAATAGCCAGCTATCCATAGTACTTTCAGCAGAATTCTCTTTGTATTTCCAATGAGCAGCATAGCCTTTTTCAGCAACTTCATCCATTCTTTCAGTACGAACCTGAACCTCTACCCAACGCCCTTTTGGCCCCATAACGGTAGTGTGTAAGGCCTCATATCCATTAGCTTTGGGTGTAGAAACCCAATCGCGCAAGCGAGAAGGGTTGGGCTTATATATATCTGTAACTATAGAATAAACTTTCCAACAATCAGATTTTTCTGTTTCGGGCGGAGAATCTAATACTACTCTTATGGCAAATAAATCATACACTTGTTCAAACTCTACACCTTTATTTTTAATCTTATTGTAAATTGAAAAAATTGATTTTGGTCGTCCATAAATTTGGAATTTCAACCCTGCAGCTTCAAGTTTTTCTTTCAAAGGCTTAATAAACTCATTTATGTATCGGGTTCTTTCCCTTTTGGTTTCAGAAAGTTTCCGGGCGATAGTTCTGTACATGTCGGCCTCAGTGTATTTCATCACCAAGTCTTCCAGTTCAGATTTTACTGCATACAAACCCAATCGATGAGCCAAGGGTGCATAAATAGAAGCCGTTTCAGAAGCAATTTTTAACTGTTTGTTGCGCGCCATTGAATCGAGGGTGCGCATATTATGCAGTCGGTCGGCAATTTTTATTAGAATAACCCTAACATCATCGGTTAGGGTAAGTAATAATTTTCTGAAATTTTCTGCTTGTTCAGAAGTATTTAAATCGAAAACACCTGAAATTTTGGTTAAGCCATCTACTATTTTGGCAACCTTTGCGCCAAATTGTAGCTTGATATCTTCTAAAGTAATTTCGGTATCCTCTACCACATCGTGTAGTAAGGCACATACAACCGATGTTGGACCTAAACCAATTTCAGCCGCCACAATATGTGCCACCGCTAAAGGATGAAAAATGTAAGGCTCGCCCGATTTTCTACGCATGTTTTTATGCGCTTCAAGGGCCATTTCAAAAGCTTCACGAATTTGTTTCTTATCGCCCGAATTTGCCTTTACGCCCACAGCACGCAACAAATGGCGGTATCTTTTCAGTATTTCTTTGCGTTCTTGTTCATGCCCTTCTTTCAGTTCGGGCAACGTCTTTTCTTCGCTCATAAGTCTATAAAATTACACAAAGCTGTATAGAGAACTATTTTCCTGAAAAAGAAATTCAAACACAAAATTGCGTAACTGTCTAAATTATAATATTTTTGCGCTCCGTTCTTTTACAACGTGGTTAAAAAATAATGCGGGCGTGGTGAAATTGGTAGACATACTTGACTTAGGATCAAGCGCCTCACGGCATGGGGGTTCGAGTCCCTCCGCCCGCACTTTTTTTAATTTTTTCGCAAAGGCGCAAAATACACTCTGACGCTGATTATTTCCTTTGCGTCTTTCAAACAGTATCAGCGCTCTTGCATTTTTTTTTTAAATTCATTAAATCGTATAAAAGTGAACATTACCAAAGAAAACATTGATTCGCTAAATGCTGTAGTTAAAATTCAGCTTGCTCCGGAAGATTACGTTACGAAGGTTGAAGACGCAGTTAAAGACCTTAGAAAAAAAGTAGAACTGAAAGGTTTCAGAAAAGGACAAACCCCAACTTCTTTAGTTAAGAAAATGTATGGCAATTCGGTATTAGCCGATGAGTTGAACAAAATTATTAACGACCAACTCAACAATTTCTTAACCGAAAATAAAATTGAAGTTTTAGGCAATCCTATTCCAAAGGAAGATGTATTGGTTGATATAGACATTAACACACCTAAATACTATGAATTTGCTTACGAATTGGGTTTAACACCTGAATTTGAACTGAATTTGCTTTCTAAAAACTCAACTTTTAGTTTGAACAAAATAAAAGTTGATGATGAATTGCTGAATAAAGAAATTGAAGGCCTGCGTAAGCGTTTCGGAAAAATGACAAATCCTGAAGATGCTGTACAAAAAGACGATGTGTTGTTTGGCGAGTTTACTGAGTTGAATGCTGATGGTTCAGAAAAAGCAGATGCTTACACCCACAGCACAGCTTTCCCTGTAGATATGATTACCGATGAAGCTGTTCAGCAACAGTTGTTAGCTTTAACTTTAAATGGTGCTATTCAGCTGGATATATACAAGGCTGTTGGCAATAAAACAAAAGAAGAAGTTGCCAAACATTTTTTAAACCTTACGGGCGATGATGTAGATGCTAAAGGCAGTTTATTTCGTTTCACTTTAAAGAAAATTAATCGTGTAAACCTTGCTGAACTTGATGAAGAATTTTTCAGCATGGCTTTAGGGCCGGGAAAAGCAAAAACTGAAGAAGAGTTTCGCGAAGTGTTGCGCAATGAAATTAGTAAGTATTTCGAAACGCAAACCAAGCGTGTATTGCACAACAATATTTTAGATGAGCTTTTAAGCAAAACTGAAATTCCTTTGCCTGATGATTTTTTGAAAAGATGGATTAAAGCTTCTAATGAAAAGCCTATTTCTGCTGAAGAAATTGAAGCACAATATCCTGATTTTGCCAAAAGTCTGAAGTGGAGGTTAATTACTAATAAGTTGATTAAAGAACACAACATTACAGTTACTCAAGATGAAGTGAAAGAACACACTAAAAAAGGGCTTCAGGGCTATTTGAATGTGGATGATGAATTGATGGAATCTGAAGAATATCAAAGTTGGGTAAATAATATGTTGTCAAATAAGGATCATGTTCAGAAAACATTCGACCAATTATTGGAGGAAAAGTTGTTTGCTGTAATTGAAACACAAGTTTCAGTGGTTGAAAAAGAAATTTCTTTAGACGATTTTAAGAATTTAAAGTAATTTTTTGCTTAAAAAACTTTCAGAGCGCAAGGAATTTTCCTGCGCTCTTTATGTTTATATTGTGCTTTGATAATTGAAAATCATTGTTTCTCTTTGAAATAAATTAAAATCTAGTTATGGACGGAAAAGAATTCAGCAAATATGCAACCAAGCATCTTGGTATTAGCAGCAACACTTTAGACCAATACACATCAACCTTTGTAAACCTTACGCCCAATATTATTGAAGAACGCCCTATGAACATTGCAGTTATGGACGTTTTTTCAAGATTAATGATGGAGCGTATTATTTTCTTGGGTTACCCTATTGACGATCAGGTGGCGAATATCGTTATTGCCCAAATGCTTTTTTTAGAATCAACCGACCCTAAACGCGATATTCAGTTATATATTAATTCACCAGGAGGTATGGTTTATTCAGGTTTAGGTATTTATGATACCATGCAAAATGTATCGCCTAATGTAGCCACTATTTGTGTGGGTATGGCAGCATCTATGGGTGCCGTGTTGTTATGTGCAGGTGCAGCAGGAAAGCGTTCGGCATTAAAGCATTCAAGAGTTATGATTCACCAACCATTGGGCGGTGCCGGTGGCCAAGCAAGCGATGTAGAAATTACTGCAAGAGAAATATTAAAATTGAAAGTTGAGCTATACGATATTTTAGCATTGCATACCGGCAAAACACGCGAGCAAATTATGGACGATTCTGATCGCGATTATTGGTTGAAAGCTGAAGAAGCTAAAGAATACGGTATGGTTGATGAAGTTTTAGGATTGAAAAAATAGTGATGAAGAAAGGTAATAAATGTTCTTTTTGCGGAAGCCCCAAAGAAGCTGTAGCTATATTAATTGAAGGCAGAGATGCATTTATTTGTGAAAATTGTGTATCTCAAGCTCAGAAAATTGTTGATGAGGCTTTGACGCCACAGGAAAATAAGTTTCAGTTTAATTTATCAAAATCTATAAAGCCGAAAGACATTGCCTCATTTTTAGATCAATATATTATTGGCCAAGATGAAGCAAAAAAAACACTTTCAGTTGCAGTTTATAATCATTACAAAAGACTGAACCAGAAAGTAGAAAAAGATGATGTAGAAATTGAAAAGTCTAATATTCTTTTGGTTGGCGAAACAGGAACGGGTAAAACCCTTTTGGCACGCTCTATAGCCAAGTTTTTAAATGTTCCTTTTGCTATTGTAGATGCAACAGTTTTTACTGAGGCAGGTTATGTAGGCGAAGATGTTGAAAGCATTTTATCGCGTTTACTTCAGGCATGTAATTATGATGTAGCCAGTGCTGAAAAAGGAATCGTTTATATTGATGAAATAGATAAAATTTCAAGAAAAGGTGATAACCCTTCATTAACAAGAGACGTATCGGGAGAAGGGGTGCAGCAAGCAATGTTGAAACTGTTAGAAGGTACTGAAGTGTTGGTGCCTCCACATGGTGGCAGAAAACATCCGGAGCAAAAATTGATTAAAGTAAACACCCAAAATATATTGTTTATTTGTGGAGGTGCTTTTGATGGAATTAGCAGAATCATTTCTTCTCGATTACAAACACAAGCTATAGGTTTCAAGTCTAGCACTGCAAAAAAATCAATTGATAAAGAAAATTACTTACAATACGTAAGTCCGTTAGATATTAGACGTTTTGGCTTAATACCTGAGTTAATAGGCAGGTTGCCGGTGGTTACGCACTTAAATCCATTAGACAAAGAAGCATTACTTTCTATTCTTACCAAACCCAAAAATGCGCTAATAAAACAATATCAAAAGTTATTTTTACTTGAAGGTATTAATTTG
The DNA here is from genome assembly GCA_964543705.1 of uncultured Chitinophagaceae bacterium. GTDB lineage: Bacteria > Bacteroidota > Bacteroidia > Chitinophagales > CAIOSU01 > CAYSGX01. The sequence goes on from CAZIZP010000008.1 coordinate 23,432, forward strand.
GAGTTCTCTCCAAATGCATTAGAGTTTATTGTAGAAAAAGCATTTGAGTTAAAATTAGGGGCAAGGGGATTGCGCTCTATATGTGAAGCAATTATGACTGACCTTATGTTTGAATTACCTTCTGATGAAAATATCAAACATTACATTGTAACAGAAGAAATATGCAGGGACAAAATAAATAAAGAAAAAATAGAACAACTTAAAGCTGCATAGATAAGGTGCAAAAAACGGCAGCTACAGAGACTACGAAATTGATTACTTGCTTTTTGAAGAAGAATTAGAAAGTTTTTCTTCTTCTCTCATAGCTTTCTTAGCTTGCTTTTCATATTTATTGTAGCCAAACACTTTACTTACTTTTAATCCTAAAGGAATGTACCAATCCCTGTTAATATCACCTCTTCTAGCATCAGGAAAGCTATAGGCATCATTTGCATCCCCAGCATTAACTATAGATGGTGTTGCTATAACTGCAGCTGTATTTTGGATATTGCCATCTAAGTCGGTGAATGTTAATGGTGCATTGGTGGTTTTTCCGCCAAAACCAGTGGTTGCCTGGATTGTAGGATTGGCATCGACAATTGCTTGAAAGCGATTTTGTCTATCATAGTAATAGCCGGCAACATCATCTAAATAGTCAGTAAATGTCATTCTGAACCCAATTTCCGCACCAATTACCCAAGACTTTTTAATGATAAAGTCTAAATGAATCCCCATTGGTATAGCCAACTGCCAAAGCGAATATTGTTTTGGTGCAGCCCTGTTAGGAAATTCAGAATCTAAAGAATTAGCAGTTTGCCCTTCAGTACCAATAGGTTGTAACGGAAACCATAAATCTTTACCAGAGGTAGCATCTTTTAAATACACAGGGTCACCAGTCAATGGATCAAGGCCTGTAACGATTCTGGCTAATGGATTATGATGAAAACCGGCTATACCAACATATACAGAAGGAGAAAATTTTTCCCCTTTGCTAATTCCATACTGTAATAAATGAAAATGTAAAGTAAGTGCTAATTCTTGAACATTGTTTCTAAAATTAGCATACCTTGCTCTTCTTCCTAAATCAGGATCGAAAATATCATCTCCCTTTATTCTTAACATATTATAAGCTAATCTTGTAGAAAACCACTTAGAGATATTGTATTGCCCAAAAACACCCCATGACCATTGAAATTGGTTTTTTTCCATGAATTTGAATGCTAAATCGCCTAAATAATTTGCAGTGCCACCAAAAACACCAACCTCCCAGGTTTTCGCCAAAGATGTATAGGCTCCCAGGTATGACAAATCACCTAATTCACTAAGTTCTTCTAATTTTTCAATATCTAATTTTTCAGGAACCAATTTACCACTTCCTAAATCGTTGTTAATCAGGCTTGCCGGGTTAAAATACTTAGATTGCAAACCAGCATAATAAAGTTTATTGTAGGTATTAATTGCTCTAACTTGCCCTATTGGAAATTCAGGGACTTCAAAGCCTGTTTCATCGACAAAATTGCTGATTACTAAATATCCTATGCCTTGTTTTAAAAATGAAGCATCTGCAACAGTGAAATTGAACTGCTTTTTATCAGCTGATAACTGTGCGTTAGAAATAACAATTGTATCTTGTTCTAATGAACGGTTAGTAGTATCAAAATATACCCATCTTAACTGTGCGTTTCCAATTGGTGAAACTTGTCTGTTGAAAAACACCTCAAAGGCAACATTTTGATTACTTACTTGAGGAATTTCATCATAATTTTTCACTTCGCCACCTCCCATATTTACTTTATAAATATGAGCATGTGCTGCTGGTGATGGAGTTCTTAAAAAAGGTTCAGCAACTAATAATGGCAATTCATTATTCTGAAAGAAATGGTCGAAAGTTGAAGAAATGTATGCTGCATCTAGCGAACGATAAAAATTATTAGGAATTGAAAGCTTTTCACCTTTTCCTTGAATACCAAAGCTTATTTCTCTTATAATAGTATCAGTTGATGCATTTATTTGATAATTACCAAAAATTGAATTTTCGGTAATTTTTGCCATATATTTTCTTTGTGCGTTATCATATAAACCAAAAACCGGTGTATTAGAAGGTATTCCTTTGTCTATTCCATATACAACATTGTTTGTTATTACATTATTTGAAAAATTTACATTTAATAAATTGTCTTGAAAATTTTCAAAGAAAATTGAACCCCAGTTGTTTATAAAGTTGTTATTAGTGAAATTCATATTGCTTACCTTATCTGTTTGCCCCAAGAAGGCACCTAAGGGCATCGCCACTACAATAGCAGATTCTCCTGTATTAACATCTTTAAATAATGTATTTTGAACATTTACATTGGCTCTGTACCAGTTCATTTCAAAATTTAATGGCATGGAGAGCTTTAAGAACTTTGCATATTTAATATTAATATCACCTCCTTCACTTCCTCTTACTACAATACCTGCGCCTCTGTACTCATTATCCTTACTTGCAAAAGTAGCAAATGCATTAGGCTCACCATTAACGTTTATTCCACCTTCCAGCACAAGAGTTGAAGTGTGACTAAATAACACAACAGCATTCTTTTCAACGTTTAGTGTGGTGCCCTTGGCAATTTTAACATTATGATTTACAACATAGATTCTACCAGACTTTAATGTTAAAGGACTTTCATAAAATCCTTCTAAAACAGTAGTATCTGAAGATGTCTCTTGGGCATTAGCCACATTTAACAAAGCCGATGCAAAAAAAACAAACATCCACTTGATGATTGATTTTTTATAAACTTTAATGTTACTATACATGATTTCTGGCTTTAAAAATTTCAAATTAATTTATTTTAAATACAATTGGGTCAACTTTTTTATTCTTACCATCTGACCCTTTAATATATATGTTGTCAAAAATATACATATCTCCTGGTTGAGCTAATTCAACAAGTTCTTTAGATTTACCGCTAAAATATGAGCCCTTAACGGGTTCTGAGAATATACCCAAGCCATTGCCATTTACATAAGTCATAGTATATTCTACAACTCTAAACTTGTTATCAATTTCCATGTTTTTAGCATCTACCTCTAAACCTTTCTGCATTTTAAAAATTCTGGAAGCCATTACTCCACCAATCTGATTATACAACACTACTTTTGGCGTAGGTAACTCTTTTACTTTAAAAATTTCTTCAGCAACTTTCTTATATCCTCCGTTACCGTCTGGAACTTCTAATATAACAGTAGCATATCCAAGATTATTTACTCTCGCATAGTAACCATCGTCTCCTTTTATAACATTGCCATTATTAATTGAAACTCTGTATTTGTCTGATTTATACTCGGGATGATAGACGTTAAGAGGGTTATTAATTCCCATATAAAGAACATTATACTCCTTTTGCGAGATATATGGTTGAGGGTTCACAACTTTATATTCCAAATCAAACTTTTTGTCTTCAACTTTTTCACCTGGTGCTTTTTCTTTTAAAGTTTTTGTGTCTTTTTGTGTTTTGCTATCATCTTTCTTTTCCGGATATCGGAAACGAATAAACCCTTTCATTCTGAATTCTCCAATTTGGTCTGTCTTTAACTTAATTTCACCAACACCATTATTAAATTGAAAACTGTCTATAATATTATTATTATCGTCATATGTGTAAATAACTGCATTTGAAGAAGGCGTTCCTCCTCCTGAAGAGGGTAATGTAACTCTTGCAACACCATCTTCACCTATATTAAATACATCAAATTTTTTAACACCTTTTTCTAAATTGAAAGTATCTATCTGTGTTGAAGATGATGCAACATATTGCATATTAAAACCATCCTGAACGCTATCATAGAATGTCTTAATAACTAAAGCCTCAGACAATCTTACATCATTTTGAAATTTTGATAAAGTAGCGACAACAGCACTTGTAGGTACATTATCAAAATAGTACTTGTCCCAATCATAAAAAACACCTTTAGCTTTAGGGATTGAGTCTGCAGTAACTAAGACTGTATCTAATAATGTTTTTTCCGACTCGTCCAGTAAAGACATTAATTGTTCTTTTGTAAAAGAGAGTAATTCTTTTAATTTTTTTGCCTCGCCTTCCTTAATAAAAATTCTTGTAGGTAAAGTACCATCTATACCTCCAACGATATGCCCGAATTTTGAGTAGCCACCTGACTTAGCAATCAAATTAACTTTCAAATCTTCTATGTATCTTATGGTGCTATCACTATATAGTTTGGCTAATTGCAGCTTTCTAACAATTCCTGTGTATTTACCATCCTGAGAACCTAACCTTTCTACAGTTTGAATAATTCTTTCGTTTTCTTTATCTAATCGATAGTTTGACCGCTCGAGCGATCTATTCAAATCTGTGAAAGCTTCCAGAAACTCAACAGGCGAATTTAACACAGCCATAGCGATGAAAATAAGATACATCACATTTATAAGCTTCTGCCTTAACGGGTTTTGAGATTTCATTTGTTTTTTTTGGTTGGTGAAATGGCAAAAAACTATTTAGATTGCATAGCATTAAGCATCTTATCGTAAACAGAACTGAGTTTGGCGATATTTGAATTCAATTTACTTAGTTCAGCTTCATAACTTTGTGTTGTTTGAGCCATTTTATCTAACTGCTCCTGAAGGTGAGCGGTATTAGAAGCAGCAGAAAGTTTAGCAACATTTTGTTCCAATTGATGAATACTGTTTGATAATTTTTCGACAACAGTAGCATCTAAGTTTACTTTCTCGAAAAGTTCTTCCATTCTTTCAATGTTGGTGGGTTCTTGTGAAGTTAACTGAGGAAAAACCTTTTCCCATCTATAATCCTCATCATCTTTAACTAATTCGAAAGCAGATATAAAAAACACAATTGCTTCAGTTGCTAAACCAATAAAAAGCATTTCATTTGCAAATCTCCAGTTTAAGAATTTAAACATTGCACCGGTTATAACTATTGCAGCACCAATACCATAAGCCATATTTAACGGGCTAAGTTTAGCCTTTTTCTTTGCTAATGCCATAATTTAGAATAAAAGTTTTAGTGGTTAATACTGATTTATAAAAACTATTTTGCTAAAATAAATGAATTATATTAAAACCCAATTATTACAAGTCATAAAAGTACTTTTTTTTCGATAAATGAAACATAATTGACAATTTTAATGACACTATATATTAAAAATCTGAATTTATAAATATCTATTTTAAAATACAAGGAGATTAGCTTTATAGATGTATCATCAAAACGCTTTCTAAAAGAAATCATAAACAAAAAACCCTGAAACACTATATTTTATTATAGTTTCAGGGTTTTCTTTGTAGCCCGTAGGGGAATCGAACCCCTCTTTCCTCCGTGAAAGGGAGATGTCCTAGCCGATAGACGAACGGGCCAATTCGTCAATGAGAGTGCAAAAGTAAAATTAACTATTGAAAAAAACAAAAACTTTATCAGGTATAATTAAATTTGTTGTTAAACCTGTAAAAATGAAGAAAATTAAAGTTGCTATTAATGGCTTTGGAAGAATTGGCAGACTAACTTTCAAGCTATTGCTATCGCATCCTGAAATAGAGATAATTGCTATTAACGACTTAACAGACAATAATACTCTTGTTCATTTGTTAAAATACGATTCAACACATGGCAAGTTAAATACAAATATTACTTGTGATGATGACTATATCTATATTGATAATAGAAAAATTGATGCTTTAGCTATCAAAGACCCTTTATTACTTCCTTGGAAAAAATATGATATAGATATTGTTTTAGAATGTACAGGAAAATTTAGAAGCGAAGATGAAGCAGGCAAACATTTACAAGCAGGTGCTAAAAGGGTAGTTATTTCAGCTCCTGCAAAAGGCAATATTAAAACAGTTGTTTTAGGAGTAAACGAACATATTTTGAATGCCGATGATAAATTGATTTCAAATGCATCTTGTACCACAAATTGCCTTGCACCTATGATAAAAGTTTTAGAAGAAAACTTTGGATTAGAACAAGCATTTGTAACCACAGTTCATGCCTACACTGCCGACCAAAATCTTCAAGATGCACCACATAAAGGCGATTTGCGTAGGGCACGAGCAGCAGCTATGAACATTGTGCCTACTACCACCAACGCAGGCACTGCTTTGGCTAAAGTATATGCGCCTGCCGCAGGTAAAGTAAAAGCAAGCGCTGTAAGGGTTCCGGTTATTGATGGCTCATTGACAGAAGTTAATGCACTACTAAAAGTTGCACCAACCAAAGAACAAATAAACGAAGCTTTTAAAAAAGCTTCTGAAACTAATTTGAAAGGAATTATTGAATATGCAACCGATCCATTAGTATCTACCGATATTATTGGCAATATACACTCAACCATTTTCGATAGTTTGCTTACTGATACCAATGGCAACTTTGTTAAAATTACCGGATGGTATGATAATGAAGCCGGCTACAGCCAACGATTAGTAGATTTAATTGAGTATTTGCAAAAGAAGTTCTAATAACCAAATCAAATTACCTTCATGAACATCAATCAATTTAATTTTCAAGGAAAGCGCGCATTGGTGCGTGTAGATTTTAATGTGCCCTTAGACAAGCAATTTAATATTACCGATGATAGCCGCATTCGTGCTGCTATTCCAACAATAAAAAAAATACTAAATGATAGTGGCAGTGTAGTACTAATGAGCCATTTGGGTCGCCCGTTGAAAAAGCTAAATGAAGATGGAACCGTGAATTATGAAAAACACACGCTTCAGCATGTTGTAAAAAGAACTTCAGAATTATTAAATACTGAAGTAAAATTTGCTGCCGACTGCATTAGTGATGAAGCTTTTCGGCAAAGCAGTACATTGCAAGCTGGTGAGGTGCTTTTGTTAGAAAACACACGATTCTATAAAGAAGAAGAAAAAGGCAATGAAGCATTTGCTCAAAAGCTTTCGCAACATGGTAATGTATATGTAAACGATGCCTTCGGAACAGCACACCGTGCACATGCTTCTACAACTATTGTTGCAAACTTTTTTTCAAAAGAAAATAAAATGTTTGGCTTATTAATGAATGCTGAAGTTAGTAATGCCAACAAGGTTTTAAATAATGCTGAAAAACCTTTTACGGCAATTTTAGGCGGGGCAAAAGTTTCAGATAAAATATTGCTGATTGAAAATTTATTAGACCGAGCCGATAACATAATTATTGGTGGTGGCATGGCATATACCTTTTTTAAAGCATTAGGTGGCAACGTTGGCAAATCATTAGTAGAAGAAGATAAATTAGAATTGGCATTACAACTTATAGATAAAGCCAAAGCAAAAGGAGTGCAATTGTTGCTGCCTGAAGATTCTATGATTGCCAATAATTTTTCTGCCGATGCACAAAAAGACTATGCTGACAACATGAATATTCCTAATGATTGGATGGGGCTGGATATAGGCAATAAAGCTGTTGACAGTTTTAAAGCAACTATTCTGAAATCGAAAACTATTTTATGGAATGGACCTATGGGCGTTTTTGAATTCGACAACTTTGCAGAAGGCACAAAAGCAATTGCACAAGCAGTAGCCGAAGCCACATCTAATGGCGCATTTAGTTTAGTAGGTGGTGGCGATTCTGTTGCTGCAGTAAATAAGTTTGGTTTAGCTGATAAAGTGAGTTATGTTTCTACCGGTGGAGGTGCTATGCTAGAATTTTTTGAAGGAAAAGAATTACCAGGTATTGCTGCCATTTTGAAGTAAAGAAAATAGTTATTGAATGTTACAAAATAAAAAAGAGGCTGCATTAATCATAACAGCCTCTTTTTTATTATAACTATAAATTCAGGTTACATCTGAACCACTTTTCTGAAAGTTGATTTACCATTTATAGTAAGTTTAATTAAATAAACTGCATCGTTATTACTTTCACTTTCAAATGTATAACTGTATTTACCCGGCTGGAAACGAGTATTGGCAAATGTTTTTACTTTTCTACCTGTAATATCATAAACCTCTAAATTCACATCTGCTTCTTTATCTAATGTGTAATGAATTTGTGTATAACTGCTGAAAGGATTCGGATATACATTAAAATACTCATTATTGTTATCTGCTGTAATTTCTTCTACTGAAGTAGAAGCATCAAAAACGCCATCTACGTATTGTACATAATACAGCATCATTTCTCTGTCTGTTGTAAAACCCCAAGTCATTATGCTATTGGTATTATTAATATATTTTGCTGAATCTATCAGACCTGAATATTGGCTTGGATCTAAATAAAACATTGGCTCAAAAATCTGCATTGGCGGGTGTTCCCAATCATAAAATCCATAATTAATTCCATCTTTTTCAAATCCTTCGTACAATTGCATGCCTATACTTCCGTCTATATTTCTAGTGTAAATATCATAATCAATACCTCTTGAATGCGTATGTGAAGTAAGCGACCAGATACTAATATTATTCTTATTCCAAGTATTTCTAAATTTATGAACAGTAGTTGGACTAGGCTGCATGAAGAGAGTAACATTAGGAATCAGATCTGACTTCATTTCAAATTCGGCAGTACCTTTTGGTTGTGTGTAAACATTTAAATAAACATCGCCCACTAGCACCGAGTCATGATAATTAAACATGTGGAAATTTAAATCTAGAGCACTCTCCGGCTCCCATTTGTATGCAGTTGTTTGTGGCAATTGGATATCACCATTATCTTGCCATGCCATTACATAACCTTTATCTTGATCGAAAGCAGTTTGTACTTCTAATGGAACTAAAGCTGCCGGCCAGTTTTGTTTTGTTCCGGGTAAGAATTTACGCAAAATATAATGGTGCGATTCATCATTCATAAACAATTCTAATCTTGTTACCTCAATGGTATCAGGTAAATTCAAATCATATTTCTGAAAATATTCTACTTCTTCTCTTGGAGAAAAGAATATAGGTCCCATTTTTACCTGAAAACCTTCCCCTACAGGAGGTGCAGCAGGCTTAGCAATTCTTGGTTTTGCCTCTCCATTATAATATTTTTCGATATTCTGATAATTAATTCCTGAATATCCATTTGGCAACGATGGATTACTAATAGTTGCACCAAATAAAATCCATTGTCTAACCAATTCAATATCTGCATCAGGTAACTTAGGTCTTGCACTTGGCATTGCTGCACCTTCTGCTGCATCTAAACCTAAATCGTCATTATCTAAATTATGGGCAATTTTTCTTAGCAAAAAACTTCTTGAAGGATAACCAGGGTCAACAAGTTTGTGACCTTTTGAGGCTGCAGTTGGGTTTAATGGAGATACCCCTACCAATGCTGACCTTAAATCAGTATCAGAAGCATTTACATTAAAGCCAGGCAAGCTTCCTCCATGACAGCCTGAACCATCACAATTGGTTTGTAGAATAGTTTTTACTCGCTGAAATGCTGTTTGCGAAAATGTTGTTGCTGTGCTAAAAAGCAAAACACATAAAAGAAGATAGATTTTTTTCATTGATTATTTTTTTATCAGGCCTTGAAAATATAAAATTTGCGTGTTATTTCATTGAATTTCTTTAAGTTAGTTTAAATAAAGTTAGTTCGAATATCATATTTTAATCAACTCTAAGTGTTTAACAGTAAAAATTTTATTCAAAATAGAATTTAACATTTTGGTGAATATCAGTATTCAGTGATTTTGCAACCGGACAATTTAATGCCACATGGATAAGTTTCTTTCTGGTAATTTCGTCAAGATTTTTACCGTTAGCAACGTAAACGTTTACTTGTATTTCTGAAATTCTTCTTGGCTCGCTAGCCATAATTTTAGTTATTTCAAATTTTGTTTGATCTATATTTAGTTGGTTGTTTTTTGCATAAATACCCATTATAGTTGCCATGCAACTTGCTAATGCAGTAGCCACTAAATCAGTAGGTGAAAAGTTTTCTCCTCTGCCTTCATTATCAATGGGAGCGTCTGTTAAAATAGAATTACCCGATTGCAAGTGAGTAGCTTTAGTTCTTAAATTGCCTTCATATTGCACAGTTGATGTCATATTATTGTATTTTAGGGAATAAAATTAAGAACTAAACGTTTGCTAAATTTGTAAATCTTCTGTGAGAAAAATATTTATTTCCATATCATTTGTATTGCTATCCTTTTTAGTTTTTGCACAACAGGCAAAAGTTAAAAAAGAAGTTGAGAAAAAAGGTATTATCTACAATAAAGAATTTAGTGGCGGTGCTTATATTGCAACAAATGGCTGGGGAATAATGATGGAGCATGGCAAGATTAAGAGCATCAAAAAAACACGCTTAATGTACTGGAGTTTTGGCGAACTGCGCGATATGCGCATGAGAAAACAAAATGCCGATTTAGGTTTTTTTGGAAATGCACCCGGCAACGAATCTCCTAAAGATTTTTTCTTCGGAAGACAAAATAACTTTTATGCACTTAGATTTGGTTTAGGGCAAAAAAGAGTTTTAGGCGATAAAGCAGAAAAAAATGGTGTTAGGGTTGCCCTTACCTATACAGCCGGGTTATCTCTCGGCTTTCTAAAACCTTATTACTTAGACCTTGCTTACTTAATTGATGATTCTGACCCCCGATTTCAAACTTATGCTGTTTTTACACAAAAATATTCTGAACGGAATGCTGATAAGTTTTTAGACTGGTACTCAATTGCAGGGGCTTCAGGTTTTAAATATGGATTAAAAGAAATTGAACCGGTACCGGGCGGGTTTGGTAAGATTGGTTTAAATTTCGATTGGGGTAAAATTGAAGAAATGCAAATGGCCTTAGAAGTAGGAGTAATGGCTGATGTTTACTACAAGCGAATACCAATTATGGTTGCCAACAACAACAAACCCTACTTTTTTGGTGCATACGTTCAATTTCAATTTGGAAAAAGAAAGTATTAATTCATGATTAATTTACCTATAGTTAGCGAAAAACCTGAACGCGTAAAAAAACCTAACTGGTTGCGCGTTAAACTTCCTACCGGAGAAAACTACAAGCATGTTAGAAGTTTAGTAGATAATTACAAACTACACACTATTTGCGAAAGTGGCAATTGCCCAAACATGGGTGAATGCTGGGGTGCAGGCACAGCTACGTTTATGATTTTAGGTAATGTATGTACACGCTCTTGTTCTTTTTGTGCTGTAAAAACAGGAAGGCCTGCTGAAATAGACTGGGACGAACCTAACCGTGTTGCAGAGGCTGTGAGGTTAATGCAAGTGAAACACGCTGTAATTACTTCAGTTGACAGAGATGAATTGAAAAATGGTGGCTCAATGGTATGGGCTGCAACCATAAGAAAAATTAGAGAAGAAAGCCCCACAACTACTTTAGAAACTTTAATTCCCGATTTTAAAGGCAATATGGATGCTGTTGACGATATAGTTGCAGTAGCACCTGAGGTAGTTTCTCATAACATGGAAACCGTGAAGCGTTTATACCGTTTAGTTCGCCCACAAGCAAAATACGAAAGAAGCCTGGCAGTAATTCAGCGCTTAAAGCAAGGCGGCATGAGAACTAAATCGGGGTTTATGGTAGGCTTAGGCGAAACTAAAGAAGAAGTATTTGAACTAATGGACGATTTAGTAGCGCATGGTTGCGATGTATTAACAGTAGGGCAATACCTTCAGCCTACAAAAATGCATTTGGAAGTTGCAGAATATGTTACGCCTGAAACTTTTGCTTTGTATAAAGAAGAAGGATTGAAGCGTGGCTTCAAATATGTAGAAAGTGGCCCTTTGGTTCGTTCATCTTATCATGCAGAGAGGCACTTGGCATAAACTTTACTTTTCAGGATTGTAAACACGAATAGCTTTCTCTAAAATTTCTTTTTTATCAAAAGTCATTTTTCTGAATTCTTCATTCTGAAACATTTGCATTTGATCGGTATAATGTGGACTATCAGGTTTCGATGAAGCACCATAGGCATTAATGCTGTAAACTTCCGGCATTTCATTTTTGGCAAATTTTACCATTTGTATATATCCATCGCCATTTACAATTTTGAAAATACCTTTCTTCTCGTCTATCAACTTTGCATCGGCAGCACGTGGAACTTCTCTTAGACCACTTGCCGGAATGCTAACATTACCTCTAATATGCCTTTGTACATTTCCTAGTGGTGCATCAATACTACCATGTTTTTTTATTAAAAACTTTTTAGCATAACGCACTGCTTCAACAATATTATTTTCCGGGACATCGTCTTTGGCAATCATAAAAAATGCAAAAGGAGCATCTAACTTTTTCAGTAGATAATCGTGAGTAACTATAGCCAAGGCGGCATCTTTATTTTCTATATCACCCTGTAAATTCCAACGCTTAAACTTTGTAATAGCATCAGCAATATCTGGATATTTTGTTTCACTTAAGTTGTATAAGTTTTTAAATCGTGATAAATAAGTTGCACTAGTGTCAGTATGATACCCTTTATCGAATTTAATTTCATGAAATTTTTTCCATGAATACTTACCTGTGTGGTTTTCAAAAAAATATTTAAATCGCTCACCTCTATTATAGGTAAATCTATGAAGACCAACAAAATCACCTCCCCACTCACACAGCTCCCCTGTACAAAAAAGCGGGGTGTTGTTACAATTGTAAACATAGCCACAATCGGGATTAATTACAGTTGGCATTCTGTCGTAACTAACTGTTTTGGTCCAAAGATATTTTGAGGAATTACCTGCTATAGGTTGGCTCCAGTCCAATTTAGGGTTTCTATCAGGAACTTTTCCGCCTGAATGCAATAATATGTTTCCGTCTGCATCGCCATACACCACATTAAACAAAGGCACTGCCTGCATTTTTAAAGCAGTTTCAAATTCATTAAAATTAGTGGCTTTATTCATTTTATACCATTGGTCGGTAGCACGAATATCTTCGTAAGAAGGGAAACGAATAGCATATAAGCCTTCTTTATTTTTAAAAGTAGGACCATATTCAGTAAGCAAAACTGTTTTCTTTACCGGAATTTTTATACCTGCAATTTTTACTTTCAGTTTTACAACGCGCTTACCAAAATCTTTCCATTCACCATCGTATTTGTATTGGTTCTTATTTTTCGGGTTTCGCTCTATTTCGTAAATATCTCCGAAAGTGTGATAATTAGTAGTGTGTGCCCAACCCAAATATTTGTTGCTGCCTACAAAAATGCTTGCCCCACCCGGAAACAAGCCTCCAATAATTTCCCAGCCTTCATCGCTGCTTAAATGTGCTTCATACCATGCAAAACGCCCTTCAAGCGGTTGATGAGAATTAATAGATAAATAAGTTTTTCCGTCTTCTGTATGCGTTGGTGCTATAGCCATGGCGTTAGAGCCTACATCATTAATTTGATAAAACTCTTTTATTCTGCCATCGCGTATAGATTTTATGGCCATACCAACCCCTGCCATTAAAGATGATTGCAAAACCGCGCCTTTCAGTGCATCTTTAGCAGTAAACGGTAAAGCTTTTTTGTTTAATACTTCTTTGGGATGTGCTGCTGCATAATCGTTTATACCCTGCACATAACCCTCTAATACCTTTTTAAATTCAGGTGAAATATCAGTTTCATATTTGGCTTCAACAGTTTCGCTGATGTTTAAAAACTGCAAGCCAAAATCAAATAAAACCCCATCTTTCCCTAATACCCTTCCCAACATATTTTTTCCTGCCAATAAATTGTATTGAATGTTTTCAAAATCATCTTCACTATGTGCCCATGCAAGCCCATAAGCTACTTCCGCATCAGTTTTCCCATAAATATGAGGAACCCCGAAGCTGTCTCTTGCAATAGTAATATTTTGTGGATTTATCTGTGCCTGAACATTTTGAATAGTAAATAGAAAAAAAGCGGTTATGGTAAAAACAATAATGCGTATCATTAATATTATTTTGATTTGACTGTTGAAACTTAAGAATACAAATGTGTATAAAAGGTTGCTTAGCTACAAATTAATAAAGCGTTAACAATTAAAACTCTATTTACCTTTGAAGTATTATATATATGGTTATGCAAATGAAAGTTGCTGAATTATCAAGCCTTGAAGACATGTTGTATTATCACGAGTTTATCAAGTTTCTGTATCCTAAACTATCATTAACCGATTATAGTAATTTACTAAAAGGGATGATACCAAATAACTACCGGCAGATAGTAGTGCTGGAAAACAATAAGCCTGTTGGGCTTTCAGGCTATTGGATTAACCACAGGCTTTGGTGTGGAAAATATATTGATGTAGATAATGTTGTTGTGCATCCCGAATATCGTTCAAAAGGTATTGGGAAAATGATGATGGATTATTTGTGTAAACTAGGTAAAAAAGAAGGCTGTAATATTTCTGTTTTAGATGTGTATGTAGATAATTTTAAAGCACAGAAATTTTATTACAGAGAAGGCTATATTGCAAGAGGCTATCATTTTTTAAAGCCTTTAAATTTAAAAGTAGCCGATGCACGAAATCTTTGGAACGAATAAACGTTTATCCCTGCTGAAATGAATTTTAAGATATTATTTACATTTTCTCTGGCAGCATTTCTGTTTATAAAAACAAATGCTCAGCAATATCTATACCCTGTTGATTCAATTTATTTATCGGGTGTGGTATTCGATGCTGATAGTGTAAACACATTGCCCGGAGCACATATAATGCTGAATAATAAACCTGTAGCGAATACTAATATTGATGGACAGTTTCTAATTTACATGAGCCGAAAAGACACTTTAAAAGTTTCCTATTTAGGCTTAAAAGACTTTGTATTTACTTTTCCTGAAAAAACATATCGCGATGAATTTTTTATTAGAATTCCGCTTTCAAGAGATTCTATTCTGCTTCAAACTGTAGATGTGTATCCCTGGCCAAAAAAAGGTGCTTTCAGACAAGCTTTTTTAGATGCACAAAATGCCGATAAAAAAGATGTACCTGTAGTAATTATAGGCGCAGCGCAAAACGATGGCAACAAAAAAGAAGTTGAACCCGATTTTTCAAACCCCGCATCGTTGCTTCAAAAAGCCTTTAGTAAACAAGAGCGCAACAAGAGAAAATTGAAAAAGTATCGGAAAGAATTACAAAAAGAATACTTTGAATTTGAGCGATAGACTTACAGGCATAAAATGAGAAACGGAAATTACTATAAAAGTAATTTCCGTTTCTGTCAGCTTAAGGTTTTAGGTTTTAGCTGACTTTGCAGTTTACCGTTATTATGGTGTAAATTGACTTTGGCCTTAAAAGGTTACATTCAACTTTACGAATTCAATGAAATACAATTGTACTTACCAACCAGCGAGATGAAGTACAACAACTATTATTTCTGCCTGTTGTGTCAGGTTTCAACGCATTGCAATAGTTATTGCGTAAATGTTGCAAGGTCATTTATAATAGTTCTGCTACATTCTGTCTCCGTTCGGTTGTTCCTTTAGAGTAGGCGTGTTTGCTTTTTGCTCCGCAAGTAGAATTTCACATTTACTCACCATTAAGTAAACGCTTTCGGCATTCAGGCTTTCAGCAATGTAGTATTCAGTATATTTCAAAGAACCCTTTGGCTTTTGCCGCTACCTTTTATCTCTCAACTGCATAGTGATATTAGTAATTGTTATTCTAAGTGGAAAATATTTATTCAAGTATTTAATAACATGTTTAGCACAGGTTTACAAACATAATTTTTTAGCTTATAAACAGAAAAAGCTGTGTTATAAACATAGTAATGCACCAAACAGCAGCAACAATGTTGATTACCTGAATATATAATATAAAACGGCTGTTGCCATTATCAGCAAAACTGAAAGGTATTTTACACTTGTTGGCGTAGTGTCATCGAAATTACTAATTACAGGAAAAGTTTTTGCCTCTTTAAGCGGGGCTGCTAAGGTTATTAATGCTATAATGGTAACTAATACCAAAAATGTTATCATCATGTGGTGCAAAAACGCCACATCGGGCAATAGCCACAATAACATACCATAAACCGGAATATTGAACAGCATGGCTACAATAGCTGCGCTTGAAGGTACTTTTTTCCAAATAATACCCATTACAAATACTGAAACAATGCCGGGCGAAATAAAGCCCTGAAACTTCTGAATGTATTCAAACACATTTTTAAAATCGCCAATAAAAGGTGCCCATAAGCAGCCAAAAATTATAAGGGTTGCTGTTGTAATACGGCCAACTTTTACCAGTTGCCTTGTACTAATTTCAGTATTAATATACTTTTTGTAAATATCCATTGAAAATATAGTTGAGGCAGAATTCAGCAACGAATCAACACTACTCATTACTGCGCCAAATAATGCTGCAAACATTAAACCCCTTAAACCGGTTGGCAAAATATTTTTTATTAAATGCGGGTAGGCCGTGTCGCCATTGGCAATTTCGTTTCCATATAATTCATAGGCCATAATGCCCGGAAATACAATTATAAATGGAATGATAAGTTTTATAAATGCTGCCAACAAAATGCCTTTTTGCCCTTCGGCTAAAGACTTTGCTGCCAATGTTCTTTGGGTAATAAACTGGTTTAAGCCCCAGTAAAAAATATTTGGAATCCATAAACCACCAATAAACACTGCTACCCAGGGCATTTCAGGATGGTCGTGTGGCAATACAGTATGTAGCTTATCGTGTGCTATTTCAAAAAAGCGGGCAACGCCACCTATTTCTTTAAAACCCAAAACGGTAATTATTACTCCACCTAATAATAAAGTTATACCCTGAATCATATCGCTTACAACAACAGCTTTCAGCCCACCATAAATAGTGTAAAAACCCACCGAAATACCAATAAACCATATAACCATTGTTAAATTCAAGTCGAATATTGAAGCAAATGCCAAAGCACCCGAATATAATATTGAAGAAAGTGCTACAAACACGTACATTACAAGTATAAATACTGCCATAATAGTGCGTGCTGTACTGTTATAGCGATATTCTAAAAACTCGGGTATGGTATATATACCCGATTTTAAAAACTTCGGAAGAAAAAAAATGGCTACCAATACCAATGTTACAGCAGCCATCCATTCATAACTGGCAATAGCCAGGCCTAATTCAAAGCCTCTGCCTGCCATGCCTACAAAGTGTTCGGTAGAAATATTAGAGGCTATCAACGATATACCAATAAGCCACCATTTTAAATCGCGACCGGCCAGAAAATAATCTTCAGAAGTATCTTCCTTTCTGGAAGCCCAAAAGGAAACAGTCCACACCAAAACAAGAAATGCTATAAAAAAGACAATATCTACAAATCCTAAATTCATTGATTTTCAATTTTTTGCTGAAATAAAATAATATTCCTTAAAATTTGAAATTTAATAGGTGTATATCTTTTTGCGGAAACTATTAAACCTATTATTACCCTGAATAATATACTTTTGTGAAACAAAAAAAATTATACCATGAAAAAATTTTTTACCGTTTTATTTATCATGAGCATTTCGCTTATAACTTTTGCACAAAAAAATGCAGCCCCTGTTACTGCTACTGAAACCCAAAAGATAGGTTATATAAATGTAGATTCGGTATTGATAAAACTGAAAGACTACCCTACCCAAGTAAAAATTTTAGAAGCATTTCAAAAACAACTTACTGCCGAATTTGAAGTGAAAAATCTTGAATTTGAAACCAAGTACAAAGAGTTTCAAGAGAAAGAAAAAACTTATACTGAAGAGCAAAAGAAGACTAAAATTGAAGAATTGCAGAATTTAGACCAGGAATTAAATAAACTGCGCCAAGAGGCCAACCAAAAAATTGCTCAAAAAGAAAAAGAATTACTAGTGCCTTTGAACGAGAAAATATTAAAGGCTATTGAAATTGTGGCTAAAGCAAAAGGCTACAGCCATATAACCGACAGAAAAAACTTTTATTTTGCTTCACCTTCTTTCGATGTAACACTGCAAGTAACGGAAGAAGCTAATAAGTTGTAATCATATTTTCCAAAATGAAAAAGCCTATGCAAAACATACTTCGCATAGGCTTTTTCATTTTTGCTAATTAACCAGATTATAAGTTGTTATTTGTTTCAAGGCACATACAAATCAATACCCATACTTCTCTTTCCACCATTTTTTCAGGTTGCGTCTTAGTTCTTCTTCTTTGGCATTATTGCCGGGTTCATAAAGTTTAGTACCACTAATGGCATCGGGCAAAAATTCCTGCTCAATAAAATTGCCTTCGTAGCTGTGGGCATACAAATAGTTTTTGCCATAATCCATTTGCTTCATCAGTTTTGTTGGTGCATTTCTAATATGCAATGGCACGGGCAGGTCGCCTGTTTTTTTCACTAAATCAATAGCATCGTTTATAGCCATATAAGCGGCATTGCTTTTGGGCGAAGTAGCTAAATAAATTACTGCTTGCGATAAAATAATTCTACATTCAGGATAACCAATTACTTCTACCGCCTGAAAACATGAATTAGCCAGCAACAATGCATTGGGGTTGGCATTGCCAATGTCTTCCGAAGCTAAAATGAGTAGTCTGCGGGCAATAAACTTGGGGTCTTCACCACCTTCAATCATGCGGGCTAAATAATACACTGCTGCATTCGGGTCGCTGCCACGAATAGATTTTATGAAGGCTGAAATAATATCGTAATGTTGCTCGCCACTTTTATCGTATAAAGCCATTTTTTGCTGAATGGTATTTACCACCAATTCATTAGTAATTACCACTTCATTTTCAGTAACCGCATTAAAAACTATCTCTAACAGGTTTAATAGCTTTCTAGCATCACCGCCCGAATAACGAAACAAAGCTTCAGTTTCATTCAGCAATATTTTTTTGCTTCGCAATATTTCATCGTTGACAATAGCATTGGTAACCAGTTTCAATAAATTTTCTTCGGAAAGTTCTTTCAGCACATATACTTGTGCCCGCGAAAGCAAAGCTGAGTTTACTTCAAAAGAAGGATTTTCAGTAGTAGCACCAATTAAAATAAGAATACCTTTTTCTACTGCACCTAGTAAACTATCTTGCTGGCTTTTATTGAAACGGTGAATTTCATCTATAAACAGCACTGCACCGTTGGCCTTTTTAGCAAGGTCTATTACTTCTCTAACTTCTTTAACCCCTGCTGCAATAGCACTAAGGCTGAAAAAAGTTTTACCGCTTTGCTTGGCAATAATTTGCGCTAAAGTAGTTTTGCCTACCCCGGGTGGCCCCCAGAAAATCATAGAGTTTAACTGTCCGTTTTCAACCATATTGCGCAATACTTTTCCTTTACCAATGAGGTGTTCCTGCCCAATACATTCGTCTAAATTTTTGGGGCGCATTCTTTCGGCTAACGGGGCGTATGACATAAATTGTGGTGTTGAATTTTCAGTTATGCAAATATCGAATAAAACTCAAAGTTCAAAATTCAAATATTCTTTTAGAGACAACTTATATCTTAAACTTTAAACCATTAAACATAAAACCTTAAACCCCTAAACTTCCAATCTCAATATTTGTAAATTTGCCCAACTCAAAAAAACTGTGAAAACACAACTTTTACTTTTAGCAATCATTACTACGCTTTTATTTTCTTCCTGCGACAGGTTAAAAGCTGTTTTTCAAAATGAAAACAACACTAGCGATACTGCTGCTTTGGGAATAGACACTACCAATCTTTCAGGTATTGAAACACCTGCTATTAAAGCCCTTAACGTAAAAATAAGCAACAGCCCTGCTAATCCTGAACTGTATTATCAGCGCAGTAATGAATTTTTAAAAATGGAGTTTCTGGCTGAAGCATTTAAAGATATTTACAAGGCAGTAAGCCTTGATACTACTAAAGCGAAATATTACGTTACCCTTTCAGAAATATATTTTAAGCAGAAAGATATTGTGCGAGCCATTAACTCGCTGTTGAAAGGCGAATCGGTAGAACCCAATAATACAAATGTGCTGCTGTTAATTTGCAAATACCAGTTTTACCTGAAAGAATATGATAAGGCCATTGCCTATGCCGATAAAGCACTTATGCTGAATGCACAAAATGCAGAAGTGTATTTTCTGAAGGGTTTAATTTTTAAGGAAATAGGCAAAACCGATAAGGCCATCAGCAATTTTCAAACGGCCGTAGAACAAAACCCTGAATTGTATGAAGCCTATATGCAGCTAGGCTTGCTAACCGAAAGCAAAGACAAAAAACTGGCCATGAGCTATTATGAAAATGCTTTGCGGGTAGATACCAACAGTTCAGAAGCACGCTATGCCAAAGCGATGACACTACAAACTGAAAACGACTTAGAAAAAGCCAAAGAAGAATATCGCGAAATAATAAAGCGCGACCCGCAATATGAAGAAGCCATTTACAATTTAGGCTATATTTATTTTCAGCAAGACAGCCTTGATAAAGCCAAGCGACATTTTGAAATGGCTACCAAAGTAAACCCCACCTATGCCGATGCCTTTTATATGCTGGGCCTTTGCGAAGAAGCCAAAAGCAATACTTCAGAAGCATTGGCTTACTATAACCAAACATTAAGCCTAGATGCCAAACACGAACTGGCACAAAAAGCTTTAAAGCGGGTTGGCACTAAATAATTACTGCTTTTTGATAGCCGAAATATTCAGCTATTTAACACAAATTATTTTCTTTCTTATAGTGCCAAATTGTGTTTGAATATTACTGAAATAAATACCACTATTAAGTTCAGAAAGATTTAAGTTTATGAGGTTATCTCCTTTCGAGAAAGAAATATTATTGCTTTGTGCTACTATCTTTCCGTTAATATCTATTAGTTGAAAACTGCCTGAAGACTCGCCCGGTACATGAATATTAAAAGTTACCGATGACTGAAACGGGTGAGGATAAACCGATACTGAGGTTTTACCTTCATTATGTTCTTTAATGTTTGTTAGATTACCGTATTTAATAGTTGTGATACTATTAGAAATAGGTGAATATTCTCTAGCAAATCCGGTAACGATAATATTTTCAGCGTTGTCTAATGCTAAATATCTTGCATAATCTTGCCCATTACTAAATCCATTATAAGTCGCACTCCATAAAACTTCACCGTTTGTTTTATTAATTTTTGAGGTATAATAATCATCACTGGTACCAAGCCCGCCATATAATCCCGTTACATAAATATTATTTGCAGAAATTTTTAGATCATAAACTGCGCCTCCGTTTCCACTGTCTCCTCTGAAAATTTTTCGCCAAATAATGTCACCATTATTTGTATTCATAGCTGCATAATATCCTTGTCTTAAGCTAGAACTGTCGCCAATACCCCCAAAATAAATTACATTATTATCATAGATATGAGGTGAATATATTCTTCCAATATTATGGGTTGAGTTAAAAAGATATTTAACCCATTGTATATTGCCTGATGGGTTAATTTTTATAGCAACAATGCCTTCATCTTTTGATGTAAAACTTCCTGAATTAAAAGAATCTACGTTTGCAAAATAATAGAGGTTGTTATTTTCATCAACTTCAATTTTTCCCTCCCTATAGTGATAAGGAACTGTATGATTACTTGTTTGGGTCCAAAGCAAAGTACCTACAGAATTATATTTTAAAACTAACATAGCATACTGGCCATTTGCTTTGCGCAACTCTCCACTTACAATTATATCACCATTCCCATCAATTTTTACATTATTGGCATACGCTGAACTATCAGCCGATGTATAAAACTGCGACCATAAAACCGTGCCATTACTATTAAACTTTGTT
Source organism: uncultured Chitinophagaceae bacterium (assembly GCA_964543705.1). Lineage (GTDB taxonomy): Bacteria > Bacteroidota > Bacteroidia > Chitinophagales > CAIOSU01 > CAYSGX01. The sequence goes on from CAZIZP010000008.1 coordinate 45,014, forward strand.
ATCCAAACCCTATTGTCATTGTTGATTGGATTATTACTTCTACCAACGGCATACAAATTTCCTGAAACATCAATAGCTGCATTAGTAAACCTATCATATCCGCCTAAAGGATCTAATTCTTGATGCCACAAATTATTCCCTGAGGCATCAATTTTTATAACAGCACCATTATAAGTACTATTTATTGCTGAACCTACAATATACAAGTTACCTGCAGAATCAATAATTGTTTTATCATCATAAAAATCATTGCTAAATAAATCACATTTATAGTTCCATGCCAAGGTTCCATTTGATTCACGTTTAACAATTACAGAAGTGTAGTTTCCTGAATTAAATCCTCTACCTGATATATAAATGTTATTGTTAGCATCTACTAATAACACATTTGTTGAAAAAAAATTATTAACAGTATCTGTTGCATGCCAAAGTTCGGTTTGGGCAGTTGCAGAAAAGCATGAAAATAACAGTACAAAAATTACAGCTATTGAACTGTTACCATTCAGAGTAAGATATTGAGCGTGCTTTAGCATTTTCTATAAATTTATGTATTAAACTATAATTTTATAATTCTTTGTGTTTCTGTGTGCCCTTCAGCAGTTGAAATGTGGATGAAAAAAATACCGCTTGGCTGTTTAAATCTGAAACGTAGGTTTTCAAAATTTTCTACTTTCTCTTTAATCAATAATCTTCCCGAAACATCGGTAATGGTTAAAGTAATAGGCACATTTTTAATGTTAGTGGTTATGCTGAAATATTCATCTACAGGATTTGGATATACTGTAAATAAATTTGTTTCAGTACTTCTTTCAAAAACTGATGTTGTGGTTACTATTAGTTTAGCATCTTCTGTAGTATCAGAACAAACTGTACCCGACAAAATACATCTGAAAGCATAATTATTTTGACTGCTATTTACATTACTAATGTTTAATGTATTAGTATTTACACCTGAGAATTGTCCGGCATTGCTTAAGTTAATATAGCCCGTGCCATTATCCTGCTGCCACTGATAACTGTTTATACTACCGATTGCCGACACCGAAAAAACAGCATCGTCTCCTGCAGCAACTGTTACATCAACAGGCTGCATGCTTATACTTATATCGCAGGCATTTTCTACAAATACAGGCCCATGTGGAGATTGTAAGTTAGTACCCTCTAATACTTGTATATTTCCCCCACTTAAATCGCTTGAAATAAATCTGTTGCCAGTCATATCGGTTGTGTATAATACCGATTGCGTTGTATCTACCCAAAAACCACCAGGCTGAAATGTGAAAATAGATTGAATATTACTTCCATCAAGGTTTGCTCTTTTGGCTGCTCCGCCATCAGAAAAATAAATTCTTTCATTTTTTATATCTAAACCTAAAAAATGCACATCATATCCGGCAGCAATGGTAGTATGACCGGTGCCATTAATGTTCAGTCTATATAATCCTTTTGATGCTGTTAAAATATAACTTCCATAGTATATATGGCCATTTTTTAAATCTAAATCTACATCTCCAACATACATGGCATTAGTATATAATGCCGTTATACCAGTGCCATCAAGATTAGCTCTATAGATAGTGTTTTGAACTGTGCTTCCCCAATAGATTTTTCCTCCCGCTGCATCTACTGCTATGCCAGAACTATAACCGCCTGAAGGATAATTAATAATTGTATCTAAATCAGAGCCGTCATAGTTCATTACATATATACCATAATACCAAGCCATGTAAATTTTTTTATTTATAGGGTCAACATCAGCATCATAAAATGAAAGTGCCAATCCATTAAAATCAATCACTTCAAAGTCCGATCCGTCAACATTTACTCTTGCAATACGACTATTATTATTATCGCCAATGTAAAATTTACTTTCATTTGCTAAGGCTATACTTACTGAAGCTAACCAGAAAAAAAGTAGCATAATTTGTTTCATAAGTGAAATTTTATTGAACAAATTTGACAATATAACATATCATGCAGAATGATATAAGTCACTCGAAACAATGATAAATACTAATTGAAAGCACTGCTTGAATACAGCAACTCCTTTTATAGATATAGTGACCAAGCATCAACTTTAAGCAACTGTCTATTGTTGCTGAGTAATTGCATTAAAATTGAAAATAAGGTGTATGAGTATAAATTATCGTTACTACTTTTCCATCTGTTGCACATTCAGCATTATTTGGTAGTAAAAGCGAATTAATTCGTTGTAATCTTCAATCAGTATGCGTTCGTTGGTACCGTGTACCCGTTTCAGGTCTTCGCCACTCATGCGTATATGCAGGTATTTAAACACATTAGGCGAAAGGTCTTTAAAGTGTTTAGAATCGGTTCCGCCTAAAACTAACGATGGGCTTACTACAATATCGTCTTTAGCAACCTGCCCTATGGTTTTAGCCAATACTTTAAATGCCGGTTCGCTGTCGCTGGCTACAGGCGAGGCTTCGTTCAGGTGGCTAATGGTGTTTATCATTACTCTGTCATCGTTAATTATTGCTTTTACTTTATCCAATACATCATGCGAATGGTCGCCCGGCAGTAAGCGAAAATTTACAACAGCACGCGCTTCGTAAGGCACTACATTTTCTTTTACACCACTTTGAAAAATAGTGGGTGCGGTAGTAGTTCTAAAAGTAGCACTGCCTTCACGAAAGCTGGTCATTTCACTAATCAATACTTTTTCAAACAGCCATTGATTAGCAACTACCATTTTTAAACCGAAAGGCATTTCGGGCCCGATGTATTCAAAAAACATGCGGGTAGGTTCGGTAAAGTGGGTTTCCAGTAAATTATCTTGTAAGGCGGCTACGGCTTTTGCCAAAACACCAATAGAAGTTTCTTTGCTGGGAATAGAAGAGTGCCCGCCTTTAATGCGGGTAATGAGTTCTAAAGTCATGTAGCCTTTTTCGGCAACACCTACCAAGGCTACGGGTTTTTCTATTCCGGGAATCATGCCACCGGTAGAAATATACATGCCTTCGTCTAAAACCATTTCGGCATTAATGCCCCGTTGCTTTAGGGTTTCGGCTGCTACTTTCGCACCATGTTCGCCACCCAGTTCTTCATCGTGGCCAAAAACAAAGTAAAAGGTTCTTTCAGGCTGAAAGTTATTTTTCAGCAACATTTCAGCAGCTTCTAAAATGCCAAATACTGCACACTTATCATCGAGTGTGCCACGCCCCCACAATGCCCCATCAATTATTTCACCGCCAAAAGGTGCATGTTGCCATTCTTTTTTGGTGGCTTCTTCTATAGGCACTACATCCATGTGACCCATTAATATTACAGGTTTTAAATTGGGGTTGCTGCCTTTCCATTCATACATGAGGCTGAATTTATTAACGACTTCTCTCTTCAGTTTTTTGTGTACTAACGGAAACGAATTTATTAATACTTCATGCAGTTGCAGTATAGCTGTGGTGTCAGATTTTCCGGGTTCTTCGAGCGAAATAGTGGGTAATTTTATGCCTTCAGAAAGTCTTAAAATTGCTGCTTTATCTATTGCAATATTGGTAGCCGTTTTTTCGGTTTTAAATTGTTTTGAATTAAAAGTAAATGTGCGGTATAACACTATGGCTGCTACAATTGCAACAATAAGCAGTAGTGCAAAAAATATCTTTCTGAACATAGATTGGCTTTGTATCAAAACTACAAAAGGCCCGGCATAAATGCTGAGCCTTTTTGTAGTAGGGCATTAATATTCTAAAGGTTGCTTTATCCTAAAAAAGATTTCAGCTGTTTGCTTCTCGATTCAGATTTTAGCTTACTTATGGCTTTGTCTTTAATTTGCCTAACGCGCTCGCGGGTAAGGTCGAACCGGTCGCCAATATCTTCTAATGAATAAGGGTGGTCGTAGCCAATACCAAAAAACATTTTAACCACATCGCGCTCTCTTTCAGAAAGAGTTGCCAAAGTACGGTTGCATTCAACACTTAATGAACCATGATAAGCTACATTATTATCAGTAGCAAATTCTTCGTTGTTGGGCAACACATCAAGCAATGTGCTGGCATCTTGTCCGTCATCGAATGGTGTGTCTATAGATACATGCCACGAAGAAACGCCTAAGGTGGTTTGCACTTGCTCTAATTCTAAATCAAGCAGTTCCGCCAGTTCTTCAGCCGATGGCTCACGTTCATACTTTTGTTCCAGTTCGGCAAAAGCTTTGTTTATTTTGGTAAGCGAACCCACTTTATTTAATGGCAAACGTATAAGTCTCGATTGTTCTGCCAATGCCTGTATTATAGATTGGCGAATCCACCATACGGCATAAGAAATAAATTTAAAGCCTCTGGTTTCATCAAATTTTTGCGCAGCTTTTACCAGCCCTAAATTGCCTTCGTTAATTAAATCGTTTAACGACATACTGGAATTTTGATATTGCTTTGCAACAGAAACCACAAAACGAAGATTGGCATTTACTAAAGTTTCCAGGGCATCTTCATCGCCCTGTTTAATTCTTTTGGCAAGTGCTACTTCCTGTTCGGCAGTAAGTAAGGGTAATTTTCCAATCTCCTGTAAATACTTTTCGATAGACTGGCTTTCGCGGTTGGTAATAGATTTAGAAATTTTCAGTTGCCTCATAGGTAAATGGTTTTAGTTGGTTAAGAAAAAACTGTTTATTTCTTGTTGGTTGCTTGAAGCTACATACTTCAATATAGAACTAAAAAATTATGGAAGCAATTTTTTATGCACAATAGTGTAAACTTATTGGCATTATATATGCTGAAATATTTGTGGTTTATCTTGCATTTGCTGTTAAGCAAGGTTAAAGTGCTGCATAATATAAATGGTTTGTAATTATTGAAATAACTTGCAGCCGAATAAATTAAACCTTCTTGTTACTATATTGTCTATTAAGTTTTTTGTTGTGTCTATTTTGAATTCTATTGTTTTGAGAGCATTACTAGTATTAATTTTTACAGTTTTAAGCAGTTCAGTTTTATTTTCTCAAACCGTTATCAGCGGAAAGGTAATTTCAGTTACCGATAAATCGCCTGTAGCGTTTGCTGCGGTGGCTTTATTGTCAGTTGCTGATTCTTCACTGGTTAAAGGCACCACTACCGATTTAGATGGCCTATATAAAATTGAAAATGTTTCCGCAGGGAAGTACACTGTTAAAATACAATCGCTGGGGTTTAAAGATTATTTCAGTACACCGCTTACAATTACTGCTTCAGAAAACGAAAAGCAAATGGGTACAATTACCATACAGCCCGATGTGAAAAGATTAAAAGAAGTAGAAGTAACTGCCGAAAAACCTTTTGTGCAGCAGCAAGCCGATAAACGAGTATATAATATTGAAAAGAATATTACCGCTACCGGTGGCACCGCTACCGATGTATTGCAAAATATTCCTTCAGTTTCGCAAGATGCCGATGGCAATATAAGCTTAAGAGGCAGCGAGAATGTAAACGTATTGATTAACGGGAAGCCTTCTACTATTGCCGGTGGCGACCGTGCTCAAATATTGCAGCAAATTCCGGCAAGCACTATTCAAAGTATTGAAATTATAACTAACCCCTCTTCTAAATACGATGCTGAAGGTTCGGCAGGTATAATTAACATAATTACCAAAAGAAACGAGAAAGAAAATTTAAGCGGTAATGTAGGCGTAAACTATACTATTTACAATAAAGCGGGGGGCAACTTCGCGCTCAACTATAAGAATAAAAAATACAGTGTGGGGGTTAGTTATGCGGCCAATTATAACCCGCGCTTTTTCGATGGTATTAATGTGCGCAAAAATATTTTTGCCGATACTTCTTTTTATTCGGAACAAATTAATACAGGCGACAGAATACCGCTAAACAATAATGTTAAAGGCACCGCAGAATACTACATTAACAAAACCAATACCATTAGCGGCTCGTTGTCTTTTAACAGCGACAATAACAAAACTCCTGAACTGATTGAGTTTTTAAACTATGATGAAAACCGCCTGTTGGGCAATAAAATTGTTAGAGATATTGATAACAACCGCAAATCGTACAACTACGAAGCCAATCTTAACTACAGAAAAACTTTTAAAAAACCCGGAAGAGAGTTTACTGCTGACGGCACTTTTTCTAACAACTACCGAAGAGAGTTTTCTGAATTTACCGACCGATACACCGTGCTGAACTACATACCCGATGATTACGATTTTGTGTTTTCTCAAATAAATATCGATGAAGGCATAACCAGGCAATACATAGGGCAGGCCGATTACACCCATGCACTTAATAAAGACAGTAAATTTGAAACAGGCATTAAGGCTTCTGTAAGAGATATTTCGGGCGATTATCTTTTAGATAATCTCGACACGCTTACAGGCAGCTATATTCCCGATTCGCTCAATGGCAGAAGAATTTTTAATTATACCGAACAGGTGTATGCCGGATATTTTACCTACAGCAACAAGTTTAAGGCATTGAGCTATCAGTTGGGGTTGCGTGGCGAGCAAACTATGATTAACGGCACAGGGCAATCTTTCACCACTGCCGATGCCCGCATCAGCAACAGCTATTTCAATTTATTTCCCACGGGATTTTTAGCCTATACATTTACAAGCAACCATCAATTGCAACTCAGCTATTCCAAGCGTATCAGTCGCCCGTGGTTCAGGCAGCTAATGCCTTTTATAGAACTTAGCGACCCCTATAACCTGCGCATTGGCAACCCTAATCTGAATCCTGAAATTTTTCATTCGGTAGAACTGGGCTGGAATAAATCGTTTAACAAACACTTTGTTTCGGCAAGCACTTATTACCGCCAAACCAATAATAATATTGGCCGAATAAGAACCATTAACGAAGAAGGTGTTTCAACCGTTACATTTGAAAACCTGAATAAACAATATTCTTATGGCGTAGAATTAATTGTAAGAAACAACTGGTTTAAATGGTGGGATATGACCACCAGCGTAAATGGTTATCAATCTTTTGTAAACGGAAACAATTTAGCACCCGGCTTATCTAACAGTGGCTTTGCTTATATTCTGAAACATGCCGAAAACTTTCGTTTCTGGAAAAATGCAGCTTTGCAAATAACTACCTTTTACAACAGCCCCATGCCCACCGCACAGGGAAGCATAAAACATATATGGGGTGCCGATATTGCTTTGAAAAAAGATGTTTTGAAAAACAAAGGCACCATTACCATTAACGCACAAGATATTTTTTTCAGCAGAAGATTTTCATTTATACAAGAACAAGAGGCCTTTGAACAATTCTTTTTCAGACAAAGAGAATCGAGGGTAGTAACCCTGTCGTTTAACTACCGCTTTGGCAGCAGCGAAAGCTGGAACAACAGAAAAAAAGGCGGCAGAGGAAGCGGCATGCCCGATGGCGGCATGATGGAGGATTTTTAGTTTTAAGTTATCAGTCTTCAGTAATCAGTTATCAGTTTTTGGGTAGAGCCGTTAGCCTTTAGCTGTTAGCTTTATGTTTTAAGTTTTAAGTTTTGGGTAGATCCAATACTCAATTCTCTTATTATTCTCAATTTTCTCATCTTCCTTTATGCTGAAGCTTTTACTTTTTGAATTTTGAATTTGTTTAGCATTTAGAGTTTAGTGTTTCACTCAATTTCCTCATTTTCCTTTTCTGCCGTATAATAATTACACATGCAAATTAAATTTGTCATGTTTAATGTCATTTTGGCAGAATTTTTTGTTTCACGAGTAGTTTCCGAAGCCGGAAAGAGCTCGTGAAATGGCGGAATGCAATCGTGAAATGACGGAAAGAGGTTGTGAAAGGGCGGAAAGACCCTGTGAAACCCCGGAAAGAGGTCGTGAAATGGCGGAACACACTCGTGAAACCCCGGAAAGAGTCTGTGAAATGGCGGAAAGCACTCGTGAAACCTCGGAAAGAGGTCGTGAAATAGCGGAAAGCACTCGTGAAATGACGGAAAGAGCCCGTGAATCAGCGGAAAGCACTCATGAAATGACGGAAAGGAGTTATGAAAAGGAGTCTATTCAAAAAAAATGGGTGAAGTAAATATTTTAGAAAATACTTATCTTGAAACAAGATGAAAAATATAAGCGGATGCTTTATGGGGTTTTGGGTAGTAGCGGAGGCTGCTACCGGTGGGGGCTGCAAGCTTGAAAACACAAACTGCAAATGATTAAAATATATTTCGATTGGAACGTAATGTCGCAAATAAAAAATGGCGACCATAAAGAGCTAAGAGAAATAATTTTTGATAATGAAAAATTTTTAATTCCTTTTTCTACTTCCCATATTGGGGATATACTTTCTAGCTTTAAAGAAACCGACACACAAAGAGATTATGTAGAATCAGATTTAAACTTTATTTCGGAGTTAACTAAAGACAAGTGTTTAATGAACACAGGAAAAGAAGTTGTGCTTGATTTTTACCGACCTAAAGAACTTTTTGAACAAAGAATTGAGGAAAAAGACCTTTTTAACGATATAAGTCTTGATGGATTAATGAACATTTTCGAACAAGATGACCTTACTAAAGGTATCGGAAAATTGCTCATAAATCTACTTAAATCAATACTTCTCGAAGAATCATTCAAACAAGCATTTGAAAATCCCGAAAGTGCTGAACAAATGGACAAAATGTTTCCTGGACTTAAAGAAAATCCAACGATGGAAGGATTTTTTAAGATTTTCAGTAAAATGAACTTAAACCTTAACGAATCTGACGGTTATCAAGAATTAAGAAAAACTGTTCAGGGAGGATTGGGAATTAATAGAGATAAGATTTTTGACTCAAATGACCCATATAAAATAATTGACGGGAAGTATAAGCAAATTGGTACTAGCCCAAATCAATTTATCGATAATACAAAAAATGCACCTGAATGGTTTAATGAAATCACAAACGAATATCTCTTACTTGATATGCACGGCTATCAAGAAGACAAAGTGAACATAAAAAAAGGAAGAAAAGAAACATTTAAAAATACAACTGAAGATGCATTTCACGCTGCATTTGCTTCTATTTGTAATTTCTATGTTATAAACGACAATAAGTCATATAAGAAAACTAAATTGATTTATGAAAAACTCGGGATTAATACAATTGTTTTTAAACCATCCGAATTCATAGAATATTATCAGAGATATCTTGATATAAAAGATGCCCCCCTCTAGTAGTAGCATCCGCTACCCAAAACAAATTTTAGCACTTAATAACATCATTTTTAGAAACCCAATACTACCTTTGAAATAATATCGAAACTTTAAAAAACTTTTTTTGACAATTTAAGTTTAAGTACATACATTTGCTTTCAATTATGAAAACTATAACCATCCAAATGTGTTGTTGCTGTTGTTGCGAAACTCGCAGTGCGGGATGGTTGTCTGTTATTTGATGTGTTAGTGTAAACTAAACAGGTAAATAAAATAAAAGATAAACCCTCCGCCACAAACGGAGGGTTTTTTCATTTTATAACTATTAAAAAAATATAGCCAACTATGGCAACAGTAAAAGAAAATGCGGTTTACCATAACAATAGCCTGATAGAGAAATTGGGCGCGGTACAACAGTTTGTTGGCAATACGCCCCTTTTCCCTATTACTAAACTGCACAGCAACCCTAAAGTGAAAATTTTTGCCAAAATGGAATGGCAGCAATTGGGTATGAGCGTGAAAACCCGCCCGGCCTTCAATATTATTAAGCAAGCTGTTTTAGAAGGTAAGTTAGATAGGGAAAGGAACCTGTTAGATGCCAGCAGCGGCAATACAGGTGTGGCTTATGCAGCCATCGGTGCAGCATTGGGTATTCCAGTTACTTTATGTATTCCTGAAAATACTTCGTTGCAAAAAAAATATGCACTGAAATTTTACGGTGCTAAACTGATTGAAACGTCTAAGTTCGATTCTACCGATGGCTCACAGGAAAAAGCCAAGCAGTTATTTGCCGAAAACCCCGATAAATACTATTATGCCGACCAGTACAATAACGACAATAATTGGAAAGCACATTACAACACCACAGGCGAAGAAATTTTCAGCCAAACAGAAAAACAAATAACGCATTTCATTGCAGGTTTGGGCACTACGGGAACTTTCACCGGAACATCAAGAAAACTGAAACAGTTGAACAGCAATATTAAAGTTGTTTCGTTGCAACCCGATTTTGCTTTGCATGGTTTGGAAGGCTGGAAACACATGGAAACCGCCAAAGTGCCGGGCATTTATGACACCACATTAGCCGATGAAAATCGTGAGGTGGGCACAGGCGATGCGTATGATATGATTGTGAGAATGGCAAAACTGGAAGGCGTGTTGTTAAGCTCTTCTTCAGCAGCCAATGTGGTGAGTGCGGTGAAGTTGGCAAATGAAATTGAAGAAGGGGTAATCGTTACCGTTTTTCCCGACCACGGCAGTAATTATCAGGAAGTGTTGAATGAGTTGATTAGATAAATAGTAGTGAGTATTAAGTATTAAGAAGTGAGATAAGAGAAATAAGACAATTGGAAAATTAGATAAATAAGAAAACTAATTGCTAACGGCTAAAAGCTAAAGGCTGCAAAAATGAAACTAAACATTACCAAAGAAGCGCAACAAGTAATCATCAACGATGCAGAGCAATCGTATCCTTATGAGTGTTGCGGATTTTTATTCGGAAAAGAAGAGGGCGATGAGAGAATAGTTACAATAGCTAAAGAAGTAAATAACGATAAAGCTGAAAATAAAGAGAGACGTTTTGAAATTTCAGCATTCGATTATATGAAAGCAGAAAGATTTGCCGATGAAAATGATTTCACCTTATTGGGCGTGTATCATTCCCATCCCGATCATCCGGCAGTGCCTTCTGAACACGATTTAAAACAAGCATTACCATTTTTTTCTTACACCATTGTTTCAGTAAGAAAAAATAAAACGGATAATATTTTATCGTGGAGGCTCAATGAAAAAGGAAAGTTTTCAGAAGAAAAAATTCAAATCCCGATAGCTATCGGGGCTAAACCCTAAATTCAAAAATCAAAATACATCAATATAAAATCTGAATTCTAAAATCTAAAATCTAAAATCAAACAACAATGGCAAAAATTATTATCCCAACACCATTAAGAAAATTCACTAACAACGAACCCAATTTTCAATCTACCAAAAACACGGTGAAAGAAGCGGTAGCTGAATTAACCGACAAATTTCCCGACTTGAAATATCATTTAATCGACAACGATGGTAATATTCGTTCGTTCATAAAAGTATTTGTGGGCGAAGACGATATTCGTGGCTTAGACAATGAAAATACTGCCGTTGCAGCCGATACAGTGATTAGCATTGTTCCTGCCATTGCAGGTGGAAAGTAAAAAACGATATTCGACTGTGCGATATTCTATTTTCGACAATTGCTGAATAGCTATGATAAATTATAAATCAAATTTCTAACTTCTAAAATCTAACTTCAAAGAATGGGTTGGCAAGACGTAAAATTTTCAAAAGCCGAACTTGAGCGTTACAGCAGGCATATCATTATTCCTGAATTCAATATTGAAGGTCAGAAGAAATTAAAAAACGCTAAAGTATTAGTGATTGGTACAGGCGGTTTAGGTGCGCCATTGTTGTTGTACTTAACCGCTGCGGGCGTAGGTACTATTGGTATTGTAGATATGGATGTGGTTGACGATAGCAACCTGCAACGTCAAGTATTGTTCACGGTTAAAGATTTAGGCAGGCCAAAAGTAGAAGTGGCTGCCGAGCGTTTGGCACAGTTAAATCCGCATGTGAAATTTGTTACTTACAATACACAGTTTCATTCATCAAATGCTTTCGATATTTTGAAAGACTATGATGTAGTAGCCGATGGTACCGATAATTTTCCAACAAGATATTTGGTAAACGATGCCAGTGTACTGTTAGGTAAAACCAATGTGTATGGTTCTATTTTCCGTTTCGATGGGCAGGTAACCGTATTCAACTATCAATATGAAAATGGCGAAGTGGGGCCTAATTATCGCGATTTATATCCGGAGCCACCACCACCAGGATTAGTGCCAAGCTGTGCCGAAGGTGGCGTGTTAGGCGTGCTGCCGGGCATTATTGGCAGTATGCAGGCAAGCGAAGTAATTAAAGTAATTACAGGCGTTGGCGACCCATTGGTAGGCAGACTGTTTACTTACGATGCGTTAAATTTTGAAACCAGAATTTTACGTTTCAAGAAAGATAAACACAACCCTATTTCGGGCGAAAACCCCACTATAAAAGCATTAATAGATTATGAGCAATTTTGTGGTATTGTAAAACAACCTTCAACTTCAGAAAACCAAAATTTAAATACTGTGAAAGAAATAACCGTACAAGAGTTAAAGCAACTCTTCGATTCAAAAGCTGATTTTCAGTTAATTGATGTTCGCGAAGATTATGAATTTGAAATTGCCAATTTAGGCGGTGAATTGATTCCTTTGGGAACTGTGCTTCAGCACGTAGATAAAATAAATAAAGACAAGCAGGTAGTAGTGCATTGCCGAAGTGGCAAGCGTAGTGCCGATGCTATTCGTGTGCTGGAAGAACGTTTTGGTTTTGATAATTTATACAACCTGAAAGGTGGCATTTTAGCCTATGCCGACCAAATAGACAATTCATTAGCAAAATATTAAAATCACAATTTAAAACCAACATTATGAGTAATTATAAATTTGAAACATTGCAACTTCATGCAGGGCAAGAAGTTGATCCCACTACTAACTCAAGAGCAGTGCCTATTTATCAAACTACTTCTTATCAGTTTAATAATGCAGCACATGCAGCCAATTTATTCGGGCTGAAAGAATTTGGAAATATTTACACACGTATTATGAACCCCACTACCGATGTTTTTGAAAAACGTGTGGCTGCTTTAGAAGGCGGTGTGGCTGCCTTGGCAGTAGGATCAGGACAAGCGGCACAGTTTATTGCACTAAATAATATTTTGCAAGCGGGCGACAACTTTGTATCTACTCCTTTTTTGTATGGTGGCACATACAATCAATTTAAAGTAGCGTTCAAGCGCTTGGGTATTGAGGTTCGTTTTGCTGATGGCGACAAAATAGAAAGTTTTGAAAAACTGATTAATAAAAAAACAAAGGCATTATATATTGAATCAATTGGCAATCCAAGAGGAAACGTGCCCGATTTTGATGCATTTGTTTCACTAGCCAAAAAACATGACTTACCATTGGTAGTAGATAATACATTTGGAGCAGGTGGTTATTTAATTCAGCCTTTAGCTTTAGGAGCTAATATTGTGGTAGAATCTGCAACCAAGTGGATTGGCGGACATGGCACCAGCATTGGCGGTGTTATTGTTGATGGGGGAAATTATAATTGGGGCAATGGTAAATTTCCTCAATTTACAGAGCCCTCTGAAGGTTATCATGGCTTGAAGTTTTGGGATGTATTTGGCGAAGGAAATCCGCTTGGTTTACCTAATATTGCTTTTGCAATTCGTGCTCGTGTGGAAGGCTTGCGCGATTTTGGTCCGGCATTGAGTCCGTTTAATTCTTTCTTGTTACTACAAGGTTTAGAAACTTTATCGCTGCGTGTGCAACGCCATGTAGATAATGCTTTGGCATTGGCGAAATGGTTAGAAAAACATGAGTCTGTTCAGCGTGTAACCTATCCTGGTTTAGAAAGTTCTCCTTATCATACTTTGGCAAAAAAATATTTGAAAAACGGTTTTGGTGGCGTGTTAAATTTTGAATTGAAAGGTGGCAAAGAAGATGCGGTTCAATTTATAAACAGCCTGAGATTAGCCAGCCATTTAGCTAATGTGGGCGATGCTAAAACGTTGGTTATTCATCCTGCTTCTACTACACACGAGCAATTAGGTGTTGAAGAACAATTAGCTGCGGGGGTTTCGCCTACATTAGTAAGAGTATCGGTAGGTATTGAACATATAGATGATATTATAGCCGATTTTGAGCAAGCATTTGCAACAATAAAATCTCCTGAATTAGTAGCATAATATACCTCATGTAAAGGCACGAAGGTAATATCTTTGTGCCTTTGTGTCTTTGCATGAAATTTTAATTGAATTTTATTAATGCCCCAGCACATTTTTCAGTATAAAAAAACTTTTACTCTTGAATCAGGAGATACACTTCCTGAAATAGAAATTGCCTACCATACTTATGGCAACTTTGAAGCGGGTAAAAGCAAAGTAGTGTGGGTGTGCCATGCGCTTACTGCCAACAGCAATGTAGCCGATTGGTGGAAAGGTTTAATGGGCGAAAACGATTTCTTTAATCCTTCAGAATATTTTATTGTTTGTGCCAATGTACTGGGTTCGTGCTATGGTACCACAGGTGCATTAAGCAGAAATGCTGACACCGAAAAACCTTTCTACAGTGAGTTTCCGCTCATCACTATTAAAGACATGGTGCAGGCGCATATATTGTTGCGCAAGCATTTAGGCATTGATAAAATTTATGTAGCTATAGGTGGTTCATTGGGTGGGCAGCAAGTGCTGGAATGGGCAGTAACTGAACCTGATGTTTTTGAAAATATTGTGCCCATTGCCACGAATGCTCGCCATTCGGCATGGGGCATTGCTTTTAACGAAGCGCAGCGCATGGCACTTACAGCAGATAATACCTGGGGCAACGAGAGCGAACACGCAGCCAACGATGGGCTGAAAGCAGCACGAGCCATTGCCATGTTGTCTTATCGCCATTATAATACTTTTCAGCATACACAATCAGATACTGAAAATAAAGCCGATAATTTTAAGGCAAGTTCTTACCAGCAATATCAGGGCGAAAAATTAGCAAAGCGTTTCAATGCCTATGCTTATTATACTTTATCGAAAGCAATGGATAGTCATAATATAGCAAGAGGCCGATATAATAGTGTAGAAGAAATTCTGAAAACCATAAAAGCAAAGGCGTGTTGTATTGGCTTAAATACCGATATTCTGTACCCACCACACGAACAACAATTTTTAGCACAAAATATACCCAATGCTGAATACCATGAAATAGAAACCTTATTTGGGCACGATGGTTTCCTTTTAGAGTTTCAGCAATTAACCGGAATTTTGAAAAACTTTTTAAATAGATAGGAGCATTGAGAAGTGAGATATGAGACCAAAAAGTTTTATCTCACTACTCACTACTTAATTCTCAATACTGAAATAATGAACAAACATTTAAACTTAGGACTTTTTGGCTTTGGCTGTGTGGGGCAAGGGCTTTATGATGTATTACAGCAGTCGCAAAGCTTTACTGCCGATATTAAAAAAATTGTGGTGAAACACCGCAGCAAACCTCGCAAAATAGATATGAGTCATTTCGCTTTCGATAAAGAAGGCGTGTTGGGTCGTGACGACTTGAATGTGGTAATAGAACTCATAGATAATTCTGAAGAGGCATTAGAGTTGGTTACTGAAGCCATGAATAAAAAATGGGATGTAGTTACCGCCAACAAAAAATTGATTGCTGAAAACTTTGAATTCCTATACAAGCTTTCACAAGAAAAAGATGTGGCACTATTGTATGAAGGTGCAGTGGCAGGCGGCATACCTATTTTAAGAAACCTGGAAGAATATTACGATAATGAATTGCTAAGTCGTGTTAGTGGTATTATTAATGGCAGCAGCAATTATATTCTCACCAAAATGGAGAAAGATAAAGCCGATTATACTGCTGTAGTAAAACAAGCCCAAGAACTGGGCTTTGCCGAAATAGACCCTTGGTTAGATGTGGCAGGTTATGATGCCAAATACAAACTCGTAATACTTATAGTACATGCTTTTGGTATTATTCTAAAACCCGAACAGGTATTGAACCTTGGCATTAACAATATCACCGATTTTGATATTCGTTATGCCAGCGAAAAAGAAAAGCGCATAAAACTCATCGCCACTGCTTTTAAAGATGGCGATAAACTAAAGTCTTATGTGTTGCCCCATTTAGTTACTAAAGACACCCCACTATATTTTATTTATAATGAAAACAATGCAGTAGAAGTAGAGGGTGCTTTCTCCGATAGGCAATTATTTACCGGTAAAGGTGCAGGCAGCTATCCTACCGGAAGTGCAGTATTATCTGATGTTTCAGCATTATCTTATCACTACCGTTACGAATTTAAGAAGTTACAAAAAAACCTAAACGGCAATGCCACGCGCAAATTGCATTTAGATACACAATTCGATTTAACGGTTTACATTCGTTACAATAGCGAAGCAGAATTGAAAACACTTGACATTAAAGAAACCATCGAACAATACATATCACCTAAGAACAAATACATTATTGCACGTGTAGGTTTTGAATCTTTATTCAATCTTATGAATCGTGAGAATAAATTGTTTGTGTGTGTAGTGGAGGAATAATTTTTTCGGCAGAAGATTATATTACAAGGTTATAAAATAAAAATACATTCTATTACTCCGCAATAATTAAAAAGTAATTTTTCTTGCCTTTTTGTGCTAAAAGGTATTTACCGTTTATAAGGTTTTCGTTGCTAACGGTAAATTCTGCTTGTTCTACTTTGTTTTTATTCAGCAATACGCCACCGCCTTGCAGCATTTTTCGGGCTTCACCTTTTGAGGGGAAAACATTTGTTTTTTCTACCAGCAAATCGATAATATTTATACCGTTTTCTAAATCAGATTTAGGAATATTAAATTGCGGCACACCTTCAAACACACTTAAAAAATCTTGTTCAGAAAGTTTTCTTAATGATTCTTCGGTGCCTTTTCCGAATAAAATTTCTGAGGCTTCTACAGCCGCAAGGTAAGCTGCTTCAGAATGTACACGTATGGTAACATCTTTAGCCAAGGCCTTTTGCAGGGTTCTTAAATGTGGAGCGGCATTGTGTTCGGTTTCAAGAGCCTCAATTTCTTCTTTATTCAACAATGTAAAAATGCGGATATAGCTTTTGGCATCTTCATCGCTGGTGTTCAGCCAAAACTGATAAAACTGATAAGGCGAGGTTTTGGCAGCATCTAACCAAACGTTTCCGCTTTCAGTTTTTCCGAATTTTGTACCATCGGCTTTCTTTATTAATTGGGTGGTAAGGGCAAAGGCTTTGCCACCGTCTTTTCTGCGAATAAACTCGGTACCTGTTGTTATGTTTCCCCATTGGTCGCTGCCACCCATTTGTAGTTTTACATTTTTTGCTTTCCACAAGTGGTAAAAATCATAGCCCTGAATAAGCTGGTAGCTAAATTCGGTAAACGACATGCCTTCTCTTTCCTCGCCTGTAATTCTTTTCTTTACGGAATCTTTTGCCATCATGTAATTTACGGTAATGTGCTTTCCGGCATCGCGAATAAAATCGAGAAAAGAAAAGTTTTTAAACCAGTCGTAATTATTTACTATTTCTGCTGAAGTAGCACCACAGTTAAAGTCTAAAAACTTTTCAAGTTGTGCCTGAATGCCTTTCAGGTTTTTATCTAAGGCTGCTTCATCTAATAAATTGCGCTCTTGCGATTTTCCTGAAGGGTCGCCCACCATGCCTGTTGCACCACCTACCAACGCAATGGGTTTATGCCCTGCTTTCTGAAACAATAGCAAGGTCATGATTTGAGCTAAGCTACCCACATGTAATGAATCGGCAGTGGGGTCGAAGCCTATATAGCCTGCTACTACTTCGCCTTTGTTTAACAGCTCTTCAGTTTCGGGCATAATATCGTGCAACATGCCGCGCCATCTTAATTCATCAACAAAATTCATGGGGTATAATTTTTCTGCAAAAATATTCTAAATAAGCTGAGCAACTATTGGTTTACAAAAAAAGCTTTACAATTATTGTGTGGCTATTGTTCCGCTAGACCATGCTACGCCTGCCAGGGCTTTGAAGTATTTAGATTTTACTTCGAGCAATTTAATTTGAAACTCAAGCAATTTCATTTGGCGGGCATTGATTAAGAACATAGAGCTTTCACCGGTTTGAAATTTTATTTCTTCGGCAATGAGCAAGCGATTATAGTTTGTAGTAGCTTCTTCATATAAATCAACCTGATTTCTTAGTATAGTAAGCTCGTTGAAATAGGTTTGTATTTTATTAATAATTTCTTGTTGTTTTAATTGTAGTTTGTATTCGGTATCGGCAATTTTTAGTTTGGCTAGTTTGTAGTTGCCCCTACCCTTTCCCCAAAACAGCGGAAAAGAAACATCGAAGCCCCACTTATAGTTGGTGTTAAACAGGTTGGCAAATTCCGGATTGGTATTGAAGGTAAACTGGTTGGTGCTAAGCACGTTGTAGTTTAGGTTTATTCTTGGTTTTAAGTATTCCAGCTTCAACTTGCGTTCAATATCAAGTTGTTTTATAAACAACTGCAAACTTCTTATTTCGGGGTGGGTAACGCTTATGGCATTTATGATTGCTTCTATAGAATCGGCCTTTGGTGTATTCTGAAAGTTGATATCCTGAAGACTAATGGGTTGTAAATTATCGGTAATTTCTAATGGAACGTTGTTTTCAAACCAAAGAAAATTGGAGAGCATGAACGTGGCATTTTTGTATAACATTAATGCTTCGTTGGCATTGAACTGAAGATTTTGCAGGTTAATAAAGGCTTCTAATGTATCTATTGCAGGCACATCGCCATATTCTAAGCTTTGTTTTACCCCATTGAATCTTTCTTCGGCAACTAGCAGTGCATTTTGAAAAGTTATGTAGTTATTGTATTGAAAAGTCCATTCCCAGTATTCTTTGGCTGCTGTAAACAATAAATCGTTCAGCATGGTAATTCTATCGAACACGCTTGACTCGGTAAATATTTTTGCCTGTTTTAGAACGGCACGTCTTTCATCTATAAACAAACCTTGCCCAACAGGAACACTAATACCTGCCAAAGCCTGCCCGTTTACAGGCATTGCGTTTTCGGGATTCAGATTAGTTCCCCTATTGAACGTGTAGGTACCTTTTAATTCAATACCATACCAAGTGGGCACTTTAAAACCGCTTTCATTTAACAAGAAATATTCTTTCTCGCTAAACTGTTTTTGGTCGAGCGATGAAAAGAAATAAGGGTCGAAGCCCCCACGTGCTACTACCAATTGTTGTCTGGCATATTTCGGAATTAAATCGGCTTGTTTTGCTACAGGATGATATTGTAGTATTAAATCGAAAAACTTTTCGGGTGTTAGCAGTTGAACGGAATCGGTATTGTTTTGAGAAAAGGATTTGTTGTATGTTGTTAACCACAACATAATACAACAAATTAATGGTATTGCTTTTCTCACTTCTTATTGTCGGTTTTAGATTTGTCTTTGTTAGTTTTTATAGCTGAAGCGGGCTCATAAAAGTCTGGTGGGAAGCCATTAAGCTGTCGCCATATTTCATACCAAATAGGCACATCTTTTAATAATAATATACCCTTCGCACCTCCACCCATTCTAATTTGTTTTGGCCAATCTACATCATTCTCATCATAAGCCACCAATAATCGGAATTGTCCGTTTTCAGAAACATTTTGGTCTATAGCCACTACCACCCCACCAAAGGTTCCGAATGAAACATTGGGCCAACCACTAAAAACAAATACCGGCCAACCATCGAAAATTATTCTTACTTTATCACCAATTCTTACCAATGGTAAATCTACAGGTGAAACAAATAATTCTACAGCTTTATTATGTAAAGCAGGCGTAATACTAACAATGGCATCACCTTCTTTCATGGTTTCGCCAATACCTGTAATGAGTGCTTTATTTATGTAGCAATCTTGCGGAGCTGTAATAAACCTGAAGCCTGCTCTTATTGAGTAGTTGCTTAACTGATTGTTGAGCTTAGCTATTTCTACATCGGCATCAAACTGTTGCGATAATGCGCTGGCTCTTTCCGATTGGGTTTTAGCTATTTTATCGGCATATTCATTTTTAATAGCATTAAGCTCAATCTTAGCATTTATGTACTCGTTTTGGCTACTTATTAATTTGTTTTCAGAAGAAATTAATTTGGCTATTGATTCTTGAAATTTAAGCTCGCGTACTTCCAAATTAGTAAGCGACACTAAACCTTGCTTATAAAGTTCTTGCTGACGATTAAACTGCTTTTCGGCAATTTCAAAATTATTTTTGGCTGCACGAAATTCTATACTGTCTGAAGAAATTTTTAATTCAGCCTGAATTAACTTATTTTGAGCCTGCTTTAGCTTTAAGGTTAAATTTTCTTTTAGTGCATTTATTTGATTTTCCAGAGCAACAACTTTTTGCTGATAAGATTGCATAGCCAATTCTTTTGCTTCAATCTGATTTTTTGTTCTGCCAAGTAGTTGGGGGTCGAAATAATCATCTTTTACTTCTGAAATAAAAACAATGGTATCGCCTTCTTTAACAAATTGCCCTTCTTCAACAAACCATTTCTCTACTCTTCCTGGAATTGTTGCATGTATGGTTTGCGGGCGTTCAGCAGGGTCAAGCGCAGTAACTCTTCCTGAAGAATTAATGTTTTGAGTCCATGGCAAAAACATAATAATAAGTGCCCATAAAAAAAGCACCAGCAAAGAGTTGGATAACCACTTGCCGGTATTTTTTTTGGCAACCTTATCGAAGGCTGTTACTTTAAAGGCTTTTATTTGTTCGGGTGTTGCCGTCATACTTTAATGCTTCAATATTTCTTTTACCGATGCTACTTTTAATGCGTCTTCTGTTTTCATATCAGTAACAACTTCTCCGTTTCTTAATTCAATAATTCTGTCACATGCCGAAGCAATATTTATATCGTTTGAAATAAGCACCAAAGTCCAGTTATGTTTTTTATCTACCAGATATTCAATTATTTTCTGTCTTTCTTCTTGTTGAATTTGCATTAGCAAGTCATCAAGAATAAGAAGACGGGGTTGCTTAATAATGTTTCTTGCCAGAATAATTTTTTTAATAACACTTTTAGGATATCTTCTATTTTCAGGATACATAATAGTATCGAAACCTGCAGGGAGACTGTTAACAAACTCCATTAAACCTAAACTCTCAAGGCAATGAACCATACTTTGGTACAAATCATCGTTACCTAAAATGATGTTTTCGGCAATAGTACCTGCAAAAATATCTTCAGGATAAAAACAACAACCAATTTTTGTTCTGAGGCTAGAAACTTCATAATTCTGCGCTGGTATGTCGTTAAATGAAAGAGAGCCTGTATAATCACAATAAATACCCGAAAGCAAATTCACTAATGTAGATTTTCCTGAGCCATTGCTTCCTATAACACAAACCCTTTCACCAGATGTTATATTAATATTTAAGTTACTTAATGCCTTTACATCGCTATTATAGGTGTAATAATTAAGGTTATGTGTTTTTAATGAAAGGCCTAAACCTGTATCGGCATCTTTAAAATTTATGCCTTTTTCACTTTCAACCGGTAGCGATAATACTTGAGAAATTTTTTCCATTCCTACCAACACTTCATACACACTTTTTAAAGTATAGATAAGCTTTTCAACTGCGCTGATAACTATAAATATTATTATCTCGGCCGCCACAAACTGCCCTAAATTTATTTCCTGCCCAATAACCAAATAAGCTCCCATTATTAGCAAACCAGTAATAATAAGTACTTTGAAGGTTATAACCATTCCGTATTGTGTAAGTAATACCCCAAAGTGTTTCTCTCTTACATCTAAATAATTACCAATAATCTTATCGGCCTTGTACAAAGAAACATTGGGCTCGTTGGCTATTTTAAAGGTAACAATTGATCGTCCTAATTCTTCTAACCAACCGGCTAGTTTATACTTATGAGAGGATTCTTTCATTTTGGTAGTAAAACCTTTTTCACCGGTATATTTAAAAACCACATACAAAAAACCCAAGAGCATAAATCCAAAAAATACAAAAAACGGATGGTAGAAAGACAATAATACCAAACCAAGAATAATGCTTACTATAGAAACCGAAAGGTCTAAAATAATTTTCGGAAGATTTTTTTCAACTGAAATAATATCAAAAAATCTATTAATAAGCTCAGGCGGGTATTCTGAAGAAAAATTTTCTATTCTGAAACGGGGAATTTTGTAGGCAAATTCAAAGGAAGTTCTGGTGAAAATTCTGCGCTGAATATCTTCTAATATTCTAAGTTGCATTACCTGAAAAATACCTGAAAAAACAGTTGCCAGACACACTAGGGCTATAAGCACATAAAGTGAAGTAGCTACCTGTGCTGCCATAATTTGGCTTATAATGCCTTGTATAGCTAAAGGTAATGTTAATGCTATACCACCAGACATTAATGCAAAAATATATACTCGGGTAAGGTCTTTTTTATCAAGAGAAAGCAGCTTGAAAAATCTTTTTACAGGATTATCCTTGAAAGATGCGTTATCAAAAACCCCCTCGTTGATATTATTTAGATTCATCTATTGGCGCGTTACAATATTATTTTTCTCACTTACAACCGAAAGCAAATATAGTTTTAGAAAGTAAAGATTTCAGTAAAAAATATTAGATTTTTAACAGAAATTAATAAAATGGGTGCATAAAGCTTTTATGCGCCCATTTTATTAAAAAAATAATTTTAACTAAATAAAAAAAATATTGTAAGGGCTTTGCTTATTTTTTAACATTAATACACCATCAACTTTCTATTCAACACAACTTCATTGGCTTTTAATTGAATAAAATAAAGACCTTTCGGGGAGTTGCTTAAGTCTATGGTTTTTTCAAAGCTTTTTCCTGAAACATTTATTGGCTCTGCAAAAATTTCTTTGCCTTGCATGTCAGTAATACTTAGGTTAATTTGTTTTACTAGTCCATTAAATTCAGTAGTAATGGTTACTTTCCCTTTGCTAGGGTTTGGAAATAACTGCACATCATTGATTTGAGTAAATGATTTTAGTATTACGCTATTCACCAAATCTTCTAAATAAAATTGCAAGTTTTCTGCTGTTGGTGTGTTGTTATTTAAAGATACATTAGGTGCTGCATTGACGTTAAAATTAGGGACATCTACAAATATGCGGTAATTTGTCAAAGCAATATTACTGAAAGCAAAATAGCCATCAGCATTAGTTACTGTGTAATCTACCGGTTCATTATTACTATTTACTAAAAAAACATATTGCCCAACGGCTGCTGCATTTTGCCGCTTGCCTGCCCCTTGAAAAATATTACCCGAAATAAAACCACTACCACCGGGGTTATTGCCCGAAAGGGTATTAAAAAATAAATTGTCATTTCCGCAATTGGGTGAAGACAAACCTAAATCAAACAACAATAGAAAAGGAAATGCTTCAGTAAATCCATAATGATAAGTAGGCATTTCATTAGGATATAACGTGCTATCTGGTATAGCTTTTACGTACAAATAATTACCTGTGGCAGTAAAAGTAAAGTTGCCTGAGGCATCTGTAAGTGTAGAATCTACAGCATTAACATTAAAACTACTATCTACTTGTATTAACAGAACTTTCATATTAGCAATACTATCATTAGTGCTTAATCTTACCTTACCTGCAATAACATTAGTAGGTTGTGTACTAACATTAATAGTTACGCTATTAGATGCAGTATTACCATTAGCATCGGTAATTGTTACAGAATAAGTAGTTGTAGTTGAAGGCGAAACAGAAATAGCATTTAAATTACCTGCGCCATTTGACCATGTGTATGTATATGGTGCTATGCCGCCCTGATGAAAAACAAACAAATCTACAGTATCACCAATACAAATTGAATTATTATTAGCAACAACATTAATTGAGTTTATCGAATCTAATGGTTGAAATGTGGAACAAATAATGGGGTTTAAAACTGAATCGCAGGCACTGCCGCTATTCTTTACTCTCAAGTAATAGCTTGGTTCTAAGAAAAAGGATTGACCCAATCCTTCAATAGTTTGAGTAAGTGCACAAAATTCATCGCACAAAGGTGATGGAGAAAGATTAATTTTTAAACAAACATATATTCCAAGCCTGTAATCACCAATATTGTCATTAGTAATGCCTGAGAAATTAATACATCCTCTTTCTCCTCCTAATAGTCTATTATTTGGATTTCCAGAAGGAACAGTCATAGACCAGTTAATACCATTAGGTAAGCCAGTAAAGCCAACTGGAGAAGTTCCATTGTAGAATGTTTGAATACTATCTATTTCTAACCATTCAACTATTATTCCACCCCCCCAAGTCTGCGGTATTTCAAACTCAATACTTTGATTATATGCAACGCCTCTTTCTATACAAGGCAAGCTGTTATAGTTAGGAGAAAAACCTGCAACACCTGTAGGGGCAGAAAGCGTACATTGTGCTTGTATATAATTAGAATAACAAAAAAAAAATAAGTACTATAGTTACTAGAAAATTTTTCATGGGTCTATTATTATGTTATGAATATAATTAAACGCTGCTTAAGTTGTATAAAATATTTATAATAATTTTATTTTTCAAACAAACTTAATAAGGTGTAAAATACTTTGTATGGTTAAAAACTTAAAAAGTTTTGAGTAATAGATTTAGCCATCTGTTTAATTTTCTACTATTACTTAATCCATTGCACAAGATAGTCAACACATAATAAATTTTTATATACAATAAGTAACAAACAATAACAGCTCATAATAAAAAAAGCGTATGAATTAAATCCATACGCTCTTCAAGGAACAGTATTAATAATTTATCAAAAACAATACTTGTTTTCGGCAATAAGCATATCAGCAAGTTTTCTGCGAATAGCTTTTGTGTTTACCACCTCATATTTAGTAAAACGCTTTAAACCCATTAACATAATGCGTTGCTCATCGCCATCGGTAAAGGCGGCAATAGCATGTTTGCCATGTAAATTAATTCTTTCTAAAGCATCGCTTAAATATACTTTCGTGATGTCGTAGTAAACTTCAGCTTTAGCTTCGCCATACAACTCGGTTAATTTTTGAGTTTTCAGCAAGGCACTTTCGGCAGAAAATACTTCAATCATCATATCGGCAACATTCATCAACACTTCTTGCTCTTCTTTCATAGAAGCACCTAATTTTTGGAAGGCAGCACCGGCAGTCATTAAAATAGCTTTCTTGGCATTCAACAAAGCTTTTTTCTCGGCTGCAAAGGCACCTTCATCAACTGCACTAAAATCGGGCACGCTCATCAATTCTTTTTGAACTGCCATAGCCGGGGTCATTAAATCTACCTTACCTGCCATTGCGCGTTTTACTAAAGTATCTACTGCAAGCATGCGGTTAATTTCGTTAGTGCCTTCAAATATTCTATTTATACGTGCATCGCGATAAGCACGGGCAGCAGGCGCTTCTTCGCTGTAGCCCATACCACCATAAACTTGCACTAATTCATCTACTACGAAATCAAGAGTTTCTGAACCAATAACTTTTAACATAGCACACTCTAAAGCATATTCTTCAGCAGCACCTAATAATGCTTCGCTCATCGATTTGCCTTTTTCGCGCAACATATGCTCGCTATCGTTAATTAAGCCTGAAACACGATAGTTTAAAGCATCAGTAACCCAAACTTTAATAGCACTTTCAGCTAATTTGTGCTTGATTGCACCAAAGTTTGAAATTGGTTGTCCGAACTGTTGACGCTCATTAGCATATTGAATAGATTGAGTTAATGCGCGTTTTGCACCACCCAAAGTACCGGCACATAATTTATAGCGACCAACATTCAAAATATTGAAAGCAATTTTATGGCCTTTACCAATTTCGCCTAGTAAATTTTCAACCGGAACTTTAACGTTATTGAAGAAAATTTGACGGGTAGAAGAACCTTTAATACCCATTTTCTTTTCTTCTGCACCACGGCTCACACCTTCTAAGTTAGCATCAACAATAAAGCCTGTGAATTTGTCACCATCAATTTTGGCGAACACTACAAACACATCGGCAAAACCACCGTTAGAAATCCACATTTTTTGTCCGTTCAAAATGTAGTGCTTGCCGTCTTCGCTCAACACGGCTTTGGTTTTTGCAGCTAAAGCATCAGAACCTGAACCCGGCTCAGTTAAACAATAAGCAGCTTTTAATTCACCGGTAACCAGTTTAGGTAAATACTTTTTCTTTTGTTCATCGTTGCCGAAATACAAAATAGGTAAAGTGCCAATACCGGTGTGTGCGCCCATTGAGATACTGAAGGCGTGACCACCACCAAACTCTTCAATAACAATAGAGTTGGTGTTAAAGTCTAAGCCCATGCCGCCATATTCTTCAGGAATAGCGGTACCTAACAAGCCTAATTCGGCAGCTTTATCTAATAAAGAAACCGTTAAGCCTTCTTCCTGAGCATCGATAGCATCTAAACGAGGATGAATCTCATTCTGTACAAAGTCGCGACAAGTTTGAAGAATCATTAACTGTTCTTCGGTGAATTCTTCGCGAATGTAGATGTCTTGAGGGTTAGATTCTTTCACCAAGAACTCACCACCTCTTAAAAGTTTTTTTGTTGCTGTTGTTGACATGATTTGAGTATTAAGTATTAAGAATTAAGTATTGAGATTATTATTTTGGTTTTTTAATTGAATCAATGAGACTGTAAGTCATTTTCTGAACTTCTTCTAACTCGTTAATAATTGGATTTACTTCATCATAATTTGAAAGGCCTAATTCTGCTGAAATAATTAGTTGAGTAACCAACTCATAAGAACTGCCATTAGAAATTCCTAAAAAATGAGCAAACTCATTATTTGTATTTCTGCCTGCCCCTTCTGCAATATTAGAAGGAACAGAAACTGCTGCTCTTCTCATTTGGCTGGTAAGTTCATATCTTTCAGAAGAAGGGAATTGAGCCGTAAGCTTATATACATCAACAGCCAATTTAATTGACTTTTTCCAAACATTTAATTCACGATACTTGTGCATGATTTTATGTTTTTAGGTGAAATAATTTCTCACTACTCAATTCTCATTACTCACTACCAGATTAAAACGAATAACGATTCTCCTCTACCAACTTCGCAGCAATTCTCTTGCGAGCACCAATAGTATCGAATGGTTCGTATTTGGTGTAGCGTTTTAAGCCCATTAACATTACACGCAATGTATCGCCATCGTTGAAAGCACAAATAGCGTGTTTACCATGTAAATTAATTCTTTCTAAAGCATCGCTTAAATACACTTTCGCCAAATCAACTTCTAATGCAGCAGCTGCTTCACCTTTAATGCCCACTGTTTTTTCTGCTCTTAACAAAGCACTTTCGGCTGTGAAAATTTCTAACAACATATCAGCAGCACACATAATTATTTCCTGTTGCTTATCTAAGTCGGCCATAAATTTCTGAACGGCTGCACCGGCTACCATCAGGAATGCCTTCTTAGCATTTTTTAATGCTGTTTTTTCAGCAGCAAATAAACCTTCAGGCGCGCTACCAAAATCAGGTACACTCATTAATTCTTTCTGAATAGCCATTGCAGGAGTCATTAAATCTATTTCGCCTTTCATGGCTTTTTTAATTAACTGACCCACCGACAACAAGCGGTTAATTTCGTTGGTGCCTTCAAAAATTCTGTTGATGCGCGAATCGCGATAAGCACGGGCAACAGGCGCTTCTTCGCTAAAGCCCATACCGCCATACACTTGCACGGCTTCATCTACCACATAATCTAATGTTTCTGAACCTAATACTTTCAAAATAGCACACTCAATACTATATTCTTCGGCAGCAGCCAGCTTAGCTTCATACTTGCTCATACCACTTGCCACAAGAGTTTCTACTTTGTCGTTAATTAAACCTGAAGAACGGTAAGTAGCTGCTTCGGTGGCGTAAATCTTCACCGCCATTTCAGCCAGCTTGTGTTGAATTGCTCCAAAACTTGCAATAGGCACTTTAAACTGAATACGTTCATTGGCATATTTTACGGCTGTAGTAGCCGCCATTTTTGCTCCACCTAAAGTCATGGCGCATAATTTATAGCGACCAATGTTTAATACGTTGAAAGCAATTTTGTGCCCTTTACCAATTTCGCCCAATACATTTTCTACCGGCACTCTCACGCCTTCAAAAAATACCTGACGAGTAGAAGAACCTTTAATGCCCATTTTATCTTCTTCGGCACCTAAGCGCAAATTTTCCGCGTTACCTTCTACTAAAAATCCGGTGAATTTTTCGCCATCAATTTTAGCAAACACAATAAACAAATCGGCAAAACCCGAATTGGTAATCCACATTTTGTTGCCCGTAATTACATAGTGCTTGCCGTCTTCAGTCAGTACTGCTTTTGTTTTGGCTGAAAGCGCATCAGAGCCTGAACCGGGCTCGGTTAAGCAATAAGCGGCTTTCAATTTTCCGGTGGCCAAGCCCGGCAAATATTTTTTCTTTTGCTCTTCATTTCCAAAGTATAAAACCGGCAACGAGCCAATGCCCGTATGTGCTGCAAATGCCACACCGAAAGAATGGGTTTGTCCCATATATTCAGAAATCAACGTTTCGGTATTCAAGTCTAAATCTAAACCACCAAAGTTTTCGGGAATGGAAGTGCCTAAATAACCCAACTCGCCAATTTCTTCTAACAATTGCACCACTAAATCGTGTGCGCCTTTATCTATTTTGGGTACGTTAGGATGAATTTTTGAAGCAATGAAATCATACAAAGTAGAGCCAAACAGGCGTTGCTCTTCATTTAAATCTTCGGGGGTAAACACTTCGTGAGCATGGCTCTCGCTGATTACAAATTCTCCGCCTTTGAGAATCTTTTTGTTATCGGTTGCTACTGACATATTTTTTGGGTTTAGATAATTATTAACAAGAAAAAACCCGCAAGGTTTTGAAAACCTTGCGGGTTGGGAAATTAATTCAACAACTCGTAAATACCGGCAATACCTTGTCCGCCACCAATACAAGCGGTAACCATACCGTATTTTTTATTTCTTCTTCTCAACTCATTCATTAACTGAACGGTTAACTTAGTGCCTGAACAACCTAGTGGATGCCCTAATGCTACTGCACCACCATTTACATTCAGAATATCGGTTGGCAATTCTGCTTTTTTAATCACTGCCAAAGCCTGTGTCGCAAAAGCTTCGTTCAGTTCAATTAAATCTATTTGGCCCAAGTTCATGCCTGCTTGCTTCAATGCTTTTGGAATAGCAGCCACCGGACCAATACCCATGATATCAGGACTAACACCAGCCGAAGCAGAAGTAATCATACGAGCAATAGGTTTCAAGTTCAATTGCTTCACCATACGCTCGCTCATTACAATTACAAACGATGCACCATCAGAAGTTTGTGATGAGTTTCCGGCTGTAACCACACCTTTTAATGAGAAAGCAGGTTTCAATTTACCTAATACTTCAATTGAAGTTTCAGCACGTGGGCCTTCATCGGTATCAACCACATATTTGCGGGTTTTCTTCTTGTTGCCTTCTAAATAAGTTTCTTCTACTTCTACCGGAACAATTTCGTCTTTAAACAAGCCACCTTCAATAGCTTTCAACGCTTTTTGATGTGATTCATAAGAGAAAGTATCGGCTTCTAAACGAGAAATATTGTGAATTTGCGCCAACTTCTCGGCAGTGTGTCCCATACCGATATAGTATTCAGGATGGTCTTTGGCAACGTAGTAATTCGGAACGGTTTTATAACCTACCGTTGGAACCAACGACATAGATTCTGTGCCGCCTGCAATAATTACATCAGCCATTCCTGCACGAATTTTTGCTGTTGCCATAGCAATAGTTTCAACGCCTGAACCGCAATAGCGATTCACAGTTACGCCCGGCACATCAATGCCTAAAGCACGCACTGCTACCCAACGCGCCATTTGTAAGCCTTGCTCAGCTTCAGGCACTGCGTTGCCCACAATAAGGTCGTCAATTTGGCTGACTTCCAATTGCGGTATTTGTTTCATTAATGCTTCAATTACCGGCTTAGCCAAATCTACCGGAGTCATAAAACGGAAACCGCCACGGGTGGCTTTTCCTACTGCAGTTCTTAAACCTGCTACGATGTATGCTTCTTGTGTCATGTTTTTATCTTTTTTCACGCAAAGCCGCAGAGTCGCTAAGTTTTATTTGCGTCTTAGTGTCTTGGCGTGCAGTTAATTAATTAGTTTCTCAATGGTTTACCTTTTGTTAAAATACTTTGTATTCTTTCTAAAGTTTTCTTTTCGCCTAATAACGATAAGAAAGCTTCTCTTTCAAGATCTAACAAGTATTGTTCCGATACTTTGCTTTCAGGAGCAGAAAGGTCGCCACCTGCCATTACATAGGCAATTTTGTTGGCAATTTTCATATCGTGCTCAGAAGCATAACCACCAAAATGGAAACCGTAAGAACCGCTATACAACGGACCTAAAACGGTTTTACCAAACACCGTAATATCAGTTCTTTGAATAGGTGCTTGATAGCCCAATTCTGCTAAACGAATGGCTTCTTTCTTAGCTTCAGCAATTCTTCTGTCGCCATTTACCAAAATAATATCGCTGTTTTTCAGAATGCCCATGTTCAACGCTTCGTGAGCTGAAGTAGCTACTTTTGCAGTAGCAATATTGATGTAAGCATCTTGTAAACGGTTCAATTTTACATCGCCATTTCTATATGAATCTGAAGCACGTAAGGTTAATTCTTTAGTGCCACCACCTGCAGGAATTAAGCCCACACCTACTTCTACTAAACCAATATAAGTTTCGGCAGAAGCTACTACTTTATCGGCATGCATCACCAATTCGCAACCGCCACCTAAAGCCAAGCTATGAGGAGCCACCACTACAGGCACGTTACAATAGCGCACACGCATCATGGTTTGCTGAAAACCACGCACCATAAAGTCTAATTCATCATACTCCTGGTCAATAGCATACATGAAAATCATAGCCAAGTTTGCGCCTGCTGAAAAGTTTTGGCCGTTGTTGGCAATTACCAATCCACGATAGCTTTTCTCAGCTATGTCAATAGCCTTGTTAATGCCTTCAATTACTTCGCCACCCAATGCATTCATTTTGGTGTGGAATTCTAAATTCAGAATACCATCGCCTAAATCGTGAATGGTTGCTCCGGCATTTTTCCAAAGTGGTTTTCTTAATGCACGTAAGTTGTCTAAAACAATTACAGCATCTTGTCCCGGAACGGCTACATAAGATTTAGAATGTAAATCGTAATATTTTTTCTGACCGCCTTCAAACTTGAAGAATGAAGTATTTCCGGCAGCTAAAAATTCTTTAACCCAAGCAGCAGGTTTTTCGCCCGCAGCTTCCATTTCGGCAACAACTTTAGCTACACCTAATAAATCCCAAGTGGCATAAGGGCCCATTTCCCAACCGAAGCCTGCACACAAAGCATCATCTACTTTATAAATTTCATCGGCAATTTCAGGAACACGGTTAGAAGCATAAGCAAATAATTTATAGGCTACTTTGCGAGTGAACTCAGCCGCTTTATCGGTGCCGTTGTGTAAGGTTACTAAACGCTCTTTCAAATCATCGCATTGCTTGGCTTTTTCGGTAGTTTCAAATTTAGGGCGTGAAGATGGTTTGTATTCTAGAGTCTTCAGGTCTAAAGCTAAAATTTCTTTTTTGCCTTCAGCATTTTTAGTTTTCTTATAGAAACCTTGTCCGCTCTTGTCGCCCAACCAACCGTTGTCAACCATTTTTTGAACATAATCAGGTATTCTAAAATATTCACGGGCTTCATCGTTTACACAATCTTTATAAGCGTTGTTGGCTACTTTCACCAAAGTATCTAAACCTACTACATCGCCTGTGCGGAAAGTAGCAGATTTCGGACGACCTGAAACCGGACCGGTTAAAGCATCTACTTCTTCAACGGTCATGCCCATATCTTGCATCACGTGGAAAATAGCCATAATGCTGAATACCCCAATTCTGTTAGCTATGAAAGCCGGAGTGTCTTTACACAATACTGTGGTTTTTCCTAATTGGCGGAAACCATAATCCATACTCCAAGACACTAAAGCAGGGTCAGTTTTAGGCGTAGGAATAATTTCCAACAACTTTAAATAACGTGGCGGGTTGAAAAAATGCCAACCTAAAAAGTGACGCTGAAAATCTTCGCTTCTGCCTTCTAACATGCTGTGAATAGGAATACCTGAAGTATTAGATACTACTAGCGTTCCGGGCTTGCGATATTTTTCTACCTGGTCGAAAACCTGTTTTTTAATATCTAAGTTTTCTACCACTGCTTCCAAAATGAAATCGGCATCGGCAATATCTTTCATGTTGTCTTCGAAGTTGCCGGTAGTGATGCGGCTTACAAAAGCTTTGTCATACAAAGGAGCCGGGTTGGCTTTTAATGTAGCAGCCAAAGCATCGTTTACGATTTTGTTCCGAAGTTTCTTGTCTTTCTTTTGTTCATCGGTAAGATTGAACGGCACAATGTCTAATAATAAGGTAGGCACGCCTGCTTGTGCAAAGTGGCACGCAATGCGCGAACCCATAACACCCGAACCTAATACCACTGCCTTGCGAATGTGGCGGTTGGTGCCCGTAGTGTTAGTGGTTGTTTGTTTTTCAGCTACTGCTTCCATATAAAATGTTTAAGGTTTGAAAAGTTTAATATTAACTGTTTGAATTAATTTGGGCTTTAAATGTAGGGAGTTAAAATTATTTTACCAAACGTTTGTTCGGGAAAAAAGTTTTTTCTAACTAAGCCTCCCCAAAACCCTTGTATGCGCATCTTTTAAATACTTGGGTTCATTAAAAATACGGGCTAACATTACACTGCCTTCAATTTCTGCCACACTAAATTCTGATACTTCGCGAGCCTTGCTTTCAGAATATTTTTCTTTATATACTTCGGTGAAGGCGTTAATCCAGTTATTGAAAAACTCTTGTATCAATTCAGAAAATTCGGGGATTACACGGCTGGTTTCTACGCCAATATTGCCCATAATACAATTGGTTTCTTCTTCAATAAATATGGCTTCAATATTTTTCAGCATTAGCTTTAGCCTTTCACGTGCAGGCTTTTCGGTTTGGTAGGCAATATCAAAAACTTTAACCTGAAAATAATGATGTGCTGTTTTTAGCACTTCTTTCATTAATGCTTCTTTGCTGGGAAAATAATGATATATACTGCCTTTAAGCAAACCACAGGCATCGGCAATATCGGTCATGGTAGCATTGTAATAGCTCTTTTGACGAAAAACCTGTAACGCTTGTTTGAGAATATATTCCTGACTTACTTTAACAACCGGCATAACGGCAACGAAAGTAAGAAGTTTTTTTCTTTTGCCAAACGGTCGTTTGGGAAATACTTTTCTATATTTTGTGTGTAAGCAGAGGTATATTTTATTGAATGAGTATAATAGTTTATGGCTGCAAATACTGAGGTTAATTCTGAATATTCTCCCAAACCTTCTCTACAATTTGTTGAGTTATTGCCTCAATGTAATAGGAACCCGCAGCAATATCAGTAACATTATTCAAGTGCGATTCTTCTTTTAATAAATGCTGAATATTTACTGCTATACGATTAAAAAAATCGTTGTCAAGTTGCTCGGTAGCATCATTAGATTGTAAGCAAAGTAAATCGCAACCACCAACGGCTGCACTCATTGCTTCAGTAGTGTGTCTTAAAATATTTTTATGGGCATCGCTTTCATCGTTATGTTTCCATGATTTTTCAGCCTGAATAAAGGCTGGTACTATTTCAAAATTATGATGGGCTAATAAGTTTTGCCAAAGCAAACGGTAAGCACGCAACTTAGCTATTTCAAAAAAATATTCTGTACCAATAAATACTTTGAACTGTATGGTATTAACCAACAATTTTTTTTCAAAATTTGATGCTGAAAAAAAGTGTTGTAACTGCTGAAAAGCATTAGTTACTTCTTTAACAATACCTGTATTTTCAGCATGAATAGTAATGAATTTAAAATTTGGGAAAACAGCTTGATAATTATCTATTAATGAAAAAGTTTGCAAAATATTTTGTTTGCTGTTTTCAGTATAATTAAATGAGCCGTTTAACTCAGTAGTGTTTATCTTTTGCCCATTGCAAAACTCAACAAAAGCAACAATGGTGTTTTCAAGTTCATCTTGAACCGAAAAGTGAATGCTAATCATTTTCAGATAAACACCATTCAGCAACACTACTAAATCGTTAGCTGTAATTTTATTATTCACCGAAATACCCAAGGCATTTACACCATTCTCTAAAGCCTTTAGTATTTTTTTATTGGTATTGGCAAAATCTACAGCCTCAAAATTTTGTTTTATTTGCCAATCATTATTTGTTTTTATCACTTTACCTGAAGGCTGAACTTCATCTTTGGTAAAATAGGGTTCCACACTCAATCCTTCATATTGTGTAATTATATTTTCATACAAAAAATCTTTGCCCGATTCTTTTTGTACAAGACTCTTCCATTGCTCTTTAGAAGCAGCATTAAACTCGCTGAATAAATTTTTGGTATTTGAACACATGGTTAATATGAGTTTTAAAATTACAACTTAGGTTAATTGAATACAACTTAAAAATTTATTGAGTTTCTTTGTTATAGAAATCAGCATTTTATGAAGCTAATGAAAATGATATTTATTGTGGTGTTGTTTGTTAACTCAGTGATAGCTCAAGAGGCAGCTATTATTGGCGGCACTAATGTTACCCCACCTGATTACCCGTGGATGGCAGGGCTTAGCGAAACAAATGATCCAATAGATCACTTTTGCGGGGGCGTTTTAATTGCACCCGATTGGGTTTTAACGGCTGCTCATTGTCTAGAAGGGATGAACACCAGCAACACTAAAGTATTTTTTGGGGCTTATTATTTGTCAAATCCGCTTGCGGGCTATCAGGTTGTAAATTCAACATCGCTTATTATGCATCCTGATTATGACGATTGGACCTCTGATAATGATATTGCATTAATACAATTAGCCCAACCGGTAAGTATTCAGCCTGTTTTAATTCCTGATACTTCACAAACATCGTTACTTAATTCCGGCAGGCTTCAACTAACTATGGGCTGGGGCAATACCGAACCATTTGGTTTTGTGGGGTCTGACACTTTAAAAGAAGTATTGGTACCAATGGTTGCAAATAGTATATGTAATGGACCAAACGCCTATGATGGCGAAATAACTACAAACATGATTTGTGCTGGTGTTGGTGGCAAAGATGCCTGCCAGGGCGATAGCGGTGGCCCGTTACTAGCTTTTGAAAATGGTAATTATTATGTTAATGGCATTACTAGTTGGGGCTATACCTGTGCCGACCCTGATTTTCCGGGTGTATATGCCAAGGTGGCTAACTACAAGAACTGGATAGAAAGTTATACCGGAAACTTGCCAACTTTTATTGCTGATAGGGTGAAAGAAGATTTTATTCATCTATATCAGCAACAAGAAAAAATTACTTTACAAATTATGAATGCTGAAACTGCAATTAATCAAATTCAGATTATTAATGTTAATGGCGGTATTGAAAGCATATTGGTTAAAGGCAATGACACTGTACAACAATTCAGCATTACGCATTTTGCAAAAGGGGTTTATATTGTTCAAGCTACTACTAACAAAGGTGTTTTTACAAAAAGATTTATAAAATAATTACAACTGAACCAAATATGCTTTCTTAAGTTTTTCGTTTCTTGTTTTTGGATTTAAAAACGCCAAAGTAAGTAGCTGAACTTTATAGCTATTGAAAACATATTGCTTTTTAAAAGTAATATTCAAAGGCTGAATAAAATTCATGAAATCAGGATTTTCGCTGTATATCCAAAATGTTTCATTATTATTTATTTTTTTCTGAATAGCTGCATCGTAAATTTCTTTTACATCAGACCTGTAATAAAAATCGAAGGCTGCACTTTTGTTTTTGTAGAAATAAATTTCAGCATTATCAGGCAACTTTTCTTTTATAATGTTTGCTGCATGTTTAGCTGCCTGATAGTTCATTAGATTAGGGTAAAAATGCGTGTTCATGGTGAAGTTAAAAGCAATAGCTGCCAATGCCATTGGAATTACCAACCCATTAAAAAGTTTTAAATAATAGAGATAAGCAGAAATTAAAATAAAAGCAACTGTAGTAGTAAGTAGCCATAAACTTTCAGCAGGAAAAACATAAAATAATATTGCATTTACTGCTATGTACAATAAGAAAATTACAAACTGAATACTCACCAGCCACTTGGTAAATTGCTTACTGCGGTTAATTTGTGTTTCAACCACTTCAGCAGTAAGAATTGCCATTAACGGAAAAACCACAAATATGTAATGTGGCAATTTATAGCGCGAAAGTGAAAGTGCAATAAAGGTTAAAGTGAAGCCGCCAAGAGTAATGTATTCGGGTAGAGTTCTGCTTTTAATAAATGCCCAAATGGTATTAAAAAAAGCAAATACCCCTATAACAGACCATGGCAAAAACGACCATATGAACGTGTGCAGAAAAAAGAAATAACCTGCATCGTTTTTCCAAACATTTTCTCCGGTTATGCGCCCAAAACTTTGTGTCCAGAAGAAAAATTTTATGCCATCAAAACCAAATTGTTTATGCAAGCCATAACACATAGGCAGAAGCAGTGCCAAAACTATTACCACTGCAATTAACCATTTCGGGTTAAATATTTTTTGCCAGTCTTTTTTTAGCAACCAATGGCTGCCTAATGCCAATGCCGGAGCTACTGCACCAATGGGGCCTTTTGCCATCATGCCTAATGCTACAAATACACTTCCGAAGAAAAGAAATATAGACCTGCCACTAATAGAAAACTCGTGCAACAACCATATAGCAGTTATAACGCAAGATGCCAAAATGGTATCGGTGCGCACATCGTTATTAAACATGAAAAATGCCTGAGTAGTGTATAGTATTATGGCTGAAAGCATTGCCACTCTTTTATCGTAAAGCGATAACGCCAAGCGATAAGTTGCCAATACTGCAAGCAGCGAAAACAAATAAGAAGGCAGCTTATAAGACCAATTATGTACACCAAATATTTTAAACGACAATGCTGAAAGCCAAAACAACAAAGGCGGTTTATCGAGATAATCTTTGCCACAATGTTTTACTACAAGATAGCTTCCCGTTTCAAACATCTCTTTGCTGATAGAGGCATATTGTGCCGCATCAACATTAATAACATCTACAAACAGCCCCGCTATATAAACTATAGTGGCGCTAAGAAATACAAACAGAAATATGTTTTTAGAAGTAGCATGATTAAATGCCAAACTATTCATCGCCCTTATGTTGTTGTTCAATAACATTCATAATGGCTTCGCTAACCCCTACATTACTGAAGCCCCCATCGTGAAAGATATTTTGCATGGTAATGTAGCGCGTAAAATCTGAAAACATTGTGATACAAAAATTGGCACAGTCTTCAGCGGGAGCATTTCCTAAAGGTGACATTTTATCGGCATAATCGAAAAAAGAATCGAAGCCTTTTACTCCCGAACCTGCAGTAGTGTAAGTAGGCGATTGCGAAATAGTATTAATGCGGACTTTCTTTTTTACGCCATAATGATAACCGAAATTTCTGCCAATTGCTTCGAGTAATGCCTTGGCTTCAGCCATATCGTTATAGCCGGGAAACGAGCGTTGTGCTGCAATATAAGTCAGTGCCAACACAGAACTCCATTCGTTCAGCGCATCGAGCTTCATGGCAGTTTGCAATACTTTGTGAAATGATACTGCAGAAATGTCTAAAGTTTTTTGCAGAAAGTCGTAACTCAAATCGGTGTATTCTTTTCCTTTTCTTACATTCAAACTCATGCCAATAGAGTGCAAAACAAAATCAATTTTTCCGCCTAAAACTTCCATAGATTTTGTGAAAAGATTTTCTAAATCTTCTACCGAAGTAGCATCGGCAGGAATAATTTCGGCATTGCATTGTGCGCCCAATTCCTGAATTTTTCCAAAGCGTAATGCTATTGGCGCATTAGTTAAAATGAAAGTGGCCCCTGCTTCTTTTGCTTTCAATGCCACATTCCAGGCAATAGATTTTTCATCTAATGCTCCGAATATAATGCCTCTCTTACCGGCTAATAATTGAGTATTCATAGTAGTTTGTTTGCGGGTGAAATTAAGTAAAAATTAAAGCACCATTATTAACGCAATCAGGAATTGAATGTGTTTCAGAAAACATGAATTACAAAACAGTTTTTCTATTTTAGCACATCAACTCATAAAATTATTAATATGCAACTTAAAGGCGGCACATTTATCACTGACAAAACCGATTATAAAACCATTTTTTTACCTGAAGAATGGAGCGAAGAGCAGTTGATGATTCGCGACATGGTGAAAGACTTTTGTATTCAGGAAATACATGGCATGGGTATAGAAAAAGCTGCTGCTTTAGATGCTGCAAAAGACAAAGAATTAATTGTTGCCATGCTCGAAAAATCGGCCGAATTAGGTTTATGTGGTCTTTCAATAGATAAAGAATATGGCGGCATGGATTTAGATTTTAATACCGGCTTGTTGTTTGGCGAAGCTATTGCATTGGGCTTTTCATTTGCCACTACTATCGGTGCTCAAACATCTATTGGCTCGTTACCTATCGTTTTTTATGGTACTGCCGAACAAAAACAAAAGTACCTTCCGGGTATTGCTACTGCAAAAATGAAAGCCTCTTATTGTCTTACCGAACCGGGCGCAGGCTCAGATGCCAATTCGGGAAAAACAAAAGCTACCCTAAGTGATGATGGAACACATTACTTATTGAACGGACAAAAAATGTGGATTACCAATGGTGGCTTTGCTGATGTTTTTATTGTGTTTGCCAAAATTGAGAACGATGAAAATCTTTCAGCCTTTATAGTTGAAAAAGCTTTTGGAGGTATTGAGCTAGGCAAAGAAGAAAAAAAGCTGGGCATTAAAGGATCCTCTACTGTTCAGGTTTTTTTTAATAATTGCAAAGTGCCTGCTGAAAACCTTTTAGGTGCAAGAGGCGAAGGTTTTAAAATGGCATTAAATATTCTGAATACAGGAAGAATAAAACTGGCAGCAGGCTCGGTGGGCGGAAGCAAATTTGCCATTGGAAAATCAGTAGAATATGCAAATCAGCGCATTCAGTTTGGCAAGCCTATCAGTTCGTTTGGTGCCATGCAGTATAAAGTTGGCGAAATGATTATGCGCACGTTTGCCACCGAATCAGCTGTATATCGAACAGGGCAAAATATAGACTTGAAATGCGATGAGTTTGTAAAAAAAGGCATGGATAAAAGTGAAGCTAAACTTCAGGCTGTGAGAGAGTTTGCAGTGGAGTGTGCTATTTTGAAAGTGTTTGGCTCTGACAGTTTAGATTATGTAGTAGATGAAGCTTTGCAAATACATGGCGGTATGGGCTACTCGGTTGAAACAGGCATAGAAATGGGCTATCGTGATGCCCGAATTACTCGCATTTATGAAGGCACCAATGAAATTAATCGCTTGCTTTCAGTGGCAGAATTAACAAGGCGTGCGCTTAAAACTAAAGAGGTTGATTTAATAGGTGCAGGTAAAAAGCTACCCTTGCTATTTATGAAACAAATATTGCCATTTAAGGGTACTTCGGGTTTTTCTGAAGAAACAAGAATTGTAGAAAATATTAAAGCTGTATTTCTTTTAATATCGGGAGCAGCGGGTAATAAGCTTAGAGAAAAAATGGTTGATGAACAAGAAATAGTAATGAACCTTGCCGATATTTTAGCTGAAGCCTATATAGGTGAATCGCTTTTGCTTCGTGTACAAAAACTGAACGATAAACAAGGGTATGATAAAGAGGCTTTAGCTGTACAAAAAAATCTGTTACAATTGTTTTTATACGAGTCGCTTGCTAAAGTTCGTAAAGCCGGGCAAGATGCAATTGCTGCTTATGCTTCCGGGTTTGAAAAAAGCACCATGAATTATTTACTGAAACTATTAACGCCTGCTTACAACGTTAATTCTAAAGAGTTGCGCAGAAGTATTGCCAATTATGCCATTAAGAAAAACGGGTATCCCTTTGTAGGGTAACCAATTATGCAGCAAATTTTTATTTGCCATAATGCATTTTTTAAAAAACTTAATGCAATATGAACTAAACAGTTATTCATAGGGTTTTGTATTTTTGCCGAATAGATAGATTTTATAACAAATTAAACACATAAATTATGGCAGAATTATTAAAAAATGCGGTATATGCAGGCATAGGCTTGGTAGAAACTGTTGCTGAAGAAGTAGAAAAAGGATTTAAAGAGCTTCAGGAAAAGGGCAAAAACTCTAACAACGAAGCCCGCAAACTAATGGAGGAACTTATTGAAAAAAGTGCTTCAAAGAAAGATGAGTTTGAAGACAAGTTGAACCACGTAGTAGAAAAATTTGGCTACACCAGAAAAGATGAACTGGAAGCTTTAAGAAGAAGAGTTGAAGAATTGGAAGAAAAATTAGCAGAAAAAACTGCAAAAAAAGTTACAGTTGAAGCTTAACTTTTTGTGTTGTTATTGACACCAAACAAATGCCGAACTTGCTTAAGTTCGGCATTTTTATTTTGGTTATTTTACCAAAATAAACATTCAGATTAAAATAAATTTGCTTTTCAATAGGTTTTGCTATAATTACAAGTAATTTCGCAAACGAAAATTTCTTCAATACCGGCAACTTATTTTCATGATATTTGGCAGAAATGCATTTAAGAATATAAAGCGCATGCGCGAAATCATTATGATTCTCGTGAAATATGGCTTTGAAGATATTGTTGCCAATTCTACTTTAAGAAATATTGTTCCCGAGCGCACCCGCTTATCATGGGTTAGGCAAAACAACCCTGCTCTTAGCTATACCCGTTTCGAGCGCATAAGAATGGCTGCCGAAGAATTGGGGCCTACATTTGTCAAACTGGCACAAGTAGTAAGCAATCGCCCCGATATGCTTCCCGAAGAGTTAATTACTGAATTAGAGAAACTACAAGATAAAGTGCCGCCTTTCGATTCGCAGAAGGCAAAAAAAATAATAGAACAACAAACCGGGAAAAGCATTACCGAGCTTTTTGAAGAGTTTCACGATAAGCCTATGGCCTCAGCTTCTATTGGGCAAGTACACAGGGCTAAGCTGAAAACCGGTGAATGGGTAGTAGTAAAAGTGCAACGCCCGGGTGTGAAAGAAATTATCGACCTTGACCTTTCTATTCTGAAAGAAACTGTAAGACGCACCGAACGCTACCTTAAACGCGAAGGCATTAATAATGCCGATGATGTGGTAATGGCTTTTGAGCGTAGCATGATGAAAGAACTTGATTACGAAAACGAAGCCCGTAATCTGGATAAGTTTAAGAAAACCTATGAAAACTATAAAAACTTTCACATACCAAAGGTTTACAAAGAATACTCTACCAGCAAAGTGCTGGTAATGGAATTTATAAGCGGCTGTAAAATTTCAGACATAAAGCAACTAAAAACCTGGGGGCTCGACCCCCGAAAAGTAGCCGAAAATGGCTTTAATATATACCTCACCCAAATTTTTGAGTTTGGCTATTTCCATGCCGACCCTCACCCGGGCAATGTATTGGTTAGGCCCGATGGCGTTATATGCCTGCTCGATTTTGGTATGATTGGCAAAATGATGCCTAAAGACAAATACAACTTTGCCGGAGTATTTGTAAGCTTTGCCCGACAAGATGCAAAGCAAATGGCCTACTTTATGAAAAAACTGGCTATTGAAGACGAAATAAACGACATGCGCCAATTTGAATATGACCTTAGCGAAATTATAGACGATTTTGCTACACTCGACATGAGTGAAGGCAGCCTGGCAGATATGACTCAACGCTTGCAAAAACTAATGTTTATATACCAGATTAAAGTGCCTAGCGGGGTATTTTTGGTGTTCAGAGCATTTGCCATTTTAGAGGGTATAGGCAAGCAACTATACCCCGATATGCAAACCTATGACTATGTAAAACCTTTCGGGTTTAAGTTAATTAAAGAACAGTTTAAACCAAAAAATCTAATCGATGAATTAACTTTTCAGTTTAATCAGCTTTCTTCATTTGTAAATACCTTTCCACAGGAAGTACGCAGCATTATTTCTAAAACCACACAGGGTAAACTGCATTTTGAAGTTGAGTTGCAAGGCTACGGTTACCTGCTGAAAAAAATGGATAGCGTTACCAATCGTATGGCGCTAACCTATATTATTGTGGCATTAATCATTGGTTCATCTATAATGGCTACTGCCAATTTTCCCGGTATAGAGCGCACCTATTTTGGCTTACCCATGCTTAGCTTTTTTGGCTTTTGTGCAGCTGGCTTTTTAGGGCTTATTCTTTTTTATCTTATTCTGCGTATTAGAAAATACAAGTAATATCTGTTGTAATTATTTGGTTACAATTAACACCAATAATTGACTATTGCTAGATTAATAACTAATTACATACCCCTTACAATCATAACGACACAGTTTGTTTAATAGCCACAGAAACAACAATTTAAAAATGTAGCGTAACACCTGCTAAAGCATTAAAGCCAAAGCTTGGGTAAAGGTAGTAGCGTTGGTATTTTATGGAGGCGAGGTTATTTAACTGCGCAAAAAACGAAAACCTGTTGGAAAAAATATAGGTAGCACTAATGCTAATATCAACGGTACCTTTCAGCCTGTCATCAAAAGGCATTCTGAATTCTGAAGGGCCCGGATAGTTTACATAGTACACGCCATCAAGCCCAATTACATCGAGCTGTAACAATACTTTTTCGGCAATAGTGTAGCGGGTATTCAGCTTACCTATAAAACGAGGTTGATGATAAATTTTGCCTAACCGATCGGGTTCGAAATTGTTGAAATCGAATACAAAGTTGAACTGTAAACTGCTGTTTACACGATAGCCTAATTCAGCATGAAGGTTTAAAATGTTTACTCTTCTGTCATAAGCTACGGTAAAATCGGGTCGGGTGTATGTAACAGAATCATTGGTAGCCAAAGGTGTTACAGAAAACTGATTTACAAATACCGGCATGTGGCGATAAAGGTTTTGAGCAAAGCGCACATTGTAGTTAAACTTTTTTATGGTTCCTTTTAAACCCATAAACCGCTCTTCCAGCCAACCGTTTCTTATATCGTTTACAGTTAATTGTTCTAACCACGGGTTTTGTTGTGTTAGAGATGCATAACTGTTTTTACGCAATTCCATTTTCCAGCCATTGTATAATACTATGTATTCATCGTAAATACTGCGTTGTAAACCAATATCGGGAAACACATGAAAAATGCCTGCTTGCCATACCGGACTAACTGCTCCGAAAATATTCCAGTCGCCACTAATAAAATGGTATTTCGCTTTAGCTATAAAAATGTTTCGGTTTAGTTTATTGCCGGCAGCATCTTTAAATATTGAATAATCTTCTGTAAGCTGCAATGAAATGTGGTGCTTGTCTTGAATTGATTTTTTCAGCGTAACATCGGCATTTATAAACTGCTCGTTCAGTTTAAATTTATCCCAATAGTAATTGTAGTTTACTTTTCCTGAATAATCAAAAGCACTTTTTCTGCGCTTGGCATTTAATATTTCAACAGCAACATCGGCTTCGTTAAAAGTTTGTTTTAAATCTTTTTGCTTTAGTTCGGTTAAAGGCAATTCATAATCTTTTCTAAAAATATCATAACCAAAATAATGCACTGTATTTTGGTTATAGCCTGCCGTAAATTTCAACAAGCTTTGCTTTATATAAGTATTAGCAAAAGCGGTAATGCCTGCATTGGTATAATCCTGTGATTTTATCTTTTGTCCATGTGCCGAACGATACCTGGCATGTGCGCCAAACATAGATTTTTCAGGCTTTCCTTCAGCAAAAAATACTTCTGCCAACGGGCTAAGTTGAGTACCAAAACCCAGTCGGGCATAAGAGTTAAAGTATTGTACTTGTTTTTCTTTAGCAATAGCCAACGGCTTTAAATTAGATTGCGGATAAGTAAGCGGCAGCAATCTGTCGGGTACAGTATATTGCAACGTAATAGGGTCGGCTTTGGCTTCTACCGGTTCAGGTGGAAATACTATCTTATTGGCATCCTGAATAAGTGGGTTAAATTCTTTTACTACATCCACCTGCTCGTTTCCTAAGGTACCATCAGTTTGCGCAAAAACAGTAATGCAGGCAAACATTATAACCCATGTTAGTATAAATGGGATTTTATATTTAAATGTATTTTGCTTTGCCATCATTAATTATTTTATTTCAATAGTATCTAATGGTGCATCTATATTTATGCCATCGGGCATTAATTTACTATTCTTGGTTTCGCTTTCAATAATGTTGTTGAGCTTTTCAAGTGCTTCGGTTTTTAATTGCTCATCACTGGCATTTTCTATAATACTTTCTAAGGTTGCTTTAGCCTGAAAATTATTACCCTGAACCACATAAATATCTGACAATAAGATGTAGGCTTTAACCACCCAGTATTCGTAAGAACTATAATTATCGGCAACTTTAAAACAGGCATCTTCAGCTTCTTTATACTGTTTATTTGTGAAGGCAATATTGGCTAACTGATACTGGGCTTCAGCACCTGTAATATTAGTAGCCTTAGACACTACTTTCTCATAAAACGATGCAGCGGTAGCCGGGTTATTATTCT
The DNA here is from genome assembly GCA_964543705.1 of uncultured Chitinophagaceae bacterium. Classification (GTDB taxonomy): domain Bacteria; phylum Bacteroidota; class Bacteroidia; order Chitinophagales; family CAIOSU01; genus CAYSGX01. The sequence goes on from CAZIZP010000008.1 coordinate 89,342, forward strand.
GCTGATGATATTTAGCCATATAGAAATTTGCTTCAGTAATTTGTTCAGGTGTAGATTGGCTGCTGTTTAAAATTTTTTCAGCATAGGTATTAATTTTTGAAAACTGATTGGTGTAATATGCGCAACGCATTAAACCCAAATTGGCAATAAAAATATTATCGTTATTAGAAGCATTTTCAAGCAGCAATAAATAAAACTGTGATGCTTTACTATATTCTTTTAATTCATAGTAATTTATTTCAGCTGCTTTAACCAAGGCACGTTCTCTGAAAATATTTTGTCCGGCATTGGCAACATATTCGTAGCCACTTACCGATTTTACATATTCTTTTGTTCTGAATAAACATTCGGAACGGTAGAAATAAGCCTGCAATAAAAAGTAACCATTCGGAAACTGACTGATATAGTTATCGAACTTAATTACTGCATCTTTACATTGCCCTTTCATGTATTGGGTTTCGGCAGATAAATAGCTGATGGAATCTTTTTCAGAATAACTTACATTGATGTTATTGTTTTTACTTACTACATCCATATAAATATCGGGATCACCTTCGGCAATACTCATTTCGCGCAAAGCTAACAAAGCTTCTTTGGCATCGTTGCTTTGCGGATATTTCTCTACTATGGTTTTATAGCTTTCGGTGGCTTTTTTAACATTGTCTTGGTTATAATAAATTAGTCCCAAACGCAAGTATGCCTTGCTCACAAAAGGACTGTTAGGAAGCTTCTGAATTAAATTATTGAAAGTGGTAATGGCCGTCTGGCTTTTGTTTAACGAAACGTAAGCATCGCCAATATGATATTGTGCATCATCGGTATAAATGGAATTAGGGTATTGCCTTGCGATATTTTCTAGTGTAATAATTTCATCTTCATATTTTCCTTGAATGCCTTGTATAGTTGCTTTTTGAAACAATGCGTAATCTCCTCCCGCTGCTCTTAATTGTACAACTGCATCGTAGCCTGCAATGGCAGCATCATAATTCTTCATCATAAAATTGCAGTCGCCATTGCGCAATGAAGCATCCGGATAAATTTTGTTTTTTGCTTCGGGCTTGTTACTTAACTGAGCCTTACTGATTGCTTCGGCAAAATATTTTGATGCATTACTGAATTTTTGTTGTTTAAACTGTGTGTAACCTGCGCTATAATTGGCGTTTGCCAGCAGCCAGTTTTTTTCTTTCAGGTTTATTGTGTTTGCTATGTCTAAAAACTTATTGTATTCGCTAAAGGCATTGGCATATTGATCTTTCTGATAAAAGCTTTCGCCCAGCCAGTAATGGCTTAAAGCTTTAAATTCAGCCTCTATAGGGTTTTTTAACGAAGTATTAAATAGCCTTATTGCTTCATCGTAGTTTTTATCGTTAAACACTTCTGTACCTCTTAAAAAAGCAATTTGCTGATAGGCCTTTTTAACCTTTGATGTTTTGTTCTGAATGGTTTCAATAATAGTAAGTGCTTCTTTATAGTTTTTGGTAGTTAGCAATAAGTCAGAAAGAATTTCTTTAGCTTCTTCGTTGTGTTTTGATTTAGGGTAGGTAGTAATATATTCTTGTAGGGTAGTAATGGCTTGCTTTCCATAGCCCAGCTCGGCAGAAAGCTTGGCATAATTAAAAGTAGCTTCTTCAACAATTACTTTATCAATATCTATTTTGGCAGCTTTTTGGAAAGCAGATAAAGCATTTTGCTTGTTACCTGTTTTCAGAAAGCAATCGCCTAAAATATACAATGCATTTTGTCCAATACTGTCAGTCAGGTTATCTAACTGCTGCAGGTTGGTTATTGCTTCGTTGTACTTTTCAGTTTGGTAATAAGCATAACCCAACTGGAACAATTCTTCTTTTCTTGCTTTATTGCGTTTCGTATAAACTTCAATATGCTTTACTGTTTTGTCATAATCTTTTGTTTCAAAATAAGCCTGCCCTAATATTAAATTTAGCTCTTCATAGTATTTAAGTTTACTATCACCAATAAGCGGTTGTAAGTATTTTATCACTTCTTCATATTGCTTGCGCTGAAAGTAAATTTGGGCTATATAATAGGGTATTACTTTTTCATACAACTTCGATTCTTTTAGCTTTTCAAAGCTTTTCAAAGCTTCATCAAACTTTTTTTGAGTGTATGAAATATAACCATAGTAGTAGTTAGAGGGATAATAATACTTATTCTGAACTTCTTTGGTTTCGCGGAAATAACGATAAGCATCATCTAAATTTTTTGTATGAAAATAAGAGTAGCCTAGTTCAAATTTATATTCCTCTCTTTCCGCTTTGCTAAGTGTAGATAAATCTACCTGTTTAAAATATTCTATGGCTTCATTGTATTTTTTATTATCAAATAACAATCTTCCTAAATGATAATAAGCTACTTTTTTTGTTGGTGAGTCATCTTCCTTTTCAATATAATCGAGCAATAATTTTTCTGCATCCGGCTGCCCCAACTCAAATGCACTAATAGCCTTATAAAATTTCGCATCGCTTAATAAAGTTTGGTATTGTTTTTCGTGCAGTATCTCTTCTCTGTCAATAAATTCACTGAACAATTCCTTTGCTTTTACAAAATTCTTCAGTTTATAAAACTCTAAGCCTTCATAATACAACTGTGCAGGGTCGAAGTGCTTTTGCGATTGTTGAGCATTAATGCTTATTACTGATAACAATAGCAACAAGCAAATTAACAATGCTGAAAAATTATATTTCGGTCTGATGAAACAGCTCATAAGCGGTATCATAGTTTTATTAAAAGTTAAACGACACTGTAAGACTTGGCAATACAGGCAACTGATTTACTCTGGTATAATTTACCCGGTCAAAATAAAAAATATTATCTCTGTTATAGGCATTGGATAAACTAGCTGCAATTTCCATGCTCAAATTTTTACTGAATGTTATTTTCTTTTTCATACCTAAATCTAAACGGTGATAGTAGGGCAGTCTGCCTGCATTTAGTTGTTCCTCATAAATTATACCAAGATTGCTATTTGAGGTTGTATAGTCAGTATTAATGCCATCGGAAAACGAGTTATATGGATAAAAACCTTGCGTGCGTGTGAAAGGGAAACCCGTTCCAAAGTTCCACCGGGCACTTACTTCCCAAGATCCTTCTTTTCCGAAATTATAAGATGCAATAAGATTGATATTATGTCTTCTGTCGAAATTAGGATTATACTCTTGTACACCATTGTTTCTTGTTACCCATGCTAATGAGTAAGCTGCCCACAAATACACTTTTTTAATTTCGTATTTAAAAGATAGGTCTATACCATAAGCATCACCCGTTTCAATTTGAAAATCGGGGTCTTGTGGAAATACTTTAAAACGATTTAGTTCTATTAACTGTGAAAAGTATTTGTAATAAGGCTCAACATTTATTTGAATGTTTTTGGCAACATCAAACTCAAAACCACCTATTGCATGATAGGCTCTTTGTAAATTATTATTGGCTACACTGCCGTCAGGCTTAAGCAATGCATCATCAGGCCCTGATAAAAAACCATTGAAAAGATTTACTACATCTCTGTCGGGGCGGGTACTAATAAAGTTTTGTCCAAAAATTCCACTGGCAAATTTTATTCTGAAACGGTCGGTAGCATTTATTTTAATACCTAAACGTGGCTCAGGTGAAAAGGCACCTAATGAAGCATAGTAATCAACGCGCATGCTTGGCTCAATCACCAAAAATTTCCAGGCTTTTTTGTATCGAAAAAACAAACCCATTTCTGTTGTGTTCTGGTCTTGCTCCACGCGTACATTTAAGGCATTAAAAAAATCTAATGTGGTTTTAAATCCATTAATATTAAAGCCATATTGTAATTCGCCTCCTTCAGTAAAATAGGTAAAATCTAATTGCATGTTAAAGCCGCCAATACTGCTGTTTCGGGGTTGCTGGCCTGCTTCTGTTAACGATATATCATAATCTGAATAAGCAATAACACCATTGATTATTGTATTAGACTGTTCAGGAATTAAAGTAAAGTTTGTGCCTAAGCCAAGTGATTTCCATTCAAAAGAAGCATTGTTTTCAAATTGTGCAACATCGTTAAAGTGAAAGCCGAACATGTTTACATTTGAACCTCCGGTGGCATTGTAAGAAATTTTTCCGTAGTAATCGTTAAAACTAAATGGAATGCCGTTACCATTTTCATTTACATAAGGGTACAAGGTTGGAGAAGTTCTGTTTAAAAAAGAGTTTTTTGCTGATAGTATAAAAGATAAAGAATTGCCATTTTCTTTTTGTTTCATTAGTGGCCCTTCTAAAATTGCTTTAGTTAAAAAAGGACTTGCTGAAAGTTTTCCTGCAATGCGTTTTTTGTTGCCGTCTCTCGTTTTAATGTCAACAATTGAAGATATACGCTGACCAAACTGTGCCGGATACCCACCAGTATATACATCTACATTCTTAATTATATCTGTTTCAAAAACTGAAAATAAACCTATAGAGTGAAATGGATTAAAAATGGTAACGCCATCTAACAATATTTTGGTTTGTATGGGCGAGCCGCCACGAATATAAAGTTGCCCTCCTTGGTCTCCGGTAGATACAACACCCGGAAGCACCTGTAAATATTGAGCTATATCAGGCTCTCCACCAACTGTAGGTATTCGGTTTATTTGTTTGGTTGTAATATTTATGGTAGAAACTTTAACTTCAGTTTTAGCTGCTTGTCTTTCAGCACTAATTTCAACTTCATTAATTTTTACTGTTTTTTTAGGTGCAAAAATATTAGCAGTTGTTATTTTGTTGGCTTTTACTTCTATGGCAGTTGTGGTAGAATCATGTTCTAAAGAAAATGTAATAAGGTTATAGCTTCCGGGTGGCACGTTAGGTATTGCATATAAACCATTAACATCTGTTGCGGCACCATATACAGTACCTTCAATAATAACATTACCAAAAATTACGGGTTCTCCCGATTCTTTATCGTAAACTATTCCTCTAACAGTTCCTTTTTGAGCAAGTAATAAAAGCGGAGTTAACAACGCAATTGCAGCTAATAGCAATAACTTTTTTTTCACAGGGAGATAAAATTTATAGCACGAAACTATAAATAATATAATGCCTCAATGGGTATATTTTTCAACACGAGAAATAATATTTACAAAGCTTTGCTTTGTGATAACGACATAATACAAAAAATCGCTTTTCCGACTTGTTTTGCTGATTTATAGTTTCAATAATTTTTTACTAACCAAAACTTTTTTATCCAAATTATTTATTTGAACATAATATAAACCAGATTTAAAATTATTCATATCAATTGTTGTTGTGCCTGATACTCTTTTATTGAGTATTATCTTGCCCGAAAGGTCAAAAACCGTAATAGTATAATTACCGTTTTCTAGAATTACGTTAGTAATTGTGTTAACAGGATTAGGATAAATAGAAATGTTAAATTCTTTATTCAAAAGCATTGTGTTTGAAGTAATGGTGGTTATTTCAAGATTTCCAACGCTGTCAAAAGGATTAGACCATTTTTGATTAGTGTATATATCATTGCTGCTTAATGTTCTTAAGAATGCGGCTAAAGCATCTCTTTCGTTTTGAGTAAGCTGAAGATTTCCTCCCGGTCCTTGAAGTCGCGGATCTAAATTAGTGTTGTTTGGATTTTGTGGCACCAAATTATAATGGGCAATTACCGCTTCAATAGTATTAAAGTTTCCGTTATGCATAAATTGACCATTTTGAAAACCCTGATTGTTGAACAAATCTCTTAAAGAAGGTGATTTTGTGTTATTCAAATCTAAAACCCCTTGGTTAACTGCATCGGCTACCACGCCATTGTTTAAAGTATTTGGGTCAATATCAAATTCAGGAGCCCTATGGCAACCCTGACAGCCTGCGCCCCCCGCATTTGGCTGAGTAAGAAAGAGATTTTTTCCTTGATTTTCTAATTGAGAAAAATTTTGAAAAGGAGCATTTAAATTGGGTGCTGCTGCAAGCCCCATATCAAATCTGGAATCAAAAGAATAAATGCTTCTAATAAATTGTGAAAGCGCATTTTGAATACGAGATTCAGTTATAACAGTATCGCCATAAACAAATTGAAAAAGTGTTTTGTAGTAAGGGATATCAGATAACTTTCTAATCAGCGAATCAATACCAGGCTGGCCACTGGTTCCACTAAAGCCCATTTCAACAGCATCTTGAATTGGTCTGGTAGATTGGTCTTCGAGTGAAACAGCTCTTTCATTCCAGAAAAACTTTATCTCATCGCTGAAACGCGAATAAGCCAAGCGCATAGAATGTCTTCCTGTTAATCCGCCTGTGAGCCCAACACTTAATCTGGCAGTATCGCCAAAAGCAAACTGTTGTTTATGACAACTGCTGCAAGAAATAGTATTATTTGCAGAAAGATTTTTATCGTAAAACAAAACCCTGCCCAGGGTAGCACCTGCATCGGTAGTAATATTATTTGGGGGAGTATTATTTTTTGTAATATAGTTTGGGATAATTTGGTTTGCGTAGTTTTCCAGATTATTCAAATCAATAAATGCAGTGGCTGAAAACAGCAAAATGCCAATAAACAGCATAAGGTTTCTTTTACTCATGGGGTAGGTTTTTAGTTGTTCGTTATAGACCTTAAAAAAGCAAACAGGTTTAATTCAGGCTGAATTAAATTTATCATTATTTATTCTGAAAAAAGAAAGAATATTGTCAATGACATTTTTTAGTCATTGTAACATCGTTATTTAGCTTTGGGCTAATAAAAGGGATATCTAAATTTAAGCCACGCAGAATTAAAAGCGCAGCAAAGAAAACCATAACAAATGGAGTAATTTTTTGAATGCTTTTTTTGAAAGACAAACTAATTACTGAACCTGCCAGAGATATAGCCAACATCATAGGCAATGTGCCTAAACCAAAAAGAGCCATATAACCCATACCCGATAAAACACTACCTGTTGCCAAAGCACCTGTAAGCGCAATATATACTACACCACAAGGAAGTAATCCATTTAAAACTCCGACAATAAACATTGAAGCAAAAGAAGGACTCTTAAGCACCTTTTGAAATTGCCTTATGATAAAAGTTTGAAATATTCTGAATGCAGGAATTTTTTGTAAAAGCATATCGGGATTATAGGAAAAAGCAACGACCAACAATACACCTATACCTAAAGCAATACTAATTCCTTGCTGAATACCGGCCAGTGAAAGGCCTTTACCAAACATTCCCAACAAACCTCCCAATAAAGTGTAGGTTGCTATTCTTCCTGAATTATATAAAAATTTACCTGAAAAATTTTGTAAGGGTGAGTTTCCATTTCGTGGTAATGATAAAGCTATTGGCCCACACATGCCTCCACAGTGCAAACTACTTAATAATCCAAACAATAAAGCTGTGTAAAAAAACATAAAAACTAATTAAGCACTACCACTTCTTCATTATAATACTCAGTTTCATTGGCTTTCCAGTCTATTTTCAATCTCCATAAACCATTCTGAAGTTGTGAAGTATTTATTTCCTGCTCATTGTTTTCATTTGTTGAAACAGTTGTAAGCACATCGCTTTTAGCGTCAGTTGGTCTGTATAGCAAAACTTTTCCTGATATATCTCTCATGCCTTCAGGATATTGTATAACTATTTTTTTTTCTGAATCTGAAACAGAAACCTGTAATGGCTTGATTAACTTTTGGGCATTATTTATTTTATTAATTCTGTTTTGGTAATCTATTTGTTGACTGTAATAGTCATCGCTTACCAAATCAAAATTTTGTTTTACTGCCATGCTAACTAATAATAGCATCATTGCCACAAACGAAATATATAATGTCGCTACTCTGTATCCCCAGTTCATAAAGTTTATTGTTAGTTATTATAAAATCATTTCATTGGTCCAATGAAATGTGTAATTACGTTATCTATTTTTTTATTGTTCTGATATACTCCAATTTCTATTTCAGTTTTTCTTTCCTTTAAAGCTTCCTTGGGAATTTCTATTAGCAAAGCACTATCAAAAACTCCTTGTTTTGCAATAGTCCTTTCATTTTTAATCAGCTTCAGTTTACCGTTTACTTCGCCTTCAATTTTTAACTCAAAAGTAAGTTCATTAGTTGTTTTATTCGCAACCTGTATGTTGTATATATTTACAATGTTTCCTTCTTTTGTTTGCTGAAACAAAGTTCCGGGTGTTCTCAATATGGTGGTTTCAATTTCGGTTCTTCCTAATAAAGCAAAACCAAAAACTCCAAGCAAAACCAATAATACCACTGAATAAGAAATTATTCTGGGAGTAAAAGCAAACTTGGTTTTGTTCACGATATTATTGTAAGAGGCATAACGAATTAACCCGCGAGGCTTTTCAATTTTATCCATTACGTCATCACAAACATCAATGCATGCAGTACAATTCACACACTCCAGTTGCGTTCCATTTCGAATATCAATGGCTGTTGGACACACCTGAACACACAGCCCGCAATCAATGCAATCGCCATGTTTTCTTAATTCTTCCGGAACATCTTTTTCCAGTTTGCCTCTTGGCTCACCTCTAACATGGTCGTAAGCAATAACAATAGAATCTTTATCTAATAAAACACCTTGTAGTCTTCCATATGGGCAAATGGTAGTACACACTTGCTCTCTTACTACAGAAAACACTCCATAAAAAGCAAAAGAAAAAACGGTTAATGCTATAAATCCTACTAAATGCTCGGTTGGTGGATGTGTAACAATATTGAACCACATTTCTCTTCCAACCAAATAGGCCATAAAAGTATTGGCTATTAAAAATGCTATTCCAAAAAAAATAACTTGTTTACTAACTTTCTTAATTAACTTTTCTTTGTCCCAAGGCTGTTTGTTCAACTTTCTTTGCTGTGAAGCATCTCCTTCAATCCAATATTCAATTTTTCTGAAAACCATTTCCATAAAAATAGTTTGCGGACACACCCAGCCACAAAACAATCTTCCATACACTACTGTAAACAATATGATAAACACTATGAAAGAAATCATTGCCAAAACAAACAAATGAAAATCTTGTGGCAGAAAAGGAATACCCAAAATGACAAATTTGCGCTCGAAAATATTAAGCAGCATTATTGGATTTCCGTTAATATGTATAAATGGTGCAGTAAAAAGAAAAGCTAATAATCCATAACTTAACCACGTTCTGGCATTGTAATATCTTCCACTTGGTTTTTTAGGATAAACCCATACCCTTTTTCCTTGCTCATCTACTGTAGAAATAGAGTCTCTGAACGATTCGGGATTGTAATCTTGTTTCATATTAGTATTAGTCAGGGGCATTAAAGCCCCTGACATTTTTTATTTCATTGCTACTTCCTGTGTTTCTTCTTCAGAGGTTTTTTCTTCTACTGAATCATCTGTATTTTCTTCTTTATATTCTTTACCCTCAGGGTCTTTAGCATTCGGAGGATTTGTTCCTTCTAAAGTTAAAATATAACTAGCCACCTGTTGCATTTCACTTGGTTTCAACTGTGTTTGCCATGCTATCATACCTTTTTCAATAACGCCATACTTTATAGTTTTAAAAACATTTTTTATTCCTCCGCCATGTATCCAGAAAACATCAGTCAGGTTAGGTCCAACACCACCTTCTCCTGCGCCACCATGACAAGCGGCACAATTAGCAGTATAAATTTGTTTTCCCTTGGCTAAATCTCCATCTGCAGTAAGAGCAACAACTGTTGACTCATTCACCTTATCTGCAGCTTTTTTCAAGTATTCTTCACGCTGAATTTCAGCAATTTCCATTTCTGAATTGTAAGACTCAATTTGTAATTGCCCCTTTCCTAAAACATGATAATAAATTAAGTAAACAACAGACCATGCAATAGTTGCATAAAACATAGCCAACCACCAAGGAGGCATTCTGTTATCTAACTCTCTAATGCCATCATAATTATGCCCTAAATCAATTTCACCTTCTCTTTCAATAGGTACAGCCTGTGTTAAAGACTTACCAAACTGCTCAGTCCATGATGGAGCATCGGCTTCATTTTCTTTAATAATTCCTTTTTCAATAAGCAGTTGCCTGTAGCTGCTACTTACTGTATTAATAAGCATAAAACTCATAAATATTACCAACAGCAGCACAAAAAGTAAAATCAGAATTACCATGTAAAACACAATGGTACTTTCATTTTTTTCAGCAAAACTTTGTGTAACTGCTGCATCTTGGGCATTTATTGCAGAGGTAGCCAGTAGCATAATAACAGCCGGCAGAAAAAACTTCACTCTTTTCATTGTTTTAGGTTTTCAGAAGGTTCAAATGAATGGTTATTACTTAGTGGTAGATTCTCTATTGTATGAATGGTTTTCTTATCATAGGTCATTACCCATAGAATTATGAGACAAAAAACTGCAAAGAAAATTACGAACGAGGTTACAGGATATATCCCTACCTGTTCAATAGATTGTAATACTTCTTTTTTCATTGTTTATTTGTTTAGGATTAGTGAAGCATTATCGCCTTTAATGTCAGTACCAAGCCTTTGTAAATAAGCAATCATGGCAACTATTTCTCTATCAGGCAATACATCTATCTGGCTTTTCTTTAAACCCTCGGCTATAGCATTTGCTTGTTTCTCTAAATCATCGTTGGCAACATCTGCGTAGCCTTCTTCATAAGGAACACCCAAAACCTGCATACCTCTTATTTTTGCAGCAGTAGTACGTTTCTCAATTTTGTTTTCAAATAGCCACGGGTAAGCAGGCATTACAGAGCCGGGCGACATACTTTGCGGATCCAGCATATGGTAGTAGTGCCAGCTATCAGGATACTTACCTCCTTCACGATGCAAGTCAGGACCGGTTCTTTTTGAACCCCATTGAAAAGGATAATCATATACAAACTCGCCAGCTTTGCTATACTCTCCATATCGCTCTGTTTCGCTACGGAAAGGACGAATCATTTGAGAGTGACAAGTGTAACAACCTTCACGTATATAAATGTCTCTTCCGTGCAATTCCAATGGCGTGTAAGGTTTTACTGAAGCAATTGTAGGAATGTTAGACTTCACCATAAATGTTGGAATCATTTCTACCAAACCACCAATTAATATTACTACTGTAGCCCAGAATAACATTTGAAGTGGTCTTCTTTCAATCCAAGTATGCCAGTGAGCACGCTCACGCTCGTTTTCTTCTTTTGGCAACGCAGGTGCTTCAGCTGCTTCATCAGCCTGAAAACTACCTTGTGAAGCGGTTTTAATTAAATTGTAAACCATTACAATTACACCTATTAAATAAAGGGTACCACCAATTGCACGCATTTTGTACATAGGCAAAATTTGGGTAACTGTTTCTAAGAAGTTTGGATATTTCAAGAACCCTTCAGGAGTAAAATCTTTCCACATTAAACTTTGAGCAAAACCAGCCCAATATAAAGGAATAGCATAAAATACAATTCCTAAAGTGCCAATCCAAAAGTGGACATTAGCTAATTTTTTCGAGAAGATATTAGTGTTCCACATTTTAGGTACCAGCCAATACAACATTCCGAAAGTAAAGAAACCATTCCAGCCTAATGCGCCAACGTGTACGTGAGCAACCGTCCAATCAGTATAGTGTGATATAGCGTTTACAGATTTAATCGAAAGTAACGGACCTTCAAAGGTTGACATACCGTAAGCAGTTAATGCTACTACCAAAAATTTTAATTCAGGCTCATTACGTACTTTATCCCATGCGCCTCTAAGAGTTAGCAACCCATTCAACATACCACCCCATGATGGTGCAATAAGCATTACTGAAAACACACTACCCAATGACTGTGCCCAATCGGGTAAAGCAGTATATAGTAAGTGATGCGGCCCAGCCCATATATATAAGAATATTAAAGCCCAAAAGTGTACAATTGACAGGCGATAAGAATACACAGGACGATTGGCAATTTTAGGAACGAAGTAATACATTAAACCTAAGTAAGGAGTAGTTAAAAAGAACGCTACAGCATTATGCCCATACCACCATTGTACTAAAGCATCTTGCACTCCTGCAAATACGGAATAGCTCTTTAAAAAACCAACCGGTATAGCCAGTGAGTTTACAACATGCAAAACTGTTATTGTACACCAGGTTGCAATAAAAAACCAAATAGCCACATATAAATGACGCTCTCTTCTTTTTAGAATAGTACCAAACATATTAATACCAAAAATTATCCAAACTACAGCAATGGCAATATCAATAGGCCATTCCAACTCAGCATACTCTTTACCACTTGTAAAACCAAGAGGCAAGGTAATGGCTGCTGCAAGAATAATTAACTGCCAGCCCCAAAAGTGTGCCCAGCTTAATGCATCGCTGAACATACGTGCTTTAACTAAGCGTTGCAACGAGTAATACACCCCCATAAAAATACCATTACCCACAAATGCAAAAATTACTGCGTTGGTGTGCAACGGTCTTATTCTTCCGAAGGTGAGAAAAGATGTTTCGAAGTTGAAGATGGGGGCAAACATTTGAATAGCAGCTAACAAGCCTACAGTCATGCCCACAACCCCAAAAATAACAGTAGCAATGGCAAATGCCTTCACTATTTTGTTGTCGTAACTAAATTTTTCAATTTGGCTCATGAATTTTTATTTTTAGTTTTTGCTGAATTGGTTTCGTTATCAAATAAGATTCTTACTGAAGGGGTATAATCATCATCCATTTGCCCGCTGCGAACAGCCCAAATAAAAGCACCTAAAAAACCTATAGCAACTATTAAGCTTATTAGAATAAGGACGAATAAAGCACTCATATACCGATTATCAATTTTATAGTGCCTTATTAACGAAAGGCATCAAAAATTTCACACAACAAAGGTATTTTTATGCAAATGACACAAGCATGACATTCGTTATTACAGATGGTGATTTTAATCACCTTATTTTCTGGGAATTGACAATCTGTTAATTTCGTGCATGCTGAAGTTTTATTTTTTCTTTATTTATGTATAACATTATTCATAAAAAAACTATTATTAAATGAAGCATGAAAAAAAATTAGCCGGGGTATGTGCCTGGCTTGCTACAAAATTTGAACTGGATGTAACGATAATAAGGTTGGTATTTGTAATAGCAACTATTGTAGGCGTAGGTTCACCTGTTTTAATTTATCTGATACTGTGGCTAATAAAGCCAAGTGAATAAATAAATTGCGTGTGCCCGGAATGGGATTCGAACCCATACACCCTTTCGGGCGCCACCCCCTCAAGATGGTGCGTCTACCAATTTCGCCACCCGGGCCTGAGAAGATTGAAATAGTGTAACTAAAATAAAAAATCCCGCAAAAATGCGGGATAAATATTTTCTGGTGATTTCGCTGGGATTCGAACCCAGGGCCCATACATTAAAAGTGTATTGCTCTACCAGCTGAGCTACGAAATCATAGCCTTTTTTTAAAAGCGTTTGCAAAAGTATAAATCTTTCGGCTTAATGCCAAACGTTTCTAAAAGTTTTTGGTTTGAATATTTATTGAATTTGCTGGTAAGTGTGTCTTAAAAAATCAAAAAGAGAGAATTATTTAATGATTCTCTCTTTCTTATTGATAAACATAATTGGAATGTGACTTATGGGAAAATGCCCATTGCTAAATAATCTCCGGCAATTTTATTAATAGCTACTACAAATGCTGCTGTACGCATACTGTCAATGTTTTTGTTTCTTCTATAAACTTCTCTTATTTGTTGGTAAGCGAAAATCATAGTTTCTTCTAAGCCTGAGTTTACAATGTCAATTTCATCAGCACCTTTAGTAAGAAATTCCATTTCTTTTTTGGTTACTTTTTTTCCTGTCAGGCGTTCAATAGTTTCTATAATGTTACGATTGCTTGCTTCATCAAAACGCTTTTGTAACCTTCCAAATCGAATATGTGAAAGGTTTTTTATCCATTCAAAATAAGAAACCGTAACACCACCGGCATTAATATACATGTCGGGAATTAATAATACTCCTTTTTTAATTAGAATTTTTTCTGCTTCAGGTGTAACAGGCCCGTTAGCCGCTTCAGCAATAATTTTTGCTTTAATATTGGCAGCGTTGTGTTCGGTAATTTGGTTTTCCAAAGCGGCAGGTATTAAAATATCACATTCTAGTTCTAATGCCTTATGTGTATCGGAAATAAACTTTGTGCCCTGAAAGTTTTTAACTGAACCGGTTGCTTTTCTGTATTCAAATAATGCTTTAACATCTATTCCGTTTGGATTATGAACTGCTCCTTCAAGTTCAGCTACTGCAATAACTTTCGCACCCTCTTGCTGAGCATAAAATGCTGAATAATAGCCCACGTTTCCAAGTCCTTGTACTACAACAGTTTTATCTTTCAGTCCTGTTGTAAGCCCCAATTCTTTCATATCTTCTTTATAACTTACTGCTTCTTTTAAGCCATAAATTACACCTCTTCCGGTAGCTTCTCTTCTGCCTCTTATTCCATTTTGTGAAACAGGTTTTCCTGTTACACAGCCATAACCATCAATTTGAGTTGGATTTAAAGACATGTAAGTATCTACAATCCAGTTCATTTCTCTTTCGCCTGTGCCATAGTCAGGTGCAGGAACATCAACTCCGGGTCCTATAAAATTTTTTCTCACCAATTCGGCCGTATATCTTCTGGTAATTCTTTCCAGAATTTGTGGGCTGGTATTTCTAGGGCTTATTTTAATACCTCCTTTTGCGCCACCAAAAGGCACATCTACAATAGCACACTTGTAAGTCATTAATGCTGCAAGGGCTTTTACTTCATCTTCATTAACATGAATGCTATAACGAATACCTCCTTTTGTTGGATTACGATGATTGGAATGTTGTACCCTGTATGCCTCAATTACCTGATATTCATTTCCAACTTTAACAGGAAAATTCATTTTATAAACTGCATTACACATTTTAATTTGCTCCAATAATCCTTTTGGAAACTTGGTATGAACAGCAGCTTTATCGAAACTTTCGCAAACACTGTCGAAGAAACTGTAATTCTCCATGTTGTTGATTTGCTTCGATAATACTTTTGCAGGTGTAGCTTCCTGCTTTACAGCTTTTTTAGGCTTGATTGATTTTGCCATAATAAATATTTTAGGTTGATTGCGAATGCTATTTGTTTTTCAAAAAGCGCTCCAAATTAGAAATCTTTCTTTCAAGATAAATTAATAATATAAACACTCCAATGAGGATTGTTGTTAATACACCGATAACAACAAAAAACTTTGCACCATCCATGAGGCCTAGTGCATTATTGGCATATAAATACTGTTGAGAAAAGAAAAGTATTGCAATTAAGAAAAGAGTGTTTTTCATGTTAAATCATTTTCTTGCTTAACTAATCGGTAACGAATTATAATTGAAGCTATCCAATAGCCAATACCACTAAAACCTAATACTGCTGAATAGAACACAGGGCGCATGGTATTATCTAAATCATATGTATTAAAGCCCGGATTGCCTCCGCTACCGGGATGCAATGAGTCGCTTAAGCGTGGCAAAACAAAAATGAATACAATAAAAATTACAAAGGCAAATATGCCATATACTGAAGAAACTCTCGCCCTTGTTTGTTCATTTTCAAGTGAACCTCTTAATACAAAATAGGCTAAATAAATCAACATGCCCACGGCTGCACCATTCAACTTAGGATCGTTTATCCAGGGTGCGCCCCAGGTAAAATTCGCCCACTGCATACCTGTTAAAATGCCTAATGTTCCGAAGAATAAGGCAACTGCCGAAAACGATGCCGCAATTGTATCGAATAGTTGATTGTTACTGCCTAAATATTTTATGTTGGCAATAAAAGCAAACAGCAATAGTAATATCATAGCAAACCACATAGGTACATGAAAAAACAAATTGCGGATGGATTCGTACAATATTTCGCGATAAGGAAAGGTTAAGCCTTTTGCTAATGTTGGTTGAATTTCAGTGTTGCAAGTATTTGTAGTAACACTACTAATAGTATTTTCTTCAGAAGGTGTAATTAAGATAGCTTTTCTTAAAAAGAAAGTACCGTTTTCTTCATTCTGAACAATCAAAGAAAAAAATGTTTTTTTATTATTTAATTGTTCGTTGGTGAGGGTCGGAAAAATTATAACTGCTTCATTATTGCTATTTATTTCAGCAATTTCTCCGCATAAAATCAACTTATCCGATTTTAAGAAAAACTTCAGCGTTAAATCTTCTTTTGAGAAATTAGCATTGTAAGCAATTATATTAAGCTGTATTTTGTTTCCTGCCGAAACATTTTCAGGAGAAACACTAGCCACACCTGAACCAAGCGGGATTAACAATCCTGATAAAAAAGCGAAAGACAACAATACTATTGAAGTCCATTTCCACCACTGTTTTTTTAGAAAACTCAACATAGCCATTCACTAATCTTTCCAAAGGTAAGGAAATAAGATATAACTCAAAGCCAACACTAATACATCTATAGCAGCAACTAAAACCAACTCGTTAGTAGCATCTGAAAACTGTGCAATATCTATGTAACAAATTCTTGAAAGCTTCATTAATACCAGTATTAAGGGCAGTATTAAAGGGAAACTTAAAACAGCCATTAAGGTGGCATTGTTTCCGGCTTTAGAGGCTATGGCCGAAATCATAGTCATAATAAAAGAAAAACCACTGCCGCCTAAAAGTATAGTAATGCTGAACATAGCAATATGTTCTACGGGGTTGCCAATCATTAAAAAGTAAATCATCAAACAAATAAACGATAGCAATATCATTAAAAAAGTGTTGTAAAAAATTTTTGAAAGTATTACCGCTTGTGGGCTGGTGATAGTATAGTAATAAAGCAGCCTTTCTTTACTTTCTTGTGTAAAACTTTTTGCAATAGCATTTACTGCCGAAAACAAAATGGTAACCCAAAAAAGTATGTTCCATATTTTCTTTTCCAGTTGTTGCAAAGCATTTTCCTGGCTTAAAGAAATGTAAATAACAAATACTGTTGAAAGCACATATAGTACTATACCGCCCAAGGCATATTTTTGCCGCCATTCGAGCAACAAGTCTTTACCTACTAAATATTTTACTTGCGATAATAAATTCACAAAGCGAAAATAGAGATTAAAAAATGAGCAGCAGTTAAAGTATTTGTAAACTCAATTTGGTTAAATAATCGGCTTTCAGTTGTTGTGCGGCATTACCATTTCTGATGGCAATTTCCAGCAAACCGCTACTGCCTGTATATGCCACAATTTCACCTGCCGTTACATCAGAAAAAGTTTTCGATAACTGCGGAATTAAAAACTCGTTAATTTTTATGGTGCCATTCAATTTTGTTGAGGGCTTAATATTCGTTATTAAATTCCCGAAGGTATCAATATACATTACATAACCTTGGTAAAAGCCTTTTTCAGCAACCACTACAAACGAACTTGGCTTTTCGGATAGTTCAATCTTTCTTCCTAAATGTTTCAGTTTAACATTATTTGTTAAGTGCGCTGCAACAGGCGCAAAAATATCTCTGCCATGAAAAGTATTGCAAACATTTTTTAAAAAGTATTCTGCATTATCTACACACACTGCTTTTTTTACTTGGGCTTCGCTTAGTACTAAATCTAAAACGCCATTATCGGGTGCCAATAGAAAATGTTTATCGGTTTGAACGGCAATAATTTTTCTTTCGCTGCCCACTTCGGGGTCAACCACCACTACAAAAACTGTTTTAGTAGGAAACCAACGATAGGCATTCCACAATACAAAACCAGCTTCAGCAACATGCTGCGGTTTAATTTCATGAGTAATATCAATAATTCTTACCTGCGGATTTACCGAGAGAATTACTGATTTCATTATAGGTGCATACCAGTCTTTTGTTCCGAAATCTGATATAAGTGCAACAGTATTAGGCATATTTTAGTCGTATGTTTTATTAAAGGTTAAAAAACCAATAAGTGTATTTATATGCTATTTACAATAGCAGCAAATTCAAAAGCATTTAGTGAAGCACCTCCTACCAAACCACCATCTACATCGGGTTGGGCAAATAATTCTTTTGCATTTGATGCTTTTACGCTACCGCCATATAAAATAGAAATATCAGCAGCAATGGCCGCACCAAATGTTGCTTTTACAACACTGCGAATATGAGCATGCATTTCCTGTGCCTGCCCTGCAGTAGCCGTTTTACCTGTACCAATGGCCCATACAGGTTCATAAGCAATCACCACATTTTTAATTTGCTCTTCAGAAAGTTTTAGAATACTGCCTTGCAACTGCCCGGTAACATGTTGCTTATGTTTATTGCTTTCTCTTATTTCTAAAGGCTCACCACAGCAGTAAATAACTTTCAGTTTTTCGTATAATGCCGCCAATACTTTTTTGTGTATGGTTTCTTCAGTTTCGCTAAAGTATTGTCTTCTTTCTGAATGTCCTAAAATAACATAGCTACACCCAACCGATTTCAGCATAGCCGCTGAAACCTCACCGGTAAAAGCACCTTTGGTTTCATAGTAACAATTTTGTGCAGCAACATATACTTGCTTGTGTTTAGCTGCTATTTCTGAAACACTATGAATATGTGTAAAAGGCACTCCAAAAATCAGTTCTTTTCCCGAAGGTATTGCACCACAATTTTCTAACACCTCTACGGCAAGCTGTTCCCCCTCCTGAAAGGTTGTGTGCATTTTCCAGTTGCCTGCCACTATTTTGGTTCTCATATTATTTTCTGAATTTTTCTTCGGAATAAAATATATGCTCTAATATTTTTTTGTCGGTTGCGGTTAGCGCAAGCCCTCTTCGTTCCATTACTTTTTCAGCTACTTCAAAAGCTTTTGCCACCTGAAAGGTAGTAAAGCCCTGTGCCCCACCCCACGAAAATGAGGGGACAAAATTTCTTGGGAAACCACTGCCAAAAATATTGGCAAAAACACCCACTACTGTGCCGGTATTAAACATGGTGTTTATGCCACATTTAGAATGGTCGCCCATAAATAAGCCGCAAAATTGCAAGCTGGTATTACTGAAATTTTCTGTGGCATAGTTCCACAACTTCACTTCAGCATAATTGTTTTTCAAATTAGAATTATTGGTGTCGGCACCTAGGTTGCACCACTCGCCTATTACCGAGTTGCCTAAAAAACCATCGTGGGCCTTATTAGAATAACCAAATATTACCGAGTTATTTACTTCTCCGCCCACTTTACTGTGCGGACCAATAGTAGTAGCACCATAAATTTTGGTAGAAAGTTTTAATGCTGAATGCTCACACAAAGCAAACGGACCACGCACCACACTGCCTTCCATAACTTCAGCATCTTTACCAATGTAAATGCAGCCTGTATTGGTATTAAAAATAGAGGCATTTACAGTAGCACCTTCTTCTATAAATATTTTTCCTTTGCCAATAACCGTATTGGTTTCGTTTAATGACTGCGAAATTCTTCCTTGCGTAAGCAAATCAAAATCGGCAGCTAAGGCAATAGCATTTTTTGAAAAAATATCCCACACATGATTCACCTGAAACAGTGGCTCGTTATAGATTTTCTTTTCAAAAATTCCTGTAAGGTAGTGGTGTGCAAAATTGTCGGCTTTATCATCGTTGCAACAAACAGCCACCAGCGTTTCCTCTTGAACCAAACATTCATTTAGTTTAAGATTGTTTATGGCTGAAAGCAATAACGCATCGGGCAATACAGATGAATTGATGAGTAAATTTTCTTTTTCAATGTGCAATAAAAATTTTTCTTGCAAATAATGTTCTGTAAGAAAAGAAGCTTTGCTATTAAAGTGTTTTTCCCACTTTTCTTTTATAGTTAAAATTCCTATTCTGATTTCAGCAATGGGTCGGGTAAAAGTAAAGGGTAGTAATTGCTTGCGAATCTTTGGCTCGTCAAATAATATAAGGTTTGGCATATGGCAAATTTAGCAATTTATGATTGCCAAGCGTTTCCTAAAAGTTAATTAAAGAAAACCCTGCTGAAAGAATAAGTACTCTAAACATTGGCCGAAGTATTATCTACTTCATTTTTATTCATCACCTCAGTTTGTCTTCTTATAGATTCTTTGTGAATGAGTTGAAAAATATGGTAAACCGTTTCCGGATTCAGTTGCAATTGCTTAGCCAAATCTTGTCGCGAGTTGAAAATTTCTGCCCAGCGTTCGGGTTGTAAAATGGTAATATTATTTTCTTTTTTCAGCAATCCAATTTGCTCTACAATATTCATACGCTCGCGAAGCGTTTTCACCAGTTCATCATCTATCTTATCAATTATTTCGCGCAACTCTTCCAGGGTTTTGTTAAAAAAAACATCATCAGAAGTAGTTTCTCTTATGATTAACTGTTCTATAATTTCTTTCAGCCTGAATGGAGTAATTTGTTGTGCTTGGTCGCTCCAGGCATTATCGGGGTCAAAGTGGGTTTCTACCATCAGGCCATCGAAATTCAAGTCCATTGCCTTTTGAACAACAGGCGGAATATTTTCTCGCTTACCGGTAATGTGACTGGGGTCGCAAATCAGAAATAATTCAGGAAAAATTCTTTTCAGCTCAATAGGAATTTCCCACATGGGCTCGTTGCGGTATTTACTTTTATCGAAAGCCGAAAACCCGCGATGAATGGCAATTATTTTATTAATGCCCGCATTATATATTCTTTCTATGGCACCTACCCACAAATTCAAATCGGGGTTCACCGGGTTTTTTATCATCACCGGAATATCAACGCCCTTCAAAGCATCGGCAATTTCCTGAACGGTAAAAGGGTTTACGGTTGAGCGCGCTCCAATCCACAAAACATCTATATCGTGTTTCAGGCATTCTTCTACGTGCTGTGCAGTAGCTACTTCAACCGTAGTTTTATAGCCAAAATTTTCTTTAACCTGTTGCAGCCACTGCAAGCCTGTTTTGCCCACGCCCTCAAAAGCTCCGGGACGGGTTCTGGGTTTCCATATTCCGGCACGAAACAATTGCGGCTCAAGTGGTTGCAGTTGCTTTGCCACCTCTAAAACCTGCGCTTCTGTTTCGGCACTGCATGGCCCGGCAATTAAGAAAGGCTTTTTCTTATAAGGTAAAAAATTATTTACAGGCTGAAATGTTAACGACAAGTGTTTTTCTTTTTTCTGTTCAATCTTATAAACAACTGTAAATTTACCATTGTTTTCGTTCTATGGATATAAATACACCTTCACCACCAAATTTTGAAGATACCCAAATTGCTTTCGCTGCAAAAAGCAAC
Organism: uncultured Chitinophagaceae bacterium; assembly: GCA_964543705.1. Lineage (GTDB taxonomy): Bacteria > Bacteroidota > Bacteroidia > Chitinophagales > CAIOSU01 > CAYSGX01. The sequence continues at coordinate 110,469 of CAZIZP010000008.1, forward strand.
TGGCAATTGCGTAAATCCTATCAGCTTTTTAAACTTTTCAGCAGCGAAACTTTGGTATCGCTGGGCACTAAGCTTACACCATTGGCTTTAAAGTTTCATTTGCCTATTTCGCCATTTATTAAACATACCGTTTATGAGCAATTTTGTGGTGGCGAAACCATTGCCGAATGCGAAAAAACTATTAATACTCTTGGCGCTTCAAATATTAAAACCATTTTAGACTATGGCATAGAAGGCAAAGCCAGCGAAAAAGAATACAATGCCGCCTGCAAACACAAGCTGGAAATTATTCAGTTTGCTAAAAGAAATAAACATGTAACGGTAATGAGCGCAAAAGTTACGGGCTTAGCTCGTTTTGCATTATTGGAAAAATTACATGCTGGAAAAAAATTATTAGCGACCGAGGAAAAAGAATGGCAACGCGCAAAAGAGCGCATTCATAAAATAAGCAAAGCCTGTAAAGAAGCCGATATTCAAATTTATTGGGATGCCGAAGAAACCTGGATTCAACAACCTATTGATGATTTGATTAATGAACTAATGCAACACTACAATACTGAAAAAGCTATTGTGTTTAATACTATTCAGTTGTATTGCAAAAACAGGTTGGCCTATTTAATGGAAGCACATCAGCAGGCAGCAAAAAGCGGCTATATATATGGTGCAAAACTGGTGCGTGGGGCCTATATGGAAAAAGAGCGCGAGCGTGCCACAAAAATGCACTACCCCAGCCCTATACACGAAAATAAACAAGCTGTTGACCGCGACTATAATGCTGCCATAGATTATTGTCTGAAAAATTTAGACACCCTTTCTTTCTGCTGTGCTTCGCATAACGAATACAGCAATGCATACTTAGCCAAGCGTATAGATGAAAAAGGCATTCCAAGAAATCATGCTCATATTACTTTTGGCCAGCTATATGGCATGGGCGAAAATCTTACTTTCAACTTAGCCGCAGCCGGCTACAACGCCCTGAAGCTAATTCCTTACGGCCCGGTGAAAGATGTTATTCCTTATTTGTTAAGAAGAGCACAAGAAAACAGTTCGGTGGGTGGGCAGGTAAGCCGCGAACTAATGTTGCTGAAAAAGGAGATTGATAGAAGACACAAGTGATTTAATTACGTAAATCATCGTACTATTTAGCAAGCTTTAATCATTGATACTCATAGAAAATGAGTATATATTTGGAAGGTAAATTTCATTAGAAAAGATGCCTTATACCCACCTGTATTTATTACTTGCAATTTTATTTTTTTCTGCAAATATTCAGGCGCAAGAATTAAAGCCTTTTAGCTCAAAAGGCAAATGCGGATATAAAAACGCTAATGGCGAAATAGTTGTTCCTGCGGAATATGATGATTGCAGAGACTGTTTCCTTGGTGAAAATTATAAAATCGTAATTTCTGGCGGAAAGAAAAACAACAATATATTAAAAGGCTGGGAAGATGGTAAATGGGGAGTAATACATGCTTCAGGAAAAACAATTGTGCCTGTAGAATATGATTACATCAATTACTTAAATGATAAAGCACCGGGAATAATAAAGGCTGTTTCAGTAGGAAAATTCAGCTTCTTTGATACTATCGGCAAAGTTATATTGCCTTTGGCAGACGATATCACCCTTGGTGACAACCTTTACATTTTTTTCAGAGAATATTGTTATTATGTAAGAGGTTTTATTCCTTATAAGCTCAATGGAAAATATGGCGTAGTTGATTTCAAAGGCAACACACTCATTGAACCACAATGCGATTGCATCTCTAATTTCACAGACGAAAAAGGCAAATCACCACAATTAAGTGTTTTCGGCATTAATGGAAAACTGGGTGTGTTATATTCTAATGGAGAAGTTATTGCTGCCGTTTTTGATGCATTATATGATGCAAATGAAGGAGGCATAAGTGATGTGAATAATTTAAAAGCACGCAAAAGTTTGTCCTGTTCATTAAGCAGTATCTCACCTAATGCAACCGCAAGAAATATTTACGGAATAATAGGCGATTCTATTTATTTATTCAATCATGAAGGCAAGCAAATTCCATCTTTTTATCTGAATAATAGCACGATTGTAAATGAAAAGTTTATCATTTCAGAAATTAATGGCAAGTATGGTGTAGTAAACACCCAAACAGAAATAATTATACCTTACAGCTATGACGAAATAAAATTCGCTTCAACTGATAAAAATCTTCCGGTAGAAAAACGAAACCTAGTTTTTGTAGGAAAATTAGAAGACAAATGGGGGGCATTTAGTAGCGAAGGCAAAGAAATAATACCCTTTGTTTACGATGAACTAAAAGCCAACTACAAAAACAAATACTGTGCTGCATTTGCCGGCAGAAAAGCAAACGAATGGGTTCTATTTGATATAGCACACCAATTTAAAAGCAATTGGATAGAAGGTAAATTTTATGAGAGTAAATGGGGAATATTAAACAATGAAGACGATGATAGAATTTACTCACTTGATGGCAATTGCAAACTCGATTATTTGAGCAAATCAGGTAACACATTTAAGACATTGCATCAATCAGAAGCTGAAAGAATAGCCGAAAAATACAAACAAGAACGCTCATGCCCCACCTGTACACATTGCGAGGGAACAGGATTAGACAGAAAGAAGGAGTATATATTAGAAAAGTGCTATTCATGCCAAGGTAGCGGTACCTGGACAGCCCAGTATGGCTATGGGAAAAACGTAACGTATAAAAAGTACAGTTGTTACACTTGCACCGGATCCGGTAGTCTCACAAAAAGAGCAGAGAAAAAACCTTGTTTCTTCTGCAAAGGTAAAGGTTGTATTGCTAAAGATTAATTTTAACCATGTATGAAAAATAGATGCAAATATCTCCAACTGACTATTTTTTTTATAGTTATCAGTTTAAATGCTTTTAGTAACCCAAAATTCACCGAAAACAAAGGCCAAATCTGCGACCAGTATTACAAGCCCCGCCCAGATATATTATACAGTGGCTCGGCAAATGGCTTGGTGTATCATTTGAAAAAAGACGGTTTGCATTATCAGCTCAGCCGTGTGGAAAGTTGGAAAGAAGAAAGAAGCCCCATTCATCATTCTGAAACCGAAAACAAACAGGTTCCGGATAAAATCGGAATGTATCGTGTTGATGTAAACTGGCTGAACACTTCTCCTAAAACCGAGCTTTACCATGGTGAGGCACTGCCCGGTTATGACAATTACTACAACGTACCGGATGGCGTAGCACCTGCTTTGTTTGTAAAAAGTTATAAGACGGTTAACTACCACAATTTGTATGAAGGCATAGACCTGAAGTTTTACACCGATGAAAACGTATTAGAGTATGACTTTATAGTGTGCCCCTTTGCCGATTACAAGCAGATAAAAATTCAGATTAAAGGTGCGCAGTTGGAAGTAACCCCACAAAAAGAATTAAAGCTGATAACACCCTTCGGCAACATCATCGAAGGCGCATTAAAGGTGTATCAGGGGAATAAACTTATCCCAGCTAACTGGGTAGTAAATAACAATGTGGTTTCTTTTCATATTCCAAATTACGACCCATCGCATCCGCTGCGCATTGACCCGCCTGTGCGAGTTTGGGGTACTTACTACGGCTCAACTAATAATGACGGAACAGATTGGGAATATGGGAAAACAGTAAGCACCGACCCTAATGGTAATGTATATATGTGTGGTGATACAAGAACTCTGAATTCAGCAGCTATTGCTACTGCGGGTTCAACTTACACTTCCATGCAAGGAGAAAGGGATGCCTTTTTAGTAAAATTCGATCCGAATGGTCAGCGTTTGTGGGGAACCTACTATGGCGGCAGTTTAGAAGATTATGCCTTTGCCTGCTCTGCTGATGCAAATGGAAACATTTTTCTTGCCGGGGAATCTATTTCAAGCAACAATATTGCTACGCCCGGAGCATTTCAAACAGTAAAAAATACCAGCTATGATGCTTATTTGGTAAAATTCAATGCGAGTGGCGTTAGGCAATGGGGCACTTACTATGGCGGCAATGCCGGAGACACACCTTTTTCTACAGCAATTGATAATAGTGGAAATATAATTATTGCCGGCACCACAGGTTCAACAAATGTTATTGCCACAGCCGGTACGTATCAACCGGTTTTTTCAGGCACCAATACAGAAGCATTTCTTGCAAAGTTTGATACTAATGGCAATCGTTTATGGGGAACCTACTTTGGTGGAACCGGTCAAGAAAATGGATATGGATGTATTTCTGACAATGCAGGAAATATATTCCTTGTTGGCACTACAAATTCTACTGCAAATATTGCTTCTGCGGGAGCTAATCAAACCATTTATGGTGGCGGAAATAATGATGATTATGTGGCCAAATTCGGTCCCAATGGAAATAGGTTATGGTCAACTTATATTGGGGGCAATCAGGACGACAATATGATTAATCGCAATTGCCGCCCTGCAGTTGATGCCAACGGAAATGTGTTTGTTACGGGTTGGACCAGATCTACCACCGGCATTGCTACTCCGGGTTCATTTACGCCAACCTATGCTGGCAATCCATGGGATGGTTTTCTGCAAAAATATAGTCCAAACGGAAACCTGATTTGGGGCACTTATTTTGGCAGTAGCGGTTGGGATCAGGCACACTCAGCAACTTCAGATGCATCGGGAAATATTTACATCACCGGGCAAACCTCTTCTGGAACAGGTATAGCAACTGCAGGTGTTCACCAAACGACCTTAGGCAATACAGGTGATGCTTTCTTAGCCATGTTTGATAATAACGGAAACAGATTATGGGCCACTTATTATGGTGGAACAGGAAATGATGAAATGGGACTATCTATCGCTATTCATAATGCATCGAGCAGTATATACATGAGTGGTACAACAAATTCAACAAGTAGTATTGCCACAACCGGAGCTCATCAAACAACTTTTGGAGGTGGCTATGGCGATGCTTTTTTGGTAAAATTTCAGGATTGCCCACCTACCGGAAATGTAACACCAACTACTAATGCGCCTATATGTGCCGGACAAACTTTAACGCTTTCAGCACCTGCATCAGCGGGAGCAAGTTACCAATGGAGTGGTCCAAATGGGTTTACTTCAACACTGCAAAACCCCACTATAAGCAATGCCACCACAAATGCATCAGGTACATACAATGTAACCATCACAGCTAATGGCTGTCCCGGTTCTTCAGGTTCGGTTAACGTTACCGTTAACCCATCACCGGGTGCCCCTTTAGCGAATACACTTACTCCCGGAGTTTGCCGCGACAGCGTAGCTACATTTCAGGTTACTTCTACAGGAACTACGTTTAACTGGTACGCTACGGCTACAAGTACTACAGTTCTTGGCACAGGCACCACCTTTACTTCACCTCCTCTTACAGCAAATGCTTCTTACTTTGTAGAACGGGTAGAAAACGGTTGCCCATCACCACGCACACAAGTGTTTGTGCAAGTCATCATCGCACCCGACCCCACACCGGCCAACGCGCAAATTTGTGCAGGCACAACCGCTACATTAAACTCTAACCTCACTTCAGGCACTGTTAATTGGTACAATGCACCGAATGCTACCACAGCAATTTTCACAGGCTTCAGTTTCACCACTCCGGTATTGAATGCAAACACAACGTATTATGTACAGAATTTTGTAAATGGATGCCCATCGGCCCGTATGCCGGTAACGGTTACGGTAGTTACACCACCTGCCGCACCTACGGTAAGTGGCACCACTATTTGTGCCGGGCAAACAGCTACGCTAAACGCCACCGCACCATCGGGTGTAACCTTTGCGTGGTTCACCACTGCCACTGGCGGCACAGCAGTGTTTACCGGAAATCCATTTATAACGCCCACTTTAAACAATAACACCACCTACTATGTAGAAGCGCAATCGGGTAGTTGTAATTCAGCAACACGCACCAGTGTGGTTGTGAATGTAAACCCAACACCTGCCGCCCCAACCGCAGCAGGAACAACTATTTGCAATGGCGAAACAGCTACACTCAACGCCACTGCCCCTGCCAATGTAACTTTCAACTGGTACAATACTGCAACAGGTGGCACTTCTTTGCTTAACGGTGCAAGTTATACAACGCCAGTGTTAACCGCCAATAATACTTATTATGTAGATGCAACAAGTGGCAACTGTACTTCAACAAGAACGGCTGTAATCGTAACAGTTAATCAACCTCCTGTTCAGCCTGTCGTTGCGGCTGTTAGTATTTGTGAAGGTGAAACCGCAATACTGAATGCTACTGCTCCTGTAGGTGCAACCTTTAATTGGTATGATGCACCCAATGCAGGTAATTTATTGCAAACCGGCAACTCATTTACTACACCCGTTTTAAATACCAATACCACCTATTATGTAGAGGCTTTTAACGGCTGTGTTTCTGCAAGAACAGCTGTTTTGGTTACCGTAAATACCCCGCCTATACTACCCACCGTAGCAGGGGTTACTATTTGCAGCGGACAAACTGCCAGCTTAACTGCCACTGCTCCGGCAGGGGTTACTTTCCTATGGTTCAGCACACCAAACGGAGGTAGCATTTTAAGTTCAGGCAATATTTTTACCACACAACCTTTAAACAATACCACCACATTTTATGTAGCTGCTGAAGCTGCAGGTTGCCCACCTTCAGCAAGAACGCCTGTAACAGTGAAAGTTGAGCCTACACCTACTGAGCCCGTAGTAAACAATACTGCTATATGCAGTGGTGAAACGGCTACGCTTACTGCCACAGTCCCAACCGGAGTAAGCTTTGAGTGGTTTGCTGATGCGGTTGGCGGAACCGTGATTGAAAACAATGCAAGCTTTACTACAACTGCATTAACCGCTACCACTACTTATTATGTTGCGGCTGTATTAGGTAATTGCGCTTCTGCGCGCGTTACCGTTGAAGTAACCGTAAACCAACCTCCATTATTACCAAATGCAACTAACGCTGCTATTTGCGAAGGTGAAACTGCCACTTTAACTGCCACTTCCTCCGCAGGGGCAACTATTAACTGGTATAATGATAATTCAGGTAGTAATTTATTATTCAGCGGAAATGATTTTACTACACCCGCGCTAACTACCAATACCAGCTATTTTGTTCAGGCTGAAGCAGTGGGCTGCCCGCCTACCAATAGTGTTGAAGTAGTGGTTACAGTATTGCCTGCCCCGGCTGCACCTCTTGCTAATGATATTACCATTTGCAGTGGCAATACTGCTACCTTAACTGCTACGACTGCTGACAGTGCTGCCACTATTCAATGGCACGATGATATTTCACAGGGCATTGTATTAGGCAGCGGAAGCATTTTTACTACTGCCGAACTGTTAACCACCACTACATTTTATGTTTCGGCACAATTGGGCAATTGCCCCTCATCGCAGCGCACGCCTGTTGTAGTAAATGTATTGCCCACTCCGGTAGCCGCTTTTAGTAGCGAACCTGAACTTACCAGAACCGTTATGGTTTCTCAAGCCAATTTTACTTTCAGTAATAACACTACCAATGGCAGCCGCTATGTGTGGAGTTTTGGCGATGGCGATAGCCTAGAAACTTTCAATACACAAGAGGTTAGTCATAAATATCAGCAACCCGGAAGTTATACCGTAACGCTTTGTGCTTTTACTGCCGATGGTTGCAGTAATTGCATTACTTATGGAAATATTACGGTGGTAGAAGATTATGCTATTTATATTCCCAATGCTTTTACACCCAATGGCGATGGCAATAACGATGTGTTTCAATATCACTTAATTGGGGTAAAACAAGCTTACATATTTATATTTAATCGCTGGGGCGAAAAGGTGTTTGAAACCGATAACCCTACCGAATATTGGGATGGCACTTACAAAGGAAAACTCATGAACCCTGATGTGTATGTGTATCACATAAAGCTTGTAAGCTACGATAACAAACAAGCAGAATTTAAAGGGTCGGTAACAATTGTAAGATAAATGTTCAGGTTAGAAAATTTATCCTATTTGTGGCTTATGCTATTTATTGTTGCAACAAGTTGCAATCAAAACAATAACTCAAAAAGAAACGATTTAATAAATAGATATCTTCATTTACGCTCAGATACAATAAACACATTTAGTGTTGGCGATACTTTTCAGTTTATTACTACTGAAAATTCTTGTTGTCAAACATTTTTTATGCACAATCGGAAGCCAACAGCACAATTAGTTTACAAAGGACTATTTAAGCTAATTGATACATCTTCAGATGTTGCCGATAGCGATTGTGCAGGCTGTAGTAGTTATTACACAGGTTTTTATCAATGTGTTACGTCAGGTATTGATACTATTATCTATGTAGTTGTTCCCAATAGCGAAGGCTTTGAAATTTCAGAACTTATAGATGATTCGGGAATTGATATTACTACTGAAGACAAATTGCACACATTAATAAATAAACATAGTAGAAAATACGTTATTCAGGTTGATCCTTAGAATTTTGAATGCGTTTAGCATTTAGCATTTCACTCAATTCTCTTAATTCCCTCAATTTTCTTTTTATGCTGAAGCCTTTACTTTTTGAATTTCGATTCTAGAGTTTTGAATTTTGAATTTGTTTCGTATTTCGAGTTTAGTATTTTGAATTTTATTCGGGCGTGTCCCCAATGCTTCGCAAAGGGGGACTTGGCTTTACCAAAAACTAAAGGATAATAGCTCTCCAAAAACTGATAACAGCATATGCATGTATCCTTGGGAAAACCTCCATGCGGAAAGGATAAATGGAGTTATTAAAAATAACTACATTAAGCATAGTAATATCCAAGGTTTTGAAAAGTTAGTAAAAGAAGTTGACCGAGCGATGAAACTATTTATTTAATATAATACTAACATATTTTTACAAGGAATAAGCCCAATAAACTTTGAAACAGCTATGTTTGCAGTAGGAAAAGAAACGGAGACGAAGAGTCAGCGGAAAAAGTTCAATACAAAGTCTAGAAAGGTTTAAGCCCTCCGGGCTTAAGGATAAAAAACAAAAACTTCAGATGTAACAGAAAACGTTAAACTGAATTATAAACCAAAGAAAGATCAACGTTATTCAGGCATTAACTAAAAAAAACTGATAACAGATAACTGAAAACTCACACCAAGTGCAACTCAACTATAAACAATTCGGCAACGGAACACCACTCATCATTCTACACGGCTTATTTGGCTCGTTAGATAACTGGCAAACCTTAGCTAAACAATTTGCTGAAAACTTTTCGGTGTATATTGTTGACGTGCGCAATCATGGCAAATCGCCACACACCACAGAACACGATTATGTTTCTATTGCAGAAGATTTAAAAGATTTTATGCAACAGCAGCAAATTGAAAAAGCCAATTTCATTGGGCATTCTATGGGTGGCAAAGCTGTAATGCAATTCAGTATTTTATATCCTGAAAAAGTTTTGAAGCAAGTAATTGTAGATATTGCACCCAAGAGATACGGCAGAGGGCATGATGATATTTTCGATGCCATTTTCAGTTTAGATTTGAATACTTTGCAAAGCAGAAGTGAAGCTGATGAACGATTGCAAAAAATGATTCCTGATTTCGGCACAAGGCAATTTATTCTGAAAAATTTAGACCGCACTGAAGAAGGAAAGTATGCATGGAAATTTAATTTAGAAACCCTATTCAGAGAATATGAAAACGTGAGAGGCGGCATTACTTCATCGAAACCTATTGATGTTGAAACGCTAGTAATTAAAGGTGAAAAATCGGGTTATGTTACTGCTGAAGACGAAGTAAACTTTAAAACACTTTTTCCTAAAACAACAATAGCCAGCGTAAGTAACGCTGGCCATTGGGTTCATGCCGAAAATCCTACAGAACTGTTAACCCTCATTAACCGGTTCTTAATCGGATGATATTTTTATTGAATGATAATTCTTTTTGAAGTAGTTTTTTCTCCTTCTGTAATATTCATGATATAGATACCAGGTTTTAAATCATTACTTAACTCAACTGCCACCGTTGAGGTTTCTGAAATTTTTTCAGTAATTAATTTACCACTATTGGTATCGAAAATTGCTACTCTAACTTTTGCATTTTCTCCTTCTGAACTAACAGTCATTAATCCACCAGCTTGTAATGGGTTAGGAAATACGTTCCAGTTTCTGTTAGCAGCAGGGGTAATTCCACTATTATTAACCGAAACTATATTGAAGTATTCAAATGCACCATCGAAATCAGTTTGTTTTAGTCTGTAATAAGAGATTCCGGTTAAAGGCTTACCATCAATAGCAGTATAGGCTAATGTTCTGCTGGTATTACCTGCACCTTTTACCTGTAAAATTTCTTCGAAATTAATTCCGTCAACACTTCTTTCGATACTAAAGAAATCGTTATTAATTTCTGTAGTAGTAACCCATTTTAAATCTACAGTACCTTGTCTGTTCAATTTTGCTGTAAAAGAAACTAATTGAACCGGTAATGGATTTCCTGATTCGGTGCTTCCGATGCCAAACTCAGAAAAAGAAGTTAAACCCATTCTTAGAGCGTATCCGTCAGAAACTTTTCTGCCATCGCCACCAGCTGTGTTTATAGTGCCACCGCCTGTTGTCCATGAAGTGCCATCAGGCGAACCTGTTGGTCGCTTTACTACAGCGAACTCGTTATCGTTTAATCCTGAAATATTACCCGTGTATAAATAGATATCATAAGAACCACTTGATGGTGCAGCATTCGGGTCAATAGTCCACATGTTTGATGCAATGGAGATATAAGTTAATTCAACACCATCATTCACATCCATATCAACATCATTATGTCTTTCCAACGAGTTGTAAGAGGCATCTAAATAAGTAATACCATTTAAATTGTTGTTTTTAATATCAGCTCTGTAATAGTTAGAGCCATTTCCAACCGGCAATGCATAAGTAGAAGTATTGTTGGCAATATATCTTCTTAAATTACCATTTACATAACTCTCGCTACCAAAGCCCGTCAAATTTGCAGCCGTTGTGCTTGTTAGTATTAATCTGTTAGAAGCGGTAGAGATAATTCCATCAGTCATTGTGCATTGGTTTGAGATAGTTACATCATCGTTTAGTACCAATGCTCCTGACCCTGTTGCAGTATTGTTAAATACAACATTATAAAAATTGTAAGCATTTGAGGTGATGCCTTGAGATGCAGTACCATTAAATGTTACTGTACCGTTTCTTGCTGTAAATATTCCTGAATTTATCCAGTTTCCTCCTATAGATATAGCATGGTCAGAGGTAGTTACATCAAGAGTGGTAGTATTGGCAATATTTAAATTTCCATTAATTATTGTTGCGCCTGATAATGATTTAGTATTACCATTTAATATGCCCAAGTTGGTATAGGTTCCGGATTTAATTGTTTGCGCATTATTTCTGTTATAATTAAATGTGTTTCCTGAAGCGGAACAATCTAATGTGCCTGTTGTCATTGGTGCAGTAGTAGCAGAAGGTTGATATGTAGTAATACAATTACTTGCATTAGCATAGGTTGAACCCGCTACTGTTCCTGTAATCGTATTATTAAAAGTAACACCAGCTACATTTGAGCTATTGTTAGTTAATGTAATTGCACCTGAAATAATAACAGGGCTTGCAAAAGTAAAACTACCGGTACCAGCTAAAGATTGGCTGTTAGTATTAAATGTTGCAGCACCAATATTTGCATTTGTAGTAGAATTATTGGTAAAACCATTTCTGAAAACCAAGTTTCCGGCAGTTGTAATAGTTGTAGAAGTCCAAGTTCCTTCATTAGTTACAGTCCCAATAAATGTTTTTACTCCTGTATTGCTGTTTATAGTTAGTATTCTACCAGCTGAAATATTAGTATTACCATTCACATTTAAAGTTACTATACCTATTGTACCATTACCTGTAGCAATTGATAAATTTCCATTAATATTAACAGCACTTAAAGCTGAACCTGTGATACTACCCCCTGATAAATTTACATCTTGAAAGTTTACTGTACCTATTGTGTTATTATCGCTAATAGTAGCTGATATTATTGAACTCCCATTAACATTGAGGTTGAAATTTGATGGGTTAAAAGTTCCTGCCAGGTGAGAAAAATCTCCATTTACAGTTACATTACCACCAAGTGTTTTGGTATTACCGCCTGAAATAATTAAATGGTGATAAGTAGCTGGCTTAATGGTTGCCGTAGTATTTCTATTGTAATGAAATGAGTTGCCAATTGCAGAAACATTTAGAGTACCTATTGCCATTGGCTGTGAAGCTGCTACGTTGGCATTGTAGTAAGTAACCCTATCAGCGGCATTGGCATAGATTGAACCTACATCTGTACCATTTAGCGTATTATTAAAGGTTATACCATTTACATGGCTACTATTATTAGTTAAAGTTATTGCGCCTGAAATAACAACAGGGCTTGCAAAAGTAAAACTACCGGTACCAGCTAAAGATTGGCTGTTAGTATTAAATGTTGCAGCACCAATATTTGCATTTGTAGTAGAATTATTGGTAAAACCATTTCTGAAAACCAAGTTTCCGGCAGTTGTAATAGTTGTAGAAGTCCAAGTTCCTTCATTAGTTACAGCCCCTGCAAAAGTTTTTATTCCGGTATTGTTGTTTAAAGTTAAAGTTCTGCTTGCAGAAATGTTTGTAGTACCATTTACAGTTAAATCAACCCTGCCAATAGTGCCATTTGCAGTTGAAACCGATAAATTACCATTAATATTCACAATCCCTGTAGCAGAGCCATTCATACTTCCTGCTGAAAGGTTTACGGCTTGAAAAGTTGAGGTTCCGGATACGTTGCTATCACTAAACGTTGCAGCAATAATGGTGTTTCCTGATACTGTAATATCAAAAGATGAAGGGTTAAAAGTTCCTGCCTGGTGAGAAAAATCTCCATTAACCGTTACATTGCCACCAAGTGTTTTGGTATTACCGCCTGAAATAATTAAATGGTGATAAGTAGCTGGCTTAATGGTTGCCGTAGTATTTCTATTGTAATGAAATGAGTTGCCACTTGCACTGGCATCAATTATTCCGGTTTGCATTGGTTGACTTGCTGCTACAGAACAATTAAAAAAAGTAACTCTATTAGCAGCATTAGCATAAGTTGAGCCTGCAACTGTTCCATTAAGTGTATTGTTAAAAGTAACTCCATTTACATGGCTACTATTATTAGTTAAGGTTATAGCTCCCGAAACAACCACAGCGTTAGCAAAAGTGAAACTTCCGGTACCTGCTAACGATTGACTATTAGTACTGAAAGTTGCAGCACCTATTGCAGCATTTGTTGAAGAGTTGTTCGTAAATCCATTTTGAAACACTAAGTTTCCGGCAGTATTGATACTTGTTGAGGTCCAGGTGCCTTCATTAGTTACGGCTCCTGCAAAAGTTTTTACTCCATTAATATTGTTTAAGGTTAAAGTTCTACTAGCAGAAATGTTTGTTGTGCCATTTACAGTTAAATCAACTCTACCAATAATACCATTTGCAGTTGAAATAGACAAATTACCATTAATATTTACTATTCCTGTAGCAGAACCAGTAATATTTCCAGCAGATAAATTCACATTTTCAAAAGTTGAGGTACCTGTTGCGCTATTATCATTAATTACTCCTGCCACTATAGATTCACCATTTACCGTAAAGTTTCTTGCAGCCGGATTAAATGTTGTACCGTTCGATAAAGTAAAATCATTATTCACTGTAACATCTGCCCCCAAAGTTTTTGTGCTACCATTTGTTATGGTAAGGTTGTGAAATACAACTCCCGGAATAGTTTGAACACCATTTCTATTGAATACAACAGTATTTGGGTGAGTAGAACAGTCTAATGTAGTTAAATTAATAGTTCCAGCTCTAGTATATAATATTGTATTGTTTCCTTGTACCCAAGTACCTGTACCCGTGATATCATTACCAGTACCTCTAGTTAAGGTTAAAGACGGCAAGTTATTGGTCACAGTAATTCCTGTTACTGTAACAGTTCCGTTCATGGTAGCAGCATTTAACCCACTTATGGTTTGGTTATTTGTGTTAAATGTTACATTTCCAGTCCCGGTTTTGTTTAATGTTCCATTATTATCAATTCCGCCTCTAAAGGTTAAAGCTGAAGAGTTTGCTGTGGTAAAAGAACCTGTGTTACCTATATTAAATGAGCCAACAAAAATAGCCCAACCATCATTATTATCATCAGTCAATGAACCATTTATTGTAGTTGCTCCATTTACAGTTATTCTGCTTCTTCTTAAATTCATGGTAGCACCATCGGCAACAGTTACGTTTCCTGAAATAGTTATTGTTCTTGTATTATTTGTTGTTGTATAACTTCCTTCAACTACTAAAGACCCCAATGGCTGTGCAGGGCTTGCATTCAATGTTACAGTGTGGCTGCTTTGTATGGTAACTACGCCCGTGCCGGTATATTGTCCCGGATAACCTTGTGGTGAAGTAGGAGTTAACCATGAAGTTCCATTATAACGTTGCCATGTAGCTAAGGTTGCCCAGTTGCCGGTTGTGGCACTCCTGTAGTCGCCAACAGATTGGGCAAATGTTGTAAAAGATAAAAACAAAGCAATAATAATTAAGCTTGTTTTAGCAAATGTGCTTTTTTTAAACAACTTTTTTTGTGTGTAATTAATTAGGGTACGCATTTTTTTAATTGTTTTTGTGTACCGTCTTGTACGCATAGCAGTAATACTTGGCACAATTATTCGACAAACAGCTATATAGTTCCGACCAAATAAAATTATTGTCAGTTTTATTTCGCTGTATTTGCTTGATACACTCTATAAATTATTTTCCATAAAGTCTTATAGCATATTTTAATATGTTGGTCGGTGAAATTGCTACTTTAATCGAATAAATATGAAATAGAAAGTTGAATTAAGGATTTTTGAATTGTGTTTTCAGAAGATGTTTCTTCTGATATTATTTTTCATAACAATCTTAAATTATTAAAACATGAGTTTTTTAAAAATTGAAGAAAAAGAAATTTTAAAAAGAGCAAAACAAAAAATCAGAGCACTAAATCATCCTTTGAGAGAAAAGATGCTTGCCTTAATCAGTAACAGTAACAATAAAATGAATGTTACAGAAATTTATGTTAAGCTAAGAATTGAACAGTCTGTGGCCTCACAACACTTGGCAGTGCTAAGAAGTGAAGGCTTGGTTACAACAGAAAGAAGCGGCAAAGTAATTCATTATAGCGTAGATAAAGATGCCGTAAAAGATTTATTAAATAAGTGCGAATCTATTTAAATAATTCTTCACACTAAAAACAAAGACTTTTCTAATTTAGGAAAGTCTTTGTTTTTTATTATATTTAGTAATTATTTAATTCTACTGTTTTTTTCATGTCTTGTTTTTGAGGGGTAAAAATAATTTTTACAGTAAAATAAAAATTAAAGTATTCTTTTTCAGACCTCTTTCTAAAAAAGTAACCTGTATATTAGCGCAACGTAGTGCTTTCTACATTATGGAAAGTGTAAAACTTAGTACCATTTTCTGTAATTTCGATAAAATCAGTTTTACTCACATTCCCTCTTCTGCCGGTAGTATTTATAGAAATTTCATGTTTTCCTTGAGTCAAATTTACTCTTGAATAGTAAATACTGTGTGGCAATGTTTGCCAGTTGCGGGTATCTGCCCTTTCTGTAACAGCATTAAAAATGCTTAGTGCAAATCCTAAGCCTTCTTTTTCGTTTTTGCGCGCAGCAGTTTCAGCCGCTTGTTTTAATGCCATTCTTAAAAGTGCCACACCTAACTCGCGTAGCATTCTGTCTTTTAGGCTTTGAATAGCAATGTTATTAATGTTTTGCGTAAGCTGAAAAGGTATAGTCTTTCCTGCAATATTCAACGTGGCATTGTTAAATAAAAGAAAGCGTTCATTAAATTTTGGTATAGCAACTCTTACTATTTTTAAGTCAATTAAACGCTTACGTTCATCAGCATTTCCTACATAAAAGGGTAGGTTAAAACCCCATTCATCGTTTACAAAAGTTATATAGCCTGCCTCACCGGGAAGTACAGTAAAGTTTAAGCTCCATTCAGATTTAACAGGACCCAATCCATTCTGCCAAAAAAAAACTGCTTCACCTCCTGTATTATTTTCTTCTACATATTTTACGTTCCATTGTTTTTCAAAAAAATCTACTTCATCCCAAAGGCCTGTTTTAGCAGCTGTTCTTAAAATGTCTTTTTTCAGTTGTTCAGGTATTGCTACGCCATAATTTTTAATGTATGAATCTTTATAAATATTGTATGCATTTCTGTAAGCTATAAATGCATTATTAAAATCTTTATTGGCATCATATACGAGGCCCATCAGCAAATGTGCAAAGGCATCTTGTTTGTAAGTAATTTTCTTTTTGTGAATATCGCTTAGCTTATTTAGTTTTTCGTTTAATCTTTTTGCTTCAACCAATGCTGCTTCATAATTGCCTAAAGCCATAAAATTTTTGGCTTTATAATATTGTACCATTACATTTTCATAATCTTCTGCTTTGTAGGGTTTCACCATTGGGTTTGATATAATAGCCAGCATTTCAAAACCATAGTTTCGCTGAAAATCTTCTATGTATAAATCAGCCTGTGTAAAGTATTCGTTACTTAATTCATACTTTCCCAAAATATTACATACTACACCTTTATCGAAATAAAACAAAAGGCGGTCTTTCCCTTTGCCGCCTTTCTTTTTATTTTCCAAATAATTGAGCGATTGTTCAAACTGGCCTTTCTGAAATTTAGATTGAAAATCATTATTCATTTGGTAATAGGTAGCGCAGGAATAGAACTGCACAACAATTATCAATGCTAAAAAAGGGTTAATGATTTTGTAATAATGCTTCATGCCTGTAAAGGATGAATAAAGAATAAGAAAAACAAAACCCTTGAGGATTAAAATCTCCAAGGGTTAAATAACAGGTTTAATTCTCGATATACTTTTTAATTTTTTTCTGCCCGATCCATGATATATCGTTTGTTTCCAAATCGGTTAATTTTAAATCTACCTGATAAGTAACTGTTTTTTTCTTGTTGTATTGATCAACAATTGAATTGATTGAGCCTTGTAACATAAAATCGGCACCTAGTTCTTTTTTCCATTTTTTAGTGGTTTCTGGCGAAGCAAATTCTTGTTGGTCTCCACGTTCTTTGCGAACCTCTTCTCTAAAATCTTTTCCTTGAGCCAATTTTACCAAGCCAGAGTTTAATAACTCTCTTTCAATATCGTTAATAAAAGTTTCAGAAGCAATATGCTCGCTGCTGCGATTTACAATGGTGCCAACAATAATTCTTGGTGGCTTTCCATTTTGTGTTTCAAAACGGGTTCTCCATGGGCGATTTAATGCGTCTTTCACCATTTCTTCAGCAACCAGTCGTGCATCAGTATCATTCCATCTGCCGCTTAGGTCAATTACTTCTTTAGGGTCAACCCGTTCAACGGTGCGGGTAGTTCTACATGCGCTAAAAGTGAATATCACTAAAGCAAAAAGTACAAGGTGTTTTGAAATATTCATAACTTAAATTTTTCTGTTTCCTGGTAGGAACAAATATCGTTCCAATTGATTTCAAAGTTAATTCTATATTTTGTGAATTGATTGCAACTTGATGGAATCTGAAAAAAACAAACTCTTAAAAAGCGTTAAAATACCCTTGGCTTTGGTATTGTTAATGTGGTTGGTTGCCATAACAGAAGCTGTATTGAAAACTGATTTTGGTATGTATGGTATTAAACCTCTTACAGTATCAGGTTTAACAGGTATATTTTTGTCGCCTTTTATACATGGAAGTTGGCAACATTTAATGTCTAATACTCCCGGGGTTTTTGTATTAGGAGTAATGATGAATTATTTCTATCCTTCTGTTTCAAAAATTTCAATACTATTTATCTTTTTATTTAGTGGCTTAGGGGTATGGTTATTTGGGCGAAACAGTTTTCATATTGGTGCAAGTGGTTTAGTTTATGGGTTTGCATTTTTTATATTTTTTAGTGCCGTTTTTAGAAAAGATGTTCGTTCATTAGCCATCAGCTTTTTTATTATTCTTTTTTACGGTGGTATTATTTGGGGAATGTTGCCTATAGATAATGCTATTTCACATGAAAGCCATATTTCAGGAGCAGTTAGCGGTTTTTTACTGGCTTATTGGGGAAGGAAAAGTGATGTGTTTCCCAAAACAGTTTCGGAAGAAATTTCAGAGCAGTCATCAATACCTTCTTATAAAGAAATACAAGAGCAAAGGCATAATGACATAAATGGTTAGCATTACTTTCTGAAATTTGTATTGAATTATTAAAACCATGAAACAGGAATTAGTTACCACCTCAGATGGTAGTCATACGTTGTATGTCAAAGAGATAGATGAGCATTATCATTCGGTGCATGGTGCGCTGCAAGAGTCAATGCATGTATTTATTAATGCAGGATTGGCTGAGGCCGAAAAGAAATTCGATACTATTCATTTGTTAGAAATTGGCTTTGGCACAGGTTTAAATTGTTTGCTCACTTATTTTAATCATCATAAACCTGTAAAATATGCAGGCATTGAAGCGTTTCCGGTAGAAGAAAGTATTTTAGGCAAGCTGAATTATACCGAATGGCTAAATTACAGAGATTCGCAAAAACTGTTTAACAATATTCATAGTGCCGAATGGAATACACCTGTGTTGTTGAATCATGATTTTGAATTAATAAAACTGAATACTAGGATTGAAAACATGGCCGTAACTGATTTGAAAATTTTCGACAAGCCGAACTTGATTTATTTTGATGCCTTTGCTCCATCGGCACAACCTGAATTATGGACTGAAAATATTTTCAAAGACATTTTTAACATTATGGCTGAAGACGGAATTTTAGTTACTTATTGTGCTAAAGGCGAAGTGAAAAGAAACATGAAAGCAGCAGGCTTTAATGTTAAAGCACTGCCCGGACCAAAAGGCAAGCGCGAAATGACAAAGGCAACTAAATAATTTCAAAGAACAAAATTTAAAAATTTAAAACCCTAAAATGAAACAGCGTTTTTTTCTCTTTTGTACTTTTGGCTGTATTGGTATTACAACCGAAATATTTTTTACTGCAATTGTTGATTTAATAGATATGATTCAGGTAGGAAATGTAAACTTTAAACTGCAAGGCAAATCATATATTTGGATGTTTCCAATTTACGGTTTGGCAGGAATTTTATTTCCATTATTAATGCCTTATTTTGAAAAATTTCATGCGTTAATAAGAGCAAGTATTTATGCCATTGGAATTTTAATTGTTGAGTTTGTTACCGGTTGGCTATTAGATGTCTTTACAGGCTCGTGCCCTTGGGAATACCAAACAGGATTTCACATAATGGGTTATATACGCTTAGATTATTTCCCGCTTTGGGCAGGATTTGGTTTTATGGTAGAAACGCTGGTGAAGTTTTTGAGTAAGTTTAAAGTTTGAATTATTTTTCTGCAAATAACACATCTTCTTTCAACACTACATCCTCCATCATTTTATATACCTTTTCTTTTAATTCCTGAATATCATTTTCGGTTAAGCCCAAAGTAGAAACAGGCTTTAAAAAAATAGCTTTCAAATCTACGGGGTGAATTAAAAATTGCTCATTGCTCCACATAGCTTTTGTGTTACACATCACCATAGGCAAAATGGGCAATTGTGTTTCAATAGCAAGTCTGAATGCGCCATCGTAAAAATCTTTTAATGGCTTTGAGGTTCTGTTTCTGGTACCTTCAGGAAAAATTAATACTGAAATATTTTTTTGCAACAACTTTTTCAGTTTTGTTAAACTATTTTTTCTGCTTTCAGCATTTGAGCGGTCAACAAATACAAGTGTTTTTTCAAAAATAAAACCCATAACAGGAATTCTCTTCAGTTCAATTTTTCCTAATGGCCTGTATTTTATCTTAATAGCTGAAGCTGCCGGAAACATATCTGCCGCTGAACTGTGATTAATTACCAAAATATAAGATTGTTGTTTATCTACATTTTCTTCACCTGAAACCTCTAAACTACAGCCGGAAAAAAATAACCAGCTGTTAGACCAAAAACGAATATAACGGTATAAAAAATCGGTAGCTTTTGAAGGAAAAAAAATGCTGATGAGGAATGAACCTATAAAACCAATTAGCATCAACATAATGAATACGATGGTTAAATACGCAGTGTAGAAAATAAGCAGTAACTTTTTCATTAATTTCAAAATAAATAAACTTATACAAAATTCTAGTCGTCACTTATGCACAGCAAATTCATTAAAGCCAACGGAATAAATTTTCATCTAAAGGAAAGTGGCGAGGGCAAGCTAATATTACTTCTGCATGGTTTTCCTGAGTTTTGGTATAGTTGGAATAAAGTAATTCCCCTGTTAGATAAACATTTCAAAGTTGTGGCACCCGACATGAGGGGCTATGGACAAACCGATAAACCCCAAAAAGTAAGCGACTACAATTTTAGAATTTTAGCAAAAGATATTGCTGAAATAATAAAGGTTTCAGGCTATGAAAAAGCTATTATCGTGGGCCACGACTGGGGCGGTGGGGTTGCATGGGAATTTGCAAAGCTATATCCGGAAATGACAGAAAAATTAATTGTGTTAAACTGCCCGCCTGCAATTAAACTTAGAGAAAGCATACTTACCAATTGGAAGCAGTTTAAAATGAGTTGGTATATTTTCTTTTTTCAATTGCCATTTATTCCCGAATGGTGGCTGCACAAAAATTTGAAAAATCTTTTTTGGAGAATGCTTCGTGGCTGGGCTATTAATAAAAATGCTTTTCAGAAAGAAGATATTGAACAATATGAAAAAGCGTTTGCTAAGAGAAGTGATTTTACAGGTCCACTGAATTATTATCGTGCTGCTTCTAGGGCGATGTTCGATAAAGATTTCAAAACCATTTCCCAATACAACATGGATACATTAATTATCTGGGGTGAAGCCGATAAAGCATTAGGCAAATGGTTGATTAATGATTTAGAAAAATATTTTACAAAGAAATTTGAAATTAAATACATCCCCAATTGTAGCCATTGGGTACAACAAGAACAACCTGAACTGGTAGCAAAATATATTTTAACCTTCACCCAAAAAAATTATAACCATGAACATGAGCAATAAGTTACTTCCACTAATAGCTAGAGTTTTTCTTTCACTGGTATTTATTAATTCAGGCGTAAAGAAAATTACAAACTTTGAAAGTGTAAGCAACAAAATGTATGAATCAGGCATTACCTTTCAAACAGATTTATTTTTAGCAGGCGCAATATTTTTATTACTTGCGGGTAGCTTGCTTCTAATTACAGGCTATAAAAGTAAAATTGGTGCATTTATGCTTGTTTTGTTTTTAGTGCCTACCACTATTGCCTTTCACTGGGATTTTTCTAACCCCAAAGAAATAGGTCAACTACTTAAAAACGCAGGGCTTATAGGTGGCTTATTAATGGTGCTTTCGTACGGCACAGGAGATTTAAGCCTTGATAAAAAATCCTAATCCCTAATTTCTAAATCCTAAACAAATTCAAATACCTGAAACCTTAAGAAACTAAACAATGAATGATGGTAATAAAAAATATGATTTAGAGGAAAGAACTTTTCTATTTGCCCAAAGAGTTAGATACTTTGTTCCAAGATTAGAAAAATGCCAGTCAAACATTGAAGATTCTAAGCAAGTCATTAGGTCTTCAGGTTCAGTTGCAGCAAATTATATAGAAGCAAATGAAGCATTAAGTAAAAAAGACTTTTTAGTGAGAATTAAAATTTGCAGAAAAGAAGCAAAAGAGACAAGGCTATGGTTAAACTTATTGATGTTAAATGGCAATAAAGAATTGGAAAAAGAAAAAGATATATTATTTCAAGAAGCAACAGAGCTAATGAAAATATTTGGGGCTATAATAGATAAATCACAATAAACCGTTTAAAATAGTTTTGGAATTTCTTATTTATGATTTTGAATTTGTTTAGAATTTAGGGATTAGTATTTAGAATTTATTTTGGGTATTGAATTTCACACTATGAATAAAACAATCTGGATAACAGGTGCATCATCGGGCATTGGTAAAGCATTAGCTGAAGCTTATTGCAAAATGGGTTTCAAAATAATTATTACAGCCCGAAGAGAACAAGAACTTTTAGAGCTGAAAAATAACTGCGCCAATCCTGAAAATGTGGTGGTTTTAACCCACGATTTGGCCAACTATCATTCAGCAAAAGAAATAGTAGCAAAAGCCGTTGAAGCATTTGGAAGTATAGATATTATGATACATAATGCAGGCATCAGCCAACGTTCGCGGGCAATTGATACTGAAGTTGAAGTAGATAAAAAAATAATGGAGGTAAACTACTTAGGTACTGTTGCCTTAACAAAAGCATTGTTACCACATTTTATAAAACAGCGCAGCGGACATTTTGCTGTAATTACCAGTTTGGTAGGCAAGTTTGGTTCGCCATATCGTTCAGGTTATGCAGCATCGAAACATGCTTTGCATGGTTTTTTTGATAGCTTAAGGGCAGAACATACCCGGGACAATTTGAAGGTAACGTTGATTTGTCCGGGCTATGTAATTACCAATGTATCTATTAATGCTTTAACCGGAAATGGTACGCCACAGCAAACTATGGACGAAGCTACTGCCAACGGTATAACTGCCGAGTATGCTGCTTCTAAAATTATTAAAGCCATAAACAATAACAAGCTGGAAGTATATATTGGCAAGAAAGAGATATTAGGGGTGTATCTGAAACGCTTTTTTCCAACTTTGTTTGCAAAAATTTTAGCTAAAGCCAAAGTAACATAAATATTATACCCTAATAAAATAAATGTTCTGTTTACAATTCCGTAAAAAATTAATTTATGCACTTCGACCATTCACCAAAAGCAAAAGAAATAATTCAAAAAGTACAAAAGTTTTTAGATGAATATATTCTTCCGCTTGAACAAGAATATTTAATTGACGAATACCATGCTAACCCCGATTGGACAACTTGGACAGTTGACCCACGCATTGAAGTGCTTAAAGAAAAAGCAAAAGCCGCAGGGCTTTGGAATTTATTTCTTCCTCCAGTAAGTGGTCTGTCAAATTTAGAATATGCACCCGTTGCAGAAATTACAGGTCATTCGCTGTTGGCTCCTGAAATATTTAACTGTAATGCACCCGATACCGGCAACATGGAAGTGCTTTGGAAATATGGTAGCGAAGCACAAAAATCGCAATGGCTTCAACCTTTATTAGATGGAAAAATTCGTTCCGCATTTTGTATGACAGAGCCCGATGTTGCCTCGAGCGATGCTACTAATATGAAAGCCACTATAGTGGAAGATGGCGAAGAAATTATTTTGAATGGCACCAAGTGGTGGAGTACCGGTATAGGGCATCCTAACTGTAAGGTTATAATTTTCATGGGTTTATCTGACCCTTCTGCACACCGTTATTTACAGCACAGTATGGTGCTGGTTCCTTTAGATACTGAAGGGGTGAAAATTAAACGAATGTTGCCTGTTTATGGGGGCTACGATGAACCTTATGGTCATGGGGAAGTAAGTTTTAACAATGTAAGGCTTCCAAAAAGTACAGTTATTTCTGGATTAGGAAAAGGTTTTGAAATAGCACAAGGCAGGTTAGGTCCGGGCAGAATTCACCATTGTATGCGACAAATTGGTGTAGCTGAGCGTGCTTTAAAACTTATGATTGAAAGAGGTATGCAACGTGTAGCTTTTGGAAAGCCGTTAATTAACTTAGGAGGCAACAGAGATATTATTGCAAATGCCCGCATTGATATTGAAATGGTTCGATTGCTTGTTTTAAAAACAGCTTATCTTATAGATACTGTTGGCGTAATGGGGGCTATGAGCGAAGTAAGCCAGATAAAAGTAGCAGCACCAAATCTTGCCTGCCGTATTTTAGATCAAGCCATTCAAATGTTTGGGGGTAAAGGCTTAAGTAATGATACGCCTTTAGCTGCCATGTATGCCTACGCCAGAATTTTAAGATTAGCCGATGGACCCGATGAAGTGCATCGTGGCTTGGTTGCAAAGTTTGAACTCATGAAATACAAAGAAAATTAAACGCACTTGAATACTTCAAAAAACATAATTGACCAGCCAAAAGAAGTAAGGACAGAAGATGCCTTAGACAGTACATCTGTTGCAAATTATATAAAAACACATTACCCTGAAGCAGTAGGGAAACTTGAAATAAAGCAATTTCGAGGGGGTGCTTCTAACCTTACCTATCAGCTCAATTTTGAAAATGTTTCGTTAATACTTCGAACCTCACCTAAAGGCACAAAAGCAAAAGGTGCCCACGATATGGCAAGAGAGTTCCGTATTATGCAACAATTAAAGCCTTATTACAATTACGTACCAAAAATGATTGCCCTTTGCAGCGATGAATCAATTATTGGCAGAGAGTTTTATGTAATGGAGAAAATTTCAGGCATTATTCCAAGAGCTAACTTACCCGAAGGTTTAATATTAAATAAGTCTGAAGTAAAAACTTTATGTACTAACGTAATTGATAAATTAATTGAATTACATAAAGTAGATATTTTCAGCAGCGGGTTACACGAATTGGGAAAAGGTAGTGGTTACTGTCAAAGACAAATAGAGGGGTGGACTGCCCGCTATAAAAAAGCTAAAACATGGAACGTACCTGCCTTCAGTTACGTAATGGATTATCTGAAAGCCAATATTCCGCAACAAGAAAAAACTTGTTTTATACATAACGATTTCAGGTTTGACAATGTAGTTTTAGAACCTGAAAGCCCCACCAATGTTATTGGCGTACTCGATTGGGAAATGGCAACCATTGGCGACCCTATGATGGACTTAGGCAACTCACTAGCTTACTGGGTACAAGCCGATGATGATGTTATTGCGCGAAAAACCAGAAGACAACCCACTCATTTACCCGGCATGATGACCAGAAAAGAAGTAATTGAATATTACTGCCACCAAATGGGCTTCGATGCTAAAGCATTTACCTTTTACGAAGTATATGGCATCTTCAGGTTGGCAGTTATTATGCAGCAAATATATTTTCGCTACCATCATAAACAAACTACTAATAAAGCTTTTAAAAACTTTTGGTTTTTAGTGCATTATATGAACTGGCGTTGCAAGCGGTTAATTTAATGAAGCATTCTATATTGAGCTTAAATTTCAATCGTTTTTATTGCATTAAGTAGCTATTTGAGTAAATTTTATGAAAGAGTAAATTACGCTGGGACATAGTTGGGAAGCTACGCACAACAGAGGAACAACTTGTATTTGACTTGATGTAAGCTATAAACTTACTATTTCATTAATAGTTCTAAACCAGCCCGGCTATATAAATGGCTAAGCGGGAAGGCTTAGAATAACAGTTGCTTGTCTACTAAATTCCATCTACAGTAAGGGTTTGAAAGTTTGAATATAGCTACAACACTAAATAGCTTTAATGCCTTGCAATTTGCATAGCCACCCTAAATGGCCGCTATGTGTGCCTTCATGGCGAATAGCATGTTGTATCACTCTTCTTTTAGTGTCTGCCCCGAAACTTACACCGGTGAGGGTAGGCTCATCTAATTGTGCATCAGTAAGCGATTGGATGTGAAATAACGATTTTTCATGAATACGTTTCATGGTTTGAATCACTTCTTTAGTATCAGGTAGCATATCAATGCGGTAGCTGCTACCCAGTTGAAAATGAGTGAGCCATTCAGTAGTGTCTGCCTCGCCACCGGTACTTTGCAAAACCAAAAAATTCTCAGCCCATGTCAAATGTGCAACTATCCAAATAGCACTATTCAATTGTATGCCATTAACTTCAAATCTTTGTTTCATGTCAGTTTCTTTCAATAAAGACAAATACCATTTATTGAGGTTTCTGGTAAAATCTAAGGTATCGGCTAATAAAGTTGCTTGATTCAAAGGGAACGTTTTTTATAAATATAAAAAAGTCTTGCCAATATATGACAAGACTTTTTTGTTTGAAGTGATTCGGATTGAATTCGTACCAATGACCTTCCCGACTTAGCAGTCGGGATGCTTCATCAAAAGCTGCTCAATATATTTTCTGCTTTTTTTTGATTTAATATCTTTTTCTCTTTTCATAGCAAGCTCTTTGTTTTCAAAGCACTCTAAGTATTTCAATTCCCAATCATTTACCTTTCCGGTAAAGCCTTTATGATTAGAATTGTGTTTTCTAATTCTTTCAGAAATATCATCAGCAGTATAACCAATATAATATCTGTCAAATGAAATAGAATATAGTATGTAAACTTGAAACTTCACTATAACAAAAAATCCCACCGTTTTGTGATGGGACTTATTTTCTAGTGATTCGGATTGGATTCGAACCAATGACCTACTGCTTAGAAGGCAGTTG
>CAZIZP010000009.1:0-136010 GCA_964543705.1 uncultured Chitinophagaceae bacterium
AACCTTCTGCTATTTGACTTCTGCAACTATTGCCTGTGCAAAGCACCAATATTTTTTTCTTGCCCATAGTCTAAACGAATAGCCAAATGATATTGATAATACAAAACTTCGGGTCAAAACCAAAAATGAGTTGCAACACAATTACAGATGTTGTGATGATAATTGGTTTCTTGTATTTGATTAATTTTTCTTTCATTTTAGCAACAACCCGTATTTGGCGAACAGCAAGAAGTTTGAGCCGTTTGCAATTCCGACAATTTGATTTTTTGTTTTTCTTGCGGAATACCACATTTGTCTTCTGCTAGGCACGCAGTTGTTTTGTTTTGCAAAATGAAATTTACACCGTCAAAAGCCAGGGCATATTTCCCAATGGTGTCGCTTTGATATTCCACTTCAATCTCGGCATCTTCAATGCCCAGCTTTTTTTCAGAAAGTTCAATAATGCTTAACAACTTTGCCGGTTTTAGTCGGTGGTCAAAATCGTTTGCATTCCATAACTGAAAGTTTACTGTTTTTTCGTTGCGAATTGTGCCGCCACAATCAATAAATTGTTTTGTTATGATGCCCACTTCGGTAACATGAAAATGTTCGGGAACAAAAGTTCCGTTTTCCAATATGAATGCAACATTGTCTAATGTTGGCAAAAGTGCTTTTACTTGCGATAGTTTCATTTTTATCTGTTTTTATGTTTAACAACAGTTGTCTTTTTTATGTGTAAGTTTTGCTGACATGTTGGCGAAATAGTTTTGCAGTTTCTCAATAGCTTTTTCGTTAATGCAGTAACAAATGGCATTTCCTTCAATGCTGCCTTTTATCAGTCCTGCGTTTTTAAGTTCTTTTAAGTGCTGAGAAACTGTAGGCTGGGCAAGTGGCAATTCGTTTACAATATCGCCACAAATGCAAGTATCTACTTTCATTAAATACTCTATAATAGCCACTCTTGCAGGGTGTGCCAGTGCTTTTAAAAGTGTTGCAATGGTGTTTTGCTTGTTTGTAAAATGGTCTGTTTTAGTAGCTCCCATTTCGGTAGTATTATTTTTATATTGCAATATTACGATAAAGATTTAAAACCACCACTATATTATTGTTAATGGCTGGTGGCGGGCAGTAACGGGAATGGTTTTTTTAATGAGAAATTAAATTACACTCGTGCAGAGCCGTGAAACACCGCCCGGCAAAGCTAAAAGGAGAGAACGCGGATGACTTTTACCGCTGCATTTATGGTTGAGCGTATTTAATCGTGAAGACGGAATATGAGCGGACGCTTCATGAGATTTTGGGTAGTAGCGGATGCTACTACCAGTGGGAGTCGTTTTTATCTCCATTCTCTTCTTCTAGAGAGTTGTGCAACAGTTACGGCTGTTGGCAGCTGGCTTTCTGTTAGTATATAATGTTCTCAGAATATTCATTGTCGAAAAGAGATTTTTGATTGTCCTTGTTATTTTTGAAGTTCTCAAAGTCCAACGATTTGAAAATAAAATAATCGTCAATACTTATTCGCCCGTTTATATTAAGTTCATTTGGAGGATTGTAAAAGAAGTCAAGCAATGAAGTGATTGCAAAAATCAGGTAATACCTAAGGTTTGCTGTAAGATTCTCAATGTTCGGTTTTATTGCTGCTTCGTGGACAATTTCATTTCTAATTCTGTAAATCCTTATTAAATGTCCTTCTAAATTGTCAATATGGTTAAGAATATAGTTTTTGAATGATTTGTCATTAGTTAGAATTTCATAGAATGTATTTGCCCTGTATGAAAGAAGTGGTTCAGTCTCTTTATAGTTATTCCTAATGAAGTCAAATGTTGCTGGCTCTAAAAGATAATTAATATCAGTAAGAGATTTAAATGTCGGCAGTTGGCTTATAACATCACCTTGTAATAAATCGTTGTGAAATTCAATTAGGTTTCTCTTAAAGTATGTTAGGCTATGAATTTTAGTAAAGTAATTTTTGAATCTATGGAAGGTCGAGGAAGAAACGTCATAGTTTGAAAATAAGTATTCAATTCCAATCCAATAGTTGATAAACTTTTGTTCGATTTCAATGGATTCTGTCCCTAATCGAAAATATCTAATAGCGGATTTTATCTTTTCTTTTGTTTCGTGTGCTATTATTTGGTTTTCACGAATTGAAAGGAATTTAATTAAAAATCTATCGTATATCTCGGGGCTTGTTTCAACTCGTCCATCTATTTGATAGAATATTCGTTGCTTCTCAATTTTTGTAGGGTCGTTGTTACTAATCAATAACGCTGTTTTGAAAATTTTCAAACTTCTTTCCGTATAGCCGAGTTTGACTATGTCCAAGATTTCAGAAACTCTTGCTCTTGCAAGTTTCACTGCATCATAATAGTCAAGTGATTCAACCTTAATATGAAAAATGTCGGGATATTCCTTTGAAGATTCACTGTAAAAAGAAAGAAATTCTTTTGGGGCAGTGGATTTATATTCGTCAATAATTTCAGGGCTTAGTAATTCAGGAATTCTCTTTCTTAGCAACTCTAGTTCAATGTTTGAAAATTTCGCTTTAAGAAATACTGAAAATGTTTCAGGAGATTTGTTTTCAACCACCTTGCTAAACATTTTTAAACTGTTGTCGAAGGTATGTGTCGAAGGTTTTGAAAACAATGAACGTGCTAAATGGAATAAGAAACTTTTTGAATAACCCCAACTACAAAGTTCAGAAATAAGATACCCAAGTAATCTTTCAGTGGTGTCATATTCTTCTACACCAAATGGAGTGATTGAATTTAATCGTTTAATCTCATTGCCTAACTTTTCAAAGAGAACAGTTGAATATGATTCATTTTCCGTCAGTATAGTCCTTGACGCATATAAAAGTTGAATATATTCTTCTTTGTTACAGTCATTTAATATTTTTAGAAATGAATTCTTTGACGTTTTCAGAAACGACAGTTCACTTTCATTTTTCAAAAGTTTTTTAAGTTCATTTATTACTGCTTCTACTGTCTTAAAATCCTTAATCTTTTTACTGTGCCAGTCAAGAAGAACTTGACACAATTCTTCAATTGTTGTCTTGGGATTATTAAGTCTGACTCTGTAACTATCAAGTGTCCCATAGTATGTTAGCTCACATAGCCTTTGAGTGAAGTAATACTCTGCTGTCGAGAAGCAATATCTTTTTTTATATCTCTGCATTTCTTAGTTTGTCTGTCTTTTAAGCTTGCTGCCAACTTACATATAGCAGCAACTCGCCCTCACAAAAACTTCCTCCTATATTTGAATAGTAGTAAATAGGAGGAAGTTTTTTGAATTATTGAGTTGCCCGTTACTTATCCTCAGTTATGGTCGTAGTATTCACTACGCCCCTAACAAAGCACGCCCGCAATAATAAGTATTTTACCTTATTAATAAAAACCATTACTTATGCTTAGTTAAGCAATGCGTTTCACCACCCAGCCGGTGCCATCAGGCAGGCGGCCTTTTATAAATTTTCGGCCTGTTTTTTTGGCTACACGGTTTATAATATTGTAGGGCGGTTTTTTGCCTTTCCAGTCGGCACGGGTAATATCAAAGGCTTCGCCAATTTCTAAAGAATAAGTCATGGCACTTATTTTGGTGGTGCGACCACTGGTAACAATATGCAGGCTTTTTGCCTCTTCTACGCTGTATTTTTTCATTTTTTAATGGTTTTTAGCGGTTAGCAATTAAAAAGTTCACATTAAGAGTGTATTAGTTTTCATTAGGAGTGTATTAGTTCTTATTAAGAGTGTATTAGTTCTTATTAAGAGTGTATTAGTTCTCATTAGGAGTGTATTAGTTCACATTAGAAGCCTATTAGTTCACATTAAGAGTGTGTTAGTTCTCATTAGAAGCCTATTAGTTTACATTAAGAGTGTATTAGTTCACATTGGAAGTGAACTAACACCACTATTAAGAGCCTGTTAGCAGCCCATTAGGTCTCATTAAAAGCCCGTTAAAGTCTCATTAAGGTCTTGTTAGGCTGCCATTAGGCGGTTATTGTGCTAAAAAAAGCCACGCCCAAAAGCGTGGCCTTAAGCAATAACCATTTTAATAGTGGTTAAGGGGTTGGGTTTTCGCCACCGGCTTCGCCCTGCCCCTCGAACAACGGGCTAAGCGCACCCACCACGGTGTCGGCACCGGGCGTGTTTACGGCCTGTGCCTCTTGGGCAATAGCATAAAACTTGCGCATGTACTGGTAGGCAAAGTGTTCGCTGGCCAGCGAGAAATCGGTAAAACGATCTACAATTTCTTTAATTGTAGTGTCAATTTCGCGCAGGGTAACGGGGGCTTAAAATTCAAAGTTCAAAAAGCTTCAGCTTAAAAGAAAAATGAGAAAATTGAGAAAAGTAAGAAAATTAAGTATTGGCTCTACCAAAAACCCATGCCGTCATTCTGGAAGAAACTTTCCAATAAATACCCCCCACAATAGAAAGATGCCTCCGGCATGACAAAAGCATTGAATCGAAAAACTGAAAACTGATTTCATAAAGCCATCATCCCCCTGCCCCCTTCAAAGGGGGACTTGGCTTTCCTATAAACTAAAGGCTTACGGCTAAGGGCTAACGGCTTCAGGATAAAAGAAAAATGAGAAATAAGATAATTAAGTAAAATGCTAAATCCTAATCACTAAATCCTAAACAAATTCAAAACACAAAGTTCAAAATTCAAAAAGTAAAATCCACAAACGGTCATTCTGGAAGAAACTTTCCGATAAATACCCCCCACAATAGAAAGATGCCTCCGGCATGACAAAAAACATACTGAACCCCAAAACTGATAGCAGAAAACAGAAAACTGATAACTTATTACATAAAACTAAAGGCTAATGGCTAACGGCTAACGGCTCTACCCAAAACTGATAACTGATAACTTACTACCCAAAACTTAAAACCCAATTTAAGCCGAAAACGAAGTGCCGCAGCCGCAGGTTTTATCGGCATTGGGGTTGTTAAAAGAAAAGCCACGGGCATCCAGGCCGTCTTTATATTCTATTTCCATACCGGCAAGGTATAAGGTGTGTGCTTTATTCATATATATTTTTAAACCCTCTACTTCATAAGTTTCATCGCCTTCTTTTGTAGTATCGAAACCCAACAGGTAAGAAAAACCGGCACAACCACCACCCTTCACGCCTATTCTTAAGCCGTGGGCAGCATCTAAATTCTTTTCAGCAAAAAGCCTTTTAAATTCAGTTAATGCACTTTCGGTTAACGATACGGGGCAGGTGCTATTTATAACTTCCATAGAGTATTTATTTCTTTTGGCAAAGTTAGGTAACAGTAATGTTATTGTAAAGGTTTCAATGCATCGCAAAAAACTCGGTAAATTGCAGTCAAAATTATATGAGATTATGTGGTTACAAGTTTTAGAAATACTGAAATATACTTTACCCGCTTTAGTTGTAATGATAACCGCTTATCTGGTTTTAAAAACTTTTCTTGAAAATGAAACCCGAAAACTAGATATTAAACTAAGAAAAGAAACTACTAAAGAAACCCTGTTGCTGCGCTTGCAGGGTTATGAGCGGCTCATGATTTTTTTAGAAAGAATATCGCCTCCAAACCTTATGGTTCGTTTCGATAAAGAGGGGCTTACAGCGCGCGAGTTTCAACAATTGCTAATTGCTTCTATAAGGCAAGAATATGAGCATAATTTATCGCAGCAAATTTATGTAAGTGCCGATTCGTGGCGGTTGGTATCGTTGGCTAAAGACGAAACCATAAAAGTGATTAATCTTATTGCCAAGGCAAACCCCGTAGATATTTCAGCACAGGAACTGGCAAAAGAAATTATATCGTTTTACATGAATACCGAGCGCAATTTCCCGGGCGAAGAAGCCATGCTGTTTATAAAAGACGATGTAAGAAAACTATTATAGCGTGATTTTTTTTCGCCATACCTTTCTTTTACTTATTGCTGTTGTACTTTCATCGTGCAGTAAAAATTTTAGCGTATCATCTTCTAACACTACTTACTACAATATTAATAACGAGTTGCCTAAAGACAGCGCAACACTGGCTTTTATTCAGCTTTATGCCGATAGCTTAAATAAAAACATGAACACTGTTATTGGCTATTTGCAAACCGATATGCCCAAAGCCAAGCCCGAATCATTAATGGGCAATTTCTTTTGCAATGCACTATTGCAGCAAAGCGAAAAATATTTTTCAGAAAAGGCAGAGGTATGTATTATGAATTATGGTGGCTTACGTATTCCAACACTTTCGAAAGGCAATATTACCATCGGAAAAATTTTTGAACTAATGCCTTTTGATAATTTTTTAGTGTTAATGAAAATAAATGGAAATAAGTTAGAAGAAGTGTTGCATCATATTGCCGCTGATGGCGGCTGGCCTGTTTCGGGCTTATCATTTACAATAAAAAACAACAAAGCACAATCTATATTGATAAACGGAAAAGCTATTGATGTCAATAAAGAATATGCTTTACTTATTTCAGATTATATGGCCGAGGGTGGCGACAGGTTAGAAATGCTGAAAGGGATTAACTACAATAATTCGGGCGTGTTTGTGCGCGATGCCTTAATAGCATACATACAACAACAAACATTGCAGGGCAATACTATTAATGCAATATTAGATGGCAGAATTCGGCATGCTGAATAGAAGAAAATTTATACAAAACACTATAACTACTTCACTGCTTTTGGCAAGCGGTGGGTTATTAAATATTGCTGAAGCAAAAACGCGTTTCACCAGGCTTACTATTCTGCATACCAACGATATGCATAGCCGTATAGAGCCTTTCCCCGGTGATGATAAAAAGTATGCAGGAAGAGGTGGCATGGCAGCACGTGCAGCATTAATAAAAAAGATAAGAAGCGAAGAAGAGAATGTTTTGTTGCTCGATAGTGGCGATATTTTTCAGGGTACACCCTACTTTAATTTTTTTGGTGGCGAAGTAGAGTTTAAGTTAATGAGCGAAATGCAATACGATGCTGCTACTTTAGGTAATCATGATTTCGATGCAGGACTGGAAGGTTTATTAAAACAATTGCCACATGCAAACTTTCCTTTTCTTAATGTCAACTACGATTTCACCAATACTATACTTAACGGACATATTCAGCAGTATAAAATTTTCAACTTCGGAAAATTAAAAGTAGGCGTGTTTGGTGTAGGCATAGAGCTTGAAGGTTTAGTGCCTGAAAAATTATTTGGCGATGTTGTTTATCATCATCCTGTTGAAAAGGCAAACTATTTTGCTTCAATGTTGAAACACGAATATAAATGCGATTATATAATATGCTTATCGCACTTAGGTTATAAACATAATAGTAGTAAAATTTCAGATGTAATTTTAGCGCAACAAACTGAAAACATAGACATGATATTAGGCGGGCACACGCATACATTTATGCAACAGCCTGATATTCTGAAAGCTATGAATAATAAGGCTTGTATAATTAGTCAATCGGGCTGGGCAGGATTATTATTAGGAAGGCACGATATAATTTTTGATGAAAAAAACAAGAGAGCAGTAACAAAATTTTCACAAGTAAAAATTTAGAAATAAACAAGTGCAATTTTATTTTTTCTTTCATTTTTTTTTACTCATATTCGCTTCATAATTCAAAAACACCAGCAGAACACCGCGCTGGTTTTTTTATCTACATTAGTTAACGCACTAAAAATATTTTTTTAAATGGCTGAAGTAATAAACTACGAAGAGGTATGGAGTAATTGCCTGAAAATTATTAAAGACAATGTAAGCGACCAGAGTTTCAAAACATGGTTTGTTCCTATTAAACCGGTTAAATTAGATAACAACGTTTTAACGATTCAAGTACCAAGTCAGTTTTTTTATGAGTGGCTGGAAGAACATTATGTATCGTTGTTAAGAAAAACGATAAAAAGAGAATTAGGTGAAGATGCCCGCTTAGAATATAGAATAGTAGTTGAAAACAGTTCTGCAAATACAAAACCTACTACGGTAGATTATCCTAACTATAATAATGGCAGTGCAAAAAATCCTGAAGTACACGCGCCATTAGTAGTTACCAATAATATTAAAAACCCGTTTATCATTCCGGGTTTAAAGAAAGTAAACATAGAATCTAACCTTTCCCCTATTTACAACTTCGATTCTTTTGTAGAAGGCGATTGTAACCGTTTGGCCCGTTCGGCAGGTTATGCGGTAGCTACCAAACCTCCGGGAGCCACAGCATTTAATCCCTTAGTATTATATGGTGGTGTTGGTTTAGGTAAAACTCACTTGGCACAAGCTATCGGAAACGAGTTTCGCCAGAACTTCCCTAACAAAACAGTTTTGTATGTACCATCAGATAAATTCACTAACCAATTTATCGATGCGCTGAAAAACAATTCAGTAAACGACTTTATACATTTCTATCAGTTAGTAGATGTGTTAATAGTAGATGATATTCAGTTTTTGGCAAACAAAGACAAAACACAAGATATCTTCTTCCATATTTTCAACCATTTACATCAAAACGGAAAACAGTTAGTATTAACTTCAGATCGTCCTCCACGCGATTTAGAAGGCATGGAAGAAAGATTATTATCGCGCTTCAAATGGGGTTTATCTGCCGATTTACAAACACCCGATTTTGAAACCCGAATAGCAATACTAGAAAAGAAGATGTATGCCGATGGCATTGAACTACCCAGAGAAGTAGTAGAATTTGTAGCCTACAATATTCAAAGTAATATTCGCGAATTAGAAGGGGCGTTAATTTCTTTGTTGGCACAAGCCTCATTAAACAAAACTGAAATTGATTTAGACATTGCAAAGAAGATTATTAAAAACTTTGTAAAAAGCGTATCGCGCGAAGTGTCTATAGACTATATTCAAAAAATGGTTTGTGAACATTTCAATATTCCACCTGATAAGTTAAAAGAAAAAACACGCAAGCGTCATGTAGTTCAGGCTCGCCAACTTTCTATGTTTTTAGCGAAAAATTTCACTAAAAATTCTTTGAAAGCCATAGGCAAACATTTTGGTGGCAGAGACCACAGTACAGTAATACACTCGTGCCAGGCAGTACAAAACCAAATTGACACCGACCAAGACTTTAACGACAGCGTAAAAGAGCTTCAGAAGAAAATACAAATGAGTATTACCTAAGCCGTCTATTTTTAGCAGGTTAAAAAAGTGTGTGCATTTACATAATTTTTATACCTTTGCAACTCTTTAGTAAAAACCAATAAAATTTGGTGAAACTAAAAAACAAATAACGCACTGTAGTTCTTAATAAATTTTGCTCTCATCTGAAACAAAATATTGGTGAGGTGGGTGAGAGGCTTAAACCAACAGTTTGCTAAACTGTCGTACTGGGAAACCGGTACCGAGGGTTCGAATCCCTCCCTCACCGTATCGGGGTGTAGCGCAGTCCGGTTAGCGCACCTGGTTTGGGACCAGGGGGTCCCAAGTTCGAATCTTGGTACCCCGACATGAGAAGCCACAATCTTTGAAAAAGGTTGTGGCTTTTTTAGTATAGAGAAGAATTTGTATCATTGATTATGAGCATTAAGGCGTTAATATATGTGGTTGTAATTCTTTTTATAAACCTTAGTGCAATTGCTGGTGAAAGTCTTAATAAGCAACTTAACAATAGTTTTTCTTTAAAAGAATTAGCTACTGATACTTCACTATCAGCCGCTACCAGTAATTCTCAAAAAAGGTTTTTTAATAGCTTTCGCGAAATGCCTAGTTATAAAGGTAAACGGCTTTATATCTCAGCAGCAATTTTAGGAAGTGCAGGAGTTTTTCTAAATGTAGCAAATATTGTTACAGATAAGAGAGGATTTAAATTAGTAGGTTATCCTGCCATGTTAGTGGGGTTTGTGGTACTTGTTCCGGCAGAAATCTTAGAGCATAAGCGCACTAAATCTTTCAATAAATTGTAGGGGGAAGTTGTCTTCAGATAAATGGTTAGAAGTACAGTAATTTATAATGAAAACAGCAGCATTAGTATGCCAAATAAAAAGCCATACTTAAAGTTTAATAAGCTCATCGCGCTTTTAGGCGTAAGAGTAAATAGAAATCTGATTACCCCGACATTAGACGCCACAATCTTTGAAAAAGGTTGTGGCTTTTTTAAATGCACTAATTCAGAATTCTGAAAACAATCTCCCTGAATAAGACTTTAATAGTCATTATTTTGTTTAAAGCTTTTTTATTGAAGCTTATCAGATTATATTTATCGTTGGTAGTAAATACATAATGCTTAAAAGGGTAACCATATTATTTTCATTTTTTCTCGTAGTTATGAACCTAGCTGCTCAAGAAAAAAAACCAAGATTTGTTGGCGGACAAATTCTTGTTCAGTTGCATCCCAATGTATCGCCCAAATTATTAGAAGCGTATTTTCATAATCAAGAAATAAATTTACCACTGACTGCTGTTAAGCAAATTTCAAAAAGCTGGAATATGTGGTTGTTTGAAACCACTGGCGGGAAAGAATTACGTGCATTAGAAACTGCTCGTTTATCGAAATACACTAAAGCAGCACAATTAAATCATTATGTCTTATTAAGAAGTATTGTGCCTGATGATTCAGAATATACTCGTCAGTGGAACTTGAACAATACAGGGCAGAATAATGGTACTCCGGGTTCTGATATTAAAGCTGAAAAAGCGTGGAAATATTCTACAGGCGGAGTATCTGCTGATGGCGATACTATAGTAATAGCCATTATAGACGGAGGTGTAGATATGAATCATGAAGATTTAAACCTTTGGAAAAATAAAAGTGAAATTCCAAACAACGGCATTGATGATGATGCCAACGGCTACATAGATGATTATGATGGTTGGAATATCAATAACAATACCGGACAACTTTCAAACGATAATCATGGTACACATGTGGCCGGTATTGCCGGGGCAACAGGTAATAACGGTATAGGTATTGCAGGTGTAAACTGGAATGTCAAAATATTACCCGTTCAGGTTGATGATTATACCGATGCTGCTGTTGCTGCTGCTTATAGTTATGTATTTGATGAACGCAAAAGATATGATGAATCGGGTGGCGCAAAAGGTGCTTTTATTGTAGCAACAAACGCATCGTTTGGAGAAGATTATGCTAATGCTGATGATTATCCTTTATGGTGCGGAATCTATGACTCGCTGGGAAGCCTTGGAATTCTTAATTCAGGTGCAACTATAAATGCCAGTATAGATGTTGACGTAAGAGGAGATATGCCTACTACCTGCGAAAGTGATTTTTTAATATCTGTTACCAATACAACTCGTATAGATGCTTTGGCTAATGCCGGCTATGGTAAAATTAATATTGATTTAAGCGCACCGGGCTCGCAAATAGTTTCTTGTTACACAGGAAACAGCTACGGAAACCTTTCAGGTACTTCAATGGCAGCACCACATATTGCAGGTGCTGTTTCATTATTATTCTCAGCAGGCTGCGATTCTTTTATTCAAGCTTATAAAAGTAATCCTTCAACAGTAGCACTTAAGTTAAAAGAATATATTTTAAATGGTGTTGACCCAATACCTGCATTAACGGATAAGACTGTTACAGGGGGCAGGCTAAATCTTTACAGAAGCATGTTACTTTTTTTAAATGATTATTGTGCTCCATGTAAATTAAACTTAAATGTTACTTCAAAAAACATTACTTGTAACGGCTTAAATAATGGCGAAATAGATGTGGAGGTTTTAAACGGTACTGCGCCCTATTTATTTGATTGGAGTGATGGAGTTACCAGTCAAAGAAGCAGCAGCACGCTTCAAAGAGGTAATTACTTTATTAATGTAATTGACTCAAACGGATGTTTAGGTTTGGCTGAAGAAAATATTTTTGAGCCTAATGCCATAATTATCAACCTGAATATTACTGACGCTACTGAAAGCGAGGCAAATGGTAGTGCCAATGCAGGAATTATTGGCGGCACCCCACCCTATCAACTTACATGGAGCGGTAACAATAGCTCAACCGGAAACACAATTAGCAATCTTACAGCAGGAGATTATTCTGTCACAGTTGTAGATGCTAATAACTGTGTTGAAATAAAAAACTTTACCGTTGGCAATATTTCAAGTGTGCAGGATTATGCTGAAGATTTTTTCATATTATATCCTAATCCTGCCAAAGATTTTATAACTATACAGTTCAGTAATAATAAGCCTGAAAATTTTGATTGGCAGTTGTATGGCATTTCGGGCAAAACCATTTTGAAAAACAAACACACTATGCATAATTCATTCACCATTTCATTACAACAATTTCCAAGGGGCGTTTACTTTTTAAAACTACAAAACGAAAAATTCAGCGTGATGCGTAAAATTGTTTTGCAGTAATTTTTTAAAAGTTTTTTTAACGCAACAGTTCAATTTATAGCCGAACTGTTTTCACCCTTTACTTTATGAACGACACCATTAAAGAAATACGTTGGGTAGTAAAATCTGCCGATGAAATTGTAGTAAAAAAGTTACAGGAAACCTTAAAAATTCACCCTGTTTTTTGTCAGCTTTTAGCACAACGGGGCATCACCAGTTTTGAAGAAGCTAAGTTATTTTTTCGTCCGGCATTAGAGAATTTACACAATCCGTTTCTTATGAAAGATATGGATAAAGCCATTGAAAGAATTGACAAAGCTATTGCCAATAATGAAAAAATTTTATTTTATGGCGATTATGATGTTGATGGCACCACTTCGGTAGCATTGATATATACGTTCTTCAAAAATTTTTATCCCAATATTGGCTTTTATATTCCCGATAGATATAGTGAAGGCTATGGCATTTCTTTTCAGGGAATTGATTATGCAGTTGAAAATAATTTCAGTCTAATTGTTGCCTTAGATTGTGGTATAAAATCGGTAGATAAAATTGATTACGCCAATGAGCGCAATATCGATTTTATTATTTGCGACCATCACTTGCCCGGAGACGATATCCCTAAAGCAGTGGCTGTACTCGACCCAAAGCGTAGCGATTGTGATTATCCTTATAAAGAGTTAAGTGGTTGTGGTATTGGCTTTAAGTTGTGCCAGGCTTATGCCATGCACAACAATGTACCATTAGAAAAAGTATATGAGCTGCTCGATTTTGTTGCTGTAAGTATTGCTGCCGATATAGTTCCTATTACCGGTGAAAATAGAATTTTGGCACATTTCGGCATGAAAAAAATAAATCAAAACCCATGCCCCGGCCTTCGCTCTATCATAGAGCTAAGCGATATGAAACGTGCTTTACAAATATCAGATTTAGTATTTGTTGTTGGGCCAAGAATAAATGCAGCTGGCAGAATAAAACATGCCAATCAAGCAGTTGAGTTATTAATTGCCGCTCATTCAGATTGCAATAAAGAAACTTCTGAAAAGGCTGATGAACTTAATTCTGCCAATACAGAAAGGCAGGGCTTAGACAGAGACACAACAGAAGAAGCTTTAAGCATTTTAAAAACTGCTGCCGAATATGAAAACAGAAAATCTACTGTACTTTTTCAACCCCATTGGCACAAAGGTGTAATAGGAATTGTAGCATCAAGATTAATAGATTCTTTTTATCGCCCCACGATTATTCTTACTGAATCGAATGGCAAAGCAACTGGTTCAGCACGCTCGGTGAAAGGTTTCAATATTTACGAAGCCATAAAGTCTTGTGCCGATTTATTAGAACAATATGGCGGACACATGTATGCAGCAGGTTTAACCATGCCTTTAGAAAATGTTGATGCATTTATTCAACGCTTTGAAGAGATTGTAGCTACTACTATTGAAGACCATATGCTTACTCCTGAAATTGAAATTGACACTGAATTGAATATAACTGATATTAATGAAAGGTTTTTTAATATTCTTAAACAATTCGCGCCATTTGGGCCTGGCAATATGCGCCCCATTTTCTTAACCAAAAATGTAAAAGACAGAGGTGGTTCAAGAGTAGTAGGCGAAAATCATTTAAAGTTAGATTTGCTGCATAGAGACACTGCCGGAAACGGTATTGCTTTTGGCATGGCTCATTTTGCCGAACATGTTCTATCAAATGGCAAACCACCTATGCCTTTTGATATATGCTATAACATTGAAGAAAATGAATGGAATGGTAATAAAACATTACAATTGAATATTAGAGACATTAAAATTTCATAGATAAATTTCCCGCAGATTTCGCTGATAACGCAGAAAACAGTTTAGTTAAATCTGTGAAAAACAAAAAGCTATATAAATGATCCTTAGGGCAGAAAACTTAATGAAAACCTACAAAGGACGCTCTGTGGTAAACAATGTTTCCGTAGAGTTAAAACCCGGAGAAATTGTGGGTTTATTGGGCCCGAACGGGGCAGGTAAAACTACCTCATTTTATATGATTGTAGGTTTAATTAAAGCCGATAAAGGAAAAATTTATCTGGACAATAAAGACATTACAGATTTACCCATGTATAAGCGTGCGCAATTAGGTGTGGGTTATTTGCCACAAGAGGCATCTGTGTTTCGTCAGCTTACGGTTGAAGATAATATTATGGCAGTATTAGAAATGACCAAACTTTCCAAGCCCGAGCAAGAGGCACGGTTAGAAGAATTGCTGAATGAATTTCGATTAACACACGTAAGAAAAAACAAAGGCATTGTGCTGTCGGGTGGTGAAAGAAGAAGAACAGAAATTGCACGTGCACTAGCTACCAACCCATCATTCATTTTATTAGACGAACCCTTTGCGGGCATTGACCCAATTGCCGTTGAAGACATTCAAAAAATTGTAGCCAAGTTGCGTTTTAAAAATATTGGCATATTAATCACCGACCACAACGTGCAAGAAACACTTTCTATTACCGATAGAGCTTACTTACTTTTCGAGGGCAAAATTTTAAAAGCCGGAACACCCGAAGAATTAGCTGCCGATGAACAAGTGCGCACTCATTATCTCGGAAGAAATTTTGAATTGAAAAGAAAGAATCCTCTGGAAGATTAACCTTTCAGCGAATACAGTTAATTTTACCAAAACTATTTCTCTTTAAGAGTGAAACCGATAAATGCGATTATCAAGTGGTATTTAAGTAAGCGGCAATCGCAAATTGATTTTTTTATTAAGAACCCCATTGAAGCACAACAAAAAGTTTTTCAGCAATTAATTACTGCTGCTACTCAAACTGAGTGGGGTAAAAAATATGATTATGCTTCAATAAAAAATCATTACGATTTTAAGAATAGAATTCCTGTTCAAGATTATGAATCGTTGAAGCCATACATTGAAAGAATGATGAATGGCGAACAAAATATTTTATGGAATTCTGAAATAGGCTGGTTTGCAAAATCATCGGGCACTACCAACGATAAAAGCAAGTTTATTCCCGTTAGTTTAGAGTCGTTAGATGAATGCCATTTTAAAGCCGGAAAAGATGTAATGGCATTATACATCAACCAAAAAAACAACACTGAAATTTTTTCAGGAAAAGGTTTGGTAATGGGCGGAAGCCACCAAATTAATCCGCTAAACGAGCATGTAAAATATGGCGATGTTTCAGCAGTAATGTTACAAAACATGCCTTTCTTAGGTCAGTATTTAAAAACGCCACCACTTGAAATTGCTTTAATGAGCGATTGGGAAGAAAAGCTGGAAAAAATTATTGCAACTACGCTTCATGAAAATATTACTCACCTGGTAGGCGTGCCTACTTGGACGCTTGTTTTAATTAATGAAATTCTGAAAAGAACAGGCAAGCAAAATTTATTGGAAGTTTGGAATGAACTTGAATTATATATTCACGGTGGCGTAAGTTTTACTCCTTATCGCGAGCAATTTCAGAAATTAATTCCTTCAGTAAAAATGCAATACATGGAAACCTATAATGCTTCAGAAGGTTTTTTTGGTGTGCAAAATGAGTTTGACAAAGACGATATGTTGCTGATGCTCGATTATGGTATTTTCTATGAATTTATTGCTACTGAAAATATTGGCGATGAACAGCCGAAAACAATTTCTTTAGATGAAGTTGAAGTAGGAAAAAATTACGCCATGCTTATTTCCACTAATGGCGGCTTGTGGCGATACACTATTGGCGATACTGTGAAATTCACTTCCAAATACCCGTTCAAAATAAAAATTACCGGTAGAACAAAACAATTTATTAATGTTTTTGGCGAAGAGCTAATGGTAGATAATACCGATAAAGCACTTGCGATTGCTTGTTCAAAAACAGGATCTATTGTAAAGGATTATACGGTTGCACCCGTGTTTATTTCAGCAGGCGAAAAAGGTGGCCACGAGTGGATTATAGAATTTCAGCAAGCACCTTCTAACATAGAAAATTTTTCTGCTGAATTAGATACAGCACTGCAATCGCTTAATTCAGATTATGAAGCAAAACGCTTTAAAGATATTGCGTTAACAACGCCCACTATACATGTTGTGCCCGAGCAAACTTTTTACAACTGGATGAAACAACGCGGAAAATTAGGCGGGCAACACAAGGTTCCCCGCCTTAGCAACAGCCGCACTCATGTAGAAGAAATTTTAGCCCTGTTGTAATTATTTATTTTGAAATTATTTCAACATAACGAGTAATAGCTTCTAATTCTGCTTCGGCAATAAACTCAAAAAAAGTATGCTTTTCGTTTTCTACTTGTGCTTTTTCTAAAGCATTGTAGTAGCGCATTCTGCTGGCAGTATCGCCTTTAATATTGGCAATTACGTAGCCATGTTTCAGCAAAATTAAATTCATTACCAAACGAGAAGTTCTGCCATTGCCATCAATAAAAGGGTGAATGGTTACCAACCTTTCGTGCATTTCGGCAGCTAATAAAATCGGGTGCAAACTATTCTTATTGGTTTCATACCAAATAAAATATTCTTCCATTTGCTTAGCTACTAAAAACGGTTGAGGCGGTAAATGTTTACTGCCTTTTATCATCACCTGAACATTACGGTATTTTCCGGCATTGGCTTGGTCTATACCTCTCAAAATAAGGTTATGAATAGTAAGCACTTCACGCTCATTTATTACCGATTTTTTTTTGATTAAATACTTCACATAATCAATGGCCTCTTTGTGGTTAATTGCTTCCAAATGCTCGCGAATACTTTTTCCTGAAATAGTTAATCCTTCATTAATTACTAAATCGGTTTCCTGAAGCGTTAAAGTATTACCTTCAATTCTATTGCTTTCAAAAGTATATTCCAGCTCAAGTGCCTGAGCAATTCTGTAACTATCTAAATGGCGAAATTTATTTAACTGCTTTTTAAGTTTATCTATTTCAGCCAAAACAGTTTTTAACTTTTTCGGAACAGAAACCTTTACTGTTTTTTCAACTTTATATTTTATCTCAGCTTCGGCAGCTAGTAAAGCTTTTAATGCCAAATCATCATCGCCAATTTCATACAGTATTTTTTCTTTCATCCACGCCACAAGCAATTCATTTACATCTAAATCTAAAACAGATGCTAATTTTATTACTTGCTCTCTAGTAGGCTTTCTGTTGCCACTTTCATACTTACTTACCAAAGCTTGGTCAATACCTAATGCTTGCGCTACTTCACGAATCATTAAGCCCTTTCTTTCCCTGGCGGTTTTAATTAAGCTCTTCATAATTGACTTTTAAATTCATGACAAATTTAGTCTTTTATTTTATTGTATTCAAATTTATTTTGAAACTATTTGAGTTGTAATACGTTAAAGGGTACTATTTATAAAAATGGGCAAACAGACCACTCAAACAAATGAATTTGTATTAATAGGCATTTCAGAAAAGATATCTGAACTGTGGCAATATGTTTCAAATATTGGTATATCTGTAAATGATGATGTTTATGCTAAAAAGCGCATAATATCAACCAATAGGTTAAGCATTTTAATGTTTGTATTTGTTTCTATAAGCATATCAATTTTTTCAACATATTATAAAGATTCTGCCTTAATATTTATAATAGCTTCAATAAACTTTGTTCCTCTAATTACATTGTTGCTGAACTCATTTTCCGAAACAAATTTCAGTAGACTTTTCATGGGAATAATGACTCCTGTAATTATTTTATTTTCAATTGTTTTATTGAAGAAACTAAGTGAAAAAACTTCATTTCAAATTAGCGAATATCACTTTTATACTCCGCGATATTATTTAGTAGCAATGTGTTTGCTGCCTCTTTTTTTAATAGATATTAGAGAGAGAAAAATGTATGCTTTAGCATTAGCTATTAATGCTGTAATTCTTATCATGTTCGATTTTGCACACGAAATGGCTGGTGTAGGACATGAGCACTTTGGGTTTCAATTTCATAACTATTATCAGGCTACAATAATGCCTGTAGTATTGTTATTTTTCCTTTATGGTAGTATTATTTTCTATCAGTTTGAATCGAAAAATTATGAAGAAAAAATAAATGAACTGCTTGAAATAGAAAAAAATAGAAACCAGCAATCGGCAGAGGAAATGCAACTTGCAAAAACTGTAATTGATGGATTATTGCCCAAGCATTTACCTTCCATAAACAATACTGAAGTTGCTGCATCGCTTATTTGGAGTAAAGAAGTTGGAGGCGATTATTATACTATAAAAAAAATTGATTCAGAAAATTATTTAATTGTTATTGCTGATGTTGCCG
This sequence comes from uncultured Chitinophagaceae bacterium, assembly GCA_964543705.1. Taxonomy (GTDB): domain Bacteria; phylum Bacteroidota; class Bacteroidia; order Chitinophagales; family CAIOSU01; genus CAYSGX01. The sequence goes on from CAZIZP010000009.1 coordinate 18,532, forward strand.
GAAAAGGCCTTGCTGCTTCAATTATTGTTTCTACCATACATTCTTGCATAGAAACACAAATGAGTGTTGGTGTATTTAATTTAAAACAGTTTGTGTTGAAACTGAATGACGTTTTATGTAAGATAACTGAAGGTAACAGTTTTACAACATGTTTCACAGCATTATATAATGAAACCACCGGTGAATTAGAAAGTATAAATGCCGGGCATCCTGCTCCATTTCTTATTAAGAAAAACGATTTAATTGAGCTATCAAAAGGAGGAACCATTCTAGGCATTTTTGATGAAGGTTATAATATTCAAAGTGAATTTCAAAAACTGGAATCGAAAGATATTTTAGTATTATTTACGGATGGATTAACAGAAGCAAGTAATGAAAAAGAAAGATTGTATGGCGATGATTCTCGCATGATGCGCTGCATTCAAAATAACAAACAAAAATCTTCTCAAAGCATCATTAGAGTTTTAATGGAAGACATTAAAGACTTCTCAAAAAAAGAAACTTTCGATGACGACTTTACATGCTTGGTGCTTAGGCGAGAATAGTTATTTCCCAACTAAATAATAAACAGCCGTTGTAAAGAAATTTCTTAGGTAAGGAATAGCATTAATAAAAGCAAATTGCTCTCTAACTTTGAGCTTAAACTTGTATTCATAAATAGGATTAATGAGATAAAAAGTTTTCTTGTAAATACTGAAGCCCTCAGCTTTACAAATTTTCTCAAATCGTTCTATTGAAATACCTGTATTTTTTATATCTCTCAACTCATTTACTATTCCTTCTTCTTCTCCAAAAAGTTTTGCAATACCAATGTATAAAGGCATAGGCAGTAAATGGAAATAAGGCAACAACGATAAAAACTTCGATTTACAAATTTGTTGATGCCCTCCGAAAGGCATTTGCCAGGGCGGAAAACCAAAAAATATTTTTCCGTTTTCAGATAAAAAATTATGCATGCGTTGCATAAATTTTTCTTGCTGCGGAATATGCTCAATTACATCTTTCAGAATAATTAAATCAAACTTATGTGTTAAATCTTTCTCTGTATCTATGTCGTAAATATTTCTGTTTATGAAGTTTACCTTACCACTTTCATACTCATCCTTCATAAGTACCCGAGCATTCTCTAAACGGCTTTCATATAATTCAATCCCGGTACAAACACAACCTAAATCGGTAAAAGCTTTTAGCACACCGGCTTCTCCGCAACCAATTTCTAAGACTTTTGTTCCGGGCTTTAATGCAACAAAGTCTTTCACATAAGGCACTACATACTTTTTTGCATTTTCATGCTGAAATCTAAAGTATGTTGCTACATCGCTGTGAAAGTCAAATGCCATTCAAAATAAATTTTATCTGTAATTTCTTCTTTGTAAGCGTAAAAAAACTTCAAGGTCTTGTTCATTTTTCAGCAAAGCATATTCCATTGGCGGAAGTTGCTGCCTTAGATCTATTTGTACTAAATCTTCAGGTTTATAGGCTTCAAATAAAAGTAATTTTATCCAGTCTATTAACTCGCTCGTAGAAGGCTTTTTTTTCAAACTTTCTATACTTCTGATACCATAAAAAACTTTCATGGCATTGTCTATTAACTCTTGTTTTATATTCGGAAAATGAACCTCTAAAATTTGTTGCATAGTTTCTTGCTCAGGAAAACGTATGTAATGAAAAACGCATCTTCTTAAAAAAGCATCGGGCAGTTCTTTTTCATTATTTGAAGTAATAATAATTATAGGTCTATGCTTTGCTTTAATTGTTTGCTGTGTTTCATAAACATAAAACTCCATCTTATCCAACTCAAGCAACAAATCGTTGGGAAATTCAATATCAGCTTTATCAATTTCATCAATTAATAAAACAACCTGCTCTTCACTATCAAATGCCTCCCATAATTTTCCTTTCTTAATATAGTTGGCAATGTCGTGTACTTTATCAGAACCCAATTGCGAATCTCTTAATCTTGAAACCGCATCATATTCATAAAGCCCTTGTTGCGCAATAGTAGTTGACTTTACGTGCCATGTAATTATGCGTTTATTTAACGCTTTAGAAATTTCATGAGCCAACAAAGTTTTTCCTGTTCCTGGCTCACCTTTTACCAATAATGGTTTCTCTAAATGAATAGCTGCATTAACTGCCACTTGTAATTCTTTGGTAGCTATATAATTTTCTGTACCCTGAAATTTCATAACGCAAAGGTAATCATAAAAGCAAGTGTTCATTTAATTAAACTTCTAAGCAAAATAGCATGTGCATATCTATGTTTTTCATATGAATTTTCAGCCTGAATATTTTATTAGATTTGCGGCAACATAAGTGGGCGTGATTAGTGCTATTTGATAATTTTAAATTTTATTCAATGAGACAACTTGTTGTTTCTGCATTGTTACTTTTTTGTTCTACTACTTTTTTATTTGCCCAACAAGCAACTATTAGAGGAATAATTAAAGATGCTAAAACTGCTGAGCCTTTGGTAGGTGTAAATATCGTTGCAGGAAAAGAGAACGGTACTGTTACCGACTTAGACGGCAATTTTAAACTTGATCTTGACGCAGGCGAATATAAAATAGAAGTAAGCTATATCGGTTTTGAAACCGTTTTTCAAAAAATAGTTTTGAAAGAAGGCGAATCTAAGACTCTCGATTTCAATTTAAAAGAATCTGCAAAACAACTTGATTTAGTTACTGTTTCAGGATCTAAGTATGAAAGAAATCTTTCAGAAGAAACAGTTTCAATTGAGGTAATTAAAAGTGGCCTGCTTCAAAATTCTAATATAGTTACATTAAATGAGGGCATGGATAAAATTGCCGGAGTAGTAATAGTAGATAATCAGGCAACTATAAGAGGTGGTAGCGGCTATTCTTTTGGCGTTGGAAGTCGTGTACAAATGATGATAGACGATATGCCTATTTTAAGTGTTGACCGTGGAGAAATACGCTGGAATACAGTGCCTATGGAATTGTTAGATCAGGTAGAAGTTTTAAAATCTGCAGCGGCTTCATTATACGGTGCTTCAGCTTTAAATGGTGTAGTTAACGTGCGTACGGGATATGCAAAAGACAAGCCTGAAACAGAAGCACTAATATATACTCAGGTGTATGGCAACCCTAAAAGATCTGAAATAAAATGGTGGGAAGGGGATAAAATAAATTTCCCAATTAGATATGGAGGGCAAATTGCCCATAAGCAGCGTTTTGGCCAACATGACGTTTCTTTTGGTGCCAATTACAATAAATCTATTGGGCATATAAGATTATTAGATGTTGGACACAGAAGACTTGCTTTAAAATACAGGTTCAGAGCAAAAAATGTTGAAGGCTTAACAATGGGTATTAGTGCTAACTTAATGGACAGCGAAGAAGCCGATTATTTCTTCTGGAATGGCTATACAACTGATGCTTATATTCCTTTTGGCTCAAATGGTCCAAGAGAAAGAGGTACATTAAGCCTGCAGAAAAGAAGAACTGTAATGATAGATCCTTGGCTTAAATACAACGATAAGTTTGGTAATTCACACACTTTCAGAAACAGATTTTATTATGCCAATCTGGTATTTACTTCAGATAATCCTCAAGCTCGTCAATGGTTTTCAGAGTATCAGTTTCACCGCTCATTTGGCTTTGGCCTATCAGTAACTGCCGGAGCTTCAGCACAAGTTGCAAAATTGGACAACCCCGCTGAATTGGGTATAAGAAGTAACAATACTTTTTCAGGCTACTTACAGTTAGACTATAAAATAAAGCGATTTAATTTTATTGCAGGTATAAGACAAGAGTACTTTACGCTTGACACTTTTAAAATATTTACAGCTATAAAGCACCTGAAAGAAGACAGTACTGAAAGAAGCAGACCTATTATGAATGCTGGGATAAATTATCGTGCAGGAAAAGCAACCTGGTTAAGATTCAATTATTCTGATGGCTTTCGTTTTCCAAGTTTAGCTGAAAGATATGTTGATGAAGCTTTAACAAGCCAGGTAAGAGTTTTGCCAAACCCTAATTTAAAACCTGAATATGGATTTAATGCAGAATTGGGATTAAAACAAGGTATTAAAATTAGCAACTGGCTGGGCTATGCCGATGTTTCGTTTTTCTGGATGGAATATTGGGATATGATAGAATTTATTTTTGGATATTTTCCGCCAAATCCATTACCATCGGGTGCAAAACCATCTGATTACTTAGGCTTTAGGGCAGAAAATATTAGTCGTGCAAGAATTGCAGGTTATGAGGTTTCACTATTAGGTTCCGGTAAAATTGGCAAAATACCGGTTAGAATTCAATCGGGTTATACTTATAATTACGGTGCCGATTTAAACACTGATAGCACTTTAGCAAATGCAGGAAAGTTTATTAAATATTTCTTCTCTAGTGTAGGTACAAATTTAAATGAATTGAAAACTGCTAATGATTCTTTAGTTTCTGCAGCCATGTTAAAATATCGTTTTCGCCATTTAGTTAAGTTCGATTTTGAATTTGATTTAGGACGAGTAACCATTGGCACTGAATTTAGATATTACAGTTTTGTTGAAAAAGTTGACCAAGTATTTGAACTCTTTATTCCTGAATTGAAGGATTATCGTGCTGCGAACCCTACAGGTTCTTTGGTTTACAATCAGCGCATTTCTTATGATTTTAAAAAATATGGCAAATTTTCGTTTATAGTTAACAATGTAACAAATAATGAATACTCAGTAAGGCCTGCAAGAATGGAGGCTCCAAGAAACTTCACCTTGCAGTATAAAGTGAATATTTAATCTGTATAAACAAGAAGTTTAATAAAAATAAAAGGCTTCCAAAATGGAAGCCTTTTATTTTTCAATATACTAACTAATGTTTTTTACACATCTAACTTAGCATACTTAGCATGTTGTTCAATGAATTCTCTTCTTGGTGGTACTTCTTCGCCCATAAGCATTGAAAATATTCTGTCGGCTTCTGCTGCACTATCAATTGTTACTTGTCTTAATGTGCGTGTAGAAGGATTCATAGTGGTTTCCCAAAGTTGTTCAGCATTCATTTCTCCTAAACCCTTGTATCGTTGAATATGAACTGATTCCTCCTTACCTTTTCCAAGTTCTCTAACGGCTTCATCGCGTTGCTGGTCGTTCCAGCAATATTTTTGTTCTTTTCCTTTTTTTACCAGGTATAATGGCGGGGCAGCTATATAAATATTTCCTTTCTCTACCAGCTCTTTCATATATCGGAAAAAGAAAGTAAGAATTAAGGTGGTAATGTGACTACCATCAACATCAGCATCGCACATTACAATTACTTTATGATAGCGAAGTTTTTCTGTGTTAAGTGCTTTTGCATCTTCAGCAGTGCCAATGTGTACACCCAAAGCTGTAAACATATTTTTTATCTCTTCATTTTCATAAATCTTGTGCTCCATTGCCTTCTCTACATTCAGTATTTTACCTCTTAATGGTAAAATAGCCTGAAAATTTCTATCTCTGCCTTGCTTGGCAGTTCCACCTGCCGAATCTCCCTCAACTAAGAATAACTCACATGCTAAAGGGTCGTTATTTGAACAATCGGCCAATTTACCGGGAAGACCTGTTCCACTTAATACATTCTTACGCTGAACTAATTCACGCGCTTTCCTTGCAGCGTGCCGTGCTGTAGCAGCTAAAATTACTTTATCAATCAATAACCTTGCTTCTTTGGGGTGCTCTTCTAAATAATTAGTAAGCACTTCTCCCATGCAGGTTTCTACAATACCAGTTACTTCGCTGTTGCCTAGTTTAGTTTTTGTTTGCCCTTCAAACTGTGGTTCAGGAACTTTTACTGAAACCACACATGTTAAGCCTTCTCTAAAATCATCGCCTGAAATATCGAATTTCAGTTTTTCAAACATTTTATTTTTCTCGCCATAAGATTTGAAAATACGAGTAATGGCTTTTCTGAAACCTGCAACGTGAGCACCACCTTCAATGGTATTGATATTATTTACATATGAATGTACATTTTCACTGAAAGATGTATTGTATTGCATAGCCACTTCAACTGCCACATTATCTCGTAATCCTTCTACATAAATTGGCTCTTTTAACAAAGGTTCGCGCGTACCATCTAAAAACTTAACAAATTCCTTCAATCCGCCTTCAGAATAGAAATTTTCTGAGCGAAAGTTTCCGTCTTCATTTTTATCACGTTCATCAGTTAATGAAATTTGTATTCCTCTGTTCAAATAAGCTAATTCACGTAAGCGAGCTTGCAATATTTCGTAATTATATACTGTAGCTGTAAAAATTGAGCCATCGGGCTTAAAGGTTACAATAGTGCCTCTATAGTCAGTAGTGCCAACCTCTTTTACAGGGTAAAGGGGTTTTCCAATACTATATTCCTGAACAAATATTTTGCCTTCGCGATGAACCTCTGCTTTTAAATGTGTAGAAAGGGCATTTACACAAGACACACCCACACCGTGTAAACCTCCAGAAACTTTATAAGTGTCTTTATCAAATTTTCCACCGGCATGTAGCACTGTCATAACTACCTCTAGCGCAGACTTTTTTTCCTTAGGGTGAATACCGGTTGGAATACCTCTACCATCATCTTTTACACTAATTGAATTGTCTTCATGAATAATAACGTCAATTTTCTTTGCATGTCCTGCCAAGGCTTCGTCTATTGAGTTATCTACTACTTCATACACTAAATGATGAAGCCCCTTTACGCCTACATCTCCAATATACATTGCAGGGCGTTTTCTAACTGCCTCTAAACCTTCTAAAACCTGAATATTATCGGCTGTATAATTACTTGCTTGTGTTGTACTCATGACTATTTTTATTAATGAATTTTTAGTTTCAGCGAATATACGATTTTTTACCCTTATTTTTGGGCTGAAACCTTTGATTTATAAAGTGTTTATCAACATTTTAAACACATTAAAAACTAATTTTTTCCAGTCTTTCACGGTAAAGTATAATTTGTATTTTTGGCTATTATAAAAATTGAAAAGATGAATAGGTTAAATGCTGTTTTATTTGTTTTGATAACGTTGGTTAGTTTAAAAGTTTCTGCTCAGGTTCCTATTGACCAAAGCACCGGGAAAGCGCGTTATGAAGAAGTTGTTACTGTTTCAGGAACAAGTCAGGCAGAACTTTTTAAAAGATTAGACCATTGGTTCAATACTTTCTATAAAAACCCGACAAGCGTAATTGAAAGTAAAGATGAAGCAAGTGGAAAAATTAAAGGTAAAGCACGTGTAGATTTATTTACTGCTGTGCCAAATCAACCTAAGGCAAAAAAAGGTTTAGAATACTACTCTATAGAAGTTGCCGTAAAAGACGGCAGGTATAAATACACTGTAAATGATATTTTTTTCTACAATACACCCAAAATTCATATTGAAACTTGGATGACCGACAAGGCTACAGCAAATGAAAAAGATTGGGTTAATCAAACGCATACTGCAATTACTGAAGTGCTTAACAATCTTAAAAAAACAATGTCAGAACCTTTAGGTACTCCGAAAGAGGAGAATTGGTAAAGTATAGGCTTTTCATTCATTTACCCGGCTATCTTAATTTGTGGCGGTAATTGTTTTTGGTGAGATATGCTGAAACTTTTTGACGGCTGTCTCCTTGAATAATAATTAATCCTTCTTTCACACTACCTCCTGTTCCGCAGGTTGTTTTCAGTTTTTTACACAAGTCTTCCATATCGTAAACTTTACCAATAAAATTTTCAATTATTGTAACTGCTTTTCCTTGTCTTTGCTTCGTATCTAAATACACTAGCAAGTTCTGTTTAGCTGGCGCAAGTGTTTCTATAGTTTCTTCCTGCTCATATTGAAATTCAAAATCGGGATTAGTTGAATACACAACACCGGTTTTGTTTTTGTCTTTCTTACTCATTTTAAAAAAATTTATCAAACAACATTCAATGTGCTTTCAAACTTAAATCTAAACTTTTGGCAGAATGCGTAAGTGCGCCCACTGAAATATAATCTACGCCTGTTGTTGCAAAATCTCTCACCGTATCTAAGGTAACACCACCTGAAATTTCGGTTTCAAAACGCCCGTCAATTAATTTCACTGCTTCGTGCATATCGGCAAGTGAAAAGTTATCGAGCATAATGCGGTGTATATTGCCAATGCTTAAAATTTCTATCACCTGATTTATATTTCCGGCTTCAATTTCAATTTTCAGCGTAAGATTATTGGCTTTTAAATATTCGTTGGCACGTTCAATAGCTTGTTGAATACCGCCTGCATAACTAATATGATTGTCTTTAATCATCATCATGTCGTACAATGCAAAACGATGGTTTTCGCCACCGCCAATTTTTACGGCTTTCTTTTCAAAATATCTGAAATTGGGCGTAGTTTTTCGGGTGTCTAAAATTTTTGCAGGGTAACCTTCTACAGCTTTTACAAATTTATTGGTAAGCGAAGCAACGCCACTCATGCGCTGCATAATATTCAGCACCAGCCTTTCGGCCATTAAAATAGATTGCGCTTTGCCTTGCACTTTAAAAACAATATCACCGGGCTTTATAGCTGCACCATCTTGTAAATACGTTTCAATTTTCAGGTTATTATCTACCATGCTGAAAACTACCAGCGCTTCTTCTAAACCCGCCAATATACCGGTGTCTTTCACTTTCAGAATAGCACTGCTTTCAGCATTGTGTGGAATACATGCTAACGAAGTATGGTCGCCAGTGCCAATGTCTTCTAAAATTGCTTGCTCAATAAATTGTTGAAGATTCAAAGCCCCGAAAGTTAATCTTTTTCAAAACGTATTTCCTGAATGGAATAGCCTGTGGCTTTTTGTTTAACGTAAATGTAAGTCCTGAAAGAACCCACATTGGTAATCAACGTGCCAATGGCGTATTCAGAACCTTGATTAGATGTGCCTTTGTGAATTATTTTGAAAGAAGAAGGTGGGTTTTTACTGAAAAAATCTTTTACTACCATTTCAGCCTGAGTTTTGCTATACATTTCTTCTTTATTGTAAACGGTAATATCAACATTATTATCGAAATATTTAGCCAGTTCTTTTGCATTACCTGCTTGAATAGCAGCAGCAATGTTTTCGAGAGTTCCTGCCTGAACTTTAACTGCCCCGAGTAAAAAAGCCATTACAAACAAAAAAGGTAAAGATGTTTTTTTCATAACAAGTATTAAGTAGCCTAAAACCGTGCCAATACAAGTATTACACGAGTGAAAATAGAAATTTATCTATCCACCTGCAAGTTTCTATCTTTGAAAGGTGAAAAGACACTACAAATCAATAATTACCAACGCTTGCTTTGCGATATTATTTTTTATGCTGAACGGATGCATGAAAAATGCAGAACAAGAAACAGCCGTCAGCTACTATTTCAGCCTGAAAGAATATTTTACCCAAGAAGCTGAAAGACTGAAAAAAGAAGCACCTGAAATAAGCAAAACTGTTTTGTTGAATAACGATACAGAAACCAAAAAACTAAAAGTAGAAGACTGGAATAATGAGTTGCTTACTTTTACTGAAGCCGATATTAATAAACCCGCTTTTGCCGGAAAATATGATGCCGATACATTGTTAAATAAAAACCAATTGCAACGCATAACCTACAAAGCAATAGATGCAAAACTGAAAACCCGTTTTATTGATATTTACTTCGATACTGCAACCAACGAAGTCAATATTGTTGAAGTAGTGTTAGAAACACGCAACACACTGTACCATTCTACTCAAAATTTACGCTACGAAAAAAATAAATCTTATAGCGTTTCTGGTACACAAGAAATTCGTTTTCTGAAAGAAGATATTTTTAAAGTTTCTGTTAAGTTTTAATTGCTTGCATTTTTAATTAGGTATCAAATCTGCGCCATCAGTGAAGTCTGCAGGAAACATTCACTCAAACATTTTAGGATAAATGAAGAAAGTTATTTTGCCGCTATGCTCTTTAATTATATTCCATTGGTCGGTTTCAAATTGTATAGCTACTACACCCGAAGTAGGAATTTTTTCATACGATTGCTTGGTGAGGTAAGCCACAAAATTGGTTAAGCCGGGATCGTGTCCAAACAATATTACAGCATCCAGTTTATTATCTATGTTCAGTAAAATAGTTTGCAGCTCTTCAAGTGCTGCATTATAAATTGAAGAATTGGTTTCAATATTTTCTTTGCTGAATGAAAGCGTGTTGCAGAAAATTTTTGCGGTTTCATAAGCCCTTACTGCGGGGCTGCTTAAAACATGTTGTGGTGCAACATTCAGTTCGCTTAATTTTTCTGCAATTAAAAAAGCATCTTGAACGCCTTTGCGTTTTAATGGGCGTTCAAAGTCTTTCAGTTCGGCATCTTTCCAACTCGATTTTGCATGGCGAACAATGTATAAGGTTTTCATCTTTCAATAATGGTTTTTATGTTTTTTGCCTTTAACATTTGCAACACCAAAGCAGGGTTATCGCTAATAATGCCGTTTACTTTATAATCAATCATGCGCTCAATATCTTTTGCCTCATTTACTGTCCACGGTATTGTTTGCATATTTTGCCTATTGCAAAATGCTACTAAAGAATCGTTTACCAGTTTGTAATATGGGCTGTAAGCATAAGGCGTGTAGCCTAATATTTTCAAATTCTCTTGTGGTGTTTTTTCGTTTTCAATCAGCAATACTGTTTTTACTTCTGCATAATTTTTATTGATGTATTGCAACGCTCTAACATCAAAAGACTGAATAAAAACACGCTCAATAATTTGTTTATCTCTAACAACCTTCAGCAATAATTCTGAAAATATTTCAGGTGTTGGGTGAAAAACATTATCGCCTTCAGGCAGGCATTTTGTTTCTATGTTATAATAAACCTTCGGAAGATTTTTTTCGGCAATTAATTTTTCTATTGTATCAATTACAGCACTTAATAGCGGCTTTGTAGTTTTCATTTTTTGTTGCTGCGGAAATCTTGGATGTGGTTTGCTGCCACAGTCATACTGCAATACTTCAGCATAATTCATTTTATAAATGTTGTATTGCATTTGCTCATTTTCAGTAATTTCTTTCCCTGTAGTATCTAAACAGATTTCAAAACCCATCCATGGCTCATGAGATAAAATTACTTGCGAATCTTTAGTTATTACCACATCCATTTCTAAAGTGGTAACGCCTTGTTCAAGTGCATAAACAAAACCTTCAATACTGTTTTCAGGATAAACAGCACGGGCACCTCTGTGACCATGCACATCTACTTTGTAAACAGGCGCACCTGTTTCATTACATGCTATCATGCAGTGTATCATTATTATTCCAAATAGAAATGAGGTTATTTTTTTCATGCTGAAAACCGATGGAAAGAAAAGAGAAATAAAGATAGCAAGCTATTATTTCATGTTAAGGCATTGTGAAATTAAATATTTCAGGCTGTTATGAATACACTACTTTAACAACAATTCATCATTAATATTTAAGACTCATAACTCATTTAGTTTACATGGCGAAACTAATATTGCATAATCAATTGCCAATGCAATGAAACGCAAAGTTGAACTTGCCATTATTTCAGATGTACACCTGGGAACTTACGGCTGCAATGCAGCAGAGTTAAACGAATATCTGAAATCTATTGAGCCGCAAACTTTAGTGTTGAATGGCGACATTATAGACATTTGGAGCTTTAGCAAAAGTTATTGGCCCAAAGAGCACATGGAAACAGTGCAGTTGGTAATGGATTTTATAAAGCAAGGAACAAAAGTATATTACGTTACGGGCAATCACGATGAAATGCTACGTAAGTTTTCTGACATGAAGATAGGCGCTCTTGAAATTGTAGATAAGGTAATTCTTAATCTCGATGGAAAGAGAGCCTGGATCTTCCATGGCGATATTTTCGACCTTTCGGTGCGTCATAAACATACTAAGTGGTTGGCTAAATTGGGTGGTAAAAGTTACGATTGGTTAATACTGCTCAACCGCTGGATTAATAATATTTTACTGAAGTTGGGTAAAGAAAGAATTTCACTTTCTAAGCGCATCAAATACAGTGTAAAAAAAGCCGTAAGCTATGTAGGCGATTTTGAAAAAATTGCTGCACAACATGCTATAGACCAGCATTACGATTATGTAGTGTGTGGGCATATTCATCAGCCGCAAATAAAAAAGTTTACCAATCATAAAGGTAGTGTAACATACCTTAATTCGGGCGATTGGGTAGAAAATCTTACTGCTTTAGAATATGATAACGGCAAATGGAAAATCTTTTCTTATTTAGATGAACTGCTGCCCGACTTTCAAGAAATTATTCTTTCTGCACCTGTTGTGGAAAAAACAACAGTTACCACTTTCGTTTTTGTAGAGAATTAATTTGAAATTCAGATAGTAAATTTCATTGTTTAATCTGTGAGCAGCTTTTCTAACAAAAGCAAAACGTTCTTACACAAAATTGTAGCATGAGTAAAAAAGCAGTAGTTGATAAAAAGATATTTGTATTAGACACCTCAGTAATTATATACAGCCACGAAGCCATTAAAAATTTTGAAGAACACGATGTAGTCATTCCCATCACTGTTTTAGAAGAATTAGACAACTTTAAAAAAGGTAACGACACCAAAAATTTTGAAGCACGCGAGTTTATTCGTTTTATCGATCAGGTTTCTGCAAACGGCTCGTTAACTAATTGGTTGCCTATTGAACAAGGCAGTAGGCGAGGTCAGTTTATGGTGTACATGAATGGCAATTCGGGTGTTGATGCTGAAAAAGTTTTTGGTGAAAAAAAAGCCGACCATCGTATTTTAAACGTTGCGCTTTCGCTTAAAAAAGAATACCCCAAGCGCAAAGTAATTCTGATTACAAAAGATATTAATCTTCGCCTGAAAGCTAAAGCATTAGATGTTACTGCTGAAGATTACGAAACCGGAAAAATTAAAAATATTGATACGCTTTATAAAGGCTATGTAACTATTGACGATGTTGAAACAGAATTGATAAATAAGATTTACAAAGAAGGCACTTGCCACTATAAAGAACTCACTAAAGAGAAGCCGTTGCCCAATCAGTTTTTTGTGTTGCGCAATGCAAAAAATTCAGTACTGGCTTTTTATAATCACTTTACCGAAACTATTGAGCGTGTAGAAAAAACTTATGCTTATAATATAAAACCACGTAATGCTGAACAGGTGTTTGCCATTAATGCGGTGTTGAACCCTGAAATAAAATTGGTAACGCTACAAGGTGTTGCAGGAACAGGTAAAACTATTTTAGCATTAGCCGGTGCATTAGAGCAAAACAAAGAGTTTAATCAATACTACTTGGCACGACCCATTGTGCCGTTAAGTAATAAAGATATTGGCTACCTGCCGGGCGATGTAAAATCTAAGCTGAACCCCTACATGGAGCCTTTGTGGGATAATCTGAAACTGATTCAAAACCAGTTTAAAGAAACTGACAAAGCCTACAAGAAAATTACCGAAATGTTAGAGAAAGAGAAACTGGTAATTACGCCTTTGGCATACATAAGAGGGCGCAGCTTATCTAATATTTTTTTTATTGTAGATGAAGCGCAAAACCTTACGCCACACGAAATAAAAACCATTATTACCCGTGCGGGCGAAAACACTAAAATTATTTTCACAGGCGATATTCATCAAATAGATTCGCCTTACTTAGATGCACAAAGTAATGGCTTGTCTTATTTAATTGAGAAGTTTAAAGGGCAATCTATTTATGCGCACATAACACTTGAAAAAGGCGAGCGTTCTGAATTAGCTAATTTGGCGAATGAGTTGTTGTAAATCATTTTAAAAGTGACCTACTATCAAAAACTATTCAACTTTGGTAATAGTACCCGAACTTGTAGAAATAGTATTTAAAAATGGGTCGCCTTTGTAATAGATGCTGCCATCTCCAAGCAATCTTGCTTGTAAAGTATCTATAACTTTTATATTAGCTGTGCCAATACCTTCAAGTTTTATTGAGGTAATATTTGATTCCAAATCAAACGAGTTTATTCTTCCTTCGCTAAGTAAATCAACAGTATGTTTGTTTGCTGTTCCTTCTAAAAAAATATCTCCGTTAGTAAGCATTTCAGAATGTAGGCTTTTTATGTTCCCCTCAACATCTATATTCCCGCTTCCATTAACTACCAATTTCAAACTATCTAATAATAACTTTTCAGTAATTACCATTCCGGGTCCGTTTAACTTAATGTATTTCAAGTCGGGGGTGGTAATATTTATTTTCATGTTTTTATACAATTTGGGTTTGCTTTCAAAATCAATTACCCAAATACCATTTTCAATTTTTTTATTTAATGCATCAGCAACATTTTCTTGTGCTTCAATAGTTACACGTTGTATGCTGCCTTGTTTTATATAAACGTTATCTCTTACATTCAACTCAATACCTTCAAAATAACCCAAGTTGAGATCTTGTTCTACTACAGGTCCTCTTGCTTTATTGCATGCTACAACAAAAAACACAGTAACCGCAGCAAGACCCAAGTAATATATGCCCCATTTAATTTTCATAGTAGATGTTTTTAGTTTCAACCTGCTTATACGCAAAACAGTTACAAAAGTTCCACCACAGGGTTCCAATATACCTCTTTAAAGTTCTTAACAGTATCGTTAAACACTTCCACACCTTCTGCTTCAAGTAATTCCTGCATTTGTTCAGGAAAGGAAAAATGATGCTTGCCTGTTAACTGTCCGTTTCTGTTTAACACACGGTGAGCAGGCACAGGGGGAAACTGCGCTCCACTGGCATTCATTGCCCAACCCACCATTCTCGATGAGCTTTTTGCACCCAAATATTCTGCAATTGCACCATAAGAAGTTACTCTGCCTCTTGGAATTTTTCGGGCTACCTCATATACTTTTTGGAAGAAATTTTCTTTATCGCTTTTTACGACCATGTAAATTTTTATTGTAATGCTAATGACTAAATTTACTGCAAAATACAAAAATGATTGACGCTGATTTTATACTAAAAGCTTCAAGTATAACTAACTTGTCTGATGCACGATATTTTGCTTCTTATGGTATTAATATGATTGGTTTTTGCTTCGACCCGCAATCAACTGATTTTATGAATCCCTTTAAGGTGAAAGAAATTAGCGGGTGGATTGAAGGCCCGAAGATTGTTGGCGAGTTTAGAAATCTTTCAGTTGAGGCTATTAATGAAACTATTATCTCACAAGATTTACATTACGCTCAAATTAATCTTGCGGACATTTCGCCTGAACATGCTGCCATAAACAGTGTTCCACTTATTTTAGAAATTGGTGTTGTTGCCGAAACTAATTTTAATGAAGTGGCTATTCAGCTTGAAAAAAAATTCCGCAATGAACACTTTGTGTTACTGAATTTAACTGCTCTTTCATCACTACATGAAACAGCATTAAACAACTTTGTGAAAAATATTTGCAGCCGCTACCCTACTTTGCTAGACTATAATTTTTCTTCGGAAAATGTTTCAGCAATAGTGCAACAATTTAACCCTGCGGGAATATGTCTGCATGGCAGCCATGAAGAAAAAACTGGCACTAAATCTTTCGAAGCCTTAGATGCTTTAATGAGTGCTATTCAGGAGGAATTGTAGAAACTTTATTTTTCTGCCAATAGCCAAGTGCTGCTTTTCATAAAAAGTTTGAATTGCCAATTCATTTTTTCTTATTCCGGCTGCATCAATATCAAACTCATTTATAATTACAGGCAACGCTTGTTCTTTCACCACTTCTACCGAATACTCAAATAAATCGGGGTCATCGGTTTTGAAATTAATTATGGCTTCTTTTTTTGCAATGCTTCTGTATTTATTTAAAAAGTGTGGAGCCGTTAATCTTCTGTTGGGGCTTTTCGGAAATGGGTCGGGGAAAGTAATCCAAATTTCGGCTATTTCGTTTTCGACAAAAAAGTTGGTAATTAATTCAATTTTGGTTCTTAAAAAACCAACGTTGGTTAAGTTTTCATCAATAGCAGTTTTTGCACCACGCCACAACCGGTTGCCTTTTATATCTATACCAATAAAATTTTTCTGCGGAAACATTCGTGCCAAACCCACAGTATAATCGCCTTTTCCGCAGGCTAACTCTAAAATTATCGGGTTGTTATTTTTAAAAAAATTGCTCGCCCATTTCCCTTTTAACGCAACGGTTTCACCGGCAGCATTTTTCAATTCAGGATTTTTAAAATCATAATTCTGAATAACATTGTTGAAAGTTGCCAGTTCAGCAAAACGCTTTAATTTTTCTTTTCTTCCTCCCACGATTAGTTTTATTTATAACAGGCTGCGAAAATACGCAACTATATATTTCTGCATAAATGATATTAATTTTGATATGATTTTATTCAGGAACAGAGGCAACGCTTTGTGGAGCATAAACGTTTATGCTTCAGAAAAACCAATACAATGAAAAACTACTTTTATTTAACTTTTGCCATTATAGTATTAGCAACACAGTTTGCTATTGGCAAACCCGGCAACGGATGCATAGACCCAACATTAATTCACCCAAATGCTATTTGCCCTGCTGTTTACGACCCCGTTTGTGGTTGCGATGGCGTTACTTACGGCAATAGCTGTGAAGCTGTTGCGGCAGGTGTTACTTCATTTTCGCAAGGCGACTGTGGTGGTGTTATTGTTAACGATTGTATTGATGAAAATTTAATAAACCCTAACGCAGTTTGTCCTGATATTTATGCGCCTGTTTGCGGCTGTAATGGCATTACTTACGGTAATAGTTGCGAAGCAGAAGCTGCAGGTGTTACCTCTTATTCTGAAGGCGATTGTAGCCATAACGGTGGCACTTGTGTTGATTCGAGTCTTATTGATTTGACATTAGCATGTCCTTTATATTATGCCCCTGTTTGCGGTTGCAACGGCATTACCTACGGAAACGAATGTGAGGCAAGCATTAATGGTGTAACCAACTTTTATTATGGCGAATGTGGCACTTATGAAGAATGCAATGCTATACCTTATTTCTATTATGCAATTGATACCAACGGCAAAACTGTTTATTTCATGAATTTCTCTGCCATCTTTTTTCCGTTTGATAATGATGATAGCACTAATACTATATTTCCCGGAACTGGAAACGGCATTATGAATACTGAAGGATTAAGTGTGCTGTGGGATTTTGGCGATGGCAATATTTCAACAGCATTTAACCCTACACATACTTATTCTGATAGTGTTTCGGAAAATTACACAGTTTGCCTCACTGTATATGATTCTATAAATAATTGTAGTAACCAATACTGTGAGGTTTTATTTGATTATACCTATGTTGGCGATTGTAGTGCCGATTTCGATTGGGAAATAATTTATGACGATGAAACAGAAAAAGATTCTATTGTTTTCATTAACAATACACCCGATGCTAACGACCCTAACGTTGTAGTGTCGTGGAGTTTTGGCGATGGAAACTTTATTAATGGTGTAAACGATAGCACAGGTGTTGCTGAGCCGGGTTATAGTTTCAATGAAGATGGTGATTATACGGTTTGTATGAGTGTAACCAACATGAACAATGGCTGCTTCGATATTATTTGCAATACGGTTGAATACAGAAAATACAACAGCGTAGCAGATAAAAAACAACTACAAGATTTTAAGGTATATCCTAATCCGGCAAGCAATAAAGTATTTATCAGCCTGAACAATATTGCTTCAACAGTAAAAATTAGCGTTACCGATTTAAGCGGAAAAGTATTGCATGCTTTTGAAAAGAACAATGTTGAGCAAGGTATTCAGGTATTTGAATGGAATGCCGAAAATGTTTCTAACGGATTATATATAGTTCATTTGCAAAGCGGCAACGCCTCGGCATACAAGCGTTTAAGCATTATGCACTAATTTTTTAAATGGTTCATGGTTATAGCCCCGACAATAAAATTTTGCCAGGGCTATTTTGTTTTTATCTGTTCTGAAATTTGTGTTTTAGATTTGAGCAATGGCATTTCACCTGAACGATACACTTAATTTTATTTCTAAACTTTCTTTCAGGAAAGTATGGAATGCATTTAAAATTGTATCATCCTACTATGTTTCAAAAACATTTAAGAAGCCTGTACAATGGGGCTTGCCATTTAATATTTCTGTTGAGCCTACTACTTCATGTAATTTAAGATGTCCTGAATGTCCCAGCGGCTTGCGCTCTTTTACGCGACCAACGGGCATGTTAGATTATACTTTTTACGAAAAAACAATTGATGAAGTTTCTGATAATTTAATTTATTTGTACTTCTATTTTCAAGGCGAGCCTTATTTGAATCGCAATTTTTTGAAGATGGTGCAATATGCTTCAGCCAAAAAAATTTATACCGTTACCTCAACTAATGCCCATTATTTAGATGATGAAAATGCCAAGCAAACCGTGCTTTCAGGCTTAGACCGAATTATTATTTCTATTGATGGCACTACACAAGATACTTATGAAAACTACAGGGTAGGCGGAAGCTTAGATAAAGTAATTAGCGGCACTAAAAATTTAGTTCGCTGGAGAAAAGAATTACAATCTAAAACTCCTCATATTTTTTTTCAGTTTTTGGTAGTGAAGCCCAACGAGCATCAAATACAAGAGGTTTATGCTTTAGCTAAAAAATTAGAAGTTGATGAAGTAAAATTAAAAACGGCACAAATTTACGATTACGAAAATGGCAGCAATTTAATACCTGAAAACGAAAAATATGCACGCTATAAAAAAAATAAGAATGGTAAGTATGAAATCAAAAATCCATTATTAAATCATTGCTGGAAGCTATGGCATTCTTGCGTGATTACCTGGGATGGCATGATAGTTCCTTGCTGCTTTGATAAAGATGCTTCACACAAAATGGGTTCTTTGAAACAATATTCTTTTAAAGAAATTTGGTACAATGAAACTTATGTTCAATTCAGAAAAAGTATTCTGAAATCGCGAAAAGAAATTGACATTTGTAAAAATTGTACAGAAGGTTTACAAGTGTGGGCAGAATGATAATTCTGTATAAAAGTTTTATTTGTTTTCTTGTAAAAAATTTTATTGAAAAAATTAATTATGCTTACCCCTCCTGCTCTTAAAATTGGTGACACGATAGCTCTAATCTGTACTGCAAGAAAAATTGAAATATCTGAACTTCAATTTGCTGTAGAATTATTTAACAATTGGGGGTTAAAAGTAGCTATGGGAAAAAGTATTTATTTAAGCGAGCATCAATTTGCCGGTAATGATGAAGCACGTGCAAATGACTTACAAAATATGCTGAACGATGAAAACATAAAAGCTATTGTAGTTGCAAGAGGCGGCTATGGAACAGTTAGAATTATTGACAAAATAAATTTCAACGTATTTAAAAATCAGCCTAAATGGATAGTTGGCTACAGCGACATAACCGTGCTACACAGTCATATACATAAACACTGCGAAGTAGAAACGCTACATGCGCCTATGCCCGTTGGGTTTGAAAAAAATACTAAAACATCTTTAAACAATCTGCGCAAACTTCTTTTTAAAGAAACAATACAATACAATTTTAAAACTGTGCTCCCAAACAAACCCGGAACTGTTGAAGGCTGCATAATTGGAGGTAATCTTTCTGTATTATGCAGTATAAATGGTAGCATTTCCGATATTGATACCAATGGAAAAATTTTATTCTTAGAAGACTTAGATGAATACTTATATCATATAGACAGAATGATGATGCAATTGAAACGCTCAGGAAAATTGAACAACCTTAAAGCACTTTTAGTTGGCGGGTTTACTGAAATGAAAGATAATACTGTTCCATTCGGAAAATCAGCTTACGAGATAATTGCCGAACACGTTTCAGAGTATAATTATCCCATTGCGTTTAATATTCATGCAGGGCATATTAATGATAACAACCCACTTATCTTCGGAAGAAACATTAAGGTAAACATTACTGAAACCAACTGCGATATTTGCTTCTGAAATGGCTATAAACTATCTCACATTGCTTGAATTTTTAGGAACAGCATTTGCGTTAACGGGGGTGTATTTAACTGCAAAAGAAAATGTTTGGTGTTGGCTGTTTGGCATTGCGGGTATAATAATTTACATCTACATTTTTTTTGAATCTAAGCTGTATGGTGATGCAGCTTTGCAAGGGGTGTATTTTTTTCTTAGTATTTATGGTTGGTATCAATGGGAATATGGAGATTCTAAATATGATGTATTAGCAATAACATCAAACACTTTTAAGCAAATATTTTTTTACATTTTAATTGGTTTTATAACCGGCATATTCTTCGGCTGGATGCTCAACAACTATACCGATAGCGATATTCCTTACTGGGACGGATTTACCACTTCATATAGTTTAATAGCAACATGTATGATGGCCCGAAAATACATTTACCATTGGTTTTTTTGGATAATTATTGATTTAATATACCTGGGAATTTATTATTATAAAAATCTGTATATCACCGTATTTCAATACATTGTGTTTTGTGTTCTCGCAATGTTTGGCTATTTTCAATGGAAGCAAAAAATGAAGGTTTCTTAAATACTGTTTTTAGCCTATTTTTTATTAGCATATATAAAACTATATTCATTATTTATATTAAAATTGATACTATATGTCAATGTTGCAAAAAATAGCAATTGTCGGGCCTGAATCTACCGGCAAAACATATTTGGCAGCTCAACTAGCGAGTTACTACAAGTGCTACTGGGTGCCTGAATATGCCCGTGAATATTTAGAAAACCTAAATGCTTCATACAATCAAAACGATGTAGAAAAAATTGCCAAAGGGCAAATAGACTACGAAGATGTGTTAAGTAATGAAAGTAAAAAACTACTTATTTGCGATACCAATTTGCTGACTATAAAAATTTGGCTCGAACACAAATACAATAATTGTCCTGACTGGATCAATAATGAAATCCTGAATAGAAAATATTCACTACATCTAATCATGTATCCTGATATTCCTTATGAGGAAGACCCTTTGAGAGAGAATCCTGAATTGGGCGAATATTTTTTCAAAAAGTATAAATCTTTGTTAACTCGCTACCAGTTTCCTTATGCCATTATTGATGGCGATTATGAAACCAGAATGAATAAAGCAGTACATGCAATTTCAGAATTGTTGAATTAATCATTTACTAAAACCCACAAGGTTTTGAAAACCTTTTGGATTTACTTTTTTGATAAAATCTTTTTCACTCATTTGCTTATTCAAAAAATTATCGCATAGCTTTGTAGCAGAATCTATTAGGGGTGTTTTGCACTATGCAAGACTGAGATGATACCCTTAGAACCTGAACAGGATAATGCCTGCGAAGGGAAATAGAAGTACAAGTTTTTTTGTTTCACTCTGAAACAGGTGTACATGCACCTCCTTGTAGATTCTCATTTGTTGTTACCAAAATTCTGAAAAAAATGAGAATTAATTTCTTATTGCTGTTTGTAGTTATTGCCTTTAACGCTGTTGCGCAATCTTCTTTAACCGGAAAAATTATTGATGCCGAAACCAATGAGCCCATTACAGGTGCGCATGTGGTTATTCAAAATACTTTTATAGGAAATTATACCGATGCCAATGGAAATTTCAGTTTCCCGAAAATGAAAAATAAAGAAAATATTACATTACTGATAAGCCATATCAGCTATGAATCGTTTCAAAAAAAAATTAGCGAAGCTGAACTGGAAAATGAAATAGCTATTTCGTTGCAGCCTAAAAATGTGTTGTCTGATGAAGTAATTGTATCAGCCATTAGAGCCGATAAAAATACACCCACTACTTTCACTAAAGTTGATAAAAAAGAAATTGAAAAAATAAATCTAGGGCAAGACATTACTTTCTTACTCGACCAAACACCCAGCATTGTAACTACTTCCGATGCAGGTGCCGGAGTGGGCTACACCGGTATGCGCATTCGTGGCAGTGACCAAACCAGAATTAATGTTACCGTTAACGGTATTCCGCTAAACGATGCCGAAGGTCAGGGCGTGTTTTGGGTAAACATGCCCGACTTTGCCTCTTCAGTAGATAATATTTCTATTCAACGTGGCGTGGGCACTTCTACCAATGGCGGTGCGGCTTTTGGCGCAACAGTAGATTTGCAAACTACCGTTAATAACGATTCGGCTTATGCTGAATTAAGCAACAGCTACGGCTCGTTCAACACCATGAAAAATACTTTTAAAACGGGTACGGGTTTATTGAAAAACAAGTTTGCTTTCGATGGCAGGCTTTCGCATATTCGCTCTGAAGGTTACATTGATCGTGCTGCTTCAAAACTGCTTTCTTATTATGCTTCAGGCGCTTACTATGGCAAAAACACTATTCTGAAATTTATTCATTTTTCAGGCAAAGAAAAAACGTATCAGGCATGGTGGGGTGTGCCACAAGATTCTTTAGCTACCAACCGAACCTATAATTATTACAACTATCCTAACGAAACCGATAACTACAAACAAAGCCATTATCAATTATTATTATCACAATCTATCAGCAAAAATTTTATGCTGAATGTTGCGGGGCATTATACTTTTGGCGAAGGCTATTACGAGCAATATAAAGGGCCTGAATACAATAACGATTTTGGCTTTAACAGTACACAACGTTTTTCAAATTACGGATTAGAAGATGTTGTTATTGGCGATGATACCATTATAAGAACTTCATTAATTCGACAGCGTTGGTTGCGCAATCATTTTTACGGAACCACCTATTCATTAAAATACGATAACCTGAAAAAAGTAAACGTAACCTTAGGTGGAGCATGGAACCGATACGATGGCGACCATTTCGGAGAAATTATTTGGGCACAGTTTGCCAGCAATGGCGCTATTAATCATCGGTTTTATGATAACAAAGGGTTG
Source organism: uncultured Chitinophagaceae bacterium (assembly GCA_964543705.1). GTDB lineage: Bacteria > Bacteroidota > Bacteroidia > Chitinophagales > CAIOSU01 > CAYSGX01. The sequence continues at coordinate 41,309 of CAZIZP010000009.1, forward strand.
AAAACCGATTTCAATATTTACTTTAAAGCAAACTATAATCCGGTGAAAAATTTGTTTTTGTTTATCGATGTTCAATACCGAAAAGTAGATTATACTATTAATGGAATTGATATAGACCAAAGACAATTAGATGTAGCCGCTAACTTCAATTTCTTTAATCCGAAAGCAGGTTTGTCTTATCGTTTCAATAATAAAAACAGTATTTACACTTCATTTGCTGTAGGCAATCGCGAGCCCGTGAGAAGCGATTTTATTGATAACCTCAACAACCCCGACCCACTACATGAAACCATGTTTAATACTGAAACAGGTTATCAACTAACACTCTCGAAATTTACATTGCTGGCCAATCATTATTTAATGTATTATAAAAATCAATTAGTGCTTACCGGTGAACTAAACGATGTAGGTGCCGCCATAAGAACCAATGTGCCTGAAAGCTACCGTACAGGTATAGAATTACAGGCTGCATGGAAAATTGCCAAGCCATTAACATGGAGATGGAATGCTACATACAGCATGAATAAAATAAAAACCTTTACTGAATATTTGTATGTGTATGATGAAAACTATGATATGGCTTCGGTTGAAGAAACTCAATATAATAATACAGATATTTCTTTCTCACCTAATCTTATTGCAGGTTCTACATTAAGTTATGTGCCTGTGAAAAATTTAGAATTATCTTTTATTTCAAAATATGTGGGCAAGCAATACTTAGATAATACCCAAAACGAAAGCAGAAAACTAGATGCCTATTTTGTAAATCATTTTAGCATTAATTACTCGCTTACACAAAACACATTTAAGCAAGGCAATAAGTTTCCGTTTAAAGAAGTGCAGTTTCAATTATTGCTGAATAATGTTTTCAATACGCTGTATGCCAATAACGGCTACGTATTCAGCGAGGCATATTTGAATGAAGATGGCAATACCTTTACCCGTGCCGATTACAACTATTTCTACCCGCAAGCAGGTTTCAACTTTTTATTTGGGATGAATTTGAAGTTTTAAATTATTATTTTTGACACATGGGTTTTATTGAAACATATAAAAAACAAATTCAACAACTTTGTGAGACTTATAAAGTAAAAACACTTTATGCTTTTGGCTCAGTAAACACACCGCGTTTCAATTCAAATAGCGATATAGATTTGGTTGTAGATTTTAAAGCAGAAGACCCAATTGAGTATTCTGAAAATTATTTTGATTTAAAATTTGCTCTGGAAAAAATTTTTAACAGAAATATTGATCTTCTAGAAAATAAAACCATTAAGAATCCATTTCTTAAAGAGCAAATTGATAAAACCAAAGTGCTCTTATATGAATAATGAGATTAAAACTTGGTTAAAAGATATAGAGCAAGCTATAACAGAAATTAATTCTTTTATTCCCGAACTGAGAAATTTCAAAGACTTTCAAAAAGATTTAAAAACTAAAAGAGCCGTAGAAAGAAACATTGAAATTATTGGAGAAGCAATGACAAGGATTCTTAAAGTTTATCCTGATGTTAAAATCAGCGATACAAGGAAAATTGTTGATACAAGAAATCGTATTATTCACGGATATGATACCGTTTCAGAAGATATTTTGTGGGGAATAATTGTGCGAAGCTTGCCATCTTTAGAGAAAGAAGTAAAGGATTTGCTGAATCAATAGTAAGTTATTAATACTGCGCTAAAGCACTTTGGTAAATCTTCTTCACAGCAGATATTAATTTTTTGGGCTTAATTACTTTAATACTATCGCCATAAGAAAGTAATTCCATTAATAGATCATGCGTTATTTTAAGCTGAATTTTTATTAGGAACTCTTCATTGCTATCAGTAATTACTTGTTGAGAAGCATGTAGGGGAAGGCTTTTAATATACTTGCCCTGAATAGGGTCGAAAGAAAGTATTATTTCCTGTGAATTTTCTTCATCAGGTGAAAAAATGCCAAAACAATTTTTAAACTTTTGTAACACCTCTTCTTTTTCATTTGCAATTGCAAACTCTTTAGTAATATCTAATTCTGAAATTCTATCTAATCCGAAAGTTTTTATTTTTTGGTCTTTGGTGTCTTTTGCAATTAAGTACCAGCGGTTTTTAAATTCTTTTAAAGCCAAAGGCAACACCTTTCTTTCATCGGCAACATCATCCCAAAATTTTTGATACTGGAATCTTACGAGCAGATTGTTTTTTATGGCATGAATAGTTCCAAACAAATGCTCAGTACCCTGTGGCTTTCTGTTTTCTAGCAATACAAAAGGTTTTAAATCTTCTGAAAGATTCAATGAATGGAATAAATCAAAAGCCTCTATGGTTCTTTGAAAACTCATGTTTTCAGCAACTGTTTGTTTAATATAATAGCCTTTTTGTTTTTTGGAATATTTAATCTCTATGCCGAATAGATTATTTATATCTCTAAAATCTCTTTTCAGGGTTCTTTCTGAAATACCAATACTTAAAGTATCATCTTGCATTCTTAAATACTCTAATTGATTTTCAATATAGACTTGTAACTCCTCAATGGATTGATAAGGCTTTGCTTTCAATCTTTTGACGATAAGCATATAGCGAGATATATAGCCGCGTTTGGACATTTTAGTTTTTTATGAGAGTTAATATTTGCTTTACATGAACATCAGCATCTCCTATAAATGGTCTTGTAGTTACAATTATTTTTGTATTATTAAACTCTTCAAAAGATATGACTTCATATAAATTATTATCAATAGTTAAAACTTTTGTGTTTAATCCTTTTTGAAAAGGTTTCCACCATTCTAAATTTGTCATCACAATACAATACTTTGGATTCAATTCCTCAAGTTCTTTTTTTAATAATCTTATGCAGTAATCTTCTTGTAATTTCTTTTCTTCATAAATAGGATTTTTATCCATAGGGGCTATTTTATAAAGATTTGAATAAACCATCTTTTTTGACCATTCCCAAGAGCTTTTATCATAACCAAAGTAATTATTTATCAACCTATAAGTTACTTTCCAAAAGAAAGATCTATATGTAAAATAGTCGCCACTCATTAAGTAAAAATCTTTTTTGTCGATTTTACCTTCAACCTCTTCGTTAAATGTTGACTTTGTCCACCTAACATTGACCCAATCTAAAGGGTTATGGTTGTCAGGTTCATAAAATTTATTTGATTGATAAATGCAATCTACTAATTGATTTTTTACATCAATTTTTTCATCTTGTGAATAGAAATTACTGCTCCAGCCTTTAACGGCTTGCCCTAATATTAAAAAGTCACATGGTTCCCTTTCTTTGACCCCAAAACTTGGATAGAAAACCGCGTACTCTGAATCATAAGTATTGCAATTAGATACAAAATGATTAAGTAATAAAAAAAATAGCTCGTTGTATGATTCTGAAAGCTGGTTGTAAATTCGATTTTTCATAAAGATTTTTTTGAAATTAATTCAATACCCCAAATCCAATCTTATTTCTTTTCGACTCACTAAAATCCACTTCGGAGTGGTTGTATATGCTACTAAGAGTTACGAGTTCATTATATACTTTATCAAGGCCTAATTTTTGAGCAAGCTTATTAGCTTTATCTACTTTAAGTTCTCTAAAGTCATACTTAGCAATTAATCTACCTTTTCTTAGTAGTGCGGTATCAATTTTAGAAATATCGGTATTAAAAGAACAAATGATTTGAATATTCAAAAAATCTGAGAGTAGTCCATCTGCAATATTTAATAATGCGGCTACATTAGAATTCTCATTATTATTTCTGCTTGTAATAATTTTTTCTGCATCTTCAATAACTATTATTGAATTAGGATTATCAATCAATATAGGAAGAAGTGTAGGGCTAGTTAGTTCCATTGCCACATCTGGCGAAAGAAAAATAACTTTCTTTTTCATAGAGGCAATTAAGTGCCTTATGTAATAGGTTTTTCCTGTGCCCGGTTTACCATGTAACAACACTAAACCTTTCTTATTTTTTTCTGATAAGCTTTTCAAAATATGTTTATGTACAACTTCAAAATCTTCATTGTAATTACATTCGATATTTAATTTAGGCTTGTTTATAGTAAATGTTTTTAACACAAGATTACCGTTTAGGTTAAGTAATAAAGATATTTCGGGATCTCGTCTTCTGTAAATTCTTTTTTTACTTTTTCTAAATTCAGCAATTAACATGTCAATTATGTTCATCTTGGTTTTCCTAAACAATATGGTAACCCTATTATTAATTGAATCAAACTCAATAAGTAAGTCTTCAAAAGCTACAAAACAAATTGTAAGATAATCGTCTTTCCTATTTTCGTAGCTATACCCTTTTTTATAAAATGAATCTTTTATTTCATTTTTAAACTTTTGTACAAATAAAGCTGCTGCTTTTGGGCAGTTAATAAGTACTTCTTCAATTTTATTAGGAATATAATTGAAGTATAGCGCAAATAAAGAGTGCTGATTTATATGATTAGCTCTAGATTCTTTTATAACATTATTTAATGTCATTTTGCTTGATTCCCCAAATGCTTTTGGCTCGAAGTATATATCTCTAATAATATCCATATTACTATATCTTAAATGTTTCAACTTCTAATACTATTGGCTTATTTGTTACCACCATATCGTTATGGAATTCAATAACCTTTCCATCAGGCAAAGTAATACTTGAGCTTTTTTGGGGCTTACAAATACTAGCATTTATATATGTAGTATTTCCGAGTTTAGTAATTCCATATTCAGCACAAGTGCCACTAAATACATGAAAGTCCGGTCTAGATTTCTTAACTCTTTCTGCTAATACCTGACAGCCTTTGCCATTATCTAATATTCCCCAAGGAGCATGGTTTGTAATAAGAATATTGACATAACTAAGTGCTTCGCTCCAAGATTTTTCAAGTCTATTTATAATTTCTTGTTGCTGCTTAAATATTTCTATCCAATTTACAGGAACTTGTACTTGATATGAATTATAACTGCTTTCATAAGCAGATTGTATTACTGTGGTGTCTATTTGAACATCGTTATTATGTATGAAATGTGAATTATCATTTAGCATTTTATAAATATTTCTAATATTGTAAGAACAACTGTCATCTTTTCCAGGTGCAAAAATTTTATGCTTATGGGGCAGCTTTGTAAACCATTTAATAAATGATTTGTATGCCGTATCTCCATGATGTTCTCCATAAGGAGAAAAATTTCCGGCATGAATAATAACATCCCCATCAGGCACTTCTACTTGCTCGTGAAGTCCATAGGTATCAGACAACATAACTACTTTTAATTTATCCATCTTAAACTATTTTATGCAAACCTAAATGTTTAGTGTGCCAAAGTATGGCATTTGTATAAAAAAATAAAAATTCACAAAACAAAAAGCCCCGCAAGGTTTTTGCAGGGCTAAAAATATTTTCAGCAAAAAATAAATTACTTCATTTTCGAAATAGACTTATTGTAGATGAGGTTCATGTTTTTGTCCATGATGCGAATCATATAAACACCTTTAGGTAATTCCTGCATTTCAACCTGATGAACACCGCCTTGTACAGTATTTCCGGATAAATTATATGAAACCACTTTAGTGCCTAACAAGCTATAAACTTCTACTTTGAAAGATTGATTTTCCGGCAGCCCACTTATAAACATGTTGTCTTTAACAGGATTAGGATAAATGCCAATATTAAAATTTTTTCTGGTTGTGGCAATCACATTAGAAGATACATCGGCAGTGGCTTTATAGGTACTTTTTACCACAGTATTGGCACTATCGCCTTGTACCCAAGCCAACATTTCTACATAACCCGTTCCCGGATTATTATTCGGATAAAAATGTACGTCTAACTTTTCAGTTTTATTGCCTAAAATGGAAAACGATTTAGAATCGGTATTAGCTGCCCAACAAGCTATTTTGTCGCAGATAGAAGAGGTCCAGCCACTGGGCAAATTGTTTACGGTTCGCTTCCAAACTACTGTTAACTCATTTCCGATATTGTTCTCAATATAATTGCCACCCACCAATTCAAATTCGCTTGCACTTCCGTTTGCAAAAACACTATCGGAAGTGGCTTCTATTATTTGGGCACTTGCATTTAGGCTAAACAATAAAGCAAAAAGAAATAAACAGTATGTGTATTTTTTATTCATTACACTCAAAAATAAAACAATCTTTCTATAAAATCCAAAAAATAATTTATTGTGAAGCAAATTTTAATTTTGTTAACTTTAGCGTCATACATCACTCAAAATCATCACTTTATACCATGAAATCTTTTTTCTATTCTTTTGTAACCTTAGGGTTTGCTATGTTTTTTCTGAATAACACTGTGGCTTTTGGACAATGCGGTACTAACGAAAACAAGGTAAGAATAACTATCAGAACGGATAGTTATGGTTATGAAACTTTTTGGCAATTGAAAAATGAAACCACCAATCAGATTATTAAAACAGGTGGCAATACCAATGTTTTTCCGGGTGGAAAACAAACTGCAGGAGCAGGCGACCCGGGTGCTTACCCAAATAATGCTACCAGAAGAGATTCTGTATGTGTTACAGATTTTACTTCGCTGAAGTTTATCATTTTCGATGATTATGGCGATGGTTTAAGCGGGAATGGTTATTATCAGGTTGAGGTAAATGGTACTGAAATCGCAAATGCTTCTTCATTTACGGTATCTGATTCGGTTTTGTTTTCTGTTCCGCTACCAGATGTAGATTTAGCAGTATCTACAGTTGATTTTGGTTCTAAGGCCTCGTTGGGTAAGCACCCTATTGAAGGTAAAATAAGAAATGCAGGTAGTGTAACCATAAACTCGTTTTACCTAAACTGGACGGTAAATAATGGTGTTACCAGAAAAGAACTTTACGACAACCTAAACTTAGCACCTAACACTGAATTAAAATTCAGACATCAGTTTGGCTGGGACGCTGATGCTACCGGAAATTATAACCTGAAAGTATGGGTTAGTGATGTGAACGGCACCAATGCAGATGAGTTTGCAGGCAATGATGTGTTAGAAAAAGTAATAGAGATTTTTGAAAATAAAAGAGTGGTGTTGCTTGAAAGTTTTACTAATGCAAGTTGTGGCCCTTGTGCACAATATATGCCTGATGTTGAAGACAAATTAGATAAAGCAAAAAATTATGTGGTTAGCGTATCATATCATTCCGATTTTCCGGGTTATGATGTAATGAATACCCACAACCCAAATGAATCTAAAGCAAGAGGCAATTATTACAGCATTAATTCTTATCCTTCGTGGGTTATAGATGGCGCTAAAGTTGCCAATTTTGTTACCGATCAGGCATTAGATAATGCAGCATTGGTAGATCCTACCTTTAGTATTGAAGAGGCTACCGTTTCAATTAGTAACGACACATTGTATGCTTCTGCCAATGCAGTGGCTTTAAGCTCTTTAACAGGTAATTTCAGAGGTCATGCTGTAGTTATAGAAAGAACTATGGATTTTAACGGACTACCCAATCCGGGAACTAATGGCATTAAGGTTCATCATTGGGTAATGAAAAAATTGCTGACCGGAAATGGTGGCGTTAGTGTAGGTACAGCATTAGTTGGAGGGCAATCAGTAACATTAGGTGGAAGCTGGAAAATTGAAAACACATTTAACAATGAGGAATTGGCGGTAGTATTTTGGGTTCAGAATTTACAAGGTAAAAAAGTACAAAACACCGCAATGGCTACTTTAAAATCTGAACCAGATTATTCTGAACCTGTTGATACGCAGCTTTCTGTTATTGATACCGAAAATGGAACTTTAAAGTTGTATCCTAACCCTGCCGAAAATTATGTAAATATTGAACTTCCAGAAAATATTTCTGAAAATTTAGAAATATTGATTTTCAATATTAATGGACAACAAGTTTCAAGTTTAGCTATTGAAAACAATTTGGGTGCGCAAAACAAACATGTGCTTATTGACACGCAAAACCTAAACGAAGGGGTGTATATAATGCAAATTACCGGAAAAAGCTTTAACGCAACTGCAAGGTTACTCGTAAATAAGTAGAATTATACCACTTAAAAGCTAACAAGAAATTTTTATAAGGCTTGCTGTAATTCCTGTTGAGGAGTTTCAGCAGGTTCTTTTTTTCGCCCCGAAACAGCATCGAAAGTTTCGTGATATTTTTTATGGTTGGTACCCATAATTCTGTCCCAAATATTAAAATACAAGCCATAGTTGCAGTTTACAAATTTGTGGTGCATGTTGTGGTTGGTAGAAGTATTAAGCCAAAAGGTGAGCTTGTTTTTGGTAAAACCCTTTGGATACAACTCAAACCCTAAATGCCCCATAACATTATTGGCAATCATAAATATCGCAAAGGCAAGAATTACATATCTGTGAATAGGGAATAAGAAAGAAGCCAACAGAATAATTCCAAATTCAACTACTGCTTCAAACGGATGAAAAGAAAACGATGCAAAAGGAGTAGGATTGTGAGAACGGTGATGCACTTTATGCATTACTTCAAAAATACCCGGCAAATGCATAAAGCGATGAGTCCAGTAAAAGTAAGTGTCGTGTAAAAAAATTAAACCTGTCAACGATACAAAAAAGTATCCCCAACCTCTTTCCTCAATATTGAAATAAACCTGATTATAACCGTTCTTGCTCAGCCAGAACAAGCCGCAGGCCATAGCCGCAAAAATGGCAAAGGTGCTTAGCGAGTACTTAATTTCAAACCAAACTCTTTGGGGTTCAGGAAACTTGTGCTGTATTTTTTTATGAATCCACGTGCGCTTTTTCCAAACATAAAAAATCAAATAGAGTGTGCCTGCAAAAACAGTGTAGCGAAGCAACAGTATGCCGTAAATCATAAACCATCTTTCAATAAATGAAATATCTTGAATGCCTAAGGTCATAACATATTAATTTGTTGCTTAAAGATAACGAATTGACATAATGGGTTGCATTGGCACTAATTTACTAATCCATATTTAAGATTACTTTCCAATGGTCTTTTTCTTTCCATTCAGGCTGTTCAGACTTCTTAAAAAGAAAATTTTCAATTATCAAATAATCCATATCAGTTCGCATAAAACAACGATAAGCATCTTCGGCACTGCATACTATTGGTTCGCCCCTTACATTAAAACTTGTATTTACTAAAAGACTGTAACCGGTCTGTTTTTTAAAGGCTTGAAGTAAATTATAAAAATCGGGGTTTGTTTCTTTATGCACGGTTTGAATTCGGGCTGAAAAATCAACGTGTGTTACTGCCGGAATATCGGAGCGCAGATGATAAAGTTTACTTTTTAAATCAAGCTGATGATAATTTTCCGGAAGCTCATTTCTTCTTGTTTCTTTAATAGGTGCAACCATTAACATATATGGCGAACTACATTGAATATCGAAATACTGTTGTATATCTTCTGCTAAAACTGCAGGGGCAAATGGCCGAAACGATTCACGATATTTTATTTTCAAGTTAAGTTTCTTTTGCATTTCAGCATTTCGGGCATCGCCCAATATACTTCTTGCGCCAAGTGCCCGTGGACCAAATTCCATTTTGCCTTGTACCCACCCTACTACATTGCCATGGGCTAATAATACTGCAACTTGTTCATACAAATCGTTTCTCTTTTCATAGTTGTGAGCAATAGCTCCATATTTTGCTATGGTATTTTTTATTTCTTTTTCAGTACAAACATTACCTAAATAAGAGCCATTAAGTACATCTTTTTCAGAAACAATTTTTCTTTGTTGCTGAAAATAAATATGACAAGCCGCTAATGCTGCGCCCATTGCCCCGCCTGCATCGCCTGCTGCAGGTTGAATAAAAATATTTTTAAAAATACCGGCTTGTTGTAGTTTACCATTTGCTACACAATTTAAAGCCACACCGCCTGCCAAACACAAATTTTCTGATTGGGTTAATCGTTTTGCTTCGTGCGCCATTTTTAAAACTACTTCTTCAGTAATTTCCTGAATAGCTAAGGCCAAATTACAATGGTATTGTTCAGGTTCGTTTTCAGCATTTCTTTTTTCAAAACCAAACAATTGCTGCCATTGGTTATCTTTTACCATAGTTAACCCTGTGGCATAATTAAAGTATTGCTGGTTAAGCCATATAGAACCGTCTTCCTTAATATCAATTAAATGAGTTTTGATAATTTCCTTAAATCGTTTTGTTTCCTCAGAATGGCTAATACCATAAGGGGCCAAACCCATTAACTTATATTCTCCTGAATTTACTTTGAAGCCTAAAAAGTAGGTAAATGCTGAATAAAGCAGCCCAAGCGAATGAGGAAAATGCAATTCTTTCAAAATAGTAATATTATTTCCTTCTCCATACGCTATGGAAGCGGTAGTCCATTCTCCTACTCCATCGATAGTAAGTATGGCAGCTTCTGAAAATGATGAAGGATAAAAGGTGCTTGCGGCATGAGACAAATGATGTTCAGGGAATAAAAGTTTTATTTTGTTTCTGTCAATTCCTTCTGCTATATTCTCCAACTCGTCTAATAACAATTTTTTCAAAAATATTTTTTCTTTTGCCCAAACAGGAACTGCATTTAAAAAAGAAAAAAGACCTTTAGGTGCAAAAGAGTAATAGGTTTCTAATAATCTTTCAAACTTCAAAAATGGTTTATCATAAAACACTACAGCATCTAATTCAGTTAAAGAAAAATTAGCTTCTTCTAAACAAAACTGAATGGCATTTTTGGGAAAGGCAGCATCGTGTTTTTTTCTGGTAAATCGCTCTTCCTGTGCCGCTGCAATTATTTCACCGTTGGAAATAATACAGGCAGCCGAATCGTGATAAAAAGCTGAAATACCTAGAATTTTCATTTGGTAAAAATAAAATAATACTTATGGAATTACTGAAAAATAAAAATGCAGTTACTTAATTAGATACCGAGGTCGTTTCTTTGCATCTTCAAGTATGTTTATATAGTTTTTAAATCTTTCTGGGTGAATTGCGCCTGCTTCAACAGCATCAATTACCGCACAATTAGGCTCATCGTAATGAAGGCAATTATTAAAGCGGCATTTTGTGATTAATGGTTGAAATTCTTTAAAGTAATGCCCGATTTCCTCAGGCAATAAATCGCTGATGCCAAACTCTTTTATGCCGGGTGTGTCTATAATATTTCCGCCAAAATCAAGTGCATGCATTTCTGCATAAGTAGTGGTATGCATACCTTTTTCATGTTTTTTTGAAATATCGCCAATCCGCAAATTCAGTTTAGGAGAAATGCTATTGATGAGCGTAGATTTTCCCACACCTGAATGTCCTGAAATTAAAGTGGTTTTGTTTTTTAGTTTTTCTTTCAGCAATTCTAAATTTTCTTTGGTAACTGTTGAAGTAACCAAGGTTTCATAACCTGCCATTTTATATATGCTCAAATATTCTTTCAACTTCTGCAATTCTTTTTTCTCATATACATCTGCTTTATTAAATACAATAAAAGCAGGAATATGATAAGCTTCAGCAGTTAATAGAAATCGGTCGATAAAACCTGTTGAAGTGCGTGGCTGATGTATGGTTGCCACTAAAACTGCCTGGTCTAAATTGGCTGCAATAATGTGTCTTGCATGCTCGTGTTTAGGTGATTCGCGTGCAATATAATTTTTGCGTTCTTCCCAACTGTCAATAGTGGTATCTACTTCTGAAATATCAATATCTACTATATCTCCAACAGCCAGTGGGTTTGTATTTTTTATGCCTTCAATTTTAAAGCGACCTTTAAGGCGACACTCAAGAATATTACCGTTTTCAGTTTTTACTGAATACCAACTTCCTGTAGATTTTATAACAACACCTTTCATAAGTGGGGCGAGGGGCAAAGGACGGGTGACGAGTGAGTAATATTCATAGTAAATTATTTCAGCGCATGAATAGCACTTGCAATTTCGGCAATTAATTCAGGATTCTTCTCGGTAGCATTTCCTATAACAATAATGTCAGCACCGGCATTGCATGCAGCTGTAGCTGCTTCAGCATTTTTAATACCGCCACCAACTATTAATGGCACATTTATTTGCTTTTTTACTGCTGAAATAATAGCGGTTGAAACAGGATTTTGTGCACCGCTTCCTGCTTCTAAATAAATACTTTTCAACCCTAACATTTCGCCTGCTAATGCAGTAGCTGCTGCTATTTCGGGCTTGTCTGCAGGAATGGGCGTAGTGTTGCTGATGTAAGAAACTGTAGTTGGCTTGCCACCGTCAATAAGCATATAACCTGTTGCAATGGTTTCTATATTTGCTTGTTTTAATAAAGGCGCAGCTTGCACATGTTGACCAATTAACAAATCGGCATTACGACCTGAAATTAAGGAAAGCAACAAAATGGCATCAGCCTTTGAATTAATGTGCAAAGCATTGCCGGGGAACAAAATAACCGGAATAGTACTATTAGCTTTTATAGTAGTAATGCAGTTATCTAAGCTGTTTTGGAATAATAAACTTCCGCCCACTAAAAAAAAATCAACTTTAGCAGCATTAGCAACAGCAATAGTATTTTGCAAACTCAAGCCCGAGGTTTTATCGGGGTCGATTAAAACTGCCAGTTGTTTTTTTGATTTTAATAATATGTTTTCGTAAATACTATTCATGCTTTATATCTTGCAGAATGGCAGTAATAGATTTTTTTAAAGCAGGGATATCTGTTTTAATTATTTGCTGCATAATTCCAAAATCAACATCGAAATATTCATGTACTAAAACATGTCTCATACCCGCAAGTTCTTTCCAAGGAACATCAGGATATCTTTCTTTGGTTTCTTTAGAAATGTTGTAAGCCGCTTCTCCTATTATTTCAAATAGTTTTACACAAGCAAGTTTAGATAGTTTGTCTATAGAAATAAGATTAACATCTTCTGAAAAATATGTTTCAATATCAACAATAGCTTCAGAAATATGCAGCAATCTTGCTTTGTCACTTTTGATGTCTCTCATAAATTAAAACCTTATCTTTTTCTATATAGGGTTTAATGTGTTTTGAAACACCATTTGAAGAAACCAAATCTACTTTATTATTCAGTAGTTCTTGCAATTCCATTAACATGCCACCAAATCTTAATCCTATATGTTTGGTGTAATCTAACTCAACCAAAATATCAACATCACTTTTCATATCTGCATCACCTCGAGCAAAAGAACCAAATACATAGGCTCGTTCAACGGGCTCATTACTAAAGAACAGCTTCAGTTGTTCTATTTGTTCATTTGTAAGCTTCATAAATTCAAGTTGCGGCTTAAATGCAATTCTATTCAAAAATACTAATTCATTCTGCAAACAAGCGTGTAGTTTTGTGTATTAATACAAAATGAAAAATCTCGACATCTCTGTTAAAATATTTTTAATAGTTACAGCCCTATTTGCGGGCATCTATTTATTGGCTTTTTTTGGAAGAAGTAATTTGCCCGAAGTAGAATATTTAAACCCCGCAGATCCGCTATTAATTGATGCGAAGAAAAAAGCTGCTGAAACGCTTGTGATTTTTGATTCATTACAACCATTGTATGTAAACAATAGTTATGTGCGATTCAAATTTGTAAATGCCAAAAATGAAGAAGAGCATGTTTGGGGTAGAGTTTTAGAAAAAAATAAATTGGCGATTAAAGTAACCGACATTAATAAAAAATCAGAAAGAGATAATCCGGCATATCCGAAATTTTATGATTTATCTATGGAACAGGTGGAAGATTGGTTGGTAGAAACAGGCAACGATTCGGTGAGAGGAGGATTTACCACACAAGTTATTTTATTAAGAAAACTGCAAGAACAGCCTAAGCAACGCGAAGAAATTTTAAAGCAATTAGGCTTGTTCATAGATGTATTAGAGTAACTAAGCACTAATATTTCCTGCCTTTCCATTCAAACTTTACGGTTGTGCCCAACAAGCCAAAAATTACCACATACAATTGATGTGCTATGCTGCACCAGATATAATTAAACAGTCTGAAAGAATGTTGCAAAAATTTTGATGTGCTGCTAACCAGATAAAATTCAACCAGCCATTTTAACAGCATTATAGTTGCACAAAGCATAATTATTTTAAAGTTGCCAATATAAAAACCTGCAATAACAAAAGCATTAAAGCAATATGAAAGCACTAAAACTGCTGTAATTTTCCAGTCACCATATTTGCCCGATTTTGAAATCCATCGCAATCGTTGATTATAAAATTCATTCAAATTATCTACAGTTTTTGTAGTTACAGTAGCTTTCATACTTTTTAAAAACTGAACCGATTCAGGATATTGTTTTTCAATTTTCAATAGCAACATAATGTCATCGCCTCCTGGAAGATGTTCGTTTCCTTTATAACCATTTACTGCTTCAAAAACTTTCTTCTCAAAAGCTAAATTGGCTCCATTTGCCATTACCGGAAAGTTCCACATTAAGCTTCCTGCCGTAATGCCAATTAACCCCGACAAATCCATTTGTTGAAAAATTTGCAAGGGGGTGTTTCCTTCTTGAAACCTCACAGGCATTACAATCATTTTAGAGTTAGTTGCTTCATAAAATTGAGCAATGGTTAACAGCCAATCTTCGGGTGCAACACAATCGGCATCGAGCGTAACCACTAAACTACCCGTTGCAAGCTCAATGCCTTTTGTAATCGCTTGTTTTTTAAAAGATGTTTTTGGCCTATCAACTAAATTTTCTAGTTTTCTAATTTTCCAATTCCCTCTCTCGGCAATAATTTTTTCAGTAATCTCAATCGTACTATCTTCCGAATGATCATCAATTACAATTACTTCAAAATTTTCTTTTGGATAAGATTGACCCTTTAACGACTCTAAACAGGCAGTAATATTTATAGCTTCGTTTCTGGCAGCTACAATTACTGAAATTTTTGTGTCTGGTGTTACTTCTTTTTCAGGCTTAAATAAGGACGTGTAATACCAGCCAAAACTATAAGCGATAATTATTGTGAAGTAAGCAATGGCAAAAAATATGAGCAATATGACAAACAATTGCATCATACTTTTACAAAAACTATATTGTCAGATTCTAACTCAAATTCTTCAAGATAGGCCTCAATATCCTCACAAGATTTTAAATTGCCATTTTTATTAATTAGCATGGTTTTGTAACCAATACTTTTTAGCATTTCAGTGGCTTTACGATGAGCAACATTATAGCGGCTTGGTATTAAATATTCCATTACAATTATCGAAGTACTATTTTTAAGATATTCCAACCCGCCTTCTATTACTTTATTTTCAGCCCCTTCTACATCTATCTTTATTATTTTAGGTTCAACTTTATGTTTATCAATAAAGTCATTCAGAGTAGTGCACTCTACTAAAAACTTGGTGGGTTTGTTTTTCTGATACCACGGCTCATGTATATATTGATTTACTTCAGTAGAGTTATATTCTGAAAATAAAATGGGAAACTCATAAAATTTCAAGGGCTCGCTGTTATCAGCCATAGCTGTATGATAGCATTTTATTGAAGATTCCTTTTCAGTGTTTTTTTTCAGCAACTTAAATGTATTTTTTGATGCCTCAATGCTGAAAACATTACCTGTTTTTCCGACAATAGTTGCAGCTAGTAATGAAAAGTATCCAAAATGGGCACCTATATCAAAAAATATATCCCCCTTATTTAATTCATGAATTAAAAACCTTGCCAACCTAATTTCTGAGTTATGAGATTTAGCTCCGGTTAGATAAATATCGGTACCTGCCGGCAACATTAAAGTAATTTTTTTTCCGAAGAAGGTATTGGTAGTTTTTAAAACTCCTTCTTTAGTTTTTTCATAAACCAGTTTTCTATGTCCAATAGCTAAAGCATACTTTACGGGGTTCTGCAGCAATCTCATCAATTTTGAAGCATTAGCTAATCTTTCAGAAACTGCCAATTGTTTCAAAAGTTTTTCTTTGATGTTCATATTATGTGATTAACGCTACCTCAATACTAATCACTTTAAGTCAAATGCCCTAACTTTGCGCGACTTCTTGAAAAAAGTCCTTACACTATTGCTTGTAAATTCGACTTTTCAGCTTGGGTGTATGTTTTCGCTCGAAAAAAACACTAAAAAATGCCTAAAGACCCCAGCATCAAATCCATTCTTATTATCGGTAGCGGACCTATTATTATTGGACAAGCCTGTGAATTCGACTATTCCGGCTCACAAGGTGCACGTGCCTTGCGTGAAGAAGGCATCGAGGTTTCACTAATCAACAGTAACCCGGCTACTATCATGACCGATGATGTTACAGCCGACCATATTTATTTGTTACCACTTACTATCGAAAGCTTAGAGCAAATTCTGCAAGAGAGACAAATAGACGCAGTGCTTCCTACTCTTGGCGGACAAACTGCCCTGAATCTTGCTATTGAAGCACATGAGGTAGGATTATGGGATAAGTATAATGTACGCATGATTGGGGTTGATGTTGCAGGTATTAACAAGGCTGAAGACCGGGAAATTTTCCGTAAACTGATGATTGAGTTAGGTGTAGGTGTTGCCAAAGCAAAAACAGCCAATTCTTTATTAGAAGGAAAAGAAATTGCAAAAGAAATCGGTTATCCGTTGGTTATTCGTCCATCGTTTACATTGGGCGGCTACGGTGGTGGCTTTGTAATGAATAAAGAAGAACTAGAGGCTAAGTTAGAACATGGTTTAAAAGCTTCACCTACACATGAAGTATTGGTGGAGCAAGCTGTGTTGGGATGGAAAGAGTTTGAACTGGAATTGCTGCGCGACTCGGGCGATAACATTTGTATTATTTGTGTGGTGGAAAATTTCGACCCGATGGGCGTGCATACAGGCGATTCTATTACAGTTGCCCCTGCAATGACTTTAAGCGACACAGCTTACCAACGAATGAGAGAGTATGCAAAAGTCATGATGCGCTCTCTCGGAAATTTTGCAGGCGGTTGCAATGTTCAGTTTGCTATTAGTCCAGAAACAGAAGAAATTATTGCCATTGAAATTAACCCACGCGTTTCGCGATCTTCGGCTTTGGCATCAAAAGCTACGGGCTATCCCATTGCTAAAATTGCAGCCAAACTTTCTATAGGCTACCAGCTTTCTGAATTGAAAAACCAGATTACTAAAACCACATCAGCTTTCTTTGAACCCGCTTTAGATTATACTATTGTAAAAGTTCCCCGCTGGAACTTCGATAAATTTCCGGGAGCAAAGCAATCGCTTGGCTTACAAATGAAATCGGTAGGTGAAGTGATGGGCATTGGCAGAAGTTTTATTGAAGCATTGCAGAAAAGTTGTCAAAGTTTAGAAAACAATCGCATTGGCTTAGGTGCCGATGGAAAAGGCTGGACAAAGACAGAAGATATTGTTGCAGGTTTAGAAAAACCTAATGCTGATAGGTTATTCCGTATAAAAGATGCATTGGCTTTAGGTATGCCTGTAAAATCTATTCAGAAACTTACCGGTATAGACCCTTGGTTTTTACGACAAATTGAAAAATTGGTGATTCTTGAAAAAGAGCTGGAAAAATACAAGCTGGAAGATGTTCCGGCTGCATTTATGCGCGAACTGAAACAACATGGCTACAGCGATGCACAAATTGCTTATACCGTAAAAAATGAAGTTACTGAAGATGAAGTATATGCTTTGCGCAAAAAATATGGCATTAAACGCCACTATAAATTAGTAGATACCTGCTCAGCAGAATTTGAAGCGAAAACACCTTACTATTATTCTACCTTCGATGGTGAAAATGAAAGCATCAGTAGCAATAGAAAGAAAATTATTGTATTAGGTTCGGGCCCTAACCGCATTGGACAAGGTATTGAATTTGATTACTGCTGTGTGCACGGTTTGTTGGCTATTAAAGAATGTGGCTATGAAGCAATAATGATTAATTGTAATCCTGAAACAGTTTCTACCGATTTTGATATTGCCGATAAATTATACTTCGAACCAGTGTACTGGGAACATTTGATTGAGTTAATTGAGCATGAGAAACCCGAAGGTGTAATTGTGCAATTGGGCGGGCAAACTGCTTTGAAATTGGCTGAAAGATTAACCAATGCAGGTATAAAAATCATAGGCACTTCTTTTAAAGATTTAGATTTGGCAGAAGATCGTGGTGCATTTAGCGATATGCTGAAAGACCTAGATATTCCTTATCCTGATTACGGTGTTGCGTGGAATGTAGATGATGCTTTGGAAGTAGTAAAGCGTGTTGGTTATCCTGTGTTGGTAAGACCCTCATATGTATTAGGTGGGCAGCGAATGAAAATTGTAATTGACGATGAAGATTTGGAAAAAAGTGTAATTAGTTTGCTGAAACATATTCCTGATAATAAAATTTTAATTGACCACTTTTTAGACCGCGCCAAAGAAGCTGAAATAGATGCCATTTGCGATGGAGAGAACGTACAAATAATGGGTATTATGGAGCACATTGAACCCGCAGGCATTCACTCGGGCGATAGCAATTCTGTATTACCACCCTTTAGCCTCGGGCAAATTGTAATTGATACCATGATTGAATACACTAAGAAGTTGGCGATGTCTCTAAACACAATAGGGTTAATCAATATTCAGTTTGCCATAAAAAACGATAAAGTATATGTAATTGAGGCCAACCCTCGTGCTTCGCGTAGTATGCCTTTCATTGCTAAAGCACATAAAGTGCCTTATTTGAATTACGCAACTAAAGTAATGATTGGCGCAAATAAACTAAAAGATTTTAAGTTTGAACCACAGCTTACCGGCTATGCTATAAAAGAGCCAGTGTTTTCTTATCATAAATTCCCCGAAGTGCAAAAGGAATTAGGCCCTGAAATGAAATCTACAGGAGAAGCCATTCGCTTCATCAAAGATTTAAAAGACCCTTACTTCCGCCAGTTGTATAGCGAGAAGAGTATGTATTTGAGTAAGTAAGTTTTTTGATGTTGTAAGAACATAAATATTATTTTTATTTTAGCCAAAATATAGTTTATGGTGCCTGAGCAATTCATTAAAGAATCCATATCCCTCCGATATATTCAATTAATTGCGGAATATAATGGGTATTTGTCTTGGGCTGGTCCTGACTTTGGAGATGATATTGACATTAAAGAAACATCCGTTAGGTATGAAAATAATAAAAAGAGATTTCATTACACGGGCAGGAGAATATCAATCCAATTAAAATCTACAACTTCAGAAACACTTGAAATAAATGAAGAACAAATTGTCTATCAGCTTAGAGCAGAAAATTATTCGGATTTAATAGATAGATTCAATAATAACTTTCCACTTATTCTTGTATTGTTCATTCTACCAAGCACTGATAAAAATGAGTGGATTAACTTTTCTGACCAAGAACTAATGGTTAGAAAGTGTGCTTATTGGTATATTCCAGAAGATAATGTTCGAGTAAATACTAGAAAAACGATTCATATTCCTAAGGCTAATTTAATTACAGTTGAAAATTTCAACTTGTTTTTTGAACAGTTTAATAATTAATAGACGAAATGATAGGTGGACAAATAATATTAGAAAATATAAATAGCTATCTGTTATCTAAGAATTGGACAATTGATGATTCTTCAAAACAATCTTTTGTGCCGCCTATAAATTTAGGATTTGACAAAAAATTCAAAGTATATCTTCCAAGTAAAATAAATGCATCTGATTTTAATTCAGCACTAAAAGACCTATTACAGACTTTATCTGAGATATATAAAACAGATGAAGATGATTTAGGAATTATTTTGATTGAAGATAAAGAGCTTTTAAATATTAAAATTGAAGACGAAAATATTGAAGATGGAAAACCAGACATGAATAAGTTTCCCAAAATTATTGAGCGTCTAAAGAAACTATTATCAGATGCTGCAAATTTTACAGTAACAAATAAACAACATTTAATCATAGAAGATACTGAAGAAGCAGAAAGATATCTTAATCTCTCGAAATTTCTTAGAAACAAAAAAGGTAGTTTGATTACTGAAATTGAATTGCCTAAAAGAGAAAAAATCAAAATTGGTACAATATTCGAAAATCCAGTTGATGGGATGTCAATTAATAAAAAATTGATAGATTCTCTAACATTCATCAATACTGACTTAATAAAACAACCAATTAATACCGATGATGTTTTTTTAATGAAAAATAAAGACTTTATCAATATAAACTTAATAGATGATACTCAGGGTTTTTATAAAGAAATTTCCTTGAACGATGTAAGCCTATCTCTACAAACAACAACTGAAAAAAAAGAAACATTTGTTAAGAATCTAAAACAAACTGATATTAAATTACTAAGTGAATTTACAAGGACTATTAAACAGAGGATAAATGAAATTATAGACACAGACGATATAGGAGAAATATATGGAAAAGTAATAAAATTAAGCTCAGAAGATGTTTCAGGAGATAAAAACTCTATTGAGGTTTTATCTATAGTCAATAATGTAAAAACAAGATTACTAATTCAATTAACTTCCCTTAAATATGTTGATGCTATTCATGCTCATGAAAACAATAAGACCGTTAAAATCAATGGTGTTTTAGAAAAAAATGGAAAAAATTCTTATAAAGTAACTTCTCTTAAAGACTTTAAGGTTATATAATTTTTATTTCTTGTTATGTATTGTAGCCAAGCAACTAAAAACTTGTTAATCACTTTTATGTTATATAAATTCTGTTAAACTTCTTTTTAGGTTTTATTGCTGCATGATAGATAGACTATATTAAATAACTGTGTTTAATTTTTTTGATACTTTCCTTTTCACCTCATTCCAATCTGCGCCTTTAACTTTCCCAGACGCTAATGCTTCGTAACGAGTATTCATGGTTGAGATAAAATCCATGTCTTGCCAACGGTCTGCTGTTTCTATTTCTTCTTCTACTATGGTATAAAATGCTTTTATCTTTTTTTCATCTGAATTTTCTATATAACGCAATAATTTTTTACGAATTACCGAAACACTCATATCTGTTTGTTTTAACTAAAGATATAAATATCTTTTTGATTGAGTTTTTTCTTTATTTTTATAAGAAATACAATTGCTATGAAATTCAAAGCATTAACTTTCTTACTATTCTTATTGATTGGATTTCATAAGCATTCAGTAGCTTGCAGTTCTATTCCAAACTCTTTTTGCGATAGAATAACTTCAACAAACCATGATGTGGCTTTGGTAACTTTCATTGAACAAAATCAACATAGTAGCAAAGCAATAGTAATTGAAGTGTTGAAAGGGAGCATTATTAAGGATACTATAGATGTATATGATTATGTTTTTTTCTGCATGGAATACGATACCAATAATCTAAATACATATAGGCAAAATATTGGGGATACATTACTTATGATATTACCTAAAATAGATACTGTTTTAAACCCTTGGGATACCATAGGGAATTACAGATTTGAAACGTATTATTCTGAAGAAAATCATCTTTACTTTAATAATGACACTTTAAAAGGTTTTGCAGCAGGCTGGGCATTTGCACCAAGTTCTTTTAATGGTAACAAAATTATGTACGAAGACTTTAAACAAGTATGGCTAGATACTTCAAAAAATTGTGATGATATGCGAGATTATAGGATTGTTAATGTAGAGCAAAAAGAATTAGCCAAACAGATAAATATTTTCCCCAACCCATCCGAAAACTTTTTACAGATAGAAATACCAGAGCATGCTTTAACGGCACATTATAAATTGATACTTTATGATTTGACAGGAAAAATAATATTGCAAGAAACCATTTCTGAAAAAACGAAAGTTATTAATGTTGAGAATCTTGTGAGTGGATTTTATATTATGCATCTGGAAAGTAAGAGTAAAATTATTTTGAATAGTAAATTGATTAAAAAATAGCTACTTCTTCAATATTTATAGATTCGCTACTTCCGCCTAAATTTTTTTTAGGATTTCTTGCTGCATAATAAACAGCAATGATTTAAATGACTTTGGCTTTACCAAGAGTGCGCAAAGTAAATATAGGAGAAGAATCCAAGATAATAGTCTATACTAATCTCTTACCTACTTATTACTACTATCATTAACCCCAAAAGCTACTAGAAAGCCAATGCACATAAAAAACAGGCTTCCGGTTTTGTCGGCTTCTATCATGTCGTTAAACATAAGGTTTACATAAGCTGTAACCAAGCTTAGTAAACAAGCCAGCACAATATTTTTATGGTCGTTATTTACACAGTTTTTATACAGGTTTTCACCTGCAATAAATAAGGTAATGCTGAACAATATAAAAACAGCTAATCCGATTATACCTTGCTCTACCAGCAATAACAAAAAGTAATTGTGTACAGTAGATTGTTCGTCATTGTCGCTTAAGTAAGTAGTAAACTCTGATACCGTATATTTTTTGTAAAAAGGATAAAAGTTTCCCGGCCCGTGTCCTGTAAGCGGACTTTCTTTATACATATGAAATGCTGCCACCCAGCGGTATAAACGTTCCATACTCGAAGCATCTTCCATGCTTACGGTTGCTTCCAGCAGGTCTTCAAAATTATCGTGTGTAATGGTTTTTTCAAATTCAGGTGATAGTCTTAAATAATTGTTATTGTTTATAAAATAACCCAGCACTAATGACACCAATGCTATAGCGGCAACTATTGCCCACCGCATTAAATTCAGCCTGAAAACCACATAAGCCAATGCTGCAACCGCTAAGGCTATATAGCACATTCTGGTATAAGAAAGATATATAGCTGCCAGATAAAAAAGTACAGAAATATTGAGCAATACTTTTATAAAACTGCCTTTAGCATACCAAGTGCGGGCAAGAAATATAAAAGGAAAAAAAGAAGTAAGCATAGCTCCATAGCTCACATGATTTCTAAAAAAAGGAGGCATGGTTTCGTTAACAAATTCAAAATCGAAATCTAAAAAAGAATATCTCACTATGGCCTGTATAGCCGCCAGCGTAAGTGGAATATATATTAACCAGAAAAAACTTTTCATTCTTTCTTTCGAGTTTATAATAATCGGTGCCAGTAGCAGAAAAGTAGTAATATACCAGGTTTTAGCCAGAAAAAATTTAACTGATACTATGAGGTTGTATGAATGTAATGCTGAAAAAAATATCCATAAATAATGCATTAGCAATAGCAATATTATTGGATGCTTAAAAAAACTTCCTTTAAACAATTGTGGATGTAATAAAACCTGAAGCACATATAAAAACATAAGAATTACCATTAGCGGCTCGCTGGGCAAGTCGGTGCCAAAACTTCCTAACATTACTTCTGTAGAAAGTGGAAGGCAAAATAACAGCAGATAAAAAACAGGCTTTATGTCAATAAATGCAACAAATCCAAAAGTGATTACTGCCGGCAACAGCATTAAGGCATACATTTTTAAATATAAGCCGGCCAGTAAAAAAAGTGCCGAGGATAATGCAAACCCCCAGAAGGTAATTGGCTTTATTCTTTCTGAAAGAAGATTTAGCATTACTGCAACTGTTGCTTTATATCATTTACCTTTTCAGCAATTAATGCTCCTGATATACCAAAAAATATAGCTGCAAAAAAAGCACTGATAACTATTAAGGAACGAATCGGTTTTGTTTTTCTTTCGGCAGGATAGGCACTTTCAACAATATAAACTGCAGACACGTCATCTTTCAAAGTAGCTTCGTGTTGCTCATATATTGTAGTTATTACGTTTAAATCTTTTATGGCATTCATGTGTCTTCTAAGCATAATTTTAAAAAGTTCTACCATTTGCGTGTTATTTCCTTTTACCATTACAATTTGACCATCAGGACTTTCCAATTCTTGAATGGAATATTTAATTCTCATTTCAGCCATAGAGTCGGCAACCGAACGAACTTCAAATTCTTTTTGGTCATATTTAGATTTATAAAGTGCTAAAACCTTTTGTTTATTTCGAATAATAATTTCTTTGCTTTGCTTATCAATAAGCTCTACTACTTTGTTTGCCATTTCTGCAGCTAAAAACTTGTCTTCATCAACTACTGTTACCTCTACAGCACCTAATTCACTTTTTTTGCAGCTATACTTGCTTAATAGTTCTTTTCTGGTTTTCCACTGCCAAAGTTTTTCTGTAGTATCAATTTCATAATGGTCGTAGAGCTTGTATTCATTTATTAAATAGTCAATTACATTAGCTGAGTATGCAATTGAAATCATACGGTTAATATCATTTTTACTTCCGAAATAATCTATATACTGGTCGGTTCCTTTTTCGTTAAATAGCATTTGCCTGTCAGTCATGGCGGGGTTTACAGGGTAAAACACAGCAACCGATTCAAACTCATCGGGCAACAGTAATGACACCACAACAGAAGCTATAGTGGCTATTACAACAAATATTCCAATGGGCTTTTTCCACTTTATTAAAATATTCAATAAGCCTATTAAACTTGAGGTATTTTCTTTCATTTTATTTTTTTGAATGTGCAAATTTAGACAAATAAACCTATGGCGATAAGAAACGCACATTACCTTTTTGAATTGTGAGCAAATAATAATTATTCTTGCTGAAATGAAAATTGCGGTTAATACACGTTTTCTGCTGAAAAATAAGCTCGAAGGCATTGGCTGGTTTACTTACGAAACCCTGAAACGTATGGTAGCCAATCATCCTGAACACGAGTTTTATTTTCTTTTCGACCGCCCTTATGACAACAGTTTTATCTTCGGAAAAAATGTTACGCCAGTGGTATTGTTTCCACCTGCACGCCATGCGGTACTTTGGTATTGGTGGTTTGAATGGTCGGTTCCACGTGCGTTGAGAAAAATTAAGCCCGATGTGTTTATTTCCCCTGATGGTTATTTGTCGCTTTCTGCGCAAGTGCCTTCCGTTTTAGTAATTCACGATTTAGCGTTTGAGCATTATCCGCAGTATATAGATAAAATCTCTTCAGCATACTACCGCCACTTTACTTCTAAGTATTGCCAAAAGGCAACTAAAATTGCTACAGTTTCCAATTTTTCAAAGCAAGATATAATTAGCCGTTATAAAATTGCTGCTGAAAAAATAAGTGTTACCTATAACGGTGTGAAAGAACAATTTCAGCCGCTATCAGAAAATGAAAAAGAAGCAGTTAGAAAACAATTTTCTGAAGAAAAAAAATACTTTGTGTATGCCGGCTCGCTACACCCCAGAAAAAATATTGCCCGATTATTTAAAGCCTTCGATAAGTTTAAGAGCGATTCAGAAAGTGATTATAAATTAGTAATTGCAGGCGCAAAAGGCTGGATGATGCAAGAAATAAACGAAGTATATAATGCCATGCAATTTAAAAGCGAAGTAGTTTTTACCGGACACTTAAATGCCGAAGATTTATCGAAAGTAATTGCAGCCGCAAAAGCTATGGTTTATGTTTCATTGTTTGAAGGCTTTGGTATTCCTATAATAGAAGCCATGAAGTGTGAAGTGCCTGTTATTACTTCTGCCACATCTTCAATGCCCGAAGTGGCTGGCGATGCAGCAATAATTATTAATCCTGAAGATGAAACGGCTATAAGCAACGCCATGATGCAACTATATTCAAACGAAGGCCTATGCGCCCAACTTATAGAAAAAGGAAAGTGGCAACATCAAAAATTTACCTGGGACAATACTGCTCGTCAACTATGGGAAATTGTTTTAGAGGCTGCCCCTATTAAATAAAATTGTGTAATAGCATCTGTTACTTATCTTTGTGCATCATTTAAAAAACAAATAAAACAATATGCCTTATTTATTCACCTCTGAATCGGTTTCTGAAGGACACCCTGATAAAGTTGCCGACCAAATTTCTGATGCGTTGATTGACCACTTTCTGGCTTTCGACCCTAACTCAAAAGTAGCATGCGAAACACTGGTAACTACCGGGCAAGTAGTATTAGCCGGTGAAGTAAAATCTAAAACTTATTTAGATGTTCAGGATATTGCCCGCGATGTAATTCGTAAAATTGGCTATACCAAAAGCGAGTATATGTTTGAAGCCAACTCGTGTGGTATTTTTTCAGCAATTCACGAGCAGTCTTCAGATATTAACCAAGGCGTAGATAAAAAGAAAAAAGAAGAGCAAGGTGCAGGCGACCAAGGTATGATGTTTGGCTATGCGACCAACGAAACCGAAGATTATATGCCTTTGGCTTTAGATTTAGCTCATAAAATTTTAATTGAGCTAGCTGCTTTAAGAAGAGAGAACAAGCAAATTAAATACTTACGTCCCGATTCAAAAAGCCAGGTTACTTTAGAATATGACGATAACAACAAGCCGGTAAGAATTGATGCGATTGTGGTTTCTACTCAGCATGATGATTTTGATACTGAAGCTAAAATGCAGGCAAAAATTAAAAAGGATATAATCGAAATTTTAATTCCGCGTGTTAAGGCTAAATATAAAAAGTATGCCCATTTGTTCAACAACAAAATCAAGTATCATATTAATCCAACCGGTAAGTTTGTAATTGGTGGCCCGCATGGCGATACCGGCTTAACCGGAAGAAAAATTATTGTAGATACTTATGGCGGTAAAGGTGCTCACGGTGGTGGCGCTTTCAGTGGTAAAGACCCTTCAAAGGTTGACCGCTCTGCTGCTTATGCAACCCGCCACATTGCTAAAAACTTAGTAGCTGCCGGAGTGTGTGAAGAAGTTTTAGTACAAGTTTCTTATGCTATTGGGGTTGCACAACCTATGGGAATTTATGTAAATACTTATGGTACTGCTAAAGTAGGTTTAAGCGATGGCGAAATAGCTAAAAAAGTAGAGAAACTTTTCGATATGCGCCCCTACTTTATTGAGCAACGATTAAAATTGCGCAACCCAATGTATTCTGAAACCGCAGCTTATGGCCACATGGGTAGAAAAAATGAAGTGGTAGAGAAAAGCTTCATCGGTCAGGGAGGTAAAGTGCTGAAGAAAAAAGTAGAATTGTTCACTTGGGAGAAATTAGACTATGTTGCCAAAGTGAAAAAAGAGTTTGGTTTGAAATAATTCAAACTGAATTAGAATAATTTCAATGCCGAATTACATTATAGTAGTTCGGCATTTTTGTTTCATCTTAAAACTATACTTTCGTAAACAAGAAAATAGTATTGTTGTTATTCTAAAAAAATATAAATATGGAAAAGCCAAATATTGCACAAAAAGCTCCTTATGCAGTTGAAATGAAACCCGGCACTTACTATTGGTGTGCTTGCGGCTTAAGCAATAAACAACCCTTTTGTGATGGCTCACATAAAGGCACTGCTTTTACACCATGTAAAGAAGAAGTTGTGGAAGAAAAGAAAGTGTATTGGTGTGGCTGTAAACAATCGGGTAAGGGCGCATATTGCGATGGCACACACAAAAGCCTGTAGTGGCTTGCTACTAAAAGCACATGCTTAATATTTTTTCTGCTATTTTCAGCAAAAAAAATAAGCCATGAGTAAGGGGAAATACAGCTTAACCATCGACCGCATATTTCTGGTTATTGATGTTTTAATGGTGGTGTTAGTGGTTGTGAATCTTTTAATGCTGGGCATTCAAATGAATTTTGAAAACGACAGCATGAGAAATTTTATACAACAATATGCCAACCCATTTTATAATTTGTATTTGCCGGTGTATGAAAATTTCATTTTTATAGATGGTGTTTTTGTAGCCATATTTATTACTGAAATTCTTATCAGATGGGGGGTTGCTATTTATAATAATACTTACCACCGTTGGTTTTTTTATCCTTTTGCCCGCTGGTATGAAGTGTTGGGATGTATTCCAATTGGTTCGTTAAGGGCATTAAGAGTACTAAGGGTTATCGCTATTATCGTTCGTCTTAATCGTATGAAGATTATAGACATTAAGCAATGGTATCTTTATAAAGTATTCAGCAAATACTTAAATGTAGTTACCGAAGAAGTAGCCGACAGAGTGGTGGTAAATGTAATTGAAGGCGTACAAGATGAAATAAGAACCGGTATTCCTTTAACAGAAAAAATTGTGAAGGAAGTAATTATTCCGAGAAAAGAAGTGCTGGTAAATTTTGTGGCACATCGGGTGCAGCAAGTTACAAAGGACCAATACAGTGCCAATAAAGATGATTTACGCGAATCTATAAGAGTAGCGGTTTCAGGTGCCATTCAGCAAAACCAAAACATACGCATATTAGAACAAGTGCCTGTGGTGGGCAAAGCCGCAAGTGCAGCATTACAACAATCGGTTTATGATATTACTTTTCAAACCATCAACAATATTTTTGAAAAAATGGCAACCGATGAAAGCCGCATGGTAATTGAAAAAATTGCCGATGGTATTATTGAAGCTATTTTAATTGAAGAAGAAGACACTAAACTACAAAGCACTTTCAACGATATGATTATAGAATCTTTAGACCTGGTGAAGCAACAAGTGCAAGTGCAACAGTGGAAACTGAAAGAGCAGGCAGAAAGAGAAAATCTAAATAAAGAAGTCGCTCTAGCTTAATTATTTTGCAAAGCCTTCTGAATAAATTGCCTAGTTATGTTATTTCTTTAATTTATTTAACCAAAATTATCATCAACAAAAACTTAACACATAAATGTTACTATAGTAAGATTTTATTACTACATTCATACAGGTTTTGGTATTTAAGCGGTGTTAAAAAGGTAATTACAAGAAATTGTATTGCGTACGTATTTTAATTAAACATAAACCCAAAACCATGAAAAACACA
Source organism: uncultured Chitinophagaceae bacterium (assembly GCA_964543705.1). Lineage (GTDB taxonomy): Bacteria > Bacteroidota > Bacteroidia > Chitinophagales > CAIOSU01 > CAYSGX01. The sequence goes on from CAZIZP010000009.1 coordinate 69,838, forward strand.
ACTCAAAACATTGGCAATATGAAGCAACTTCATATTACCCCCCCCCAACATTTAAAAATTTTATTAATGCTATTTGTGTTATTTAGTTCACAAATAGAAATTACTTTTGCACAAGTTTATGATGCACCTGGTGTAGAGTGGAACAAATACCACTACCCAACAAGAAAACTCAACGGAACTGCACAGACTGCTGCTCAAAGTGGTGAAGATTGGTATTATGATGTGAAGCCCGTTTATCAAAGTGGTACTCAAATAGGTTATATATGTGCAGGTTATACCAGTTTTGCTAACGAAAATAACCCTAATGAAACCTGCAACAACATGGGGAATGGGCTAGGTACCAACCCTGACTTAAAAAATATGGAATACTGCAATTACCGTAAAGGGGCAGATTATGCCAAATTAGTATTTGTGGAAATGGATGGCAATGTGAAAGGATACAATGGCACAAGTGAATGGTATAAAATATATGGTACTTCCGGAAGTGAACAAGGATTTAATAGCCGCTTTTACGGAGTAACTCCCACAAGCGATGGAGGCTACATAGCAGTAGGCAGTATAAGAGTAACTAATGGTTTTAAGTACAACCCCACACCATCAAACCCAACAGGAAGTAATTTGGTATGTAATACAGATACAGCTTTTTCTAATCTTAGTAACTACAGAAGGGATCGGTTTTACGTTGTAAAAGTGAATAGCACGGGTGCAACACAATGGCAATATATTTATGGTTTTGTAGATAACTTAAACGATGCTGCTGTGTTAAGCAGTATTGGATTTGATGTAATGCAAAAGAGCAATGGCAATTATATTTTGGTCGGCATGTCAGATGTTTTTACAACAGGCACAACTAAAAGAGAAAGACTCTTTTCTCTTGAATTAAATTCAAGCGGGCAAATAGTAAATAAGTTTATTACAAGTAATGTAAATGATGCTAACTTAGGGTCAGGCCACAATAGATTAAGAGCACTAACCTACAAGGCTTCAACCAATGAGTATTTTGCTGCCGGATATGCCTATTATGGCACACCCCCAGGTACAAAAAACTCAGATATATTAGTTGTGAAAATTAGTGGAACGAATAGTTTTTTTACTGGAATAAATACAGTTACTCCATCTGGGGCTACCAATTTCAATGCAGCTGTAGATATTGAATATAATGCCACTTTAGATCGTTTACTTTTACCAGCAATCACAAACATTAGTGGTACAGATGGAGGGATTGGCGGTGAAAATCCCTATGGAAGCGGGATTGGCAAAATACAGCGCATTAGAACAAATACACTCACTCAAGATGCCATATATGATTTTGGCAATATTAAAGCCTACGATTTATGGATGGGTATTATCAATTTAAGTGGTGGTGGTTTTGCAGTGGTTTCTACAAAACAAAATCAAAATAGTAATTATTTCAAAAACGATTTTGCGCCCTTTCCCTTACCAATAAATAACCCTATATACAGTACTTGTACTGTTGATACGGCTACTTATGATGGCGCATTTACAGATGCTACAAACCCAAAGTTTAATAAGAACTTTTGGGGCACAGCAGCCATAATAAAAAGGTATAACAATAGCGGAACGGTGCTTTGGGAAAAAATAGTTGAAGAAAGTACGCCTAATGCAAGTTTAGGTGGTAATATAGGGCAGCCCGATAAACATGGCGATTTAAAGAGGCAAGAATGTTTTTACAAAATTGCACAGACACAAGATGGGGGTTTAGTAATTTGTGGCAACAACAGTAATAATTTTGACGATGATGCTTTAATTAAGTTGTATAATGAATGCCAGGCAAATCTCGTTTATAATTCTGGTGTAGATATAGGCTGGTTTAATTCTAATAACCCCAATAAAACATCTGATTATTCTGTAACAGGTAATATTACATGGAGTGCCTCTAAAAAAATAGATTGTATTATTAGAATTAAAGCTGGTGGCACACTAAATATTACAGGCACTAATACCAAAATAGAATTTACTGATACCAAAAAAGTAGGTCGCCCGTCTAAAATTATTGTAGAACCGGGTGGTAAATTATTTATAAATGGTGCAACCCTAACCGGAATAGAAAGCTGCAACAGCATGTGGGAAGGCATAGAAGTGTGGGGGCTGGGCTTTTACGACCAAAGTAATTTAGCCAACCAAGGTTATGTAGAACTAAGCAATAATGCTACCATAAAAAATGCAAGAGTAGCCATAAACGTTGGGCAAAGAGATTATGTAAGCAATAACCAGTGGGCAGGTATAGATTATTCTAAAGATCCTGTAGATGCCCCTAATTATTTTTTAAGTGGAGGCAAGGTAGTAGCCAATAGCAGTAACTTTTTAAATAATAAAGTGGGGGTAAGGTTTCAGCCTTATGTATTATATAACAATACCAGCTACTTTAGCAACACACTTTTTGAAAACAACGCTTATTTGCTTGGGGAGAAAAACCCTGATGGCACTGCTACTGTGCCCGCCTCAACACAAGCTTGGATTATTAATAACGATGGCATTAAGTTTAATGCTTGCACTTTTCAAAACACCATTAGCGGTTTGGCTTTAGATAAAAGAGGCATGGGTATATATGCACAAGATGCCGATTTTCAGGTATTACCTGTTTGCACGGCCTTCTTTTATGGGGCTTGTTTTGGCTATAATAAATCTAAGTTTAACAATTTTAACGATGCAATAGTTGCTTTGGCATCACCCAATTCATTTACAGGTTTGTTGAAGGTAGATATGGCTGAGTTTAACAATAATGTTACAGGTGTAAGGTTATTTGGCACAAATCAGGCAACACAAATTACCAACAATATCATTAACATTCCTAATTTCAATTGGGCTCATGGTATTTATATGTTTGGGAGTACTCAAAACTTTACTATAGAAAACAATACTATAAGTGGCGTTAACGCCATGAATAGTTTTGGTATTCTTACCATAGAATCTGGGCATGCAGAAAATAGAATTTATAGAAACACCTTTAACAGTGCCAGCTACGCTACATGGGCTTTTGGCAATAATTCAGAACTTAGTAGCTCTAATTCTGATGCTAACCCCGGGTTACAATATAAATGTAATAAATACTTAAATTCTACACACGACATAGTAGTTGCAGATTGGGCTTATGGTGGTGGTGCTAACCCCTCCAACCCCTCGCGCATCAAAAGAAAACAGGGGGATTGCCCAACTCAACAAACCCCAAGTTATCAAACATTTCCAGCTGGAAATGTATTTGACAACAGCAGCAATTGCGGGGGCGCAGAGTGTCATATTTTATTAGGCACCTATTCACCGTTGATAAGGTATCATTACCATAATAATGATGTAGCATCTAAATACGAACCGATAAATATCACCGCTCCTAAGGTTCAGAAAATTAATTGTTTTTACCCTGTAACCAATTACAATGATGCTTGCCCAAGCAACTTTTCCGGTGGCGGAGGTGGTGGCGGGCAACAGGGCTTTGCCATGATGCAGCAAAACGATGATGAAGTGGATGATTTGGAAAAAAATATTGCCCAACTCTACAGCAAAATTGACGGAGGCAATACCCAATATCTGCTGGGGCTGATAGCCGACAATCGCATTTCGGGCAGTCAATTGAAAGATGAATTGATGAATGTGGGTTCTTATTTGTCAGATGAAGTGTTAATTGCTGCCATTCTTCGTGCCACCCCTCTGGCTTTTGCCGACCTGAAAGCCATTGTGCTGAACAATGCCCCTGTAAGCGAAAAAGTATTTGCCACGCTCGAAACCGCCCGCCCTGCCGTGGCATATCACCATCAGGTGGCAGATGCACAGCAAAACGAAACCTCAGCCCGTGAACAACTCTATGGCACTATTTCCATATTGAATGCCGAGCGGGCTGATAAGCTGCGCAAAGTTGCCCTGCATTTTACCGAGCAAGATTCTTTAGAAGCCTTGGTTGACTATTTGTTGGCGAAAAACGAAAAACCTTTGGCATTGCCCTATTTAATTAAATCAGGCAGATATAGCGAGGCTTATGATGCGTTAAACCTATTCGACCTTGCTCAGCCCGGCAATGCCGACTATGTATGGCTGCAACAACTGCACATAGAGCTATTGCAAAAAGAAAAGCAGTGGAACGAATTAGATAGCTTACAATTAGAGCGAGTAGTTGAAATAGCCAATAATCTGAATATTGCTACGGGACAAGCGCAATCTATCTTGACTAACTACTACGGCTACCAATTTGATTTATTAAGACCTGAATTGCCCAAATCGCAGGAAAGTTTAAAAAGAGAGAAACAGCCGGAAAAGAAACCCGTATTTTTTGCCGATACTGAAACCAAGTTTACACTCTATCCTAACCCTGCAAGCAATTTTATGTATGTGAAATTGAATGCCGTATATGAACATAATATTACTATGGAAGTTTACGACATAAAAGGGCAAATGATATTGAAACAAACAATTGTTGCAGGGACAGACGTTTCAGAGATAAATACTGAAAACTTAACATCAGGCAATTACATTAGCAGGTTCTACAATAAAGACGAAATAATAGAAAATATAAAATTCACCATTGTGAAAAAGCAATAACCATGAGAAGTGCACAGGTAATATTTATCTGTGCACTTTTTGTTTTTTTTAAAACATCAAGTGCACAGAACATAAGGTTTAACAAAGCAGTTGAATTTAATGGTGGTGGCGAATGGGGAAGAAGTATTTTAGTTGACGATGACAGCAGCTATATAGTAGGAATAGTAATGGACGACTCTACTAATTATATCGGAAATTTTTGGAACAAATTTGATATAAACGGCAATCTAATCCTATCGAATGGTTTTGCCAATTCAGGAGTAGAGGACTACTATTCGGGCTTCAACAATTCTCTGAAAAGATTATCATCAGGTAATTATATTGACATTGGCACAGTTGAAAAATTTAACCCGTTTGACCGAGACATGATGTTTTACAAATTCAGCCAAGAAGGAGATACTTTATTTAAAAAAAACTATGATGTTTTAAATATGACCATTGGCAGTGGAACTTGTGTAACTTCAACAGATGATGTTTTGTTACTCGGCAACACCTATGATAGCATAATCAACAATACAGATGCAGCGATTATCAGAGTGGATAGTTCGGGGAATGAAAAATGGGCTAAAAGATTTGGAGGTAGTTTTTACGATGCTGCTTATAATGCTATAGAATATTCGCCTGAAAAATTTATGGTATTTGCCCGCAGAAGCTATAATCAATTATATGGTGCACCATGGGTGTTAAAATTAGATAGCGCAGGAGAAATTATTCAGCAAAAATGGTTTTATCAAATTCCTAACGAACCAAAACTTGGTGGCGGCTTTGGTGCAGTAGAGGGTATAAATAAAAACATTGTTATTATGGGATATTATGATACTACCACAATAAACCCTCCCCACTGGAATTCTTTCTATCCGGCTTTTTTAGGCACAATGGATACGAACATGAATTTGAGCATTCTATATGACTTTGTAGAAAGTAACCCCTCAAGACCATACATAATAAAGCAAATAAAAGATAGCAGCTATGTTGCGGTAGGCTATAAAGAAAACAATACGGCAGGTTTTATTGCCAAAATAAACCCCAACGGGCAATTGCTTTGGGAGCGGGAGTATATTTACAAAGAATATGGCTTTAACTACTTTGCCGATTTTGCAGAAACCCCTGATGGGGGCTTTATTATTACAGGTTCTACCATAGGCGATTTATCTCAAGACATGTGGCTGGTAAAATTAGATAGCTTGGGCTTGCTAAACGATAGCCTTATAGTAAACAGCGGAACAATATTGGCAAATAGCAGCACTAATATTTTACAGCTATACCCCAACCCTGCCAAAGAGCAACTGCACCTAAAAATATTTTTCACTCAAAAACAAAATACTATTGCCACGCTTATGGTTTATGATATGTTGGGCAAGCAAATTATTTCAGAAAATATGAACCTACAACATGGCAAAGCCAACCATAGCATTAATGTAAGCAACTTACCCAGTGGCAACTATATAGCCCTAGTGCAAGCAGGTGGCGAGGTGGTGAAGCAAAGGTTTGTGAGGGAATAACCGCCCCCTCCAACCTCCCCAAAGGGGAGGCTTTAGGAAAGAACGTAGATTTAAAAATGAGAAAAAAGGCAAAAAGAAACTATTACTGCAAAGCCTTCTGAATAAATTGCAGTATTACATCGCTGGTGGCAATAGCTAAAATGCCGTTTACAATAAACTGAATGCCCACACACAAAATAATGAAGCCCATAATTTTGGTCATGGCTGTTAAACCTGTAACGCCTAAATATTTTACCAGTTTAGAGGCTGAACGAAGCGTAGCATACACCACTATAGCTACAATTAATATTCCTACAGCAATAAATATATAATCAAAAATAGAATCGGCAATAGAGCTCATACCAATAATTACAGAAATAGCCCCCGGCCCACTTAAACTGGGCATTGCTAAAGGCGTAAACGAAATATCTTTTTTCTCGCTGGCTTCTTTGGCTTCTTCTTTTGAGCGTTCATTATCATGAGAAGGATTCAGCATGCCCATTGCAACTCTTGAAATTAATATGCCCCCAGCTATTCTCATGCCGGGCAACGATAAGCCAAAAAAATTCATAATAAACGTGCCGGCAACTAAAGACACCAACAAAATAATAATCATATAAAACACCCCTTTTCTAGCCTGAATATTTCTATAATGTTCGGTATCGCCCTGTGTCATGGCTAAAAACATAGGCGCTGTACTAAATGGATTTATAATGGGCAATAAGGCTGCAATAGTGGCTATTATAAGTTCCATAAGGGGGTTTTGTTGTTGTAAAGTTAGGAAGATAAAAGCTAAAGACTCAGCCAAATTCAGCAACTTAAAATTTACATTACATTGCTACAGGATAATAGAGAAGAAGCTATAAAGTTGATTTTATAACTAATGATAATTAGCCCAACAAATAATCTTTCAGCAAGTTATAATCAGCTTTCATTTTTACAGCACGCTTAGTTTTGTTGGCTACCTCTTGCAAGGCATTAGGCACCTTAATTTTTACTCGCAAAGTTTTCTCTACCACATCCATAAACTTTGCAGGATGAGCTGTTTCTAAAAATATACCAATTGTACTGGCATGTGTTGCTAAATATTGCTGAAGTGCTGCATAGCCCACAGCCCCGTGTGGGTCTAAAGTGTAGTAATGGTTTTGAAACACTTCAACCATAGTAGCTTTAGTAGCTTCATCGCTGGATGAATAGCCCGATAAATCTTTTTTCACCGCTTCGTAATCATTATTATACAAAGCCATAATACGACTAAAATTGCTAGGGTTGCCCACATCCATAGCATTTGAAATAGTAGCTTGCGAAGGCTTTGGGCTGTAATTGCCCGTTGCCAGATATTGTGGCACAATATCGTTAGCATTAGTGGCAGCAATAAAATGCTCAATAGGCAACCCCATTTTTTTTGCCATTAACCCTGCTGTTAAATTTCCAAAATTGCCACTGGGCACACACACCACTACTTTGTTATTGGGTTTTACTTTTTTTGCTTGCGCATAAGTCCAGAAATAATAAAACGACTGCGGAATTAATCGCGCCAGATTGATTGAATTGGCAGAAGCTAAGGTTACCGTTTCCTTCAAGGAATCATCGGCAAAAGCTTGTTTCACCATTTTCTGGCAATCATCAAAAGTACCAGCCACTTCAATGGCACTAACGTTTTTACCCAAAGTAGTAAGCTGCTTTTCTTGTAGAAAACTTACTTTTTCCGAAGGATATAAAATGGTAACGTTAATATTAGGCACATTCCAGAAAGCATGCGCCACTGCACCGCCTGTGTCGCCCGATGTGGCAACCAGAATATGAATTTCTTCATTATCATTTTTCAGAAAATAGGCAAACAATCTTGCCATAAAACGTGCGCCTACATCTTTAAAAGCCAGTGTTGGCCCATGAAATAATTCCAATGAATAAATACTATCGCTTACAGGCACTAAGGGTATTTCAAAATTCAGTGTTTCATTTACAATATTTCGAATAGCATCTTCTTCAACCTCTTCACTTAAAAACAGTTTGGCTACTTCAAAAGCCATTTCTTGTAACGAGTATTGCTCAATATTTTCAATAAAACTTCTGTCCAGCTGCGGAATGTATTCAGGCATAAACAAACCTTCACTACCTTGAATGCCGGTAAGCACGGCTTCTTTCAGCGAAACTTTAACGGCAGAATTATTAAGATTATAGTATTTCATTTTTTCAGAACAATATATTTAGAAGGGTATAAAAATAGCTTATTTGCTCTTTGCCACACTTGCCAAATACACCCCCGAAAAAATCATTATGGCAGCAACAATTTTTAAAATATTCAAATGGTCTTTACCCATACTTAAAGACATGGCTGTTGCCACCACAGGCTGCACATAAATATAAATGCCTACTACTGTGGGCGATAATTTTTTCATGGCATAAATATTCAGTAAGTAAGCCATTATGGTAGTGCCAATTAACACAAAGCCTACATACAGCCAAATAGTATTTGAAAATGTATGCCATTGCACTACTGACAATTCATAATAACCTGCAATACTTACAGGCATTAGCCCAAATGCAAATACCCATTTAATAACTGTAAGCGGATTATATTTTTTCATTAACGGCTTCACCAATACCAAATACACTGCATAAAAAAAGGCATTAAACAATACCATCATATCGCCCCAAAAACCTGACGCATTCAACACAAAATCTTTTTTGCCAAATAAAATAAGCAATGCACCCCCAGCACCTAAAAATATGCCTGTTGCTTTTCTTAACGTAATAGCCTCACCTATCATTAGTCGTGCTAATACCAATACTGAAATAGGCGTGGTAATCATAATCAGCGAAGCATTAATGGGGGTGGTTTGGTTTAGTCCTTTAAAGAATAATAACTGATTTAATGCTACTCCAAAAATGCCACACCAAAATAATCGCTGCCAGTCTTGCTTTTCAATGTTTTCATTTACTATAGCTTTTGCAAAAAGAAAAAAGAACAGGGTTGCTGTAGATACTCTTAATAGAATAAAACCAAAGGGTAAAATATAAGCCGGCATTACTTCTTTGGCAACAATAAAGTTTATGCCATAAATAACGCTTACAGTAAACAGTGCCAGATGTTCTTTAAGGTTTTTCAGTGATTAAATTTTTTCAGAACAAAAAATTGTACAACTGTATGCATTACTAATTTATTTTATCAGAGTCAAGAATATGAAGTAACTCTTCATAAAGAAACGGTATATCATTATTGATGGTATTCCATACAATATCATAATCAACCCCGAAATAATTATGAATTAAAACATCTCTCATTCCTGCAATTTCAGCCCAAGGAATATGAGAATAGGTAAGTCTAAAATCGTCAGGTAATTTCTTTGTTGCCTCTCCAATTACTTCCAGGCTTCTAATAATTGCTCTGCTAATAGTTTCATCATTAAACAATTGATTTTTATCCCTGCCTGCTTTTACATCAATAATAAATTGGCACTCGTTAACTATATGCAATAAAAAATCATGCAGCGAGGGAGACATATTCAACTTGATTTAAAATATGTTTTCCAATAAACTTATTTAAAGATTGAGGCGTAATAATCTCAACCTTTCTTCCGGAAATATTTTTTAATGTTTCTGATAATGCAAATACATTTTTTAATGTTTTGTATTCAGGTAATAATTCAATAAAAAAATCTACATCGCTTTCTTCATGAACATTGCCTCTTACAAAAGAGCCAAATATACCGAGCCTTGTAACTCCATAAGAAGTTAACAGTTCATTATTTGCTTTAATTAAGGCAATTAGCTCTTCTTTATTTTTTACCTTACTATTCATATGGTCTTTAACTCCTTAAATCAAAAGTAATTTTTATTCCGTGTTGTTCAAAGCTTTTACTTTTTCAGTGCATCATATACCACCTGCATTATATCGGTTCGAATATTTTGAGCAGCCAGTTTATTATTTTGTGCCGAAGGGTGTACACGGTTAGAAAGAAAAACATACACTAATCCGTTTTGTGGGTCTGCCCAGGTGCAAGTGCCGGTAAAGCCACTGTGTCCAAAAGTTTCAGGCGAGGCACTTTTAGCAGTTGGGTTGCTTTTGGTGGTATCAGGTTCAGGCTTATCGAAACCTAAGCCCCTACGGTTATTGGCAAAATGGGTTTTAGTAAAATAGTCGATGGTTTCAGGCTTAAAATATCTTTTACCTGCATACTCGCCTTTGTTCAAAAGCATTTGCATTAACACTGCCACATCATGCGCATTGGCAAACAAACCTGCATGACCGGAAATGCCCCCCATCATAGCAGCACCGGGATCGTGTACATAGCCATGTATCAGTTGTTTTCTGAAAAGGGTATCCTTCTCAGTGGGCACAATAATTTGTTTGCTGAATTTTTCTCTGGGGTTATAAGTAATAGTTTTCAGTTGCAGTGGTTGATAAAAAGTTTGCTGCAAATATTTTTCGAAATCGGTTGCCACAGTATTCTCAACTAATTGCGGAAACATATAAAAGCCAATATCGCTGTATTTATAAGCAGGCTTTTTATCTACTTTAGTATAGTAAATAGTATTGTAAATAGCGTCTTTTAGAGTTGGTTTAGTAAACATGCTGTCGGTAACATGCTGGCTGTAAGTTTCGGTTTTATACATTCTAAACCAGCGACTTCTTTGTACTGGCGAAATAAAATCATTGTAAAAAGGTATCCATGCAGGTAAGCCCGATTGATGTAGTAGTATATCTTTAATTTTTATTTCACCCAGCGCATATTTTTTTATGTGTGGCAGGTAGTTTTGTAAGGGATTATCTAAAGAAATTTTTTCTTCTTCATACAGTTTCATTAACGCAAGTGTTGAAGCTGCAATTTTTGTAATTGAAGCAATATCATACACATGATGGTTGCTTACTTTTTCTGCATTAGCTTCATAAGTATGCTGCCCGAAAGATTTATGATAAAATACCTTTCCGTCTTTGGCAAACAATATTTGGCAACCCGGTGTCATTTGTTCGTTTATGGCAATACTGGCAATAGAATCTATTTTACTCATTGCACTGCCGGCTATGCCCACTTCTTCGGGTATAGTATATTTAAAACGATAGTGTTCGGGTGTGGTAATGCCTTTATTGAAACTATATTTTTCTGAAGCAGTAACAGGCAATTTCCCTTTTGCAGCTACCCCACCAAAAATAAATTGTGCTGCATAATTCCGGGTAATATCATGGTCTTCATATACACACACTACATGCTTCACAGTTTCAAAATTTTTAAGGCTGTAAGGGTTTCCAAAAACAACCAGTGTTACATCTTTTTCTTTTGCCACTTCATTTACAAATTGTATAGCAGCATCTGTTAATCCATAATTTTTATTGGCATGGCGACTCATATCGAATACGCCAATAATAACTTCATCAAAAGCTTGCAGCTGATTTTTAAATGCAGCAAAGTCTTCAGTTTTTTTGTTTTTATCTATGCTGAAAGAAGTTACTTCAGCAAATAAATTCAGGGTATTATTAAAAACAGTATCAGCAGTATCGCCAATAGCTACTGAAGCAATTTTTTTAGATAAAATATTTTCTAAAGGAAGCTTAGGTGTTTCATCAGTAACATAAGTTATTGCATGTTCAAACAGTTTGCGATTTAGTAATTGGGCTTCCGTATTGTTCAAATCGGCAACTAAATTTTCCAGTGGTATTTGTTGACTCTTATGGAACAATTGGTAATCGTATTTTGCGGCTAAAATTTTTTTTACCGCCTCATCTATTTGCTGTTGAGTAATTTCTTTTTTTTCAAGCGCATCATTAAACAAACTAATGGCTTTAGGTACATCTTCTGCAAACAGCAATACATCGTTGCCGGCTTTAAATGCTTTCAACTCAACTTCTCCGGGCTTATAAAATTTACTAACACCTTTCATATTCAATGCATCTGAAAACACCAGGCCTTTAAAGCCCATTTGTTCTTTCAATAATTTGGTAGTGCTGAGTGGCGAAAGCGAAGTGGCTAAATCTTTAGTGTTGTCTATAGCCGGAATAAACAAGTGTGCAGCCATAACACTATGCACGCCTTCATTAAACAAAACCTTAAACGGATATAGCTCTAACTGTTCTAACTCTTCAAAAGATTTATTTATTACCGGCAAAGAATAGTGTGAATCAGTATCAGTATCACCATGCCCGGGAAAGTGTTTGGCACAAGCCATTACGCCTTCATCTTGCATACCTTTTGCATACATTAAGCCTTTTAAAGCAACATTGTATTTGTCTTCGCCAAAAGAACGGTCGTTAATTACAGGGTTTTTCGGGTTGTTGTTTACATCTACTACCGGGGCAAAGTTGATATGCACCCCCACTCGCTTACATTCCTTAGCAATGGTTCTGCCCATTTCATAAATAAGCGTATTATCCTGAATGGCACCCAGCGTTAATTGCTTCGGGAAACGAATAGTACTGTCGAGCCTCATGCTTAGCCCCCACTCGCCATCAACAGCTATAAACAATGGTGTGCGTGCTGCTTGCTGAAAATAATTGGTCATTAATGCTTGTGGCTGTGGCGAGCCTTTAAAAAAAATTAAGCCACCTACATGATATTTTTTTACCAACGAATCTAACTGATAAAAATGTGCAGAATCTTTAGTACTGTAAGCGGCAATCATAAACAACTGTCCAATGCGTTCCTGCTCGTTTAGGGTGCTGAAAAGCGAATCAACAAAATATTTTTTCTCGAAAACTTTTCGGTATTGTTGCTCAAAATGCTGCACCCACACATTTTGTGCTGTAAGAATTTTTAATGCAAGAATTAATATTAAAGTAAATCTGAACTTCATTAATACAAAGATATAGCAGCCTGCAAGCTAAGCGTTGCAGCCTTATCAACAACGAAATATGAACACCTATTATTTTGCATGTTCTGTTCTTAAACATAATTTTTGTTAATGATTTTGTGTAAGCAACCATTCACAGCATAATAAAGTCTTTCATGAAACATAGAGTAGTTAACTTCATGCAATCTTTTATCTCAATAAATTAATTTACACCCTTTGGTTATGACTAAATTTTTAGCACTTGTTGCTACCCTTGCCTTTTCATTTTCTTTATGGGCTAGTCCTGATGCTTATTTGGTAAGCTACACTTTAGAAAAATCTTATTCCAAAGAAGACATAAAAGCTCTTTGGAAGCAGAAGAAAATTCCGAAAATGATAATGCCCGTAAAATATGGCGTAGATGTGTATGAAATTATTTATAAAGCCCAATGGGTAGATGGTTCTTACAAAAATGCTTCAGGAATTTATTTCGCTCCAAAAACTGATAAAGCAGTGCCCTACATGATGTATGGACATGGCACACAAATAGAAAAACAGCGCACTATTTCTGAAAAAGATGCACAACAAAATATTTGCTTAATGTTTGCTACCGATGGCTATGCTGCCATGTACCCCGATTATTTTGGCATTGGAAAAGGCGAAGGCAGGCATTTATATCAGCATGCCGAGTCAGAAGCCAATGCATTTATTTACATGTTATACGCTATTGATGAGCTAAACAAAAATTTAAAGCTTGCACACAACGGACAATTATTTTTAACCGGCTACTCTCAGGGGGGGCATTCATCTATGGCAGCCCATAAATACCTTCAGGAACTCAACGACCCTCGCTTCCAGGTTACCGCTTCATCGCCTATGAGCGGAGCATATGATATGACCGGAGAACAGGAAAAATATATGTTTGAAGAATACCCACGCCCCTTTTACTTACCCTATCTTTTAATTTCTTATCAAGAGGCTTATAATATTTTTGGAAACAATTCTATTTACGATGTTTTCAAGTCTCCGTTCGATACCATTTTGCCCAAATACTTTGAGAACAACGAAAAAAAGTCATTTGCCGAGCTTAATAAAATTATGCCCAAAGTGCCTAAAGACATTTTAAAAGACAGCCTGGTTAAAGAGTATGTAAACGACCCCAACTTTATTTTCAAAAACAAGCTTTGCGAAAACAACCTTACCTGCTGGCTGCCTGAAGCACCCATGCAGCTTTGCTATTGTAAAGGCGACCGTGAAGTAAACTATATGAATTCAGTTTCAGCTTACAGGCAAATGAAAGGGCTTGGTGCAGAGCAGTTGAAACTGAATAACCTTAGCGACCATTTAGACCATAACACCTGTGCTGCATTTACCGTGCTTTCTACCAAATACTTTTTCAATCGCTATAAAAAGAAAGGCGACAATCCTAAAATGAAAGATTTGCCACGCTTTAAGAAATTTTTGGTGGGCTTTGTAAAACGCAAAGAGGAAAAAAAATATTTAAGCGAAGGGCGCGATAAAGCTTATATTTAATAAAAATTTTTCGCAATGAATATTTTTATTAAATGCCGCTTTTGCATCAGCATTATATTGCTGTGCAGCTCATTACAGTTTTTATATGGCAATAACGCTGTTTATGAAGCCCGTAAAGAAGCATACATCGATTCTATGCTTACCAAAACCACCGGCAGAAAATTAATTCATCAGGCTTATAGAGGGTTGCCTTTAGATACTGCTCAGTTAAATCAGATTATAACAGAAATTCCTACAAGAAGCACCAGCGACTTTGTAATTATTGAACTTATAAGAGTACTCTACCTTACCAACGGAACTTATGATGCTCAAATATTGCCAATACTTAACTCAGTACCTTACTGGATGAACTATGGCGACACGCTTAGAGGCTATTGGTCAGAAAACCATATGATTATGTGGATGAGCTCTGACTGGCTTCTGCACGAGCGGTATGGCAAAGCTATAGACAGCGATTTGCGCAATCGTTTGGTTCATTACTTAGAAATGAAACTACAGTACGGATTTTACGAATTCTTCTCTTCTACCTATGCACCTTATGCCTTTAGCGGCCTTGTAAACCTTGCCGATTTTTCGCAAGATGCTCAAATAAAAAATCTGGCTACTCAGGTAGCACAAAAATTATTATCAGACTTGTTACTGCTTACCAACGATAAAGGTGTTTTCTTTCCCGTTGCCGGCAGAAATTACCCTCAGCGTTACGTTACGCCTTATGGGCAAAACCACAATAACCTCATTTACTTGCTTACTGGGTATGGAGTAGCGCCACAAGAAGCATCCCCTTCAGGGCCATTTTTAGCAACATCCGGTTTACCGGTTGATGATGTCATAAACTCGTGGACGGCAACATTAGATACCACTTATCATATCGGGCATTCTTTAGACAGTGGTTTTGTGCTCAATAGTAATATGTCGGCAGTAGATAAGGTAGTGTTTCAATGGAGTTCCGGAGGCTACTTTCATCCTGAAGTAGTATTTGAAACAGTTACATTGCTTACTGATTCTAATTTATGGAATCATGTAGATTTTACTTTGTTAAGACCCCTTTCTTTTCTGCCTGCAAACGATTTTCCTGTTATTTCAGAAAACCTGAGCGTTATTTCTAAAAGCACCGTTATTAGCGGACAAGATGTCTCTATCTTCAAACACCACGCAGTTACCCTTTCTTCAGTTTTAGATTTTTGGAAAGGAAAAGTAGGTTTTCAGCAATATCCTGTAATGGCTAATGTGGGCACTACTGCGGTTTACACCTGGTCAGGTCAAGCAAGGCCCGACTGGAATAACCGCAACAACAATAACCAAAATATACACTTGCCTTATGTAGCTCAGGAAAAAAATGTGGCGCTTGTGATGTACAGGCCCGAACCTACCCCCGAAGTATTGGGTAATAATTTTGCTAATAAAGAAGTTATACTAAACTGGCAGAATAACGATTTTGATGAAGTAGCAGAAGACAGCTTATGGCTGCTTGGCAGACAGGAAAACAGTTATGTAGCCGTTAGAAGAAATTGCATTGGCGAAATTAATTCCGTAAAAGCCTGCCCTACCCCTGCCAATGGCGGGCAAACCTGGGTTATAGTAGTAGGCGATTCGTTAATGTATGGCAGTTTTAATAATTTCCAAAATGCCATTCAACAAGCCGAATATGAAGAATCGTGGACTTATGATTCTATAAACAACACTTCTGTTTACTATGCAAAAATTCAGTTAGATACCATTAGCATTGATTATGCATGGGAAGTAGATAGTACACTGAATACAGGGATAGAAACATTTAACAAAAAACAACTTCATGTAAATGTATATCCTAACCCAACAAATAATATTTTAAACATTAGCATAGAAACTTTTGAAAACAGTTCAGTAGAAATAAAAGCATTTAATACTGTTGGAGAATTAGTTTATGCTGAAACTAGTACCATAAATAATAGCCAAACGCTAAAAAAAATAAATACTACACACTGGCCTCAAGGCATTTATTTAATAATGCTTGAAAGCAATGGCAACCGCTACATTCAAAAAGTAATAAAGGCTGAATAATTGAACGGGCTCAATTAAATGTGCCAATTGTAAAATTTATGTTGTTTATTAATTCCTAAAAAAAGCGCTTTAACATGATGAAGTAGCTACAATACCAAAGCAGATTTTAAAAGTCTATTCATCTGAAATTAGCGGTTGTTTTTATTTGATTACGAAAAATAAAAGAAGCTACTTCTATGTTAAACAAACGCATAAACATCATGAGATTCCCAAAGAATAGATACTTCTTCTATAGTTAAATCACCTAATTTTTTTAAAGATAATTATGGAAATCCAAGAGCTTTTAACAAATCCACAATTCGTATATCAACCAATTGACAATTTAATTTCCGTAAGTCATTCGCGCACTTTAACTGGATTACGGTTGTTAGAAAACATGAGTACTCATTTATCACCTTCTTCAGAAGAACTTCAAGAAATTCAATTTTTAGGTACTGTAAGAAGTATAGAACAAAGTAAAAATGAGTTTAAGAATTGGTTGTTAATAAAAGGCTTTGAAGAAATTCACTCTGCAATAAGAAATTCACTTGAAAGATTCTATGTGTATATCATCACACTTAAGAAACTTAAAAACGATAATTTACCAAAAAACAGTTTATCAGAATTCTATAAGCAAATATTAATTGATACTTCAAGATTTAATTATCCAACATTAGTAAATAAAATTTCTAATGAGATTAAAGAAGATCTTTTATATGAAAGTAATTTAGCTTCATTCAATAATGCAAGAAATTGTCTTGTACATGACTATGGGAAGGTTACCCAAGGAAGGTGTAACAGTCTAGATAAGAAGGAGCTTCACATAACTGGAAATAGATTTTTATTTTTCTATCAAAGAGAAAATGAAGAAACAATATATCCAATGGAATTTGGGAAGATAAGTCCTAAGAATGCGTCATTAAAAGTAAAAGGAGAAGAGTTTACATTGAAATTTAGAATTGGTGAAACCATTAATTTGAATTATTTAAACTACTTACATATTCTGAATACATGTATTTTTTACAAGGCAGATTTACAAGAAAAAATTAAAAAATACTATTCATAAAAGACCCGGCAGATTGGGATTTGTAATTCCTATTAATAATTCTCCCCTACCCACCATTCACTGCCCCCCGCGCGTTAGCCTGCAAAGTCCGGGCAAAGCCTTCGAACTTTGCGATTCTTTGGGTGGATTTATGCTGAGTTTATCGAAGCATTTCTTCTAAAGAAAAGTAACAAAGAAAACACACCAACTACAACTTGGCATAATACTTGTATTTGTATAATTTTATAATGCTAAAATATATTGGTTATGGAAGGCGAAAATGAAAAAAAACCATCCCTTAATGAATATCAGCAAAATCAAGTAAACCGCATTATACAACAGGCGGTTACAGAAAGCGAAATAGAGCAAGAACTGCGAACCGACTCCCGCTTTGTAAATTTTTTTGCAGGCTATAATCCCTCATCGGTAGAAAGTTTTATTAAAAGTTACAAATGGCTGAAAGCATTTATTTTACAACATGGCGAACGATGGCTGGCAAATGAAGAACAAGAAAGTTTGAAATGGATAAATGCCGCTCAAAAACATCTGGGCTATATTCAGCAAAAAAAGCTTTTTGATGCCCAATGTTTGTGGCGTGCCGAACAACTATCTATACCCGAAATTGAAATTTGTGCAGATTTTGAGTTATGGGAACAAGATGTTTTACATTGCCCCTTCATAGAGCCTGTTACGCCTGAAGATATAGATCTTTATGCACGTTATTTAAAACAAGACAATGTAGATTTAAATATAGGTTGGTTTCACGAATGGCAAAGATATAGTGATATTAAAAAGGCATATCATTCAGAAAGCGAAAACAGAAATTTTCCTGAATGGTACGATTTTCATATCAATAATAAAGGCGGCTCTTACCTTCTTTCACTACCCGATATAAGAGGTGAAAAAGAAGAATTTTATATGAATATAACCCGAAAGCATCACAATGAATTAAACAAGGCTAAGGTAGAAGAGTATGAGCGCACACGCGACAAAAGGCCCTTTTTAAAATCTACATACGATGCATCGTTTATGCGCTTTTTTATAAGCACTTTTGAAAACAAAGAATTACTTGCATACTATAATATTTATAGAAAAAACCAAGAGCAGGAAGACAACGAAACCATTGAAATGATTATTCGCGAATTGTTAAAGGAAAATGAGCCCGTGCCTATACAGGCACATAACAACTGGCGAGAAGCATTAAAAAAAGCCTATGATGTTTACTGTGCTAAAAAAA
Organism: uncultured Chitinophagaceae bacterium; assembly: GCA_964543705.1. Taxonomy (GTDB): domain Bacteria; phylum Bacteroidota; class Bacteroidia; order Chitinophagales; family CAIOSU01; genus CAYSGX01. Next base: position 88,472 of record CAZIZP010000009.1, read on the forward strand.
TTGCCGAACATTTGCCACAGGCATATGAAGAATACCAGCTGCATTTATCATTACAAATTCTTTCCGAGAGTAACCTCGAAAACTTTAAAAGATTTAAAGAAATGAGAGATCATAATGCAAAATGGATTTTACAAGGCAGAGAATTAAACGGGGAACCTTTAGATTTTAACTTCTAAATAATCTTACGCTAGTCCTTAGCTTGGCAATAAACTAATGCCATTGTCAACATAATATATACTCATCCCCCTGTTCGGAATTTTCAATTTGGAAACCCTATCGTCAAGTTTGCAATCCTACTAAAACCCACCTCTACCCACCATTCACTGCCCCGGGCGTTAGCCTGCAATCCCGATAGCTATCGGGACAGGCAAAGCCTTCGAACTTTGCGATTCTTTTGGTGCATTTTATGCTGAGTTTATCGAAGCATTTCTTCTAAAGAAAAGTGATAAAGAAAAACACTCTTCCAAATTAGTAAAAAAGGGTAAAAAACATCATTTTAAGCCCCAAAACCTCAAAAAGTGTCAACCAAACGAACATGGATGATATCTGAACGAACAGAATAAAAATCGAAACAAGGTCTAACTCACTTCGGCACAGGTAGTAGCCTTTTGAATCTCTGCCAGCATTTTCGCCAACAAGCCATCCAAAATAAAAAATGCGCCTGCAACTATTCGCTGCAAGCGCATTTCCAAAAAACTATTGCTAAAAAATTATTTCACCTTTAAATCCACTTTTTACGATGTTCCAAAGATCATTTACACTAACCAAAATAGAAATTTGAATCGCAGCCGGGTAAGAGCTTTTTTACATAACAAAAACCCCACAACTTGAAATTACTGTGGGGTTCTTAATGCATAAAGTGTTTATATTATCATTCTTCTATTACCAAACCTCTTACAACACTGCCAAACCGTCCGTCAAAACCATAATTTTTGATTGTTGTTGCTATTGAATAACGATGTGAAGTACCTTGCAGAAATTTCTGAGATAGCAGCTACTGTATTTTTCCCAACAATGGCCAAATGGCAAATACTATTGCAAAATCCCTTAACTATACCTTGCTAAGTTTTTTAGCCACTTATCAGGAATTTCATCGCGGCAGGCCTGTTTATAATCGTTATAAGAGCAGGGAATTAAATGCACTTTATTTTCTTTAGTATCGCTTACTTGCATCCACCAGCGGTCGCTTAAAATGCTTTTGTAAAAAACCAGTTCCTGGTCGGTATCGCTAATGTCAACAGTAAACTTTAAAAAGCCCTCCTCGTTTTCGGCAGGGTTATCATTTTTTCGCGCATAAAAACCATCGGTAAAATACCAAATCATTTGGGCTGCCAGCATAGCGGTTTGAAAACGAAAATCGTATGCCGGGTTATATTGGTAAATGCCCAGTGAGGTAAGCCGGTTGCTCAATCCTGCATAGCGCATAATCTGGCAAGCCTCTTCAGCATAAAGGCCATTGGGCGTAGCATTTAAAACACCTTGTCCATCGCTGCTTCTTATAGCCTGCATGTCGAAACTTAAAAAATCGGCATCGCGCAATACAGGCTCCATATCTTCCATTTTTTCGCGAAGCACGCCTAAACGATACGAGTCGAAATTTAAGCGTTCTAAAGTAGCAATGGCATCATCGTGCACATAATATGCCTGATGACCAATAATACTGAAATTGAAAAGATAATTTGGCGAATGAGTGAAAATTTTCATTAAAAAATTCTCATCATAAATAGTGTCTTCAGTATTAAATAAATCTATTTTTTCATCGGCAACTACAAAGTGAACGGGTTTTCGAAAGTCTTCATAAGCCAAGTATTGGGCATAAGTTAAATCGTGCGAGCCGCCAATAACTACCGGTAAAATTTTGCTTTTCAGCAATTCGTTAATTACATATTTAGTTGCCACATAAGTATCCTGAACGGTAGCCCCTTTTTCAATATTGCCTAAGTCTATAATTTTAAATTCGCCTGCATTTTTTATTAGCTTATATAGCTCTTGCCTGATTACATCGGGGGCTTCTTCGCAGCCAATATTATCATAGCTATTTCGGGTTTCTTTTATCCCCAAAATGGCAATATCAAAACCTTCGTAGTCGCCATTAGGCTGGTAAAAAGTAGTGTAGCGTCCCCAGGTTCCCGGACGGTTGGCAGTATATTTTTCTATTTCTTCTTCGCTAAGCGGCACTACAAATTCTTCAACCATAAGGCATTTATTATTCTGAAATAAAACTACTTCAGCACTTACGGTATATGAATTCACTTTTCAACAAAAAGCAATTCAGTGGTGTATGATAGAAAAGAATATTAATATCTAATGAATGGAAATATCATCAGATATTTCATTTTCATCATCGCTTTTGTAAGGAAAATATTTTTTCAGGTTTTCGCCTACTTGTGTAATGGCTTTTATGATGCCTTCAGCATACTTTCCTAATTTAAAATGGTGGGTAATAATATTTACTTCATCGTCCCAAAAGGCTTGCCCTACATGATAGTTTATGCCTTCATCGCCCCAAATGGCAATTTGGTGGTCTTGCACGGCTATGTAAATTAAAACACCATTGCGCTGTTTGGTATTGTGCAGCTTCAGCTCAGCAAAAACCTCTTTTGCCCTGTGAACCGGGTCGCGCGGGCATTTATTTTCTATATGCAATTTTATTTCTCCCGATGTGTTTTTTTCAGCTTCTTTTATAGCCTGAATAATGTTTTGCTTTTCTTCTTCCTTAAAAAATGTTTTGGCAGAAACAGGCGCAGTATTTTCCATAAACGATATTTTATGTTTTAATTAAAATAAACTATATCTCTATTGGTGTATCCGTTTTCAATCTACGAAAATATGTGGAAACACCAGTTCAAATAACTGTTTTAAGCATTATTTATGGTAAAAGGTTTTAAAGGTTAACAGAATTTAACCCGCACTGCTTTCAGCTTACTACACCAAGAATGTATTGCGGGCATATTGGCATTTATAACTACCTTCACAAAAAACCAAAAAATATGAAGCTTTCAGGTATTTATTTATTGTTATTTACGCTCATTTTTTTATCGTGTAACAGTGGGCCAAAACCCGAAGAAGTAGCAACTATTTTTTTAGATTCCATGAATCAGCAAGATTTTGAAACCGCTAAGAAACATGCTACTGAAAGAACCCTAAAGCTTATAGATTTTTTAAGCAATATAGCCGAAATGGCAAAACAGGAAGGCGCAGCATTTGCCGATGCCGACCCTGTTACAAATGTAAAATGCACCATTGCCGATAATAAAGCCACTTGTACTTTTTGTTGTGTAGAAGATCAAGGTGAATCGGACATTGAGCTTTTGAAAGTAGACGGACAATGGAAAGTAGATATTGCTTTTGACGGTTTCGATGAAGGTGGCTTTGAATCGCTTTTAGACACAACTTATTACCCTAACGAAGACGAAGAAAGTTTAACAGAAGAATTAAATATTAATTAGGGTTTTGTATAGCCTGTTTTAACATGGCTTTAATATTTACTAACTATCTTTGCCACCGCAAATGATATAATGCAGGCACCCGAAGAAGTTTATAAAAATATTATCGACAATCTTATTCCGCTACACCCTTATTTAGGAATTACTTTAGAAAAGATTGAAGCAGGTTTTGCTCAAATAAAAGTTGTTTTTAGAAATGAACTGGTAGGCGATCCGCGCATTCAAGCCATCCATGGTGGCATTATTGCTACAGCTATGGATTCGGTAGGTGGAGCAGCAGCCATGACTACCCTTACTTCTTTTGAAGACAAAGTTTCTACCATAGATATGCGCGTAGATTATCTGCGACCCGGAAAGCCTATGGATTTAATTGTTGAAGGCGAAATTGTAAGAAGCGGCAACCGTATTGTAGTTACCCGAATGGTAGCCTATCAGGAAGACAAACAGCATCTTGTAGCAGAAGGCAAAGCAGTATATAATGTAAAACGCAAAAACGATAAAAATTAAGTTTCATGTTTTTTGATATATGTTACTTTTTTGTAAAAACTCTTACCCTTTTCATAAATATTCTTTTACTTTAGTTTCAGTTAATCATTAACCTTTTTAATTATGTTAAAATTTACAGAAATTCCTTATGAGCAGCCTAACCTTGAAAAGTTAACTGCTGAGTTTGAAACATTACTTAATGGCTTTCAAATAGCTACTTCTTTTGAAGAGCAAAAAAATATTCTTGAAAAAATAAACGGCATCAGAAGCGAGTTTGAAACACAAGCTTCTTTGGTGTATATACGCCATACTATAGATACTACCGATAAATTTTATGAAGAACAGCAACAATATTTTGATAATAACTCTCCGGTATTTGTAGGCCTAGTTACCAGATTATATGAAGCACTTACCCAATCTAAGTTCAGAACTGAATTGGAGCAATCAGCCGGTAATCAATTGTTTAATCTTGCCGATGCTGCGCTAAGAACCTTTCAGCCTGAAATTATTGAAGACCTTCAGAAAGAAAACCAGTTAAGCAGCGAATACACCAAGCTTATTGCTTCAGCAAGAATAGAATTTGAAGGCACTGAATTAAATCTTTCAGGCTTGGTGCCTTTTGAACAATCTACCGACAGGGCCGTAAGAAAAAAAGCTACAGCTGCTAAATACGGTTACTTAGCCGCTAATGCTGAAAAACTTGATAGTATTTATGATAGCTTGGTGAAAACCAGAACCACTATTGCAAAAAAACTGGGTTACAAAAACTTTGTGGGTTTAGCTTACGACCGATTAAGTCGCACCGATTATAATGCCGAAATGGTGGCAAACTATCGCAAAATGATTTTAGATTTTGTAGTGCCTGTTGCTACCAAGCTTCGCGAAAAGCAAGCCAAAAGATTAGGCTTGGAAACATTAAAATTTTATGACGAGCCATTATTGTTTACCAACGGAAACGCCAAACCTAAAGGCTCTCCTGATTGGATTTTAGAAAACGGCAAAAAAATGTATGCCGAACTTTCTGCTGAAACACACGACTTTTTCAGCTTTATGACTGAACATGAATTACTTGATTTAGTAAATAAAAAAGGTAAAGCAGGCGGTGGCTATTGTTCTTATTTAAGCAAATATAAAGCACCGTTTATCTTTTCAAATTTCAACGGAACATCGGGAGATATTGACGTATTAACTCACGAAGCCGGACATGCTTTTCAAGGCTATTCGAGCCGAAATTTTGAAATTCCTGAATATCACTGGCCTACTATGGAAGCTTGTGAAATTCATTCTATGAGTATGGAATTTTTCACATGGCCATGGATGGAATTGTTTTTTGAAGAGCAAACTGACAAATACAAATATGCACACCTGTGTAGCTCTATACTATTCTTACCTTATGGGGTTTCTGTAGATGAGTTTCAGCATTGGGTTTATGAAAACCCCGAAGCCACACCAAAAGAGCGTAATGCAAAATGGCGTAGCATAGAACAAAAGTATTTGCCACACCGAAATTATGATGGTAATGAGTATTTAGAAGGTGGAGCCTTTTGGCAAAAACAGGCCCATATATACAACAGTCCATTTTATTATATAGACTATACTTTGGCTCAGGTGTGTGCACTGCAATTCTGGATTCGCTCACAAGAAAGAGATCCTGCTGCATGGGCCGACTATTTAACCCTTTGTAAAGCAGGAGGCAGCCAATCATTCTTAGGTTTAGTGAAATTGGCCAATCTGAAATCACCATTTGAACAAGGTACCGTAGAAGACGTTATGAAAAAGGTTGCTGTTTGGATTGACAGTGTTGACGACAGCAAATTGTAATTTTTTTATTCAAAGCCTAAATAATAATTCCACACAGTAATGTTTTTTTATTGCTGTGTGGATTAAATTCTTTTAAAATCATAGCTGTAAGCAAATGAAACAAACAGGTTTATCTTTTTTTTCTGAATTATTGTGGGGTTTGCTTATAATAATATTTACAGCTATAGTTATTTTGCCTTTATACGAAGTGCTCGATGCTTCTTTTTTAAGAGTAAATCTGTTGCTTATATTGCTGTTTGCAGTGCTGTTTCGTTACACCATTTTTTTAAACCAAATCCCCTACTTAAAACCCATGTGGGTTAGGTTTATATTGGTTATAGCTTCGATTATTATATTCTTTCAAATTTTTAAACAAATACAAGATTTTTTCGAGCTTTTCGATACCCATGATATTAATTTCTTTCTGCGAAAAGATAAAACAGTAACCCTTGCCCCTGAGATTATTCAAGATAAATTTGCTTACTTTAAAAAAGAATTTGTGTTCTTTGCAACAGGTAGTCTTATAGTTATTGCAGCATTTTCGCTAAGAACTATAGCCTCATTTTGGACATTGCTAAAAGGAAAAAACCGCTAGGTATGAAAAAAATCCACTTTCTATTGCTCATAATTGTAACTGTTATTTCGGTTATTGTTTATTCATGCAAAAAACAAGACCCTTGCGAAGGGGTGGTGTGTCCGGCAGGAAAAGTATGCAGCAGCGGTACTTGCACTTGTCCTTTTGGTTATGAGGGTGCTAATTGCGATTCACTAAGTGCCATTAAGTTTGTAGGAAACTATCAGGTAAATGAAAACTGCCAAAATCCGCCAGGACCCGGTTTTAATTATACCACCAATATTAGCTATGGATTTCAGGATTTTGAAGTAATAATCAGCAATATTTTAGGTAGTGGTTTATCTATTGAAGCTTCAGTAGATGGCAACAGCATTTACATTCGTGAACAAACAGTGGGTAACTTAAGAATTGTAGGGGAGGGGTTTTATCAACCTGTTACCGGCCGTATTCAAATAAACTATGAGTATAATTACAGTGGAAGTTCAAGAGCCTGCACTGCATTTTTTCAAAGATTTTGATACTTTTTAATAAGTTCTTTCCAACACAAACCAACAGAAAGCTCTCAAATTTAGCTTAACCATAGAATCGCGAATCAATGGGTCGAGTTTTTTCCAGGCACGCTCTAAGATTTGTTTAGCTTCTTTTTCGCATAGGTCTATTGCATTGTATTTATCTAACAAAGCAACAGCTTTGGCTATTTCATCAAGATTAGTGGTTTTGGCACTTACAATATCCCAAAGTTTTTTACGGTCAGCTTTTGGCATTAAGCCCATTGCTTTGGCAATAGGGTAAGTAATTTTTCCTGCTGTAATATCTTCGCCTTTGGTTTTCAGATGGTCTTTAAATCCTTTTAAGTTTAGGGTATCATCTATAATCTGAAATGAAATTCCCAAGGCTTCATAAAAATTACCCAAGCCTTCTATTTGTTCTGGTGTGCCATCGCCAAGCAATGCACCAATACGAGCTAAATAACTTGCCGGAGCAGCAGATTTTAAACGGTGGGTAGCCAATACTCTTTTCGATAACAACTTGGCGGTGGCATCATCTTTCAATACTTGTGGCATCATATAATCTAAGCCATAAATATCCATAGCTTGCCCGCTATGTGAGGCGCGCATAGTTTCAAAATACCAGTTGTAAATCTGTATTTTTTTATCGGCATTGTCTTTGGCTTCGTAAATACAAATTTGACCTAAGAAGTAGCATGCAGTTCCTGAGTTTATAGCGGTAGCTTCGCCATGTACGGTATGTGCCGATGGGCCTCCACGTCTTACTTCAGATTTATCTTGCACATCATCTACCATTAAAGAGCCTACATGCATTAATTCGGGTAATGCAAGCCAATCAACAGCATGTTGAGAGTTTCCCCCCACTACATCGCAGCAGGCTATGGTGGCATAAGAGCGCCACGATTTTCCGCTTCTATCGGTTACCTCACGAATGGGTTTTATAAAAGTATTTACATAAGCTTCTTTATCTAAATCAGATACATAAGTTTTGTTGCCTTTGCGAGAAACCAGTTCTTCAAATTTTTCTTGCCCAAATGATAAAGGTAAAATGCGCTCAACTGATTTCAGGGTTTGTTTTGAAACTGCTTTTAGAAAATCTTTCATGTTTTCGTTATGAATAAATCCATGACGTTCTAAATAACCTTTGCCCAAAACTTTTTTACCTTTCATGGTTCCGCTAAGGTGCATTCTGCCTTCCCAAAAAGCAGGCTTAGAAATTACGGTAGCAAATTCCTGATGCGGAAAAGCTGCAACGGCTTCTATTTTTAAACCAAACTCTGGCACTTCAATTCTCCAAGCTGTAGGATATTCAGTAAAAGTTCTGGTACTTGCCCAAAGCTCGCCTAAAACGGTAAAGCTGAATTTTGGGGTTTGGTAACGATTGCCTTTTGGGTCTATTAAAATAGCTAAAGAACCTTCTTTCGATTTCGTTTTATTATTGATTAAATCATAAGCGGTTAATTCCCAGCCATTATTTAACTGCATGGCAATCCAATTCCACGAAACATCATCTTTATTGGTTTCGGCTTTATCGGTTTTTTTAGCCGGTGGCGGGCAACCAAACTCATGGTCATACCAACCTTCGCCTGTTACTTCGTTTTTTTCTTTGCCAATTTTCAGCGTGCCCTTTACTTCACATCTCGGTATGAAATAGTAAAACATATCTTCAGAAGCAATACCTCTTACCACGCCATTATCGCCATGTCTTATGGCTTTTTTCTTTGGCTTGAAATTTAAGGTAGTGGCCATTTGATATTCTTCATGTTTTAATTGCAAAGTATAAGAGCCATCTTTTTCTTTCTTAAAAATATTGCCATCATAGTTAAGATGTAATTTATCGAAAGCAATTTTTGCATCGGCTTTCAACAACTCATCGGGATAAGGCACCACGCCTTTTTTCAGCATTTCGAGAGCAGCACGTTTTATGAATGGATCTTTCATGGCTTCGCCACGATTAATTTTTTCGATACCCAATTTTGGCGCACGCTTATCTACCAGCGAAACAGTTTTGTAAGCTTTGTTTTCAACATCGGTTAATGCCCACAAAACCGAATGCCCATAATCAGCCTTTTTGGTTTTCTCATTATAGCTGATAATTATTCTGAAAAAAGAAGCAAACAATGAATACTCTTTGCCACTCTTTGATTTCACATGGGTATTCAAATACCACCATTCGGTAGTGGAGGAATGGTGTGGTAAATCGTGAATAGATAAATCAATATCTCCTGCCTGAGGCCAATCGGCAGCAAAAAAATCAGCAGTAATACTTTTTTCTTTTTTTAAATTTTTAGCAAGTGTAGTTTGCATGAATAGTATTAGGTTTTGTTAAACGTGTTGTAAAACACTTTTAAATGAGTTTAATTTTAATGCGCACGTAAAAGTACAAGTTAAGGTTTAAACCTGCCTACGTTTAATTGCATACAAGCTTAGAAAATGTATTAAACAATTATAGCTCTAAAACTAATTTTAGAAAAAATGTAAATAAAAAACCTGCCTGTAAATAAATTATTTACAGGCAGGTTTTTTATTATGAAGAATGATTACTCTTCAGATGTATCGTCTGTTTTCTTTTTCTTGGCAGCAGTTTTTCTTGGGGCTTTAGTTTTTGGTTCTGCAGCCTCAGCAGCAACTTTTTTAGCAGGTTTAGCTTTAGGCGTAATAGCCACAGTAGTTTTCTTAACCTTTTGTGGTCTTGTTTTTCCAAACGAGCCTAAAAATCTTTTTCCTTTTGCGGTTTTTTTATCACCTCTTCCCATAATTAGTTTTTTTTAAATTGTTTGTTTGCAAAAATAAGCATTAGCCCTAATAAAAAAAGCGCTCCGAAATTTTCGGAACGCTTTTCTTTTACATTAGGCAAAAACTATACTTTTGAAGAAAGTTCTTTACCTGCTTTGAACTTCACTACTTTTTTAGCAGCGATTTTAATGGTAGCACCTGTTTTAGGGTTACGACCGGTTCTTGCAGCTCTTTTAGAAACTGAAAAAGTACCAAAGCCTACAAGAGTTACTTTGTCACCTTTTTTCAAAGTTTTTTGAACCGCAGTTAATACAGCGTTCAAAGCATCGCCAGCTTGTACTTTTGTTAAGCCTGCTTCAGAAGCGATGAAATCTACTAATTCGCCTTTGTTCATGGTTTTAAGTTTTTATAAGTGAAACAAAATGATGTTCAACAAATATAGATGCTTGGCTAATCTTTCCAAACACTTTACAAGTATATTTTTATGCTGAAATGTTGATAAGTAAAGGGTTTCAGCAATTGTTATAAACAACAATTTATTGTAAGTTTATGATAATCAGTTATTTATGCAAATATTTTCAAAGTGCTTGTAAATAAAGGTTTGTGGATATTTACAGCAAAAAATAACGGTTTTCAGTATGGCTGCAAGTGTTGCAGGTGTTGAGTTTCAGCGTTTTTTTAAAATAAAAAAGCCTGAAAGAAAATCGTTCAGGCTTATATTTCATGTAATTTTAGTTTTACTTACCAATAACGCCTCTTGAAATTACAATGCGCTGTACTTCAGAAGTGCCTTCATATATCTGTGTAATTTTTGCATCGCGCATTAAACGTTCTACATGATATTCTTTTACATAACCATAGCCACCATGTATCTGCACTGCCTCAACGGTAGTACGCATAGCTACTTCGCTAGCAAATACTTTTGCTTTAGCGCTGCTTTGGCTATAATCTAAACCATTGTCTTTTTCCCAGGCAGCTTTGTAAATTAATAGACGAGCCGCCTCAATTTGAGTAGCCATATCGGCCAGCTTAAATTGTATTATTTGATGCTGAGAAATTTCTTTACCAAAAGCTTTTCTTTGTTTTGAATACTCTAATGCTAATTCATATGCACCGCTTGCAATACCTAATGCTTGTGCTGCAATGCCTATTCTGCCGCCATCAAGCGTTTTCATGGCAAACTTAAACCCAAAGCCATCTTCGCCAATTCGGTTTTCTTTTGGCACAATTACATCTTGAAACATAATTTGATGTGTGTCTGACGCACGAATACCTAACTTGTTTTCTTTTGCGCCTAAAGTAATGCCCGGAGATTTTGCGTCAACTATTAAAACATTAATGCCTTTATGTTTTAGTTCTGGATTGGTTTGTGCAATTACTAAATAAACTGAAGCTTTTCCACCATTGGTAATCCAGTTTTTAGTACCATTTACTACATAGTGATCGCCTTTATCTATTGCAGTGGTGCGCTGAGAAGTTGCATCGCTACCAGCTTCAGGCTCGCTTAAACAAAAAGCACCAATGATATCACCTTTAGCTAAAGGCTTTAACCATTTTTCTTTTTGTTCTTCGGTGCCATAAGCCTCTAACCCCCAACACACCAAAGAATTATTTACCGACATGATTACAGAAGTAGAAGCGTCAACTTTAGAAATTTCTTCCATAGCCAACACATAGGAAATAGTATCTAAACCACTCCCATTGTATTTTGGGTCAACCATCATGCCCAAGAAGCCTAATTCAGCCAAACCCTTTACCTGCTCTACAGGGTAGCCCTGTGTTTCATCGCGCTCTATTACCCCGGGTTTACAAACGTTTTGTGCAAAGTCTCTTGCAGCTTTCTGAATCATTAAATGTTCTTCCGTTAATTGAAATAGCATGGTATGTTTTTATTTGGACGGTAAAAATACAAAAGAGAAGCGGGAGATGTTTTCAGAATAATTTTTATTCAGAAAAATATTAACGAATTGTATCTGCTACAAACGAAACGCCACTTATTGCGCAATAAGTGGTTTTATCTTTTATTGTGCTATCGTTTACAGCAATTTTCACATTTACACCCTGTGGTGCGTTAGCAGTATTGTATGCCAGAAGCAAAACTTCTTGTTCTTTTTTTCCGAAGAAAACATAAGACCAACTGCTATTTTGGTTATACTCGGTTTGTTGCGTGCCTAAACTATCGGCAATATAAACTACCATACAGTCAGTGCACCCTATGTTATATTGCACTTTATAAGTATCAGACTTTAAAGTATCGTTATCGTCTTTTTTGCAGCCAATAGTTATGGTTATTATCCAGAATATTAGTATCAAAATACGCATAGTATATCTGTTTTAATTTGAATTGTTTAAATAGGCGGCTGTTCTTTCAGCAGCATTCTTTTTTATGCTATGCCAAAATAAATTAAAATCCAGTAAATGAAGATTGTCTTTTCTTCGGGCAATGGGCATATTGGTTTTTACCCACAAATAATTTTTGAAAATTTGTGCATCGCTCCGGAAAAGTTTTTTTCGATTTATGTTTAATAGAATGCCATTATGTGCAGTAGCGTTATCAGCATTTTTCTTCCAAGTAATAGGATTTACACATACATTTCCATAAAGCAAGGTATCATTTTGCGCATTAAAACCATTACCAAAAGATGCCCATGTAACATAGCAATTAGTTGCAGAAGGCTCGCTGCAGGGTTGCAAAATTTCGTACTGTTCTTGATAAACGCCAAACCCAACTATATAGGCGCACACCAGTTTTTCTTTCATTTCAGCGGTATCGAAAAAATCTTTTAGCAACTGCCTCGAATGCCTTGTGCCTTGGCTATGCGATACAATTATAATCGGGCGGTTTTGATTGTAATGTTTAAGGTAATATTCAAATGCTCGCTTCACATCTTCATAAGCAAAATCTAAGGCTTGTTGTGCACTTGCAGCAGTATCTTTAAAACACTGAATAATTCCTTGGCGATATAAAGGAGTATAAACCCTGCCAATGCGGTTAAAAAGTGAAGCCTGATATTTCACCGGATATTTATCTAACCGTTTATTTAATTTTTTATTGGCAATATCGGCACACCATGTTTCTCCTTTACCATACAAAGTTGGGTAAATGTAGAATACATCTACGTGCTTCAACGAATCGCTTACCCATGTTTCTTTTTTGGGTATTACATCTGCACCATCTTTTCTGAAAGGTAACGAAAGCCAGTGAGCAGTTTTGCTGTAATCGGGTGCAACAGGCTGTTCTTCGGCTTTAAAATAAGTAAGTTTTTGGGCAAATAATGAGCAACTGAAAAATAGCACAACAGCAAACAAAAAATAACGCACCATAATATTTCGGTAATAGTTTATTACTGTTGAATTTTAACTATTTAAACTCTTTATTAATAGAATCAGAAATTTTTTTTGCCTGAGTATTGGTAAGTATTCCCGCAAATTTTAAAACACTATTTATATTTGGTTGTAGTTGTTTTTCAGATTGCTTTACAATTTGTAAATACTCATATACTTGATTAAGTAGTTGAGTATTTTCTATGTTTTCTATGTCTTTTATAATATGTTGTTTCAAAAACATTTTTAAATTGATTTTACTCTAAATTACAAAAATCATTAGCATACTATAGTGAGTTGTAAAGACAATCAATGAGCAGTATTGCCGTAATAGGGTGTGACTGATTGATATTTGGTTTTAAAAGCAAGCTCTTTAAAATAATTACTCAAAAGCAGCAAGCTAATAAACACATAATTATCTAGAATTTTAAAGAAAAAAGCCAACCCTTTTTGAGAGTTGGCTCTTGGTTTAAATTGGTTGATGTTTTACTTTCTTACTGCAATACCACTTGCTTGGTTTCTACAACGGCTTGTTGGGGGTTTATTACATATAGCAAGTAAGTGCCTGTTGCCCAGGTGCTGATGTCTATAAAAAATTGTTGTTGGTTTACAGGTTCATCAAAAAATATTTGCCCCAGCGAGTTGGTTATTTTTATGCTGTAGCCTGCCATGCTTGCCAAATTGCCATTATTAATAAATAAGGCATTGTTGGCAGGGTTAGGGTAAACCTTTACCGTATTGGTATTATTAGGCGGTGTTAAGCTTGTTATGGTTACATCTATTAAAAGGGTATCGGTTACGCTTACAGAAGTGGTAACGGTATCGTTTATTGTAGTGGTAATGGTATCAAAAACTGTGGTGGTTACAGTATCAAAAGTTGTAATAGTGCAAACAGCCCCTGTGGTATCATATACAATGGTATTAGCGGTGGCAGTATTGCTGCAATTATTTACGCTTACGCTATAGCTTATAGTTTTATTACCCAAGCCTGCTTGCGAAGCATCAAATACAGTTCCATTTACGCCAGTGCCAGAAAATGTACCGCCTGATGGTGTTGCATTTAAACTGAAATTATTTACCGTATTGCTTATAAATGCAGGCAAAGAAAAGTTAACAGATGGTATAGGGTTTACCGTTACCACTTGGCTGGCAGATGCTGTACAACTATTGCCATCGGTTACAGTTACCGAGTAAGTATTTCCTTGTGTAACGGTGATGCTTTGGGTTGTTGCGCCATTGCTCCAGCTATAGCTATTGCCCCCACTTGCCTGTAATACCACACTACCACCTTGGCAGAAAGTGGTATTGCCGTTGGGGGTTATGGTGGCGGATGGTGGGGTAGAACAGCTATTATATAAAGCTGTTATCTCTTGTTGTGTTAATGCTCGGTTCCAAATTCCGATGTCGTCTATTTTGCCATTGAAATAAGCGATGTTCCCATTTACCGATTGATAGCCAATAGTAAATCCTGAGTTGTTAAGGGGGAAAGGCACATTTGTACCTTGCGTTGTATTTTGATTATACGCAACTCCATCTACATAAAAAGTAACTCCATTAGTGGAGTAATTTGACACTGTAACAGCTATTTGCTTCCATAAGCCATTAGTAAATAACGAATTTGTGGACGTAATATCATTAGCGCCAACAGTACCAATTGATGGAGTTCCATTGCTGCCTAAATCTGGGGACAAATACATTTTTTTCAAAAAATTGCTACCTGACTGTCCTAAGCTAATTATGGGATTAATCGTTGGCAAGGAAATGGAATCAAGTAATACCCATGCAGTAATTGTGAAAGGGGGATTTATTAATGGGGAGTTATTAGTAGAAATATAACTGCTATTACCATTAAAGTCATACGCTTTATTAGTATTGCCATTTCTATCTGTAGTTAACGTAGCACCATTCACTGTGCCATTATTATTATTTCCGCTTTCATCATTGGCATTGCCATTAAAAGGATACCACCCAACAAGCCCATTAGTGGGCACATAATTTGGTACTTGAGCAAATAATTGCGTTGCTGCAAAAAGCAATACAAGAAGAAGATTTTGTTTTTTCATGTTGGTTAATATTGGTTTTGTTGGTTAATTAATTTTTTGTGCCTTTAAATAGCAATCTAATTTCAAAAGGCTTATTATTTAAAGGGTTCTTGCTGTCTAATGCCAGAGTAATATTTTTTCCATCTAAGCTGCCACTGCCACCTATTACTGTAATGCTGTTTACTTGTTCTTCATTAATGGTAAAATTATTGCCGTTAAGGGTTGCAGTAGCAGTTTCATCAGCATCTACAAGAGTAATATTAAGGGTATTATCATCATTGCCTTCAGTAATTCTTAATGTTTCCGCAGCAGAAAATACGGTGTCGCAGCAAGTGGCAACATGCTCTATTTCATACAATGTGCCTGTATAAGTTCCAATAAACTTATTTTCTTTCTTACAGCTTGTTGCAAAGAAATACATTGCTGAAATAACAATTAGAGAAAGTATGGTGGGGGTTTTCATTTACGATTTTTCAATTGAAAGAATTATAACCTGGGCATCTTTGGGTACACTATTTTGTTGTTTCAGCTTGGCAATAGCTTCACTTTCTGTACCATTACCTTGTAGGTAAAGCGTAATAGTAGTAGTGGTGGTGTTTACTTTATATTTTACTCTAAAGTTGGGCATGGGGTAAGTGATTAATTGGTTTTGTAAATAGTGAAATCAGATTCGTCCATAAGCTTTCCGTCTTCACCAAGCATTAATTTTACTACTTGCGAGCTGTTATAGGTGTCTCTAACTTTTAATTTTCTGTTGGCAGCACCATATTTTTCACCTATTTCTAAATAACCAGTAAATACTAATTCATTGGTTTGGCTGTTATATACTCCAACATTTCCGTCTAACATAAAATCAAGTCTTATACTACCACCATAAAAAGATTTGCCTCTCAGATAATTAATACAATCACCAGAAGATTCTACATTAACCTTGGCAGCATTGGTAGTGCTTTCATAAGAGTTTCCTTCTGATGAAGTAGATTCACTTGTATTATTACATGAACAAAGCAATGTAAATAATATCGGAATTATAGCAGTATAGATGTTTATTTTCATGTTTAATTTTGATTGTTTTGTTTTTTAAATTCTGTACCGTTTTGGTAGGTGAAAACCATATTGTTTAGTGATGTATTGTAGCTAAAGTATCCCATTTCTATCATCTCATCTTCTTCGGTCATCCAATCATATTTGCCAAGCGCATAAATTCTATCGTTCAAATTTTTTAACTCCAAAACAGTAAACGTGGGGTCATAAGATACATCTCCATCTGCGGAGCCGCTCAGCATTTCTAAAAGATTATTACTGTTTGTTTTAAATTCTACAAAAGATGTATACTGGTAACCGTTATTGCTTGTTTGGTTTAGATATGAACCTTCAAGTAATGATTTGTTTTTGGCTGCATCAGCAATAAACTCTTTAGCAATAAGCTGTTGTCTTTTCTCGTAAAAGTATTTGGTATAAGCAACAAAAGAAATCTTTTTTTCTATGTTCATATCCCTAGTTCCGTCAAGCTCATCCACATAACCAACTATACTATCATTACTCCAATTTTCTGAAATCAATCTATGGGTCAGGTAAGAACCCCATCTACTTAAAACAAAACTATTTGGCAAATTACTTATTTGAGAGGGGACTACCACTTCTTCACTGGTATTCATTTTAACACCTCCAAACGTAGCAGAAAATTCATAATAAATTTTGCCACCGTCAGCACTTTCTGTTTTTATTATATTCGGAACACTAAACTCTAGTGGGTAAGTAATATTGTCTGAAACAGCTACCCAATTAGTAGTATAAAGCGGTTCATAATGCGCAATTACTTGTTGTTTTTCTTCATCTGTAGGCTCGTGTGTTGTTATTAGTTTATAACTAAGTCTGGATATAAAAAAAACTATACCAATAATAATTATAGAAATTATAACTATTTTACTTTTCTCAAGAAACAGCTTCTTTATAAACGCTGCTTTCATTGCTTTGTCTTTAAAAAAGGTATCTATATTTAATAATAATGAAATAAAATATGATAACATTAATAAAAATAAGATTAACGATATACCATTTACAAGAAAGTCTTTGATATAGTCAGTTATTTTTGTTCTATCAAATCCACCAAAGAAATTAAAACTTAGATAAATACTAAAAAAATAATCTATAATGTGAGATAGGATTAAAACCAAACCAATCGCATATATATAAGTAATACTTTTTGATTTGGCTTTTAAAAGTACATAACCAGGAATTATGATAAAAAACAACCAAGGAAAAATTATACTTGTTATTCCGCCACCATAAAACATATTAAGTTCAGAATACAATGCTAGAACAGGAACAAAAGAAATAGCCAGAAATAAATACTTATTTTCTATAATTTTATTTACAATGCTTTTAAAATCGAAATTTATAACCCCATCCGCTTCAAGATGTTGTTTAATATAAGGAAGATTTTTATCAACATTCTTGTAGTTCAGTACGTTTAGAACAATTCGTGCGCTTACTTTTTTTATAAACCAAGATGTAGCCCATGATACTAATCTGGGTGAAATGCCATTTTCTTTTAAAACAGGGTTTACTACCGTGTTGAAAATGTTTATTGATAAAGCATTTGCCTCTGCTTTGAGTTTGACAAATGACTCTAAATCGATTTTTTCAATATCTACACTTGATAGTGTTTTGGTTATTGATCTGACTAAGTATGTTAGGTAGATGAATAGAGTAACCTTGTTCAGATAATTTATTCTGCTGGTGTAGTAGTACAATGTATATGCCCAGTTATTCTTAGGATTAATCTTGCTTTTATCGAATTTTACCTGCGATGGTTCCCTTTTTAATTTATCTAAATTATTTTTTGTTAAGTCGGGCTTTATGTTGGGCTGATTGATTTTTAATTTAGTGTTGCATTTTTTGCAGATAACAATGGCAGGAAATTTTTGTATCCTTGAAAGGTCAACGCCTAAATTTGTCTTACATTTTGGACAAGGTATAGTCTTGATGTTTGTATTAGTGGATTTTTCCGAAATTGGTTTCGTAGTTTCAGTGGATTCCTTAGGCTTAGTGAACTTATATTTCTGGGAGCAACTGGGACACGCAATAGTAAATTCGTTAGTCGAAGATTTCGAATAGTCAATAGTAATTGAGTTACTACACTTCTTACATTTTAATGTTTTTATCATTTTGTTTCTAGCATGTCATTAGCAATTAAACATCCAAATCTCCGTCATTATCAGCATCAAAGGCGTAGTCATCCGCTACACCATCGTTGTCATAATCAATAGCCAAAGCGTCTACATCACCATCACCATCTAAATCCATAGCGATAACGTCTGTATCGCCATCTCCATCTGTATCATAAGCAATAGTATCAGCATTCCCATCACCATCTGAATCGTAAGCTACCGTATCTATGACACCATCATTGTTTGTATCAAAGCCTTCTATATCAATCAATCCATCATCGTTACTATCTATTGCTATTATATCTGCTTCGCCATTATTGTCGGTGTCAATAAAAACAGCATCTAATCGCCCATCATTATTAATGTCAGCCGCTAAAGATTCATTTTCCCCATCCTTGTTTAAGTCAATTTCTTTCATCATGTTAATACAAATTTTTTCTGCCTACTCTTTAATTCGGATTTTCGGCTTACTCCGATTGTTGCTTTTTGCAGCTACTTGTATTTATATCCAAAACCAACAAAAGGTTACCGCTAAAAGGCAACTTTTTTCAAAAATAATTTAAAATAGTTAAAAGGGGTATTATAATATCCCCTTTTCAAGGCAGGCAGCAGGTAATTTTCGCTTGTAATGAGCAAGCAGAAAAAACCTGAACCTTTTGATAATGTAATAGTTAAGTTGGGCGAGCGTATAAAAAAGCTTAGGCTACAGGCAGGCAAAAGCCAAACTGTACTTGCTTATGAGTGCAATATGGATAAACCCAACCTAAGAAAAATAGAAAAAGGCAGAACCAACCCCACCGTTAAAACCCTACATAAATTATCTACTGCCCTTGAAGTAAACATTGCAGAATTGTTTCAGGAATAAAGAAAGGTTTATGTTGCTAAAAGAAATATGTTAATTGTACTTATTTAGATGGTTCGGTAGTCCATTGTTTGGGAAGTCCAACTTTTCGCAACATTTCGTTAGCTTTTTCCAACTTATCGGGAAATAAAACTTTACCCTCATATTTATTGAGTGTTTTATCTACCTTAACTATTGGTATTTTTCTTTTTTTTAATTCTTTTACAATCTTCATTTTTGAAATGTAAGTTTTACAAAGTTAGTTGTTTTTCCTCCTTACTAAAAACCCCTCGTATTCCATGTTTTTTTTAAACAGCTGCCATTCACTGTTTAGTTCCCCTAAAATTTCAAAATCACTTTCAACTTCATTAATATATTTTGTTATGCCCATTCTGTACAGCCTTGTCCGTGCTTGTGTGCTTCCAGTTGCATATATCCAAGCATCGGGGTATTTATCTGTAAAAGCATAAACCGCAGCAACAACTGTTGCTAATACTTTTTCGCTATCACCATTGTTAGAAATAACGGTATCATCTATTTCACCTGTTACACGGTCTTTATCGCCAAAAGCAAGATTATATATTCCTTTAAGATTAGTGGGTTGAAATTCAACAAGTTTATGTATCAATCCTTTTTTACCTTCACTTATAAATTCAAAGGTCATTAACTTATCGTTTGCTGACAAAGGATATTTAGGCAACTTCATGCTGATAATAATAATTTAATAAAAATTGATTTCAACATACTATTAAATATGAATATACAATTGCAAGTTAAAGAATCTATAAATTAAACCCTAATTGCTTTACTTTCGCAAAATCAATTACCATCAACCCAACATATACTTGCCAATGACATGAATGTAAACAAACACAATATCATCAGCGAAATTCTTTCGGGCAATGAATTGAGCATTACATGGCTTTACAGCGAGTATCGAGATGAGTTTATTCGTTATGGAGAAGCCAACACCACCTTAAATAGTGAAGAACTTAAAGATGTTTTTCAGGAAAGTATTATTGCTTTTTATGAAAATGTAGTATCGGGCAAACTGCAACATTTAACCAGCGATATAAAAACCTATTTATTTGCCATTGGCAGAAGGCAGGCAAGCAATTACAAAAAAAATCTTTTCAAAATCGGTAACCTTTACGGCAATGAGCATATTAATGCTATGTTAAAAGACATTGCCGAAGAAATGGAACAGCCGAATGAACTGGAAGAAACGGTAAAAAAAGTATTGGCAGAATTGCCTGAGCATGAACGCAAAATACTGGAACTGTTTTATTATGAAAAGAAGAGCATGGATGAAATTGCCCAAATAATGGGCTATGCCAATGCCAATTCTATGAAGAAGAAAAAATCGTTGGTACTGAAAAAAGTAGGCGAACGTGTAATTAATTTAAGCAAAGGGTTGTTGAGTTTATTACTATGGATGCACATGAGCTAAAATATGGGGAAGAAATAGAGCGTTACTTGGACGGTGAAATGACCGAACAAGAACGTGTAGCCTTTGAGGAAAGGCTTGCTGATGATGCAGTTTTAAAAGCTGAATTTGCGGTATTATATGAAATAGTGAAGCAAGTAAAAGAAAATAAAAGAGCATCTTTGAAAAGTTTATTAGAAAAAACTGATGCTGAATTAGATAACAAAACATCAACTAAAACTATACCACTTCAGCCTAAAAGAAATTACCTTACAGCAATAGCTGCCAGTTTAGTGTTAGTATTAGGCATATCGGTGGCATGGTATTCTATGAAATTGAATACAAATGAAAAACTAGCAGCTAAATATTGGCAAAAAGATGCAGGGCTGCCTGTGTTAATGGCAGAAAACAAAGAAATAATTTTTGATAATGCTATGTCGGCATTTAAAGCGGGCGAACACAAATTTGCTTATAAGCAATTTGAAAAAATACCTACAAATGATACCGTGGCTTATTATAAAGCTTTATGCCAGCACGAACTAAACCAAAGCCCAAAAGAAAATTTATTGTTGGTAGCTAACAATAACGAAAGCGTATTTAATGCTAAAGCAAAATATTATTTGCTGTTGGTTTACATAAAAGACAATAACAAGGCTGAGGCTAAAAAGACATTACAAGAATTATTAACCAATACAACACACCCTTATTACAATAGTATTCAGCAATTAAGCAAAGAAGCTTTTTTTAAATAGCTGTTTTCTTCTTGTATTTGAAAAACATAATGGTAATTGTAATTAGCAAAATAAAGCCAATTGCATACCATAATTTACCTGGTAAAACATTTTGAGTATTAATGGTAAGGGTATGGTCGCTGCCATAAAATACTACCCCCGCCCAATACAGCGGATTGGCATTTTCAGGCTCGTTGCTGTTAAAAACAAAATCTTTTTTAGCCTTATTTAGGGCATCAGCAATAGAATTGTTACCATCTAAGTATTGGTAAAAATAATTTAATAGTTCACTGGTGGCTTTATCATCAATAGCCCAAAGAGAATTTATGGTGGCATCATTACCTGCCATTTTAAAAGCTTTGGCAAAATTCAATATTCCTTCGCCTCCATAGCTTTTCCCAAAGCTGGTTTTGCAGGCTGCCATTACAATTAGTGGCGAAGCCATTTTATAGTCCAGCAAATCATTTATCGTTAAAAAAGCAGTATCGGTATTGCCATAAAATATTAATCTTCCCGATTCAGCATCGTTCATTTTACCATTAGCATGTAATGCAAAATGAAATACATTTTTTAAATGGCAGAAATTAATAAAATTAGTTTTGCTGGCTTGTTTACCTAGATAGAAACTGCCTTCATACTTTTTTGAAAAATCTTTTACCAGATTATAATTGAAAGGTAAAGAGGCATATTGCTCATATTCAGGAGCAAAGCAAATCAAGTTGCTTGTACCAGTTATTTTTATATCGTTAAACCAAACAGTAGATGAAAAAGCATATTGAACCTTATAACGGCTGATGAGATAATGCTTTGAAATATCCCTGTAAGAATTACAGTTGCTGGTATCATAAACTAATGCTTCTACAGGCAGTGTGGTTGTAATATTATTAGGAACAATGACTAGACTTTTGATTTCTTTTAAATGTACTTCTAATGGTTTAAAAAAATGAATGTAAAGAGGGTAGGCTGAATTTTTAAACAATTTAAAATTGTTCTCAGTAATAGCTTTACTTAAATTATAATACCCTGTATAATTTACTTTAACTATTGCAGAATGATTCTTAGTAATTACCCAAACGAAACTGTTATTGAAGCATTCTATAATTGCAGTTTTACTATCTAATTTATTTTGAACAGCTTGTAGTGTGGCAGTTTGTTTAATAAAATTATTATGATTAAAATCGTTTTTGTCAGTAATGGAAGCAGCCATTAATGAAAAGTTTTTTTGTAGCTGAAGGGCTGCAAACATTTCTTCTTTGTATCGTTCATTAGGCTGTTGATTGTATAGTTCAGCTAAAATATCAGCCAGCACAAAGTAAGGTGTAATATCGTATGCTCCTAGAGAAAGCGATACATTAATCGGTTCGCCAAACTGCAACATTTTTTCAAACCAAAATATCTCCGCCTTTGTGTGCAGGTATGCCTGTTGTAAATATTCTGTGTTATTCGTTTTGTAATAGTGTTCTAACAGCAAACGTGATTTGTAATGTATAAACTGCAACATTCTTGAAGTACTTACCGAGCTATCAACTTTATCTGGTATCGAATAAACAGAAGTGTGCTTAAAAGATGGCAGCAATGTTGCAATAGCTTTGTTATAACATTCTAATGCTCCAGATAAACTATCTTCTGAAAGTAGCAGTCCCATAATAGCATAAGAAAGGGCAACACGTTCATTATTACCATAAAATCGGTTGTTGTAATCAATAGATTCATTGTATTTAACAATTGCCAATTGTTTGGCGTTAACCCTGCTATATTTCAAAGAAACATTTCTGTTTAAAGTTAAATCATGATAAAAATTTGCCCAGTCATGCAACAAACCGCCTAAATAATAATTTCTTTTTCCGAGGGAAAGCTCAGTATGATAAATTGCTTTTTTGAGGTCGCTTTCTATGGTGTCTATAACGTCATTATTAATTATTTTAAGTAAGATAACTTTTCTGGCATAAGCATATTCTCGATAAACGATACCAGTATTAAACCTTAAAATTTTATTGTTTAATATTTCCATTAATCTTATTGATTCACTGGTATGTTTTAAAGCCTTTTCTGTTTCAATTCTGAAATTGGCTATTCTGCCTTTTCTGGAAAAGCATAGTGCTAATAAGGTTGTATCATAAATCTTTTGTGCTGTATAAATATTGTGCATTTCATTCCAAAGCTGTTCTGCTTTATCAATATTTGACAGCTTATAATAGTATTCCCCTTCGGTATCTTTAATCAAAATTTGGTCTGAATAATTTGTAGAATTTATTCTTTTGGCATCATTAATCCATTCAAAGGCTTTCTTGTAATCGCCCTTGTAAATAGCCATGTTTGCTTTTAGTAGTATTAGGTCAATTCTTTCTGAGGTATATAGTTGTCTATTTGATAATTGATTATTTATCTTTTTTAATTCATGGATATAGTTGCTGGCTATAAGATTAATGGTACTTAAAGTAAAGCATAGTATTAATAATAGCCTGCTCATTATTGATATTGAAAGCTGAAATTTTAATTTAAACTAGCATAAATAAACACAGCTAAATTAATTGTGGAGTTTGTTTATTTAGCTTTAATCTTACCCTCAATACCCGTTGTAGAATATCCTTCAGCTAAATCTATAGTTTTTACTGTGCCGCCATGCTGCAACACCCAGTCGGCACCTACAATATTTTCAATAGCATAATCACCTCCTTTCACTAAAACATCAGGTGTAATTAATTCAATAAGATTTTTGGGTGTTTCTTCTGAAAATAATATTACCGCATCTACCACCTGCAAAGCTGCTAATAAAATGGCACGATCGTTCTCGCGCATAATGGGGCGATGATTACCTTTTAGTTTTTTCACAGAACTATCGGCATTTAAACCCACAATTAATTTATCGCCAAAATCAGCCGCTTCTGACAATACTTTTATATGACCGGGATGCAACAAATCGAAACAGCCGTTGGTAAAAACAATTTTTTGGTCTTTAAAACGCCACAAGGCAATTTTTTTCAGTAATTGTTCTTCCGAAAAAATTTTGGCTTGTATGTTGGCAAGGGCACTCATTCTTTATTCATTAAAAATAAAATTAGCAACGATAACAACCCGCCTATAATTATCAAGCCGGTTTGCACGGTCCATGCCAGCCAGCCAAAAGACAAACCAATCGTTTCAGCAATACCATACACAGCCAATAGCTTAGCTGCAACTAATGGATACGCCCCAACACCGCCTTGTACAGCAGTAAAGGCTATTGCTCCAAAAAATAATAATGCTAAAGCTGCCCAAGGCCCTGCGCTCGATGTTTCGGGCAAGGCAAAGAAACTTACATAACCCGCCAAAAAGAAACACACCCATATCATGGCAGAATGAAACAAAAACATTGCAGGACTCTTTGTTTTCAGAATAGATTGCAAACCCTGAAAAATGCCTTTAATAAATTGCTGAATTTTTGGAATCCAAAATTTATCGGTAATAACCTTGTACAACACAAATGCTGCAAACAGACCCAATATTCCGTATAGAATATAAGAGTATATAGGATTGTTGCTAAAGCCTTGTGTAATAGCTTGAGTGCCCGAAAGGGCTTTGTAGAATCTGTCTTTTTCTACCAACAACAAAAGCCCTATAATAATTGGCAACGTAAGCACATCTACCAGTCTTTCGGTAACCATAGTGCCAATAGATTTATCTACCGGAATTTTTTCATAGCGGGTAAGAATGCCGCAGCGCATTACTTCGCCTAATCTTGGGAATAACAAATTGGCAAAATACATGCTGATAACAGCAAAGAAAGTATTGGCAAAACTTGGCTTGTAGCCCAAAGGGTGTAATAACATGCGCCATCTTTCGGCACGAAAGATATTTGATACTAAGTTTAACAAGCCGCCTAACAACAGCCACCAATAATTAGCTTCGGCAAAGGCTTTGCGCATCAGTTGCCATTCTTCATCAGATAATCTGCTGAAGGTAAACCAAACAATTGCCACCCCTAACCCTAACGAAATAATAAATTTCAGCGCGGTGCTAAGGTGCTTTTTCAATGGAAAATAATTTTAAACTAAACGATTATTCTTCGGAAACACAAAGCGTGGCTCGAAGCTCTTAGCTTCTTCAAAATCTATAGAGGCATATGAAATAATAATAACAATATCTCCTACAGCTGCTTTTCTTGCAGCAGGCCCGTTAAGACAAATTACACCACTGCCTCTTTCGCCTTTAATAACGTAGGTTTCAAGACGCTCACCATTATTAATATTTACTACTTGTACACGCTCGTGAGCAATTAAATTTGCTGCATCCATTAAATCTTCATCAATGGTAATGCTACCAATATAGTTTAAGTCGGCTTGGGTAACGGCTACCCTGTGAATTTTAGATTTTACAACCTGTATTTGCATAGTGGCGCAAAACTACAAAATTATATTGTCTATCAACCGAACTCCTCCCATCCATGCAGCTACGCAAATTACAGTGGTTTTTTCAGGAAAATACTGTGTTAAAATCTCGAGAGTATCTGCATTTGCAAAGGCAATATATTCAGGCTCTGTGTCGGGAATTTGTTTTAAAGTCTTCATAGCCTTTTCTGTAGCCTCAGCTATTGATAGTGTTTTTATATCGCTTGCAGCTTGTATTAAAATTGCATAAAGCAAACTTGCATTTTTTCTTGCTGTTTCATTTAACCTCATATTTCTGGAACTCATTGCCAACCCATCGTTTTCGCGAAGGGTAGGTGCCATAATTAATTTTACAGGAAGCTGTAGGTCGTAAATCATTTTTTTTACTACCATAAATTGTTGGTAGTCTTTTTGCCCAAGATATAAGTGGCTAGGCTGAATAATATCTAATAACCGTTTTACTATTTGTGCAACGCCTTTAAAATGCCCCGGTCTAAATGCTCCTTCCATAACAGTATCTAAATACCCTGCGTCAAAAGATAACATGTAATTAGTACCCTGCGGATACATTTCTTCAACATCAGGCAAAAACAATAAATCAGTTTTTGCTTCCACTAATTTTTCAATATCAGCCCCAATAGTTTTTGGGTATTTATTAAAATCATCCTGGTTATTAAATTGAGTTGGATTTACAAAAATGCTCGAAACGGTTATATCATTTTCAGCTTTAGACTTTATTATAATAGAAATATGCCCTTCATGCAATGCCCCCATAGTAGGCACAAAACCTATGGTTACTTTATGCTGAAAATTTTCTGATAAATATTTCCGTATATCTTTTACTTTATGAAATATAAGCACTTTGTTAAAAATAAAGGTTATTAAAAACAATAGGACTCAAATATCGAAAAAGTTTTTGGGCTAAGTGTTCTTTAGAAACAACAGCCTATTAAAAATCAAAAATCATTCATTCACAATTATTTGTAAATAGGTAAATTATACTAATATGTGCAAAAAGCTACCAAGATTAAAAAATTATTAAGAACTTTGGCGACCGCTAAAACTATTATGAATTTCGTTAATAATTGAAAATTCAATCAACCAAACAAACCATTAATTATGCGAAAGGCAGATGTGATTACCAAAATTTCCGACAAAACCGGCATTCCTAAAGTGGATGTGTTGGTAGCTATGGAAGCATTTTTTAAAGAAGTAAAAGAATCTTTGAAACGAGGCGAAAATGTATATGTAAGAGGTTTCGGAAGTTTCATTGTTAAAAAAAGAGCAAAAAAAATAGGTCGTAACATTAAGAAAAATGTTGCCATAGAAATTCCGGAACATTATATACCGGCATTTAAGCCTGCAAAAGTTTTTGCTGAACAAGTTAAAAAAACAACAACCAAAGTTAAGGCTACAGAAGTATAAATGACACCCGGACAGATTGTATTATCAATTTCTAGTATTGCGCTTATTGGCGTGTTGTACTTTTTTGTGCCTACTACAGCAAAAAAAGAATCAACTTCCAGTACACAATCTGCTGTCACTGCGGAAACCCATGAACATTCTGATTTTGATATAGCAACTTATAAAGTTGGAAAAATCGGCAATTTGCCTGAAGACATTCAAAACCAGATTAAAGCTTTAGAAAAAGAATCGTCTTCAAAAGAAGCTTTGCTACAGTTGAATGAATTATACATTCAAAATAAAATTCCGTTACTTGCTTGCGAAACCATTAAAGCAATTGCAGAAAATAGTGGTAATGATGTAGATTGGAACAAAGCCGGAGATGCCTACATGGCAGTGAGCATGATAGAAGAAAAAGATGCAGCATTAGCACATTATGCAATGGAAGCAGCTGTTTCAGCATATAAGCAAGCTACCGAAATTAAACCTGAAAACACCGATTATAAAATAAGTTTGGCTTCAGCAATAATGGAGTTGGGTGAAGAAGTAATGCAAGGTGTACAAATATTACTTGGAATTATTGAAAAAAATCCAGACCACATACCGGCTAATTTAATATTAGGGAGATACGGTATAGTATCAGGTCAGTATGATAAAGCAATACAACGCTTAGAAAAGGTTGTAAAATTAGACCCCAGCAACACTGAAGCTTATTTTTATTTAGCTGAAGCGTATAATGGCATTGGTCGGAAGCAAGATGCCATTGAAACATTTGAACAATGCAAAAAACTCGTTAACGACCCCGGGTTTTCTGCAGAAATTGACAATTATATTCAAAAAATTAAAAATTCTTAAAAACAGAAAGCTATGCCTTGCGGAAAGAAGAGAAAAAGACACAAAATTGCTACCCACAAAAGAAAAAAACGTCTTAGAAAAAACAGACACAAAAAGAAGAAATAGTCATTTAGCCTAAATTTCTTTTTAAAACGTATCTCCCTGCCGATTACAGAAATCTGAAAAATGTGTTTCTGTAATTGGCTTTTGGTTTTTGGTTTTGAGTGATTTATTTGAAATTACTGCCTCGTAAAATACAAGGCAGCAAAAACGCTAGAAGTGAACAGAGAACTCATTGTAAATGCTAACCCAAAGGGAGTTGACATTGCATTACTGGAAGAAAAAGAACTGGTAGAACTGCACAAAGAGGCAGGTGATAAACAGTTTTCTGCCGGAGACATGTACTTAGGAAAAGTAACCCGAATTGTACCCGGACTGAATGCAGCATTTGTAGATGTCGGCTACGAAAAAGATGCTTTTTTACACTACACCGATTTAAGCCCTGCCATAAAAAGCGTAATGCGCTACACACAAACGGCAGTTGCAGGAAATGTAGGGGAAAGCATGTTAACAAATTTTGTTTTTGAGCCTGAAATAGTAAAATCGGGCAAAATAGATGATGTACTGAAGCGCGGACAAAATATTTTGGTTCAAATTTTAAAAGAACCCATTTCAACTAAAGGGCCACGCCTTACTTGTGAACTTACCATACCCGGAAGATTTATTGTCTTAGTTCCATTTAGTAATTCCATTGGTATTTCTAAAAAATTATCTAATCCTGAAGAAAGAAAACGTCTTCAGCGTTTAATGGAAAGTATAAAGCCAAAAAATTTTGGAGTTGTAGTAAGAACGGTTGCTGAAGGAAAAAGTGTTGCTGACCTTCACGAAGACATGAATAATCTGGTAGAGAAATGGAAAATAATGACCAAAAATCTTGCAGGCGCATCACCCATTTTAAAGGTACACAGCGAAGCCACAAAAACCACCGGTATTTTACGCGATTTACTGAATGATTCTTTTAGCCAAATAGTAGTGAACGACCCAAAAATGGAAACAGAAATTAAAGAATACATTCAACGGGTTGCTCCTGAAAAAACTGAAATTGTAAAATATTATAACTCGAAAATTCCCATATTCGACCATTATCATATTACCCGACAAATAAAATCACTGTTTGGTAAAACAGTAACCATGCCGGGTGGCGCATATGTAATTATAGAAAAAACAGAAGCTTGCCATGTTATAGATGTAAATAGCGGGCATCGTGTTTCGTCTAAAACTGATCAGGAACAAAATGCATTAAGAACCAATTTAGAATCGGCTAAAGAAATTGCACGCCAATTGCGTTTACGCGATTTAGGCGGCATTATTGTAGTAGATTTTATTGATATGAAAGAGGCCAATAACAGGGCTTACTTGTACAACGCCATGAAGGAACATATGGCAAAAGACCGTGCCCGACACACTATTTTGCAACTAAGTAAATTTAACTTAATGCAAATAACACGTGAGCGCACCAGCCCTGAAGTAGCTATAAATATTACCGAAGAATGCCCGGCTTGCCACGGCACCGGAAAAATTGGCGCATCTGTTTTGGTAGTTGATGAGCTTTCTGAAAAATTAGACTTACTATTAACCGAAAAAAAACAAAAACTTTCGGTGTTTGCCCACCCATATATTGCTACATTTTTAAAAAGCGGAGTATTTAGTTCTATACAATGGAAATGGTTTTTCAAGTATAAACAATGGATACCTGTTTATGCAAGTGAAGATTATCACCTGGTAGAATATCACTTTATTGATACCCGAGGCGAAGAAATATTATTATAAAAACAAAACCCAGAAGCAAATTACTTCTGGGTTTTATATTTTGTTGGAGTGTATTATTAGTCAACCAATACTTTCTTAAAGAAAGTTTTATTTCCCATATTCATTCTAACAATGTACAATCCTTTTTCAATATTACTGTTTAAACCAAAAGATTCGTTATAATTTCCTTTTTCAATTTTATTGTTGAAAAAGTTTTGTACTAATTGCCCGTTAAGATTAAATAAATCTATTGATACTTCTTCAGCTTCATTCATATTGTAAGAAACAAACAATTTATCTTTCACCGGATTTGGGAAAATGTTAATGCCATTTTCATCTGCATTCAAAATTTCAATACCTGTAGAGCCACCGACTTGTGTAAGTCCTGAAGTTGTAGAAACTGTGTAAGATGTTGTATAAATCTGGTCGCCAGAAGTACCTAAATCGTTATTGGCTCCATTAACAGCAATATAAAAAGTAACTACACCGGCATTTGTAGCAGGGGCTACCCATTGAAACGTCCATGCAGCAGTTGAGTTTGCATTTTTATGACCTACATAAATTCTACCACCTTGTGTAGTTCTTACTGTGCTATTTGTGTTTGTCACGTTAAAATCTCCAACGGGATTATTACTTGCGTCAAGTGCAGTAATTTGAAACCCATATTTAGGCTTATTAGCAGCACTTACGTTTAATGCCAAATTATAAGTTGTACCTGGTGTGTAACCTGAATTAAGATTATTAGAACCAACGGCAGATAACTGAATAAAACTTCCTGTAGAAATTACAGCATTGCCAGTATGGCAACCTGCCGTAGCGCAAGTGTTTTCGCTTGGAGCACCTGTGTGAGCGTTAGGAGACTGTGAACTGTTAGTGTAAATAAAAGATGGATTCAATACTAATGCAGTTGCTACTGCAAAAGCAAAAAGGGTAATAATTTTTTTCATAGTTATTAAAAGGTTTAGTTGGGTTTAAAACGGAGCTAAATTTCAGAAAAAAACATGACAATACCATGACAATATGTTTTTATTCTAAAAAATTTATACGCATTTTTTAAATTGAAAAGTGTTTGAATGATACTTTTCATAATAAGCTTATTCGGAAGCCCTGTTTAGTTTATGTACTTTCTTGGTTCCGCTATACATCTCATATTTCATGTAGCGACATTCTAATTGCCCGTTATAGATTTGAATTTTTCTAGAGGGTCGTAACCCAATATGTTTTAATGCTTCCATATTTGAGCTTATTACCCAACAATCGTAACCCGAAAAGTTTTGCTTAAAACTATCGCCAATACTTTTATATAGGGCGTTAATATCGTCTTTATTCATACGCTCGCCATAGGGAGGATTAATTACCACTACCCCTCTTTCTGCCGGTGCTTCAAAATTGCGAATATCACATTCTTTAATTTGAACTATATCATCAACCTTTGCCAACTTCACATTTTCTTTTGCTTTACGGGCGACATTATGTGATATTTCGCCTCCAATTATTTTTGGAACATCAGTAACGATTTTATTTATTGAAGCATCGTAAATAGTATTGTACAATTCTTCATCGAAAGGCAAATATCGTTGCCAACGCATGAAGCCAAAATCGTTTTTATAATATCCGGGCGGAATATTAGCCGCAATCATAGCCGCTTCAATTAAAATTGTTCCTGAGCCACACATGGGGTCAATAAAGGCATTATGCTTTGTCCACCCGGTAAGTAAAACAAGGCCTGCTGCCAATACTTCATTAATGGGGGCAAGATTGGTTTTATCGCGATAACCCCGCTTGTGTAAACTTTCGCCCGAACTGTCTAAAGCTACATGGCAAGTAGTATTAAAAATATGTAGTTGTATTCTTAAGGTAGGTTTGTTTAAATCTACACTTGGACGTTTATTATATTTTTCTCTGAAACGGTCAGCAATAGCATCTTTAGTCTTTTGAGCAATGTATTGCGAATGATTGAATAAATGAGTGTTTAGTGTACAATCAATTGCTAATGTGTCATCAACATCTAGATATTGTTCCCAGTCAATATTTTTTATTGATTCATAAAGACTCTGCTCGTTGCGCACCTCAAAATTAATAATGGGTACAATTATTCTTAGGGCGGTTCGCAAGCAAAGATTTGCTTTATATATCATTCCCTTATCGCCTACAAAACTTACAGCACGGTTCAGTTTTTCAATTTCTCTTGCCCCTAGTTTTTTTAATTCTTCGGCTAATACATCTTCAAGTCCAAAAATAGTTTTGGCAATTAGTGTAAGGTCGTTGTTTTCATCTTTGTAGCTCATAATGTATAATAGCTAATTGCTTTAATTTTTTAACTGAAATCTATTTTTAACAGGTCAAGTAATCGTCAACCTGAAAGAAACATTTCCAACGAATAAGTTTTATGATAAACTGTACAGAAAAAATAGTGCTTTGAGCCATTACATTTTACCATGTTTAGAAATAGTGTATAATAACCTGAAGGCAAAAATTCCAGCCAATACAAATGTTACAATACCTAAAACAGGTATGTTATGATACATTGGTGGAATTTTTGCATGAATTACAATGGCTGAACCTAGTATCATTGCAGCAACAATAATAGAGAAAGATATTCGGTTACTAACTACATCAAGCTTATGTGTCATAGGCTCTAAGCCTTTATGTTCAAACTCTACGCGCAACTTACCCTCTTTCAGTTTAAACAGGATTTCTCTTATATCATTTGGCAGGTCTAATGCCAATTCGCCTACTTCTTGCAAGCTGCCATAAACACGCTTCAATAATTCTTTGGGGCTATATCGTTTTGCCATTATTCGTTTTGCGTATGGCTGTACTTCTTCCATCAAATTATATTCCGGATATAGGGTTAAGCCTACTCCTTCAATAATTATTAAAGCGCGCATTAGTAAATGAAAATTGCTTGAAATGCTAATTTTATATTCGTACATCACTTTTCGCAGACCTTCTATTATATCACTCATTTCTACTTCGCTTATAGAAGTAGTGTGTGCTTGTTCTAAAAAGTCTCTCACTTCTTGTTCAAACTCTTGCCTTTTTTGAATAGTAGTGCTTCCTTTCGACATAGCATCTATGGTGTCTGCAAGTTTTTTAGTGTCTTGCACATAAATGTAGTACATCAGGTCACCCAATATAAATTGGTCTTCAGGAGCAAGGGTACCCATCATGCCAAAATCGATAAAACTTAACCTACCATCGGGCATTATAAAAATATTACCCGGATGAGGGTCGGCATGAAAAAAACCGTGGTCGAAAACCTGAATAAAGTAAAGGTCTAATCCCATCTTGGCAACATCTTCGGGTAATTGTCCGGTTGCCTTTATTGCTGTTACATCGCTAAGTTTTTTTCCTTCTACAAATTCCTGACAGATGACTTTTTGCGTAGTAAGCTCGTCATAAACTTTAGGCACATATACTCTTTTATCTTCGGCAAAGTTTTTTGTAAAGCGTTTCATGCTTGCCGATTCAGTAACGAAATTCATCTCACGCCTAATAGCTTTCTCGAAAGTATTCACTAGTTCTACCGGTTGAAATACTGCTGATTCCGGAAAGTTATTTTCCAGAATTTTTGCCAAGTCGCGCATAATTTCTATATCGGCATTAATACTTTTTCTTATGCTGGGCTTTTGAATTTTCAATACCGCTTCTTCACCAGTTTTCAGCTTTACTTTATGAACCTGTGCAATTGAGGCCGATGCCAACGGAATTTCTACAATACTTTCAAACACATCTTCTAATGGCTTGCCGTATTCGCGCTCTAGTTTTGGCTTTAATTCTGTAAATGGCACCGAAGGCACTTTGTCTTGCAATCTTTCTAGCTGCATCAACAAATCTTGAGGAAACAAATCGGCACGGTTGCTAAGTATTTGACCAAATTTTATAAATGTTGCGCCTAACTCTTCGCAGGCTAGTCTAATTCTTTCGTAACGGGTAAACTGCATTGCCGGAGTGCCGTCTCTGTCGGGCATAAACCGTTGCCAGTTTAGGGCTTTAAACCGTGTGTGGGCTACAATATCTTCAAAGCCATATTTTACTAATATGCCAATAATTTCCCTATATCGTTTGAAGTAAGGGGTTTTTTCTTCTTCGTCATCAATATCTTGATATTTCATAGCAACTTGTTATGGTAAAGATACTATTGCAAATGAAAAAACATCAATGATATTACTCACCATAAATATTAAAAACACTAAGCCTGCTATCGCATAGTTGCGAAGCAGGCATCCTTTTTTCCGGAAGTGATGTAAAAGTTACAACAGCATTTCTATTTCCCTTATTGGGTTTATTACTTTTTCATCGGTAGAAAAATTCTTTTCTAGCATTAAAAAAGTAAGTGCTAAACATGCCACCAAAAAAAACTTGTTAATGTAAACTTTCTTGCCCCTCATAATCATTTGCTTTACGGTGAAAAAATTGTCGTCTGGCATTAATACGGCAAAAGGCTTAATAGGTTATAGCTAATAGAGAAAAAACCTTAATTAATCGATGAAATGTAGTTTTTTACCGATGAAAATATTTCAATCTATTCTTCAGTGCAATACAGCGTGCTAAAAAATGAACAGTATTTGATAGTAGGCCATGTTAATAGAACATTAAAATTTCAGTTAAATAAGCATCAATTTTTTTATCTTCACGCCCGATGAAATATAAACGCATTTTACTGAAACTTAGTGGCGAGTCGCTTATGGGAGACAAGCAATTCGGCATAGACCCTGAAAGAATTTCTCAATATGCTGAAGAGGTAAAACAAATTGTTAAAAAAGGTGTAGAAGTTGCCATAGTTATTGGTGGGGGCAATATTTTCCGTGGTCTTCAGGCAGAAAAAAATGGAATAGACCGCGCACAGGGAGATTATATGGGCATGCTAGCCACCTTAATTAATGGTATTGCACTACAAAGTGCTCTTGAAAAAAAAGGCATGTTTACCCGTTTAATGAGTGCTATAAAAATGGAAGAAGTAAGCGAGCCATATATTAGAAGAAGAGCCATAAGACACTTAGAAAAAGGGAGGGTAGTAATTTTTGGTGCAGGCACCGGCAATCCTTATTTTACTACCGACACAGCTGCTGCATTGAGAGCGGTAGAAATTGGTGCCGATGTAATATTAAAAGGTACCCGTGTAGATGGTGTTTATACTGCCGACCCTGAAAAAGACCCTACCGCTACCAAATTTGATACACTTACTTTTGGCGATGCGCTTTCTAAAAGGCTGAATATAATGGATATGACTGCCTTTACCCTTTGCGAAGAAAACACTTTGCCAATAGTTGTATTTGATATGAATAAAGAAGGTAACTTGCTAAAACTATTAGAAGGTGAAAGCGTAGGCACATTAGTAAAAAACTAAAAATTAAATTGAATGAATTCAGATATACAAATGTATTTAGATGAAGCGCGCCAAAGCATGAATAAAGCTATTGCGCATTTGGAAGATGAACTAACCAAAATTCGTGCAGGAAAAGCAAACCCCTCAATGCTTGATGGTATTATGGTAGATTACTATGGTGCACCAACACCATTAAACCAAGTTGCCAACGTATCTACACCGGATGCCAAAACCATTGCAGTAAAGCCGTGGGAAAAGAAAATGTTAATAGATATTGAAAAGGCCATTTTTGCTTCTAATATTGGGCTTACCCCAGTAAACGATGGCGAAACCATAAGGATAGTATTACCACCACTGACTGAAGACCGAAGAAAAGAAATGGTGAAAAAATCAAAAGCTGAAGGTGAACATGCCAAAGTTGCAATTAGAAATATAAGGCGCGATGCCAATGATGGTATAAAAGCCCTGCAAAAAGACGGGGTGCCTGAAGATGAAGTAAAAGAAGGCGAAACCAAAGTGCAAAACCTTACCAACGATTTTATTGCCAAGGTAGATAAAGTAATTGAAGCCAAGGAAGCCGATATAATGAAAGTATAATGCTTCATTTAGAAATCTAACTCTACAATCATATTTGACAACATTATATTTTTTGCTTTGCCAAATAATTAGCCTACCTTCGTTTTACATTTTTTAATTTTTTAATTTTTTTTAATGAAAACAGGAACAGTAAAATTTTTCAATTCCTCAAAAGGATTTGGTTTCATCGTTGATGACGAAGGTGGCGCTGACGTGTTCGTTCACGTTTCAGGCCTAAAACAAGACATCAAAGAAGGCGACAAAGTGTCTTTTGAATTGGAACAAGGCAAAAAAGGTCCTAACGCAGTTAACGTGCGTTTGCTGTAATCAGCAGCTAAGGGCTTCCGCATATAAAAGTTATATTGCAAAGTGCCAAATGCCTCTGAAATTTTTCAGGGGCATTTTTGTTTTTAACAAGCCTAGTAATGACTAAAGCAACCGAACCAAAGCTCTATAATTCTGTTTTACGATTAAGATTATAATATACATTTGTAATTCTAAACGCTAAATTTTATTCAAATGGCTTTTGCAACTTCTCAACTCGTTAATGCTTTAAGGACTACAGCTAATAAATTAGAGCAAGGCAATACTTATCAATGGGGGCATATGGGTAGTTGTAACTGTGGCAATTTAGCACAAACTATTACCCACTTTACTAAAGAAGAAATTCATCGTTTTGCAATGGAGCGCAAAGGCGATTGGAGCGAGCAGGTGCTGGAGTTTTGCCCTTCAAGTGGCTACCCAATGGACATGATTATTCAAAAAATGATGGAAATAGGTTTAACCCGAAACGACCTTATGCATCTTGAACATCTTTCAGACCAAATCGTGTTACAAAAACTTCCACCGGAAAAAAGATACTTAAACAAGAATAGTAAAGAAGATACTATTTTATATATGCGTACCATGGCCAATATTTTGGAAGCTGAAGTTGTTGAAACCGATGAAGAAGTAACAGCAGTGGATTTAACAGAATTATTTCCTGCCGATGCCATGAAAAAACAATTTGAAAGAAGTAAATGCTAGGGAAGCCTTTAGCTATTAGCCTTCAGAGTTTTTTGAAACAATATTGAAATGTTGCCACTTAAAATTTGATTCGGTTGTAATACCGCTAGTCCTTCTTTAGAATTAAATGCATTGGCAGGGCAGGTCATAGGTTCAATAGCAATACTGTTTCGTAGTGGCGGAATATATACCTGCAAATATTTAAATACACTACTTTGCTTTATTGAAAGCCTTGTGTTCCCTTCCGAAAAAAACAATACAGTTTCAAAAAAATCTTGATTACCTTTTAGTTCAAATGCAGTATCGAATGTTGTGCTGCCAATAATTTCAGCCTGTTGAAACGTAGTATAATTTATTTTGTTTCCATTAGGAATTAACTGCTCGTTGGTTTCTAACATATTGCATTCGGGTAATTGCAGTTTCCAATCATTCACCTTTTTTCCAAATGAAAAATAAGGATGCCAGCCAAAGCCAAAAGGCATGTTACTACTGCCCGTATTTACTACTGAAAAATTTATGCTGAAACTATTTTTGTATAGGGTATATTGCAACAATAATTCAAACGGAAATGGATAACCAGCTTCTGTGCTATTATAAACATATTTCAGTGTAGCACATGAAGAGTTATCAGTTGTTTTTGTATCAACTACTTCAAACTTTTTATTCCAAACAAAACCATGAATTGCATTATTTTCTTTGGGTTTGTTAATGGGCAACTGATAGTAATTTTCTTCAAAAAAGTACTTGCCTGCTTGTATTCTATTTGGAAAAGGCGCTAAAATAATACAGCGAGATTTATCATTTGCAACAAGCTGATCTTCATTTTCAAACCCCCACAATATTTCTTCTCCTTGAAATTTCAGCGACAAAATATTTGCACCGAAAGCAGGTATAAAAGCCACTTCACTTGTAACAGATTTAAGAATAATTTTTTCAAAATTGCCAAAAGACTCTTGTCTTGCTTCAAACATGTATTGGGCTTATTCTACCGTAACTTCTTTTCTGAAAACACCAATATTTCCTTGTGTGTCTTTTCCGGTTAAATGAAAACGATAGGTGCCTTTAGTAGCAGTTGCAGGCACTATAATTAATGGTAAATCTGATAAGTTAAAAGTACCTGCCGCAGGGCTTAATGTAACCGTTTCGTTATAAACTGATGCTTCGCTATTATTTCTGATTAATGCAGCCTTTATTTCCACCAGTCCATCGGCATCACTTATAATGCCAAACAATGGCAATGTGTCTCCTTGTGCCAGTTTCCATTCGGCTCTAACATTGGGATTTAAAATATCAAACTCTGGGGTACTGTTATTTTTGATAATTAAATCGAAAAATACGGTGTTGCCTTCGTTGCCACCTTTATCTTTTACAGAAGCCACAACATTATATACACCCGCAGTGGCATTAGCAGGAATATCGAAAATGCGAAAATCTAAATCCTGACGATTTACCGCAGGAAAAATTTCATTTAATTGAAACGGCACAAAACTTTGTTTTTTTCCGGTGGGCACACCATCAAAAACACCTTCAATAGTCAATATATATTCACCTAAAGCACGACTGTCCTGAATGGAAGTTTCAACCGTTATGGTGTTGCCGGCATCAACTTCTACTTC
This sequence comes from uncultured Chitinophagaceae bacterium, assembly GCA_964543705.1. Classification (GTDB taxonomy): domain Bacteria; phylum Bacteroidota; class Bacteroidia; order Chitinophagales; family CAIOSU01; genus CAYSGX01. Next base: position 126,503 of record CAZIZP010000009.1, read on the forward strand.
GTTTGAAGCATTATTTATTCTTAAGCCTGTAATAACGGGGTTTTCATCGTCATTTCCTTTTTTACATGCCGAAGCGAATATTGCCACAGTAAAAAGCAATAAACTAATTTTTTTCATAAGTAAGTATTGAAGTAATCAAAGATATAGATTCTGCAAGAAGATTAAAGGTATCACATCTTATTTGGGAAAAGCCCTGATTTGCTTTTACTTTTACTACCACCTGTTCCGCCATCGTTGGCTTTGTCGAAAGTTGGGCAAGTGCTTCTGTTGCAGGCTGCCACAATAAACGACAGCATTATTACAAAAATGAATAGTTTTTTCATAAGGCTAAGTTAATGAAAAGTAACGGTGGAATAAACAACATCATTAACTCAAATACTTCCCTTCAATAGGCATTCTGCGACCCATACCAAAAGCTTTTGGCGATACCCGCAAAATAGGCGGTGTTTGATGACGCTTGTATTCATTGGTGTTTACCAATTTCAGCACCCGATTTACCAAAGCAGCATCAAAACCCATATCAACTAATTCTTTCGGTCCTTTTCGTTGCTCTATATACTTAAAAAGTATTTGGTCTAAAATTTCATAATCGGGCAGCGAGTCGCTGTCTTTTTGGTTGGGGCGCAATTCAGCAGAAGGTGCTTTAGTAATTATATTTTCAGGAATAATTTCTTGCTCACGATTAATATACCGCGCCAGTTCATACACTTCGGTTTTATATACATCGGCAATAACGGCAAGCCCGCCACACATATCGCCATATAAAGTTCCGTAACCTACGGCAGCTTCGCTTTTATTTGAAGTGTTCAATAAAATATATCCAAACTTATTAGACAATGCCATTAAAATATTAGCTCTTATTCGGGCCTGAAGATTTTCTTCTGCTAAACCAAAAGGCAGGTTTTGAAACTGCGGCTGCAACGTTTCAAGAAGCATGTCGAAGCTGTTTTTAATAGGAATAATATCGTACTTTACTCCTAAATTTTCAGCTAACAGTACCGCATCATTCACAGAGTGGTCGCTTGAAAATTGTGATGGCATAAGCACCGCCCAAACATTTTCTTTACCCAAAGCTTTTTCTGCCAAGCAAACAACTATTGCCGAATCTATACCTCCCGATAAACCTAAGATTGCTTTCTGAAAACCCAACTTTCTGAAATAATCTTTAATGCCCAACACCAACGCATCGTGTATTAAACTCATTTTTGAATGGGGCGGAAAACGAGGGGTGAGAGGCGAGGGATTGTCATTACCTTCTTTGATATTTTCAGTTACTTCTAGAATTTTGAATTTTAAATTTTGGATTTCAAAATATTTAATAGCTTCTTCAAAGTACGGCAACTCATCACACACGCTACCATCAGCATTCATAACTAACGAGCCGCCATCGAAAATTAATTCGGTTTGTGCGCCTACATGATTTACATAAAATATAGGTAAGTGGTATAAATCGCAATTAGCTTTCAATACTCGTTTACGGTCTTCTGCATGATTATAATCGAACGGAGAAGCTGAAATATTAATAATAAAATCAGGCTGTTGCTTAATAAGTTCGTCCATAGGGCAAACGGTATAAAGCGGATTATCGTTACCTACATTCCACAAATCTTCACATACGGTAAGCGCAATTTTTTTGTCTTTAAAGTACACTACATTAAAATCGGTATTTGGTTCAAAGTAACGGTACTCATCAAACACATCATAAGTAGGCAATAAGGTTTTGTGCACTACTTGTTGTACTTTTCCTTCAGCTAAAAAATAAGCAGAGTTAAAAAGGTCTTTTCCTAAAACATTATCGTTTACAGAAGGACTGCCTACAACTATTGCAATATTTTCTGAAAGAGCCGCAAGCTGTTTTATCACTTCATCGCAGCGTTTTATAAAATCAGAAAATTCTAAAAAATCGCGTGGCGGATAACCACAAACAGAGAGTTCTGAAAAAATAATTATATCAACTTGTTGCGCTTTTGCATCGTTTATAGCCTTATGCATTTTTTCATAGTTGGCTTCAAAATTTCCTATATGATAGTTAAGTTGCGCTACTGCAATTTTCATTGATAAATAGTTGCCAAATAAAATTAAAACATAACACCAAGGCGTAAGCCTAAATTGCTCATAGTTGCTTCAGAACGGGTAACATCTTCTTTCAACACCGGAATAAAACCATGGTTATAATAGATACCGGTTATAATTGAAGTTCTGTCGGAAACATAGTATTCTATACCTGCGCCAACCTGTACTGAAAAATTAAAAAGTTTAGATTTTACAGTAGAGGCATTATCAATACTCTTTGTTTTTTTGGCAATGTTTACGCCTGTTTCTTCATCAATAGCATTTTCAAAATCTGCTTTTGCCCTGTATCTAAAAGATTGCAGCGTACCAAACTTACCATATACCGAAATCTTATCGTTTATTTTATTGGTTTTTAATTTCAGTAACAACGGTATTGATATATATTGAAGCTTTGCTGTAATAGCGGTAGCGGCAGGCAAAGCCAATGAAGCAGTTTGTAAAGGCCCTTCAATATTACCTCCGGCTAATGACAATAAAATTCCCGTTGACAAGCCATAGTTGCCTTCATCGTTAAAGGAAATATCGGTAATTAAGCCATATTCAAAACCCATTCTTATTTTGCCTTTGTCAAAAGCTTTATCGGGCTTTGTCCAAGTAAGCATAGGACTTGCGGTAAGTCCTAATCTGAATTTTTCGCTCTGTGAGTAAGAATTGTATGAAAAGGTTAGTACTATTAACACTGCAATAATTTCTCTCATGGTAATGGTTTTCTAATTTTACTAAAATATTTTTCCGATGACAATGTTCAGGTACTTGATAATAATAACTGCAATACTAATGCTTTATGGGTGCAGCACCTGCAACAAAAGTAAGAAAAAACCAAACGTAGATAATATAAATGTGCAGTTAGATGTTAAGCGCTTTGAGCAAGATTTTTTTACGATACCTGTTGAAAATCCAACTGAAGCACTTCTTCAATTGAAAACAAAATATCCTGATTTTACACCATTCTATTTTTCTGAAATAATGGGTTTTGGAAATTTAGATAAAGATAAAGCTGCTACTGCTATTAATTTTTCAGTGTACAGAAATGACCAATATGTAAAACAGGTGGCTGATACTTGCCTGCAGGTATTTAAAGATTTTTCAGTATATGAAAAAGAACTTACCCAAGCCTTTCGCTATTTCAAATATTATTTTCCAAATTACTCTGTTCCACAAATAATAACCTTTACCGGCAATTTCGGATGGAGCGCAGTTTCGTACGATACTTCTATTTTAGGCATTGGTGTAGATATGTATTTAGGCGAAGACTATAAATTTTACCCTTCAGTATATCCTAAATATTTGTATGAAAAGTTTAAACCTGAATATATGGTAGCAAATGCTATGGATGTTGCCGCAGGTATTTATTTCAATTTTGAGCCAAGAGACAATACTATTTTGGCACATTGTGTTGCTGCCGGTAAGAAACTTTACTTTCTCGATTTAGTATTGCCCGATGTAGAAGATTATTTGAAAATAGGCTACAACTCAAAAGATATTGAATGGTGCATGAGTAACGAAGCACAAATTTGGGGCTTCTTTATAAAGCATGATGTATTGTATAAAACCGAAAATAAAGAACTGAAAAAATATATTGGTGCTGCGCCAAATACTGCCGGCATGCCCGTTGAATCGCCCGGAAATATTGGTGCATGGGTAGGTTGGCAAATTGTAAGAAAGTATATGGAAAAACATCCTGAAGTTACATTTGAGCAACTGTTGTATAAAGACCCTCAGGAAATTTTAAATGCTTCTAAATATAAGCCTAAGTAATTTTTTAACGCTACGTTACGTAATAATTATTGCAGTTTAACCGGCATATTACTATTTCAACAATTTTGTTTTTACAGGCAACATTAGCTGTTAAGTGAAGTTATTTTTAACAAACACTTAATAGCCTTATGAATTATCTGTTAGCATTTTATCGCTTCATTGCATTTATTGCAGTTACCTTTTACTTTATTCTGAAGTTACTTGCATTAAATATTTTTCAGGGATTCAAACTACATAATGCTGTTTTAATTCCGAAACAATGGAGTAATACCATGCTGAAACTTTTAAACATTAAAGTAGAAATTCAGGGTAATATTCCTGAAGGGAAAGTATTGTTTTTACCTAATCACAGAAGCTATATTGATGGGGTGGTTACCTGTGCTCAGTTTTTCAGCAGTTATGTAATGAAAGCTGAAGTAGGCAAATGGCCATTGATTGGCTGGGGCACTAAAATTACAGGTACCATTCTGGTAAACAGAAGCGACCGCAACAGTAGAAAAGAAACCCGTGAGAAAGTTAAAGAACGCCTTGCTGCAGGTTACTCGGTTGTCGTATTTCCCGAAGGCACCACTTATGAAGGGCCGGGTTGCTTAGTATTTAAACCCGGAATGTTTCAGGTGGCGGCAGAAGGTAATATTCCCGTAGTGCCTGTGGCTATAGAATATGAAGTAACAGAAGATGCATGGGTAGGAAAAGATACTTTTGTTCCACATTTTTTCCGTTGTTTCAGCAAGCCCGAAACTAAAGTAAAAATGAAAGTTGGCGAAGTATATACTGCTTCCGATGCGCAACTGCTTCAGCAAAAAACACACGACTGGATTTATCGCCAGCTTTCAGTGCTTCGAAGTGAATTTGACGATGCCACACAGCCTGCACCGTTTAAACAATCTGCATTTAAGCCTGTTGTGTAGCAATTACTTATTTTTACTGCCACATTAAAAAACCTTATTTATTATGATGAACAAAAGTAAACTTGTATTTGCAGGCATTGTAGCTTTCGGATTTTTGGTTAACACCGCTAATGCACAATCATTACCCATTCCACCACCAAGCCCAAAACAAACTATTACCCAGCAGTTTGCCACTGCCAATATCGAAATTGAATATTCGCGCCCAAGTGTAAAAGGCAGAAAAGCTTTTGGCGATGTTGTACCTTTTGGAAAAGTATGGCGCACCGGTGCTAACGCTGCCACCACCATTTCTTTTGGCGATGAGGTTACAGTAAACGGAGTAAAAATTGCCAATGGCAAATATGGCCTTCTTTCTATTCCGGGAGAAACAGAATGGACCATTATTATTACAAAAGACCTTGATGTAACCAGCGAAAACGATTACAAAGCTGAAAACGATGTGGTAAGAATTGCTGCTAAGCCCACTGCACTTGCTGCTACTGTAGAAACTTTTACTATTGATGTAAATAATATTAAACCTAACGAAGCTGATGTTTTTTTACGTTGGGACAGAACTGAAGTAAGCTTTAAAGTTCAGGCTGAAATTGATACTAAAATTATGGCTGCCATTGAAAAAGAAATGGGTGTTGACAAAAGACCTTATTCACAGGCAGCAACCTATTACTTAGAAAACGGTAAAGATTTAAATAAAGCATTGGAATGGATTAATAAAGCTATTGATGCTCGTGCTGAAGCTTTCTGGCTATACCACACCAAAGCAAAAATTCAGTATAAACTGAAAGACTATAATGGTGCTATTGCTACGGCTACGGTTTCAGCTGATAAAGCAAAAGCTGCTAACTACGAAGAATATGTGAAAATGAACGACAAGCTTATTGCTGAAATTAAAGCACAGCCCGATTATAAACCCGCTGCTGCTACAAAAAAGAAATAATTTGTTGTTTTAAAAAAAACTACAAGCCTCGCAAAAATTGCGGGGCTTTTTTATTTTGCCTTTGCAAAATCTTTAGAATTGAAATAGTAGTTAATGATTACGTTGGTATGAAACATATTTACACGATTGTATAAATATCTTTCAGCAAGGTTTTTATCGTCCATATTTACTTTGCTCATAAGCAACAATTGTATATCCAAACCCTTCAGTTTATTTTGAAAAAAGTACTTGGCATTTAAATTAATGTGCGCATAATCTCCCAAGCCATACTTGTTCAATTCAAAATTGGTTACTTCAGGCATACGATAAACACCAGCCGAAACACCAGCCGACAAGCCTTTTACATTAAAGCGATGTATGTAGTTAATAGTATAGGCATTTACGTTGCCAAAGCCTTCATTACGTTCGCGTGGTATAAAAGTATAAAAAGGGTCGCGCCCCCATTCTCTTGGGAATAAAAACCTGCCTTCTTTTGAAAAGCGAGAATAGTTAACGTTTATAGTATTATGCTTATTGGCATATTCTACTCTGCTGCTGATTACCGTTGCGGCTTTGGTTTCGTAATATCTTTTTTGGGCATCGGCATTGCCCCCGTTATTTATCCGGTCTTGTCGGGTAAACTGAATACCTAGTTTAATTTTTTGTGTTGCAGTTACCGGTATCTTATATTCATACTGAAGATGTGCTGTATTAAAAGTATTATGTGCGGTGTAGTTCCACAGTTCTAACTCCATATTTTTAAGGAACAATTTCATGCTGAACACCCCTACCCCTTTTGAGGCAATATTATTGGCATAGCCTGAACGTTTGCCTTCAATATTTACGCCAGTAGGGTAAGTGCCTACTGAGCGCAATCTCGGATACCACAACACTGTTGACCGTGGCGAAAACGCCCAAAGCCAGCCGCCCTCAAAAGTTATTTTGCTGTGTGGTTTTATTTTTGCCCATGCACCTTCTTCTAAACTTGGCCTCATTCTTCCATCTTGCGGATTAATGAAAGGCGTGTTTAAGTTCATTCTTCCTACTTCTACGTTTACCCATTTGTTTTCGTAGTAAATAAAAGCTTCTTCCAGGCGGTCTAAATCTTTTTTGTTTTCAGGATGTGTTACATCTAACAACCCTATTTCATACCTGTTGGGTTGGTTGGTAAACGGGTCGGGTTTATCTAATTCAGAAGAAACCAAATCGAAAATAAAAAAGCCGCTTAACGCAAAACCAAAGCCATGTAATGCAGGGCTTTTATAACCAATACCTGCTCCGGCTGTTAGTGCATAATCGTCTTTCAGCCTGCCATTGTTAATGGTGCTCATAAAATAGGCACGCGAGTGGGCATAAAAGGTGCCTTTTGAAAAATAATCGTGTAGCGAATTAAACTTTTGCTTTTCGTTAGCAACCGTATCGGAATGCAACGAATGGTTACTCGCAAAAATTAAAAATGAATAAAACAACAATAATACAAGCGTAAATATTTTCTTCAACATAGTGCCTAATTTGATATAACAGATAAGGTATTTTTTTTCAGAAGCCGGCTTTAATATAGCTCCAGCCTTGTTCTTGCTTTTCTACTATTTCACCTATTCCCATTAATACAAATGCTGCTTCGGGAAGTATTTTTTCTTTGGCAATCTGCTTTTCTTTCAGCGTGTTTTCACAGGCAACAAATATTATTCCCTGTGCTGTGGCCTGTTTTATTTTTTCTGAAAATTTGGTTTTATCTGTATGCAACAAATTTATTCCCGGGCCGTGACACACCACTTCTATAACTACTTCATTGCCCCAGCCTTCTTTCAGGTTTTTAAGCTGCTTAAACAGGCCGGCATACACCAGTGTATCGGGGCTGGTAAGTTGCATTACTATTTTGTGTTTTGCGGTTGCAGTGGTATTTCCCTGGGCAACAATATTGTTTACCATAAGAGTGCTAAAAAGCAATAGTAAGGCGACTACTATAATCGGTTTATTTTTCATAATGGTGTTTTACAGGTTTTTTGCTGAAGCTTTGGCTTCTTTTATTTCTTTCAGTTTAGCTTTTATGGGTTCAAAAGGCCCATACTTATGCTGGCTTTCGCTAAAGCCATCGGCAAAAGGCCCAAAGGGGTGGTCAACCGGTTTTTCGGCTATGTTGGGCCAGTCTTTCGATATATCTTTTTTGGGACGTGGCTGGCTGTTTACAAAGGCAGCTACATCCCAAGCTTCTTCATCCGTAAGCATCATCATTTGGTGCGATGCGCCCAAAGGCATATTGTATTTTACAAACCCTGCAAAGCGGCTAATTCTATACAGCCCTGCCCCATCGTTATAAGAATGTTTGCCCCACACAGGCGGATACACATAAGCCGTTCCTTCGTTATTTAAAACCCCTTCGCCATTGGCCTGGTGACAGCTTTGGCATTTGGCCTCATATACCGCCCTGCCCTTTTCGGGGATGGCTGCCCTGCTTAAATAGGGCAGGTTATAAATACCGATGCCTTCAGGTTGGGTGCCTTTTGCTACTTCTTTACCCAGCCATTCTATATAGGCTTTTATAGCCTGCATTTCTTTGCTGTTTTCTGCTAAAGGCTTTCCATCGAGACTACGCTCCATACAGTCGTTTACTCGTTTATAAATATCTTCTTCTTTGCCACTGCGCGCCCTGTATTTAGGGTAATTGGCATATACCACACCATAGTTGTTGCCAAACACTTTTGTGCCGGCTTCAAGGTGGCAGTTTTGGCAATTCAGCCCGTTGGTGGTTTGCATTACGCTGCCCTTGGGCCCGAGGTATTTCGAGGTATTGGCTATAAGTTCTTTGCCATATTTAATGGTTTCGTCTGTTGCACTGTTGCCCAGTGTAGTTATATCGGGGGCTTTCCAAAAGTTTATAGCAGCAGGCTGGGTTTTTACTTCATTTACCACTTTATCGGCTGCTGTTTTTTCAGTTTTTTCTGAAATAGTATTAAATAAACTTGGGCCACCCGATAACGAAAAAATTATAAAGGCAACAAGCAGCGTAACCATTAACACCATAGCAAAAACCAATAACTTAACTATGCTGATAAGCTTTTCTGTAAGCACTAATGCTTTATCGTGTTTAATACGGTTATACATAGGCCGCAATAATTTGCAGCAAAATTAAAGCGGGTATTATCGGTAATTGGTAACATATGTTACATACGCAATATGGGTTGTTAGTTTTCAGGTTATTGAACTGACCCTTTTGGGTGTTTAAATTGCATGCATAAGCGCGGGGTTTTGAATTTAATGCTTTTAGTTTGTGGTGAGTTTTCAGTTAATACCTAAATAAATTTGACCGTTTTGAACAAACTCAGTTTAACATTTTCTGTTACGTTTGAAGTTTTTTGTTTCTTTTTGATAACCGTTTTTTTAACCCTGACACTCTCTTTTTGACACTCCTAAATAAACTCTTGGACACTCCCTTTCACGAGCGCTTTCCGGCTTCGGAAACTACTCGTGAAACAAAAAATTCTGCCAAAATGACACTAAACATGACAAATTTAATTTGTATGTGTAATTATTATACGGCAGAAATGGAAAATGAGGAAATTGAGTGAAATGCTAAATCCTAAATTCTAAGCCCAAAACAAATTCAAAATTCAAAGTTCAAAATGGCTAAGGGCTAACGGCTTCAGGATAAAAGAAAAATGAGAAGATTAGAAAAGTTAGAAAATTTCAAAGCTCAAAAATTGTATCATTGCACTTTCTTAAAACTATTTATAAGAAAATTGTTTTTCTGAAAAAGCAATAATAAGTATGAACGAGCTTTTTTTAACCTTGAATAAGAAAGAAATAGACGAGCAGTTTAGAAAAGTGCAAGTGCGCATCTTCAGGCAATTTA
>CAZIZP010000010.1:0-128710 GCA_964543705.1 uncultured Chitinophagaceae bacterium
ATAACGTATGGATTATGGCAGCAGGCGTGCCAATATTTTTATTTGGCTTGCTGGGCTGGTGCCCAATTAATGCTGTTTTAGGCATTAATCATGCAGCCGAGGAAAGACCCGAGTAACCATCCCTTTTGTTATGCGAAAGAAAGGTATTCATTAGCAACATTTATTTAAAACTTACTTGGTTTTTGGGTATTTTATATTATGCCTCTATTAATTCCAACACCTGCTCTGTTGAATTGGTAGTATCTACCTTGGTAATAATGTGTTCAATAATGCCTTTCTCGTTTATAATAAATGTAGTACGACTGGTGCCCATATAGGTTTTGCCCATAAACTTTTTTTCGCCCCACACACCGTAAGCAGCCACAATGGTTTTGTCTTCATCGGCTACAAGGGTAAAAGGCAATTCATATTTATCGGCAAATTTTCCGTGAGATTTTACGCTGTCGGTACTAATGCCAATTACTTCAATGCCTTTCTTTTTCAGCAAATTAAAATTGTCGCGAAAGTTGCAGGCTTCTTTAGTGCAACCCGGGGTATCATCTTTCGGGTAGAAATATATTACCACCTTTTTGCCTTTAAAATCGGTTAGTTTCACAGGGTTGCCGTTTTGGTCGTTTGCAGTAAATGCTGGGGCTTTATCTCCGGTTTTTAATGTTGTGCTCATGGTTATCTTCTAAATGTGGTTTTAAATAATTGTTTATTATTCATTCTATCGGTAACCTCAAAAACAAGTTCGTGTAAGCCTTGTTCAAGCGAGGGTTCAAATTTATGCCAAACCAAACTATTTTTAGCATCATACTCAGTAAGTGCCCACTTGCCATCAATAAATAAATCAATATTATTTACTCCGGTAAGATTATCTGAAACCCTGAATTTCACAATATTTTCAGCCCGCATCAGTTTATTGGCATAAATATTAATCGGGTTTATTTTAGGCGGTGTAGTGTCTATAGAAATATAAAACTTACCAAACTCTTTACTGCTAAAGGTAAAAGCCTCATCGCCATTCCATTCGCCATACAACGGGGCACGGTTGCCCTTAAAGTTTTCTCTAACCGCTAAAGCTTTATGTTTTAGTGTTTCGGGTAAGTTTTTAGCAAACAAGGTAAGTTTAAATTCACGTTGGCAGGGCTCTAAATCGGTGTGTAACTGGTGAATGTCTGAAAAAATTTTTGACTCGGCATTGCCCGGTGTAACATTGTAATTGAAACATACATTTTCGTAAAAAGTAGAATCTTTAAACTGAACACTAATGCCATCGGCTTCAAACTCGTGTGGTTTTATGTAAGAAAATATTTGCTGAAATTTTTTTGGCTGAAAAGAGAAAATATTGGAAGTGGAATCGTGATGTAAATAAAATTGCACTCTCGAAGTGTTTTGATTAAAATCGGAAACTTCTATAACAACCTTTACAGGTTCGTTTTTTAAGTAAATAAAACCATCATTAGTAAGGCTGAAATATACCGGTAAATAATTGCCCGGCAGCCTGTAACAACGATGATATTTTGCACCTGTAATCTTATGGGTGCGGTGTTCCATGTGTCCGGCAATTTTTTTGCCATCGTCAAAAGAACCTAGTTTATTAAAGCGAAAACCGTAATGTGTTTCATCTTCAACCTTTAGTTTTAATTCATAAATGCCATTGTTGTTTTCGCTGCCTTCCATTTTGTCTTCAGTAAAAACAGATACACCAATTTTTGTGGCATTTACTTTTAAAGTGTCTTTATTATATAAACCAAAGTAACTGCCTTTTTTAACAAGCTTAATTTTTACTTCATTAGAAGAGGCATCTTCTTTATTAAAAGCTTGTAGCATAAGCTGCCCCACATAAGGCGTTGTGTTGTCGTTAATCTGCAATCCAAAAAGTTTAGGATTTACAGGAGCTTCACTTGCTGTTTCTCGCATTTCAAAATGCAGGTGTGGCCCCTGCGAGCCACCTGTATTGCCCGATAAGGCTACCCATTCTCTTCGCTTTACTTTAATAACATCTGGCGGAAGCATGGTGTCTATTTGTGCGCTTTGTAAATAGTGATGCACTTTATAAAGCCATGCTTCTATTTCGGGTGTAAATTTTTGCAAGTGGCCATATACACTGGTATAGCCTGTGGGATGGTCTATATACAAAGCCTTTCCATAGCCCGAACCTGAAATTTTGATGCGCGAAATATAACCTTCGTCAACTGCATATATTTTATGGCCTTCTTCACCATTGGTTTTAAAATCGATACCTGCATGAAAATGTGAGTTTCGCAACTCGCAAAAAGTGCCTGAAAGCGAAATAGGCAAGTCTATGGGCGAGGCAATTACCGGATAGGTTTTGGGTTGGGCAACAGCACATTCAATCAGTAAAAAAAATAAAATGGTGAAAAATATTTTCATGCTAAAAATTCGGACTCAACTGGCGTTCATCTTTATAAAAATCTCTAATGATGTGTATGGTTTCATCTATACTGTCGGTTATTTTAAAAAGCTGCAAGTCTTCTTTGTTAATGTGATTATATTTTTCCAGCATTACTTTTTCGAGCCACACCACCAGGTCGTTCCAAAATTCAGATCCAAAAAGTATTATAGGAATTTTATCAATCTTCAGGGTTTGTACTAAGGTTAAACATTCAAAGGCTTCATCCATAGTGCCAAAGCCACCGGGCATCATTACAAATGCCTGTGCGTATTTTATAAACATTACTTTTCTGACAAAGAAATATTGAAAAGTAATCAGCTTATCGCTATCAATAAAAGGGTTGTGAAACTGTTCCATAGGCAAATCAATATTCAGCCCTACAGATTTTCCGCCTCCTTCAAAAGCACCTTTATTGGCTGCTTCCATTACACCAGGGCCACCACCTGTGATAATACCATAGCCTTCTTCCGTTAATCGTTTAGAAAGCTTTACGGTAGTTTCATAAAGTTCAGTGTCGGGTAAAGTTCTTGCCGAACCAAAAATAGAAACACACGGGCCTATTTTATTCAGCTTTTCAAAGCCTTCCACAAATTCGCTCATCACTTTAAATATCATCCACGATGATTCAGCTTTTAATTCAGTCCAGTTTTTTTGCATAGAATAATATTTTAGAAAGAAACTTTTAAGCCTTAGCAGCTTGTTTCTTATGAATAATAAATAAACCTGTAAAAGTTAAAACCCCATTGAGCAGCAACAGTTCAAAGCCAAACTTATAACCGTTTAATAGATCTTCGGAATAGGCATTAAGCAAATAACAAGCCAAAGGTGATAGTAAACAAACCAATGGAACCCATTTATCTTTTAGGTTTAATTTGGTAAACAATCCAAAAGTATATAGCCCAAGCAACGGGCCATAGGTATAACCTGCAATGGTAAATAACTCTTTAATAACACTATCGTTATTAATGGCTTTAAATAATAAAATGCATAAAAACATTACTGCCGACATGCCTAAATGTACCATGCGTCTTATATATGTTTGCTTTTCTTCAGCATACTTTTTTATGTTTATTATATCTATGCAGAAAGAAGTAGTAAGGGCTGTAAGCGCAGAATCGGCACTGGAATAGGCAGCAGCAATTAGCCCTAAAACAAAAAGTACAGCAACTATGCTGCCTAAATAACCTTGCATAGCAAGCATAGGAAATAACTGGTCGCTTTTTTCGGGTAAGGCAATAAAATTTGTTTCGGCATATAAATACAACAGCGCGCCTAGTGAAAGAAAAATAAGGTTTACAAATACCAACACAATGCTAAACCAAAACATATTCTTTTGTGCATCGCCTATGTTTTTACAACTTAGGTTTTTTTGCATCATGTCCTGGTCTAAGCCGGTCATGGCTATGGCAATAAACATGCCTCCTAAAAAATGTTTCCAAAAGTAATTTGGCGATTGCCATTCATCGAAAAAGAAAATTTTAGAGTAGTTGCTGTTTTTAACCAAAGTAAAAACTTCAGATATATTCAGGTTTAGCTGATTGCCTATTATAAAAATAGTTAGCACCACTGCTACCAGCATAAATAAAGTTTGTAGCGTATCAGTCCACACAATAGTTTTTATACCGCCTTTGTATGTGTATAGCCAAATAAGCAAAATAGTAGCTACTACGGTAAGCCAAAAAGGCAATCCCATTTTATCAAAAATGGTAAACTGCATTACACTGGCTACCAAAAACATTCTGAACGATGCGCCAATAGTTCTGGACACTAAAAAATAAAATGCACCTGTTTTGTACGACCAAAAGCCAAACCGTTGTTCAAGATAGCTGTAAATAGAAGTAAGATTCAGCCTGTAGTACATGGGCATTAAAACTGTGGCTATTACAAGGTAGCCCGCCAGATAACCCAATACGGTTTGCATGTAAGCAAACTGGCTACTGCTTACCCAGCCCGGAATTGATATAAAGGTTACTCCTGAAAGCGATGCGCCAATCATGCCGAATGCTACCAAATACCAAGGAGACTGCTTGTTGCCAATAAAAAAAGAGTTGTTATCTGCCTTGTCCGATGTAAAATATGCCACCACCATCAATAATGAAAAGTAGCATAGAATAGTTAATAAAAACAAAGAGGCCGACATGAATAACCTGATATTTATTTCAGGTATAAAAGTAGGCTTATCTGTTTGCAGTAACCGCTAAATGCCTTTGCAGAATGTAAACGTGATATTGTTGATTTGCAAAAACAAACTATTTACCAAGCAAACCGGTTTTTAGGGCATCATCAACCGGTTCGGAAGAAAGCCAAATACCAAAAAGAGCCTTTTTAAAGTCTAAGCCTTCTGTAGTATTCTGAAACTTTTTGTTTTTATACACTTTAATTCCATTACCCGGAACATAATATAAGTCGAAAATATCGCCTTCTTTAATAGCTTCCTTTTTGAAGGTTTCAATAAAAGCATCTATTTTGGGCTGCATGGGTTTTGTGTTTCCTTTCAGCGATTTTCCAAAGCCTTCCTGTATAGCTTCAGACATGTTTTCGCTATTAATCATGCTTGAAGTAATTTGAAGCCTCATAGCCATAGGCTTATCGGCATTAATAATATTTTCAGCATTTACGGTTTTGTTTTCCAAATATAAGCCCGCAGTGTATAGTTTGAAAAATGCTTTTTTTCTAATACCACCACCATTTAATACCAGATTGGTTTTTTCAGCATTTAAAGAGGCTGGTAGTTTAACGCCATTTAGGGTTACTTGCGCAATAGCCGGAAAAGAAAACACGAACAATGACAATACAAAAAAATATTTTTTCATAATCAGAAGTTTTTTGAAGGAAACAAGTTAACAAACATGTTGCCAAAATAATTAAAATATTACTATGCGGAAATAGTTAATGAAACCTGCAGGTAAGCACCGTAATATCATCGGTAAAGCTGCCTTCGCCTTTATAGTCATTTACATAATCCATTAATCGCCTGTTAAATTCATTAATCGGAAGGTGATGGTTTGACTCAAAGAAAGTCATTAATCTTTCCAGTGAAAAGAATTCTCCCTTTTCGTTTTCAAAATCTATTAGGCCATCGGTATAATTTATCAATACGGCCTCTTTTTTCAGCACTACTTCACCAACATTTATAAAAGGTAGGTCTTCGAACATACCTAACAAGGTGCAACCTGTTTCGAGTTCTGTTATAGTATCTTGATTATACAACAGCGGGGGGTTATGCCCTGCATTTACATAGCGCAATACACGGGTTTCAAAATTAAATACTCCTAAAAACAGTGTAATAAATTTTTCGCCTTTGGTAATGGTGCTTACTTTATCGTTCAGGCTTTCCACAAAAACTTTCAGGTCGTTAGACTCTATCATTTGCGTACGCAAATAGCCCTGAAAGTTTGCCATTAATAGTGCAGCAGCTATTCCTTTTCCCGATATATCGCCAATAGTAAACGCCACATCGTTTTCAGAAATTTTAATAAAATCGAAATAGTCGCCACCAATTTCGTGGTGGGGAAGATACACTGATGCTACTTCAACTTTATCGTCATTGGGCAAATCGGCAGGAATAAGCATTGACTGCATTTGCGCAGCAAATTCCAATTCTTTTTTCATTACCTCTTGCTGAATTTGATTGCTGAACAATCTTTTATTTTCAACAGCTACCATTACAATATTGGTAATGGTTTGTACAAACTTCAGTTTTTCTTCTATGGTATCGGTATCGTCTGCTTTCAGGTCGTCTATAAGTACATATGCCAGGGGAATGTCTTTGTGATAAACAGGAATTAAAATATCGAACTGATTAAGGCTTTTATTAGTAAAATTACGCAATAAGGTAATGCCTTTATAAGGAATCAAATCGCGCTCTACATCAATTTTGTCTTTCAGCTCAGGATTAATACCGGTAGAGCACACACAATCCCACTTAGAGTTTTTTACATACACTAACAGCCCGTTAATACCCATTTGTGCCCGAAGAATAAATTCATAAATTCTGAATAATGCAGAAGTAGAAAAATTATTATTAATGGCTTGCGATACTTCGAGTAGCGAATTGATTTGCAGCTGCTTTATAGTAAGGAGTCGCTCAAAATGACTCATCTTCACATCAACATCGCTTGTGTAGGACTCCATGGTTTAGTTATTAATTATAAATTCTTCAGTAAAGTAAAATAAAAAATATTATTTATCGGTACTTGTTTTTACGTCCATAGCATCACGTAATCCATTACCCACAAAATTGAACGCCAATACCATAATCATAATAGCAATACCGGGTATTATAGCCAAAAACGGGCTTTCTCCAATTATATATCCATAGTTTTCATTTAACATGCCACCCCACGATGGCTTTGGTGGCTGCACGCCAATACCTAAAAAACTTAAACCTGCTTCTATAATTATTGCTGAAGCAAAGTTGGTGGCTGCCACTACTGCCAATGGGCCAACTATATTAGGTAATACATGCAGTAAAATAGTTCGGGTATGCGAATAGCCTAAACTATGCGCTGCCTCTATGTATTGCATTTCACGAATGCCCATTACCTGCCCACGCACTATGCGTGCCGCTTCTACCCACATGGTTAAACCCACAGCAATAAATATTTGCCAAAAGCCTTTGCCAATGGCCAGTGTCATAGCAAACACCAAAAGCAAAGTAGGTACTGACCAGATGACATTTATAAACCACATAATTAGCTCGTCTATCCACCCCCTGAAATAACCTGCAAGCGAGCCTAACAGTACTCCAATAAAAATTGAAATAACCACTGCAATAAAGCCTACCGACAAAGAAATTCTTATACCAATAACCAATCTGCTCAACATATCTCTTCCAAACTTATCGGTGCCTAACAAAAACGTGCGAGAGGAAATTTGTTGCCTCACTTCCTGCTGAAGCGTTTCTATATTGGTACTTATATTTTCTTCTGAAAAATTAATGTATTCAATTTGGCCACTCTGAATATTATAACTAAATGTTTCTGAATTAATAGGGCTAATAATATCTGCCAGCAAATAAGCTTTTTCCGATTTTCTTTCTGAATTGGTGTATTCAACTATGATAATAGAATCGTTTGAAAACCGATAACTGCTAATAGGAATCATTTCAAAACGATTTTCTGCACCATAAATCATTTTTTCAATCAATGAAACCAGTTCAAAATTTTTGTTTTTATGTTTCTGCAACAACAACACTTTAAAGCCGGGTGGCTTATTGGTAATTTGAAGTATTTGGTCGTTGGCATCGGGGGTGCTATCGGGTGTAACAGTATAACCCAACAAAGCAATTATTATTGAAAAAATAATAATTGATAAGCCTGCCACAGCAGAGCGGTTTTTTAAAAATCGCTGCCACGAACGGTAAAACGGATTGTTATTCAAGAAATTAAAGCCGTTTAATTTTTTAGTGATTTATTAAACACCTACAAGTATAGTGTTTATTGATGAGTTGGGGCCTGATTACATTAACGTGATTTCAAAAAACAATTAACTATCCAAAGCGCAACTGTCTTTTTCCGTAATCAATAATAGCGTTAATGTCTAACAAAATGTCAGAACCTAATATTCCTTGAATCTTAGGTTTTTTAAGACTTTTATAGGTTTCGTTTACATGGGCTAAATCTATTGCGGCAAATACATGGTTTTTAATTTCTACCTCGCCCATTACAAAACTTTTCACCTTTACAACGGCTGTTTCATTGGTAACGCTGTGTAATCCACGTGTTTCTTTCTTAAGGGTTTTTATTTTTTTGTTACCCATCAGTTTTTCTGCAAAAGCTTTATCTATAACGGTTTTCGATGCTCCGGTATCTAACAAAAAGCGACATTTCACGCCTTCTACATAAAAAGTAAGAAACACGTGATAGCTTTTTTCATCGAGCGCAACGGGTATTAGTTTTAGGGGTTTCATTAATTGTAGTTTTAGTTATTTGATTTTGTTACCAAAAATAATTCTACGAAAAAATATTGCCATTCTGTCAGTCTGCAGCCCTGTGGCACAACCTTTGCAAAAGTGCGAAACGAATTAGAAACAAACAATTATATTATGGAAACAGGACAAATTAACGTGCAAACGGAAAATATTTTTCCGATTATTAAAAAATTCTTGTATTCAGACCACGAAATTTTTTTACGCGAATTGGTATCGAACGCAGTAGATGCCACCCAAAAACTTATCAAGCTTTCTTCTATGGGAGAAGTAAAGGGCGAATTGGGCGACACGCGAATTGATGTAATTATAGATGAAGCTGCTAAAACGCTTACGATTCGCGACCGTGGCATTGGCATGACAGCAGATGAAGTGAAAAAATACATCAACCAAATTGCTTTTTCTTCTGCGGAAGAATTTTTAGAAAAATTTAAAGGCACTGACGGGGCTACTATAATCGGGCATTTCGGTTTAGGTTTTTATTCAGCTTTTATGGTAGCAGATAGGGTAGAAATTTTTACCAAATCATACAAAGAAGGCTTGGAAGCTGCTCACTGGTCTTGTGATGGTAGTCCTAACTTTACTTTAACGGCTCATGAAAAAGTTACCAGAGGCAGCGATATTGTATTGCATATTAATGAAGAAAGTAAAGAGTTTTTAGAAAAAAATCGTGTAGAAGATTTACTGAAAAAATATTGCAAATTTTTACCGGTTTCTATTCGCTTTGGCACTAAAGAAGATTTTGAAGATCTTGAGAAACTTGCCAAGCTAGAGTCTATTAATAATCCTAACCCTGCATGGACACGCAAACCTTCAGAGTTGACCAACGATGATTATCAGAATTTCTATAAAGAACTTTACCCTTTTTCTGAGCCACCTTTGTTTTGGATTCATCTGAATGTAGATTACCCGTTTAACCTCACCGGCATTTTGTATTTCCCAAAACTGCATCAGGGCTTTGAAATGCAGAAAAACAAAATTCAGCTATACAGCAATCAAGTATTCGTTACCGATTCCGTAGAAAATATTGTTCCTGAATTTTTAATGCACTTACATGGTGTTATTGATTCACCCGATATTCCGTTGAATGTTTCGCGCAGCTATTTGCAAAGCGATAGCAATGTGAAAAAAATTAACAACTACATTACTAAAAAAGTAGCCGATAAGCTGCACGATTTATTTAAAGAAAACCGAAAAGATTTTGAAGAGAAATGGGAGCATATTGGGTTGTTTGTAAAATTCGGTATGATAAGCGAAGATAAGTTTCGTGAGAAAGCAAAGAGCTATTCACTGCTTCAAAATCTTGACAATAAATTCTTTACCATTGAAGAATATCGTGAGCAAATTAAAGCTAACCAAACCGATAAAAATGAGACGTTGGTTGCACTTTACGCTACAAATACCGAACAGCAACACGCCTATATTGATGCAGCAAAAGCCAAAGGCTATGATGTATTGTTGATGGACTCAATAATTGACAGCCACTTTATTAATCACTTAGAAGGAGCAGAAGAAAAATTATCGTTTAAACGAGTTGATGCTGATACTGCCGATAATTTAATTGAGAAAGACAGCAAATTGGAATCGGTACTCTCGAAAGATGAAGAGAAATCTTTAGAAGAATTGTTTAAGGCGCATATTAACAGCACATCGGTAACCGTGCAGCTAAAACCACTTTCGCCCGATGAGCAACCTGCCTTTATAACTAAGCCAGAATTTATGAGGCGCTTTAGCGATATGCAAGCTGTTTCAGGACAAAAAAATCACATGCCTGAATTTCTAAACTTAGTATTGAACACTAACCACCCGGCAATTAATAAAATTTTAAAAGAAGAAAATGCCGATAAGAAAAACAGCTTGGTTGATCAAGTGTATGATTTAGCATTGCTTTCTCAGGGAATGTTGAAAGGCGAAAAACTTACTAAGTTTATTAAGCGCAGCGTTTCACTTATCGATTAACGGATAGTCTTTATGTGCAAAAGCCTCGCTATCAAATGAAAGCGAGGCTTTTAAATATTAAAATTTCAATCGCAATCAACTTTTTAGTTTTATTGAACAAAGTCATTTACTTCATGCAGTAAAGTATTTGCCTCTTGCATGGTTTTAATATTTTCAAAAGAGAGTATTAAAGATTTGTTGGTTTGTTTTACCGAACATTTTTTGGGGTTGCTTTGCACATACCCCATAATTTTTCCGAATACAGGTGTTTCGTAAAAATAAGATGCAGGGTTTTCAATAAAATAGCATTTCAGTTTTTTGTTTTTGAAAACTATTCTTTCAAAGCCCAACTTTTTAGCTACCCAACGCAAGCGCAGGCCATTAAACAATTCTTCTACCTGCTTGGGTACTTCGCCAAAGCGATCTTTTAAATTGGTTTTAAACTGTTGTAGTTTTTCTTCATCATCAACATTATCCAGTTCGGTATAAATGCTCAAGCGCTCGTTGATGTTTCTAATGTAATAATCGGGAATGAGCATTTCCAAATCAGTATCAATTTGGCAATCGCGCACAAAATCCTGGTCGCGGTTTAATTCTTCTTCATAAATTTCTTTGTATTCAGTTTGTTTTAATTCGCGAATGGCTTCGTCTAAAATTTTATGATACATATCGAAACCAATTTCGGCAATAAAACCACTTTGTTCGCCACCTAATAAATTACCCGCTCCACGAATATCCATATCGCGTAAAGAAATGTTGAAGCCGCTGCCTAAATCAGAAAATTCTTCAATAGTTTTTAATCGCTTGCGTGCTTCGGGTGTTAATACCGAAAGCGGTGGCGTAAACAAATAACAAAATGCTTTTTTATTGCTTCGTCCTACACGACCACGCAACTGGTGCAACTCGCTTAACCCAAAGAAGTGTGCGTTATTAATGATAATAGTATTGGCATTCGGCACATCTAAACCCGACTCAACAATATTGGTACACACCAGCACATCATACTCGCGCTCCATAAATTTTATCATGGCTTCTTCCAGCTTGTCGCCTTCCATTTGCCCGTGTGCCACCCCAAAATCTATTTTAGGGCAAAGCTTTTGCAACATACCCACCACCTCATAAATATCTTTCACTCGGTTATGAATAAAAAATACCTGCCCGCCACGATGCACTTCATACTCAATAGCTTCTTTAATCATGTCATCGTTGTAAGCATGCAACTCCGTTTGAATGGGCTGCCTGTTGGGCGGTGGCGTTCTTATAACCGATAAATCACGCGCACCCATTAATGAAAACTGCAACGTTCGCGGAATGGGCGTTGCCGTTAAGGTAAGCGTGTCTATATTCACTTTCATTTCGCGCAGTTTTTCTTTTGCCGAAACACCAAACTTTTGTTCTTCATCAACAATCATCAGCCCCAAATCTTTAAACTTCATGCTCTTGCCCAATATGGCATGAGTGCCAATAACAATATCTACTTTGCCTTCTTCCAGTTTTTGTAGTGTTTCTTTTTTCTGCGCTGCTGTTTTAAAACGGTTAATATAATCTACCGTTACGGGCAAGCCTTCCATGCGGCTTTTAAACGTGCGGTAATGCTGCATCGATAAAATGGTTGTAGGCACCAGCACGGCCACTTGTTTAGAATCGCACACGGCTTTGAAAGCTGCACGTACCGCAATCTCGGTTTTACCAAAACCCACATCGCCACAAACTAATCTATCCATAGGTGTAGGCGATTCCATATCGCGCTTAAAATCTATGGTGGCTTTTTCCTGGTCGGGCGTGTCTTCGTAAATAAAACTTGCTTCTAATTCATTCTGCAAATAATTATCGGGCGAATAAGCAAAACCCTTTTGTGCCCTGCGCTGTGCATACAGTTTTATCAACTGGTCGGCAATATCTTTTATTTGCTTTTTGGTTTTGCGCTTCAGCGTTTCCCAAGCATCGGTGCCCAATTTATTTACTTTGGGTGCAGTGCCTTCTTTGCCCGAATATTTAGAAATTTTATGCAGCGAGTTAATGCCCACATACAACAAATCGTTATCGCGATAAATTAAACGAACGGCCTCTTGCATTTGTCCATTCACGTCTATTTTTTCTAAACCTGAATATACGCCCACACCAAAATCGATATGCGTTACAAAATCTCCGGGCTGTAGCTCTTTAATAGTTTTCAGCAAGTTGGCTTTGTTGCGGGTATAGCCTTCTTTCAGTTTGTATTTATGAAAACGATCGAAAATCTGATGATCGGTATAGCACGCCAGCTTCAGCTTGTTATCAATAAAGCCTTCGTGTATGCTCTTCGGAATAGGGTGAAAATGCACCTCACTTTTCAGGTCTTCAAAAATATGATAGAGCCTTTCAATTTGCTTAGGGTTTTCAGCAAAAATGAAATTGGTAATGTGCTTCGCTTCGTTGGCTTTCAGGTTTTCTATAAGCAGGTTAAAATTTTTTCTGAAAGAAGGTTGCGGTGAAAAATCGAATTCTACTTTTTCAGAATTACTGAAATGTGCTTTGCTGCCAAACTCTATGATAGGATAATTTTGCGCTTGTGTGAAAAATGCAGCAGGCATTTCAAACATCACGTTCGGCTCTTCTTCAAAAAAGCGATTATTTTCTTCTAATACCAACCCTTTTTTCTTTCGGGTTTCTTCATACACTTTTTGCGCGGCTTCAAAATTGCGCTGCAACACATCCATAACCAGCACAGCATCTTTCACCCACAAAACGGTGTTGGCAGGCAGCAACGAAAAGAAAGAAGTTTTTTGTTCAACCGTAAAATGGTTTTGAATATCGGGCACAATGCTTACCTGCGAAATTTTCTTTTCACTTAGCTGTGTTTCGGGATCGAAAGTGCGAATGCTTTCTACTTCATTGCCAAACAATTCCACACGGTATGGCTGTTCATTGCCGAAAGAAAAAATATCGATAATATCACCACGAATGGAAAACTGCCCCGGCTCATAAACAAAATCTACGCGCTCAAATTCATAGGTAAGCAATAGGTCGAGCATAAAATCCATGTCAAGCTTCTCTCCTATTTTAATGAGCAACATGTTTTGTTGCAGCACTTCTTTTTGCACTACTTTTTCAAACAATGCTTCAGGGTAAGTAACAATCAATTCGGCTTTGGTTACGCTATTGGTAATGCGGTTTACGGTTTCGGTGCGCAGCAAAATATTATTGCTGCTTACTTCTTCCAGCTTGCCCGGGCGTTTAAACGAATCAGGGAAATAGAAAATATCTTTTTTATTGAGCAGGTCGGTAAGCGTGTTTTGAAAATAGGCGGCTTCTTCTTTGTCGTTCAGAATAAAAACATGATGATGCTTTAAAAGCTTGTAGAGTGCGGCTGCCAAAAACGTGTCTGACGAGCCCACCATGCCCCTCAGAAAAAATCTTGCAGGGGGTGTGGCGTTGATTTTTTCAGCAATAGATTGTAACTCAATATTTTCCCGAAAGCGGGACAATAGCTCATCTAAATTCATGCGAACAGTGGAACAAAGTTCTGCAATTAGGGTTCAAATAAAAAACTTAGCCCCTGCGATTTTTTCGCAGGGGCTAAGCAACCAACTATAACCAACCAGAATAGGCTATTGTATAATCTCTAATTTTTTAGTGATGAAGTTGTTGTTTACACCAATTCTTACATAGTACACACCATTGTTAAAGTTGGCTGTATTAATGTTCTCTTTAGAATTATTCGGGGTAGATTCAAATACAATTCTACCCGTTAAATCATACACTTGCACAGTGTTTATCTCAAAACCTACCGCTTCTACTACTGTAAAGCTGCTTGCAGGGTTTGGATATAAACTAGTGCTGTTTTTAATTACTGAAAGCTCGGCAACACTTGTGTAACCTGCTACTGTAAACGAATTAGAAGTAACACAGTTGTTGGCATCTTCTACCGTTACAGAGTAATTACCTGCAGCGAGGCCATTAACATCTTGCGTAGTAGCTCCATTAGACCATGTAAATGAATAAGGGGAAGTGCCACCGGTAACAGTAATATCTATAGCACCATTTAAGGCAATTGAGTCAGTAGCATCAGCCACAACACCATTTATAATAATTGGATTAGCAGGCTCGGTAACAGCATAGCTTTCTGAAAATAAACATCCGTTTGCGTCAGAAATGTAAACGGTATAATTACCTTCTGAAAGATTGAAGTTATCTTCAGTAGTAGCACTGTTAGACCAGATAATGCTGTATGGCAAAGTACCACCGCTTACCGTTAAATCTATAACACCATTTTCACCACCGGCACAGCTAACATTGCTAATAGCTTCAACAGCATTTAATTGGGCAGGTTCTACTACTAAAGTGTTCTGAAGTTCGATACAGTTATTGGCATCTTTAACACGAACGATATATCCACCACCACTTAAATCGCTAAACACATTAGAAGATTGATAGTTATTACCATCTAAGCTGTATTGTAAAGCACCGGTTCCTCCCCATGCTGTTACTGCAATAGCACCATCTTCAGCATTTCTGCAAGTTACATTTAACACACCTAAAGAAATATTGATTTTAGCAGGCTGATTTATTCTAACCGCTTGGTTGCTTAAACAACCACCTGCATCGCGCACTACCACTACATAAGTGCCTGCACCTAAATCTTCAAATACATTGCTAGATTGATAAGTTATGCCAAAATCGATGCTGTAAGCCAATGTGCCTGCACCACCGGAAGCTACTACCTGTATAGCACCGTCTTCAGCACCAAAGCAAGTAGCATCAGTTTCAGTTGTGTTTATTACTATAGCATTAGGTTCAGAAAGCGTTCTGTTTTCGCTACCGGTACAGCCGTTAATGTCTTTTACCACAATAGTGTAAGTACCGGCTGTTAAGCCTGAAAACACATTAGAGGTTTGGAAAGTAGAACCATTAATGCTGTAGGTAATTTGTCCTGTGCCCCCTGTTACTGAATTAACGGTAATAGTGCCATCGTTTCCGCCATTACAAGAAATATTGGTAGAAGAAACACTGGTAATAGATGGGCCATCTAAATCCTGAACGGTTGCAGCAATAATAGTCCCGCAAGAAGCATCATCAGTAATTAAGATGTAGTAAGTTCCAGCACCAAGGTTTTCAAATAATCCGGTTGAATTATAATTTATACCGTCAAGGCTGTATTCATAACCACTTCCAGAACCGCCTGAAGCTGATACTAAAATTGATCCATTGCTGTTACCGCAAGTAGAACTTCCGGTAGTAGCAGTACCTTCTACTTCAGTAGGCTCGGTTACAAAATTATTCAGTTTTACTGCTACACAATTGTTTTGGTCTTTCACATAAACAGTATAGTTGCGTGCTGACAATTCAGCAAAAACATTAGTTGGCTGATAGTTCACACCATCCATGCTATACATATATTTTCCGGCACCACCGGTAGCAATTACAGTAATACTTCCATTGTTAAAACCGTTACAAGAAGCATCGGTAATAAATGTTGTAATACCAATAGCAGCAGGTTGTCCTACTGTTACAGAAGTGGTTGCAGTACAGTTGGCAATATCTTTTGCATAAACAGTGTAGTTACCTGCTACTAAACCTGAAAAGGTAGTGCCAGATTGATAGTTTACACCATTTAAACTATAGGTTAAAGTACCAATACCTCCTGAAGCAGAGGTTACTTCTACTTTACCATCGTTACCACCATTACATGAAGTAGCAATACCTTTTGCTGAAATACTTAATGCAGCTGGCTCAGTAATAGTAACAGATAATACTCTGGTGCACCCTGTAGCGTCTTTAACTGTTACGGGATAAATACCAGCAGAAACATTGGAAAAAGTACCTGAGGTTTGAAAATCAACACCATCTAAACTATACTGAAGTGTTCCGGTACCGCCATTACCAATAACTACCAAGCTGCCATCGTTACCACCATTACAGCTGACATTAGTTGAGCTTAAAACGGTTAAAGCAGGAGCCGTTACGTTACTTATTGACACTAAAGCAGCACTGGTACAGTTATTAGCGTCTTTTGCGGTAACCGTATACGAGCCCGCAGATAAATTAGAAAAACTGCCACTGCTTTGATAGTTGCCATTATTTAGTTTATACTCAAGATTGCCGCTACCACCAGTTGCAGAAACGGTTACCGCACCATTGGCATTTCCACAATCTGCTGCAGTAGGTACAATAGAGTTAAAAACAATAGCAGAAGGCTGTGTAACCGAGAAGGCTATAGATTTTTCGCAACCCACAGCATCTTTCACATATAAAGTATAATTTCCGGCTGCCAAATCACTAAATGTTGAAGAAGTTTGATAAGAAGCATCTTCTCCGCCCATTAAACTGTATTCATAGGGCTGTGCACCGCCTGCAACATTAGCGGTTACGCTGCCATTATTAGAACCAAAACAAGTTAAATTGCTAACTGTAGGCGCAGATGCAGTTAACCCAACAGAAATCTGAGTAGTGAAAACATCATTACAATCGTTATTCCAGCCATCAATTTTTGTAGTTAAAGTTACTGTATAAACACCTGCTGCAGTGTAAGTATGTGTAGGGTTTATCGCATTTGAAACTGGAGAGCCATCACCAAAACTCCACGTATATAATGCCTGACCGCCTGAATAACCTTGAGCTAAAATTTGATTAAACATGGGGTCTTTTGTTACCATTGAAGTGTTGGTAAAGTTTACAGCCTGCCCGGCATTAACGCAAGTACTGTTTACAGTAAAAGATGAAGTAATAAAGTGAGTAATTCTTGGCTCAATAAAGAAGTCACCATCTTTACTGAAATTGTCTTTGGCACTTGTCCAGTTAAAACCTGTAGAAGTACCGGCAACCGATGCTAAATCTTCACCCAAGCCTTCTCCATCACCTGTATAACCTAATCTGAAAATTCCGCCCCAAGGAAAAGCAGAGCGAACTCTAACGCCAATAGCAAAGTTACCGGCAGCATAAACACCTCCACCCGGAAAAGTTACATCTATATAACCCAGAGAGTTATGTTGGCCAGCCCACCAAATAGTGTTAACTGATTGTACTGCCGAAGTAGGTCTTCCTGCAGCATCTACATTGTAATAAGTAACTGCCAATGGCACCCCGCCAATAGGAGCAGGAAAATCGCCATATACTCTTACTCCATTTACTACTCCCGGGCCGGAGTACTCATAAGTTTGTGCGGCCGATTCTTCATTGCCCAACTGAAGTGTAAAAAGACCTGTTTGTCCTGTGTTTTTAGAATTTACATAACGCCCAATATCGTTACACGAATTTTGAGCATGCAAATTGTAAAAACCAAAAAGGAACGTTGCAAATAAAAATACGATTCTTGTTTTCATAAATAATTGGTTTTTGGTTAAAAAAGATTATGAAACAAAGATGAGGGCTTCGTATATGTAAAGAGATGATATTAATACATTTACTCAGGTGATAGATAATACCTTTTTAGGTGACAAAAATCATTTTTATAGTGGTATAAAGTCATAAAGTCATACAGAAGAAACAAGTAACTTATTAAGTTTATATCTAAAGTTTTCAGGTAGAAAATAGCAAAATTATTCTTTAAAATGCTTGCTAGCATTTACTTATTATAAAAAAAAGTTACTGCTTAATTACTTAAACAATTGTCCCCAATCGTCTTCAATATCGTTGGTTTTGTCGAAGCTGTTTACCCATTCAATAAATAGTTTTCTGAATCCTTCTATTTCATCTCGAAGTGCTTGCAGATACTCAAGATTAGGGTAGCCCATCATTTTTAATCCTGAAGTATGGGTAAGCAAACTGCGAGCATGAATTTTAATAATTACTGCATTCTCCATACGCAAAGAATATAAATCGCCCCCTTCAGCACCCTGAATCTTTGCACTTATAATCATTACATCTTCCATCATCATTTGCTTGTAATGCTCAAACATTTCAGCAGGCACACCCTCATTGGCATCTTTGCCATCTATGGTTTCTACCAGCGAGTTTACAAGTTCGTAAAGGTCTTCAGCCTTTTTTACGATAGGAAGGTTATCTATACGCTCACGTTCAGCTTCCATTTCTTTCTGAAGTTCTTCATCATCAGGGTCGAAATCAAAATCGTCCATATCAAAATCATTATCATCATCATCCCAGGCCATAAGTAGTGTTTTTTATTCAGCTTAAATATAATAGATTTGTTGCACTGCATGGCAACTATACGCATTCAACATTTATTACCCGAACCGCTTAGAGAAATAGATGTTTCAGCCTCTCAAATTTGGAACAGCGATTTTACGTTTGAAACGCCTCAGTTTACAAAAGTTCAGGCTCCTTCAGGCAAGGGCAAATCTACTTTTATCAATATTCTCTTTGGAAACAGAACCGATTATTCTGGTGAAGCTTTTATTAATAATGAAAACGTTAAAAAATTCAGCCTGAACGATTGGGCTAAATTGAGAAGAGAAAAACTTTCGGTAGTGTTTCAAGATTTAAGGTTGCTGCCCGAATTTACCGGCATGGAAAATATTTTGCTGAAAGCATGCCTTATAAAATATTATGATGAGCAGCAAATAACTGCTATGGCAGAATTGCTGGGTGTAAAAAAATTACTAAATAAAAAAGCCGGGTTAATGTCGTATGGCGAGCGCCAACGTTTTGCTATCATTCGTGCATTGGTGCAGCCCTTTGAAATACTGTTGTTAGATGAGCCATTTAGCCATTTAGACACCAATAATATTGCTAAGGCTTCGCAGCTTATTGTAGATGAATGTAGAAAAAGAAATGCAGGGTTAATACTGTGCGGATTAGATGATGATGCTTTGATCCCTTACGATAAAAAAGTGCTTTTATAGATGAATCGCCTGTTACTGAAAATATTATGGAACAACCAAAGTAAATGGCAATTTTTATTTGCCATAGGCGGTTTTATTGTTGGGGTTTTTATAATGTTGGCTTCGCTTCAGTTGTATATTGAAGTGAAAAATATTTTATTCAAATCGGAACAAAACAAACAAAACGATTACCTGATAATTAATAAACAAGTAACGCTTGCCAATACTTTCAGTAAAGGGCAATCGGCATTTACACTGGAAGAAATAGATACGCTGAAAATGCAACCCTTCATAAAGTCGGTAGGGTTGTTTGAAACCAGTACCTTTTCTGTTCAGGCTAAATTACAAATGCAATTTGGCTTTAGCCCCGATATTTTTTTTGAAGCCGTACCCGATGAATACATTGATAATAAGCCTGAAGAATTTGTGTGGGAAGAAGGTAACGACTTTGTGCCCATTATTATTTCAAACGAGTTTTTAAACATTTACAATTTTGGCGTGGCCATGAGTTCTAAAATGCCGCAACTACCCAAAGAAGCTATTCAAATGTTTCCTTTCAATATTGTTATTTTCAATAAAAATCAAAACACACAATTTAATGCAAGGGTTATTGGTTTTACCGATAGAATTCCCACTGTTTTAGTGCCGTTAAGTTTTATGAAATGGGCAAATAAAAACTATGGCACCAATGAAAGCCCCGCGCCACAAAGAGTTTTAATTGAAGTTTCAGAAAAAGATGAAAACTTTAAAACATTTTTAGCCGACAACAACTACATAACCAACCAAGAACAACTAAAAGGCGATAACACTAAAAAAATGCTAAACCTTATTGTGGCATTAGTAACCGTGGTGGGCGCGCTGTTTGTTATTTTATCTTTCGTAATATTTATTATCAATTTTCAATTGCTTATTTCAAGAGCTAAATATGAAATTGATGTAATAATGAACTTAGGATATTCTTATAATGCCATTAGCAATGTTTTAAATTTTCAACTGCTTAGTATATTAAGCATTTCGTTTGCAGCAATTGTTGCTACGTTGTTTTATCTTTTTAAGAAAGCAGGAATATGGGCTGCTGAAAAAGGAATTGAAACTTCAGGAAATTTATCAGGCGAGGTAATATTGGGAGGTGTGGCTATTGTAGTGCTATTAATGTTGCTCAACAACATTACATTAAGAATGTCTTTAAGAAAATAACTGTTTACTTTTCATTTGGAACTATCAGCTCGTATTGAGCTTCTGCTTCTGCCTTATTTAAATAAAATTGGTCTATTACTTTACTGTTTAAATAAACAAAGCCAAGTAAAAGCACACACATAAAAAGCAACAGTAAATTTGTTGCGGTGTTTTGTCTAATGGTGTAAAAGTTTTTCATAACCGTGTTGATTGTTGTGAACTATAACGATAAACTTTCAAGTTTAGTTTACGGGAAAGTTAATTATTTGTTTTACATAAATTAAGTACTAAGTAATTAACATATTAACAGTGTAATAAATATAAGGGCTTTCGCTATTATTAAAATTAAACTACGGTTAAGGTTCATAAAACAGTTAAGAAAATTAACCTAGATTCATACAACCCATAATAAATAAAAAAGAGGCTCTTTTCAAAGCCTCTTCATTTTTTTCTGCTGAAAAATATTAATGGTGATGCCCGCCCGGGCCATGTACATGACCATGAGCTAATTCTTCTTCAGTAGCTTCACGAACATTCAATACCTCTCCGGTAAAATGTAAGCCTTTACCTGCAAGCGGATGATTAAAATCCATTATTACTACTTCACTGCCTGCATCAACTACTTTGCCTCTCATAGGGTTGCCATCTTGGTCAACCAGCGTTAAGTAATTACCGGCAAACAATACTTCTGAAGCATCTTGCCCGTTATCGGTATCGAATACAGAACGAGGCACTTGAATAATAGCTTCTTCGGTATATAAGCCGTAACCGTTTTCGGCTGTAATAGCAAAAGCGAAATCGTTACCTGCTTCTTTGCCTAATAAATTATCTTCAAAATCGGGCAATAAAGAATCGGCTCCAAAAAGAAATACAAACGGCTCGGCAGCTTCAACTTGCTCTACCAAGTCGCCTTCAGCATGGTCAACGCGTAGCGTGTAGGTAAGCGATACCACTGTGTTTGGTGAAATTTTCATGATAAACTTTTAATGATGAATAATGGCACAAGATAACTCAATTAAATAAGGGCAAAAACTTAATACATAAAACCAAGCGCTTTACTAAGGTTTAGTTAAACCTTCTCTTTATGCTGAATAAAAAGAAAATACATATAAGACAAGGCCATTAATATTGCCGTAACCATTAAAATTTTCAGGTTATAATAGCTCATAGCTATTAATGAAAAAAAAGCTATTGATAATGCAACTAAAGGAAACACAGGGTAAAAAGGAACTTTAAATGGTCGCTCTAAGGAAGGTTCATTTTTCCGCAGCTTTATTAGCGATATCATTGAAATAATATACAGTACCAATGCACCAAAGCAAGCTATAGTTATTATTTCGCCTGTTTTACCGGTAAGCAGTGCAATAATGCCCACTACCATGTTTACCAACAATGCATTAGCAGGTGTTTGAAATTTTGGATGAATATTGCCCAGCATTTTCGGAAAATGCCCCACTCTTCCAAATTCAAATGTAGCGCGCCCTGCTGCTAAAATAATTCCATGAAAACTGGCTACTAAGCCAAACAAACCAATAGTTACCAGCAAGTGATACATCCAATGGTTTTCACTAACAATTTTGGCTAAAGCCAATGGCAAAGGAGAATCGGAGGTTTCGCCATCGGGCTTGAATACTATTGCCTCCCAGCCTGCTACACCTACCGAAGAAGTAAAGGTTAAAACACACAGCAATACCAATGTGGCTATTGCTGAACCAAAACCAATTAACACGTTTCGTTGCGGATTTATAGTTTCTTCGGCAACATTGGCAACGCCTTCAATAGCTAAGAAAAACCAAATAGCAAAAGGTATGGCAGCAAAAGCGCCTGTAAAACCATTGGGCAACGCATTGGCTTTTAAATTAGAAAATTCAAAATGAGGCAAGGTAATACCTGCAAATAGTAATAGCTCGCCCACTGCAAAAATGGTAATTACCAATTCAAAAATTGCAGCAGCTTTTACGCCAGAAATATTCAGCAAAGTGAATAACAGATACGCAATAATAGCTATTGCAATAATGGGTATGGCAGGAAAGAAAATATTGAAGTAAGTACCAATGGCAATTGCAATAGCAGGAGGTGCAAAAACAAATTCTATGTTTTGAGCCATGCCTGCAATGAAGCCCCATTTTTTGCCCAAAGCTCTATCGGCATAATCGAAAGCACCACCGGCTTTAGGTATGGCACAAGCCAGTTCGGTATAACTAAATGTAAAAGTGATATACATAATAGTGATGAAAAAAGTAGCGATAGCAAGCCCAAGCGTGCCGCCTTTTTCCAAACCCAAGTTCCAGCCAAAATACATTCCTGAAATAACATAGCCTACGCCCAAGCCCCATAGCATTACAGGACCTAAAGTTTTTTTCAGTTTTATGGTTTCATTACTCATTGTTAAGTGTTTCAAAAACAAAATAATATCATTTACTGTAATTTCGGTTAGCAGAAAACAAATAAATATTTTTTATGTACAAGCAGATACATGGTTGGGCGGTTATAATTATATTTTTTGTTAGTATTGTGCAAGCAGTGGCTCAAAGCAAAGCAACCAAGCACTTGTTGAGTGGCAATTACACTAAAGCCTACTTGATTATAACAGAAGGTTTAAAGAAAAAGCCTGATGATATAGGCTTACATTTCGATGCGGCACGTTTATATTTTTTCAACGATCATAAGCAACATAAACTGGAAACTGCTTGGACACATATTATGCGCTGCGAAGCATTACTTCAGAAAATAAAAGACCCTAAACAAATAAAAAAGTTGAAGGCTTTGGGTGTTAGAACACTTACCGTTAAGCTGCTGAAAAATCAAATTGAAAACAGCGCTTTTCAAATAGCCGATAGCATAAATAATTCTGCATCGTGGGAACATTTTATCAGTAATTTTTCAGGAGCAACAAAACAAAAAATTGCTATGGAGCGCAGAAACGATGCAGCTTTCAAAGAAGCACAGGAAAATTTTTCTTACGAAAGCTTTAAAGATTTTATGGAAAAATATCCGAATGCAGCACAGGTAAACGAGGCCAAAAAACTATATGAAAGCTTGTTGTACAAAAAAATAACTCAACCCGGCACATGGCAGGCATACAAAGAGTTTTTAGATAAACATTACGACAGCCCTTATAGCGATGAAGCACGAGCACAATATGAATTGCTTTTGTTTAAAGATGTTTGCAAGCCGGGCAACATAAAATCTTACATAGATTTTATACAAAACCATGCTGCCAATCGCTATGTGCCGCAAGCAGAAGATTCTGTGTATAGTTTATTCATACAAAAAGGTAATGCAGAAAACTTTATTCAGTTTGCTCAACAATTTCCGAAAAACAAAAATGCCGTTGACGCATGGCGAAATGCTTATTTGCTCTCAACTTCAGACTTTACCCCTGAAAGCATTGAAGCTTTTGCGCAACAGTATCCTGCTTTTCCGCTAACTAATATGGTGGTGAAAGATAAAAAATTGGCAAGTACTTTTTTGCTTTCTTTTGAAGACAATGAGTTGTATGGCTACAAAGACACGCTTACTAAAGAAATAAAAATAAAACCTGTTTTTGAAGAAGTTGCCGAGTTTAGCGGAAGGCTGGCAGCAGTGAAGCCCAAAGGCTGTGAGCCTGAATGTAAATTTGGCTATATAAACCGTGAAGGTATTTTTGAAATCGATGCACATTTTGATGAAGCGGGCGACTTTTTAAATGGCTTTGCAGTAGTAGGCATTGGAAATTGTTTACAAGGCGAATGTTTGTACGGTTTAATTAATGAAACCGGAAAAATTATTTTGCCTGTTCAGTATGAAGAGGTGTATGACATGACTTTAGATGGCTTGGCATTAATTAAACAAACAGACAAAGGTTATGGCTTTGCCAACGCAGCAGGAAAAATTACACTGAAACCATTTTATAACGATGCTTATAGTTTCAGCGAAGGCTTAGCAGCAGTGAAAAAAGATTCTTTGTGGCGATTTATAGATGTAAATGGAAATGCAGTTATTCCACCATTGTTTTACAATGCAGGCAACTTTGCCAATGGCTTAGCGCCAGTTTGTAATCAACAAAATTTATGGGGCTATATAAACACTGAAGGCACTTATGTAATACCTGCAAAGTTTGCTTTTGCCAATACTTATGAAAACGGAAAAGCCCTAGTATTGGTAAAAGAAAAGAACAAAAAAGGGCTCGAAATTTTAATTGAAAAAACAATTGATTTAAAAGGTAATTTTATTGAAGCTGAAAAAAACAAAAAAACAGTGCCAATAAAGAAAGGTAAAAAATAAAGTTTATACACTTAATGAACTTTTACACGCCAACTTGCTTTAACTTTACAAAGAAAATTATAGCATTATGATTATTGAAATATATACCGAATACACCCCTAATCCTGAATCTTTAAAGTTTGTTGCCAATAAAATGTTATTGCCGGGCAATAGTGTTGATTTTCGTGATGCAACAGATGTGAAAAATGCACCTCTTGCTGAAGCATTGTTTCAACAGTTTTCTTTTGTAAAGGGAGTTTTTATTTCCAACAACTTTGTTACAATTACTAAAAATGATGCCGAACAGGAATGGATTGAGCTTGTCCCTGAAGTAAAACAGTTTATAAAACTATACCTTTCAGAAGATAAACCTATCGTAACAGCCCACGCTGCTATTGAAGATATTGTAGCGGGTGGCAATGAATTAGAAGCAAAAATCATCAATGTTTTAGACACTTATGTTCGCCCTGCAGTTGAAATGGATGGCGGAAATATTCGTTTTAAATCTTACAATGAAGGTATTGTAACTGTTATGATGCAAGGCTCATGCAGTGGTTGTCCTTCTTCAACCCTAACTCTAAAATCAGGCATTGAAGGGTTGCTTAAACGAATGGTTCCTGAAGTAACCGAAGTAGTTGCCGAAGCCGAATAATTTTATCCAAACTGGCAAATAATACCACCCATAATGGTTAATGCAACTAGCCAGTAACCAACATTAATGGCTATGTATTTAAAACCTTTTCTTTCGAAGAGCGCATTAGTACCTAATACAGGTAACACAAAAAATAATCCTGCCAGCAGTCCATGAAAAGCACCATGCTTAAAAGTGCGGAAATTACTGCCGTATTGTTCCATAAAATCTTTCAGCATAAGGCTTAATGCTGAATTGGGGTCTTTTAAAGAAGGTTCGTCCATAACAGCCGAATAAATATGTGCCTGATGAATAACAATAAAGTTTATTTGAAGTGAAAGCAAAAAACTAAGCAATAAGCTAATTCCAAAAATAAGGGGCATGTTAGCATTTGTTATTTGCTCGTCAGATACACCGGCTGTTTTTTGCCACGCATTTCCTAATACTTTAGGATGATACCAAATAAAGCCAAGTACCATTGGCACCAGGGCAGCAATTGCAATTACTAAAAAGTTAGGGTTCATAATTATGGTTTTATGCAGTTAAAAGTAAGTATTTATATGAAAAAAATGCAAATTCAAATAATAAATAATTATTTAACCACATTGGCAGTAAAAATTATTGTACCTGAATTTTATAAATATAAAATATGCCAGTGGTAAATAGAAAAAGATTTTGAAACCCATTATTTCTCTAAATTTGCAAAAACGATACTACTATGAGTTTAGAAGCAAAAGTGATGGAGTTAATGAAAAAAGCCATGGTTGAAAAAAATCAGGGGGCATTAAGAGGATTAAGAGCTGTAAAAAGTGCTATACTGTTAGCTCAAACAGAAAAGGGCTCATCAGGCACACTAAGTGAGGAGCAAGAAATTCAACTAATTAATAAATTACTTAAACAGCGTAAAGATTCTTTAGCCATTTTTACTGAGCAAAACCGCGAAGATTTAGCCGAAAAAGAGCGTGAAGAAATAGCAGTGTTAGAGCAGTTTTTGCCAGAACAGCTAAGTGAGGAAGAGCTCGAAAAAGAAATTAAAACAATTATTGACGAAGTAGGTGCAAAAGAACCCAAGGACATGGGCAAAGTAATGGGTGCTGCAAAAAAGCTTGCAGGCAAAGCCGACAATAAAGCAATATCTGAAATGGTAAAAAAACTGTTGCAATAATATTTATGGCAATAGACGTTGTGTATCTTATTTTTCTTGGCATTGGTATTTGGCAAGGCTTCAAAAAAGGCATAATAGAAACTTTATTTGGTGTGGCTGCGCTTTTTTTAGGCATCTTGGTTTCAGTGAAGTTAAGCCACAACATGTCTGTTTTTTTACGTGAGTCGTTTGGCTGGAAAACAAATCTGCTCCCTTTTATTTCACTGGTATTACTAATGTTTATTACCATTTTTATTATAAGAATGGTATCAAAACTTATTGAAAATATTGCACAAGAAATTCAATTAGGTTTTTTTAATCGCTTACTAGGGGCATTACTTTGGTGTCTTGTATTGTCAGTTGTTTTCAGTGTACTTATTTGGTTGTTTAACCAAATGAATTTATTTCCAGACTCTTTAAAAAATGATTCTAAATCTTATAATTATTTAGTGAAATTAGCCCCGGCTACTTTCGACTTTTTTGGCGATATGATGCCTTATTTTCAAGGTGTTTTTGATTCACTACGAAAATTTTTAACCGAGCCTGCATAATTAATAACACTACATATTATGCTGCTGCTTTTAGATAATTACGATTCATTCACTTATAACCTTTACGATTACTTATTGCAATTACACGAAAACGTGATGGTATATAGAAATGACGATATAACCATTGAAGAAATAACAGCATTAAAGCCCAAAGGCATTGTTATTTCCCCGGGCCCAAAAACACCTAAAGATGCAGGTATAACCTTAAAAGTTATTAAACACTTTCATTACAACATTCCAATTCTGGGCATTTGCCTAGGGCATCAGGCATTAGGTATTTTTTTTGGCGCAGAATTATTGCAAGCCGGTTACCCCATGCATGGAAAAACTTCGCTAATTCAGCATAACAATGATGCCTTATTTCAAAATATTTCTAACCCGTTTGAGGCAATGCGCTATCATTCGCTATATCTTGACAGATTAGAGCATACGCCTTTGCAAATAATTGCTGCCACTGTCAACGATAATATTCCTATGGCAATTAAACATAAAAGCCTCCCCTTATACGGCTTGCAGTTTCATCCGGAATCTATATTAACACCCGATGGATTAACCATGCTGAACAATTGGTTGCAAATAAATAATCTTTCAAAATAATTGCCATGCTTCCTGAAAAATTTCTACAACAAATGGCATTGCAATTAAAAGATGACCTGCCTGCTTTTAAGCAAGCATTGCAAGAACCTGCACCGGTAAGTATTAGAATAAATTCTGAAAAAATTACAACACCACTATCGTATGAAGAGGTGCCTTGGTGTAGCAATGCATATTATTTAAAAAATCGTCCTGCATTTATTTTCGACCCGCTTTGGCATGCAGGGGCATACTATGTGCAAGAGGCTAGTTCTATGTTAATTGCGACAGCTTTCAGGCAATTATTTCCGCAGCCTGAAAACTTAAATGTATTAGACCTTTGTGCTGCCCCAGGTGGCAAAAGTACCTTGTTGCTATCGTTGTTTTCAGAAAATAGTTTATTGGTGGCTAATGAAGTAATTGCCTCAAGAAATAGTTTACTTCGCGAAAACCTAATAAGATGGGGCAAAGCAAATATTGTAGTTACACAAAATGACCCCAGAGATTTTCAAAAAACGCAAAATTTTTTCGATTGTATTTTAATTGATGCACCTTGCAGTGGTGAAGGTTTATTTAGAAAAGACCTTGGTGCAGTAAATGAATGGAGCGAAGCCAATCTACAGCTATGTGAGGCGCGTCAGCAACGCATAGTAGAAGATGTATTGCCTGCACTAAAGCCCAATGGCTACATTATATACAGTACGTGTACTTATAACTCTGCAGAAAATGAAGAACAAATAGCTTCATTTGTAAAAATGCACAATCTGAAAACAGTCGCTATTCAATTTGAAAAAAGCTGGGGAATAGTAGAAGATGAAACTTCGGGGCTTCATTGCTATCCGCACAAAGTGAAAGGTGAAGGGTTTTTTATGGCAATATTGCAAAAAACTTCTGAAGAAAACATTAAAGATTGTAAGGTAAAAAACAGGCTGAATATATTGAACACAAAAGACAAAAAGCCTTTAGATGATTTATTACTTCAACCTGAATTATACGAATGGATTTCTTATCAGGAAAAATTACATTTCTTTCCAAAGGAAAAAATAAATGACTTTAATATTTTATTACAGTCCTTGCATGTGAAAATGTTTGGGTTTTCAGGTGCGCAGTTAAAGCATCGCGACATTATTCCACAGCCGGAAATTGCCTTTGCTATTGCATTTAAAAAAGCACATTTTCCTTGTTTTGAATTAAACCATGAAGATGCTTTGAAATTTCTGCGAAAAGATATTTTTGAAATAGAAAGCAATGTTCAAGGCTGGGCAGTAGTTACTTTTAAATATATACCATTAGGTTTCATAAAAATCAATGGAAGCAGAGTAAACAATTATTATGCAGTTAACTGGCGATTGAGAAAAACTATAGAAACTGATTTATTTTGGTGCGTTTCAGGATAGCAGATTATATTACTTAACCATGTACATTTTTCCTAAACCACTTTTAAAATATTTGTCTGCCGATGTTTCAAGCTTTTCTAGTTGTTTACCATTATTAGACGCTACTACTCTGTAGAAATACAATCCGTTTGCCAGTCTATCACCATACTGGTCGGTACCATCCCAGGCAAATTCAGTTATGTTTCTTCCAATTCTTAATGGCCCTAACTCATTCATCTCAATTTCACGAACTACTTTACCGGAGATAGTCATTATTTGAATTTTCATGTAGGTAGGCAATTCAGAACCTGTAAGTGTAAATACAAACCTTGTAGAAGTTGAAAAAGGGTTGGGATAGTTTACTACGTTGGTAATCATTTCTTTGTTAATCACCTCAAATTCTATTCTGTAATCTATACCTACATTTGGGTCACCATAAGTTCCTGAAATATTTCTGCTACGGTCTAATGCCTGAACCTGCAATTCATACTTTCCATCAATATCAAAACGTTTATTAATTTCTACTTGTGCCTGATTAATTCTTCCCAACTGGCTTGGTGTGGCTGGAGTAAAAACCATGTACGGATTGCTGAAATACTGAGGTTCAATGGTGCTATCAGGATATTTCAGAAATATTTTTATTAAAGAAGTATCATCTAAAGCCAAATATTTATTTTCATCTTTCAGGGTAATTAAAATATTTGGTTCAGCAGAAACAATGTCGCCATTAATAATATGTGTTCCATCGAAAGTGACATCTAGTAATGGGTTTTTATTATCCCCGGTAACACCAAAATTCAATATACCTATGTTATTAAAGTGAAACTGTTCTCGTTGATCTTCATCAGGATTAGCTTCTATTATAAGTGAATTAATATCAGCAAGACAGTTACAGTTGGTATTAAACCTGTAATCAAGATTATACTGCTGACCGGCTTTAAGTGAATCATATCTTACATAGCCTACAGACGATTGACTTCCAGAGCTTACAATAGTATATTTTACCAAAAGACTATCCATATCTACTGGAGATATATTTTCAATTGCAACTTTCAGCTCAAGATTTTCTCCCAAGCCAATAACAGAATCAAATTCAAGATAAATATTTGGTGCTAAAGCCGCTTCAGGCACAATATCATGTATAATTTTCCAATAGTAGTTTTGAGACGGTGTTCTGTTGGTATCATCGCGGGTATCAAACTGTAGCCTTAAGTAAGGAAATGCGTTAGGATCTATACCTGCCAAATTATAATTGGGTGTAGTAATGTTGCTTATTAAAACAGTTTCAGTTTTGTCGGGTCTTACACCAATAATATTTACACTAACACTATCATTATCAGGCTGATCTAAAGAGCGACTTTCCCAAAATAAATCTTTCCATTTAAAGGCAGGGCCAATTAATGGTGTTTTGTAAGTGCCTTGATACCAGTTTACATTAAATGTAGCATCCATTTGTAAAGGCTGGTTTATACTTCCTACTGATTCAACAGGAGTAAAAGAAGCATTCCCCTTTTGACAGAAAAACGCCCACGGTGTGTTAGGATGCAGCCCTTGTAAATTGAAGATTTGCGTTGACCCCAATGTGGCAATTGTAGATGCAAAAGCATTCGTCATATTGCTATACCCAATAGGCTGGTTTGTAGAAGCGCTGTAAATTAAAATATAATGGCCATTTGGAACTGCATTAATAAGATCTATCATTCTTTGTTGCCAAATATCTGCACCACAAGAGCTTGATGCATTACCTATAGGAAAGTTAAACGCTTCAAAATCTCTGGCAGTACCAGGGTTACAGTGTATGCTTTTATAAATCTGATTAATTAAAAAACCTGAACAAGGGTCAACACCAACATCAGAAAGTTTACTAATCCAAGGCTCACCTGTAATTGGATCAAAAACTGCTACTGTAAGCCCTGATGGATAGCCTCTTCCACCACAAACCAATTTTTCTCTTGAACCACCATTAAGCGAATAACCAATACGCTGGCAGTCATTAACAGTAGCTAATGCACCAAGACATGTCCCAGTGAAAACAGTAAGTTGCTTGGTGTCATCTACAAACTTGAAAATTCTATCATTATCAAGATTGATATTATTATATTCATTTTTCTTCCACTGAAAATAGTGCGATTGATTCCAGCCTGCTGAGTCATTAGGTAAATACACAAACGAACTGTAGTTATAACCTCTTGAATTACTATGAACTGTTGAGTCCAATCCTACGCGCCAATAATACACAGTACTATCGGGCATTGAATTCAACAAAAATGGAAGTTGCCATTTCAGCAATCCACCCGTCATCACGAAAGTTTGCGATTTTTTAAAGCTACTATTGAAAAGTTCAGTGGTGTCTATTTCTATCAGATAGGTGCGGGTAGGGGCAAAAGTATTGGCTGTTGAAGCAGCTAGGGTTAGTTCGTTTTCAGAACTATTTACTATAGCAAATTCATATGGATAAACCGGGAAAATATCATCGGAAAGAATATTAAGCGACAAACCAATTTGGTTATTAGTTTCAGACAACTCATCTATTTTTTCCTCATCTTCAATTTTAATAATGAAGTTGTTCAGACCAAATGCCGAGGCTGCCCCTGTAGGAATTTCTACATCAATAGTATCTATGTAGCAAGGAGCAGGAATTTTCTTTTCATAGCGTAGTGTAGAGCCACTCGGAAACACGCGATCAATAGCCAGAATAATACTATCGGAAACATTTATAGCCTTACCTAAATTTGGTACTACCACGCGCATAGTAAAAGTGGCATCTTCTACATTTACTACAGCAGGTACAAAAGAAATCATCTGAGGTTCTAAAACATAATCAGGCTTTTCATGAGTATTAATTCTAACTGATGGGTCGCCATTCAAGGTCATTTCTTCTGCAATCATTAATGTAAAGGCATCGTTAGAAAATGTTTGCTGTAGATATTGAGATGTGGCTTTCATGGCTGCACCTACAGGCTCATTGTAAAGTGTTTCGCCAAATTGGTTGTAAAATTCATTGGCATAATAGAATAATCCTGTAGCGGAAGATAAGCTGGTAGTAGATAAAAATCCTATTGCTCCTTTGTTTTCTGAAAGTACAAATTCTTCACTAATACCTTGCCCTGCACCAAAAACATTTCCGGTGAAACAACCATTAGACATCACTAAAGGATATTTCTTAAAGTTGCTCCAGTTGCGTGGCTCATCAACACTTATATCGAATGTATTTGAAGAAGAGTGACCAAAAAAAGTCATTAGCGAAACCCCTTCATTCAGCCTGTTAGTTATATCTTGTGCAAAGCCAATTTGAATTGGGTCTATGCTGGTTTTTAAATAGGTTTTAACATTGGCCCCATAATGTTCGCAAGCTACAGTACTTGCAAATTGCTCTAAGTAACCGGCAAACCTTACCCGTTCATTAGCAGAAGTCCCACCACCCATGTGAAGCAGATTTTTCGTCCACAGTTTATTCGCAATAGTTTGATAGGGATCTCCAACCTGGCTTTGCGATTCTTCTAAATCTTTTATTTTTTGAAGGTAAATTCTTATTTGTTCACCATTAACCACTGAAAGTCTTCCTACAGGTATAGTTGGTGTAATGTCAGCATTGCTTGCGGCTGTAAGTAAATTATCTGAACCACCTGAACTTCCTGATTTTGCACCAAATGTAGGAACCAAACACTGAGCATAGGCACCATTAGGATTACTTTGGTTATTGCGCATAGCTTCGTAAACACGCCCTTTCCCTATTAGGAAAAAATATTCAGGATTAATGTTCCAGTTAGCTAATGCAAATTGTGAAAAGTTTCTAATAGCAAGCGGGTGCTTTTTAATGCCACCGGCAAATTGATCATACAATTCCTCTACATTAATAACGTTAGCAATCCAACCACCACCGGCTGTTGTTTGGCGATATTTTCTGTATTCGCCTACCCAATCATTTCCAAAACCATCGTTGTATAATCTGGGGTTAGAAATAATACAAAAAGCACACTGGTTTGCAGGGTTATTATAGTTTGTAAAAGTTATTGATTCGGTTTCAGTAATTTCTTTTATAGAAGCTTCGCTAAACAAGTATAATTGTCTCTCGGCTACAGCGGGTGCAGAAGGCAGTTTAAAAGCTATGGTGCTTCCTGAAGTGCCTATTATTCTGGCATTATTGGTTAAATCATATAATATCGGATTACTGGATTGTGTGTTAAAATTTAATACTTCGATATGCTTTACTCCTACACTGCCATTTATTGAAAAGAGATTTTCTGTAAGAGCATTGAAGTCAAAGTTTCTATTGTAAATTAATTCAGCAAATGAAAGCGTGTTGTTATCAGATGAACCTGTTCCTGAAGCAGTAAATGTTAGCGTATTATTTGCAGTAAAACTATTTTGCGAAAGTTGAAAATCTTTAATGTTGAAACTATAAGAAAAATAAGTTGTGTCCCAAATAGTAGTATTATTAAAGCGTACATTGGTTATGTGTTGCGTGTTGGAAGTGCCTGTTAACCCAAATCTTAAAGTTGCATTTCCATTGTTTAATGCCCCGGGGGTAGCAAATGTTACATTATAGGGTGTGCTTCTGTTAATTAAATTCACAGCACCTTGAAATCCTTCACCTGCTTCAAAAATTGCTCTGTATAATGGCTCAGAACTGTAATAAGGCCTTCCTGCAATAAAAAAAGCTGTTTGCTGAAAAAGAACCCGTTGTTTACAGGAAGTTTCTTTAGCCGGAAGATTCGTTAAATCATTGGCAATGGAAATTATATTTCTTGGATTTCCTGTTTGCCACGCTAAAAAGTATGTTGAAGTGTCGCTGTATAAAGAATAATAGGGATTAGGCTGTTCCTTGTCGGGGTTATTGTAAAGTTGTTTGTCTAAACTTCCATCATTCTTTTTTCCATAAAACTCTATATAGTCATTAGGTCCGAAAAAATTATTGGTAGAAACATACACAGGCACAACTTCACCCATGTGGTATAGAATAAAATCGCTGCCCCTTACAGTAGATAAATTTAATCCTGAAATATTATTTAAAGTATTGAATGGAATACGATAAACTCCATCCTGTGCCACTTTTATTTTATGATATGTTTTACTGAAATCAATCCATTCATTCCCGTAAGGTTGCGCAATTGTACGAAACACAAAAAATGTTGCTGATAATAATAGTAATAGTCGAAACTTCAATATCATTGTTGTTTGCGCTTATTGATACCTAAATTTATCGAAAATACATGAGAGTATAATGCTTCAGAGGCGTTTCCGATATCAGTAAAAGCATAGTCAATAGAAACTGATTTTATTCTTATACCACCACCTATAGTTGGCTGAAATGTAGTTATAGGCTTCCCTAAATCATCAGTAGATTTTTGAATATTGCCAATACCACCGCGAATAAATACAATTCTAGAATAATTGAGTTCAAGGCCAAACCTAGGGTCAATACTTACTGAATTGGTTTTCAGCAATACATTTCTTTTACCATCGGTAGTCATATCGAAATTAAATTCTGGTAAAATGAAAAATTTATCTTTTATAGAAAACTCATACCCCAAACCCAAAATAAAACGAGGCACGGTAATTTCTAGTGAACTACTAGGGATTTCATTACCTGTTGCGGCCAATACTTCTTTTTCGTCTTCAGAGAAACTGTAATTCCATGCATTAAAAGTGCCTGTAACATCGCGGGCCATAAATCCTAAACGAAATTTCTTTACTCTATACTGTAAGCCCGCATCCATTCCAAAGCCCCATGCATTGGCAAATGAACCTGCTTTTCGGTAAATCAGTTTAAAATTGCCCCCAAAAGTTAAACCCTGAACTGCCGTTTTTTGAGCATAGGAAAAACCGAAAGCATAATCGCCCACTGAGAATGAGCGAATATTATCATAGTTGATTGAACCATCATCTTCAAAAAGATTCAATGTGTTAGGAATATCATCTACCGCGAAGCGAATCATAGAAATACCAATGACCCTTTTTTGATCTTTTAAAGGAATGGCAACTGCGCCATAATCGAGCTTGGCAATACCCGCAAAATATTCGGCATGCATAGCCGAAACCTGAAAGTTGTTTTTAATTTGAGTTAAGCCTGCAGGGTTCCAGTAAGTTGCGGTAACATCATCAACAGAAGATGTTACGCTCGATGACATAGCCAAACCTCTTCCGCCTACCCCGATAGACAAAAACTCGTTACTGTATTTTCTTACATTTTGTGCCTTAGAATAAAACGCATGCAACAGCAAAACACAGCAAATCAATAAAGCATTTTTT
The DNA here is from genome assembly GCA_964543705.1 of uncultured Chitinophagaceae bacterium. GTDB lineage: Bacteria > Bacteroidota > Bacteroidia > Chitinophagales > CAIOSU01 > CAYSGX01. The sequence continues at coordinate 34,976 of CAZIZP010000010.1, forward strand.
TTCATAGTGTAGTTATAATGATATTGCGGGCGGTTCCTACAGTTTTTAATTTACTAACAAATATGAGAATTTCTTGTTGCAATTTTACCTTAAATTGAGGTAGAACCTGCATTATGAGCAAGTGTGTTGCTAACGCGCGCATGTTGGTGTTAATTTTTAAGTACAGCATGTAAAACGCTAAAGTAGGCTTTCAATTGTAACCCGACTTCTTTTTGTCTTAATTTATTAAAACTACCCAACAAATTGTTTGAATTAATATCCTTAACACAAATTATTAAATGTAAATGATAGGTATTATTAACCAATCATAAACTTCCATTCTTTTTTTCTGCAAAAATTAAGACTATTAACAATAGTATTTGCATAGTCGTCTCTTACAAAAACATCTATCCAGTATACCTTAGCAAACAAAACTTATAAAGTATTATTCTTCTTTGTTATAAAATTTGTATTTTATTTTACGAAATAAACTTAAGACCGATAACAAAAAAACTAAAGGCTATCGACTTATAACCCTGCCACAATAGATACTAAAGTGCCTTCTTTCACCAGCTTGAAAAGTTCTATTACGTCTTTATTTTTCATTCTAACACAACCCATAGACATGGGCTTGCCCAGCAGGCCTTCTTCGTGAGTGCCGTGAATGTAGATATATCGCTCGTAAGAATCTACAGTACCACCTTTGTTTTTGCCGGGCTCTAATCCATCGAGCCAAAGAATACGGGTGGTAACATAGTCTTTTGGCGTGTCGGTAGTATCGGTATAAATTTCAGCAATTTGGTTAGAGGCTTTTCTGGCAAAAAAGATAGTACCTATGGGCGCATTGTTTCCAATTTTATTCTTTATTCGATGAACGCCCAACGGGGTTTTGTTGCTGTTTTTTTCAGCCCCAATGCCGGCTTTAGCAGTTGAAACTGTATAGGTTTTCAGAATATTATTATTGCTTATTACCAATAGTTGCTGTTGGGCAATGTTTACCAAAACAATAGTATCGGTGTTCTTTGCTCCAAACTTTTGGGTTAATAATTCCGTGTGCTTTTTTATTTTTTCCTGCGGAAGATTTTCAGCAACATTTTGGGCTAAGGAAAATTGGTTTTCAGCAATAGCATTATGTCTTTCAGCATAAAAACTGAATACCATTATTACCATAATGCTGAACACATTTTTCATAGCAGAAGCACTAAAAGACCCGCAATATTTTAGCCAATTAAATCGAACCCGGTATATGGCACTAATGCTTTTGGAATGCGAATGCCGTTTTCGGTTTGGTTATTTTCTAACAATGCAGCCAATATTCTGGGTAACGCCAAGGCGCTGCCATTTAGTGTATGTGCCAGTTGTGTTTTTTTATCTTCTTTACTTTTAAAACGTAGCTTCATGCGATTGGCCTGGTAGGTTTCAAAATTTGAAACCGAACTTACTTCTAACCAGCGTTGCTGTGCTGCTGAATACACTTCAAAATCGTAGGTAAGTGCCGAGGTAAAGCCCATGTCGCCACCACAAAGAAGCAATATTCTGTAGGGCAATTCCAGTTGCTGCAACAAGCCTTCTACATGCTGCACCATTTCTTCGAGTACTTCATAAGATTTGTCGGGGCGTGCCAGTTGCACTATTTCTACTTTTTCAAACTGGTGTACACGGTTTAAGCCGCGCACATCTTTACCATAAGAACCTGCCTCTCTTCTAAAACAAGGCGAGTGTGCCGCCAGCTTAACCGGTAATTGTTCTTCGTTCAGAATAACATCGCGATAAATATTGGTAACCGGAACTTCGGCAGTAGGTATTAAATAAAAATTATCGGCAGTGGCATGATACATTTGCCCTTCTTTATCGGGCAATTGCCCGGTAGCAAAAGCCGAGTCTTCATTTACCATAAAAGGCGGAATAACTTCGGTATAGCCGGCTTCGGTTGCTTTATCTAAAAAATAGGCTACTAAAGAACGTTGCAATTTTGCGCCTTTACCTTTATATACCGGAAAACCTGCACCCGTAATTTTAGTGCCCAGTGCCATATCTACAATATCGTATTGCTCAAATAATTCCCAATGAGGTTTTGCACCTTGTATTAATGTAACATTATTATCCGATTGGCGCACTACCACATTTTCTTCGGGGGTTTTACCTTCGGGCACTCTGCTATGTGGTGTGTTGGGTATGGTTACTAAAATACTTTTCAGTTGTTCTTCTGCATCATTTAATGTTTGCTGAAGTGTAGCGGTTTCAGCTTTAATGGCAACGGTTTCAGCTTTTAGTGTTTCTGCTGCTTCTTTTTTGCCTTGTGCAAATAATTGCCCAATTTCTTTAGCTATTTGGTTGGCTCTTGCCAGTTTTTCATCTAATAGTGTTTGCGTTTTTTTTCGCTGCTCGTTTAATTCAATTACTTCATCTATAAGCTGAATTTCCTTGAAGTGCTTTTTATTTAAAGCTTGTTTTACCGCTTCGGTATTTTGGGTTATTTGTTGCAAGGTAAGCATGTAATCTGAAAATTTTGGCAAAGATAGTTGTAACTATGGTTTTTGCATCTTAAAAAAACTTTCGTAGTATTGCACGTGCTTTGATTGTAGCATGTCTAAAACAATCTTGTTTCAATCTAAATTTCCATTTCTCATTTAGCTTTTTGAAAAAATAAAAAACACATTGTTTAACTAACCCACATTATTTGATTTAGTGTTATTAAATCACCAATTCTTTCCCCTTTATGTATGACATTTTGCAACTGAACGATATGCTCGTTCCTGAATTGCGCGACATCGCAGAACGCTTTAACATTAGCGATTACAAAAAATTAGAAAAAAAGGATTTGATTTATAAAATCCTCGATGCACAAGCTATAAGTCCCGAAGTTTCTTCAAACAGTAAGCCTGAAGAAGAAAAAAACGATGAGGCTAAAACAGCTAAGCCCCGTAAAAGAATTCCGGTTAAAAAAGAAGGTGCAGCGAAAGCAAAAACCACTAAGCCTGCTGTAAATGAAAATATTGAAAAAGAAGCCGCACTATTACATACAGTTGCTGAAGAAAAATTGCCTGTTGCTATAGATGTAAATAACGATGCTGTTGCAGAGGTAACCACAGAACCTGATGAGCAAAAAGCAGAAGAAACTGCTGTGCCCGAAGACTTTACCCCACCGGTTGAAGGGGGCACGCCACCCGCTGAAAGGCCACAACACCAGCATCGCCAGCAACAGCAACGTAAAGAAAGCATTTTGAATTTAGAATTTGAAGGCTCTATTATAGGAGAAGGTGTGTTGGAAATGATGCCCGATGGCTATGGTTTCTTACGTTCATCTGATTACCACTATTTGTCTTCGCCCGATGATATTTATGTTTCGCCATCGCAAATAAAATTATTTGGTATTAAAACAGGCGATACTGTTTATGGCACTATTCGTCCGCCAAAGGAAGGGGAGAAATATTTTGCCTTGCTGAAAGTAGAAACTATAAATGGCAGAAAGCCCGAAGAAATAAGAGACCGTGTGCCCTTTGATTATTTAACGCCTTTGTTTCCGCAGGAAAAGTTAAACTTATTTACTAAGCCCGATGAATATTCTACACGTATCATCGATTTATTTACTCCAATTGGTAAAGGACAAAGGGGGTTAATTGTAGCGCAACCAAAAACAGGTAAAACCTGGCTATTGAAAGATGTAGCCAATGCCATTGCTGCTAATCATCCGGAAGTATATTTAATTGTATTGTTGATTGATGAACGCCCCGAAGAGGTAACCGATATGGAGCGCAGTGTAAAAGCAGAAGTAATTGCCTCTACTTTTGATGAGCCTGCCGAAAAGCACGTAAAGGTTTCAAATATAGTATTGCAAAAGGCCAAACGTTTAGTTGAATGTGGCCATGATGTAGTTATTCTTTTAGATTCTATTACCCGTTTGGCACGTGCCCACAACACTGTTGCGCCTGCATCAGGAAAAGTTTTATCGGGAGGTGTTGAAGCTAATGCTTTACACAAGCCAAAGCAGTTTTTTGGTGCTGCCCGTAAAATTGAAAACGGTGGCTCGTTAACTATTTTAGCAACCGCTTTGGTAGATACCGGCTCTAAAATGGACGAAGTAATTTTTGAAGAGTTTAAAGGTACGGGTAACATGGAATTGCAACTTGACCGTAAACTGGCCAACAAGCGTATTTATCCTGCTGCTGATATTACCATTTCTTCAACCAGAAGAGATGATTTATTGCTCGACCGTGATATTATGCAAAAGATGTGGATTTTACGTAAACATCTTGCCGATATGACTGCTGAAGAAGCTATGAACTTTGTGTTGCAAAACATGAAAGGCACTAAAAGCAACGAAGAGTTTATGTTGTCTATGAACGGATAACTTATTACCGCTTCATAAATTTTTTTAAGCAATTTGGTTATTTAAATTATCTCGAAATACCTTTTCAGTTCCCAATCGGTAACTACTTTACTGTATTGCCTCCATTCCCATTCTCGGGTTTGGGTAAAGTGGTTTACAAAGGTTTCGCCAAAGAGTTCTTTAGCCACATCGCTGTCTTTCATGTTTTGAGTAGCCTGCCAAAGGTTAGCAGGCAACACGCCATGTTGTTTATCGGCATAGCCACTGCCCAAGGTTACAAGCTGTGTTAGCTTCATTTTCTTTTTAATGCCATATAAGCCGCTTGCCAAACAAGCTGCCATTGCTAAATAAGGGTTGGTATCAGAGCCTACCACACGAGTTTCTAATCGTGCCGATTTTGCACCACCTGTTAATACTCTTAATGCAGTAGTGCGATTATCTCTTGCCCAGGTAAGTGTAGTGGGTGCCCATGCCCCTTCTACTAATCTTTTATAACTATTTATAGTTGGAGCAAACATGGGCAGTATATAAGGAAGGCAATACAATTGACCTGCAACATAACTTTTCATTAATTCACTCATGCCCAGTTTGTCTTTATCGCTGTGGAATAAATTGTTTTTAGTATCCCACAAGCTTTGATGCACATGTCCGCTGCAGCCCGGCAAATTTTCATTCCATTTGGCCATAAAGCTTGCCATAATATTATGCTTGGCAGCAATTTCTTTTACGCCTGTTTTAAACAACACGGCCCTGTCGGCTGCTTCAATAATTTCGCTATACTGAATGGCAGCTTCATACACGCCCGGGCCGGTTTCGGTATGCAGGCCTTCTAGCGGCACACGGAATTGCAGCATTAAATCGAACAAATCGTTGAAGTATTCATTTTCTAACGAGCTGCGCAAAAGGGAATAGCCAAACATGCCGGGGGTAAGAGGCGTGGGTTTAATATGGTTTTTGGCTTCCCAGGTTTCGGGTGTTTCCTGAAAATTAAACCATTCAAATTCTTGTGAAAAAGTGGGGTTAAAACCCGATTTTATTGCTTCAGCTTTTACTTTTTTTAATAGTTGTCTTGGGCAAATTTCTAAAGCCTTGCCTTTGGCATCTACAAAATCTGCTAAGAAAAAAGGTATATCATTATCCCATGGAATATTTCTGAAAGTAGCCGCATCCACTACCGCTTGTGCATCGGGGTAGCCGGTGTGCCAGCCGGTGTATTGCACATTGTCGTAAGCAACATCGCTGCTGTCCCAGCCAAACACTACATCGCAAAAGCCGAAGCCAGCTTCGGCAATACCTAAAAATTTATCGAGCAACACTACCTTGCCTCTTAATATGCCATCAATATCGGTAATGGCAAGTTTTACTTTTTTGCCTTTGTATTTTTTTACTTGGTCGAGAATGGTTTTTGGAAACGCCATAGCACAATTAATTTTTCAGAATAAATTTTTAGCGTATCGAAAATACAATTTCAGCTAAAGAAAATAGTATGGCAAGTAAGAAAAAACTCAAAACGAAAGAAACTACTTTGTCAATTTCGATTCTAGTTTTCTAAGTCGTCTTTCGTGGTCGCGGAAAGTATGTTGTTGGTCGGCTAATTTTACTACTGAAGTGCGTAATTCTTGTATTGAAAGATTGGTTTTAACTTGTTGCTCATTCAATTTAGTAACATCTTTTCTTAAGCCTACAAGTTCACCCTTAAGCTCTGTTTTTAAATCATGAACCTCTGCCAACAATTCAGCCATAATCTCAATAAGCCTTTCTTCGTTTGTCATAGCACTTTATTTGTACTAAAATACTGAAAAAAACTTAACGCCAACACGCTTGTATAAAAGACAAAAAATCATGAATAATGAGTAACTAAAACTTCTTAAATATCACCGAAGCATTGTGCCCACCAAAGCCAAAGGTATTACTAAGGGCTGCGCGAATTGTGCGGTGTTGTGCGGCATTAAAGGTAAGGTTTAGGTTGGGGTCTATTTCAGGGTCGTCAGTAAAGTGGTTAATGGTAGGTGGCACAATGTCGTGTTTTACAGAAAGCACGCTTGCTACTGCTTCTACTGCACCGGCCGCGCCTAGTAAATGCCCTGTCATAGATTTGGTAGAACTGATATTCAGCTTGTAGGCATTACTACCAAAAACAGTAGCTATAGCCTTGGTTTCACTAATATCGCCCAATGGAGTAGAAGTGCCATGTACATTAATGTAATCTATGTCTTCGGGTTGCATTTCGGCATCTTCTAAGGCCAATTTCATTACATTAGAAGCACCCAAGCCATCAGGATGTGGGGCAGTGATATGATAAGCATCAGCACACATGCCGCCACCCGCCAACTCGGCATAAATGGTTGCGCCACGCTTTTGAGCATGTTCTAACTCTTCTAAAACTAACGAGGCCGTGCCTTCGCCTAAAACAAAGCCATCACGGTCTTTATCAAAAGGTCTTGAAGCAGTTTCGGGATCATCGTTGCGTTTCGACATGGCGTGCATTGAACTAAAACCACCCATTCCGGAAGCAGTAACGGCTGCCTCTGAACCACCTGTTACAATAACATCGGCTTTACCTAAACGAATAAGGTTAAAAGCATCTATAATTGCGTGGGTAGAAGAGGCACAAGCTGAAACCGTAGCATAATTAGGTCCGCGAAATCCGTGACGAATAGATATTTGTCCTGCGGCAATATCTACAATCATTTTCGGAATAAAAAATGGATTAAAGCGGGGTTCTTTGCCCCCTGCAAAATAACTTTCCATTTCTTCTTCAAAAGTTTGCAAGCCACCAATACCTGCTGCCCATATAACGCCCACTCTATCGGAGTTTACATTTTCAGTACTAATAGCAGCATTTTTAATAGCTTCATCAGAAGAGGCAATAGCAAAGTGGCAAAAGCGATCCATCTTTCGCACTTCCTTCTTTTCTGCAAAGTAATTTTCAGCATTAAAATGTTTTACTTCGCAGGCAAAACGGGTTTTAAATTTAGAGGCATCGAAACGGGTAATAGGCGCAGCACCACTCTTGCCCAAAACAAGCGATTGCCAAAAAGCATTCACATCGTTTCCGATAGGAGTAACAGCCCCTAAGCCGGTAACAACGACTCTTTTTAAACCCATAAAAGAAGTTTAATTACTTAATATGCTCTTCAAGGTAAGCTACTGCCTGACCTACAGTTTGAATTTGTTCTGCCTGTTCATCAGGAATAGAGATATTGAATTCTTTTTCGAATTCCATTATCAGTTCCACAGTGTCTAATGAATCGGCACCTAAATCGTTGGTAAAGCTTGCTTCAGGAGTAACTTCTGCTTCATCAACGCCTAACTTATCAACGATAATTTTCTTTACTCTTGCGGTAATATCTGACATGAGTTTTAGTTTTTATTTTTTAAACTTGGGCACAAAGTAAGGCATTTAGTTATTGATTTACAAAATTTACAGCTAAAATGTGTTCATATTAATTATATTTTTTTGTTTTATAATGTTGATTTTCAACAAATAAAATTGTTTTTTATTGATTATTAAATAAGGCTGATTAAATGCCTGATTATGCCTGAAAAGAGCTTTTTTCTATCTTCAAATTCAATTTACAGCTATGGCAAAAAATACAGTTAGTTTAGATTTAGAATTAGAATTTGATTTTGAAATTATACCAATTGTAAGTTCTGTAAAAGAATATAAAATGTGTTTTCTGCTGAATAATTTATTTGGCTTCGATATGTACCGAATTCCCGATTTAGAAATTATGCTAAAGCGAAAAAAGAAAACTGTTGCATTTAATGTTTTTCACCATTATGATGATATAGATAAAATGGATTATTACCTGATTAGTAATAAATATGAGAATGAATTGCTTTTGCCCGAATTAAAAATTGTGGATTATGTATTAAAGCTAGATGGGTTTGAACCAACAGATAAGAAAACCGAAATGATACATAAGCTTAAAAATGTTCCACAAATACAGGCGGTGATAGATACCTCAATTAATGAGTTGAAAGACAAAACCAATTTGCTTTTTTGATTATTTTAGTTTTTCATTTTGCTGATGCCTTTCTGCATCTCTATTGGTTTTCTTCTCTAAGTTTTTTTGCAATGCTTCGGTTAAATCAACGCCTGTCTGGTTGGCTAAGCAAATAACCACAAAGAGCACATCAGCCAGTTCGTCAGCCAGTACTTTTTCCTTGTCGCTGGGTTTAAAAGATTGTTCGCCATATTGTCGGGCAATAATGCGCGCTACTTCACCTACTTCTTCAGTAAGCATTGCCATATTGGTAAGCTCATTAAAATATCTAACGCCTGTAGTTTTTATCCAGTTATCTATGGTTTGTTGTGCTTCTTGTATGGTCATGTGCTTACTCTTTATTTTTTGAATCAATGATTAGGGTTACGGGGCCATCGTTTACCAAAGCTACTTTCATATCGGCACCAAAAATGCCAGTGGCAACGGGCTTGCCTAAGTCGCTGGTTAATTGCTGAATAAATTCATTATACAGCGGAATAGCTTTTTCGGAGCGTGCAGCTTTTATATAAGATGGGCGATTACCTTTTTTGGTGGCTGCGTGAAGTGTAAATTGGCTTACTACTAATACATCTGCGCCTACTTCCTGAACCGATAAATTCATAACGCCTTCCGCATCGTTAAATATTCTCAGTTGAATCAATTTTTTGCTCATCCATGTTATATCTTCAAGCGTATCGACATATTCAAAACCTACAAAAACCAACAGGCCGCTTTCAATTGCACCATTAATTTTTCCTTCAATACTTACAGATGCTTCTTTTACTCTTTGTATTACTACGCGCATATTTCAGAATACTATTATTGGTGAAAAAACTATAAACCGAATTCTATTAATGTGCCTTTGTTGCCACATGCAAACCCTTTATTCAGGTTTTTAAGATACACAATATTGAAGAAGTTGGTATTATGAGGGTATTCGGCTTGTTGCCACGAATTGCCGCCATCGGTAGTTTTTAAAATGGTGCCATCGTTGCCACAAATAAACCCCAAATTTTCATCGGCAAAATAAAGTGCATTCAAAAATCCTCTGTTAAAAATTCTGCCTTTCTGAATTTTTATTTCTTGCCATGAATTGCCACCGTTGGTAGTTTTAAACATTAAGCCCGAATAGCCTAAAATATACCCTACATTCTCGTTCACAAATTTTATATCGGTAAACATGTCGCCTCTTAAGTCAAGTGGCCTCCAGCTGTCTCCACGGTTATCAGTTTGCAATACAATGCCATTGCCAACAATAAATGCCTTTTGTGAATCTACAATGGCAACTCCTTTTAATTCTTTATCGTAAAGTGTTTCAAACCATTGCCAGTTAGGAATATAGTTTTGCTGAATAGCACCTTTATTACCTAGACCGCCCACAGCAACTGACCAGCCATATTTACTATCTATTTTTTGCAAGGCACGCCATGAAGCAGTTTGAATAATATTCCATGTTGCCGTTGCATTTTCAGCATTATATATTTTTCCATCATAACCACAGGCAAGCCATTGGGTTTCTTCAGAATAAAAGCTATTATAAATTACCTTAGGAGCAACCGAATCTATGAAGGGCTGAGGGTTTGACAGCGATGCTTTTATAGCAATGCCTTTATCGTAAGTAGCTCCTCCAAAAACATAAACTGAATCGTTAAGAATGTTTATAGAATACAGGCCTTCCTGTGACGCAACATCAATTTTTTTCCAAGGAAAAGAAAATGGTTGCTTTTTACAAGCCGCAAAAAAAATACTAATGAGTAATAAAAAAATTATTTTCCGCATACGGTTTCGATAGCCTGCAAAATTATATCACAAGCAGTATTTATTTCTCCTTCGGAAATAATTAGTGGCGGGGCAATGCGCATGTAGTTGGGAGCAAATAAAAACCAATCGGTAATTACTCCATTTTCAATGCACAAGTCAATTATTTTTTTGTTGGTTTCAAAATTTTCAAATGTAAGCGACATTAAAAGCCCTTTGCTACGCAGTTGTTTTATGGCTTTATGCTGAAGTCTTTTTCTGAAAATATTTTCAAGCTGTGGTGCAGTTTCATATACTTTTGTTTGTAGCAATACTTCTAAAGTAGCTTTTGCTGCCGCTGCAGTTACGGGGTTGCCTCCAAATGTAGTAATATGCCCAAGCACAGGATTGTTTGTAAACAAATTCATATTTTCTGCTGAAGAAACAAACGCCCCAACAGGCATGCCGCCACCCATACCTTTAGCCAGCAACAAAATATCTGGAATGGTATTGGTATGCTGAAACGCAAACAGTTTTCCGGTTCTGCCGAAGCCAGTTTGTATTTCATCTAAAATCATAAGTGCCCCATGTGCATCGCATTTAGCACGCACTTTATTTAAGTAATTCTCATGGGGCACTGTTACACCCGATTCGGCCTGAATAGGTTCTATAATTATAGCAGCAGTTTTTGCTGAAATAAAATTCAGATCATCTTCTACGCCATAGCGAATCATTTTGGTATCGGGCAACAAAGGGCGAAAAGCATTTTTAAAATATTCATCGCCCATAACACTAAGTGCGCCTTGTGTGCTGCCATGATAAGAATTTTGGCAATAAATAATTTCTGTTTTCCCGGTAATGCGCTTGGCTAATTTCATAGCACCTTCGGTGGCCTCTGCGCCTGAATTTACCAAATAAACAGAATTTAATTTTTCAGGCAATTGCTCGGTTAGCAATTTAGAATAAGCTACCTGCGGATAATGAATGTATTCGCCATACACCATTAAGTGCATAAATTTTTCGGCTTGCTGCTGAATAGCTTTTACTACTTCGGGGTGGCAATGCCCAATATTGCTTACGCTAATTCCTGAAATTAAATCGATATATCTTTTGCCGTTGCTTCCAAATAAATAAATGCCTGAAGCTTTTTCAATTTCAAGCATTAATGGTGCATCACTGGTTTGTGCAACATGAGAAAGAAATAATTGTCGAAGCGAAATCAAAACTACTGAGAAGAATCTTTAGTAATATTTTCAATGAATTTATTTTCACTAATCAGTTGGCCATTTTTATACTCTTGAATAATCTCAAGCTTACCTTCTTTATTCCATTTTTTAAAAGTGCCATTTTCTTCGCCTAACAAATAATTTTTCTGAAATTCTTTTTTACCATCAGGATAATAAGCTACAAATAATCCGTTTTCTTTTCCATTTTCATAGCTACCTTCAGTTGATACTTTTCCATTAGGATAATATGTGTAAGACTTGCCTTCTTCTTTGCCATCAATATAAAATCGTTTTGACCGAAGCTGACCATTTTCGTACCATGTGGTTACAAGTCCTTCTTCTTTGCCATCTTTATAATTGCCTTCAAACGCTTTTTGACCATTATCAAACCATTCAACCCAATAACCTTGCTTTAAGCCTTCTTTAAAATTGGTTTCTGCTATCAATGTGCCATCGCTAAACCAAAAAGGCCAGCGACCTTCCTTCAGCCCTCTTTTATAATTACCTTCAGCTTTTTTGTTGCCGTTAGGATGCCAGAAAACCCAAAAGCCCTCTTGTTTTCCCTTCTGAAAATCCCCCTCGGAGTCTTTTTTACCATCGCGATTAAAAAATATCCAACGACCTTCTTTTTTGTTATCAGTATATTGCCCTTGTTGCATTACATTACCATTACCATACCAGCGCTTAAATTCACCTTCATATTTATTATCATTATGGTTGGCTTCTACTGAAAGTTTTCCGTTTTCAAACCAGTTTCGGGTTTTACCAACTCTTTTCCCAAGTTTAAAGTATTCTTCTGATGCTTTTTGTCCGTTGGGCCAATAAGTAACAAATACGCTGTCTTTTTCACCGTTTACATAATAGCCTATTGCTTTAGGCTTTCCATCGTCATAAAAAAGTTTGTATGGCCCGTGTAACTTTCCTTCTTTGTAGTTTTGTTCGGCTCTGAGCTTTCCGTCTTCAAAAAATTCTTCTTGTTTAATTTTTACGGCATTTTCATTTTTACCAATGTAAGTGTCGGCTCTTTGTTTATTGCCATTGGCATAGGTGCTTAACACTATTTCGTAGGGTTTTTCTTGTGTGAAACAAGAAAACAACAACATCGAAATTATTATGATTAAATAATTACCTTTCATACACCTGCTACAGTTTCTCGCAAAATATTCTTCTCACAAATTTGATGATTATTCTACTATTGTAAAACAAATATCTATCTCAAATAAGTATAATTAGCGTTTATTAAGTTACACAAATTAAATTTGTATGAAGTGAAAAATACAGTTTAAACCGTATTACACATTTGCAACAATAGTTGGTAATTTGCATTAACTACGCTTTATGTTTGGAATGAGTCGTCTTTTTTATAAGTATCTCACACCACTATTGGTGCTGTCTGTCATTCCTATTTTAGCAAGTGGTGTATTAATATTCATTCTTACAATGGCTAATTTCGATAACCTTCAAAAAAAGTTGGTTGAAGAAATCTCTGTTGATTTAAGAAATGAAATTTTAGATAAAAACCTTGCTGCTGCTACATCTGAAGCTAAAAACATTGAGCAGGTGGTTGACCAAATAGGCAGCTTATTAAGCGTACTTGCCGTATCGCCCGACTTTATAAGAAATGATATTTATGGCATTAACAATTATGCTGAAAATATTATGGGCGATAATGTGCCTATTTTAGAATTCACTGTAATTAATGAATGGGGAGAAAAAATTTTCAAAAAAGAAAATTCTTTTTCGCTTAGTGGCATCGACAGCAAAACAGCTATAGATAATGTTTTCAAAATTGTTAAAGACTCAAAAAAATCTGAATTGTCAGATGTTCATATAAACGAAAATACTCAAGAGCCTTACATTGTTTTAGCACAGCCAATTTTAGATTTTGGTGGCAACATGAAAGGCATGATTGCTGCAACCGTAAGCTTAGGATTTATTTCTGAAGCCCTAAAAAATCCTGATAAAGAAAAAGGTATTATTTATATTATTTCTGAAACCGGCTTGCTTATTTCGCACCCCAACATGTTTGAGGTTACTCAAAATCTCGATTACTCAAAATACGATTATATTCAGAAAATAATAAAAAGTAAACAGGGAAGCTTTGAAAGCGAAAACAAGCTTTATTCATTTTACACTACTCGTTACGGATGGAAAACTATAGTTGAAATTCCTACTGAAATTGCTTTGGTTTCATTAGAAAAAAACAAATCGACAATAAATGCTTTTATTAAAATAACCCTTAACTCTATTTCATATGCCATTGCCATAATTATTATACTTGCTGTTGCAGTGTGTATTATTGTGGCTATCTTAATTACAAATCGTACTATTCAACCCGTATTAGCACTTACCAATGCAGCCAGAAAAATTTCTGAAGGCGAATTTAAATTGAAAATTGAAAACAAATCGAACGATGAAATTGGCCAACTTACTGATTCATTTAATTTAATGGCACAGGAAATATCTAAAAAACAAGACGAACTGATAAACAAAAATGAATACATAAAACAACAAGCTGAGGAATTGTTGCATCGCTATAATTCAGATTTAGAACAGTTTGCTTATGTTACCACACATGACCTTATTGAGCCGCTAAGAATGATTACCAGTTATACTCAACTATTACAAAGACGTTATAGCCATAATTTTAATGATGATGCTAAAGAATACATGAACTATATTACAGAAGGCGTACAAAGAATGCATAAAATTATTAACGACCTTTTTGAATATTCGCATATAAGAACCAATGAGAGTGATTTTGAAGATACCGACTTTAATGAAGTAATAGAAGATGTACTAAAAAAAATTGAACCCGATATAAAAGCAGGCAATGCTTTAATTATTTCTGACAAGCTGCCAAAAATAAAAGCAGTAAAATCTAATATGGTACAGGTATTTCAAAACCTTATAGCCAATGCAATAAAATTTAGAAGTCCGCTTAGACAATGCGAAATAAGGGTTGGTTTTGAAGATCGGGGCAAAGATTGGCTGTTTTATGTTCGCGATAATGGCATAGGCTTTGAACCCAAGTATGCCGATAAAGTTTTTGAAATTTTTAAACGATTAAACAGGCGCGACCAATATGCCGGTTCAGGAATGGGATTAGCTATATGTAAAAATATTGTTGAGCGCCATGGCGGAAAAATTTGGGCTGAACCTATTTTAGAACAAGGCTGTACTTTTTACTTCACCATTAAAAAAGTATAATTTTCAGGTTTTGTTGCCACTTTCTATTAAATGTGTTATAGCGATAAAATCATCAATACTTAACTGCTCGGGTCGTTTGGTGAAGTAGTTATTTTCAAAAAGTAACTTATTATTTACCATGCTGCTTAAACTATTACGCAACATTTTTCTTCTCTGATTAAAAGCTGCTTTTACTACTTTAATAAAAAGTGTTTCGTCAACAGTTAATTGTTGAACACTGTTTCTATCTAAACGAATTACACCCGAAGTAACATTAGGCGGTGGGTTAAAACAAGTTCTATCTACATCAAACAAATACTTGCCATTGTAAAAAGCACCTGCCAATACACTTAATATACCATAATCTTTACTGCCCGGTGGCGATACAATTCTTAGCGCCATTTCTTTCTGAAACATGCCAATAATATGGGTTACCCGATTTCGTTGTTCCAAGGCTTTAAATACAATTTGACTTGAAATGTTATAAGGAAAATTTCCAATTATTATCATTGGGTTATTGGAAAAATCGGCTAAGTCGAACTTAAGAAAATCTTTATGTATCAAACGATCTTTTAACTGCGGAAAATGCTTAGGCAAATAATCTATTAAATCGGGGTCAACTTCTATGGCATAAAACCTTTCGCCAAATTTATCTAAAAGATGTTTTGTTAATACGCCTTGCCCCGGCCCCACTTCTACCACAATATGCTCATTGGAAATTTCAGGAATGGCTTGCAGTATTTTCTCAATAACCCAAGGCGCATTTAAAAAATGTTGTCCCCAAATCTTTTTCGCTTTCACTTAATGAATTTAATATGCAAAGATGCTGATATAATTTTTGTGTAATTGCCTTATAGGTAATTCTGTTCACGAATAGAATTCATATAACCCAATGATCTTAAATATTATTTACATCTTGGTTATAATATTTTCTACCTTTAGCAGGTTTAATCTTTTATATTTTATGAAAACTATTCAAAAGCTACTTCTTATTATTATTGCAGTATTGGCACTAACTGTAGCAGTAATATATGCAACCGGTAATAGCTATTTAATAAAAGGCTTGTGGGCGTCTTACCTGCACGGCTACAAATCAGCCAGTATTGGCGATGCACAATTTTTCGATACACGAGTAGTTTCAGCAGGCAATAATAAACAGTCGTGGCATATAAAACACAATTACAATCAAAAACCTATTTCTGCTTCATTGCAAAATATTTTAGAAACCACAAATAGTGTAGCTTTTTTGGTTATTCAAAACGACAGTATTCTTACCGAACACTATTGGGATGACTATGATGCCGCTTCTCGCTCAAACTCTTTTTCTATGGCAAAAAGCATTACTACCATGCTTGCTCAAATTGCTATTCAAAAAGGCATCTTACAAGACTGGAATCAAAAGGTGAAAACTATTTTACCTAACCTGAAAGGCCCTTATGCTGACGAGTTAGAATTATGGCACTTAAGCACTATGACTGCAGGCTTGCTTTGGGACGAGAAGTACACAAACCCTTTCAGCATTACTGCCAAAGCCTATTATGGCAGTGACGTTGCAGGACTTATGAATCAGCTTCCTATTGATACTATGCCTGGAAAAAAATATAATTATCAAAGCGGAGCAACACAGTTGCTTGGCTTATGTATAATGGCAGCCGCTAAAAAGCCATTGGCAACTCTTGCTTCAGAATGGCTGTGGCAACCTTTACAAGCTGAACATGATGCCACTTGGCATACAGATGAAATTGGTACCGAATTAGCTTATTGCTGCTTTAATTCTAATGCCCGTGATTTTGCCCGTTTTGGAAAGCTTTTATTACAGCATGGTAAATGGAATAACCAGTCTGTATTAGATTCGGCTTTTGTTGCTATAGCTACATCGCCTGCATTAGTGCCATATTATGGCTATTCGTTTTGGATTGTGAATGACTTTGAAACCCCACTATATTATATGCGTGGCATATTGGGTCAATATGTTTTGGTATTGCCAGAATACAATACTATTGCTGTGCGCCTTGGACACGAAAGAATAGCCCCGCAACCTAACGAAAACCACACAAAAGATTTTATAACTATTGCTGAAGAAGTATTGAAAATGGTAAAGCAATAAATTAAAAACACTTTTGCTTTTTATATGGCTTTAGTAGTTACAGCAGAAATTACCTTTTCATAATATGCTTCATATAAAGGCAGGATAAATTTCAGGTCAAATCGCTGTGCTTGTTCAAAGGCCTTTTGCTTAAAAGTTTTTAATCGGGTTTCATCTTCCAGAAGATAAATGGTGTTTTTAGCCATGTCTTCTACATCGCCTACATTGCTTAAAAAGCCTGTTTCTCCATGAATATTTATTTCTGGAATACCACCGGTATTGCTTGAAATAACAGGTACTTCACATGCCATAGCTTCAAGTGCTGCCAAACCAAAACTTTCTGTTTCTGAAGGCATCATAAACACATCGGCAACAGCCATTAATTCTTCAACAGCATCTTGTTTGCCTAAAAACCTTATGCCATCGCAGGTTCCAAGCTTACGGCAGAGTTGTTCGGCATTGTGTCTTTCAGGGCCATCACCTACCATAAGTAATTTGCTTTTTACTTTTTCTGATACTATTTTATAAACATATATTAAGTCTTGTACGCGCTTTACTTTTCTGAAATTCGAAACGTGAATCATAATACGCTCATCATCATCGGCAATTGCTTTTCTGAAATGCTCTTTGTTAGATTTTTTGAACCGAGAAAAGTCTATAAAGTTGGGAATTACTTCAATATTTCGGGTTATTTCAAAATACTTATAAGTGTCATCTTTTAGGCTTTGAGAAACGGCTGTAACTCCATCGCTATGATTTATAGAAAAGGTTACTACCGGGGCATAAGTTTCGTCTTTTCCTACCAAAGTAATATCAGTGCCATGCAAGGTGGTAATAACAGGAATGGTTATGCCCTGATCTTTTAAAATTTGCTTTGCCAAATAAGCTGCTGATGCGTGGGGGATTGCATAATGAACATGTAATAAATCGAGCCCTTCATAGCGCACCACATCTACAATTTTACTGGCCAGTACAGTTTCGTAAGGCGCATAATCAAACAGCGGATAGTTTTGCAAGCTTACTTCATGATAGTATAAATTAGACTGAAAAGCATCTAACCTTGCAGGCTCTTTGTATGTAATAAAGTGCACCTGATGACCTTCTTTAGCCAACGCCTTTCCTAATTCGGTGGCTACTACCCCACTGCCCCCATAAGTAGGGTAACACACAATACCAATTTTCATAATCACTTTTTTGCTGAATGAAACGCCAAGATAAAGTTTTAGTTCTTTATGTTTTGCAAACCAAAAAACCTTAATGTTGTATTGATGAAGTAAAACTAAAAATCCCACTCTGCTTTAGAATGGGATTTTGAAGAAATTAGTTGTTATGACTTTTACTTCATAATAATCTTATCGTCTTTATTTTTCAATTCACCAATAATCTTATATTCAGTTCTGCGGTTTTTCTGTCTTCCTTCCGGATTGTCTTTTCTGTTAGGCAATGAATTAGGAGCAACCGGCTGTGATTCGCCATAGCCTTTAGCAATTACTCTCTCTTTAGGAATGCCTTTTTCATAAAGATAATTTGCGCAACTTTCTGCTCTTCCCTGAGATAGCTTCATGTTATAACTGTCAGAGCCTATGCTATCTGTGTGTGAGCTCAATTCTATAACCAAATCAGGGTTTTCCATTAACATAGCATATAGAGTGTCTAAAACTACCTTAGATTCTTCCCTAAGCAAGGTAGATTTATAATCGTAATAAATCTGAGCTAACGTGTATGCTTTATTTCTTACAATTTTATTGAGAGAAATATTATAAGTAAATGTGTCAGACTCTTCAACTCCAACAGTACTTATAGAAATGTATTCCGGAAAATGGTCTTTACGCTGAAACTTAATATTGTATTTCTTCTCAGCCTGAAGAGCATATAGATAGTTGCTTGCGTTTGTCAATGAATCTTTATAAACTACTGTTTCTTTTCCATCTGTAACATCGGTAACTGTAATTTTTACACCAGTCAATGGTGTAACTTCTTCATTTAACTTACCGGTTAAATCGCCTGCCACTGCAAATGTTGGAATAAAGTTATTATAAGCTGAAAAAATGTCATCGCAACAAGTTTCGCTTTTTAAACCAATAATACCCGGGCGGTTAGAAACCAAATAGAAATTCTTTTTCCCCTCACCAGAGGTAAAGTAAGAGTCATCGGCACTTGAATTAAGCGGATAACCAACATTCTCAACTTTTTCAAAATTGTTTTTAGAGCCTGTGGCCTGAAACACATCAAAACCACCCATGCCTAAATGCCCGTTTGAGCTAAAATATAAAGTTCCGGTTAGGCTGTGATAGAATGGCGTGATTTCATCATCAGAAGTATTAACTACATTACCAACATTGGTTACTGAACCTGCTGTTCCTGAACTATATTTTACTTCGGTAAAATATATATCGTATCCACCACTGCCTCCTTTTCTATTAGATGAAAAGTATAACAAATCGCTATCGGTTGCATCACTTTTTGCAACAGCAGGCTGTGTGTTATTTGCATCAGGGTCATTAACACTTTTACCTAACTCAGTTGCAGGCATCCATTTTCCCCCGGCAAATTGTGACATAAAGATTTTACATTTAATATCTCTCTCTCCATTAGCTGTGCATTTAGTAAAATAAGCACGCTTTCCATCTTCAGAAAAAGAAACATTTCCTGAATGATCAATATCAGTATTAAATGGAGAAGGCATTGGAGAACCTTGAGTCCAATTACCGGTTGAGCCTCCTGCTTTATAAATATGTGATAAGTGCATCTTATTTCCGAAAAAGGTGCCATTTAAAACAGAGTCGGTATTTAATGAAGAATAATAAAGTTCATTATTTAGCATTTTTGGGGCAAACTCAGTAAAGGGTTGGTTTACGCCCTGTGGCAAATGCGTAACCTCAAATCGGTTAGGATTGGCCATAAGTTGCTTGGCAAAATCACAAGCTTCGGCTTCTTTTTTAGCCTTTTCGGTTAATGTTTTGTCGGCACCTTTTCCTGCAAACTGTCCGTAAGCTGCCTTTGCCTCGTCATATCTGCCTTGATATTTTAAGCTAAGAGCATAATAGTAGCCTGAAAGCGGATACTCGTTTCCGGCAGCTTCTAATACTTTCTTAAAATTGCTTTCTGCCTTTTTATAATCTCTCGCTTCCAAGTAACAGTGTGCTAATTGATAAGTTAGATAGTAATTTCCGGGCTTGTCTTCAGATAGTTCAGTATAAACATCCATAGCCTGAAAGAAATTACCAACTTTAAATAATTCATCGGCATATTTCAGCTTTACTTTATATGGCAACTTCAACTTTTCTTTCTCACCTTCTTCCTGGGCAAACAATGAAAAGTTATATAACGATATTGCAAATAGCAGATAAAAAGCAAGAGTTTTTTTCATGGCTGTTTTGTGATTTTGATGGTAGTAGTTTTAGCTTTTAGAAACGCGGACAATACAATGCAGGATTAACATTTGGCACCGGAATATACTTGCCTACATACATTAGCGACAATTCTATACTGCCGTTTGTGTTGTTTAATTCTGAAGCATTTACATCATAGCTAAGTCCTAGGCGGAAGCCTTTAAGATCTAAACCAACATAAGGAATAATAGCATCTTTAACACGATAGTAACCTCCAACATAAAATGTGCTTTCAGTATTTAAATTAAATGCCAAAGATAGTCCGGCATTTAACTGTGATGCTGTAGCCTGATTCATGTAAACCACAGAAGGTAATAATCCAATTTTATCAGACAAGCCGATATCGAAGCCTCCATGACCAACATAGCGCATTGGGGTTTTATCTACAGCATTGGTAAAGTTTTGTTCCGGTGTTAAAAGGTGAAAAACAGATCCTCCGGCATACACTTTAAATTTTTCAGAGAATTTTCCATTATACAATAAACCTGCATTTAAATCAAAAGCACCATTGCTATTATTAGCTAATGCTTCTCCGGGACGGGTTCCATCAAAAGTTTGCTGGTCATCAAATTGTGAAGCCCAACGAATACCTGAAGCATCTAACTGTTTTTGACCATAACCGGCCTGAACGCCTAATGATAATGAATGGTTACCGTTGCCACCTAATGCTTTATGATATGCAACTGAAGCCATAAACAGATTATTCTTCAATCTGCCTTCTGAACTTCTGTCGCCTACAAAGTAGATTCCAACGCCTAACACATCTTTCTTAAAGCGAATAGGCATATCGAATGATGCTGAAGGGGTAGAAAAAGTAGTTTTACCATTAACAGGCCCAAACCACTGGTTTCTGTATATCGCTCCTACCCGGAAAGTTCCGTTTACTTTACCGGTAAGCGCAGGGTTAAGGGTAAGTGGCGAATTATAAAACTGCGAAAAGTGAATGTCTTGTGCGAATACACTTCCTGTTGCTACAAGCAACATTATGGTGAGAAGCTTTTTCATATTCATAATTGATTAAAGTTCTAGTTTAGTTGATTATTTAATGCTTACCACACTAATATTACATTACCTTGTTTATTTTCCCTTGAACCATCGGGCAGTTGAACCTGTGCCTGATATACATAAGTATCCATAGGTTGTAATTTACCATTAAAGGTACCGTCCCATTTGGCGTTATTGCCATTGCCGCTAAATACTAATTGCCCCCAACGATTGAAAATTTTTATTTCAATTAAATCAACCACAGGGCTAGCAATAATTCCGAAAGTTCTGTTTTCTGTAGTGCTTCCGTTTGGCGCAAAACCATCAGGGAAATCGTAAAGGTTAACATCTACTCTTACGTATACAGTATCTACAGCTTCACAACCATTTTCATCAACTCCTACTACTCTGAAAAAAGTATTTTCAGTAGGCGAGTTGGTAATTTGATTACCGCTTCCAACTTCTTCGCCATTATTAGTATTAAACCATGTATAAGTATAATCCGGAGTACCGCCTTCTGAAGAAAGTACTTCTAAATCAACACTGTAACCAATAGCTGTAATCGTGTCGTTACTTGCCACAATAACAAATTGCTCTGGATTAATAACCTGAACAGTTTCTACAGTTGTACATCCATTAGCATCGGTAATTGTAACAGCATAAGTGCCTCCTTCTAAATTGCTTAGGTTTTGAGTAGTTGCTCCACCTTCAGACCATAAAAATTCATAATCAGGAACACCCCCGGTTATATCTACTGCCACAGAACCATCCCCCGCATTAAAGCAAGAAACATTTAACGGGGTAAGACTTGCCAACAACTGATCAGGTTCTTCTACCGTGAAAGTTTCTACTTTTTCGCAATCGTTAAAATCTGTAACAGTAACTGTGTAAGTTCCTGCTTGTAAACCTGAAAGGTCTTCAGTAGTTGCAGCATTACTCCAGTTATATTCAAAATTTGGTATTCCATTAGTTACGGTAAGGTTCAACTCACCTGTACTACCACCATTACATAATACATCTGTAGCTAAAGCTGAAAGTAAAATTTCATCAGGCTCAACTAATGTAAAAGTATTGGGGATATTGGTTGTGCAGCCATTACTATCAGTAATAGCCAAGTTATAATCACCTGCCCCTAAATCGAAAATATCCTGAGTTGTTTGTCCATCAGGGCTCCAGTTAAAAGTAAATGGTGGGGTGCCTGTAGTTACTACTACTTCAATAGATCCATCTTCTAAACCAAAGCAGGTTGGGTTTTTTACTTTAGAAAGAACTAAATCGATATTTGGACTTGGAATAGAAAAAGCAAATGGCTGTAAGCTGAAATCGTTCCATGCAGTAATTGTTAGCGTTCTAAAGCCTCCACTGTTTCCAGCAACAATTGGGTTAACCAGTTCCCATTGAGGAAGATTTTGCCAATGAACCACTTGAGACCAATTGGTTTCAGTAGGGTCATAATAAGTAATAACTTGAACAGGGTCGGTACCTTGAGGTCTTCCTATTAAATGGTAATAGTTTGGATTTATTTCACAAATATTAGCTTCTCTGGTACTTCTGTCAAAGCCTTCAGTAGTGGCATCTACATTTGCCATTCTTACTTCAAATGTATTGGCAGCATTGTTGTCAGGAGTAATAGTAATCGGGCGATAACGTAAAGTGCCTGCTGATGAACCTACCGGGAATAAATAATCACTTGCCTCATCTAATTCTCTTACCAACCTTCCGTTTCCGGTGCTACTTACAAAGCCTGTTGAGCGAGTTACAGCGTTAACAAAAGTATTCAGCACAAACATTTTATTGCCGTCAGTAGCTAATTCTCTGTCGTTTAATTCGAGAATACTGTTTACTCTTGCATCTATAGTTTGTGTTTTAATTCCCGTTCCGGTTAAAGTAAGGTTGTGAAACTCAGTAATAGCACTACCGGTAATTAACTGGTCGGCACCATACAATTCTACAAGACTTGAGTCGGCTGAAAAGTTGGCATTGTTTATCCAGTCGCCCTGAACACGATATACACCTTTATCTGCACCACCATTAGCCAAATCGTTATTTTCAAAATAGTCTTCAATTATAAATGTTCCGGCATTATCTATGGTGCCTGAAGCATTATTAACTGCACCTGTTTTTACTATTACAGTAGCATTTTCTTTTATGGCTATTAATGCACCATTGTTATAAACGAGCTGTGCTGAAGCAACTGTGTTTATGCCAAGCATCAAACCAGTTAGCAGAAAATTTTTGACCGTTGAATTAGTCATGAGTTATAGTTTAGTATTGGTTTAACCTTTTATTTTATAATTAATAAGCTAAAGTATGAATGTATGTTTATAAAAACAAAAAACTGCTTTCGATTAAATTCTATTAATAATTAAATGTCAAACAATTCTTCATCGTTGTATTTTTAATTATTCGTCTTCTTTTTTCCCTTGAATTGAATGTTTTCTGATAGTAGGCCTTTCGTTCGTTTCTTCAAACAAAATCTCTTTGCTTTTTACTGTGTTGTTTTGTCTGTTACCGGAAGAAACTTTTCGTGTTTCAGAACCGCTATTGCTTTCAGTTCTGTCATTCAATTGCTTCGAATCTTTATTTACTGAAATTGTTGTAGGTGCAACATTTTCACTTACATGTCTTTGCTGTGAATAGCCTACTGAAAAAATAAACAGTAAAGCAATTATCGCATAAAGCCTTCTTTGAAAGTTTTTCATTTTTAATAATTTTTATTCCAGAATTATAAGACTTCTGTGAGCGTTATCTTGTGTAGCGACATTATTAAATAAAGTTCCGCTGTACAAAGAATCATAAAGCCACTGTACTTTAATAGTAGTACTTACGTTTGGCGTAACAGAAACCGGCACAGACATACTGGCACTCCAAACATTATTAGATTCCCCAAAGAAACCATCATAATCTCCAACTTGTGTAGCAAGCCCTCTTCCGTTTGCAACCACGTTATTAACCAAAATTCTAAACACCGCAAATCTTCCGGCAGTTGTAGTCCCTGTAACAGTTCCACTTGCAGAAAAATTTACTACTACAGTGCTTTTTGTAGGCGTAAAAGTCAATGTCATTTGTGGTAAATCTAAAAAAGTTGTAGAAACAGCTCTATTTATATCAGTGGTTCCAACAACAGAGTAGATTGTTGCTGCTCCGGCAGGGCCTTGTGGGCCTGTAGCTCCGGCAGGACCTTGCAAACCAGCAGGACCTTGTGGGCCGATAGGTCCGGCTACACCTTGTATGCCTTGTGGGCCTATTGGGCCAGCGGGACCTTGCGGACCGGCAGGGCCAGCCACACCTTGCGGACCTTGTGGGCCTGGAGCACCATCAGCCCCGGCAGGGCCAATAGGGCCTTGCGGACCGGCAGGGCCTTGTGGGCCTATTGCAGCTACCCATTGCGTTCCATCAAAATACCAAAACTGGTTAAAGTCGGTATCATAAACCAAAAGCCCCTGAGCAGGAGTATTAATGCCTAATCGTTGATTTGTGGTAACTCTTGGAATTAATATCCCTTTATCGTTTGATGTTAAATCTAATACTGAAGAAGGATGTGGATTTAACGTACCTACCCCAACGTTATCTTGAGCATTTACTGCACCAAGACAAAAGCAGTGCACAACCACTGCCCAAATGAAAACTCTTTTCATTTAATTAAATTTTAGTTTTTAGTTATAGTTGGCGCATCTAAATTAACAATATTCCAATTGCATACAACTATTTGAACTTAAATTATTTTTGCATGTATTATTTTACTGTTTTAATTCTTCATTAACTAATAATTCCACTTGGCTGCAAACAACGTTAACGACCCCTATGCTTCTTTAAGAATTAAAGATTTCAGAATTTATCTTTCTGCCAGAATACTTACCACCATTGGCTTGTTAATGCAAAGCACTATAGTAGCCTGGCTGGTTTATGAAATAACCAATGATAAATTAGCATTAGGGCTTATAGGACTTAGTGAGGCCTTACCATTTATTTTCAGTACTTTTTATTCTGGTTATGCTTCAGATAAGTTTAACAGGAAAACTCTTTTAGTTGGTTTTACCTGGGTTTTGGCTGGATGTTCGCTTTTATTAACATTATTAAATTTCTACGGGAATTTTGTTTTTGTAGAATATGGCGCAATACCCATTTATATGGTTATTGCTTTAAGTGGCATTGCACGTGCATTTATTGCCCCTACCACACAAGCTATTCAAGCGCGAATAGTACCAAGGGGTTTATATGCCAATGCCTCTACCTGGAGTAGCAACATTTTTCAGATTGGAGCGGTAATTGGCCCATTGATTGGTGGCTTTGCGTTAGAATTGTTTAATCCGACTATAGCTATGGTAGTAGTAGTAGTACTAATATCTGCTTCAGCATTTTTAAAAAGTTTTATTCCTGATCAACCTGTTTCTAAAGACATTAAGCACGAATCGTTTTTTAAATCTTTAAAAGAAGGTTTGCGTTTTGTTTTTAAATCACAACCTATAGTTTCGTCTATTTCGCTTGATTTATTTGCGGTATTGTTTGGTGGCGTAGTAGCATTATTGCCGGCATTTTGTAAAGACATATTACATGTTGGCCCCACGGCACTTGGTTTGTTAAGGGGTTCTCAATTTATGGGCTCAGCAGCAATGGGTTTTATGCTGGCTTATTTTCCGCCTTTAAAAAATGCAGGCAGAAATTTACTTATAAGCATTGCATTATTCGGTATATGTATTATTGGTTTTGCATTATCAGAAATTTATTGGCTATCGTTTATTTTTCTTTTTTTAAGTGGCGCATTCGATAATGTAAGTGTTATTATTCGCTCTACCATATTGCAATTATATACGCCTGATGCAATGCGCGGCAGAGTAAGTTCAGTAAATTCGCTTTTCATAAAATCATCTAACGAAATTGGTGATTTTGAAAGCGGATTGGCAGCCAAAATTTTAGGTCTTGTTCCGGCAGTGATTTTTGGCGGAAGTATGACGCTTCTGGTAGTAGGCTTTACTGCATGGTTTGCTCCTACACTAAGAAAAATGGATTTGACTAAAGACCCTGAAGAAACAGAAAAATAGTTGTCATTTCTTTTTTACTTTTCCTTTCAGTCTTTCTTTTAAAGCAATAAAAGATTTTTCATTTTTCAGATTATCAAAATCATTATCGCTGATAAAAGCTTCATATTGTTTTCGGTTTTCAAAAAACTTTGTAGCTGCGCAACGGTTTAAAAAAGCCATTGCTTTTGCTTTTTCATTCATTAAAGAGTAGTTAGCAGCAATTTTATACAAGCAATTCCCTGTAAACCAGGCATCATACGCCATAGCCTTTATTAAGTCGTCAATAGCTTCGTTATAATAGTTTAGTTTGCTTTTGGCGTTTGCCATTTCGTAATAGGCTTCGGCTTCATCGGGCTTATATTCAAGGGCAATCATAAAGTCTTCAATCGCATTTTTATACTGTTTCGTTTCCAGTTTTAATTTTCCTCTTCCTAAATATCCCGAATAGTTTTTAGGGTTATTCTGTATATACTTTTCATAATCTGCCATTGAAGAATCTTTTTCGCCTAATAGCCTGTATGCATTGGCACGGTTTTTTAATGCTACATCTAAATAGGGCTCTAATTGCAGCGCTTTATTAAAATCATTTATAGCCAGGCGAATATCAGTTTTTGAGGCTTTCTCAATATCCTGATAATAATATCTTACAGTTCCTCTGTTGCTATATGCCAAGGCAAAAGAAGAGTCGAGCCTAATGGCATTATTATAGTTTTCTAATGCTGCCCTGTAATTGCCTTTTCTGAAAAAAAGTACACCTCTGTTATTATAAGCTTCAGGATAATTTGGACTAGTTTGTATGGCTTTGTCGAGTAAAACTTCTGCCTTTTTATATTCGCCAATATCGGTATAATGGCTGGCTAATGCT
The DNA here is from genome assembly GCA_964543705.1 of uncultured Chitinophagaceae bacterium. Classification (GTDB taxonomy): domain Bacteria; phylum Bacteroidota; class Bacteroidia; order Chitinophagales; family CAIOSU01; genus CAYSGX01. The sequence continues at coordinate 61,774 of CAZIZP010000010.1, forward strand.
GCCATAATTTTTACATTGTTCTTATCTGCTTTATATCCTTTTAAAAAACTTTCTCCTGCTGCTGAAATGTTGCCAATGTATTGATAAGAATAGCCTAAATAATAATAGGCCTCTGCATTATCTGGCATGGCGGCAATTGAATTTTTAAAATATTCTAAGGCAACATGATATTCGCCTGAATGAAACAACTTTAGCCCCGTTTGAAAATTTGGTTCAGACCGGATTTGTTGTGCAGACAATTTAAAGGTCATGGATATCCATAACAGCATCATAATTAATTTCATTATAAATTTTGTGTGTACAATATAGTATTGTAATTTCAAGTAGTTAATATTTAAAATACAATTTTAGCATTTTTAAACTTTTAAATTGTTTTTATATGGCTTCAGAAAAAAAATATACTTCGCTAAAAGATTTCTATCCATACTATTTAACCGAACACAGCGACCCTATTTGTAGAGAATTGCATTTTACCGGAACATTAGGCTTTTTTCTTTTACTTTTTTCAGCATTTATTTTTCAAAAGTGGTGGCTTATAGCATTGTTGCCTGTTTGTGGCTATGGCTTTGCCTGGGCCGGTCATTTCTTTTTTGAAAAAAATAAACCTGCAACATTTCAATATCCTTTTTACAGTTTGGCTTCAGATTTTATTATGTTTTACCATATTCTTACCAATCAGTTGCCGCAAAAACTAGCTGAAGCCAAGAAAATAATTGGGCAAGACGCATAATATTATTGCGTTATTTCTGCATAGATATATGCTTACCTTTGCAGCATGGCAGTTGCAGCAAAACAAGATATAAGAAAACTTTCTTTAAAAGAACTTACCGACTGGTTTGTAAAAACGGGCGAAAAGCCATTTCGTGCCAAGCAGGTATATGAGTGGCTTTGGAAAAAAGGTGCATTCTCTTTTGAAGAAATGACTAACCTTTCTAAAGACCTGCGCTGGTACCTCGATGAAAACTTTGAGATAAATGCAGTGAGTGAAGACGTGATGCAACAAAGTAGCGATGGCACTATTAAATTGCGATTAAAACTACACGATGGGGAACTGATTGAAGGCGTAATTATTCCAACACCTACACGCACTACTGCTTGTGTTTCATCGCAAGTGGGCTGTAGTTTAAGTTGTAAGTTTTGTGCTACCGGATTTATGGACCGAAAACGCAATTTAGAGCCCGATGAAATTTTTGACCAGGTGGTAATTATGAATCAAAAAGCACTGGAAAATTATGGCAGCACACTTACCAACATAGTTTTTATGGGTATGGGCGAGCCATTGCTTAATTATAAAAATGTTTTGGCCGGAATTGAAAAAATTACTGCTCCTGATGGATTGAATATGTCGCCAAAACGCATAACGGTTTCTACTGCAGGCGTTGCCAAAATGATAAAGAAACTGGCCGATGACGAAGTGAAGTTTAACTTGGCTTTATCGCTTCATGCAGCAAACGACACCAAACGAAATACCATTATGGCCATTAATGAAACCAATAATTTAGATACTTTGGTTGAAGCCTTAAACTACTTTCACGAAAAAACAGGCAACGAAATTACCTTCGAATATATTTTATTCGATGGGTTTAACGACTCGCTGCAAGATGCTAAAGAGTTGGCCGAACTATGTAAGCGAGTACCTGCCAAAGTAAATTTAATAGAGTACAATAAAGTAGAAAATGTTCCTTTCAAAAAGGCAAGTTCGAGCAATCGCGATGCTTTTGTGGAATATTTAGAGAAAAACAGAATTATTGCCAAAGTAAGGCGCAGCAGAGGAAAAGATATTGATGCTGCCTGCGGACAATTGGCAAATAAAGCATAACTATTTAACTGAATTTAATATGAAAACTTATTCTGCTTCTTTCGATAATACCGTTAAAATACTTTCTGCCATTATAACGCTTTCAATATTAGTAATTGAAGGCAATTTTATTTTTAACATTGCCAAAGCCGTTAGCAACGGTATGGCCCTTTCTGCATTTATCGGAAAAATATTTTTGCTACTGATATTAATTAGCATTGTATTATTTGCCTTTTTATTCAGCATTAAACATTATGCTGTAAATAATAACACGCTTTTTATTCAACGCTGGATAAATACAATTGAAATTCCGTTTACTGAAATAAAAACTGTCAGGGTTTTAAATGATAATGATATGGGCATGGTATTCAGAACCTTTGGTGTAGGCGGGCTTTTCGGTTACTTCGGAAAATTCAGCAGTTCTAAACTAGGCTCTATAACTTACTATGCTACTCAAAACAAAAACAAAATTTTTATTGAACTGAAAAGCGGAAAGAAAATTTTAATTACTCCTGATGATACTGGTATTGCAGCGCAAATTAAAGTGTGAAAAATGTTTCCTAAAACGAAACACTCATACCTGCCCTGATACCAAAATTGCCTACAAAAGGATTGTTTCGATAAGTAAGTCTCCAAATAAAATCTACTCTGAAAAGTTTCAGAATGTTTTCTATTCCGGTGCCAATTTCTACATAAGGTTTTCTATTGGGCACAATAAAATCATTCAAACGGTTGGCTGATAAATTTTCAGCAGTCATAGTGCCCATTGTGGCTTTCAATGTTACCAGTTCTCTTAATTTCAGTTTTCTAATTCCGGGTATTTTATTTAAGAAAAACCCTTCAAAATAATGTCGAAGAAAAACCGAAGCGTATTGGTCGGCAGCAAATTCATATTCATTCATCATATTAAAGGCAAACGTATTGAAGAAATAAGTTTCATTACCTTGCGGCACATGCAATAACAAGTAAGGCAACTGCCCGAAAATTTTTCCGCAGAAAACATCGTAATACAAAGTACCTAAAGGATTTACGGAAACTTTATCTCTTAGTCTAAAATCTAGACGATGATAATTAAATCCGCCTTTTACCACGCCTTTTACACCACCTGTGTAAGTAAGTTCAACAATGGGTTTTTTGCTCCCCAGGCTAATTCTTTCAAACTCGCCCGAAAGGAATTTTTCCTGATGGGCATATCGCAATTTAATGCTGGCTTCGGTAGTATTTATTTGCGTAATTAACGAATCGTTGTAACCATCGTTACTACCACTGTAATATTTAAATTCCCAATAGCCGGGGCGGTCGGCAGGGTTTAAGTGGCGATGGCGCATGGTAACCCTTGCGCTAAAACCAACAGGCAATTCTTTCTCATAAAAAACCGAACCCTGATGTAAGTAAATGAGCTTTATGGGTATATCTCTTCTGATTAATCCAGTTAGTAAATTTTCCTGACCAATATCGGCTGGACTGGCTGCTGCTAAATCTAAATCGTTTAAATAATCAAAGCCCAAAGCTGTACGCGGACTTTTCTTAGGTAGCCATAATGCGTTGGCACCATACTTAATTTTTTGGTCTTTAAAGCCATATGCCACATGTCCGCCTAATAAAACTTTTTTGCTGAAATCGTTACTGGTTCTTATACCTGCACGCACACGCCAGCCTTCTATTTGGTTATAAGTAACTGTAGATAATATAGGGCCTAATTCTACCGGGCCTACAATTTTATAGCCGGTAGTAATGGTTTTAAAAACATCTATGTAGGTATTAAAACGCTTATTGTTGTTAAGTGAATCTACCATATCATAAATGGCGGCTTCATTTTGGCTTAGTGCTTCATGACGATACTGATTCCAGAAACTATCTGCCGTTATAAATACATTTTCTGCTACTTCTATATCGGCACGGGTATTAAACTTTGCAGGTGCTTCGGGCATATTTACTTTAAAGTCTTTTGCCGAAACGGTTTTTCTGCCAATAACACCGCTCATTTTTTCCATAGGCTTAAAGCGGGCTGTAATTTTATCTTTAGTAAGTAACCAAGCTTCATTATTTATGTGGGCATATTGCTGTTGTACAGAAAGCTTTTCTACAAAGTTTAAATTCACGTGTGCTGCTGCTTCCATGCTTATATTTTTTACGGCAAATGAAGTATCAGCAATCCACATTTCACCGGTAAACGTTAGCGAGCCTTTTCCCTTTGGAACGAAATTCAACTTATAACACCAGTGCCCGTCAACCAATGCACTATCCATTAAATAGTATTTGTAATAAGCCAAGCCATTATCTGAAACAGGACTTACAAAGCTTTTGCCTAATACTACAGGCCAGTTGTTATAAATGTCAATTTCCTGCTGCATAGAACTAAGAAATTGCGAAAAGCTTTCGTTTTGAACGCCACTGGTTTTCATGGCTTTTACTATTTCTTTTTTTATTTTGGGTTCTTGCGAAAAATAAATGTCGCTTATGCTTTCAGAAATAAAAACGGGTAAGTAGGGTTTATCTTCCGAAGTACTGTCTATGTAATCGAAAATAAATTTAAACGGCTCAAATACTTTCCGGTCGGTAAATTTTTCTTTGAAATCGAAGATGTCTAATTCTACTTTGGTGTATGATTCATATTGATAACGCTGAAGCGAGTTTTTTCGGTTTTGGTCTTTGTTTTCTATAATTTTCCGAAGAATTATATGAGCCGGATTTTCGCCCGGAAGAATTACAATTTCCTGCAACATCACATCGTTGCGTTCCATTTTAAAATTTATAGCTTGCTCTTTTTGCTGGCTAAGTTTTTTCCCTGCTGAAAGGTAGCCAATGTAGGAAACAAAAATACTGTCGGTTAAGTAAGTAGAAGTAAGGGTGTAATTGCCATCGAAATCTGTAGTAGCTCCGGTGTTCAGCCCTTTTAAATATACGTTGGCAAAAGGTATGGGTTCGTCTGAAACAGCATCGGTAATTTTTCCTTTAATTACAAATTGTGCTTTTACTTCAGCAGAAAATAAAACCAACAACATAGCAACAGTGGCTATGTAAAAGAAGGCAATTTTTAACACGCGCTTCATGTTGGCTTTTTAATAGTTTAATTAAGAAGAGAAATTTAATGCCTTTTGCCGAAATAGTTAGCTTTGCCCGCTCACAATTCTGAAAAATAAGATAGATGCCTTATGGAAAAATGCTCCATTTACACTTATAACCTCAATGGCATACGTAGTGCTATGAATAAAGGTTTCACTTTGTGGCTGGAAAAAACAAACCCCGATATAGTTTGCATACAGGAAACCAAAGCCCATCCCGAGCAAGTGGACACTTCTATATTTGAGCATTTGGGCTATCACCACTATTGGCACAGTGCCGAAAAGAAAGGTTATAGCGGTGTAGCAGTATTAAGCAAAACGAAGCCTTTGCAAGTAACCGAAGGCTGTGGCATAAAAAAATATGATAGTGAAGGGCGCGTGCTGAAATTAGATTTTGAGAAATTTTCTTTGGTAAATACTTATTTTCCTTCAGGCAGTTCTGGCGAAGAGAGGCAGGCTTTTAAAATGCAGTTTTTAGAAGATTATTTAAGCTTGCTGCAACAATGGCAAAAAGAAAACAGCAAGCTCATTGTATGTGGCGATTTCAATATTTGCCATAAACCCATAGATATACACGACCCTGTAAGCAACAAAGACTCCTCAGGATTTTTGCCCGAAGAGCGTGCCTGGATGGATGCTTATTTCGGCATGGGCATGGTAGATGCTTTCAGGCATTTTAATAAAAACCCTCACGAGTATTCATGGTGGACTTACCGTGCCGGAGCTCGCGCCCGAAACAAAGGCTGGCGCATAGACTATATTACCGCTAGCGAAGCATTAAAAGCCCATTTAACTCACGCAGCCATACATCAACAAATAATTCATAGCGACCACTGCCCGGTAAGCGTAGCGTTGGCTTTTTAAGCAGAAAGGGTTAGTTAATCATCAACTATTTAAACAGGTGTAAAAATCAAAAAGCCTTCAGTGCATATACGCTGAAGGCTTTTGGGAAGTTTTTGTTATGAAATTATTGCAGCATCACTTTTTTCAGCAACGTATTATTATTGGCACTGAAACGAATAATGTACAAGCCCTTATTCCAATAAGAAACGTTATGTTGTAATTCAAGCTTATTGCTTTCATTCAATGTTTCTGCTAACATCAATTTGCCATCAACACTATACACTTCTGCTGATAATGTTGTTTTTTCAGCATACTGAATACCGGCTAGCAGTACATTATTGTAAACATTTGCAGTTACGGCAATGTCATTATTCAATTCGTTAATGCCTACAGCAAAATCTACTTCGGCACAATCGGAAACTTCACAACCATTAGCATCAGTAACCGTTACACAATACTCATCAGGAACCAACCCTGTAATGGTTGCGGTGGTTTCGTTGTTACTCCAGCTAAAATCATATTGCGCAATTCCACCCTGAATGTTTACCTCAATTTCACCATCGGCTGCATTTTGAGCCGAAGCATCGGTAACATTAAAAGTAACTTCAAGCGGTGAAGGATTAACAATTGTAAGGGAAGCTGTAGCACTACAACTGTTATCATCGCTTACCGTTACTTCATAGGTGCCTTCTGCCAAGTCGTTTCGCTCGTTGCTTAAAGCAAATGGATCATCGGCCCATTCAAACGAGAAAGGCGCACTGCCACCGGTTACTAAAACTTCAATAGCGGCATTATCATCATCGGTGCAAGTAATAGGGGTAATGCTTGCATTAATTGTTATTGGATCAGGTTCGGTAATAAAGAAGGTTTCTTCTAAAAAGCAAGACGGGTTATTGGTTTCATAAACAACTACCTTGTATTCACCGGGAGTTATTTCAGCAGCATTACCAACACCATCTGTAATGCCAATGGTGCCATTAACCTCTGAATATAAAAAATCAAAATTTCCGCTGCCACCGGAAAGATTTTGTACTGATGCTATACCATTATCTTCACCAAAACATTTTACATTATCTACAAATAAATCAAACTCAATAGGGTCGGGTTCGGCAATAAATGCTGTGGCTTCTGCTGTACAACCATTATCATCAGTAACAGTTAAAAAATAATCTCCCGCAACAACTCCCGAAAGATTTTGAGTGGTGGCACCATTGCTCCAACTATAAGTAAATGGTGAAGTGCCACCAAGTATTAATGTTAAAGCACCCCCATCGGCAAAGCCAAAGCAAGAAGCATCTAAAAATGTAAGGTCTGGTGAAATTTCATCGGGCTCTAAAACGTTAAAGCATTCTGTTATGCTGCAAGCCGAAGCATCAGTAATGGTTACACAGTATTGCCCTGCAGAAAGGTTTTCGATATTTTGAGTGGTTGCACTATTGTCCCACTGATAAGTATATAATTGCGCAAGACCAACATCAGAAAGGCCATCGCTGAAAGTAGCATTATTAACCCATGTTCTAGGCGTGGTAAATGTATTGGTAGTAATATCATACTCGCCTGAAGCCTTAATAGTTTGCCCCGAAAGCGGGTTATTATTAATGAAAAAGCTGGTGCTTTGCAGCTTGCCACCATTATAAAGGTCATTAACAGGAAGCTGATAGCCATCGGCACCATTATTAACCACTGCATTGCCTAAACCGGCACCAAAGAAAACAGCATCAACAGGAACGGTAGATGATGTAATTAAGTTAACCGGCACATCAAAAACTGCAATACCATCGGCATTAGCACCGCCATTGCCTAAAACACCACTGGTAGCACTGGCATTACCTATACCTCCATCTCCGGTTGCTGAAGTATAATTAATAGCACGATAAACATTGTTTACCGGAATCATGCCGCTGCCGCCAACATAAATTACGTCCCCTGCACTTACAAAACCACTTGATATCTCAAAAGCATAGGTAATGGTATTCCCCTGAGCCCAGCCGTTTGCAGTAGCGGTATTATTGTTGTTAAATATAACCGTGTAGGGCGTAAAACCAAAGTCTATGTCTTTAGTAGCTAACAGCTCTACAAACTCATTTGGAGAATCGTTGCCGGAGGGGTCGGCTAAAAATTCTGAAATAATTAAACCCTTATTAGAAGTTTGGGGTATGCTGCCCCCGCTCACCGTTAAAGATATACTGCCATCGGATGTACCAAAGCAAGTAGCCTCCTGCACGTTAGAGCTTATTGTTATACCACAAGTGTTTCCGGCAAAAAGATAAGTGGCTAATCCTAAGAATAAGGCTGCCAAAGAAAATCGTTTCATGAGTAAAAAATTTTTTCAAAGCTAAACTATCTGAGGCAGTAAATGAAACACTTGTTTTTTAACAAAACATTAAAAAATTCTCTTGGAAAGAATTAAATCTAAATCGCGCCAGCCGAGATTTTTTCCAATAATCGTTCCGTTTTCATCTATTAAAAATGAAGCAGGTATGGCATTAATTTTATAAGTGCCAACACATTCCGATTTCCAACCGATTAATTCGCTTCCGTGTATAAACGACTCAATTTTATCTTTTACAATTGCTTCTTTCCAAGCTGCACTATCATTATCTAACGAAACACTTAATACCACAAAGCGCTGTGCGCTTTTAAACTGTGCGTATTCATATTTTTTGGCAACTTCTAATATTTTCGGATGTGCTTTTCGGCATGGGGCACACCATGATGCCCAAAAATCTACCAGTACCAGGCTGCCTTTATAATCGCTAAGTTTTATGGTTTTGCCTTTTTCCAAAGCAGGCACCTCTATATCGGGAAGCCTCATGCCGTTTACATAGCCACTGTTGTTGTTTTCGCAAGAAGAAATTAACAGTATCAAAACCCAAAATCCGAAACTCAAAAAAATACGACTAAAGGCTAAAGGCTTAAAGGTATTCATAACTATTTATTTGAAAGCAATTCAGGGTTTTGCTCATATTCAACCAAAAACTTCTTCCAGGGTTCAAGTAATGGTACTGATTTATGGTTGATATAATCATAAGCTACCTGAATGGTGGTGCCTGTAGCTGCCACGCTTTTTTCGTTGTTGGGTAAAACCTTTACCATTTCATATTCAACTGCAAAACTTTTGGTGCCAATGTGCGAAGTGCGTATATATACTTCTATCACATCGCTCATAAATACCGGGGCTTTATAGTTTAATTCTGCTTTGGCAACAATTAACCCATATTGTTTATCGTCCCAATCGATATTCGGAATTTGATTTAAATAAGCTACTCTTGCCAGTTCAAAATAAGTAAGATAAACAGCATTGTTTAAATGCCCCATGGCATCTATATCACTGAAACGAATTTGTATAGGTGTAACGTGTTTAAAATTTTTATACATAGAAAAATTCTGTTTATAGATTTTTTAAATTCTGTTAATCTGTGCGCCCAATGCATTTAATCTGCCATCAATATTCTGATAGCCTCTGTCTATCTGATGCACGTTAGATATTCGCGAAGTGCCTTCTGCCGAAAGCGCAGCTATGAGCAACGAAACCCCTGCACGAATATCGGGCGATGACATATTAATGGCTCGCAGCTTATATTGTTTATTAATACCCACAACTGCTGCGCGATGCGGGTCGCAAAGTATAATTTGTGCGCCCATATCAATCAACTTATCGGTAAAGAATAAGCGGCTTTCAAACATTTTCTGGTGAATCATTACCGTGCCTTTGGCTTGTGTAGCCACTACCAGAACAATGCTCAACAAATCGGGGGTAAAGCCGGGCCAGGGGGCATCGGCAATAGTCATAATAGAGCCGTCAATAAAGGTTTGAATTTCGTAATGGTCTTGCTCGGGTATTACAATATCATCGCCAACAATATCGAACTGAATACCTAATCTTTTAAAAGTATCGGGTATTAAACCTAAATATTCATGGCGCACGTCTTTAATGGTAATGGCCGAGCCTGTCATGGCTGCCAAACCAATAAAGCTGCCTATTTCAATCATATCGGGCAATAAACGGTGTTCTGTTCCGCCTAAAGATTCTACGCCTTCAATGGTTAATAAATTAGAGCCAATGCCGCTAATTTTTCCGCCCATGCGATTTATCATATTGCATAGCTGCTGCAAATAAGGTTCGCAAGCGGCATTAAACAAGGTGGTAGTACCTTTGGCTAAACTTGCTGCCATCACAATGTTGGCCGTGCCTGTTACCGAGGCTTCATCTAACAGCATGTAAGTGCCTTTCAGGTTTTCAGCATTTACCGAAAAGAAACTGTCTTTGCTGTCGTAATGAAATTGCGCGCCTAACTTTTCAAAGCCTAAGAAATGGGTGTCTAATCTTCTGCGGCCAATTTTATCGCCACCGGGGCGGGGCATGTAGGCCTTTTTATAGCGGGCTAATAAAGGCCCGATAATCATTATTGAACCTCTTAAACTTGAAGCCTTCTTGCGATACTGTTCGGTTTGTAAAAATTCAAGGTTAATGTCTTTAGCCTGAAAGGTATAAGTGTCTTCGTTTTCTTTGGTAACAATTACGCCTAAATCTTTCAGCAAATCTATCAGTGCATTAACATCTACAATATTCGGAATATTGGAAATGGTCACTTTTTCGGGCGTTAACAACACGGCACATAAAATTTGCAGCGCTTCGTTTTTGGCACCTTGCGGAATAATTTCGCCTTTTAGTTTTTTGCCGCCTACTACTTCAAATGTATCCATGTGTAGTTATTATTTACGTTTGAAATTACGATTCTGATTGTTTCTGCCGCCATGTTTTTGTCCTCTGAAATTTTTGCCTTTACCACCATGACGAGGCCTGTCGTTATCGCGCGGGTTTCTGTTGCTGATTTTGTATTGCTGAATATCGGCATCGGCAGCCAGTTCTAATTCGCCTTTCGATAATATTTTAAGGTCTTCGCGAATTACTTCATCGCTTACGTTTTCTTTATTCCAGTTGTTATGAACCAGCTTCATGTAGTTTGCCAGATACTGTAAATACAACTGTTGCTTATCTTTTTCTTCAAAGGTTTTGGCCTTCTCCATCATGCGCTCTATGTTTTTGCCATAGTGCTTAAAAGAAAGTTTATGGTGTGGGTAAGGCAGCGGGTCGGGCTTGCGCTCAATAATTTCACGTTCGGGTTTTGGATAGGGCGATTCGATATCAATATCGTAATCGGCCATAATGTAAATATGGTCGTAGAGTTTGTGGCGAAAATCATCTACATTTTTCAAATGCGGATTAATAGTGCCCATTAACTCAATAATCATTTGAATTTGTTCGTTGCGTTTTTTGGGGTCTTCTATTTTGGCAACATATTCTACCATTTCCTGCACGTGTCTTCCATACTCGCGCATAATTAATTTTCCTCTTGTAGTATTATAAGGCATAAAAGCAATTTAGTTTTTAAAAAAATATTCTGAATAAAATAAAACTGAAACGTAGAGATTATTATTTACCGAAACCTGCAGAAGGGAGCGCAGGGATAAACAAGAGTGTTTCAATTGATGGGGTAAAGGTAGGGGTTTATATTGAAAGTTTTCAGTTTTTTGGTAGAGCCGTTAGCCTTTAGTTTTATGTTTTTGGTAGAGCCACAACTTAATTTTCTTACTTTTCTAATTTTCTCATTTTTCTTTTATGCTGAAGCTTTTATGAAAAATACCGATGTATTGCCCATCTTAGAAAAAAACATTATGTGGGGCAAAAGTGCCTGCAACCTCACTGCTCAAAATTTGTAATCCCGTTAGTATTATCTGTTACTATTAAAAGCAAATTGCAAAGGCACCTGAAAAGTAACATTCACAGGCTTGCCGTTTTGTTTTCCCGGTGTCCACACTTTCATCTTCTTCATGTGGTTTAGCACCGTAGCATCGAAACATTTGTTGGGGCTGCGTAAAATTTTTAGGTCTTTCACTTCACCCGTTTTGCTAATGGTAAAGCCCACGTGCACTGTTCCTGCAATATCATTTTCCTTACATACTTCGCTAAAAGGGCATTGTGCCAAAAACTTTAAAAGTGCCTTATCTCCACCGGGATATTCAGGGGCTTCAGTAAGCATATATATTGGCAAAGGCGCTTCATTTATTGTTTCTTCATCAACAGGCACTACAAATTGCACATTACTTTCAACCGTTTTATGCTCATCAATTTCTTCCGAAATAATTTTATCTTCTTTTGTAGTTTCTGTTTCGTTATCGGCCAAAACAATGTTTATTTCTGGCGATTTTATTTCAGGCTTTAAAGCAGGCGGTGGCGTTTGCTGTTGCGTATAAGTTACCGGCATATCAATAATATCAATCTCTTCCAGTCTTCCGTTGCCCGGTATAGGCAACTCAACATTTTTAGTATAAAACAGCAAGCTGAAAATAATAATGAAATAAAGCACCGCAATAGCTATTCCCGTTTTCAGAAAAATATTTTCATATTGAAGCACATTGGCACTATTGTGCTTTTTAACCATAAAATCGGGCAATACCACCTGTTGACCAGAAGGTTGCAGCAACCGGGCATCTAAAGCAAATTTGAATAAGTAAGGCAAAGAAAATACAAGGGCCACAAAGCCTGCCGAAATAAGCATAAATGTTTCCATAACTATTTGTTTTTGGGTGAATAATACTCAAAACGTCAGTTTGGAAATGCAGATATATGATTTTAATTAAATGACAAAACGGTTACAAAATAAAAAAGGCGACTGAATTACTTCAATCGCCTTTAATTTTTATACTGAAAAAATATTATAAAGCTGCCGCGCCCTCTACCAGCACAGTCACCTTATTATTCAGGCACTCAACAAAACCGCTGTTTATGCTAAAAGATTTTACACCATCTTTGGCATTTACTTTCACAGTTCCTTTCGTTAAGGCTGAAATAATGGGGGCGTGGCTGTTTAGTAACTCAAACCCACCGGAAGCACCCGGAAGATTAATACCATTAACTTCGCCTTCAAATATTTTCTTTTCAGGAGTTAGTATTTCTAAAAACATAGCTTTTAGCTTTTAGCCTTCAGCTGTTAGTATTAGCTAATGGCTAATGGCTAACGGCTAATGGCTTAAATTAGTTAATTACCTGCCAACATTTTCTTACCTTTCTCAATAGCCTGGTCAATGGTACCTACTAAGTTAAAGGCTGCTTCAGGATATTCATCTACTTCGCCATCCATAATCATGTTAAAACCACGAATAGTTTCTTCAATTGGCACAAAAACCCCCTTTAAGCCGGTAAACTGTTCTGCTACGTGGAATGGCTGCGATAAGAAACGTTGTACACGTCTTGCACGGCTTACTACTAATTTATCTTCATCGCTCAATTCATCCATACCTAAAATGGCAATAATATCTTGCAACTCTTTGTAGCGCTGCAAAATCATTTTCACTCTTTGAGCACAAGTATAGTGAGCATCACCCACAATATCGGCAGTTAAAATTCTTGAGGTAGAATCTAATGGGTCAACCGCAGGATAAATACCTAACTCGGCAATTTTACGGCTTAATACTGTTGTAGCATCTAAGTGAGCAAAAGTTGTTGCCGGAGCAGGGTCAGTTAAGTCATCGGCAGGTACATATACCGCTTGTACTGAAGTAATTGAACCGCGCTTGGTTGAAGTAATACGCTCTTGCATTAATCCCATTTCGGTAGCAAGGGTTGGCTGGTAACCTACCGCTGATGGCATACGACCTAACAACGCTGATACCTCAGAACCTGCTTGTGTAAAACGGAAGATGTTATCTACGAAGAAAAGAATATCACGACCTTTTCCTTCCCCATCACCATCACGATAATATTCGGCTAAAGTAAGACCCGACAAAGCTACACGAGCACGTGCGCCCGGTGGCTCGTTCATTTGTCCGAATACGAAAGTAGCTTTAGAATCTTTTAATTCTTCATAATCTACTGAAGCCAAATCCCAATCGCCTTCTTCCATACCATGCATAAACTTGTCACCGTATTTTACAATTTTGGCTTCTAACATTTCACGCATCAAATCGTTTCCTTCACGGGTACGCTCGCCCACACCGGCAAAAACTGATAAACCACCGTGACCTTTTGCTACGTTGTTAATCAACTCCTGAATCAATACGGTTTTACCTACTCCCGCACCACCAAACAAACCAATTTTACCACCTTTTGCATAAGGCTCAATAAGATCAATTACCTTAATACCTGTAAACAATACTTCTGTTTGAGTAGAAAGGTCTTCGAAAATGGGTGGCTTGCGGTGAATTGAGTAGCCACCTTTATTATCTATTTGTGTTAAACCATCAATAGCTTCGCCCACCACATTAAAAAGGCGACCTTTAATGTTTTCGCCTATAGGCATTTTAATAGGTTCGCCTGAATCTACAACGTCCATACCACGCATTAAACCTTCGGTAGAATCCATTGCAATAGCACGCACACCATCTTGTCCCAAGTGCTGTTGTACTTCCAGTACTACTTTCTGGCCGTTTTCACGGGTAACTTCAAGTGAGTTTAAAATTTTAGGTAATTCAGTACCTGCTGTAGAGAAACTAACGTCCACAACGGGCCCGATAATTTGTTTAATTTTTCCAACGTTTGCCATAAAAACGGAAATTATTGTTTTTTAAATCGGGGGCAAAGATACGGCTTAGGTTGGGTAAACCAAATGTAATCTTATGTATTTTATTATGCTAAATGAAAGTTTTTAAGCTGAAACTATAACCGCCTTACGTAGTATGAAACCCAAATATTTGTAGTTAGAGGCTTTTGAAATGTCATGAATTATATTTCAAGCTTTAGTTTCATTCCGGTTTTAATGGTGCTACCATCGTTTAGCCCATTACTTTTCTTAATTTTTTCAACCGTTAGCCCGGGGTATTTCTGGGAAATCTTCCAAAGGGTATCGCCATTTTTTACTTCGTAATATATACAATTACATTCTTTATCGTAGCCTGCCGGATGCTCGCCATTGGTAATTTTTATTTCAATAGAAGCATTGTCTTGTGGCTTTTCTTCTGCTTCAATTTTTACTTTTTGTTTTTTGTAAACATATAACTTCTGACCCACGTAAAGTTTGCTCGTTCTTAAATTATTCCATTCTCTTAAATCAGTAACTGTACATTTCATTCTCGATGCAATAACACTAAGATTATCGCCACTTTTAACCGTGTAAGGTACTTTTTTCGAAATTATTTTGTAGCCATTTTCTACCTGTTCTTCGGGTTCAGCATTGTCGCCTGTGGTAGTGTTTTTTAACGCTAAAGCATCGGTAGCAGCCTTTTTCTCTTTTAAAATAATAGATTTATTTAAAGTGGCCATTGTGTCAAAGGCAGAATAATGTTCTGCTTTTGACCTGAGAACATGAACCACTAATTTCTGCCCCTGAGTAACTGTATTACCAAAGACATTATTCCAGTTTCGAAGATTGGTAACATTTACATCAAATATATCAGCAATCATATCTAATGTTTCGTTTTCTTTTACAGTGTAGTAAACTTTGGTTTTATCAGAATAAGAAAAGCTTGGAACTACTGATGGTGCATTGTTCTGAGAGGCAATTTGCTTAACCCTTTCAGGGTCTTCAGAAAAAATGTCAGCTTTTCTTTCTTCAAATAAAGCTACTTTACTTACCGGAAGCTTTAGCGGATAACCATTATCTGTTGCAGGAATAACTTTCTTTTTTAAAGCTGCATTTAGCATTTCAAGTTCTCCTATGTCTAACTGCAAAGTGGTGGCAACGTGCTCTAAAGAAAGGTGCCTGTATATCATTACCGTATCAACTGCATTAAATGAAGCTGTAACCGGCATAGGTACAATACCATGTTCTTTATAGTAATTCATTACATAATTCACGGCTATAAATGCCGGAACATAACCTCTGGTTTCAGTAGGTAAAAATTTATACACCGACCAAAAATCTCTTTTTCCCCCTGCTTTTCTTATTGCTTTATTTACGTTTCCGGGCCCGCAATTGTATGAAGCAATTACTAGCAACCAGTCGTCATAAAGATTATGCATTTGTTCCAAATAATTCAATGCGGCTTCGGTTGCTAGATAAGGGTCGCGTCTTTCGTCTATATAGGAGTTTATTTCCAACCCTAACATTCGGGCGGTTGTGTACATTATTTGCCAAATGCCGGTAGCTCCTACACGCGAAACTGCATTTGGATTTAAAGCAGACTCTACAATAGCAAGGTTTTTCAACTCCATTGGCATACCTCGCCTGTCAAGAGCCGACTCGAAAATAGGAAAGTAAATATCTGTAAGACCAAGCATGCGCTGCATCATTTCACGTCTTCTGTTGGCATATAGGTCTATAAAGCCTTTAACGTGAATATTAAAATCCATTGGAACTATAGCCGGAATTTTATTAAGCCTTTCTTTTAAAATATCATCAGAAGGTAACGGAGTAGGAGCTTCATTTTTTACTATTTGCCCATCAAGGTTTTTGAATTTGTAATTATTCTTGAAAAGTTCTTTAGTTAAACTGTCAATTGATTCCAGAATGGCCGCCTCTTGCTGTTTCAATTCAAATTCAGAAACGGGCGCAGTAATAAGTTGTGCTTTTACATTGAAAAGTAATAAGCTAAACATTACTACCAATATGTTATTATAAAACTTCACTTCCGTTTCAACTTTACTTTTTAATTATTATTGTATTGAGCTAATAATTGCTTTGCAAAAGCCAATAGTTTTGCTTCGTTAAATTTAGAAGTCATAATTTGAATACCAAAAGGCATTCCGTTGTCATGCTTGCTAATAGGTATTGAAATGGCAGGTAAACCTGTAATATTAGCCTGTACGGTATAAATATCTTCTAAATACATAGAAATAGGGTCTTTTGATTTTTCACCTATTCCAAATGCAGTAGAGGGCGTTGTTGGTAAAATTATGAAGTCGTTTTCGGTTAGTATTTGTTGTGTGTAATCTCTTATTAGTCTTCTTATCTTTTGTGCTTTCGAGTAGTATGCATCATAGTATCCTGCGCTAAGCACAAAAGTGCCCAGCATAATTCTGCGCTTCACCTCTGCACCAAAACCTTGCGTTCGGGTTTTGGTATAAACTTCTTCCATGTTGTTGGCATCAGGAGCGCGATAACCAAATCTTACACCATCAAAACGGGCTAAATTAGATGATGCTTCGGCAGTAGTAAGTACATAATACGCGGGAACGATATAATCTAAATATGGAAAATTATAGCCTTCCACTTCACTTCCATTTGATTTAAGACCATCGAACAAGTTGGTCATAAAGTTTTTCAGCACTGGGTCTAAGCCTTTATGTTCTATTGTTTGAGTCATGTAAGCAATTTTCGGATTGCCTTCCAATTCTAAAAGTTTGGAATATTGAGGTACTTCTTTTTGAGATACGGTGCTGTCATATTCATCTTTACCAGCTATAACTTCTAAAATAAGTGCTGCGTCTTCAATGCTTTTTGTCATTGGGCCAATTTGGTCGAAAGATGAAGCATAGGCAATTAAGCCCCAACGCGACACTCTTCCATAAGTAGGCTTTAAGCCTACAATACCACAAAATGATGCCGGCTGGCGAATAGAGCCGCCCGTATCAGTACCTAAAGCTACCTGACATAGGTCGGCTTGTACAGCAACTGCCGAACCGCCTGAAGACCCGCCCGGCACTTTAGTGTTGTCTAAATAGTTTAGAACATTTCCGTAAGCCGAATTTTCGTTGCTGCCGCCCATTGCAAATTCATCACAATTCAATCTTCCAATAATAATTGCATCTTCAGCCAACAGTTTTTCAATTACAGTGGCATTATATAAAGAGGTATAACCTTGTAAAATTTTTGAAGCAGAAGTTACTTTATGTCCTTTATGGTTTAATACGTCTTTAATACCTACAACCACACCAAATAATTTTCCCAAAGCCTCTCCATTCTTTTTTTTTCTGTCTAGGTGTTCAGCCTGTTTTAAGGCTTCTTCTTCATATACTTCTAAAAAAGCGTTTAAATGTTGAAATGTTTTTATTCGGTTTATATGATGTGCTACAGTTTTTACACACGTGGTTGAGCCATTATGTAAAGCATTCTGTAAGTCAGTTATAGTATGGAAAGTATTCACGGTAAATACAAATTAATAAACAGTTTCTGTATAAAAAGAAACAGTATGTAAGTATGCTAAATTTTCAGAAATTAATTCTCTGATTTTTTTTCTTCAGGCTTCTTTTTTTCGTCTTCTTTAATGCCATTTTCTATTTCAGAAGAAATATTGGCTTTTGCAGCATTAAATTCTCTTATTCCTTTGCCTAATCCGCGCATCAGTTCAGGAATTTTTTTACCACCAAACAAAAGCAGAATGATAAATAATATTACTAACACTTCAGTAGTACCTAAAGGACCAATAAACAAAAATAAATTCATTGTCATTGTATTAAAATTTGTGCAAAGTTAAGCAATAAGGTTGGTAAATACGGTTAAATTAAACGTTACAACATACAGCCTGGTATTATTAAACTTCTAAGCAATGTATGAAAAACATTTAAGCATGGGCATTTAATACATTTACACAACAAGAACCCAACAATAATAATATGATTCCTTCTACTGACTTGTTTAAGCTCATTAAATCTTTAACCAAATCTGAAAAAAGATACTTTAAACTATTTGCCGGCTTTTCTGGCGACCGAAAAGAAAATAATTCCTTAAAGTTATTTGATGCTATAGATGCGTTAGAAGAATACGATGAAAACTTTTTAAAAGAAAAGTTTAAAAACGAAACTTTTGCCAAGCAGTTTGCTGTGGCTAAAAACTATTTGCAACAGCTTATTATTAAAAGTATAACTGCTTACCACAATGAATCATCACCCGTTATGCAGATATATGAAATGCTTCAATCGCTTGAAGTATTATACGATAAAGGGCACTTTAATATTTGCAGAAAAATAATTCAAAGAGGCAAAGAGTTGTGTATAGAAAACGAAAAGCATTTATTGCTGGAAAGGTTTTTAGAATTAGAGAGTAAAATTCTAATGCGCAACTCAGATTTTTCCAGTGTTTCAGAAAGTATAGATAAGCAGGTTGAAACATTGAACAACTATAAACTAACACTAGACCATAAAAAATCGGTTTTTGCTATGTATGCAAAAACTGCTGAATTGGGTGTAGCCACCACCGAAGAAGAAATAGCTACATTAAATCAACTGGTAACATCATTAAATCCCCAAGAGCCTAAAGATGTAGCCGGCAAATACTACCTATACTCGTTTTATAACCTTTACTATTGTGGTGTTGACGACCATTTCTCTATGCATGATTATGCGGAAAAGATAATTGCATTATTAGAACTCAACCCATTTTTTATAGAAGAAAGTCCGGGCGCATATCTTTCGGCACTCAACAATTATTGCAGCAGCTTGATGCGCTTTGGAGAAATTGAAAAAGTTCTGCAACTAATTAAAAAAATGAGGGGCATACCTGAACAAAAAGTATTTTCCAATAAAAAAGTTGAAATATTGCCTTCGCTCATTTTTTCATATGGCTTAGAATTATATGCCTACATGAGCCTGGGTAAAATGGATAAAGCACTTGCTTTAGAAAGCGATATAAAAAAGATGTTGGACGAGTATAGTAACGACATTCATAAAAACAGTGTTTTTGAAATTTCATTCAATATGGCACTCGCCCATTTTACAGTAAATAACTACGACAGCACTTTGTCTTGGCTGGCAGAAATTATTAACTCTTACGATTTACAATACAGAGAAGATTTGTATCTGGCCTCCCGAATATTGGCATTAATGGCACATTATGAACTAAGAAATGTAGTGTTGTTATATAATTTAATTACATCTACCAACCGTTATCTAAAAAATAAAAAACTTCTGAACGGAATCGAATCTGCGTTGCTGCAGCTATTAAAATCTACTGCTATTACCGATGATGAAACCAAAAAAGAAAAACTGATAGAATTTAAAAATACAGTGCTGCAGCTAAGACACGAACCGGTTAACGGAAAAATATTACACAGTATAGATTTATTGGCCTGGGCAGAAAGCAAGCTTACCAAAAAACCTATGGCTGAGTTTGTTGCCAAGCATTATATAGAAATGGTAAGCGAAGAGAAAAAGAAATATCTTAAAGTTCACTCAGCTACAAAAACCTAAAAGTAATTTTCACATGCAGTTGAAAATATTTCGTTGCTAAGAATTAATATTTCACGTTCTTTGTGCGAAACTTGTTAAACACTATGTTCAACCTAAAAGAACTTCAATATATAAATCAACAAGATACCCGCTCGGGCTTTGGAGCAGGCATTTATGAGTTAGGTAAAAAAAACAATAATGTAGTAGCCCTTTGTGCCGACCTTGCAGGCTCATTAAAGCTAGACAAGTTTATAGAAGCTTTTCCTGAAAGATATTTTCAATGTGGCGTTGCTGAAGCCAATATGATGGGGGTAGCAGCAGGACTTACCATTGGTGGTAAAATTCCATTTGCTACCACTTTTGCCAATTTTGCCACCGGCAGAGTATATGACCAAATTCGCCAAAGCATAGCTTATTCTATTAAAAATGTAAAAATTGCCGCTTCTCATGCCGGACTTACTTTAGGTGAAGACGGTGCAACCCACCAAATTCTTGAAGATATTGGCCTTATGCGTATGTTGCCCAACATGACAGTAATAAACCCTTGCGACTACAACCAAACAAAAGCAGCTACCATAGCGGCTGCTAACCACATTGGCCCCGTATATCTTCGCTTCGGGCGACCAAAAGTTGCCAACTTTATTCCTGAAGATTTGCCTTTTGAAATAGGAAAGGCACTTATGCTTCATGAAGGGACAGATGTAACTATAATTGCAACAGGTCACTTGGTTTGGAAAGCACTTGAAGCCGGAAAAATATTATTGGAAAAAGGTATTCAGCCTGAAATAATAAACATACATACGATTAAGCCTTTAGATGAAGCTGCAATTCTGAAGTCGGTTGCAAAAACACGTTGTGTGGTAACTGCCGAAGAACACAATCGCTATGGCGGCCTAGGCGATGCGGTAGCTCAAACCCTTGCATTAAACTTACCTGCTCCTCAGGAATATGTTGCCGTGAACGATACTTTTGGTGAAAGCGGAAAACCTGATGAACTAATGAAGAAATATCATATAGACACACCGGATATTGTAGCAGCAGCAGAAAAAGTAATTGCAAGAAAAAGTTAAAAATTAGAAATAGCTTCTTTCAGTTTAGAATAGTTATTACAACAGTAACTCAAGCACTCATAAATACAAGTTCAATAATAAACTGCTGCTTTTGGATTTATAATAGTTAAGTATTAATTGCTAAACACACTTTTAATACACTTGTTATTTTTACTTTAAATAATAAAGACATGAAAAAGTTACTGTTGTTTTGGTCAGTTACATTATTTGCTCTTTTTGCAGAAGCACAAAGTATAGAAATTATTCCTCAAACTACTTTTCATACAGCTGTTTGGGGCAGCGAATATGGCACACTGGAAGATATAACCCAAGATAACGGGGGTGTTTTATACGTGTTTGTAAAAAACACCGGCAGCCAGCCCGATTCTGTAATCGATTTCAAAATAACGCAAAACAATACAACGGCAAGTTTAGAAGGCTGGCGTGTGTGGCCTTATGAAATGGCAGCGCAGGGCAATGGCAATAATGTGTCAACTATTACCGCTAAAAGCATCAGCACTCCGCTTGCTGAAAACAATGCGGTTACTATAGAAGTGTGGACTGCCAAGGGTGGATATGCCTCTCAAAACTATTTTGTTCAAACCCCAAAACTAAGGCTGGCTAATGTTATTCCATCGCAAAATATGCAAACGCTTTATGTGTATGTAAGAAACGATGATGTAAACAGCTTTAATCTTACCAAACTTTCTATAAATGAAAATGAATATACCGTTGGCAGTTCGCAGCTTGTGGCAGTTGGGGGCAATGCCGAAATAAAAGCCGGTAAAATAGCCATTCTGAAACTAAATACCGGCAACACCTGGAATCAATGTGACCCCTTAGCAATAAGAGTTTCGGCTAACAGAATTATCGATAACGCTGAAGTGAATGTAGGAGCAGGTATTCGTGTTGTGGAGTCAGAATTTTTTTATGGCACCTGGTTTTCCAGCGGACTAAACTCTGACAGGCTTGACAGCAGAATAAAAAACAGAAGAGTAAGACTTAACAACTGGCATGGGGCGGGCAATTATAATTTAATGGATACCGCTTACACACAGTTTTCTATTAAAAACATTAGAGAGCCCGGCTTTGGAAATCCTTTCGATGCAAATGTAGCGGTGCCTGAAATTCAACAGCAAAGCAATGCGCCATACATTCGCTACTGGAGCTTAGACGATGAACCCGATTTAAACAATAAACCTATTTCAGAACAAATGGAAAAAAACCGGGTGTATTGGGAAAACGACCCCAACACGCCAAGCTTTGTTAACCTTGCCGTTCAAAAAAAATATAGTCGTTATGGGTGGTTGCCCGATGTTGTAGCCATGGACCATTATGCTGCGCCCGATGCGCCTAATATTATTCCGCTTACGTGGACACCGGTTATTGGCAGGTTGGGCGAAATGAAAGAAGCCCTTGAATACACCGAATATTTAAAATTTAATACTGAACCCAGAAGGATGAAAAGCTGGTGTCAGTTTGAAGCAGGCACCTGGGGCAGCAACACACTGGAACAGCCACGCGACTATGCAGTAAACTATCAGTTTTGGGCGCATTTGGCGGGTGGCGCAAAAGGCATAGATTTTTTTGTAGTGCAAGGTAAAGACGAAACCGATATTCCCGAACAATATAACGAAGCCTTAAAAATTACTACACAGGCTGCCGCTATCAGAGGGTTAATTTCTTATAATGAATACACCAATAAGGTTACGGTTACGGCAGCTCAGGCAAACAAAGTAACCGCACGTGCACTGGTGGGCGAAGAAGCCGTAGTATTAATTGCCTTAAACGATAACTTTACTTTTACGCCATCGGGAATATTTTTTGAAACCGCTATTGATTCGGTGAGTTATAATTTAGAATTTGATATGCCCGAATGGTTGCAGGTGGTTAATGATGGCGATGTTGTACCTTACCAACTGTTACCAGATGGCAGTAAAAAGTTTGATGGCTTTACCATTGAAATTTTAAACAACAATAGAATTAGAATTACACCTTACAATGCCTTATATAAGGAAAGC
This sequence comes from uncultured Chitinophagaceae bacterium, assembly GCA_964543705.1. Taxonomy (GTDB): domain Bacteria; phylum Bacteroidota; class Bacteroidia; order Chitinophagales; family CAIOSU01; genus CAYSGX01. The sequence goes on from CAZIZP010000010.1 coordinate 84,594, forward strand.
CATGTGTTTGTAATTGGCAAAAGAGATAATGTTTCACCACTACCGGTAACGGGCTTAAATATTCCAAAGCAAGATGATGATTTTAATTATGTGCTTTCGTGGAGCGAGCCTTTCGATAACTTCGGAACCTTAGGCTATATTCTGAAATACAATGGTGTAACAGTTGATACCATATATGCCCCTGTTTACACTGTAACCAACGGCAACAATTTTAACTGCAATAATGGCAAATGGCAAGTGTATGCTTTCGATAATTCTTGGAATATTGGCACACCTGCTGAACTAACCGTTACCACCCAAAATCCGGTTGCAGGCGATATAGTTGATGTTCTTTCAATTTTTAATAACGAAACTTTTATAGAAGGCAGTAATGCTACTTACACCGTAGAAGCTACTAATGCTATCGACTATGAATGGCAACTGAGCAGTGATGGTTCCAATTGGTTTTCAGTATTGTTTGGCAGCGATGCCGATACACTGAATATATTTAATATTCCTTTAGCCTATAACAACTATTATATAAGAGCAATTGCCCGCTCGTGGTGTAATACTGATACTTCTAATATTGCCCAAATATTTGTAGAGCCTAATAGTGTAGCCGATTCAGAAAATCTTTTTTCTATAAACATAATGCCCAACCCAACCAATGGCAGGTTTACTATTATGGCTGAAAACTATACCCACAAAACTATTCAGGTAAAAGTGTATGATGTATTTGGAAAAGAAATTCAAAACATTTCGGCATTTAACAACGGCAATGCTTTAAACATTACATTGAACTTAATTAACGAGCCGGCAGGAGTTTACATAATAAAAGCAGGTAATGGCCTGCACAATAAAAACTTCAGAATACTGAAAAACTAAAAGTTGCTTTTTATTCTTTAGCAGGTTTGTTGTTGGGTTTTGTATCAGGTTTCCGTTTTTTCCACGGTTTCTTTTTTCCGCTGAAAGACTTTCTGGCTTCGGGTTGGTATAAAGGGGCTTCGCCATATTCGGCAGGTAAGGGCAGTTTAGGCACTTCCTTTCCTATTAAACTTTCTATACGGAAAAACTTCTGCTGGTCTTTTTCATTGATAAACGTAATAGCAGTGCCTTGTCTTGAAGCGCGCGCAGTTCTGCCTATACGGTGCACATAGTCTTCGGCATCGCCCGGCACATCATAATTTATAACCAAATCAATGCCTTCTACATCTATGCCACGCGATAAAATATCGGTGCCTATAAGTATGCGCAATTTGCCGCTTTTAAAAACACGCATAATTTCTTCGCGCTCGGGTTGCTCTAAATCAGAATGAAAAGCCTCAATACTGTAACCTTTGCGTTTCAAATAGCTGCCCATTTTTTTCACTACTTCTTTTGTAGCCGCAAAAACTATGATAGACTGAAAATCTTCTTGTTGCAAAATACTCATTAACAGCTTTTCTTTTTGCGTATCGTAAACAACATAGGCTTGCTGATTAATGCCTTCGGCAGGTTTAGAAATAGCAATATTTATTTCTTCCGGGTTATTTAAAATTTTAGAAGCCAGCGTTCTTATTTTAGGCGGCATAGTTGCCGAAAACAAAAGGGTTTGTCTTTCGGCAGGCAGGTAGCTGATAATGCGAATAATGTCATCGTAAAAACCCATATCTAACATTCGGTCGGCTTCATCTAAAATAAGATGTTGCAAATGGCTGAAGTTTACTTTGCCTGAAGTAAGCATGGCAATTAATCTTCCGGGAGTTGCAACAATAATATCGGTGCCTTCTAACAATGCTTTCTTTTGTTGCTCCCACGTAATACCATCGCCACCGCCATATACTGCAATAGAACTTACTGAAATAAAATACGAAAGCGCTTCTATTTGCTGGTCTATTTGCAACGCCAGCTCGCGCGTTGGGGCAAGAATAAGTGTATTAAGATGTGTATTTTCTTTTGAAGCCAGCTTGTTTAAAACAGGCAACAGGTAAGCAGCAGTTTTCCCTGTGCCGGTTTGGGCACAGGCTATTAAATCTTTATGCTGAAGAATTACAGGAATAGCTTGTTGCTGAATAGGGGTAGGTTGCTTAAACCCCATAGATAACAAGCCTTCCATAAGGTTTTCGTTAAAATTAAAATCGTTAAATGTCAAATTAGTATTGTTTTTTAAACTGTTTTTTTATCAGATAAAGTGCTTCCAGTCAACCTTTGTTTTTACAATATTTTCCACTTCAGCAATAGCTACACGCTCTTGTTTCATGGTGTCGCGCTCGCGAATGGTTACGGTATTGTCTTCTAAAGTCTGGTGATCAACCGTAATGCAGAAAGGCGTTCCTACGGCATCCATTCTTCTGTAGCGTTTCCCGATGGTATCTTTTTCTTCGTAAAAACATTGAAAATCTAAACGCAAGCGGCTTAAAATTTCTTTGGCTTTTTCAGGCAAGCCATCTTTTTTAATTAATGGAAACACTGCCACTTTTATAGGCGCTAAAAACGCAGGGATATTCATTACCGTTCTGCTGCTGCCATCTTCCAGTTGCTCTTCTTTATATGAGTTGCAAATTACGGCAAGTAAGGTTCTGTTTAAACCCACAGAAGTTTCTACTACATAAGGTATATAACTTTCGTTTATCTCGTTATCGAAATATTGCAGCTTCTTGCCCGAAAGTTCCTGGTGGCTTTTTAAATCGAAATCGGTGCGGCTGTGAATGCCTTCCATTTCTTTAAAGCCGAAAGGAAATTCAAACTGAATGTCAACTGCAGCATTGGCATAGTGAGCCGTTTTTAAATGGTCTAAAAAGCGCAGCTTGCTTTCAGGAAAAATACTGCGATGCCATTTCATGCGGGCTGCTTTCCAGTGTTCATACCACTGCATTTCGCTGCCCGGGCGCACAAAAAACTGCATTTCCATTTGCTCAAATTCGCGCGTGCGGAAAATAAACTGGCGCGCTACAATTTCGTTTCTGAAAGCCTTACCTATTTGCGCAATACCAAAAGGTATTTGCTGGCGCGAAGTTTTTTGTACACTTAAAAAGTTTACAAAAATACCCTGTGCTGTTTCGGGGCGTAAATAAATAGTATCGGCATCATCGGCCACCGAACCCATTTTGGTAGAAAACATCAGGTTAAACTGTCTTACTTCGGTCCAGTTTTTCGAGCCTGAAACTTCACATGCCACTTCCAGGTCGATAATAATTTGTTTCAGCTCTTCTAAATTGCTTTCTTCTAAAGCCTTTTTAAAACGGGCTTCATAAGCATCGGCTTTTTCGGTGTTTCTTAAAACATTTACATTGGTAGCACGAAACATGGCTTCATCGAAACTATCGCCAAATTTCTTTTTGGCCTTCTCTACTTCTTTATCGCTCTTGGCTCTTATTTTATCTATGCCATCTTCAATCAGCACATCGGCACGGTAGCGTTTTTTGCTGTCTTTATTATCAATCAACGGGTCGTTAAAAGCATCTACGTGTCCGCTGGCTTTCCAGGTTTTGGGGTGCATAAAAATGGCAGCATCTATACCCACAATATTATCGTTTAGTTGCACCATGCTGCGCCACCAGTAATCCTGAATATTTTTTTTCAGTTCTATGCCATAAGGGCCGTAATCATATACCGCACCTAAGCCATCATAAATTTCAGAAGAAGGAAAAATGAAACCGTATTCTTTACAATGTGATATGATATTTTTAAAAATATCGCCTGCTGAATTTGCTGTAGTACTCATGGGCGCAAAGATAGATTAAATTCAAAACCCTACTATCAAAATTCAAAACAGTGGCGATGTAGAAAAATTAAGAACCTGAGTTCGGGTTAAGCGAAACGAACTTTGTTGTATTTATGCTAAGCCGTTGGCTAAAGCCTAACGGCAATAATAAGCCAAGTATATTGCCGTCTGCTTTTGTCTGACGGAAAATTTAATGAGACTTAATGCTTTTATCTTGCTGATTTTTTCTTATCCCGAGCTCAGGTTAAGATGCTTTTTCTGAAATTGCTTTCAGTTTATTTAAGCCTTTCTTAAAATCATCGGCTATATAACCTTTCATAAAAAACATCATTACGTTTTGCGGAAAAGGCGCATCGGCAACAAAGCCCCAGGTTACCTTTTGTGCATTGCCCACAGGCTCAATAGTCATATACCCTTTGTTTTTCGATTCCCAGGGTTTCATAAAATGCAAATCGTATTCTATGCGGCTATTGGGTTGTACTAAAGTTTTCGTCATTGTGCCCGTGCCTACTTCATCGTTGCCTTCCCATTTATAAACCGAACCCACTGTGCCATCTTCTCCTTTATAACTAATTTTCATATTGGGATCGAGCTCGTTCCAGGGCGACCACTGTTTAAAATTCGACCATAAATTAATTTGTGCAAAGGCATTTTCGGCAGAAGCATTTACCATTACCGATTCTTCAACTACTACCTTGTGGGGGGCAATCAGGCCTGCAATGCTGAAAATGGTGATAAGACCTAAAACTATTATGCCAAGAATTTTAAATGCGATTTTCATGGTGGGTGGTTTTTGGGTTTAAGTTGTGAGTTGAAAGTTACTTATTTTAAGTTTTATGTAATAAGTTATCGGTCTTCAGTCCCGATAGCTATCGGGATCAGTTATCAGTTTTTGGTAGAGCCATTAGCTATTAGCCTTTAGTTTTTAGGAAAGCCAAGTCCCCTTTGAAGGGGGCAGGGGGATTGTATTTAATGTCCTAATAATATAGTTTGGGCTACCATTCAGTTTCATTTACCTAAGTTAAAAGAACATCTGAAAAAGATTCTTTAAAATTAATTATTGTGCTTTCTGCACCTAATAATTCAAAATGCCTCATGTTCATTTGCCGGAACTTTAAAATGTTTTGCTTGTTTCTAAGTGCATGAAACATAAAGTTTTAATTTTTTCAGCAGCTATTTTGCTGCTTTTAGTTTTAATAGCATTAATTAATACCCTTATGGCTAAAACACCACAACAACCCTATAAAGAATTAACGGTAAAAGGCGATATAGAATTTCGCTTCTACCCCGAAGCAGTAATGGCCTCGGTAACCAACAGCGAGGGCACTTACAAAGGCTCAGCCAATAAAAACTTCAGGGTATTAGCCGGATATATTTTTGGCGGCAATGAAGGCAGCAGCAAAATTGCCATGACAGCACCCGTGCATATGGAAATGCAAGCCAATAAATCTACCATGAGTTTTGTAATGCCCGAAGGATATAGTTTAGACAATCTTCCTAAGCCATCATCGGGTGCTGTTCAACTACACAAAAGCCCCGAAGAATATGTGGCAGTTATCAGGTTTAGCGGCTGGGCTTCTGATGAAAAAATAGAAAGCATGAAAAAGCAACTACACACACAACTTTCTAAGTTAGGCATACCCCACCAAAACAATTTTCGATTTCTGGGTTATAATGCGCCCTGGGATATTTTTTTCAGAAGAAATGAAATTATTGTGAGCATTAACAAAGAGTCAGTACCTGTTTAAGAATACTTACAGGTTTACCTTGCACACATAAGCGATAACACAATTGCGTATAAATAATATTTATACACTACTTAAACAATTGTCAGCAGGTCATGTTAGCATTGGATAAAACCAATATAAAATGAAAAATATTACACTATTACTTGCGGCTTTAATGCTTGCGTTTGCCTCGTGCCAAAACAATAATAATACCTGTTTGCCGGTAACCACCGACCCATCTGCCAACAAAGCACAGTTTCTGGGCGATTGGTATGAAATAGGCAGCATTCCTCAGTTTTTTAACATTGGTTGCAATTGCACCAAAGCTACTTATGTAGATAATGGCACCAATATCTTGGTAACAAACAGTTGTCGTTTAGGTGGTGCTACTATTGGTGTTCCTAATGTTATTAATGGCGTTGCCACCGTTCCCGACCCGGCAGATTTCAGCAAAATAAAAGTGCAGTTTGCTACCTCGCCTGTTCCCGGTGATTATTGGATTTTACATTTCGACAACGGACAAAACATGTTAGTAGGCGACCCCAATAAACAAACTTTATTTGTATTGAGCCGCAACCGTACTATGAGCATTGCCGATTATAATGCCATTTTAAGCAAAGCCATTCCTTTCTGTTATGATATCAGTAAAGTAAAAAGAACCGATCAGATTTCTTGTACCAATTAATAAGTTATTCAAAAATTGAATTGAGGCTGTCTTGTTATAAGGCAGCCTTTTTTGTTTAATTACCATTGTCTGTTAAATCTTCTGTAAGGCTGCATAATTGCTTTTCTTAAAACAATCATAAACTGCACACAATCTGCGGTTCATATTCAATACATTTCTTTGCTAAAACCAAAAGCAATGGCAAGGCATCATTTGCAACCCTACACTACCACACCTGTTCAGCCTGTTTCATTTTTAAATGCTTTCAGCGAAAAAGTTTTCGATTACCGGGGCGAAAAGAAAATTAACCGACTGCTTGGCGAACTAAATGTAGCCGACAAAGACTTTTTTATTGAATCGTTACTGCTGAAGCTAAACATACAATATCATGTATCGGCAGAAGATCTACAGAAAATTCCTTTAAAAGGTGCCTTTGCGGTTGTAGCCAATCATCCTTTTGGGGTAGTTGATGCGCTGTTGCTGTTGAAGATTATTAAAGGTATTCGTGCCGATTTTAAACTGGCCGATGAGGGTATGCTGAAAAATATTTTACCTGCTTCAGAACATATTATCAATGTTCATCCTTTAGAAAAAGAGTTAAGCATGGGGCTTTCTTTCGGGGGCGTTAATGAAGTGTTTCAAAGTTTTGAGCAAGGTAATGCTGTTGGCTTTTTCCCATCAGAAACCCCTTCATTTTTTCAGCCTGAAAACAATACATTTGAAGATGGTGTGTGGAATCATAAAACCGTAAAACTTATTCAGGCAGCAGAAGTGCCGGTATTACCTGTATATTTCGAAGGCAATTATAATAATCTGTATCGTGTTGTAGAAAATCTTTTTTCAGGCTTTAAAAATGTGAAGCTACCTAATGAAATACTAAACAAAAAAGAAACACTTATACAGGTTAGAATTGGCGCACCAATTCCTTTAAAGCAGCTAAAGCAATTTAGCAGTGCCAATAAGCTTTCGCGTTTTTTAAGAGCTAAAACCTATGGGCTTAAAAGTGCAGTTAAAGTGAAGAAGTTTTATCTGCCTGTTCTGAAAAAGAAAAAAAGCCAGCCACAGGAAATTACCCCTGCGACAGATAAAAATTTGTTAATTGCCGAAATAAATATGCTGAAACAACAGGGGCATTTATTACTGGCACAACAAAACTTTGAAGTATTTATTGCCAGCCATTTAGAATGCCCACATATAATGGCTGAAACGGGAAGGTTAAGAGAAATTACTTTTAGAGAAGTAGGAGAAGGTACAGGACTTAAACATGATTTAGATGAGTATGATGTGTACTATAAGCAATTAATTCTTTGGGATACAGAAACACAAAGTATTGCAGGTGGATATCGTTTGGGGCTAGGCGATTATATAATTAAACGCTATGGCATTAAAGGTTTTTATACCCGAAGCCTTTTTAAAATAAGTGAGGCATTATTACCCGTGCTGCAACAATCAGTAGAGCTGGGCAGGTCTTATGTAATAAAAGAGTATCAGCAAAAACGCTTGCCGTTATTTTTACTTTGGAAAGGTATTTTGGCTTTTTTACAGCAACACAAGCAGTATCGCTATTTGTTTGGCCCGGTAAGTATTAGCAATAAGTATAGCGATGTTTCTAAAACACTAATGATTGAGTTTATTAAAAGAAATCATTTCGATAATGAATTGGCAAAACATATTAAGCCCCGAAAAAAATATGCAGTGGACTTGAAAGATTTAGACATTGATATTTTAATAGAAACAGCAGAAAAAGATATAAAGCTTATAGACCGCTATATTCAGGATTTTGACCCCCTTATGAACAGTGCCCCTGTATTGCTGAAAAAATATTTAAACCAGAACGCAAAAATTGCAGGATTTAATACCGACCCAAAATTTTCTGATGTGATAGATGGCTTGATGTTTCTCGATTTGAAAGATTTGCCCTCAGGCACGGCTGAATGCCTGCAATGAAATAACACCTCTTTCTTCCATATTCACCAGGCGCTCTTCCATTTCATTTATTTCGCGGTAGGCCTCGTTCATAATTACAAAAGTAGAGCTGTTGTATTTATGAAACACTTTTAAAAACTCATCTTTTGGCACAGCACACACCACTGTTTCAGTAACAGCAATAGCAGAACTGTAATAATACCCATAAGGAAAAATAGCTTCCAGTCCGGTTAAATTTCCTTTATTCACTACACTTATCTGAAGTTCGCTTTGATTCAGGCATTTTTTGGTAAGCTTTAACATACCATTAATTACCAGATAAATATATTCGGCACTATGGTTTTCTCTGAAAAGATAACTCCCCGCAGGCACACGCTTACTGAAGCGTTTGGTAAATGGCAAAATAATTTTCGATAGTTGCTCATGATGTGACGGAACATTTCCGTTCTTTTTGTTTGATAGCATAGCCAAATAGCGTTTGTGTTAGGTGGGTAGTTCTACGAGGCTATATAGGAAAAGGTTACACTTACATGAATTTTTCTGCTAATTTGAAAAACTGAAAATTTATAGTGTAACTCTTTTAGGTAATGCTAAAAATATTACTACTGCCCCTTGCAATAAAAATTGTAGCCATAATAAATACGAAATTTTTTCAGGCTTATATTGAAACACAACCTGCTTGGTGTTTTCATTTACCGCTACAGCCATTAAGCCGTTGGCCCTTTCTGAAATACTTACGGGCACGTTGTTAATAGTTGCGGCCCAGTTGGGGTAATAAGCCTGCAAAAGGCAAAGCGTATCGGCTGTGCTTATATTTAGCGCTGCTATAAATGTATTAGGTTGCATTTGTAGGGCTGTTACTGCCAGCGATTGATTTTCTTTAGAATTAGCGTTTAACAAATAAAAAACAGGATTACTTAGGGTATTATAACGGTCGGCAGATTGCTCATACTTTTCAAAACTTTTTAGCTGAAAGGGATTATAGTTTTGTTCAGAAATAGCTTTAAAAAAAACTGCATTATTACTCCAGCTTGGGTAAAAAGCTTCATCAAAAGATTTCAGTGTTGCTACCGGTGTATTGCCCCAATTAGGAAATTGCTCTGTCATAGTATTTAATGTGCGTTGATATTCGCTTATTTTCTTTTCGCATACTGCGCTGCCATTTATGTTTAGTTGTGTAGCAAAAAATAAATCGGCAACTACTATTATTGATAAAGCAAACGTCTTGTTTTTTATTTTTTCTGAAAGCAGAACTAATGCTACAGTACCAAACACCAGCAGCTGAATAAATGCCTGCAACAAAATGCCACTTGAAATAAATGATGTAGCTGCATAGTTTTGAAATGATTCGAAATTCCAGAAGCGAAAAAAGGAAATACTTCCGCCTTTATAAAAAGCAATACCTATTGAAGAAACTATTATCAGGAATATTACTGCCGCAACTGTTTTAAAAAGTGGTAATTGTTTCTGTGAATTATTCAAAAAATATTGAAGTCCTTGTGCCGCAATTAGTAATAAGCTAATGATAAAAAATATTCTGAATACGCTTGGAAACCGAAACGAATTCATTAAAGGTATATAATGGTATAGCCACAATCTTACAGGGGTATGTTCACCAAAAGAAGCCAGCAAACAAATAACGCCTGCTGAAATCCAAAATATTTTTCCTTTCCATTTTGCAGCTACACCTAAAGGAAAAAATAATAGCGTTAACAAGCCGCAGTAAATATTTATCATCGAAATATCAGAGCCAAAAGCTGCTGGCTTAATGGCTGTTGCAAATGGAAACAATAATGAAATCAATGCTTTTGGAGAAAACGGCATATACATGGCCTTTTCGGGTGTAACACCTTCCCCACGAGTAAAAAGTGGTTTTGCTTCAGTAAATGAAAGCATATAACCGGCTATCATTAGCAGAAAAATACTTCCGCAGAAAAAAAACAGTTTAGTTAAAAGCAGCAGTTGATTAGTGTTTTGCCAATTTTTGTTTTGGGCAAGCCAACACAAAAAATAAAACAGTAACAAATAACTAACAATAATAAACAGCGCAGGATAACCACCCATTAACAAAAGACTAAACAACAATGCCAGCGCTAAAGCATATTTAATTTTTTTTGTACTAAGTATTTGCTGAAAACAAAATATAATCCACGGTAGATAGCTTGCGCCAATTATATAAGTGAGGTGCTGTGCATTGCCCGTAATAAAACCACTTGCCTGATAGCACAAAGCAAACAACAAAGCATTGCTTTTTTCAATTTTCTGAACACGCAACAATTTATAAAATCCAAAACCAGAAAAAATAACATGAAGCATAAATTCTGTATGCAAATCATAGAGGCTATAACCATTAAGCCCAAGTAACCAGGTAATTGGGTACCAAAAACCGCTTTGCGGATCGGCATGTACAGGATAGCCCAGGCTTAAATAAGGATTCCACCATGGAATAACACCGTTAGAAACCGCTTCGCCAATAAAGTAACGAAAGGGAAAATACTGGTCCATCATGTCCCATTTCAACGTGTATTGCAGCAAGCCTATTTGCCAGTAAATAATCAACGGACAAACTGTAAGCAGCAAAACAGATAACAAGTTGCGTTGAGCATTAAGCATGTTGATGGGCGTAATGGTATATTTGTTTTGGTTTCACAAAATACTTCTATTTCATGTTAAAGAAAAAATGGATTGTGCTTATTGCACTGTTGGCTATAGCAATAATGTTGTTATTATTCCGCATACCCATATTGCGTGCGGCAGGTAATTTTTTAATTTATGAAGACAACCTAAAAAAGGTTTCACATGCATTTGTTTTATCGGGCGGCCCGTGGGACAGGGGTAATGAGGCAGCCAGAATTTTTAAAAAGGGCTTTGCCGACACTTTGGTTTGCACAGGCGAAAATATTCCACACGATTTTAAAGCATTAGGGTTAAATATGCTCGAGAGTGAAATTACCGAGAAAAATATGCTGAATAAAGGCATACCAAAATCGCAAATTGTATTATTGAAAAAAGGCACCAGCACTCAGGAAGAGTCTGATGAAATTTTGACATTTTGTAAAGAAAGAAGTGTAAAAAGCATAATCGTCATTTCAACCGATTTTCATACCCGCAGGATAAAACAAGTGTTTAAAAAAAAGTTTGAAAAAGAAGGTATTGAAGTTATAGTGTGGGCTGCACCCAGCAGTAGTTATGATGCTCAAAACTGGTGGCAAAGCGAAAACGGCCTAATTGCGCTGAATAACGAGTATTTAAAACAACTGTATTATTTGCTGAAGTATTAGTAACATCATTTCACTTCAGGCTTATTAATATTAATAGCTTCTTAATAAAGCGACTTTATAAAATTATAATTACACCGGTTTAAACTGCTCAAATCCCTGCTTGCAATCGAAGCAGAAATGCAGGGCTCGGCAAAGGGTAGGGCCAAAAGGAGAATTCATGGTAGTGTTGGTGCTGCCGCAATGAGGGCATTTAGCGTGTTCTAAAAGGTCGCTAGTAACATCGCCATCATGTTTGGGCGGTGGCGATAATCGAAATTGTTCTAGTTGTTTTCTTCCGGTTTCGGTAATCAGGTTGCTACTCCAGCGTTTTTCAAAATCAACCATTACTTCTACTTTATCGAAACCCAATTGCTCTACTGTTTTCTTCACATTATCGCGCATGAAGTTAATAGCTGGGCAACCTACAAACGTTGGTGTCATTTTCACCACTGCTGAATTATTTTTTTCATCTACTTCCACGCCTGTAATAATGCCCATATCTACCACAGAAATAACAGGTATTTCGGGGTCTTTAACGGCTTGGAGAGCTTCATAAATAAGCCTCTCCCCCTGCCCCTCTCCTACAGAGAGGGGAGTGTTAGTGCTTTGATTGTTATTTGTGTCATTTTTCAATTCTTATTCATTTAGGTGTGGAATTAATTTTATTTGCCACCATACCAATCCTCTCCCTGAAGGGGAGAGTTAGAGAGGGGCTTTTACCACTGCGCTTCAGCATCTAACCTAAACACCTCTGTCATTTCATCCAACATCGGCTGCAGGTGTTCGGTATGAAAACCTTTTCTGCCGCCATAGTGTGCAGTGATGTCTTTTACTTCAGGTAATTTTAATTCAGTTTGAGAAATAATATTTTGTATAGCAACCAACCATTTTTCCTGCAATGCTTTTTCGCCTTCAAAAATGCCTTCGGAAATTAATTGTGCTTCAAATGCGCTGGGTTCAAACAAACTATACGCTAAAGGAAAAGCAACGTTCAAAGCACTTTGCATTCTCGCTTTGCTTTCTTCGGTGGCAGTGCCCAGGCGTTTCATCCAGGTGTCGGCATGAAGAATATGATATTTTAATTCGCCTTTTACTTTCTTCGCTAAATCGGCTAATGGTTTGTAAGAAGAATGTTGCAATAGTTCAAAGCGTAAAAATTCTGCATGGTCATACAGAAAGTGGCGCACCAGACTGAAATCATACTCCCCAATCGGTAACTCTACCAAATGCGCACAATAAAAATCTTTTTCATTGCGGGTAAATGCAATCGTGTCAGGGTCTTTTTCGCCCAACTGCTCATGCAACATTGAATACAAAGCGTTGGCAATACCAATTTTATCCTGAGCCATAGAAGAAAAGGCAATGTCTTCTTCAAGCATAGGTCCCAATCCTGTCCATTCTGAATTTCTATGACCGAGAATTAATGTATCATCAGCCATGCGGTATAATAAGTTTTTTAGTGCTTCCATTTGAATTTATTTTTTGTCCATAGACCATAGACGATAGTCCATAGTAAGTATGGTAATTTATTTCACTTTTATTTTTTGTTCTTCATTTCGACTTATATTCTTAGCTACTGTGGTCTATTGACTATCAGCTATTGACTCTTTCTGAAACTTTTCAATTCTATCTCTCACTTTTGAATAGATGCCGGCTTCTCTGTGAACCTTTTCGGGAACGGTGGCAAACATGTCTTCATCTTCCATATTGAATGCGAAAATATTGGAGGTTTTCACTACCCAAAGATTCACGCACTTACCTCTGCGGGCATATTGTTCTTTAGCTAATACCAAAGCCATTTCAGGGTCGGGCGCATGAACACTGCCTACATGTACATGTTGCTTGCCGCGCTTTTCCTGATGAAATACTTCATAAGTATGCCACACTTCTTCGGTGGTTAAGTTGCCATCATTGTTCTGAAGGTCAACTCGGTTTATTCTCGGGTCTAACGATTTCATATTTTATCTTTTAGTGTTTCAGCACTTTGCATTCCTGCTTCCATATAATCTTTGACTTCTTGAAAAGCTTTTATAAACTCAAGCCCAGGGATTAACCCAACGCTATCAACTACGGCATTTAAATATGATAGGAAAATTCTTATGAGCTTCACTACTGTGTTAGAAGAAAAGTCAATGAACCTATTGCCTATATTATTTACTTTTTCGGCTAATTGATCCCATAAGTTATTTAATAAATCAAGTTTATACCTTAAACTTTTACCTGTAAGTCCATGTTTTTCTAAATCTCTTATTTTAGGTTTAACAGATTTAGGTATCTTAATTTCATTTAACATTATTTCGTAACGATACACTTCATTTTCCCCTCTTGTCTCAATCTTATTATTACTTAAAACTCTATTTAATGTTGAGTATTTTTCGTTAAAGATTAATTCAAATAATGGCCTTACATTATTAATTATATTCTTAGAAAAATTTACTACGATATCTTCATCACTATTGTAACGAGAATATTCAAAAAACTTTTCATTCTGAATTAACTGCTCCATAAAATTTATTATTTAAGCTAATGGAATCGTATATCGCTCTGCCGGATTCATCAACGCTCTGCGCACCCAACGACCATGTTCTTCTGCCCACTTACGCACGGCTAATCTTTCTTTATTGCACGGGCCATCGCCATTGATTACACGTTTAAATTCATCCCAATCGGGGTCGCTGAATTCCCAGCGTTTCGTTTCCGGATTTTTGCGAAGATTCGGGTCGGGGAAAGTAATGCCCACTTCCCAAACTTTCGGTACATACATATCTAAGAACTGATTGCGCATATCGTCATTGGTTCCCATTTTCACCTTCCACTTCACTAATTTTTCGGTATGAACCGATTCTTTGTCGGGCGGACCAAAGAAATGCAGCATCGGTTTGTACCAACGGTTCACTGCTGCCTGAATCATTTCTCTTTGCTTAGGTGTGCCGGTTGCCAACGCAACAAAATTGTCGTGACCTTGCTTTAAGTGAAACGCTTCTTCGGCACAAATTCTTTCCAGCGCACGGCAGTAAGGCGCGTAAGAGCCTTTCGAGTTGGCTAATTGATTTACAATGGCAGCAGCGTCAATCAGAAAGCCGATAAAAGCTACATCAGCCCATGTCTCAGCAGGATAGTTAAACACGTTGCTGTATTTCGACTTGCCTGAAAGCAAATCGTTAATCATGGCTTCGCGCGGCTTGCCCAATGTTTCAGCTGCAGTATATAATAAGTGTCCATGACCAACTTCATCTTGCACTTTGGCAATCAACGCCATTTTGCGTTTAAAACCGGGCGCACGGGTAATCCACGTGCCTTCAGGCAATGCGCCAATAATTTCACTGTGCGCATGTTGTTCAATCATGCGAATCAACTGTCTGCGATATTCGGCAGGCATCCAGTCGTGCGGCTCAATTTTTTCGCCACGCGCAATACGCGCTTCAAAAGCTTCTAATTTTTCAGGGTCGTCCTGAACAGCATTCAATCGTTGAATGTCTTCTGCTGTTAAATGGGCACTTCCGTACATAATTTTTTCAATTTATGATTTCAGATTTATGATTTATGATTTTTTGTCCATAGACCATAGTCGGTAGTCCATAGCTGGCTTGGTGTTTATTTTTATTTTGTTTGTTTTTCAATTTATGGTTACTCATTTATAATTAATCTCTTCGCTTCTATGGTCTATGGACTATTGACTACGGACTATCCCGAAAACAAACGTCTCTACAATATTTCTCACAATATCTTTCTGCTTCAGTTTGCCTTTCGGGTTATACCATTCGTAAATGCTGTTCATCATGGCAAACAACAATTTAATGCTTACATGTGCATCAACTT
Organism: uncultured Chitinophagaceae bacterium; assembly: GCA_964543705.1. GTDB lineage: Bacteria > Bacteroidota > Bacteroidia > Chitinophagales > CAIOSU01 > CAYSGX01. The sequence goes on from CAZIZP010000010.1 coordinate 99,672, forward strand.
CATCAAACTCACCGCTTTCAATACCCTCTTCAATAATACTTCGGAATTGTTTTTCGTATTTATTCCGAAGCGATTTGAATTCTGAAAGAGACGGCTCACTTAAATGTTTCCATTCATGAAAGAAAACGGTGGTGGCGTCTAAGTTGTTCAGAATTACTCCAACATGTGCATCAATGGCACTCGATAATTTTTCTTCCACACTCACCTCTTCCTCTAAAACATTTTGCAACGCATCAAAAAATTCATCGGCTATTCTGAAACAAATATTTTGTAACAACGCCTCTTTCGATTTCACATGGCTGTATAAACTTGCCGGCTCAATACCCACTTCTTTTGCCAAATCGCGCATGGAAGTAGCCGCATAACCTTTTGTGCGAAAAAGGTTTTGTGCTATTTCGTTGATTTGTTCTTTTCTATCGAATAATACTTCGGGCATACAACCTAACGTTCGTTAGGCTAAAGTAAGTACACTTTTTAGTATTTGCAAATATTTTTCAGCCTAAGACAATAAGCATGTTTCTGAATTAAAAAGAATAAATTTGGTTCAGCTTAAAAAAGTAAACAGAAATGACGTTAAGATTCGCTGCAATTATTACCACATTATTTTTCAACATACAACTTATACTGGCACAAGTGCCTACCCCTGCAAAGCCGCAAGCGAAAGCCATTGTGTTAAAAGGAGCAACCATACATATTGGCAATGGTCAGGTAATTGAAAACGGAGCAATAGCTTTTGATAAAGGCAAAATTACATTTGCAGGCAAGCAGGCCGATTTAAAGCTTTCAGGTAATGAAACAGTGGTGGATGTTGCAGGCAAGCATATTTATCCGGGGTTAATTGCCCCTGCTACTATTTTAGGTTTGGTAGAAATTGAAGCAGCCCGCCCCACCAGAGATTTTAATGAAGTAGGCGAGTTTAATCCTAATATTCGTTCTTTAATAGCCTACAATACCGATTCAAAAATTCTTCCCACCATTCGCTCTAATGGTATTTTATTAGCAGAAGTTATTCCGCAGGGGGGTGTTATTTCCGGTAGTTCATCAGTATTGCAATTAGATGCCTGGAATTGGGAAGATGCTGCTTACAAAACCGATTTAGGTATTCATTTAAACTGGCCCGTAATGCACATCAAGAAAGGCTGGTGGGCACAACCCGAGCCATCTGAACAAAATAAAAAATATATAGAAGCAGTAAAGAAAATTGAAAGCTTTTTTGAAGAGGCACTAGCATACAGTAAAGCAGAAAAAAATTCAGAAAAGAATCTGAAGTTTGAAGCGATGCGAGAAGTGTTTCAGAAAAAGAAAAAAGTATTTGTTCATGCTAATGGCGCAAAAGAAATTTTAAATATTGCTGCATTCAAAAAGAAATTCGATGTAGAAGTGGTAGTTGTTGGGGCAGAAGAAAGTTATATGATAGCTGATGTGCTGAAAGAAAACAATATTGCGGTGGTACTAAACGATATTCATGCATTGCCGGGCAAGCCTGAAGACGATGTAGATTTACCTTTCAAACTTCCTGCTATTTTAAAAGAAAAAGGGGTTGATTTTTGTTTAACTATTTCAGGAAGTTGGCAGGTGCGCAACTTGCCATTTATAGCGGGCACCACAGTAGCCTATGGTTTAACAAAAGAAGAAGCACTTTCTTCTATTACATTTAATGCTGCCAAAATTTTAGGTATAGCCGATAAAACAGGAACATTAGAAGCAGGTAAAGATGCCAATATTATTGTTTCTATGGGCGATGTGTTAGATATGAAAACGAGTGTTATTGAACATGCATATATTCAAGGCAGAACGATAGAGCTTGAAAACCACCAAACACAACTTTACAAAAAGTTTTCTGATAAATATAATCGCCCATGATTTTTGAAATAGAAAAAGCTTTTGATGCTTTTGAAGAGTTAAGAATTTTAACCTTGAAGGAAACCGATAAGCTTTCTAAAGAGCAATTGCATTTCAAGCCATCAAAAGACAGCTGGAGCATTACGGAAACATTGCACCATTTATATCTTTCTGAATTGGGTACCTACAATTATATGAATAAAAAAATTCAAGGTGCAGATAATTTGAAAAAGTCAGGCTTTAAAGAAGCATGGAATACCTTTTTACTAAAAGTAATGCTGCGCTTGCCACTTAAGTTTAAACTGCCTAAAAAAGCCCCTATTGTGCCTACAGGCGATATGTCTTATGGCGATTTAGTAGAACAATGGAATCAACTTAGAAAAGATTTGGCAGATTTGTTTGACCATTTCGATGTTGATTCAGCAAAAAAGTTATCGTTTAAACACCCACGCATAGGCTACATAAATGCTCATCAAGTACTTACTTTTTTAACCGAACATTTCAAACATCATTTAAAACAACTGGAAAGAATAAAAAGTGATGTAGGGTTTCCTAAATAGAATTCTATTTCTCTGCCAACCTCAACTCCCAAGCCCAGGCTGTTTTCATCATATCTTCAATATTGAATTTGGGGTTCCAACCTAAAAGCGTTTTTGCTTTGGTATTATCGGCATACACAGCAATAACATCGCCTGCTCTTCTATCGCCCAATTCATAGTTTAATGTTTTGCCTGAAACTGCTTCAAAAGCTTTTATAGCTTCAATAACCGAAACGCCTTCTCCCGTTCCTAGATTGAAGATTTCAAAATTAGAAGTGTTTTTATTTCCGGCTAAATATTGCACCGCTTTAGTATGTGCATTGGCAATATCTACTACATGAATATAGTCGCGAATACAGCTGCCATCGCGAGTTGGGTAATCGTGTCCATGCACAAACATTTTGCCTCGCTTACCAATAGCTGTTTGGGTAATTATGGGTACTAAGTTTTCAGGCTTTTCAGTGGAAAACTCTCCAATTAATGCTGAAGCATGTGCACCTACAGGATTAAAATATCGCAATGCAATAAACTGTAAGTTCTGGTTTGCTTTTGCAAAATCTTTTATTATCTGCTCGCCAATTTGCTTAGTGCGTGCATAAGGAGATTCAGCTTCTTTCATGGGTGTCTCTTCTGTTACAGGCAACTTATCAGGGTTGCCATATACCGAACATGAAGAAGAAAAAACAAAATAAGGTATTTGATATTGTTGCACTGCTTCCAGTAAATTCAGCAACGATTCAATATTGTTTTTAAAATACAACAGAGGATTAGCCACCGATTCGGGAACGGTTTTCAGTGCAGCAAAATGTATGATGCCTTTAATATCTTTTTCTTCAGCAAAAACTTTTTGTACTGCAGCTCTGTCGCACAAATTAACCGCGTAGTTTTTTACTTCTTTACCGGTAATGGCTTTTATACCTTCTAAAGCTCGTGGCGTTGAGCGCAAAAAATTATCGATACACACTACTTCAAAACCATTGTCAATTAAATCGACAATAGTATGAGAACCAATATAGCCGCTGCCACCGGTTACCAGAATTTTCATAACTTAAAACTTTCCTTTTGCCACAACGTTTCTAATGCCTTCTTCCAGTGGAGTAATCTCTCTATCCATTAAAGTTTTCATTTTAGAAATATCGGGCACTCTACGTTTCATATCGCCTTCGGCTAATGGTGGCAAATGTTTAATCTTAGATGTTGAACCGGTAATTTCTATAATTTTTTGAGCTAATTCTACTATAGGCAACTCAACATCGCTACCTATGTTTACAATATCGTTTACACATTTATTGTGGTAGAATGCATTTGTAGTTGCCATTATGTTATCATCTACATAACAGAAAGTTCTGGTTTGTGAACCATCGCCATACACCGTAATATCTTGCCCTTTTAATGCCATGCGTATAAAACGAGACATCACAAAGTCGGTACTTTGTTTAGGCCCGTAAGTATTGAAGAAACGATAAATAGTAAAGTCTAAATCGTATTCATCTTTGTAAGATTTACAAAATGCTTCACCAATATTTTTAACCACTGCGTAAGGTAAGCGAGAGTTTAAAGGGGTTGTGTGTTCATTTTGTGGTAAGGTGGTAGGCTCGCCATATACTTCAGAAGAAGAAGCATAAAATACTCTTTTTACCCCGGTATTTTTACAAAGATCTAATACATTTTTTATACCCTGAATGTCGTTCAATACCATTACCGGATGATCTAAAGTTCTTTGAACGCCTACTACCGCTGCATAATGAAACACATAATCAAAAGAATATGATACCATTACGGCAGTAATGTCGTTTAGATTATTTACATCACATTTAATAAACTTCCAGCTATCACCAGTTTTTGGCAGGCGGTCTTTTCTTCCGGTTAAAAAATTATCTACTATTACTACAAAATTGTTTTTGTCTTCAATTAATTTTTCAGCAAGTGCACTTGCAATAAAACCCGCACCACCTGTAACCAATATCTTATTCATGTTATTTGTTTTTTACCAAGTTCATTAAATATTGTCCGTAACCGCTTTTCAGCAATGGTTCTGCCAAAGTAATTAATTGTTCTTTATTAATAAATTTTTTGTTGAAGGCAATTTCTTCAATGCAGCCAATCTTAAGCCCTTGTCTTTCTTCAATAACCTGAACAAATTGTGCAGCCTGCATTAAAGAGTTAAATGTGCCCGTATCGAGCCATGCTGTGCCTCTGTCTAACACCGCAACTTTTAACTTCCCCTGCTTTAAGTATTCTTTATTTACATCGGTAATTTCATACTCGCCACGGGGTGAAGGTTGTAGGTTTTTTGCAATTTCTACCACACTGTTGTTGTAAAAATATAAGCCCGGAACAGCATAATTAGACTTAGGGTTTTGTGGTTTTTCTTCAATAGAAAGTGCCGTCATGTTTTCATCAAAGTCAACCACACCATATCTCTCCGGGTCTGATACATGATAAGCAAAAATTACTCCGCCTTCAGGATTGGTTAACTCTTCTAACATTTTGCCTAAGCCCGACTTATAGAAAATATTATCGCCCAATACCAAAGCCACATTATCATTACCAATAAATTCTTCACCAATTACAAAAGCTTGAGCTAATCCGTTTGGTACTTCCTGTACAGCATAAGAAAATTTACAGCCATACTTTTTTCCATCGCCTAATAGTCTTTCAAAATTGGGCAAATCGTGTGGTGTAGAAATAATTAATATTTCATTAATGCCCGCCATCATTAAAACCGATAACGGATAATAAATCATGGGCTTATCATAAATGGGCATTATTTGCTTACTAATGGCATAAGTAATGGGGTAAAGGCGCGTGCCCGAACCTCCGGCAAGAATTATTCCTTTCACAATTTTCAGTTTTGCTCTGCGAAAATAGGCTTTTAAACAGATTTAAAGGCAGCTAAACCGATTAAGTGAAGAATAAGTAATTTGAAAAAAGAGGTAAAATGACAATTACACAGCAAAGCTTTCACCGCAAGCGCAGGTGCGTGTAGCATTAGGATTAATGAAATGAAAACCTTTTCCGTTTAAACCATCAGAAAAATCTAAGGTAGTATTAAATACATACAGAAAGCTTTTTAAGTCTGTAACTACCTTCACGCCTTTATCTTCGAAAACCTGGTCGTTAGGCTGAACCTGATTGTCAAAGTCCATTTTATAAGAAAAGCCCGAACATCCACCCGCAATAACCGACACTCTTACGAAATGCTCATCAGTTAAGCCATCTTTAGCTTTCACTTTTTCAATCTGCTCTTTTGCTTTTTCCGATACGAACAACATATTCTGTATTTATTTCAAAGATAGCAAACAGCTATGCTTCTGTCAAAGTTCATTTAAGAGTACTTATGGCTTCTTTTACAATTTTTATGGCTTCATCAATTTCTTCCGAAGTGGTATATTTTCCTAAACTGAAACGAATAGAAGCGTAAGCTTCAGCATCGCTGATACCCATTGCCTTTAATACATGAGAAGGCTGTGGCAAGGCAGAAGTACAAGCCGAACCGGTTGCAACTGCAAGTTTTGCAGCAAATTGTTTAATAAGTTCGCTGCTGTTAATACCACTAAATGTAATATTGCTGGTATTGGGCAAACGACTATTGCTGCCATTCCGTTTTGCTCCTTCAATTTTTAATAATTCGGCTTCGAGTTTATTTCTTAAGGCAATTATTTTTTCAGTATAAATATTTATTTCAGAAAAAGCCATTTCAGCAGCCTTACCCATGCCTGCAATTCCGGGAACATTCAGGGTACCTGAGCGTAAATTTTTTTCATGGCCACCGCCCTCTATTAAAGGCATTAAAACTACTCTCGGTTTTTTTCTTCTTATATATAATGCCCCAACACCTTTTGGCCCGTAAAATTTATGGGCGCTTAAAGGCATTATATCAATTGCCAAATCTTGAACATTAACAGGTATTTTGCCAATTGCCTGTGTAGCATCGCTCATGAAAATAATATTGTGTTCATGAGCAATATCGGCAATTTGTTTTATGGGCTGAATAACGCCCGTTTCGTTATTAGCCAGCATTACACAAACCAGAATAGTTTCATCTGAAATACTTTTTTTCAGTTCCTCAACATCAATAACACCTTCTTTATTTACTGATAGATAGGTGATATTAAAACCTTTTTTTTCAAGACTATTGCAGCAATCTACAACCGCTTTATGTTCGGTAGCAACCGTAATTATATGATTCCCCTTTTGCTTATAAACTTCTGCAACGCCTTTTAAAGCAAGGTTTATAGATTCTGTTGCGCCTGATGTGAAAATTATTTCTTCTTTTTCGGCATTAATAAGCTTTGCTACTCGTTCTCTTGCCAAATCAACAGCATCGGCAGCCAGCCAGCCAAATGCATGGGTTTTGCTTGAAGCATTACCAAACTTTTCACTGAAGTATGGCAGCATTTCCTGCAAAACTTTTTCATCTACCGGTGTGGTGGCATTGTAATCTAAATAGATGGGGCTGAAAGCTGTCAAGATGTGTTATTTTCACGTTTAAACTAAAAGCAAAATTAAAACTTATTTATGCTGAAAATAGAACATATTGGCATAGCCGTAAAAGACCTGCAAAACAGCAACGAACTTTTTGCCAAGCTTTTTAATAAACCTTATTACAAAGTGGAAACTGTTGAGTCGGAAGGGGTAAGTACTTCTTTTTTTCAAGTTGGTGAAACAAAAATTGAATTGCTGGAAGCCACAACCCCTGATAGCCCAATTGCAAAGTTTATAGAAAAACGAGGCGAGGGTATTCATCATATTGCTTTCGATGTTGCCGATATTGACGCTGAAGTGGAAAGACTGAAAACCGAAGGCTTCAGTATATTAAATGAAATACCTAAAAAGGGTGCTGATAACAAACGGGTTGTTTTTCTGCACCCAAAATCTACTAATGGTGTTTTGATAGAGTTGTGCGAGGAGATAAGATAATTTCAGATTTACTTCACAAAATTTTATAGTTTTAATAACTTCGGAATAAATAGTTTTTTATGCAACAGTTAGTCTTAGATATTCAATCTGAAAAGGATGCAGTGCTTATTAAAGAGTTAATGAAAAAGTTTAAAGGTGTACAAGTAAATAGTTTCTCATCAACTGTTACACAAAAAGAAATGTGCGATAGAATTGAGTTGGGCATTGTACAGGCAAATGCAGGAAAAGTAAAGCCTTGGAAATCGGTTAAAAGCAATTTGCTAAAAAGAATTAAGTCTAAGTCAGCTTAGAGTATGTTGAAAATAGTAGTAACAGAAAGAGCACAATTTTCTTTGGAAGAAATTGTTGATTACTACCTTGCACATTATACTGAAGAGAGAACATTAAAGGTTTTAAATTCTATTGAAGAAACTTTTGAGTTAATTGCTGTTTCACCAAATATTTTTCCTGTTTGTTTTGATATTGAAAACCCTTCTGAAAACATAAAACAAGCTATTGTGCACAACACTTTCAAAGTAGTATTTAGAGTTTCAGCAAAACAAATTGAGATAATTGAAATTTTTCATGGTAAGAGAAATCCTGAATTGCTTAAAGATATTTCAAAATAATAACCTCTAGGTTTTTTAAGAAGCCCAATAACTCGCTACTTTAAATATTCGTTAACAACTTGTTATACAGGCAAAAAGTGTTATTTCTATTCAATAACTTTAACCTAATTAATAAACCCAACTATTTATGAATCAACTAAAACATGTTTTTATATTGATGCTTGTTGCATCAATTGCTTATGCTCAAGATTATAAAAGCGCCAAGCGCTTATCGTTTGAGCCGGCTTTAGAGCCTTTTTATCATGGGGTAGCTTCAGGCGACCCGCTTTCTGACAGAGTAATTATCTGGACACGCATTACTACCCAAACACCGGGAGCAGTTACGGTAAACTGGCGCATGGCTACTGATACTTCTTTCAGCAATATTGTTCAAACCGGAACGGCTACTACCGATGACACCAAAGACTACACCATAAAAGTAGATGTTACCGGGCTTCAGCCTTCTACCTATTACTATTATGACTTTGAGCACAACGGAAAAAAATCGCTTATTGGCAGAACTAAAACTGCACCCACCGGAGACAATGATTTTTTAAGATTTGCTGTGGTATCGTGTAATGATTATCAAAATGGCTATTTCAACGCGTTTAAGCATATTTCTGAAAGAAATGATATTGATGCGGTATTGCACCTGGGCGATTATATTTATGAGTATGCTGCAACCTCTTCACCGGGTGCACCGGGCAGAACTCATGAGCCAACTAATGAAATTATTACCCTTAGTGATTATCGTGGCAGATATTCTCACTACCGTTTAGATCCTGATTTTAGAGCTGCACACCAACAACATCCGTTTGTGTGTGTTTGGGACGACCATGAAACGGCAAATAATGCATGGGAAGGTGGCGCAGAAAACCATACACCGGGCACCGAAGGCAACTGGGCTGATAGAAAAAATGCAGGTGTTCAGGCTAATTTAGAGTGGTTGCCTATAAGACAGCCTGATGTTAACGAGCCAGTAAAAATCTGGCGTAAAATTCGTTATGGCGATTTGGCTGAGATTTTCTTTCTGGATACTCGCCTTTACGGTCGTTCTGAGCAAGGCGGAAACCCTGAAGACCCAAACAGAACCCTTTTGGGAACTGACCAATTTAACTGGCTTAAAAGTGAACTTTCTGCTTCTAGCAGCCAATGGAAGGTACTGGCTCAACAAGTAATGGTGGCTCCTTTAAAATTGCCTGCTGCATTGGGTGGCGGTATTTTAAATAACGACCAGTGGGATGGTTATAACTATGAAAGACAGCAATTATATAATCACATCAGAAATAATAATATTGACAATATAGTGGTGCTTACCGGAGATATTCATACCAGTTGGGCTAATGATTTGCCCGATTCAAATTATAATGGCACTACCGGTGCTAATTCAGCAGGTGTTGAGTTTGTGGCTACCAGTATAACTTCCAGTAATTCTGAAGCTAATGTGCCCAATGCTTTGGTTGCTTTATTTCAGGCTGCCAACCCGCACATAAAATATTTTAATCTTACAGAACATGGTTATTTTATTTTAGACCTTTCAAAATCTAAAGCGCAAGCCGACTGGAATTTTGTGTCGACTATAGAAAGCCAAACATTTAATACCAGTGTGGCCGCTTCCTGGTTTTGCAACGATCAGGAATCGTTTTTAAGAGAGGCTACTGCACCTGCCAACAGCAATGTTAACCCTAATAATGCGCCATTGGCCCCATTGCCTAACTTGGCTGTAAGTGTAAATGATAAAGCCAATAATGTGGTTATAGTGGGTACTTTTCCTAGCCCTTTTCAGAATGAATTTGTGGTGCAGTTTTATGCTGAACAAAACAAAAAAACTGATTTAAAACTGATTGATGCTTCCGGAAAAGTAGTGTTGACTGAAACCTATCATCAACCGGCAACCGGCATTAATTACATGAAAATAAATACTGAAAAATTAGCGCCCGGAAATTATATTCTTATCATGGAAAATGCGGGAGATACTTTCTCGAAGAATGTTTTAAAGGTGAAATAATTTTTTAGCAATAGTTTTTTGGAAATGCGCTTGCAGCGAATAGTTGCAGGCGCATTTTTTATTTTGGATGGCTTGTTGGCAAAAATGCTGGCAACCCGAACTTAGGCTCAAAAGAGAACACTTGAGCATTCCTGAAAACTACAACTTCAGTGTAAAATATAAATTCAAAAAGTAAAAGCTTCAGCATAAAGGAAAATGGAGAGAAATGCTAAATACTAAACAAATTCAAAACACAAAGCTCAATAATCATCCCCCTGCCCCCTTCAAAGGGGGACTTGGCTTTCCTAAAACTAAAGGCTAATAGCTAATGGCTCTACCAAAACTGATAACTGAAGACTGATAACTTATTACCCAAAACTTATTCCACCCTTACTGCTTCAGTATTTGTTTTGAAAGCACAGTTGTTTTTCCATCGGTAATGTGCAGGGTATAAGTGCCCTTAGCCAAAGGTTCGGCAGAAAAAGAAAAACGGTTGGTTCCTTTCCCGGCCCGGTCTTGAAATAAAGTTTTTACCAGCCTGCCTTCTGAAGAATATAAGCTAATGGTAAGCATGGTGGTTGCTTCCAGTTCAAATTCGGTATAAAAAATATGGGTGGCAGGGTTGGGGTAGGCCTTTATGTTTTTGGCCAAGGCTATATTGTTTACTGAAGCAGTAGTAGCCGTATCGGGGCTTTCCATGGCACTTACCCAGCTCCAGTTAATGCGCCTGTTTATATTGCCCACGCGCCTTCTGGTGCCAAAGAAACCCGAAAGCCATACTTTTCCGGGCTCGTTATATTTTCTTTGCGAGCCCGAATAATCGCCCCAGCGCTGAAACGAGCCGCTTAAAATATTTACAAAACTATCGCCACTCTTCAGCGTAATTCTTTCAGAATATTTATTGCTGTTGCCATTGTAAAACACTGCCGAAAAACCTGCGGCCGTATCGGCAGAAGTGTGGTTAAAACATATAATGGCTTCATCATCACCGGTAAATTTTCCGGTGTAGGCAATATTGGGGTAGGCAAAATCTAAACCGTTAAATGCAATAATGTTTCCGCTGAAATCTTTAGTAGTCGCTACGTTGCTTATTTTACCATGATACACTGCCGAACGAAGGGTATCGGGGTTAATGGTATTCATAACAAAGTAAATGGTATTGTTTTCGATATAGCCGCCTAAAACGCGCGAGTCGTTGGTTTGCAGAAATAAGTTGTTGGCCTGTATGCCATCGGGTGCCAGCCCGTAGGGGGTCGATGATTTTCTGAAATCGATATTCAGTTGCGTGCCGGGGTTGTCGAGGGTATTGGTAATTTCAACTACAAAAAAAGTATCGTTGGTTACATCAAAATTTCTGTTAGAAAGTAAATAAACATTAGGCCCTGTGGTAGTAGCACCACCCTGTATGGGGCAAAGGTTTCTAATGGGTTGGTTGTTTAGTTTTATTTCGTTGTAAACCCTGGTTTGCAGGGTGTTTCCGCTGTAGCCGCTGTTTTTGTTTATTTGCCAGATGATGGTTTCTTCAAACAAAAATTTCCAGGCATCGGGGCGGGTGTCGTTGGGGTCGCGGTCTCTCAGCAGGTTTCCGGTAATAAATAATTCATCGTTAGTAATGGCAATAGCCGGGTAATCGGTCCACACAGTATCTTGAATGGGGTTGCCGGGCAGGGCATACAGGTTCCAGTTATCTAAAGGGTTATTGGTTTCGGAAAAAGCTACTACAATATGGGTGCTTGTGGAAGCACTTCCGCTTAAAAAAACAATAATAAATTTATCCTGAACGGGGTCGTAACATATTTTGGGGTCGTACATATTGCCCAATAAACCCAGCGTGTCGGCAAAGGCTTCTAAAGAAATACTTTTTATCAGCGAATCCTGATTAATATCGAACATGTAAATAGTAGAATTGGCTACCGATACCAGCATATTATTGTTTGAAATAGCCACATCGTTATCGGTGGGCACGCTGCCATCAAACTCGTTGGCTTCAAAGCCATTTAAAACCAGCGGGTTTTCGGCTTCGCCCAGCACTACTGTATTTCTTTTTGCTGAATAGCCGGGGTTATGCTGAAGCTGTTGTTTTTGCTGTAACAAAAATTCGCGATAAGAATTTCCACCCGGAACGGGGGCTTCAACATTCAGCAAAACGGGTTTAAAATCGGCTTGAATAGTTGCAACCTTAATTTTTGAAGCCACAGGAATTTCTTTTGCGGTTGCATTAAAAGTAGTTTGGGCAAAAAGCCACACGCTTTGCCATAAAAACAAAGCCACTAAAACAAAAGCTTTCATCATAATTTATTTAAAAAACATTGCCTTTCACTTCTTCCACAGCATCGGAAAACAAACGGTAGGTATGGTTTTCTTCATAGCAGCGCGTTAAGTTTTCTCTAAGGTTTACGGCACAAATATTAAAGCGAATGGTAAAATAATCGGTACTTCTTTCAATATATATTTCTTCAAAGCTGTCTTGCAGTGTAGAGGTATTCGGCAGGGTAGGGCAATAATCTAACTCGGCCAGCAGCTTGGGCTCGTTTCTAAACCATTTTTTAAGAAAATCTAAGTGTGTATCAGAACATTGATAGCCTAAGTTTAAGGCACTTATAATTTTGCAGTTTAAGTTGCTGCGGTCGTCTTTAGGCTTGTCACCGTCCCACCAGCATTCGTTACCATGAAAAGTAGCATAGTAGGCAATTACTGCTTTTTCGGCATCAGAAATTTTGCTGAAATAGTCTTCATTTAGTTTAATGGCAAAAACGGTAGATTCAAACTCTTCGTCATATACCTCTTCGAGCCAAAGAATTTTTAAGGCTTTATCGTTGCTTTGCAAAACAGGAGTTTCAGGCTTTTTCGGTTCTTCTTTTTTGGGTTCGCACGAATAAAACAAAGAAGCAAGCAAAATGCTTACGATAATTAATCTCATAAACAACTTTAGTAGTGAAGCGATAAAATTAACACTAATTTGCCCGAAAAGAATAAGATGCAGTTGAAGGGGTTTTAAATTTCGGGCAATTGCTACTGTTTAAGTGGCAAAGCTGCCGTTGTTTCACAAAACATTTTCGATACAACAGTTCAAAGCATTTGTGTAATTTGCATTTTAAATATAAAACACGGTTTCATGAAATATTTATGGTTATTAATAAGCACCCTTTGGCTAATGCCTGCCAAGGCCAATATGGAAACTTATCTGCAACAAAACCACCGGCATTTTGAGCAGGCTGTGGTAAAAGATAAAATGGTTATTCAGTTTAAAAACAATATTTCTGCCGAAGAAAAGCAAAAGGTTTTTTCAGCATTTAATTTTTTACAACCTTATGATGTGCGCCTTGAAACAGGAAGCAATAATGTAGTTATGGCAAAGCTGTCTCGGCCTGCAGCAAATTATAATATGCTTAATGAAATGCTGAAACAAATAGCTGCTCACAATTCAGTGGTAATTGCCAACCCCGTTGTAAAACAAGAAAATAATCAACCTGCCTTTATACTGAACCCTGTTTTCTTCAGCATAAAAAACCATGCATTTCTTCCTCAGGTTACAGCCATACTCAGCGAGCTTGGCATTGAACCACCCAAAGCACATGCATTAGTAAAAAACATTTTTCAGTTTCAAAATCATAAACATTCAGGCATTAATAATTTAGAACTGGCGGCTTATTTAAACAGCTTAGAAATTACTGCTTTTGCTGAACCCAATTATGGTTTATTTGTAGATGCCTGTGTGGTAAACGATCAGTATTTTCCCCGCCAGTGGAACATACAAAACACAGGCACCACACAACAAGGCAGCGGCACCCCCGATGCCGATATGAATGTGGTAAATGCATGGGAAATTACCACCGGCTCGCCCAATGTAAAAGTTGCGGTGTTAGATTCTGGCGTAGATACGCTTCACCCCGATTTACGAGATAATATTTTACCGGGCTTTGATGCTACAGGTGGCAATAGTAATGGCGCACCTAATACACGTTTTGACAGTGATGCACATGGCACTGCCTGTTCAGGTATTATTGCAGCACCGGCAAACAATATGGGCCTGGGCATTGCAGGGGTAGCTTATGGCTGTAAAATTATTCCGATAAGAATCTTCTATTATGTCGATTCAATTTTTACAGGGCAGGTTTCTCCTTATGCCGAATCGCAATGGATGGCCGATGGTATAGCATGGGCGTGGCAATTTGGCGATGCTGATGTAATGAGCAACTCGTGGGCAGTACAGGATTTGCTGCTGCAAATTCTACCCGGAAACCCCGCATTGGTAGATACGACAATAGCACAGGTGTATAATTTTGGCAGAAACAATAAAGGCATCCCTTTATTTTTTTCAAGCGGTAATGAAGGCGGCCTGCCTTACTGGCCCGGAAGAAAGCCCGAAACATTTGCCATTAACGCCACCAGCATGTGCGATGAAAGAAAAAGCACTACCAGTTGCGATGGCGAATCGTGGGAGGGTAACTGGAAAAGCACCTTAGATTTTGGGGCACCCGGAGTAAGAATTCCTACTACTGATATTTCGGGTAACAAAGGTTATTCTGTTGGCGATTATGCCTTAACATTTAACGGTACTTCCGCAGCCTGCCCCAATGCTGCTGCTGTAGCAGCTTTACTTTATAGTGTTCGTGGCGATTTGCAGATAGAAGATGTGCGCTTTATTATGGGCATGAGTGCCGATAAAGTAGGTGGCTATGATTACAGCACACAAAAATTTGCAGGCGCATGGTCAGAAGAATTGGGGTATGGAAGGCTGAATGCCCACCGTGCTTTATTAATGTTAAATAATTACAATGTTGGTATTCGTGAAAATGAAATGAATAGTTGGGTGAGTATTTTTCCGAACCCTTTATCAAACAATACTTTTCAAATTACACTTCCTAATTCTTCCGAAAAAATACATGCTGTATCGGTTTTTTCTTCCGAAGGCAAATTGGTTTACAACGGGGTAAATAACAATCAGACTTCTGTAGCAGAAGTAACATTACCTGAAAATATTTCCGCAGGGGTTTACTTTGTAAGCATTCAAACTGAAAATAATATTTACTATAAAAAAATAATAAGTGAGTAGTTATACTTAAAATTTAAAAACTGCTTGAAATTAAATACACAAAAATTTATTTTTGGAATTACAAAAACTAAAAACCAATGAAAACTCTAAAATTCATTTTTTTACTTGTGCTTTTTGCAGGAAAAACAGTGATTGCACAACAATATCCTGAACTGGCAAATTTTCCTGAAACTAAAACAGGTATTTACGGAAGCATCTTACATAGCACTTCAAAATCGGAAGTGTTTGACAAAAAAGATTTCTCTTCTACCTATGGCTTTTTACAAAACGGCAGCACTTTTGAGTTATTGAGCACCCTGGCGGTTAAACACCCAAAGTATAGCTCTTTAAATATGGTGTTAATTAAAGTTACTTCCGACCCTGAAAATAAAAACGTAGGAAGAGTAGGCTGGGTACACGTAAAATCTACCACCTTAAATGCCCGATTCAATTCGAGTACTATGAGAATTGATGGTGAAACTTCAGCAAAAACAAATACTTCTTCTTTTGCAAGCACACCTGAGTTAAACACAGGAATATATGGAAGTATAGACAATGATACCGGTAAAGAAGTGTTTGACATGAAAGACTTTTCGCCTCCAACTACAGGCTCAGGTTTTTTAAAGAATGGAGCTACTTTCGATTTATTAAATACACAAACTGTCATTCACCCCGATTTTGCATTAGATATGATTTTGGTTCGTATAACTTACGACCCCGATGGCAGCTATACCGGTAAAGTGGGCTGGGTAAATGTGAATGCTACTTCCTTAAAAAACAAGTTTAATTCAGTTACCAAAAAAATTGAAAACAGTAAAACAGGAAGTACTTCTTCTTCATCGGCAAATAGTCAGTTTGCTAATTATAAAGAAGAAAACACAGGTATTTATGGCAGCATTGCTCATGCCACTGCCGATTCAGAAGTGTTTGATAAAAAAGATTTTTCTTCTACAGCTTATGGGTTTCTGAAAAATGGGGCCACCTTCGATTTATTAAGCAAAAATGTAGTGAAACATCCTACCTACAGTTTAAATATGGTTTTAATTAAAGTTACTTTCGACCCGGAAAATAAATACACCGGAAAAGTAGGCTGGGTACATGTAGAAGCTACGTCTATTAAAAACAGGCTAAACAGCACCAGCATGAAGATTGAATAGCCAATCTGAATAAATTTTATAGTTTTAAAAAGAACCGGGTTTATTTAAACCCGGTTCTTTCTTTTATACAATGGTGCAATATTCTTAAAAAATAACACTGAAATGTTTGCTATTGCCCAAAACCAAAAAAGACTAAATTTGTTGCCCTTAATATTTACCATAAACAAAATTTATACTCATGAGTGGAGAAAAAATCACTATCAACCGCGGGAAGTTGAAAGTACCCGACCAACCTATTGTACCCTATATAGAAGGTGATGGCACCGGTCCTGATATTTGGAAAGCATCAGTGCGTGTATTAGATGCAGCAGTAGAAAAAGCATACAAAGGCAAAAAGAAAATTCACTGGAAAGAAGTGCTTGCCGGTGAAAAAGCATTTAACCAAACCGGCAACTGGCTGCCCGATGAAACACTGGCAGCTTTTAATGAATATTTAGTAGGTATTAAAGGCCCGTTAACTACGCCTGTAGGCGGGGGCATTCGTTCTTTAAATGTTGCATTGCGTCAAATTTTAGATTTATACGTGTGCTTGCGCCCGGTGAAATATTATATGGGCACACCTTCGCCTGTAAAAAAGCCTGAAGCAGTAGAAATGGTTATTTTCCGTGAAAACACTGAAGATATTTATGCGGGTATTGAGTTTGCAGCAGGCAGCGAGCAAGCAACTGAAGTGCTGAAATTCCTGAAAAAGAAATTTGAAAAAGACTTCGGAAAAATTCGCTTCAACGATAAAAAGCGAGGTAAAGAATATTTAAAAGCAGCCCACTTAAAAGATGCCGATTTTGAAACCAATGTAGGTATTGGTATTAAACCGGTTTCTAAAATTGGTTCTCAGCGTTTAATTCGTTCGGCAATTGAATATGCAATTACACACAAGCGCAAGAGCGTTACTTTGGTACACAAAGGCAATATTATGAAGTTTACCGAAGGTGCATTTCGCGATTGGGGTTACCAGTTAGCTGAAACTGAATTTGCCGAGCAAACTTATACCTGGAACCAATGGGAGCGTACTAAAAAAGCTAAAGGCGAAACAGCAGCCAATGAAGAACAAAAAGCAGCATTGGCTTCGGGCAAAATTTTAATTAAAGATGCTATTGCCGATATTGCTTTGCAACAAGTTTTAACTCGCCCTGAAGATTTTGATGTAATTGCTACATTGAATTTGAATGGCGATTATTTAAGCGATGCTTTGGCTGCACAAATTGGCGGTATTGGTATTGCTCCGGGTGCAAACATTAACTACGTAACGGGTCATGCAATATTTGAAGCTACACACGGCACTGCTCCAAAATATGCCAACTTAGATAAAGTAAATCCGGGTTCGGTAATACTTTCAGGTGCTATGATGTTTGAATATTTCGGTTGGACAAAAGCTGCCGAACTCATTCACAAGAGCCTTGAATCGGCCATCAGCAACAAACGTGTTACTTACGATTTTGCACGTTTAATGGAAGGTGCTACAGAAATTAAATGTTCTGAATTTGGCGATGAATTAATTAGCAGAATGTAATTGCAAAAAGCATTTTAATAAAAAAGCCATGACGAAAAAATCATGGCTTTTTTTATTTCAGCAGCTATAAACTTACACAATCAAGCTGTCGAATTTTGCTATGCCGTTTTCTAAACGTGCTATGGTTTCTTCTTTACCAATCAAAGCAGCCATTTCAAATACAGGTGGGCCTTGCATGGTTCCGGCTAAAGCAATTCTTAATACAGGGCCTACATCGCCCATACCTAAATTGTTGGCAGCCATAAAGCCTTTTACTACTGTTTCAAAAGCAGCAGCGTTAAATTCAGCAATATTTTTTACTGCTTGTAATAATAAAGGAAACAGTTCTTTTTTACCTGCTTTCCATTTTTTCTGCAACATGGCAACATCATAGTTTTCAGGTGCGCTGAAATAGTAGCCGCCTAAATCATAGAAGTCGTTAAAGAAAGTAACACGCTCTAGCATTTGCCTGGTAAATTCTATAATAAAGGCATCATTTCTTTCTATGCCTTTTTCAGCCAATAAAACTTTTACCTTTTGAGCTACTTCTTCTAAAGGGTGTAGCTTAAAATACTGTTGGTTAAACCATTTCAGTTTATCGAAATCGAAACGGGCACCTGCTTTACCAATTCTTTCAATACTGAAAGCATCAATTAATTCTTGTTTGCTGAAAATTTCTTGTTGCGTGCCGGGATTCCAACCTAAAAAGGCAAGGAAATTCACTAATGCATCAGGAAAGAAACCTCTTTCTTTAAAGCCGGTAGATTTTTCTCCGGTAGCGGGGTCTTCCCAGTTTAAAGAAAACACCGGAAAGCCTAATCTATCGCCATCGCGCTTGCTTAATTTACCGTTGCCATCGGGGCGTAAAATCAAAGGCAAGTGAGCAAACTTTGGCATCACATTTTCCCAACCGAAAGAGCGATATAAGAAAACGTGTGTAGGTGCCGATGGTAACCATTCTTCACCACGAATAACGTGGGTAATTTTCATTAAATAATCATCTACCACATTAGCTAAATGGTAGGTAGGCATACCATCGCTTTTAAACAACACTTTATCGTCTAACTGATTAGTATTGAAACTTACCCAACCACGAATTTCATCTTCAAATTTTATTTCTTCGTTGCGGGGCATTTTTATGCGCACCACATAAGCATCGCCATTCTCCAATCGCTGCTTCACTTCATCGGCCGAAAGCGACAAAGAGTTTTTCATATACTGGCGGGTAACGTTGTTGTATTGAGCATTTGGTACACCTTGCGCTTTCAGGTCTTCGCGCATTTTCTCCAGTTCCTCAGGAGTATCAAAAGCATAATAAGCATGTCCAGAATCTATTAGCTGCTGAACAAAATCTTTATACATAGCCTTGCGCTCGCTTTGACGATAAGGCCCATATTCGCCACCATGCACAGGGCTTTCATCGGGCACTAAACCCACCCATTCTAAGGTGTCGAAAATATATTGTTCAGCACCGGGCACAAAGCGGGTTTGGTCGGTATCTTCTATACGAATAATGAATGTGCCACCTTTTTGCTTAGCTAATAAATAATTGTATAAGGCTGTTCTAACCCCGCCAATATGCAGCGGGCCTGTGGGGCTTGGGGCAAATCGTACTCTAACGCTCATAAATCTTAAAATTTTTGCAAAGGTATTTTATAGTATTGAGATATAGGCGGTAAGATTTGTGATGAAGTATTTTTAAGTTAGAATAAAGTAAATTAGCAGTGTGAAAATTACTGAGCAACAATTAGAACTTATTAGAAAATTCTTCGCAGATAAGCCTGTAAAGCGGGCTTATTTATTTGGTTCTTATGCTCGCGGTGATGCTAGTGAAAAAAGCGATATCGATATTATTGTTGATTTAGATTATGAAAATGGAGGTGCAGATTATTCTAATTTTATGAATATGAAGCGTAGCATTAGCGAGTTATTGAAAAATAAAGTTGATTTATTGAGTTCAAATGGCATTTCGAAATTTATAAAGCCATATATCGAAAAAGATAAAAGATTGGTTTATGAAAGAATCTCTTAGTTCTTTTTCAAGATTACAACATATATATTCTGCTATTGAAGATATTGAGAAATTTCACGCAGAAAGTAATTTCATTTCTTTAGAAGAAGATTATAAGCTTAGATTAGTTATTGTGCGATTGTTAGAAATTATAGGCGAAGCAGTAAATCATTTACCTAAAGAGTTATTAGAAAAATATCCTGAAATAGAGTGGAGAGATATTATTGCTTTCAGAAACATTATAGTACATGAGTATTTTGGAGTTGATGCAAAAATTTTAGATAACATTATCATGGAAAAGCTACCTCTTTTAAAAAAGGTAATTGCTTTAATGCTGAAAGAATTTGAATAATGTATTTTGTTAAAACTCCTGCGTTTATTCAAAAACTTTTTCCAAATGCGCTTTGGAGAATAAATACTTCTGAAAAGAAGTTATATCTCACTTTCGATGACGGGCCAACTCCTGAATTAACTACATGGGTTTTAGAACAATTGAAACAATACAATGCCAAAGCCACATTTTTTGTGTTAGGAAAAAATGTGCAGCGTTACCCTGAAATTTTTCAGCAAATCATTTCAACAGAACATAGTATTGGCAATCATTCTTTCAGCCATATTAACGGTTGGGAAACGAAAGATGAAATTTATTTCGATGATGTAGAAAAAGGAAATAAAGAAATTCAATTGTCAATCGTCAATCATAAATCTGAAATCATAAATCTGAAATCTCTCTTCCGTCCTCCTTATGGCAGAATAACTTTCTCACAATACAATTTTCTGAAAACAGAATATCAAATAGTAATGTGGGATGTATTAAGTGGCGATTTTGATTTTAAACTGAATGGAGAACAATGTTTTGAAAATGTAAAACGAAATGTTGCTAACGGCTCTATTGTAGTGTTTCACGATTCTCATAAAGGTTTTGAAAGATTGAAAACTTGTTTGCCAAAAGTTTTAGAATATTATTCTGAACAAGGCTATACTTTTGAGGCAATAAAATAAACTCAAAACTCAAAATTCAAAAAACAAAAGTGTACTGATAACAGAAAACTGATGACTGATAAATACTTTATAGATACCCACTGCCATTTATACTACGACCCGTTTGATGAAGACCGTGATATCATGTTGCAAAATGCCATGAAGGCAGGTGTTCAAAAATTTTTGTTGCCCAATGTAGATGCCGATTCTATTCCGGTGATGCACCAACTATGTGAGCAGTATCCGCAAAATTGTTTTGCCATGATGGGCTTGCACCCTTGTTCAGTTAAAGAAAATTATCTGCAAGATTTGGCTTGGGTAGAACAATATTTGTTTCAGCAATCGCCACCATTTAGCTTTAATAAATTTGTTGCTGTGGGTGAAATTGGCTTAGACTACTATTGGGACAAGACCTTTATTCCGCAACAAAAAGATGCTTTCAGAAAGCAAATACAATGGGCAAAACAATTGCAATTGCCCATAGCAGTGCATGCTCGCGATTCGTTAGATGATATTTTGCAGATTATTGAAGAAGAGCAAGATGGCACTTTAAATGGCGTGTTACATTGCTTTACCGGAAACATTCAACAGGCAGAGAAAGGAATTGACTTAGGCTTTAATTTAGGCATTGGAGGTGTGGTCACCTTTAAAAATTCAGGATTAGACAAATTAGTAGAGCAAATAAGCCTGAAGTATTTAGTTTTAGAAACTGATGCGCCTTATTTAGCTCCTGTTCCTTTTAGAGGAAAAAGAAACGAAAGCGCTTATTTAAAAATTATTGCTGAAAAACTTTCGCAAATAAAACAGGTTACTTTAGATGAAATTAGTGCTGTAACTACTGAAAATGCAATAAAATTGTTTAAGCTCGTTTAATTTTTTCAGGGTATAATTTCATATAGGTTCAGAAATTATTAACTGTTTTTTTTGATAATAAAGTAATAATTACAATTTTTGTGTCCACTTGTAAAAAAACGAGCAGGAAGGGAGAGATGCAAGAGTGGTTGAATTGGCACGCCTGGAAAGTGTGTATACCGGAAACGGTATCGAGGGTTCGAATCCCTCTCTCTCCGCAAAAGCGTTTTTAAGCAGGTTAATATTAAATCGTTCTTTGTAACTTGCCGAAGTTTTAAAAAATTATAAATCAAATTAAAAAACCAAAACAAAAAATCAATTTATATGAAAAAGTTGTTTGCGATTTTAGCTGTTGCAATTGTACCTGTGGCTATGTTTGCTCAAGAAGCTGCTGCCCCACAACAAGAAAAGGGTCATGAACTAATTAAAAGGTATTTCATTGAAGGTGGTGCCGAGTTTATGAGCTTGGTTCTTATAGCCTTAATTTTAGGTTTAGCTGTAGCTATAGAAAGAATTATTTCTTTGGGTTTGGCTACCGTAAATTCCAAGAAGTTTTTAGCAAGTTTAGATGCCGAGTTGGCTAAAGGCAATGTTGAAGGCGCAAAAGAAATTTGCAAAGCAACCCGCGGACCAATTGCCAGCATTTGCTATCAAGGTCTTTCTCGTGTAAAAGAAGGTGTAGATATTGTTGAAAAATCTTTGGTTTCTTATGGCTCGGTACAAATGGGTCTTTTAGAAAAAGGTTTATCATGGTTATCGTTATTTATTGCTCTCGCACCAATGTTAGGGTTCATGGGTACGGTAATTGGTATGATTGGCGCATTTGATGCTATTGCAGCTGCAGGTGATATTTCTCCTACAGTAGTAGCAGGTGGTATTAAAGTGGCACTATTAACAACTGTATTTGGTTTGATTGCTGCTATTATTTTACAAATTTTCTATAACTATTTAGTATCAAAAGTTGATAGCCTTGTAAATGATATGGAAGATTCTTCTATTACATTTATGGATATGGTTGTGAAATACAATCTTGCTAAGTAATTTTTTATACTAATTTTTTTAAAACAATAATCATGGTTGATTTTGGATTATATATCACCTACTTCCTGATGTTAGTAGCAGTTGCGGGAGCTATAATTTTTCCGCTGAAATACACTCTGCAAAACATTAGCGATGCCAAAGGGGTTTTTATTGGCTTGGGAGTTATGCTTGCAGTTTTACTGTTAGGCTACCTAACTGCTTCTTCTACTTACAGTTTCAAAGGCATGGAAAATTACATTAGCCAAGATTCGGTAAAATTAGTTGGCGGAGGTTTAAACTCTCTTTATATATTAATAGCCGTTGCAGTAGTATCATCTGTATTTTTTGAAGTAAAAAATTTCTTTAAATAATAAGCCTTATGGCAAGAGCTAAAAGAGCAATACCGGAAATTAATGCAAGTTCGATGGCAGATATTGCCTTCTTGTTGCTGATTTTCTTTCTGGTTACCACCACTATAGATACCGACAAGGGTATTATTCATAAATTACCACCCTGGAATCCTGATTTACCACCACCTGAAGATATTCAGTTGAATAAAAGAAACGTTTTGGTAGTATTGGTAAATGCTCAGGATTATTTGCTGGTTAATGGAGATTATGAAAAAGTAAGTAACCTTAGAAAAAGAACCAAAACATTTATTGATAATAGAGGCGCAGACCCCAATTTATCAGTTAGCCCACAAAAAGCAGTAGTTTCTTTGCAAAACGACAGGGGAACCTCTTACGACATGTACATTCAGGTACAAAATGAAGTAAAAGCTGCTTATCGCGAGCTAAGAGAAGAATATTCAATGAAAAAATTCAATAAGCCTTTCGAAAAATTATCAGAAGATGAGGCAGCAAAAGTAAGAGATGAGTATCCTTTAAAAATCTCTGAAGCTGAACCTAAGGCTATTGAAGCGACAAACTAAAAATTGCTATGGCACAAATAAGAAAAAAAGGGAAAAAAGAATTGCCGCCAATTTCTACGGCATCTTTACCTGATATTATTTTCATATTGCTTTTCTTCTTCATGGTGGTAACTGTGATGCGCGAAACGGAATTGAAAGTAAAAAACCGTTTGCCACAGGCAACCGAGTTAACAAAGCTTGAGCGTAAGTCGTTAGTGCGTTTTATTTACATGGGTGCCCCCACTGAAAAATATAAAGAGCGCTTAGGAACTGCCCCTCGTATTCAGTTAAACGACCAGTTTGCCAAAGTAGAAGATATAGGCTTGTTTATTGAAAATGAAAGAAACACCATTGAAGAAAACTTAAAGTCAGCAATGACTATTGCTTTGCGTATAGACAAGGAAGTGAAAATGGGTATTATAACTGATGTAAAAACAGAACTTCGTAAAGCCAATGCATTAAAGATAAATTATTCTTCAAGACAAAAAGAAGAAAAGAAAGGCAGTTAAAGCCCTAAAAATTAAAAGTTTTTACGCCCCGATTTATTCGGGGCGTTTTTGTTTTCTGCATATAGATACTTGTATTAAAAAATACAGAAAGCAATCTCTAAAAACTTTGTAGTTTCAAGCAACGAAAAAACATTTATTTAATGACAACAAAAGTAATAAAAGCACCCACCGGTACTCAATTGCAATGCAAAGGCTGGATACAGGAAGCTGCCCTTAGAATGTTGATGAACAATCTTGACCCCGAAGTGGCCGAAAGACCGGAAGAACTTATAGTATATGGCGGTTTAGGTAAAGCTGCCCGCAATTGGGAGGCATTTCATTTAATTGTAAAATCGCTACAAAACCTGAATGAAGACGAAACACTCTTGATTCAATCGGGAAAACCTGTGGGCATTTTGCCTACTCATAAAAATGCACCACGAGTAATTCTTGCCAATAGCAACTTAGTAGGCAAATGGGCTACCTGGGAACACTTTAGAGAACTAGAAGCAAAGGGCTTAATGATGTATGGACAAATGACTGCCGGCTCATGGATATACATTGGCTCGCAAGGCATTGTACAAGGCACTTATGAAACATTTTTATCATTAGCTGAAAAGCATTTTGGCGGCACTTTGAAGGGCAAGCTGAATGTTACTGCCGGGCTTGGCGGCATGGGTGGCGCACAACC
Source organism: uncultured Chitinophagaceae bacterium (assembly GCA_964543705.1). GTDB lineage: Bacteria > Bacteroidota > Bacteroidia > Chitinophagales > CAIOSU01 > CAYSGX01. Next base: position 124,184 of record CAZIZP010000010.1, read on the forward strand.
TTTAGCCATTACCATGAATGAAGGCGTGTGCCTTGCTGCGGAAATGGAAGCCTGGAGAGTACAAAAAAGATTAGATACCCGCTACTTAGATGAAATGTATCACGATATTGATACTGCCATTGATCGTGCTTTGCAAGCGAAAGAAAACAACGAAGCAGTATCTATTGGCGTGGTATGTAATGTGGTCGATTTGTTGCAAAGGCTTTTAGATCGAAACATTACACCCGATACTCTCACCGACCAAACTTCTGCCCACGATGAATTGATTGGTTATTTTCCTGAAGGCTTAAGTGTGGAAGAGGCAAAAGTGCTGCGCGAAAAAAATGTAGAGGAATATATGCGCTTGTCGCTAGATACGATGGCAAAACATGTGCGCCAAATGTTAGCATTACAAAAACGTGGGGCCATTACTTTCGACTATGGCAATAACCTTCGTGGGCAAGCCAAAGACAAGCGTGGGGTTGAAAATGCTTTCGATTTTCCGGGTTTTGTGCCGGCTTATATTCGCCCCTTATTTTGCGAGGGGAAAGGGCCGTTTCGTTTTGTGGCATTAAGTGGCGACCCGCAAGATATTGCCGTGTGTGATGAGCAACTGAAAGAACTATTTCCTGAAAACAAAGGCTTATTGCGTTGGCTGAAAATGGCGAAAGAAAAAATTGCTTTTCAAGGTTTGCCGGCTCGCATTTGCTGGCTAGGCATGGGCGAAAGAGAAAAGGCAGGTTTGGCATTTAATGAACTGGTAAAAACAGGAAAAGTGAAAGCCCCCATTGTAATAGGCAGAGACCACTTAGACACGGGCAGTGTTGCCTCGCCTAATCGCGAAACGGAAGCCATGCTCGATGGTAGCGATGCCGTTGCCGACTGGCCTATACTGAATGCTTTAATTAACACCGCAGGGGGTGCCAGTTGGGTATCGTTTCATCATGGAGGTGGTGTGGGCATGGGCTACTCGCTACATGCAGGCATGGTAATAGTGGCCGATGGCACCGATGATGCTGCTGCAAGATTGAAACGAGTGCTGCACAACGACCCCGCTATGGGCGTTATTCGCCATGCCGATGCCGGTTATGATTTGGCAAAGAAAGTAAGTGGTGAGTTTGGGTTGGAGGTAAAGTAGTGTTTATTATTTTTTTAAAATTTGATTAGATAATTTTTGAGCCGATAATAAGTATTTGGGTATAGTTAATAGAGGGAGATTAAATAACAATGAATTTATTTTTTATATAATAATGTTTAATTTAGTTTAAAATTACTACCATGAAAAAGACCTTTGCTATTGTACTGTATTTAATCGTCATCATTTTGCAATACAGTAATAATTTTGTTCATGCTCAATGTAATGGCAATTTAATTCAGAATAATAGTTTCAGCAATGGGTTAAATAACTGGCAAACCTTTAGCGGTTTTTTGCCAAACCCAATAACAAATACACAAGGCTGTTTAGATACATTTATGGTTTTACGCGCTTATAATAACGTAGCGTTAACACCGCCCCAAGATGGCGATGGTATGTACCAGCCGGCAGTTATAGATTCGGGTAAGTGTTATAATTTATGTGCTTGTTTATCTCCTGAATTAACTAATCCCTCATCCTTTAATAATGTTCAATTTTGGGCGGCAACGAACGACCCGAACATAGATTATACTGCTCTTTATAATAATACCTATGCTCCAGACTCAGCTGAATTAATTGGTATAATTCCTGTAAATTTCCCTAATCCAGCTCAACAATATTGTATTAACGGCTGGTACTCGCCAAATAATTTCTCTAGGTTAATTATTTTTAATGCTACTGATAGTGCTGTTTCGCAAGTTTATATTGATAATATTTGTTTTTCACAAAGTGCTACCTGTGCTGCATGTGATTCATCGGGGTTAAGCGCATCATTTACTTATAATGGCAGTGGAACAGCCGTGCAATTTAACAGCACCAGCACAATTACGAATGGAAACATTATTGGTTATGAATGGAGTTTTAATGATGTTGCAAATGCGCCCAATGATACTTCTACTCAACAAAATCCATTGTACAATTTTTCTGCTTTAGGCACTTACTTTGTTTGTTTAAAAGTATTTGCTGATGTAAATGGCATAACCTGTGTGGATAGCTTTTGTATAGATTTAACTTTATCTCCCGCTGTTAACAGTTGTGACACAACCGGGCTAGGTAATAATTTTACATTTACTGTTTCAAATGATACAGCATTCTTTTTGGGTGTTTCAGCAAATGCTATTGGGTGGAGTTGGAATTTTGGTGACCCAGCTTCAGGAGTAAATGATACTTCAACTTTACAAAATCCTTTTCATGCATTCACCGCACCCGGAAACTATAATGTATGCCTAGAAATAGCCTATTCCGGCTCAACAGGTACTTTATGTTACGATACCATCTGCAAACAAGTAAGCATCGTAGTTACTAATATTTCTGAAAATTTGTTTAATAACTATTTCAAAATTTATCCTAACCCTGTTAAAGATTTTTTAGTAGTTGAAGGGATAAATAATAGTGAACTGAAGATTTATTCACTTGAAGGAAAATTATTACAAACCAATACCATAAATCTTTATAAAACCTATATTGACTTAGCAGCATTAAATAAAGGAGTATATTTTATAAAAGTTACAGGTATTGAGAGAACTATAAAATTGGTTAAAATTTAGAAGCAATGTGTAATTCTGAAAAAAGAAACTTTTCTGAAAACATTACATACTGGGTTTGTACACAATGGTAAATAAGTCGTTATCAGGCAACTCTAGAAGACTAGCCTACTCAGAATGTTAGCCGAGTGCAGCCCTAAGTACGGGTACAAAGGGATTTAAATCAGCTAGACTTGCCCTGAGGAATATACTCAGCTCAAATAAGCAATAAGAAAACTTATACGTTTTGAGATACTAAAAATTATTAGCTTTCGAGAGGAAAATACATTTCGATCAAATGGTTAATATAGAAACACGGTATTCAGACAAGCAATTAATGCCCTTTTGCGGAATGTTCTAACTTATAAACCTGAGCTCAGTTTAAGCGACAAGAGATAGTTATTGATTGTATTTTTAATAACTTCGGATTGGTTTCCATAATGTCCTTTTCGATAGAAGGAGAAGGCTTTTGGGGAAAGTCCTTTATCATTAATGATTAAGTGCAACTTGAACCCAAAGAACCATCCTATAGTAGATTTTCCAACTTCTGCCATGTCCTTAAAACTTTGTTACGCTTAATTCTCTTGTTGTGACATGCTCTCAATACAGAAGAATCGATAAAACTGATGCTTGTGCATTCACCTCTGCAATAGTAATGAAGAAACAGCATAAAGGCTATTGCATGGCGATGGCTAAGTTCAATAAAACAATTGTAGGAAAAACCAATCCGAGAAAATAGTCTTGCAGATGAACGCATACATAATGCAGATAGAAGTATTCGAAATTTCTGAACTGACCACCATGAAAAGCAATGAGCAAAGAAATAAATTCTGAGGCACAAAGTTCTGTTTTTCTATTACGCTTATACCATCAGATTAGCATGTAATTGATGTTTTACAAATTCATGTTCAAATGTATTACAGAAATCGTCAGTTTTTACAAAAATTTTAGCAATTTTTCTTGGAGAGAAGGAGTGGTAATAATTGATATAATAATTTGTTTGCCATACTTTTATATATCAAATATAACTCAATTCTCTCTGTTTTTTAAACTTCTTTTTTAAATGATTTCTTATCCCGAGTTAAGGTTTATAGTTTAAGACTTGAGACTATTAAGGCTGAAAAAAGAAGCCTCAAGGTGTACAAAAACTTGCGGTTTTGTTGTTTCTGAAAGCTTTGGCAAGTCTAACTCACGTCCTATGTTTGGGTTATTGTTGCCCTTGTTGCAGTTTAAAAAATATTGGTGTTTCAGCATGCAGTTATAGGCTGAAGCATTAAATTTCTTAAGCATTTTTTCTGAAACACTTTGGGCTGAAATATCTGATAATACTAACAGCACAAATAAAGAGCTAACTAGGATATAATGATTGGTATTGAACTTCATCTTATAATTTTTCCAATGCAATATTATACCCATCGTAAGATAAGCCTACACTGTAACCTATTAGGTAATTAGGATTACTGCTGTTGTAATCAAACTTATACAATATAGTTGACCAATAATTGTGAGTTAGATTAATTTGGTTAGCACTTATATCAAAACTTTGATTCCAATTTGGAGGTGTTCCAGCAAAGTTTTGTACATCTCCTGAAGGATAATAGGTAGTTGAAATAGACAATCCAAAATCTTCCGCACCACTTTGAAAATCTACAAGTTCAAATTGCCCTATTGTAGTTCTGGTAGTATCGGTATAGCTAATTAACTTCCAGAGACCCTTTAGCTCAAACGGCACTACTTTAAACTTTGCCCTTTGCGTAAAACTCGTGGTTTCGTTTCTTTCGTTGGTGTAAGAGTAGGTAAAGCTAAATGGTTGTTCTCCGGGTTGCGTTGTGTTGAAAGTTACCTGCGCTTGTTGTGGAGTGCCTGTTATAGCTGATGCTGTTACATTAG
>CAZIZP010000011.1:0-126364 GCA_964543705.1 uncultured Chitinophagaceae bacterium
TTCAGAATTGCTTACTTCGTTAACGGAATCAGTTTCCGATTCTGTCAACTATTTTCCGCTACTATAAGTGAGAGTATAATGCTTTAATAAGCCATTGGCTTAAAGGGGAAGCTGTCACTTTATAATTCAGGAAAAAGATAAAAAAATTATAAACCTAATGAGCATAAACATACATATTCACCATACTGAACAAACGCTGTTAGGCACTTTTATAGCAGGTGGTGGGGTGTATTTTTTAAATAAAAACCTGCTTAATAAAAACCATTTTAACAGTGAGCAGCATCAATATATTTTTTCGGTTATAGAGCAGTTATACAAAAAACAAATTCCGGTTGATATATACTTATTGTTACAAGATATTTCACCAGACCGGTTATCGTTTATAGGTGGCAAAAGCTATTTGCAACATCTTGTTTCGTTAGCTACAGAAGAAGAAAATTTATATGCTTATTATGAGATTTTAAAACAAGAATTTATGCGAGCCGAAATGAAAAAACTAGGCGAACAGTTTGTTTTATTCTCTATGCAGCCCGAGTTAAAAGTGGAGAATATTTATAGAATTGCCATTGCTAAACTTGAACAACAACTAGAGGCTAAAGACAAAGAGAATACCAAATCGCTTTTAGAGGTAATGACCAGTATTTTTAAATCGTACAGTAACAAAAACACTACCACGCTAATACCAACAGGAATTGAAGATATTGACGCAATATGTGGAGGTTTAGAGAGGGGCACCATTACTTTATTAGGCGGAAGAACAGGCATGGGCAAAACCTCATTTTTGCTGAATTTGGCTATTCATATTGCTATAGCTAATAAAACATCGCTTGGCTATGTTACACTGGCAGATGGTAATCAGCTTTTAGCTAAACGCAGCTTAGATTTAGTAGAAAGAATATGCAAAGAAAAGGCTTTAGATAAAAAAGTGTTTTCAGATGATATAGCCCAACGCATTATCTTAAGCGACCAATATGTAAAAGACTCTGAAAATCTTTTATCGGGCCTGCAACGACTTGTAAACCTGCACAACACAAAAGTAGTAATATTAGATTATTTGCAACTAATGGGTAAAGGCAATTTCAGAAGGCACCATGAACTTGATACTATTTTAAGAATGTTAAAAAGCTTTGCCTATAAGCATAATATTGCACTGGTAATTGTATCGCAATTGAACAGATTTGTTGAAACAAGAGGAGGCGATAAGAAACCTGAAGTTTCAGGCTTAAGAGAATGTGGTACCCTGGAAGAAATAGCAGATATGATTTGGCTGCTATACAGGCCTGCTTATTACGGACTTACAGTAGATGAATTTGGGAATGATGCCACAAATACCACCGAGTTAATTATTGCGAAGAATAATCATGGTGCAACAGGAACAGTCTATTTGAAATCGGATAGTTTTTTGCCTGAATTTAATACTACAGATGATTCGTTTTTTAATAAAATTGATATAAACAGAATAAAAGAAATAATTGAACAAAAAAACAAATGGGAATTGTTTGCCTAAAAATACATGAGCATATTTCGGCTTTTGGGTGGTGTTACCGCTGCCTCTTCAGATTATAGAAATTAAGGCCACAAGGATTTTCTCCGCGAGCTCCGAAAATCCTTGTGACTGCAAACGATGCATCGAGATGTAATAGCAAACAATTCCCTCCTTATTTTAAAAAGTATGTGGTACTATACTCCCGAAGAATATTTTGGTAATGTCTCTGTAAAATCGTTGGGTTTTAAAGATTTGCATAGCATTAATGATTTGGCTAAGATGCTAAATACCAATGGTGTTAAATTATTAGAAGTTATTAATGAGCCTAACTACTTCGAGTATCAAATACCCAAAAAAAGAGGTGGTAAAAGAAACATACAAGCACCAGGAAAATACTTAAAAAATATACAGCAAAAACTCAATGAACATTTTCAGTTGCTGTATGCTGAACAAAAAATGAAACCGGTACATGGCTTTGTTCCTAAATATTCATCATCAGCTAAAAGTATAGTTTCTAATGCTAAAGCACATGTTGGAAAAAAAGTGGTGTTGAATATAGACTTGTTGAACTTCTTTGAAAGTATAAGTGCTAAGCAAGTAAAGCAAATGTTTTTACAGCCGCCTTTTGTGCTGCCTGAAAAGATAGCCACTGTTTTAACCTTGCTGGTTACTTACAAAAACAAACTGCCTACAGGTGCGCCAACTTCGCCAGTAGTTTCAAATTTTATTTGCATGGCTCTTGACATAGCTCTACAAGAGAAATGTAAAGAAATGAAGTGGCGTTATACCCGCTATGCCGATGACTTAACTTTTTCTTCTAATAGCCCGCTAGGTGTAAAAAATATTTATGGTGTTATTGAAATTATCAGGAATTATGGCTTTGAAGTCAATGCCAAAAAATTCAGAATTCAGTCGGATAAATCGAAACAAATTGTAACGGGTATAAAAGTAAATGAAAAGCCTAATTTGGAGAGAAGCTATATTAGGAACATCAGGGCAGCTTTGTATCAATGGAATAAACATGGTTTAGATATAGCCTCTATAAAAGAGCATAATCTTTCAGCAAATAAATCGGAAACAAAAAGTAACCTACACCAAATGAATCAATATTTCATAAATCGCTTAGGCGGAAGAATTGCTTTTTTAGCGATGGTTAGAGGCAAAGATGATGCATTGTATATAAAATACCGAGATAAATTTCTTGCTCTAACCGCAGAAATAACAGAAAAATAAACAGTGTTAAAACGGGTTAATTCGTGTTAATCTGTGTTTATTCGGGTTAATATATTTTAAAGTGGTTTGAAATGGGTTAAGGCGTTTTAATTTCAGATTTTTAAATTGAAATTTTATAAAAGAATCACATGATAGTAATTACAGCAGAAACATTAGATAGGCCATTCAAAATTATTGGTTTAATTTGGGTAAATGACACTACAAAGTTTGGCAGAAGCATTACACAGCAAGAAAGTATTACCAATAGAAAAAGTGTAATGCTGTTTGGTGGTGCAACCATTATACGAGAAGCGAGAGAAAAGGCTTTGAATAACTTAATTGACAAAGCAAAAAAGAATGGTGCCGATATGATAATTGGTTTTAGATTTGACTCTGTTGTTCTTACTGATGGTATTGTAGAAATATGCTGTTATGGCACAGCTATAAAATTATTATAAGCATTTTGCTTTTTTACTACTTAAAAAGTACTTTTACACTACTTCGATATGCATACAAGAGTTAATTAAAAAGACTCTAATAGTATGCTCCTAACTCACCGAAAATTATTTCAGGCAAATACAAATAGGTATTTATTTCATGTTTCTTTAGAAGAAAACAGAAAGGCAATTTTGAGAAATGGATTGTTGCTTCCGTTCAAATGCCCACAAAGCACAAATAAAAATAATTGCATTTATGCCCACAATGATGATTTTCCAAATTCGAAATGGTACCCAATTTTTTTAAATCTATGGGATATCGATAACGACCATTATTTTAACGAAGAATTGAATCTTCCATTATTTGCATTTCAATATGATTATTGGCAAATAGATACTAAGAAGGCTAACAACATTTGGTATTATCATAAAACATTTGATATGCCCGATTATCTTGCTGTTAAAACATTTGAGCCAATTAAACCCACTGCATTGAAATTATATAAACTACAATTTGGGAAAAGCGTAATTAATGAAGTAGTAGATGGGGTGGCTACATTAAATAGAAATAATTTATTTAAGGCTGAAAATAAATTTTAAAAAATTTGATTGTTTAGTGTTTGGCATTTAGATTTGCCATGTCAGGGGCAGTAAATACCGAACACTACACATATATTTAACCTCTAAAATTGTTCGGGTATGAAAGACCAAATTGCCAATTACGTAGATAATGATTTATTTAATGAATGGTTTGAATTCTTTGGAATGTTTCAAGAATTTGAGCAAACTACCATTCTTTTTACTGGTGGAGACTACATCAACCAAAAAGAGAAAGACCAAATTACTAAGCTGGGTCATATACTCTTGAACTCAATGCCAAATTTAAAAGTCAGAATAGGAAATCTTACTGAATCTGATTTTGCTTTTGCAATAGGCGCAACAGAAATAGATATTGATAGAATTCAGGTAATTACACACAACACAAAATTTCAGCAACAGTGGAATCAGATGTATGACTATTATCCAATAGATAAAATTGAATATTCTGAAATGGCAGATGACATAAAAATTGAGAAAGAAGATTTGTTAGATGAGCAAATTGCAAAACAAGTTTGTAGCCATGTGAAAGTATTAGGGGCAAAATTTTTCGACTTGGGAAAAGTAGATATTGTTTTACTTTTTGATGATGAGAAAGATGAAAATGTAAATGCTATAAAAGAAATATGCAGAATAAAACAAGTGCCTTATCTTACCCAAGAAACTTGGTTGAATTGGCTATAATTTTTAAAATTAAACCTAATAAAAATGAAAGAAGAATTGCTAAAAGACAGGTCAGGAAAAGTAATTGGCAAAATAAAACAACAGGGAAAACTACTTGTAATTTTTAACCAATCAGGCACAAGATTAGGCGAATATGACCCAAGATTAAATCATACCAAAGACCGTTCTGGTAAATTAATAGGAAAAGGAAATTTATTAATGCTTTTATTAAAATAAATATATGAACATATTTAAAATTCTATCTACGGGAGATGGCTCAATTAATGAACCAAATGTAAGTGCATTTTTAGCTTATTTGCTAGATCCACATGAAACTCATGGACTTAATAATCTATTCCTTAATAGATTCTTAAAGCCAATAACTGAAAAGTTTAAGAATGACCTAAATGGTCTAAACTTATCTGATATTGAAAATAGTTTTTCTAAGGAGTCTCTTTCAGTAAAGGTTGATAAAGAGGTAAGGTTGAAAACAAAAGATGTAAACAAAAACTCAGGGTACAAACATAAAGACATTGATATTCTGGTTGAGTTATTTGACAAAAATGAAGTAAAATATGTATTTGCTATTGAGGTAAAAATTAATGATAGCTCAATCAAAAAAAATGATTCGCAATTGGTTCAAGAATATGAAGGCTTGATTGAAATGTATAAGGATAAACCTATCATTTCCTTTGTTTATCTTACGAGCAGTCTATCTGAAAAATCAAAAATAGAATTTAAAAAGTTGGAAAATACTGATGTTAAAGTAAAAGAGCATTATGTGTGGTATGAGGATGATTCTTCTCCTTCAATTATCAAAATACTAAAAACAATATTGAGTGACGAAAATAACGGTGCAATAGACCCAATACACTCATACGTTAAGAGTACCATTAAATCATTTATTATGTTTATTAACTCTGACTTTAGTGCTTATAAAGAAATCAGTGATAATCTAGGTGTTAAATTTGATTATAAGAAACCTTTAATGAGCTACATAAGAGAAGTTTATGACGATGATACTTTTTGGAGTAAGCGAGTCTCTGTAAAAGATTTAAAGAACGAGTTTATTAAAAGAGTTAAGTTAGATAATGGTGATAATAGTCCAAGTAATTTTGCAGTATTAGCTAAGACACAATTATCAATTGTTAATGAAAGAAACAGAATACATTATCAAGTAAGAACACCCGATTCTGATGATAAAAACTTGTTTTATTATGTCAACCCTGCAAATCTGGATGTTTATAAAGATGATTTAGAAATAAAACGTTTTAATCAGGAAAAACCAATAGATGATATTATAATCTATTATGGAAATAAAATAGGAAATAAGGTTGAGGAATTAAGTGAATATGCCAAAAACATTTACCCTAAAAATCAATAATATGCCTAAACACTACAATCAAACCGATGCTGCTAAAGTAGCTTATGAAAACCTTCCTACATCAATTAAAGAAACACTTACAGAAAGTGATGTTTGGCAAATTTTAGAGGCTAAATTTTTATCAGATAACGAAGATGTTGAACAGATTGTCAGGCTATCATCTAAAATGGGAACGATTACCAACACCGAAACTGTAGAAGCAATTTTAGTAGCAGAAGAATTTTATTTAAAACAAATTGGCGTACTATAACGATGGCACATTTATCAAAATCAGACTTTAAAGTAGCTCAAACTTGTGCTACTAAATTGTATTATAAAAAAATGAATTACCCCACTTCAAATGAGGGAAATGAATACCTAGAATTACTGGCAGAAGGGGGTTATATGGTAGGCAAGTTAGCCACACTACTATATGATGGTGAAGATTTAAGTAGTATAGGAGATAAAATTATTGCCATACAAAAAACAAAAGAGTTACTTGATAGTAAAAACAACGTAACAATTTTTGAAGCTGCAATTGAGAGTAATCATAAACTTATAAGAATAGATATCCTGCAAAAAGAAGGTAATGTTTTAAAACTCATAGAAGTAAAAGCAAAATCATGGGATAATGACAGAGATAGAAACAAACAAGCCAAAGAATTGCATGAATACTTAGAAGATTTGGCTTATCAAACATTAGTGCTACAGGAAGCCTTTCCACAATATAAAGTGGTGCCTTATTTGTTTTTACCAGATAAAAGCAAAACCACTCAAATTGAAGGATTAAATAGTCTATTCAAAATTCAATTAAAAGAAGTTTCAGGAAATTTTAAATCATTCCAAGTTGATTTCAAAGGAGATATTGCTGAGTTAAGAAAAGACGATATAATGACTTTGATTGACTTTAGTGATGAAATAGAAAAAATAATTCCGGCTATTACCCCTAATATAAATATCTATCTGAAAAGTATAAATCCTAAAATAAAGAAAATTGAAACGCAAATATCAGTTGGCTGTAAAGATTGTGAGTATAGAATATCAGACTCAACAAAAAATGGGTTTAAAGAATGTTGGAAAAAATTAGCTGATGAAGAACCTCATGTTTTGGAATTGACACAATTAGGAAACATGAATAGGATAAAAGAAAGTCCTGATTTAATAAACAACTTCATAAAAAATGGTAAAGCCAATTTAAAGGAATTAGATGCTACACTTTTTATAGGGAAAAGAAACAACAAGCCTTATTTGCAAATTACTAGTGAAGCAGAGGTAATTAATGAAGAATTGAAACATGAGATTAATAGTTGGGAATATCCTTTAGCATTTATAGATTTTGAAACATCAAGAATGGCTTTGCCATATCATAATGGAATGCGCCCTTATGAAAATGTAGCTTTTCAATTTTCCTGTCACATAATTGAGCATCCTGAAGCAGAGCCAAAACACAAAGAATGGCTAAATGTAAATGAAACTTTTCCCAACTTCAAATTTGCAGAAGAATTAATGGCTTGTCTTACTGGAGCTAAGACTATATTGATATGGTCGCATCATGAAAACACCATTTTAAGAGACATATATGAGCAAATGACCAAATACAATTATACAAATGAGAAACTAAAATTATGGCTTGAGGAAATAGTTAATTGGGGTGATGACAAATTAGGAGGTTTAACCGATATGGCAGCTTTATGCAACAAACATTATTATCATCCAATTACCAAAGGAAAGTATTCTATAAAATATGTTTTACCTGCTGTATTGGCAGAAAACAAGTCTGAAAAAATTTTGAAGTGGTTACAAAATTTTGAAGGCATTAACCTACTTCAGAAAAATGATAAAGGTCTTATTTGGCCTTACAGTGCATTACCTGAAATAAATATTGCCTCGCAAGCAGAAAAGGTAAAAGACGGAACTGGAGCAATGAGGGCATATCAGGAAATGATGTGTGGAATGAATAAAGACAATGCATCTATTAAAGAAGAATGGGCTAAAGCGCTAAAAGTATATTGCAAGCTTGATACTTTGGCTATGGTTGTTATTTGGCAATACTGGAAAGAATACTTTGAAAATAATAACGCATGATAACTAAGGAAATAGTAAAACAAAAGATTTCAGGATTAGCAAAACAACATAGAGAAGCCGATAATGACAGCGAAGCTCATTTCTATGAAGAAGAAGCTTTTTCTGAAATTCTGAATTATTTTATTGAAAATAAAATTCACTGTTCTTATTTGCACAGTGCTTTATTAAAGAGTGTTTATTTCGATTCAGAAGACTCTTACGTTTTATTCAATTTTAAAGATTCTGAATTGAATTCAGAAAGAAATGTACATCCAGATGTAATAGAGTTATTCAATTTTTTTGAGAATACTTTTTGGCCTGAATAATTAAAAATTACTTTCTTTTTAATTTCTTTTTTACTACGTCATATTTTGGCGCAGTCTGTATTGAACTTTGTGCCAACAAAAACTTTATTACTATGCAAACACAAACCAATACTTTGCTTCAGGTTGAAAAGATATTTCAAACAGCCAAAGAAAATAGTATTTCAGATGTTACAGTAGAAAAGGCAAAATCTGAATTAATCCAATTTTCGGAATTTCTTTCTGTAACAGACCAACAGGCATTAATTACAGCATGCATAATGGGGTTAAATTATCAGGAAGGCTCTGTGAGCATAAAAGATATTTGTCGAACATTTGACTGCAACCCAATCAGTTTTTTGAAATATTCTTCTGACATTAATTACTTAATAGAAAGAAAAATTATTCTGAAAAAATACAAGTTTCGTCATTATGATGAGCTGGAACTCGGAGATTGCGAGTTTATGATTAATAAAGAAATTTCTTCCAGTATAATAAACAACACAACACTTATAAAAAATAAAAATGAGTGCGATGATTTAGTGGAAGTACTTAGTGAAATATATGACTTAGTTAAAGACAGGTCAGATGATAAAATTCTAACAAGAGAATTATATAGAGAAGCTGAAGGAATAATGGATAGTGGTAGAAAATTTAAAATTTTTAATAAAATAGAAATCCTAGATTTAAGTCTTTCAGATGCTATTATATTTTTTACTGTTTGTTGGAAGACATTATCTGATACGAGTAGAATTTATCTGAATGAAATTCTAGAACAAGTTTTTGACAGTTCGGTGCAGGCGATTAGAGTATCACAACTTTTTCAAACAAAACAACACAACCTCTTAAATAAAGATTTATTGGAACTAGATGGTGGAGACTATTTTAACGATGTTGAAGTTAAACTTTCAGAAAAAGCAATAGGTTTTTTGAAAGAAGATGAAATTGAGATATCTCTAAAAGGTAAAACAAACTGTAAAGATTTAATACTGCCGGAAAATATTAAAACGAGAAATCTGTTTTATAATAACTCTGAAAAAAGTCAAATTGAGTTAATATGTAAAACACTATCGGAAACAAATTTCCAAAAAATGCAAAACAGACTAAAAGAGAAAAATTTACCTTTTGGAATTACGTCTGTTTTTTTCGGAGCACCGGGTACAGGAAAAACTGAAAGTGTTTACCAAATAGCCAAAGAAACAGGAAGGGCGATTTATAAAGTAGATATTAGTAACACTAAATCTATGTGGTTTGGCGAAAGTGAGAAAAAAATTAAACAAATTTTTTATTCCTATAACAGTTATTATGAAGAAATGGAATTATGTCCAATCTTACTTTTTAATGAAGCAGATGCTATTATCTCAAAAAGAAAAGAGCAAACAAATTCAGCTGTGAGCCAAACCGAAAATGCTATCCAAAATATTATTTTGGAAGAATTGGAAAACTTTAAAGGTATTTTCTTTGCCACTACCAATCTTTTTGGGAATATGGATAGTGCTTTTGAAAGACGCTTTTTATTCAAAGTAGAATTTAACAAGCCAAATGAAGAAAACAGGCTAAAGATTTGGGAAACAAAACTCAGTTTTATAGAAAATTATGAACTAAAGTATTTGTCGCAAAAATTTGATTTAACAGGTGGTCAAATAGACAACATAGCGAGAAAATGTGAATTGGAATATGTTGTTTCAGGTGCATTTCCCGATTTTGAAAATATAAAGAATTTTTGTTCAGAAGAAAGAAACGGAAAAACAGAAAAAATAAGAATTGGCTTCAATAAAAAATATTAGTTTTCCCAAAAAAGGATTTTAGCATGTCAAAAAGAGAATCTTTAACCAGATGTAACCTTATTATAAAGAAACTTAGAAAGAAACCTTCTTCTTTTTCGGAAATTGCTTCTTTCTTAGAAAAAGAGTCACAATTTCAGGGGTATGATTTTACAGTTTCTAAAAGAACTTTTCAGAGAGATATTAAAGACATTTTTTCTTTCTATGGCATAGAAATATTTTTCGACTATTCAAGACAACTTTATTGCATAAAAGAAAATGAAAATGAAGAAACGAGTGAAAGGCTGTTAGAGGCTTATGATATCATTAATGCAATAAATGTTTCTAACCAGTTTTCTTCTTTTATAGAATTCCAAAAAAGAAAACCACAAGGTACCGAACACTTCATGGGTTTGCTTCATGCTATAAAAAATAGAAAATGTGTTTCTTTTTCTTACAGAAAGTTTTGGGATGAAGAAGAAAGTATAAGAAAAATAGAACCCTATTTATTGAAAGAGTTTAAATACAGATGGTATCTCATTGGAAAAGATTTAAAAGACGATACTGTAAAGAGTTTTGGTCTGGATAGACTAAGCGAATTGGAAATTGAGAAAACAAGATTCAAGTTTCCTGAAAACTTTAATCATGAAGAAATATTTAAACACGCTTTTGGTATTATTAGTGAATTCCCGAAAAAAGCAGAAGAAATAGTTCTGTCTTTTTCTCCCTTTCAGGGAAAGTATATTAAGTCTTTGCCCTTGCATGAAACACAGCAAATTTTAATTGATGATGAGAAAGAGTTAAAAGTGAAACTAAAAGTTTATCCTACTCATGAATTTATTATGGAAATTCTTTCTATGGGAGAAAACGTTACTGTATTAAAACCCAAATTTTTGAGAAAAGAAATTCAACAGATTTTTTCTTTATCAATAGAAAACTATAAAAGTTCCGAAAAATGAAAAGAAGAGAAGTTGTAAAAAGTTTAGCGCTTTCGAGTGCGCTTTTATGTTTTCCAGAATTTGCTTTTACAAAACCAAAAGAAAAGTTGCCATTGCACATTGTTGGTTTAGGAAGATTTGGAAGAAACATGGTGCGCCATTTACAGAACAATAATGTGGAAGCAGAATATACCTGCATTTACCGCTCAAACAAACCGGGAGAAGTTTTTGATATTTCTTATATCTGGATGGATTGTGATGAAATAGAAGAAAATGTTAAAACCAACTATTTTGAATTATTCGATTTCGAACAATACAAATATTTGTTTAATGATGAAGCCAAAAGTTTGTTTTCTGAAAACCATCATTATATTCTTTTTGCAGGCTTAGGAAATTTTGTAGGTTCTTTTATGGCCATGAATGTAAGTGAGTATTTAGAACAAGAGAAAAAATCATTTCAAATAGTTACAGTAGCTCCTTATAGGTTTTCAGGAAAAAGGCAATTAGATAATACTAAAACAGTTTTAGAAAAAATGAAAAATAGAAATAACCACCATCATTTAGAAAATGATGAAATTTTAAAGCACTACAGTCATTTAACCCTAAGTGAGATTAACGAAAAAATGAACGAAATTATTTACAACCGTTTTCTTGAAATTTATCCTTCTTAAAAATATTTATTCTTATGTACGATATAATTGGCGATATACATGGTCATGCTTTTGAACTCGTTCAGCTGCTAAATAAATTAGGTTATGTTTATAAAAACGGCTACTACCAAAATACCGATGGTAGAAAGGCAATTTTTTTGGGCGATTTTATTGATAGAGGGCCACTAATAAAAGAAACAGTTGACATTGCAAAAGCTATGGTAGATAATGGAAGTGCTTTTGCTGTTATGGGTAACCATGAGTACAATGCTATTTGTTTTAATACCTTAAATAAAAATGGGGATGGGTATTTAAGACCACATAATTTGAAAAATATTCACCAGCATGAAGCAACACTTCGCCAATATGCGCCTTACCAAAAAGAGTATGATGCTGCTTTAGAATGGTTTAAAACCTTGCCACTATTTTTAGAATTTTCTGATTTTAGAGTAGTGCATGCTATGTGGCATCAACCGCATATAGACTTTTTGAAAACTCGTTTAAGCGATGCAAGAATAGATGAAGATTTCTTGCAAGAGGCTAACATAAAAAATAGCACAGCATACACCGCTGTAGAAGAAACGCTTAAAGGAAAAGAACAGCCATTGCCTGCAAATGTTACTTTTAAAGATAAAGATGGTAACGAAAGAAATGTAATGCGCATGAAGTGGTGGGAGGGTGCTAAAAACGCAGCTACTTATCGTGAACTTAGTTTTATGGAAGACCAGCACTCAATACCTGAACAACCCATTGATGATAATTTTGAAGACTTTTCATTTTATTCGGAAAATGAAAAGACCGTTTTCATCGGTCATTATTGGCTAAGAGGCAATCCTAAACACCTTTCTAAAAATGTTATTTGTGTTGATTATAGTGTGGCTAAAGGCGGTTCTTTGGTAGGGTATAGGCAGGATGCTGAGGAGAGGTTTTTGTGGGTTTGATTTATCTTTTGAAGCCTCATTTAGTAACTCCAATCTGCATGACTTACGGGTAATTTATTCAATTCAGTTTTTAGTTGTCTCCAGTTTGGTAAATGGGTGTCCATGTAATACAAAAATCTGTCGTTGTGGTGTCGTTCTAAGAGATGCACCATTTCGTGAACGATAATGTATTCCAAACAATGCTCAGGTTTCTTTGCCAGTTCAAGGTTGAGCCAAATTCTTTTCTTTTCAATGTTACATGAACCCCACTTGGTCTTCATTTGCTTCACTTGCCAGTCGTCAACTTTTACGTTCAGTATTTTTTCCCATTTGTCAATGATAGCAGGGACTTGTTTTTTGAGTTGCACCCGATACCATTCGGTCAGGATTTCGTGTCGCTTTGCTGTTGGTGTGTCGGGCTTGATGTGCAGTTCAATGAACTTCTTGTTTTTCAAAACTACTTTCTGTGTTTTGTCTGTCTCAACAATATTGAGCAAGTAACGTCTGCCTTGAAAGTAGTGGCTTTCCCGTTGTTTGTATTCTCTTGGTGAAATACGTTCCTGTCCTTCAAATTTCCTTTGGTTTCGCTTTATCCAACCGAGTTTTGAAATTGCAAATAGCCGGATAGCATCTTCATTCACTTTTAATGGTGCAGCAATACGAACCCTGCCTGTCGGTGGGTAAACAGCAAGATGTATGTTCTTTATGTCCTTACGGACTACATCAATTTTGATATTGCTGATGGTGATTTGCTGCATTAATAGTCTCGCTGATTTTTTACCAAGTCAAAAATGCGATGCACTTCGTTGTCATCTTCAATTCCGTGTGTTTTCAAAACTTCAGTGATAGCATTTCTTACCGCTTTTGATTTCTGAATATTGTCTCGCCAACCATCTTTCTTGGTTGTCAGAATTTTATGGTCTAATTCGTTTGCCAATGTTTCATTTCTGCCCATGTTGTCAAACAATGCTCGTTTGGCTGCTGTGTTTATGGCAGAAGGGTAGTCGGTTGTTGTATTTGGTTTTTTCACTTTGCCTGAAAGGGCAATGATTTCATTCAAATACTTTTCATATTCCAAGGTGGCTTCTTTTCTCATTTTAATGAGTTCATCCAAAAGCACACTCATTTTCTCGTAATACATGGGGTTAGTCGGACTTTCCTCAATAATTACTTTCCTCAAATTGTTTTCAATGGCTTCTGCCATTGCATCAGGATTATTCTTGATACTCTCGGGAATATCTTTTATGGCATCTTTTCCTTTTTCAACCAATAGTTCCACCAAACTCAGGTCGTCAAAGTTGGCAAGCATTCGGCTTTCTTCTGCACCAATGTAGCTGTCAATCAAATGCCGCATGGCTGGCTCGTATTGCTTCAAATCAATATAGTCACCACTGGCTAACTGAATTTCTTTGCGAACATTTTCAAAGTGTTTGATGTCGGTTTTGATTTCTTCAACTTCCTTTTCGGTGTAACCTGCCTCTTTCATTTCATCGGCTATGTTCGCATAAGCCCGAATGAGTGCAATGGTCAGTTTGTAAAGGGCAACACGTCTTGGTTCGGTGTCTTTTAGTTCATCAGGACTTTTGGTATTGCTTCCGCAGAAGTAACGAATGTGTTCAATAGTTCCTTTAGGCGGTTCAACGGATTCAACCAATGCTTTGATGGCTTCCAACGCTTCGTCCAATCGTTCTTTGCCCTTCTGCAAGCGGTTCTTTAAAAGTCCGTCAATGTCTTGTTTCTCGTAACCGCTAAATGCTTCCGAAGTGTAATCATTAAATGCCTGTTCCAAACTCTTGAACAAGTCCATGTAGTCAATTATGTAGCCGTAATCTTTATCGTCACCATCCAAACGGTTTACCCGGCAAACGGCTTGGAACAATCCGTGGTCTCTCAGTTTTTTGTCAATGTATAGATACGTGGCACTCGGTGCATCAAAACCTGTGAGCAGTTTGTTTACCACAATCAGCAGTTTCATTTGAGCAGGTTCTTCCACAAATTTCTTTTTCACTTCGGTTTCAAACTGCTCTACTTTTTTTAGTGCTTCTTCGGGTGTTTCATTGAAGTAAGCGGAAAGCATTTTTTGGTAAATCTCAAAACGCTGCAACTTTTCGGTGTAGTTGTCGCCTTCGCCTTTTATATCGTTGGCATTGGGAACGAATGATGTTACTATGGCACAATTCTTCAATCCTGCATTTTGGAACAATTCATAGTAACGACAAGCATTGTAAATACTATCGGAAACTAACATGGCGTTTCCTCTGCCGTTTTGCAATCGTTCTTTTTTCTCCATGTCCATCACCACATCCAACACGATTTTTTCTAATCGTGATTTGCTGCTGAACACTTTTTTCAATGTTCCCCAACGCTGTTTCAGTTCGGCTTTGGCAAAGTCGGTCAGTCCTCTTGTTTTCAGTTCAAACCATTCGTCAATTTTGTCGGGTGACTTGATGTTTTGTTCAATATCTCGGGCTTCATAGCGTAAATCCAAAACCACTTTGTCCGCTACGGCTTCATTGAATTTGTAGGTGTGTATGTATCTGCCAAAAACTTCTAAACTGGTTTGTTTGTCGCTTTTTAGCAATGGCGTTCCGGTGAAACCGATAAACAAAGCATCGGGAATAAATTGCTTCATGGCTTCATGCAGTTTGCCCGATTGTGTTCTGTGACACTCGTCCACAAATACATAAATGTCGCCTTTGGCTTTAAAATCGCTTGGAATACTGCTACGGAGTTCCTGCAAGTATTTTTCTACATCTTCATCGGTGGCTTCTTCGCCTTTATCCTTGCCGCCAAATTTGTGAATGAGTGAACACATCAGCCAGAGCGAAGTGTCGTTGAGTTGCTGCAATAAATCCCTGCCGCTTTTGGTGCGGTAAATATCTTCCTGAACGCCTTTGTAAACCTTTTCTATTTGCTCGTCCAATTCTTCACGGTCGGTAATGATGAGCACCCGAGCATTGTCGTTAAACTCTCTTATCCATTTGGTAAGCCACACCATGGTTAAACTCTTTCCGCTGCCCTGAGTGTGCCAAATGATTCCGCCTTCTTTTCGGTTTACAAAATCCTGTGCCGATTTAATGCCGAAATACTGATTGGGACGGCAATGCTTTTTAATGCCACGGTCAAAAACGATATAATCGTGCAGCAATTCAATAAATCGTTCTTTGTTCAGCAGTTCAATGATGTTTCTGTCCAGCGGATAATCATACTTCGCTGCCTTTTCCCGAATGGGTTTGGTAATTTCCAGCAAATGCGGAAACTCTTTGCCTGTTTCTTCGGTAACTTCTTTCCATTTCAAAAAGTATTTCTCTTTGGTTTCTATGGCTCCATACGCCAAACCTTCAATGTCATTTCCTGCCATTACATACTGAATGGTGGTAAAAAACGGCTTGATGAAAAGATGCTTTTGATTGTCTAAATTTTGGCGAATGCCTTCTGAAATAGAAACCGTGCTGCGTTTCAATTCCAAGATCCCTAATGCAATGCCGTTTACATACAGCACAATGTCGGGGCGTTTTTTGTGTATGCCTTTTATGGTAACTTCTTCGGCAATGGCAAAATGATTGGCAAGCGGATTCTTCCAGTCAATGAGCCAAACCGTTTTTTTGTTTTGCCCGATTTCGGGCTGAACCGTAACGCCATAGCGAAGCAATGAATACACTTCTTTGTTTACATCATATAGCGATTTACTTTGGTCGTTTACGGCTTTGGTAAATTCATAAATTGCTTTGTTGGTCAGGTTTTGGTCGTAGCGTTTCAATAGCCATGTTTCCAAGATATCTTCTTCTACATTGCTGTTATTTTCACGCTCTTCCCAATTGCCCAAATAGCTATAGCCTAACTCTTTCTCAAAGAGTTGAATAACTCTATTTTGGGTTTCGCGTTCTATTTGTCCTACTTTGCTCATTACTAATGTAAAAAGAGAATAATGTTTTTATCCGCTAATAAATGTACAACTTCTATGTAATGATGATAAATTTCATCTATTTCCCATGCTTTTTTTTCATTTGTCAAGTCATACATCATTTTTTGCTTAGGGGACAATGTGGTTTTATAATATTTTCCATCCTTACTGGCTTTTCCTATGGGAGATTCGTTATTCATCTTTGAATTAGAACTTTTACTCACTAAACACAAGTTTCCGAGATTATCTATCCAATCTTTGTTTTTTTCCGAAGAGAATGATTGAGGTAAGTGATGTTCCACCGAATTACGGTATTTATAATCGAAATCAAATTTTGGGTAGTTCGAATCACTTTTAGATTTATGCCAATATAAATAATCAATGAAGTTGAACAAAAAGTGTGGTGTGCGTGTACCTTCATTGTATGGTGATTTCAAATCAATTGAAGGCATATTATTTTCATAGTAGCGAAGAAGCCAGTCATGAATGAAATTCAGGTATGGTGTTTTTTGAGTTTCAAAGTTTTTTCTGTCAGAAAACCAGTATAAAATATCTTGGAGCCAATTTTTATACTTTTTGTTTCTAAATGTAACTTGTAAAAGCGAAAGAGCTTTTATTAAATCTTCCTGATTCTCAAACGTGGGTTTATATCTGAGGATAGCCGTTCCCTTGCGTTCATAATAGTATTTGTAAGGTTGCTCTAATGACCATTTATAGTTGTCTTCAGCATCTTCATCGTTCGATGCCTTTACTACGTATCTGTCAAATACAGTTCTATAATACAACAGGTTTTCCAAAAAGAATAATGGATCTACCTTTTCAGCAATTACATTATATACAATCAATAAATCCTTTTCATTCAATGGAATTTCTTCCCCTTTTCCATATTTTTCTAACATCAAATCATAGTAGATCTTATTGTATAAGAGTCGTAAAATGTGCATCAGAAAATTAGGAAAGTCAATGATTGAATTGTCATCGCCTTCATCTTCCACATCTGAAATCTGATTATTTCCGTTATTCACTTGTTTTTCTGTTTCCAATATTTCATCTATCGTCTTACCGTCAACATATATGGTTTCTTCAGCTTCCAAACTGCTGTTGTGTGTATTAAAATCAACCGTAAACTGATTGAAGTTTTCCCCAAAAAGCAGAACTCTATATTTTGTGTCAAACAATTTTTGGATAGGGATATTCATTTGAGAACATGCATCCCAAACGACCGAAAAGAGTTTTTGCTTCGACACATCATACTCGCCATTTGTTCGGATGCTATTCATCATGCTTGCCTTCAAAATTTCATGTTTTTGAAGTTGTTCCCCTCTGTTGTTCATTATCTCGAAGTATGCAGCAACGTCTGTATCTGTCGGAATTTCTACTCGAACAATTATCACGTTATTGAAAAAGTAATTCTTGAAGTGCTCAAGATTTTCTAAATCAAAAAGTGTTTTAGAGTTCTTCTCATTTGGATTGATAACTGTTTCCCGAACAGCGTCAACCGCATGAACCAGATGGGCAACTTTGGAGCCGAATGAAACACCATTCGTATTACCGGTAGAATAGAATTTTGAAAAGAATGATTCCACTTCGGGTCTTGAATCATAGCTAAGGTTGGGCTCTGAAAGAAACTCTGCACCCAAAATTCTGGCAATTAAACTGATTACCGTAAGCCGTTGCTGACCGTCAACCACTTCTAATTCTCCTGACTTTCTTGGAAGAACAACTAAGCTGCCAATAAAATAATTGCTGTGATTGTCGATGATAAAGCTTTCATATACGTCTTGTAATAGTTGAGCAATTTCATCTGTAGTCCAGGCAAAGTTTCTTTGATAAAGTGGCACTATGTATCGAGATTCCAGAATTTGTTTAATTGTTTTGTTCAATCCTGCTTTTTCCATTTTATATCATATTTAGCAAGGTCTATATTTGAATCGTTTGTATTTACTTTTATTCCTAATTTCGAGAACAAGTTGAGAATATTGCTTACTTCTTTTTTGCACTCTACAGGGGCACAAGCCAATTGTTCAAGTAATTGTAAATCTGAATATGATTTTGCATTCTCAATAAGATGAAAAACAGCATTTTTTGTGGGGTATTCATCAACTGCATTGTATTTGACTTGTAGTTTCTCTAATCTTAATCTGTAAACAAGTGCGTAAAGCGTTTTGTATAACTTATTGAGTCCATCCTCTCCAAACTTATCAAAAACCATAAACACCAACGCTTTATACAATTCGCGTAAGTATCTATCGCCATCACGATGTGAACCATGATATCCAAGGCAATAAGTTTCATAAAACATTTTGAAATCTATTAGTTGTTCAGATTTGTCTGCTAAAAATAACTGCCGGTATATTTCAACGTAGGTTGAGGTGTAATCAAAAAAATGCTTACCGTTTATTATGTTTTCATTTATCAGCACAAAGGGATTTATCTTCTCAGAATTGCCGCTATTGAAGCGTTGCTTTAAAATTGTAATTTCCAGTTTCTCATTCTTTAAAAAATCTTCTAAAAAATAATATAGTAATTCACGATTATGAAATGGATACGTAATGGGACTGTGCTTATTGATGGTAACTCCTTTAAATTCACCAATCTTTTTTTTATCGAATTTTCCTGCTACTTCTTTGCGACTCCAAACCCTTGTTCGATACAACTGCTCGTTAAACAATTGCCCTAATATGTCTATTCCCGATATATTGATGCTGTCATTTTTAGTGTATCTTGTTGCACTTTCCCAATTCTGATCGCATTTTATTTTTTCATTAAACGTGTCATGTTCCATAGCTCGGATATGATAAGCCTTTAACAGGTTGTATGCCTCCAATTCTTTTCCTCGTCCGTTTTGAGAGTCGAACATTTGAAATGCTTCGGATAAGTCTTTTACCTTTATCTCAACAATTTCACAGCTTTCGAGAAGATATTTTTCAAATAATTCTCTTTCAGCAGACAAATTCTCTTTCAGCCAACGATTGATGTATTCATAGTTGACAATGATGGCATTTTTTGAATCAACGTGATTATATCTTAACTCTTGAGCTAAGTGATAATTTTTTCGACTCAGATTTTTTAATGTAAGCACAATGGTGGTTATGCGTTGTTGTCCATCTACGACATTCAACTTCCCATCATTGTTTGTGTGTAGAATTACACTCCCTATTCTAAAAGTCTTTTTACCTGATTTCCAGCTTTCATAAACATCTTGTAATAGTTGCCTCACATTCTCTACTGTCCAACGATACGGGCGTTGATATTCAGGTATGCGTAAATTCTGCATAAGCAGTTGCTCAATCTGTATTATGCGAGCTTCAATTTTTTCATTCATAGTTACATTATCCAGTATTTCGTTCTAAATACTTTTTACCCAAATCCAACCCTCTTTCTCGTTAACTTCTTCAACTGGGCCATGTAGCACCCCGTTTTTTTTTATGAAACAAATACGCAACTTCAGCACATATCCATGCATCCTTCCTGTCTTGTGTTTTAAGATTTTTAGCCTCAGCGCTTAGTCGAATTCGTTTACACACAGCCGGATAGGTTTCGATTACTTTTAGCAATCCTGAGTTATCCTGCCAAACACCACAGTCAACTATTTTGAGTTTAAACTTGGCAATAACATGCATGGCTTTTGTTGCTTGGCTGCCTATCATATCTTTTATTGAAGAAAGTGGCTTAAATCCATTTTCAAATAGAAATCTTTCGGTTGCTCTGAATAAGTAAGGATTGTTTTGGTGATCGTTAATATTTCCCGAGATTTTTCCTGTTATTAAGTTTGTGAGTCCTACTGAAAATGCCAAAGGTGCATCAATAGCTAAAACAATTTTTTTAGAAGTTATGTTGGGGTTGTCGCATTTTTCAAATAAACCATTAATAAACTCTGTCTTATTTTTCGATGCGTTTATTAATTCTTTGAGATTTCCTCTAAATGGTTTTCCAATAATTTTTCTATCGCTATTTAAAATAGCCACAGCATCTCTGCTTCTGGAATTTTTATCGCAATTCCAGGCACCCACATCCCACCCGATATAATATGTCTTATCATTTTCCATTATTAGATGTGCCATTTGTTTTTCCACTCCCATAAAATATAATCTTCAAGTTTCAAGGGGTTTAAAGGGTTTTGTTTATTGTATTTTCCAAGTTGATAAAATGCATATCCTGATGGTGTTAAAAGTGTTGTTGCCTTAATGGTATGTTTTGTTGCATATTCAGCAATTGGCTTCCATAATTTTTTCCAAAAACTACCGCTTGTTCCTCGAGTTAAATAAACAGCTCTAATGCTTGAATTATTTTGTAGTAACTCTTCAATTTTTACTAAAGTATGCTTTTTAAATTCTTTGGCAATTTTCGTGTCAGAGTAGTTTTTGAGATGTAATAAGTGTAGTGGGTTATTCATGTCTGCATCATCAATGCTTGTTATTAAATCAGTAATTGCTATTCTGTTTCTGTTACAAAATTGTTTCCATTCTTTTGGCGAAGCACCAATCAGACTTTGCTCATTATATAGTTTTGGCAGCACTTCCCAAAAATAATTATTGGCTGTTCTTCCATAAAACCATTCGGCTTCATTGCCTTCAATCGCGGGGTTAAATGTGCCAACAATTAAAGTAGTGGGTTCAAAATCTAACTTTTGTAAATTGAGATACTCTTGAAATTTATGATTACAAGGCATTCTTTTTAGTTTTTAAATTTTGCTAAATACCTCTTCACCACTTCCAAATCGCTTGTTCGGTTTCTCAATATCTTACCTCTACTATCGCATTGAAAAGCAGTGTAGGGAATGTCAATTACTTTAATGCCATGTTGAGGTAGCACGGTTCTTTTTCTTTGGTCGTAAATTTTTCGTTGCTCGCCACGATGCACCCCGCTAACGGTGAGCTTATTGGGCTTATCGAAATGCTTTATGGCTTTGGTGTGTTGCTGCTCGTTAAATTCAATTACCAAATTAAGTGTTTCGTAATAGGCATCAACCGGCAGTTTGGTGCCTGCATCGCTCAATAGAAAACTGAAACGATGTTGACGACTGCTTTTTATACCCAACAACTCATCGCATAGGTCTATAATGTAATGCTCATCGCTGTCTTTCCGCTTACTTCCGGTTTTAGGTGATTGTGTTATTTTTTTAGGCACACTTACACTTGGCGGTATAACCCTTGGCATATTTGCGCCTGCTTGCCTAGCAAAAAACCAATTGGTATTTTTTGTTTTACGATCAGCAATTACAGAGGGTATTAGATGTAGCTCTCTAGTTTCATCAAGCTTGCGCAATAAGTTTCGAATAGGAAACCCATTGCGATGATCTTTAGGAAAAACACCAGCCTTAACAAAATATGGCATCAGATCCTTGGCGAGTATCATATTTAATGACTTATTCAGTGCGAAATAGTGGTGTATTACTTGATTAATTTCTGCTATCATATAACTCATAACCAACCTCTTTTATTCTGCCTTTTCATAACTAACTATTCTTGATTTTCCAATAGAATTTCTAATTCTTTAGCCCTATCTCTCATGAGCTTATTTGAGTCATTAATTATTATCAGATTTTTAAACTGAATTTCGGCATCTGCACTATTCTCTCCGTATAGTTGTTCGATTTTTTCTGCCGTGATATTATGAACTTTAAAAGGAAATTTTTCTCCAAAGAAGAAATAGAAAAAAAATCCAAATGAGTTATTTTTATTGTTAATTAATTTCTGGAATCGTTCAATTTTACTTGGAGAAATATCATAGAGTAAATAAAATGGCAAGCCAATATTTTTATCTTCTTGTTCGAATAATTCATAAATGACATTTTTCCATCTATTATCAAGACGATTTTGGTGAATATTAGAAAAACTCAATTCCTTACTTTCTATATGAGCTTTAATACTAAACGCTGAAGCAACAGTTACACTTGAATACTCGTATTCAAAGTCATCTAAAAATGAAAAGTAATTAGCTTTTAACTTATCATCTTTTATGTGCTGATAAAGAAAATATATGGGGAATGATTCATGTTCTCTTTTTGAATGTGCAATAATTTTATTACACTGAACACTATCTCGAATATCATAGCTATTGCTCGGATTAGTCTTATTGCCAAAACTCTTAGCTTGAATTATAAGTCGAATATACCTATTGTCATTTTCACCAATCCATAAATCGAAATCAACACCTGTTTTACTTTCGCAAACATCAAGGCTCTTTGTTTTTACAAATATTCCATAGTTTTTCAACTTGAATATTTTTTTGAGAATAATACTACTAATACCATCTTCATTAACTTGCCTTATTTCTGGATTAACAACTTCAATAAATTCAAAAACAGATTTTGATATTTCTTGAAATGTATCTTTTAATCTTTTGCTAAAATCATTCATTTCTATTTTGTTTTAAACATAAAGAGTCACACCAACCTTATTTCATGCAATAACAAACTCTGCATTATTAATCAGGTCTATTTTTAGAATCGATAAAAAATTCCACATTGCTTGTAATATAGTATGATACTTTTCCGCTGGCTTTAACTTCCTCTTTCCATAGATGCTTTATCGTAGGCACTTTATTATACCAATAGTTCATTCCTGATTGCCAGCTTTTCCATATTATTGGGTCTATTCTTTTTTTATGATGATACCAGTAAAATTCTTCTGCGCATAAAATGAAATAATCTATTGCTTTCTGTTTTAATCTTTCTATTTCCTCTGTATTTTCAGCAGCAGTCCATTCATCTGTTGTTGAATATTTTGTTTCAATTAAGTATAAACTATCATTCAGTTTTTCATAGCGCTGATTAAATTCTGTGAACAATTGTTTAAGCATTTGCTCATCAGCTAGTTTTTTATTTTGCCATGAATAATACAAGGTTATTAATATACCTGTAGCTCCTAAGATAATTGTAGCTATTAATGTTGTGTCCATATTACATCAATCTTATTTTCCCCGTTAACAAACTTTGCATCATGCCTTGCTTCATCATTTTGTATTTCTCCAATTGCTTTTCCAATTCCTGAATTTCATTGTCCATATCGGAAAGGATTTGGGCGATGCGGGTTTGTTCAGATTTTTTTTTAGGAAATGACAAATCAAGATTTTTCAAAGTATCCTGACTTATGTTAGTATTCGCACTTACAGAACTTTTATTGATAAGTCTTTTTCGGAAATCTTCTGACAAGAAGCAATATTCCTTAAATTCTTTAGATAGAAATCCTTTATCTCTAAATCTAATAATGAATCCACTAAATACTGTTTCTTCAAGGTTTTTATCTATCAAAACAGTAAGACCTACTCCTTCTGGTTTTACAGAGGATCGAATAAATAGAACGTCACCTTCTTTTAAATCATAGTTTTTTCTTTCATTCTCATTAGCATTAACTAAACCTAGATGGATATTGGAACTGATTTTTGTCTTCCCGAAAACATCTAAGAGATTTACAAAAGGAAAACCAATCCCAAAATCTTCATTACTTTTATTTATTCCATTTTTGAAATCCCCAATTCCCCCCAACTTCTTCACTTCCCAACCCTCTTTCGGTTTCAGCAACTCCTGCATTGCACCCGTTTTGATGTTTCGCTTTTTGGCAATGAGTTGTTCTAATTTTTGAATGAGAGCATCGGCATCATTTAAAGCGGTGGCAATGGCGGTTTGTTCGGCTTTGGTGGGGGGAAGGGGGAGTTGTATTTGCTTAACAATCTTGGAACTTAATCCATCCATTATTCCACCAACTGAAAACTTCTTAACCTGATTATTTAGAATTTGCGATGAAAAGAAATGAAGCAATAGCTCAGAACTTAGTTTTTCTTTATCCAATCTTAATCGGATTAGATGGCTATCCATAATTCCGGCTTCAAACTTATCTGGCACAATCATACACTTTCCGATTGTTCCCATCATTGAGATCAGAAAGTCCCCCGCCTTTATCTCACATGAGTTTAGCTTTTTAAAATGCTCCTTGGAAATATATCTATTTCCAACTTCCATGTTTTTATCATAGACATTCTCCTGCCCATAAACTTTGTAGCCCGAATTAGTCAAAAGTTCCTTCTTCAATTGACTACCAAAGGGTCCAATTTTAATACCATTTGACTTGTCAATAACTTCTGTAATATTCGAAGCTTCCCAGTCATTCGGAATTAGCCCAACTTCTGTATGTTTAAATCCTTCTTTCATTACATTTTGTTTTCAATTTCATTTATGGCTTCTTCTCGCAGTACACAACTTAGGCAGGTGCCACAGGGTGTTTCGCCAATTGGTGCATAGCAGCTTATGGTGTCATGCAGGTTTACGCCCAGTTTGTTGCTTTGCGCTACTACCGCAGCTTTGCTCAAGGTAATAAAAGGTGCTTTTACATTTATGTTTTTAGTGTTAGGGCAACTTTGCCACAGTTGGTTCAGCGCAGCTAAAAACTGCGGGCAGCAATCGGCAAAGCGAAGCCCGTCATCGGCATTAGCAGCAAAGTAAATATCGCTTAAGCCATGCGCTTCGGCATAAGCTGCTGCATGACTCAGCATCAGTAAATTGCGCCCGGGCACATAGTTAGGGTTGGGTTTTTCATCGGCATCGGCAACTTCGGTAGCCGTTAATAAATTTCCGGCAGCCATAGGCAGGTAATCTATTTTTAAAATATGGTGAGCTGCCACGCCATATTGTGCGGCATTGCGCTGGGCAAATTGCAACTCTACGCTATGTCGCTGCCCATAATTAAAACTAAGGGCATGCACTTGCCTGTCTTCTGCCGTTAGTTGCGCCAGCAGGGTGGTAGAGTCAATGCCTCCGCTTAGCAATAAAATTACTTCAGGCACTTTCATGGTTGTGTTGTTTATACAGTTTTTTCCAGCTTTCGCTCATGGCGGTTTTGGGTGCGCTGTCTTTTTCTGCCCGCTCCATAAAATCGCCCCGGTTTTCGGCATAAGCCGTAAAGTTGCCACACAGGCGGCAGTAAGTGTTCAGTTGTTGTATCAATCGCTCGTCCAGTTCTGCCAGGCTTTGTATGCCTTTCCCTGCTTTCAAAATGCGCTCAATGCCACCTGCCACTCCACAGGCAAAATAGCCCAGGTGGTTTAGCCCTATGCCACAGTAGGCAGTTACCCAACAGCCTTTGTGGTATTCGTGCAGGTGGGCATCGGGTTCATCGGCAGGGGCGAGGTTAAAGGGTGTAAAGTAGGGCACGGCACGGTCGTCTTTAAACGAGTTATAATCAACCACCAAATTGGGGTGCGTGGGCAATGCAGCTAGTTTTTGCTGCACCTGTTCGCCATGTCCATTGCTGGTAATTTGCAGCGTAGTGTTGGGTGAGTGGGGTATCAGGTAATCATATAGCAGGCAATGCACAATATCGGCAAATTGTGGGTGCAGGGTGGGCTCACCGCCCAGCACGTTAATCAATTCCCACTGCTTGCCCATCGCTACAGATTCTTGCACAAACTGTTGCACCTGTTGCAGTGTCATATGCGTTTCGGTGGGTGCCTGTGTGCACGAGCGGTTGCAATGAAAACATTTAAGGTTGCAATCGTAAGTAATATCTAACTCTATTTTGTTGGTATTGGGCAGGAAGGTTTTGCGGCCTCTGATAATATCATTCGGTGTTTTAGCAGGTTTGGCAAGTATT
The DNA here is from genome assembly GCA_964543705.1 of uncultured Chitinophagaceae bacterium. Taxonomy (GTDB): domain Bacteria; phylum Bacteroidota; class Bacteroidia; order Chitinophagales; family CAIOSU01; genus CAYSGX01. The sequence goes on from CAZIZP010000011.1 coordinate 25,890, forward strand.
TCGGCTATGATGTTGTTTTTCTCTTCTCTAACTTCGGGTGTGTTTATCGTGCTGCGGTCGTGCAATACATTGAAATGGTTAATCCATATCGGGTTGGTGCACATTTCTACAATGGGTATCATGTAAGTATAATCCCAGCAATGTTCAGGGAATTTCATTTTCACTTTAAATCGCTTAGAGAGCAATATGTCTTCAGTCTTGTAATTTTTGTTTTCAATTTTTAAATCGTAAAAGTTTAAACTATCGAACAAATACTTTTTGAAGCTACGGATATGCTGCCACACATTGCCACCATACAGGCGTGGGTTCACGAAATTGGGAGTGTATTTGTAGTGCGCATGAATTTTATCGGTTCTATACATTTTGCCCACCACTACATCTGCATTCCAGTAGCTATATTTTTCAAAAATATTTTTCAAAACTTTTGTGCCCAGTAATGCATCATCGGCATCAATAATGCACACCACGCTTTCAGGGTTTTGCATACAATAATGAATGGCTTTGTAGGTATTGTGCGCCACACCCATTCTGAAACGGTTTTCGATAAACGTTACTTTGTGCGCAAAAGGTTTAATTAGTTCTTTGATGAAATAACTGATGCCATTGTCTGATGCATCATCAATAAGAATCAGTCCCCAATCATCAAATGATTGGCTGATGAGTGAATGCCAGTAGCGCAAAAACTGCGCAAGCGGAATGTTTCTGAAACAGGAAATGACTACCATTTTTTCATTCCGCTTGGGTATAGCCCAATCGAAAAAAGAACCTGCAACGTCAAATGCATTGGCTTGCTTTTCAGGTATTTGCAGTTGCTCTGTGCGGTCAACTATGGTAAACCATAAGTCTTTATTTGCTTTTCTGTAATTCTGCGGATGTATAAAAAAAGAATCGCTGTGTCCGCCACGAAGAGAACAATAGCTGGTTTCTTTTTGCATCATTTCCAAACTGCGATACCAACTTAAACTAAAACCTTTTTCTTCCAAGCTATTTTTTAAAGGAAGTAGTTTTTTAATGCTACTTTTTTTGAGCAAACAACATCTTACTTCGGGCACAAAACCACCATCTTCAAAACCGAAATAAGGAGTAAAAGATGTTTGCGCACCTTTGTAAATATTGAACCCCACCGAAAGCACTTTATCGTTTTTCTCCATTTCTGAAATCAAATCATTCAGAAATGAATGCTCCATAGATTGTCTGCCAATCATAGCATCGCAATCTACTTGAAACACATAATCGCATTGAGCTTTTTCAAAAGCAAAAAGCTGTGCAGTAACCGGCACTTTTTTTATGGTGTGCGTTTGTTGTGTTTCAAGTTCCAACCATTCACGGTTAATGGCTAGTATATCTTCCGCTTGAGGATAAATGAAGTTGTCAATGATGCCGTCATCTACCAAACGCTGCGCTTCTGCAATAAGTAATTCCCACGAATTTTTAGCATTGTATTCTCTCAGGAAATCCTTTTCACGAACGTCTAACGCAAGCAATACCTCATGAAATGTATTAGGAAAAGATAACTGCTTCACAATATGCCTAACTGCCTGATATAATACTTCTGCATCTTGAACACATGCCTTTATAACAAGTGAAACTTGTTGACCAGGAGGAGTGACTTCCTTAACCTGTATCAAAATATACTCAGGCGAAAAGTAATTGCGATTGTCTAATTGCGGGTTGCTGTATTCAAGACGATTGAGATATAGATTTCTTTTTCTGAATTGCCAAAAGCATTTTTCCGCATTGAAGGAATCATGATAAGGTAAAGCATAATCACCTTCTTTTACTATCTCATCAATAGTTAATACCATAGCTCTTGTGTAGGTATTTTTGAACGAAGAAATACTTTCCTGAAAAACAATTTTGGCAAACACACGGTTAGCAAATTGTTGTAATCCATTCAGTTCAGGAAGGTCAAATTGATTGATGGCACTTCTGCAAAGTTTATTGAGGTATGATTGGTCTTTGCCTTTATTGGTTGCATATACAAAAGCACGAGCCACCATATTTAAAAATAGGTTGTCGGTGAACTTGTCTGGTTCGTAATCAATCCATTTCATCTTGCCATAAACCCGAATAAAGTTAGCCGGTTTTAGGTCTTGAAAAATCAATCTTTTTTGCCAGCATTCTACTAAGAAATCCTGAATCTCATCTGCCTCAAAAGAGGTACAGGGTTCACTTAGCTCATAAGGATAGATAATAATGAACTGTTTGTCAGTAACTTCAATAACCTGTTTTATAGGATAGAAAAATTGGGAATTTTCAAATTTATCACGCACCAGTTTAAGGTGGTCTTTCACATACTGCTTATAATTTAAAGCCAGCAGATTATCGAGCATAAAAACCTTATACACCCACTCTTCATCATGAAAAACAACCGAAGGACTGCCTTGCCCTAAAAACTTGAAGTTTTTATTACCAAAGTAGTCAGTAAGAATTTTTAGTGCTTTTGTTTTTCTCGGTTTGTCTGCCACTTGTGTCAGGGCATATTTATATAATTCTTTTCGGGCTTTCGATTTAACATTTTTCTTGCTTGGGTCTGCATTCAGGTGCTTATCAATCCTATAGTTACAGTATATCCAATCGGGCTTGATAAGAAAGTTAAGTTCATCGGTTTTTATTAAATAATCAACCAGATTACGGTGGTCTTCAGCACTATTCAATTCAGCAAAAGGGATGGCAACTTCAGGATTCAGAAACAGATTGCAACTCGGTAACTCTGCTTCCCAAACACCTTGAGCCATTAGTTTCAATCTGTCAATTAATACATCTGGGTTTAATAAATCATTAGAAGGTTTATTGGTATATCCTGTGTATTCATCACCTTTGTATTGATGATTGGCCATCAACAGCGCATCAAATTTTGTTTCTTCCCAAAGCTGTTCAATTTGTTGCAGTATATCATTTTGATGCAGGGTGTCATCAGCATCCAATCTGCCTATTAAAATACAGTCGGGAAAATTTGCTTTTACTAATTCTTGAAGATGATTTCTGTTTTTAGCAGCACTATTAAAGTTGCCTTTATATAAATGAATATTAGGAAATTCCTTTGTTAATTTTTCTACTATTGCATAACTGTTGTCGGTTGAATTATCATCAGAAACCAATATGTTCAACTGTCTTTTAGTTGCTTTTTGATTTAATATAGACTCTATTGCTTTACAAATGGTATCTGCATTATTTCTCATAGCCATTAAAATTGCTATACAGGCTTTTTCTGCATTAAATTCTTTGTATTCGAATAATACAGCTACTCGCTTTAATGACTTTTGATATTGTGCTTCAGAAAATTGCTGTTTGAATTTTGCGTAAAAACTATCGAGTCCATTATGTTTTTTGCGTGAATTATTAGTAACCCTTTCATTTAAATGAATATGGTGTATTACACCAGATTGGGTAATAATTGAAAATTTTTCTTGCCAATCAAAAGGAAATTCATTTTTTAAATGACAGAGAAATCTTATCATTAAATCACGGTCGGTAGTGCTTTCAAATGTTTCATCAAATGCGCCAAATGCTACAAGTTCCTTAGCCTGAATAAACATATTGCTGCCCTGAATGCCGGGATTTCCTATATAGAAATTTTCAGGAGTAATATCTTCTTTGCTAAGAGGAAAGTTCCAGAGGTTTCCGTCAGGTAATTGCCAAACTAACTCATGAAAAACAGCCAGTAATTCCGGTTGGGCATTTATTTTCTGAATACAATCTGATAAATGGTGTGGCAAATATTCATCATCATCGTCTAAGATAGAGATGTAGGAGAGGGGATTCTCTTCAAAGGCGAGAAAAACTCCCGTGTTCCAGGCACCTGTTCCTGACATGAAGCGAGTGCGCTGATTCCATATGGCTCGTGTTGGAAATTCTTTTTCGCTTAAACCTAACTCAATTTTAAGTTTATTAATACCTTCCTTAATTTTTTCAAGCTCATCTTCACTCTCGTTATCATCTATTACCAGCACGTGAACTCTATTTACATCAATACCCTCTTGCTTATATACTGATAATAAGCTGCGCTTCAGCAGCCATTCAGTTCTATTTAAAGCAGTGGCTATAATGATGTAAATAACAGGCTGCATAAGTTTTAATATCCCATTTGTTTTAAATGTTGTTTCACCTTTGCCTCTAATGCTATTATACTTTGTTCCATTTCAGGCAAAGTTGTTTCATATCGGTCTGCCAATTCCTTAATGCGCTGCGTTAGTCGGTGGCTTATATTGTCCATTTCGGTGCGTATGCGTTGCTCCATGTTGGTCATCCACTTCTTTTCTACTACAATAGTTTTTATTTCATCAATACTCAGTTTGGGGTATTGGGCAATTACTTTCTTTTCCAATTCAGCTTTGGCTGCTTTTATTTTGGCATTTTTCTCTGTTTCTTCATCCAATAACCATTTGTAGGTTTCCAGCAAGTCATACTCTTCCTTATCATCTTTTAATACCTTACCTTTTTTTGGAGTTAGCTCTTTCAATCGTTTTAGCACAGCAGCCTTGCTTACTTTGCCCTTATCATCTGTTACTTCAACAAACAGCCCTTCTTCTCCGCTGTGTTCTTCTACTATCTCCTCCTGTTTGCTTTTCAGGGTTTCCACTTCCGATTCCAAATCGGCAATGGCTTTTTGTTCTTCGGCAAAATATTCTTGTATCATCAAGGCAGGCGGTATCAATCTGCCTTCTAATCCTTCAATGCCTGCCACTTGTTTTACAATTTCTTTATCACCTTTTTTAGTTTTCTTTTCTATGCGTTTTACTTCGTTGCCTGCCTTCCAGCCATCGGCTGACACTTCGTAAAAATCGTCTTGCATGGTTTCTGCCCAATAGTCCATCAAGTGCTGATACATGGCATATTTATCAGTTAGCTGTTTGTTGTTATAATGTTTCAGCAGGTTTTCAGCAATAAAATGTATTTCGTGCTTGGGGCGTAAACCCTTGTCTAATTTTTGAGTGTAAGCAATGGTTTCAGTTTTCCATTTATCAAACACATGTTCCATTTGTTTTCCAAAAGCGGTGAACTCAGGATGATGGTAAATAGTATTTTTTATTTCCTCATTTGCAATGGTGAGTACATAATAATTAGGTCGTTTATCAATCGTTTTAAACAAAGAACTTTTTAGTGTTGGGTAAACCGTCCAATAATTTTCCAATGCTTCAATATCGCGTTTTGGAATGCCCCCCAATAAATGAGCTTCTATATCCTGAATGTCTTCTGCTTCCTGACTGTCAATGTAGCGTGGAATGTTTAGGTTATAATCGTTCTTTGGATCGGCTATCTCAGCAATGGGAATAATTCTGGAATATTTTGGCAAAGCCGATTGTGAGTTGAAGGCATCTACAATCTTGTGAATGTCTTGTTCCCGAAGTCGGTTTTTATTGCCGTCTTTGATAAATCCCTTGCTGGCATCAATCATAAAAATGCTTGTGCGCTTGTCGGCATCCTCTTTATCAATTATGATGAGCGAAGCGGCAATGCCCGTTCCGTAAAATAAGTTGGGAGGTAACCCAATGATTGATTTGATGTAGCCCTTTTGAATAATCTTTTTGCGAATATCTGATTCTGCATTACCACGGAACAACACGCCTAAAGGCAAAACAATACACGCCTTACCTTTTGATTTTAATGATTTAATCAGATGCAGCAGAAAAGCAAAGTCGCCATTCTTTTTAGGCGGAATATTATCATAGCCCTCAAAGCGTTTGTAAATATCGTTCTTGGGGTCAATTCCGTTCATCCATGCCTTATAACTGAAAGGTGGATTAGAAACAGCATAATCGAACTGCTTTAGCTCTCCTGTTTGTTCATCAGTAAACAGAGGAGAAGCCATTGTATTGCCTTGCACAATTTCAGCATCGGCAAAGTTGTGCAGCCACATGTTCATTACAGCCAATGCTCGTGTGGCATTATCGTTTTCTTGCCCGTAAATAGTTATCCCTTTAGGCGCTATATCAGCAGCTTTTAATAATAACGAACCTGAACCACATGTAGGGTCATATATGGTTTCGCTTTGACTTTTTGATTTATTGATACCAATTACTTGAGCCATGATACGGCTTACTTCCGAAGGAGTATAGAACTGTCCTTTGCTTTTGCCACTCTCGGTAGCAAAGTGTCGCATCAGGTATTCATAAGCATCACCCAATAAGTCATCGCCTTCAGCACGGTTACTCGAAAAATTCAATTCGGGCTTGTTGAAGATGTTGAGCAGGTTGGTCAGGCGGTCAACTTTTTCCTTACCTGTTCCTAATTTGGCATCATCGTTAAAGTCTGCTTCGGTAATGATACCGGATAGGTTGTTGTTCTTCGCAAACTCTCCAATAATTTTATTGATTTGGTCTCCAATATCAGACTTACCCCTGTGCTGGAGCATATCGTAAAATGTAGTGCCCGATTTTAATTCTACTAACGGGTCTTTCTTGTCAGAAACATATTTCATGAACAACATCACCAATACATAGTCTTTGTATTGGCTGGCATCCATGCTGCCTCTTAGTTCATCACAACTTGCCCACAGTGAGCTGTATAGTTCAGATTTTTTTATTGCCATTTAACTTGTTTAAACTATTGCTTTACTATTTATTTCTTTGTGGGTAAAGATAGTTTTTACAAGGCTTACTTTTAGCTAAATTTTATTTGCAAAAGGAGATTATTTATAATATTTGATGTAATAAAGACCAGTTCCTTTTATTCCAAAACTCCAGAACTTCCTTCCATCAGGACTTACGCCAAAACGAAAGCTTAGAATTTAAAAACTTGTTTCAATACCTTTTTTGAGATGTTGTCATAAATGAAATTTTTGAATTTCTTTACCATAAAAATTTACTATGTAACCATCAAAGTTACTTGATGGATAATAAAATGAATTATCAAATAAATTATTAATTGGAAGTTCCTTATTTAAAATAGTTTCAGGAGTAAGTGTTTCAATTACATTCATCTTGTTTTAAAATTACTGAGTATAAACTAACTTGGGGTTTTTAGAATATTTTTCGCTACTACGATATTTTTAAACTCAATGTAATATTATTATGGTGCAGCTTAAGTGCTTTTTAATTAAAACAATCCCGATGATTTTACATCGGGATTGTTTCTGATTTGATTATTCAATAACCAGTTTTTTGTAAAGTGGTTTTTTATCAACTACCAACTGAATGATATAAACACCTGCTGCGATATTGCTGACGGATATTTCTTTGTCAATTTTATTAGCAACAGGATCAATGGTTGAATTATACACCAACTGACCTATGGCAGAAAACAGTTTTAACCCCACTGAATTAGCTGTATTTATCTTTGCTGTAACATTAAATGTTCCATTGTTAGGATTGGGGTAAATATTTATGCTTTCGCTGAAAGCAAGATTGTCTATGCCCACTGTGCCAATTACATTGATGTAGTTGGTTTTTGTAACTGTGTTGCTGCCACAACTGTTGGTTACTTTTAATGTAACATCAAACAATCCACCGTTGGCATAAGTTACCGTTGGGTTTTGTGTGTTAGATGTTGCAGGGTCTCCACCGGGGAATGTCCATTCCCATTGTGTGGGCGTATTGGTTGAATTATCGGAGAAAGAAACCGTAAATGGTGAAAAGCCTGCTTGTTGTGATGCGCTGAAATCTGATATCGGTGCAGTACAACCTGCCTGAATTACTAACAGAATAACTCCTTGAACATTTACAAAACAAGTTCTTTGTGATGATGGATTTTGGGTTACAGTAAACTCAAGTGTTGCGCTGCCATTGCCTGATGTTGTGGTGAAATCTAACCAAGAACATCCCTCTGCAACCGTCCACGTGCAACCTGCGCCAGTAGTAAGATTCACGGTGTAGGTAGCTGCACCGGAAGGAATGTTGAGTGTATCGCTGTCTAAAGTGTAGGATTGACAGCCCGAAGAAACACTTACTTGAACATTGTCGGTTGCCGAGCAACCTTTTGAATCGGTAACGGTGAGCGAATAGGTAGTGTTTGTTGTTGGTGTTGCATTTGGGTTTGATGCACCTGCATTATCTAAACTGGCTGATGGACTCCAAGTGTAAGTATAAGGCGGTGTGCCTCCGCTTGCCGTTGGAGAGCCGCCTAATTGTGCTGAACTGCCTGATTGAATAGTTTGAGTTGTACCTGCATCAACCAACAAAGCAGGATTCTGAGTTACGATAACGCTTGCAGAAGCTGTGCCATTGCAACCGCCCGGATTGGTAACAGTAACCGAATAACTGCCTGTGTTGGAAACGTTTACCGTTTGGCTGCTTGCCGAAAAGCCGTTTGGACCGCTCCAAGAATATGCTGTGCCTGATGTAGCCGATAGTAACACTGAGCCGTTAGCACAAAATTCAGGGTTGGCAGGATTTATTGAAGCAGTTAATTGATTTGAAACCGTAACCGTAGAACTGGCAGTTGCACTACAATTTCCGTTGCTTGCCGTAACGGTATAGGTTGTTTGACTTGTTGGATTTGCGATAACTGTTTGCCCTGTTGTTGTATTTAAACCTGTTGAAGGCGACCAACTGTAGCTTTGAGCGTTGCCTGTTGCCTGTAGTGTTGTGCCACTTCCACCTGAACAAATTGAGGCAGATGGAGGATTAACAGAAACCGTTGGGGTTTGGGTGACAGTAACCAATTTACTTGCAGTGGCTGTGCATCCTCCGCTATTTGTTACTGTTACAGAGTAAGTGGTGTTTGTTGTTGGATTTACACTTGTTGCTGCCGTTATTGCGCCATTGCTCCATAAATAATTGGTGCCTCCCGAAGCGGTAAGTTGAATACTGTTGCCACTACAAACAGTAGCGGTTGATGGAGAAATAGATGCCGTTGGTGCGCTATTAACTGTTACCGTTCTAGTTGCAGTAGCTGTGCATCCATTACTATTAGTAACCGTAACTGTGTAAGTAGTGTTTGATGATGGACTAACCGTAATTGCTGCAGTAGTAGCCCCATTAGACCAAGAATAACTTGTTCCACCACTTACCGTAAGTTGAATGCTGCCGCCCGTGCAAATTGAAGCAGAGGAAGGTGAAATAGAAGCGCTTGGACTACTATTTACATTAACTGTTCTGCTTGCCGTTGCCGTGCAACCACCACTATTAGTAACCGTTACAGTGTAAGTAGTGTTTGAGGTTGGGCTAACAGTTGTTGCCGCAGTGTTTGCACCATTAGACCAAGCATAACTTGTGCCACCACTTGCCGTAAGCTGTATGCTGTTGCCGCTACAAATTGTTGCTGTTGATGGTGAGATACTTGGAGTTGGGGGAGTGCAGGGACAGTTGCCGGGTGTCCAAACGAATTGTAAATTGTAACAAGTTGCAGTCGAAAAATTATTGGAGTTATTAGCGTAAACCTTTACATAAACATGAGTTAGAGATGATGATGTGCTTGTAAAAGTTACTTGCTCGTTTGATGTTCCAGTATTGTACGAACCACTTAAGGTTGTATTAGCTGCTGCATTCCATAGCTCCAAATCATAGTTAAGCGGAAGGTTAGATAAATTAACGGTAAGTGTACCACATGCTTGGATATTCACTCTATACCAGTCTTGATCACCAGCAAATCCCATGTTCCCTTGCAAGGTGTAATTTGAAGAACCTGAATTCAATGGGTTTGCAAAAACTAAAGTTGCTGCGTTAGCACTGTTGTTAGATTCAAACTGGTCGGTGCAGGTTGATGGGCAGGCATTTGTTGGAAATGTTCGGGTGCTTGAATAAGACGAACTGCTTCCGTTTGAGCAGTTAGCTAAAACACGCCAATCATAACTCGTGCCGCATGTTAAGCCGCTTAGTGGATAAGATGTGTTTGAAATGTTATTTACCGTTGTCCATATTGATGTTCCGTTTACTCTATATTGAAGTGTATAGCTTGTTGCTGTTGAAACGCTGCTCCATGATAAAGTAGCTGATGTCTGGGTGATGTTACTTTCAGCCATATTTGAAGGAGTGTTACAAGTAGTGCCACCGGAATGCGTTAAACAAATTGTAAATGTTGGAGAGCTTGGTGGGGTTCCTGTATTATTATATTCAAACACTCTGATGTAATAGGTTTGACCAATGGTTAAATTGTTCCATGTGTTTGAAACGGTAGAAGGTGCACCCGATGGGTCGTAACAACTAATAGCTGTTCCTGATGCACATGCTGTTCTTAGCTCGATAACTCCGTCAAAATTACTTGCATAGTTAGAAAGAGTAACAGTATGGCTTGTTGCTTGCGCTGTGAATTTGTAATACACATCCTTATCATCAGGAGAGGTGCAGCTACACCCTAAACATTGATTTGCGCCATAAGAACCTGTTGCACAAGCAACAGTTCCATTTGCACAAGCACCATTTGACGTTAGTGTTGGCACTGATGATGAACAATTATCATTAGAAGGGGCGGTGCAAGGAGTTCCACATGAACCATTAGCGTTAGTAGATGTATAACAATAGTTTGCTTTGGGAACACAGCTACATTCTAAAAAGGAAGGATACTGATTGTTAGAAAATGCAGCATCCGCTGCGTCACGCCATTCAAAATGAATATGGTCGCCTGATGAATTTCCAGTAGTCCCGCCATCTGCAATTATACACCCTTGCTGAACGACATCATTTACACTAACATAGATTTCTTCATTATGAGCATAATAAGTAATCGTGCCATCGCTATGTTGAATTTTTACTAACCTGCCATATCCCGAAGTTAAAGAGCCACTTATGCCAGCAAAAATAACAGTTCCTGCTGCTACAGCTCTAACAGGGTCATAAACACTGTTAGGCGAATCAAAATCAATTGCAACATAATTATGAGCATTAAAGCCATAATTCATAAAGCAAGTAGAACCATTGCCGCCTGTTGGAACAGGAGTTCCCGTTCTTGAAACGTAGTATGAAATTCCGCTATTCCAAGGCAGTTTGAATGATTGACTAATTGCATAGTTGTTAAAGAGCAAAATTATTAGCCCCAAAACCATTGTTGACTTAATATTCATGGTTGGATATTTTAATGAATTAGTTTGCATATTACTTGTTGCTCAATGGTATGTTAATCCATTCAGCCATAACGAAAGCATCTTTATCATCTTCTATAACAACTTGCTCCCTCTTAGATTCTATATCATAAACTAAAACCCTTTTAGATGGCACGTGAATGTCCTTTTTTGAAGATGTCGCACAGTAGAGTAGATATTTACCATCAGGTGAAATTTGTGGCGTGTTGCTATAGTTTGATGTTATATCTAACTGCTTTGCAACTTTTGAAATAAGATTAAATGCCCATATTCCCTCATGCTCTGTAGAACTTCCAAATACAAGTGCTTCTAAAATAACGGTTGAACCATTAGATAACCAAGCAATAGGTTTAAATGCATACCTTGAGTTGGGACTGCTATTTTGATTGAACAATATGGATTTCGATTTTGTAGCATGATTGTATAAGCAAAGGTTATATGTAGTGGATTGCATGTCTCTTTCTACAAACATCCATTCGTTTTCAGAAATATTTGATTGTAGCCCTGAATAAAAAATCATATTTGGTGAAAGAGGCATTGCACTAATAATTTCTTTTGGCATTAAACTAGTTGTGAAATATTTGGCAGTCCTGACTATATCTATTTTCTCCGTAGATATTGACTTTGGTTTAGATGTTTTTCCATCCTTAAACTCTAATGCAACTAAGTCTTGATTTTGATAAAACGCAATAGAGTAAGAAATGCCTGATGTTTTTACAAATTCTTTTTCTTGAATTGCTTCTTTTGGAGCAGTTTTGACGTTTTCAACAATTTCGGTTTTGTTATCGCTAAAAAACTTTGGGCTACTACTCCAATACCTATACCCTGCAAAAACTAATGCGCCAATTGCAATTATGCTTACGGCTGTTATTATTTTTTTCATCGTTTTGGTTTTTAAGTGCGTGAAAAATTTTGGTTAATCAATTTTGCTTTTCAGGTATTCAATTTCCTGCATCAGTTTTTCAATAATGGCTTGTTGTTCCTGCACGGCTTTCACTAATGGCACTGTAAACTCTGAATAACGCAAGCCCCACAAGCCATTGGTGTCTTCGGGTTTATCTATACCGCTAAATGAGTAGCCCGCTTCCTTTGCTGCTGCCTCCACCTGCTGTGCCATAAAACCGCTAAAGCGGATTTTTTCAATGTCGTATTTGCCTGTCCAATCTGCCGTTTCTTTTTTGCCTTGCAGTTGTTCTGATTTTGAAACGTTGTAATTGTAGGTAACGGGTTTTAGTTTTAAGATAAACTCTAAGCCCTTTACATCATTGCTTACATTTTGTTTGATGCGCTCGTCAGAAAGGTTTGTCCAAGCAACCTGACCACCGATAGAAGTCATTGAACTGTTGCCGATGCGAACACGGTTATTTCCGCTTGGATAAATGTTTCCATTTGCAGCGAGAACAATCGTATTAGTTCTATTTGCTACATCAACATCAGCATAGTTACCCACAGCTGTGTTATAGTTTCCAGTTGAATTACTTGATAAAGCTCGGTATCCTACAGCAACATTATTTCCACCGGAAGTATTTCCAAATGAATTTGTATTGTCCCCCATTGCTTGATGTCCAATTGCCACATTATATTCTCCTGTTGTATTTAATGACAGTGCGTTATTTCCTACAGCAACATTCCAATTGCCAGAATGACCGTTGGAATTTCCTAGTGCTAATAAGGTATTGTTGCCTATAGCTACGTTAGAACTTCCTATCGTGTTATTAGCAAGTGATAAATAGCCAATAGCAACATTGCTGGATCCTGTTGTATTTGAATACCCAAGCGATCTTGCTCCAATTGCTGTGTTTTGAGATCCTGTATTAGTGGTATTTGAGTTATTGCTTAACGATTGATAGCCCACTGCTGTGTTTTGACTCCCTGTTGTGTTCGATAATCCAGACTCAAAACCAACAAAAACATTTCTTCTATTAGTCAAATCATCATTTGCACCTGCACTTTCACCAACAAATACCGAATTTCCTGTGTTTAAAACTTCAATTTGTCCTTTGGTAGTAATGCGAGTTTTAATGGTGTTGTTGGTGCGAATGTTTAAGGGTTGAGCATCGGTAGTTCCTATAAAGTTACTAGTAGCATTTGTTCCTGAATTACCTGTTAAAGCCCAACCGCTACCACCGCCTGATGGGAGTGTAACTGAGTTGCCGTTACTGATTGATAAGGTTGTTCCGTTAATGCTTAGTGTTTGGTTATCGGTTAACACTCCATTAACAGCGAGCGGGCTACCTGATGTGCCATTACCTGTAAGAGTATTGTTGGTTTGCACTACCTGTGTTCCCCAGTTGTCGCCTGTGCCACCGCCCACATCGTTTGCAGGAAGCCAATTTGTGCCGTTCCATTTTAAAACTTGTCCGCTTGTTGCGCCTTGTTGTGCCAACTTCAAAGGATTAGCGTTTGTGCCATCACCCGAAAGCGTGTTGTCTGCTTGCACGGTTTGCGTTCCCCAATTATCGCCAGTGCCACCGCCAATATCATTTGCAGGCAGCCATTTTGATTGTGTTGCATTCCATTTTAATACTTGCCCGTCAGATACGCCTGTAATTGTTACATCAGTAAGTTGCGCCATTGATGTTGAGGAGTTGCCTGCACTTAAAGCATAAGGCACACTCATTAACTGTTGTGTTCCCATTGGCTGAAATGCAGTTCCACCCGCAGGGTCTAAATCAACTGATAAATAATGTGCAGCATTTCCCCAATTGATGTTTGAGAATGTTCCTGTAATGGGTGTTCCTTGCCCGATTACTAAGTTTACCAAGCCCAACTGATTGGTGTTGGTGCTGTGCAATTCGCTGTAAACAATAGTTCCGGTTGGTGAGCCGCTAACTACTGAAAAGCGAAAAGCAATATTTTGATTAGGAATAACTGCACCGCTATTGTTGCGGACAACGGTTTGGTAGTTTACGCCTTGCGGCACTTGGGCAAACATTGCCGTTACTAACAGCATGAATGTAATGATTGAGAGGGTTTGATTTTTCATGGTCAATTTTTTATCATTATAATTTTATGGTTTAGAAATTGGGGAAAGAATTACATTAAATGAGTTATTTGTATCATTTCCTGAAGTAAGTATGTCATATCCTGTAATAATGTTTAAACAGCAAGAGCTTTGTATTGTCAATCCAAAATTCTTATCTCTATTACCATAATAACCGCTTGAATTTATAAACTCGTTTGTGGGTATTAGTGTAGCATTAATGTCATATTTGTTTATATCACCACTGCCTCTATTTATATATACATGAGTCCCATCAAAAATAGCATTACCCTCATTGTTCATACTTCCAAATGTTACTGCGCCTTGGTCAGTTAAATCAGTTCCATTAATTAGGTATTTTTGCCATGATTGAGAATTATTATAAACGTATAAATTTGTTCCATCAGTAAACATTGCTTTGTATCCAGTTGTAGAAGGAGAAGAACCAATAATTGACATTTACTGGCCCCCAGAACTATTACATAACCCGGCAGGGTATCTAAAAATTCTAAATGTACTACTTACATAACCTGCCATGTATAGATAGCCCCCAGTAAATGCAAGTCCATACCCATTAAAATTACTTTGTGTTTCTTCACATGTGGTAAAATACATTCCAGTAACTTGGTCTTTAACTAATTCAGTGATTTCAGCTCTATTATTAATAGAAAAAGCAACATACAACGTATCACCAGTGAAATTAGAAGTAGCATATCGAAATGCATCACTATTATCACTATTGTTTACTGGTATTATTTGCTGAAAAACTCCTCCGCCAACACCGCCAGACGGTAACGTTACCGAATTACCCCCACTAATAGAAAGTGTTGTTCCGCTAACACTTAACGTTTGGTTATCAGTTAAAACACCATTTACAGCCAATGGGCTACTTGAAGTTCCATCTCCGCTAAGTGTATTATTGGTTTGCACGGTCTGTGTTCCCCAATTATCGCCCATGCCACCTCCAACATCATTAGCAGGTAGCCACTTTGATTGTGTGGCATTCCATTTTAATACTTGTCCATCGGCAACGCCTGTAACAATTACATCAGTAAGCTGCGCCATAGACGTAGAAGAATTACCTGCACTTAAAGCGTAAGGTACACTCATTAATTGTTGTGTTCCCATGGGCTGAAAAGAAGTGCCACCAGAAGCATCTAGTTCTACTGATAAGTAGTGAGAAGCACTACCCCAACTGATATTTGAGAATAATCCAGTAATTGGGGTGCCTTCTCCAATTACCAAGTTTACCAAGCCTAATTGATTGGTGCTGGTGCTGTGCAATTCGCTGTAAACAATAGTTCCGGTTGGAGAGCCGCTAACTACTGAAAAACGAAAAGCTACATTTTGGTTTGGTAGAGTTTCGCCATTGTTATCACGAACAACAGATTGATAATTGATACCTTGCGGCACTTGGGCAAAGATTGCTGTTACTAACAGCATAAATGCGAGAATTGAGATGAATTGTTTTTTCATAGTTATTTGTTTGAGGATTGAGTTAACGTATTTTTTGAACTTGGTGTGTGCTTAACAAAACACCTTTAGTATCAGTAATTTTTATAGCATATTGTCCACTTGCTAAATGATTAAGGTTTACAATATTGTCTTTATTGAATGAAAGTGCTTGTTGGAACAAAACCTTACCCAATACATCTATTACTATTAGTTGTGCGACATCTTGTTCATCACTTAAAATATTAACAGTAATGTTACTCTCGGTCGGGTTTGGGTAAACTTTTATTTGTAACAATTTACCTTCTGACTCAATTACACTATTTATTATTTCATATTCAGGTTGCTGAAAGCCTTGTGTGAGTGTAGTGTTGCCTGCATTTAGAGTTGAAGTAATAGTTTCTCCTACTGTGGCGCTCAATGAAAAATTACCATTATCAGAAAAGTTGCCCAAGCTTGAAATGACCTGTGGAATTGTTGATTGTGCAAATATTATTGCAGCAAACAACATAAATGTTATTGTGAAAAATGTTTGTTTCATGTTACTTGTGTTTTATTTTGATTAGTGAAAAGTTTTTTGCGCTTGCTTCGTGAAACAGAGAATTTTTTGCCCGCAATGTTTACAAATCCCTTTTGCACAACTTGTTCCCATTCACTGATTTGCTCTTTATTTACAAAGGCGTTCCTGTCAATCCAAACGAAGTTTCCGTTATTGAACATGTCAAATAGTGTTTTTAATGATTTGCGTGTTCGTATTTCTTCCGACTGTTCGGCAACTAAAATTTTGCTCACATTCTTATCGGTCTTATTATCAGTGTAGCAAACATTAACTGAATTGATATTCAGTTTTACAATCCCATTGTGAATAGTAGGAAGTGAAATTATTGAATCAGAAAGTTGACTAATTGCGTTTTCATAACTTATAGAGGATTTATATCGCAACTTCAATTTTGTTTGAAGTGTTTGCAATTCGATTTCTAATTTATCTTGTAGTTGCTGCGCTTTTAGAGAATCTTTTTTAAATCCTACGCTATCAAAAAAGGCAGATGCTTTTTTAAGTAGTTCAATTTTAAATGAGTGCATTGATTCTACTTTATTTATCAGTGCAATGCTCTTTTTGTAGAATGAAGTTGCATTGTCAGTATCATCCAATGCTTCATAGTTGTAAGCTTTAACGCATATGATTCCAAGAAGCAAATTCTTATGTTTTGTAAAAGCTGGTTTGTTTATTTTGGTAATTATTTTCAGACTTTCTAAATAATTTCCCGTATTAAATTTTAATAATGATAAATTGTAATATATGTAAGCTGCAACAATTCTTTCGACTGATTTATTTTTGTTGCAAAACTCGATTGTTTCATAACAAAGAATTTCAGCTTCGCTAAATCGCTTGCCTTTGGTTAGTAAACTTATTAAAGAGCTGTTTAAGTGCGGCAAGTTGTTGTTTATATTCCAATCATCGGGATGCTTTGTGGCAAGGATTTTTGCCTTCAAAAAGTATGATTCAGCAACTTTGTTGTTGTCAAGGTATTCGTAAATGTTACCCAACACATTGTATGCAATGAAATTATTTGCATCCCATCCAAGATTTAAGTTGGCTTCAATTTCCATTTCATAATAGTCAATCGCATTAGAGAAATCTCCCTTTACTTTATGAATATAACCCAGCCAATTGTATAATCTTGGCAGCCATTCAATTTCATTTATTTTACGACATAGCGAAAGACACTCATGAATGCTTTTTAATGCAAGGGTGTATTCTAACCTATTAAGATAATACCATATCAGCATCAATAAACATCTTCCATATATTCTTTCTTCGCCCATTGATTTTGCGTGACGAAGAATTGTTTTGTATTGGACATCCGTTTTACTTATGCCGTTAGCCCTCACTTGTTCAAGTGCATTTTCCAACAAGTATTCTAATTCTTGCTTAGTTATTGTTTTGGTATGTGTCGGGGGTTTGGTCATTTTTTAACAAACAGAAATTTATTTTGTGTTATGCTAAGATATATGGTTTTTTTACTTTAACTGTCAGTGTGGGACAATCGGTAATTCTTAGGGACGAACTATCGAATTTTGAGTAATCCTATAAATTGAGCTATATCAATTCAACCATTAATTCATTTGTTTAAATAGTTTCTATTTCTCTTCATGTTAGTTTTTGCTTGTGTGTTGGCTTGTGCGACTAGGCAATGTGTGTGCTTTTGGGTGTTGGTTTAATCTATCCATCCTGTAAAATCTCTTTTCATTTCTTGTTGTTTATATTGCTTTGCCCATTCAATTTCTTGTTCAAAGTGTTTTATGTGTTCCACATAGTCAAGTGAGTTCGGTAATGATTGAATCATTTCAAGAATTGACTTTGTGAATTTAATGTGTCCTTCTATTCTCGGAACACGACTTCCTGAAGTAACTCCGTTTCTTTCTAACCAAAGATGTTTCATAAACTCAACATCTTTATTAAGTAATAAGAACTCTTTGAGGAAACGCAAAACCTGATTATTGAAACTGTAAGTAACAACATTCAGAATTATGTGAATGTGCTTCTTTGACACAAAATGCTTTTGTATGAACTTGCTGATGTAATTGTAAACTCTCTCCAGTTGCTCTGGAGTAAGTTTAAGACCTTTAAACAATACATTTGCCTGATGTTCAAAGTTTGAGAAGATTGGTGCTTTGGAAATAATTATCTCCAATGCCTCATCAATTATTTTTTCGCATTCAGGTAAGTCCCAAACAAAACTGAGATTAAGATTATCAAACTTGAAGTGCAAATAGGAAATATCCTTTGTTACTTCTTTTAAATATTCAACTAAAAAGAAGTTGTCCAAAGAAGATACAGCCGCCATTTCCTTTCCATTGTAATCATGATGGTTGCCACTTTTTTTATTGTTGTAAAAAACCTGTTTCAGTAATTCAATTTTCTTAGAAAAGTATTGAGAACAATTTTCGCAAGTTTGATGGTCAAAAGAAATATCCATTGAACTTGCTTTGGAAAGTAGAATTTCCGTGATGTAGGTAATTATGTTTTCGTGGTCGGATGCAGATGGTTGTAAAAGCGATTTTGAAATTGCAAACTGTTTATCAAATACAATTTTCTTTTCAAGGTCGTAGAGGTAAAACCTATTGCTTACGGAAGAAATGAATCCGATGAACTCAAGCAAAAAGAATTCATCAATGTCGCTTTCATCAAGTGCATCAAAAAAGAGTTGCTTCCAAAATTGTTTTTGCCGGTATTCATATCTGTTAATGTGAGAGTAAATTTCTTTGGGGTTAACAAGTTTCTGTTTGATAGGTCTGTAAACAAAGTAGCCATATCTTAACTCAAAAGAATACTTGTCAAGCATCAAAAGTTCAAGAGATTTATAATACAAATTTGTATTGGTCTCAGCCAACGAAAGAAACATAATTGGTAAACTGGAATCAATCCAGTAGCCATCGTTGTTTGCCACTGCATCTTTGTAAACCGAATCTAACCTGTCAAGCGTTTTTTGTATAAAGGCAATGTCCTTTCCAGCAATGAACTTTTCTATTTCTTCTTTTTGTTTCTTTTCTCTTTCATCATGTTTCAATTTTTCATCATCAAACTTTGAGCTAAAAATTTTTGCAATCTGCATTGAATCAGAATTGAGAAAAGAATCCCACTCGTTGAGTGGAGTAATGTTGTGTTCTTTTAGTGTATCCACATATTCATAAACGAATTTGCAATGAGAGTAATTTTCAGTGTTAAAATTATTGTTAATGAAGTCGGCAATTAATGTCTGTTCATCAAAGTAAATGCTTGAATCAATTTCTCTTGATGTCCATGCATATTTGTGTAATGCTTGCAAAACAGAAATTTCATTTGTAGGAAATAAAGCAAACAATCGTTGCAAAATAATTTTTCGCAACTCCATTAGTGCAGGTGTTTTGACTAAATGAAAATTGTAAATCATCATTTGTCCGCCTCCTTTTCCCTCTATTTGGTGAAAGTCCCACCCTAAATACTTTGGAGCTAAAGACAAAAACAGTTGGTCTGAAATTTCTTTTTCCCTTGCTGAAAAAGTAGGATTACTCAATGCTTCAAGAAGTAAGTGTTGTCTTGGAAAACCTACTCTGAAATCAAATCGGTGAAACTGTAAATGTTCGTTCAGATGTTTTAATGTTTCAGGAATCCTTGAAGGTTGCCTGAGCATCAGTTGAAAAGCCAAATCAATTCCTTCTCTTGTGTATGGTGTATTGTGATTCCAAAAATTTAGAAGTAGTTTGAAATGGTCAGGAGCCCAGACAAAATCATTTGCTTCGTAAGCATATTTAATTTCTGAAAGTTCCGTTTCTTCTTTGTCTAAACTTTCAATCCAATTTTTGACAAACAGTAACGAATCAACTTCTCTATAAAACCAAAAAATCTCTAAGAACTTGTAAAGATTTTTAAAGTCGCTTTCTAATTTCTTTTGAACTTCAAGAATCATACTTGTAATTCGGTCACGAAGTTCTACAAAGCCAAATGTATTAATCAGGTCAATGAGTGTCTTGTTGATTTTCTTATCGTATTTTTCAATGAACTTGAAAAGCCATTGAGAGTAATTGATTTGTGCTGTGCTTTCTTCAATGAATGTTTTATAGAAAACATATGTAGCCAAAACTTGGTCTGAAATTTTAGCTACCTCATTTTGAAAGATGTCAACCAACTCAACTTTTTCTAACTCAACTAAATTTTCCCAAAGTTGATTCCAGTTAATGTTGAAGTCGTTTTCAAGAATTGTTTTGACTTCTTCGTTATTCCTATCAAGAACTCCAAAGAATGAAATAACGCCAAGTGCTTTTAAATTTTCTTTGTTGTCTAAAAACGATAAATCGTTTTTCACTTTCTGAAAATATTGGTCGTAAAGTGAAAACACATCAGTTAAAATTTCAGTGTTGTTATTTTTCGCTATCGCAGAAGTTGCCATTAAAGCTAAGCGGCTATTTCCTTTAGAAAGGGCAATGATTTTTTCCATTGCGAAAGGGTCAAGTGATAAACCAGTAGGCAAAGATCTATTTACTATCTCCTCAATCTTCTTGTCTTCAAGTTGATTGATGATAATTTCATTTTGAGGAACATTGAATAAATATTTATTGATATCTTGTTTCACATAATCTCTTACAGTGATAACAATTTTAGTTGTGTCTTTATCCCTTGTTGCAATAAACTGTAACAAGTAATCTAAGTTTGGAAGGGCTTTATTCGCATCGTCAAAAAAGATGAAATACTTTTTATCAGGAAGAATAAAGTTGTTCAAATCTTCCCATAATGGAACAGGACTACTTGCAATTACCCTTGGCTCAAATGCCAATTCTGTTTCAAATATTTCTGCCAACTGAACTGCAAGTTTTGATTTACCAACTCCTTGGCTTCCTGTAATTATCAAAATGTCATTAGATAGTAAATACGATTTTGCCAGTTTGATTTCTTCGTCCCGACCAAAAAATGGATTGGTTAATGATGGTTGCAAACCTTTTTCAGTTGTCTTTAGAAAATCGGGAAGTGTGTAGAATGTTCCCTTAGTTGTTTTTACACCTGCAATGTATTTGTCAGCAAGTCCAGGATAATAAACTAAGCGAAACGGAATTTCTTGGATTGAATAAATGATAAGCTGTGCATTGGGATTATGTTTGCTTACCTTATCCTTTAATTCTTTATGCTCTTTCGGTTTAAGTTTTTCGGTGAATCCTAAAATAACTTTGCTAATGTCTGTCTTGTTAATGTCA
Organism: uncultured Chitinophagaceae bacterium; assembly: GCA_964543705.1. GTDB lineage: Bacteria > Bacteroidota > Bacteroidia > Chitinophagales > CAIOSU01 > CAYSGX01. The sequence goes on from CAZIZP010000011.1 coordinate 47,012, forward strand.
GTCGCACTTACATTAAAGCAGTGTTCAACATCTTTCTTCAATTTTTTAAAGAAGGTTTCTCCAGTGCTGAGTTTTTCTTGTGTTGTCAATTCGCAGAAAGCATACTTGTCTCCATCTTCAAAAAAACTGTCGGGGCTTCCTTTACTCGTTTTGTTCTTCCCAACTACTGAACCCGGAGAACTTAGAAATTTGTAACCTTCTAAATGCAGAAGGTGATTCATCAACTTTTGAAATGTTGCTTGGTCAACGCTGGATAAATATTTTTCAATGATAGTTGTAAGCATTCTTATTCTTTTGATTTATTTTATACTGAGGCATACCAGCCGTTTATTTCTTCACTGAGTTTGTTTATTGAAGTCCGCAACTTTTCAATTTTTGAAAAAGCATCGTTGTATTGATTTTCTTCTTGAGCAGATAATGAGGAACTTAATTTTTTTGTCTGTGATTGAATGTCATTTAGAAATGAATTTATTTTCTTGTTTGCGTAGTCAATAATTCTTTTTGAGTTTTCGTCAATGCAAGCCATATAAGTTGAATCAATCTTCTTGAATTGCTCATTGTAACTTCTTCTTGCCACTTCCATTGTTTTGGTAATTCGTTTTGCCCTTCTTTCAGAAGCTGAAAGCCATAGGTTTCCTAAGAAGGCCGAAATCCCAGTGAATAGTGCTACTGAACCTGCCAAAGGATTGATTAAGAATGCTAACGCACCTGCAAGAAAGCCGACACCGAAGGAAGTTGATAAATCAATTGACGGTGGTTCAAAATTATTGATATCAGAAAAGTCGACAATTTTTTGTTCTGTGTTTCCCGAAATTATTTCTCTTACTTGTTTCAAATTTTCTTCAAGCCATTTATCAATCAATTCTTTTTGAAGATTCATTTGGTGGAAGTATTCCTTGTTGGTTTCTTCCAATGTTTTGTGTCCACCTACTGCAAGGTAGTTTCGCATTTTAGTTTTGTCAGGTAAATCAACAGAAGGTGGAAATGATTTTAAATAGTTCTCCAATTCAAGTAAGAGATTGTTTTTTCTAACCTCTAATGATTTACTTATTCCTGATTTTATTTCCCTCTCTCTGGAATAGTAAAGTTGTGATAGGTCAGGTATTTTGGTTTTGACTGTGCTAATTGCAGCATCTAACTTTTTTCTTTTTGCATTATCAAGCAATCTTGCATTCAAGATTCCTTCAAAGTCAATTGTAGATTTAATTATGTCTTTGTTAATGTAGCTGAGATTGACTAAGCCAATTTTATTTTCACGAAGCAGGTAAGCCCAAATATCATCTTCCAATTTCTTGACTGAATCGTTACCCTTTTTTTTGCTTGTCCTAACTTCTAAACTTTCTTCTGCACTGATGAAATAGATTTTGTCAGAAACTTTTTCATAGAGATTTAGTTTTTGAAGGTCTTTTGTAACTCGGTCTTTGAGCATTTCAAGTTTGTTTCCTGTGAGTGCATTGACCTTATTAAAAACCAAAAATATTTTGTCAAGCGATTGCCCTAATTCAAGAATGTGGTTCTTGTATTCTCTTCTAAAAATGTAACCACCATTTTCATAAACAGAACCATCAATCAAATAGAGAATTGCATTTGCTTTTGTGACTGTGTTCCAAGTGTAGGTGTAAATGTTTTCATCAGGGTCGTCAAGTCCTGGAATGTCAAACAGTGAAACACCTTGCTCCAATTGTCGGTTGGCTAAATGAATTGCTAAAAGTGTTACTTCTTTTTTGTTGTCCTCATTCAATTCCTGTGAAGCAAACTCTTTGATAGTTTTAATAGAAAAGTTCTCAGAAGCGGCTTTGCCGCTTCTAAATCTTATTTCTATTGAATCTTTTTTCCCGGGTAGAATTTGAATAGGAACGGCTGTAGTTTGCTCCATTCCGGTTGGCGAAATGTCTTTGCGTTTGAGTAAAGCATTTATCAAGGTGCTTTTGCCAACTCTTGAAGGTCCTGTAATTGCGATGCGATAAATAGCTTGTTCAATCTGATTGTTTAACGAAACAAGTGAACTGTCTGTTGATTCAAATTTGAATGGCTTACAGATTTCAGAATACGAATCAAGATTTCCTTTGCATTTGTCTTTTAAATCAAAGTAAGTTCCTGCTTCAATAATTTTTCTTAAAGGAACTTTCCAACTCAGAACATAATCTCGGATGGTCTCTAATGTGTAATTGGAAAAGTTGTTATCTGTCGGTATTTTCAGAGTAATGTCGCCTTGATTTACCCAATTTGAGTTGGTGTTATCTAAAATGCTGATTAGTTTCTCATCAATCCAAATAGAGTAGAAGCATTTATTTTTTAAATCATTTATCACAAACATTACTGGAAGGTTCGCACTGAACCATTGAATAATTTTTTTGACTGGAACTGCGAAGGAGATGTTCTTTCCAACTGTTTTTAAGGATTCAGTTGATTTTAGCTGAATGAGAAAAAATTTACTGTCGGGTCTGAAGCTGTCTGAGTTTTTTATAGGGCTAATAAGTTCAACTTGTCCGTCAATGCCATAGTCATTGTCAGCCCACGGAAAAGCCATTCGCATATTGAGGTTGTCAAGTAGTGATTCAAAGTTCCTCTTGGACTTTCTTTCATTTTGATGTGACTTGTGTATTTCAACTGGCTTCTTTGAACTCATATCAAATAATTATTGATTCTGCTTGCTTGTTAGACTCATTCTTAAAAAGAGAAAGTCCGAGTTCATGCAGCATTGGCGGCATTTCCTTCAAACCTTTGTTTGAAAAATAGTTTTCCATAAAAATTGAGAACGGTGTCATTTTGCTCATAAGATAATTTTCTACTTCTGATTGGTTATTGAATTTTAAAGTGTGGCTCATGTGAATGTGAGCCGCATATAGCTTCAACACTTCATTCAAAGGAACATTTTTACTTAATGCAACCTGATGATAAATAATGCAATCAATATTTACTACAATAAGCGGTTTGATTTTGTGAATGAAAAAACCTTCTTCTGCAAGCAATTCTAATTCTGCCTGAAACCAATAACTGATAAGATGATTGAAACCTCCTGTGTCATACTGGTGGTCATGTGTTAGCAGAATCGGATAAATTGAAACTTCTTTGTAATTATAATTCTTATTTGCTGTAAACTCATTCCGCAAAAGTATTTTTATGCTTTTGATTAACTGCATCACTGCTTTTGGTTTTTCTACTCCGTTTTCCTTAACGAAATACAATTTCTTTTCAAACTCTTTTTCATATTGAGCAAAATTAAACGATGATTTTGCAGCAGCCGGAATCAGAAAATCTTTAGATTCAAAAAGTAATATGTTCTTTCCCTTGCGTATGTAATAGTCGGGTGCTCCATCAATTTTCTTGTCTGCCAATTCTTTTCCTGTAAATGCAATGCACTTGTCGGGATAAATCCTTTTTAAGATTTCATAAGTCATTACTTTTTCAGAAAACTCATCACCGAATAAACTTTTTAAATTCGAAATTCGGTCTGCCTTCGGAAGTGTTGTGTTTATGTCACGCAAGATGAAATAAACTCCCTTGAAAATTTTTTCTACTACAAACAATCTGAAAATAATCCGGTAAACACCTTCTTTGATTTTATAGAATGGTTTTGCACGAAGTGAAAGAAAGTCGTTTGCTTCTAATTCATCATCTTCTTTCACTATAAGTTTTTCAATGAAGGCACAACCTTGTGCAAACCATTCACCGCTTTCAAAATTTTTATCTGTATTTTTTATAAAAGGCTTATTTACTTTGTTTTCAAAAATATTACTTTTAATATCTATATAAAAATGAATATTTCTATTAGAGTCAGAAAATGATCTTGCCGTGCTATACCAGTAATTTTGTGTACTGTAGGAAAACTGTGTTAATGAACTATCTTTTTCAAATTTAATTTCTTTACGTTCTAAAAACACCCAATTAGCATCATGTTTCAATTGTGCCTGTATAGAAGTTGTACAGGCACATAAAACACATAAAACTATAAGCAAACTTTTCTTAAACATTACTATTCCAGGATAACGAGTTTTGAGGTGCTACTTACCATACACCACCAACTTTTTAGTAAGCGTTTGCCCATTAGTAAAGCGTATTTTTACCATATAGAGGCTTTCTGCTAACTCGCTTACGGTTATAGTTGTTTCAGTGGTGTTTATTATGGTTCTGCCTCTGGTATCTATTATGGCTACTTCTTTTATGGTTAGGCAATTATTGCTGCTGCTGATGGTTATTTTATCGTGGGCGGGGTTAGGAAATATTTTTACTGCCTCATAAGTAGTTTCTTTGCCATACTTACCTTCTTTACAATTGTTTACTACTACATACACACTATCTACACGCATTTTACAGTTATGTTGTATGGTAGTATCGGTTAGGGTTACAGTATATAGGCGGCTCTCATTAGGCGTGGCATAAGGCTGTGCCATATTGGCATCATTTAAACCCTCTGCGGGTTGCCATTGATATACTACGCCTTTCACCGTGGGGCTACCTAACTGCACCCCTTCTTGTTCTTCTTTATTAATGTATAATGTATCTGCCCCGGCACTGGCTTCATAAATGCTTAATGCGCCTAGGTTGTAGTTGGGCATTTTGGGTAAAGAAGATGAAGACTTACAACCCGCAATTAAGGGGTATGAAAACATATTAAGACTACAGGCATTGCCCACTATATTAGGATAATCTATTACAGATAAATTTTTATTAACAATAGAAGAATCAAGCATAGTATTAAATCTTCTTGCCGAAGCAATATATAATTTGTTATTGGAGGCAAGGCTAATATTACCAATTCTAAAATCCATGCTAATAGTATCATAAAGAATATTTGATTGCATGTTTTTAATGTTGTATTGAGTTATTGAATTTCTTTCGGTTCCCGTTATAATACCCTCTGTTACATAAAGTAGATTTTCGTTTGGTGAGAACTCACAGTATGCGGGTCTATAATTTATATTAGAATCTAAAATTGAATGGTTGTATAATGTACCCGTGCATCGGTCGAAATTAAATAATTCTACAACCCCACTATTGGGTAATAAAGAAGCTAAATAATTGCCGGTTGGCGAAAACCTCATTTCGCCAAGAATATCTACATTATTACATGCAATACTTCCAATACTTTGTTTGGTTGGACCAATAATAGAGTCTTCGCTTATAAGTAGTTTATAAAAATTGTTGTTGCATCGGTAGGGGGTTTTTCCGGTTTGTTCATGTGCCAATAGCCACCAGTCTTTACCATTGGCATGTTTGGTAGCAGCAATGCCCACATTAATAGTATCGTCTATCGCAATATTATTTACCGATGTTGCAATAATGCGCTGTTGCGCATCTAGTTCAAATACACTGTAATATAATTTTATACATTCTGCATTAGGCAAAGTACATGAAAAAAAATCATTAAACTTGCCTACGTGAAATAATACTACTTTATTTTTTATAATTAAAAAAAAAACATTATTTGAACTTGTATAGCTACTTATTAAAGTATCAATTATAATATTAAGGCTGTTGTACACTGCGTAATTATCAATATAAGGGTTTAGTGACAATTTATCGTGATGTATGTACATTAATAAATTACCTTTCTCGTCAGAAATACTTGCGGTATTAATCCAATTATCAGCTTTGGTGGTATATTGGGTAATATTATTACTATCGCTAAAATTAATACCACAATTATATCCAAATACCCAATTAGCATCGTGTAATAACTGTGCCTGTATAGTAGTTATACAGGCACAGGTTATACAAAATATTAAAAATAAATTTTTCTTAAACATTGCTATTCCAAGATAACGAGTTTTGAGGTGTTATTCAAGTTATTGTTAATCCAAACTCTATAAAAATAAATACCACTGCCTAAATCTTTTAACTCAATCAGGTTAGTACCCGTTTTAACTCTGTGGTTACCTATTTGTTTGCCATCAATAGTATATAATTCTACTATGCCTTCGACATCTTCTGCCAATTCTATGGTAGCTCCAAATCCTGTTTTGGTAGGGTTGGGATGTAAGTAGTATTTTTTATTAGCGGGCAGGCTTGTTGCCTGTAGTTGATTTTCTACTAAATTTTCCTCTTCGTTTTCAAACCTTCCTATACGCTGCGGTGGCGAGGTATAACAACTATCTTCCCACTGCATAAAGTCTTGATTCAATTGATTTCTTAACAACCATGCGCGCGCTTCTAAAACCCCGGGGCCACCTTGAAACATACACCAGTTGGCAACTGCTGTTACCGCATTGTTAAGTGATACTTGCTGGTCGAAGTTTAATGAGGGGTTGTGGGTTTCTAATTGCATCAATGCCATTTGCTTATAATTGGCTTCAATATAATTATCTACACTAATACTGTTTAGCGCATCTTTCAGTATAAAATAGCTATCGAAATTGAACCCATCAACCGTCATTTTATAAACTTCCCACTTTAAACTATCTATTTTAGGCAATGCCGTAGTTTTATAAGCATTTTTAAAATTGAGTAAGGTTGAATTGGCATTAACCAACGAATCGTTATCGAACAACGATAGGTAAGTATTATATCTATACCACCAACGGTATAGCAGCGAATCGGTAGGGTGTGCCAATAAATCATTAATTACTTCTTCGGCAAAGTTTACGTCTAGGTTAGTAGTTGGCGGTGTGGCGCAGCTAAATGGGGTAGTGTTTAAGAGGTTGGTGGGTATAGCCATAGGTACCGGGGATGAAGGATTGGAAGCATTATTAATATCCCCCACATAAGGTACAGGCCTGTAAAGAGGGTTAGATACGTTTCTAACAATAAATCTAGATTGAAGCCCGTTAACCCGCACATTATTATCGGTATAAGCTCTGGTGTGTATAACATTTTGATGATTATCCCATGTATTGTCAAAAACAATTGTGCCTAAATTATGTCTAAACTGGAAGCCTATTGCTGCACCATTTCTTAATGCTAAACCCACAACAGCTCTTCCTATATCATTAGCAATTAAAGTTTGGGGGGTTTGAGGTAAGATAAAATTAAAATCTACCCCTAAAGTACCGCTTGGAAAAACAGTAGTAGCCCTTCCTAAAACATTACATCTAAATAAGGTATTAGGGCTTGCAAGAGATTCAATGCCTCTATATCTGGTTTCATTGACAGCATTGCCACTAATATCTTTATTACTGGTTACCGTATTAGATAATATGTTAGAGGCTATTGACCGCCTTAGATTTATACCATAATTATTATTTATTACAGGTGTAGTAGGGAGTATTGCTAAGTTTATTATATTATTATTAATTTGAGCCGTACTTCTAAAAGAATTGGTTATTCCATAGTAGCAAAAATCAATATTATTATTGCTGATTTGGGTTGCCGGCATAAATGGCGAAAGTGAAGGTGTGAGGGCATATTGTGCAAAAAAATCTTGCGCATTGTTTATAGAAATGCCATTTCTTAAATTGCCCGTTGAGCCATCGAAATTAATTCTATTGCCTCTTATTCTAATATCAGAATTATTTTGTGCGCCAAATATGCCTATGTTTCCTTGAAGAATAAGATTAGTATCTACTTCAATTAATGCCCCGGTAATAAACTTATCGTATGGTGCAAACAAAAAGGCTACACCTATACCATCGGGGTTAGGCTGTTGAATACAGTTATGCCTTACTCTTAGCTTATAATATTTGTCAGATAAAACAGATAAAGCACAATTTATAAAACGATTAGAAAAACTGCCCGTTTGCCCTGCTACAGTAATATTACCACCTGCCCTACCAACAGTAACAATATGATTTCCTTTAGGGGAATTATAATTAGTTTGTAAGGCATACACAGCGTTGGTTATTGAATTAAAAGTGTTGTTAAAAATATTTACTGTACTTGCCTCGGCCCAAATACCTGTTGCTGCTTGTGTAAACGTATTATTAAAATTAGTGTGTTCGCCAATGGTAATAGTATTTACATTGTTTATTTCTATACAAATACTAGTGAGTTGTGCAGGCGAGTTATAAGGGGCAATAAGGTTGTTTTGGCATCTAAAGGTAGTGCCGCTAATATTTCCTAAATGAGCTATGCTGCTGTTTCTTACCACAACATGCTTAAAGTTTTCTTCCAGAATACATTGGGTTAAGGTAAACCTTCCGGCATTACTAGAGAAGATGGCATTTTGGGCTTGTTTTATTGTTGAGTTGGAAAGTACTCTTATATGAGAAGCACTGGCAGTAGCATAAATGCCATCCCACATTTCATTACAAGCGGCACTGATAACCGAATTGTTTTGTACTGTAAAAGTAACATTACCCACAAGTTCTATTCTTGCCATTGGGCCCATTCTTATCTTAGGTGAATTGGTGATTGTTAGGTTGCCATTTACAAACAAAGTGCCGTTGATTACTACTTCAGCAACTGGTTCTGTCCATGTATAGTTTGGCCCCGTTAGACCTAAAATAGCAGCAAGCCCCAATGAGCCATTAACTAAGCTTATGTTGCCTTGAATAAGTAGGTTATTATTGGCATCTCTAAATACTCTGTTGCTGCCATTTACCGATTGTGCAGTGCCAAGGTTGAATTCTTGTCCATAACAACAAGGGTCAACAATTAACGAGGTTGAGGTAGTGCAGGTTGTTACTGAATTATAAGCAGTAACCGTAACTGTACCCCCTGAATTATTATTCCACGTAACAGTAACGTTAGTACCCGTTGATGGCGACACAGAGCCATTGGTAACCGACCATGTAAAAGTAGTATTTGGCTGTGTAGCAACAGAATAAATATTGCCTTCTAATAAACATGCAGTTGGCAACCCGATAATAACAGGCGCACTTGGAATCACAACTTCAACTTCTTTTTGTTTGGTATTGGAAAAGCTTAATGATTGATTTATTGTAAGGCTTGGATATTTAATGCCCTGACTAGAGTATGTAACTGTATGGGGGCCTGGCCCTGTTGCGGAAGAGGGCGAAGCTCCGGCTCCAAAGCTCCAATTCCATGTTGTAGCACAGATAGAATTATCTGTGTACACAACAACAGGTTGATTATTACTATTGCATGAAATTGAATAATTAAAGTCGGCAGAAGGCTTAGTAACCGTAACCGTTCTTTCAATTTCTTCAACGCCACAAACGCCCGCCACTTCCATAACAATATTGTAAGTGCCGGGATTATTGAACGAGAACTCAATTGGATTTAGATTTTGCCCTTGGCCCTGAGTTACTCCGTTGATAATCCACTTTTCTATTATATCGCCAGAGGTACAACCAGTGCATGATGCGCTAATAGTTTCTCCCGGACATATAGTGCTAGATGCAGGGTCGGGATTTAATGCAATGCCTAATGTTCTATTATCATCTACCACGCAAAAATATGCCCAGTCAGTAGATATTGTAGCTGTACCACCCGATAAATTAGGATTATGAAGCATTCTGTATCCATAGCATCCCGGAGGTAGATTATTAAATGAAATTACTTGTCCTACATCTATACATTGAAATCTTACATTAGGAGTGATTATCTGAAACTCGTTATTTACAACTACGCTGGTGTTTACCGCATTAATTTGAAAGCATACATATGAATTATTGTTATCAGCAAGATTGTCAATATTGTCGAAGCAATATGATGGGTCAAAACTTCGTAAATTCGAGAAAAATACAGGTTGCCCTTCACAAACATAACCAGTTCCTGACCCATAACCTACAGTAGGAGGATTATTTGCTCCCTGACCATGTAAAGGGTCTGATATGGAGATTACTTCTTGCCCTTCAGTATATATTATTGCTATTGGGTCGCAACCTCTTGAAAGCCCTAAATTAAATTGATTAGTACTATTAAAATCAACTTTTATATAATAAAATGTATTGGGCGTAAGATTGCTGGTTGTTAATATTACCATGTTCTCGCTGCTTGTGCCGTCAATTGTACTAATTTGACTTAAGGCGAAGCAATGTGGCCCGGAATATGCAGTAATTTTTTTAATGTAATTATTTGCATTATCAGGATATTCAAAAAATCTAAACCGCTCTACATCGGTTATTGCCTTAAACCTAAACCACATGCTTGAATTATTAGTTAACATTGATGTGGTATCGTGAAAACTTTCTCCTATTAAATATGGATTAAAGCAGTTAGTTCCGTTATTGAATGAACATTGATTGTTTTCCGTATGGGTTACATTTTTTAAAGTTCCTCTTGTTCCACTACCCGAGTGACTTGTTATAGTATAACTTCTATTTGCACTAGCCCAACTTTGAGTTCTTTGTACCAATAATGCTGTGTTTTCATTACACCCACTAAGCCCGCTTTCATCTGTTTTAATTATGTAGCTATTAAAGTTACTACCAGCACCAAAACTTGAGGTTTTTCCAGCCAATATAAAGCCTCCATCATTGGTTAAAGAAATATCATATATCTCATCATTTCCGGTTGAGCCATAAGATCTGCTCCATTGAATATTTCCGTTTTTATTGGTTTTAATTAGAAAACCATCAAAACCATTGCTTACAGTTCTTCGTGTTCCGCCAATTACTAAACTGCTGTCTTCTAATTCTATAATTCTTTTTGATGTCCAGTTATGAAGTATTGTATCACCGTAAGTGTAACTCCATAAAATGTTCCCTACACTATCAATTTTTGTCAAAAACAAATCATACAACCAACCGCCTCCGGGTGCATTAGCCCTAAACAATATGCCTGCCATAACATAGTTGCCATCTTTAGTTTGTATTACTTCATGTGCATTTTCTCCCAAAACACTATAAACTTTGCCCCATTGCATTGTATTGCCAGTGCTATTAAACTTATATACTCCAATATCACTACTGTTAATAACATCACTACTTTGCTCACCTACTACCAAAATTCCGCCATCTTTGGTTAAAGTAATTGCTTCTCCTTTTTCTACACCACTTCCTCCCCAACTTCTGTTCCATGCTAAGGTGCCATTAAAATTTAATTTGTATGTCATATATTGCCATCCGTTTGACCCTCCATTATTCCAACCAACACCATAATAACCATCAGAACCTTTTTGTACCATTCTTGTAACTTCTCTACCACCGCTATGTATTCTTCTATTCCAATAAACTTGTGAGAGGTCTTTTTTAATACTTATTAATTGTACATCATCAGATGGTGATGAAGAAGTATGTGTAGAGCCAACAATTACATAACTTGTGTCAGTTTCGTCCATCACATAGTAAGCAGCATCCGTAAAATTATCACCGAAAGCTTTTTCTCTTACTTTATTTCCAAGCACATCAATTTCAAATATTGTCATGTCTGGAAGACCACTTGTAATATTGTTGTTTGCACCAACTACTATGTAGTTTCCGTTTGACACTTGTATTGCACTATTAAATAATTCAGGGTTATTTCCACTATTATAATGTTTCTGAAATTTTACCTGAGCGGGTAATTGCCCATAGACTATAGTTAATAGTCCATAGCAGATTATGGTTTTTATGAAGTTATTCATGGATAATAGTTTTTAAGGTTTGAGTTTAGTTGATTACTGTTAATGCGGTTGATTTTACCCCGCTACGGTTTTCTAATTCTACTTCGAGCTTTTCGTTGGCATAGTTGCCAGGAAACTTAAAGTATATATCGTAGCTGGTAGGGCTATGAATACCTGATGACCTTTTATATACCTCATTTTGGTTGAGTTGTGCCACTTGTTGTTGCCGTAGCTGATTATTAGCCGCCCCTTTAATTTTTACATGCACCTTGTTTATTTGGGTAGTGTCGCTAATATTTACTCTTACTAAAGTTTCAATATCGGTTTGTGTGCTATCGCTGTTATAAACCGTGTAGCTTGAAATGGTGGCGTTATAGGCAGGAAATACTGCGGGTTGCAATGGGTTGCCAGCGCCACCTTGCAATTGTGCTTTAGCATAAAATACTATTGTACTAAGCAACAGTATTAAGAATAATGGTTTTGATGTTTTCATTGTATGTGGGGGTTTTAGTTTAAAAATGATATTACATTATTTGTAATGAGTGTGATCTTCAATTTATATTCTTTTATAACTATCAAGCGTCAGATTTTCTGAATAGTTGATAAACAAAGCTTTGGCTATTTCACTGCCTTCAAGAATTTCTTGTGATTTGTCTCCAACAACAATTAATATTTTATCTGAAAGGCTATCAATTAGTGTAAGAACCTCTGTAGTAAAGTATAGATTTAATACAAAAGTGTTATTTTGAATATTGCCTTCTTCAATGGAGCAACTAATACTTATTGGTTTTAATTTTAAAAGTTTTGTGCCATCTGTTAAGTTTGGAATATAAAAATCTCTTTGAAGGATTAAATTTTGAATAAAAGGATTTAATGAATTAGTAATTGTAATTTTTAAATCATTTCTTAAAGTTTTAAAATCTATTACTCTAGGAATTCCAACAGCTTGAAGAAAATTCATTTGAGTGTTAAATTCACCTAAACAATTGTTGTAAAGCGTAACGTAAGTTGCATCGGTTGCTGTACCATCTAGTACAAATTTGTAATTGAGTTTTATTAATGCAGGTTTCATAAAATAAAGTTTAGGAGATTGGGTTTAATTTTTTTTCAAGCGAACTATAAAAACCTACTATTTGAATAATTGCACCATTGTTCATTGTCAGATAAACATTATAAACCAAAGAATCTTAAAATAGCCGCTATAACTGAGTTTTCAACTACTTTTTGGAAGAAGTTCAATACTCTATCAACTAAATCTTCGAGCCAACTTTTGTCTTTGCTTCTTGCAGCTTGCTCAAACTCTTTATTGAATTCATTATCTTCTCTTCTTCTTTTTTTTATTAACTGAAGTATTTCTTCGTCAGACATAATTAGATGTTTATATTGTTTAGATTAAAAATGGTTTTTCCTTTGTTTACATCAAATACTATAATGTTGCACAACTGTTTTGCTTCTACTAATTCTAACGTGGATAAATCGCTGTTTTCAGTAAATTTTCTAAATCGTCTTATGGCACTCTCTCCAAGTTTATTGGTAATTACCACCATCAATTGATTGAGATTATACCTGAATTGCGATGAGCATGGTACAACTTCATAGTTTCTGTGTAAACGATGAAATATTTCTTCGTACTTAGGGAATTTTTTAATGTAGTTGTTTAATAGTTCTATACTTAAATAGCCTTTGTATTTAACCAAATATTTAGTGGTATGAAAATTATCATCGTCAATTTTAAAGTCACAATCGTTATAAGTGGTTGACTCTATATATTGTAAATATGGATTGATAAAAGTTTCCTGATAATAAACTTTTTTGTATTCTAAAATTTCAGACACTTGTTTGCTAGGCGTAAAGTCTGCTTTGTGGTTATTTATTTTACCCATAATCCATGCAGGCGATGCCAAAACATCGGCTTTTGTGAGCACAAAAGTGATTTTAGACATTACTAAACTTTTGTTTTCATCATCAAACTCATCAAGTAATTTTTTTAGTGCAGCAACATCAAAGGCGGTAGAGCGGTTGTCGGTATGCATAGCCCAAAGCACCACATCAGATTCTTTAATCATCTCTATGTACTTTTCCATATAGCCATTGTCGGCATCTATAGACTCACCAATTCCGGGTAAATCATAAAACCATAACTCTGAATTTTCATCGCCCTTAACTACAACTTTCTCAATTTCCTTGGTGCAGGGTTTTACAGCATCAGTTTTTAAAGAAGTGCCAAACAAAGCATTCAGTAAGGATGACTTGCCCACGCCTGTTTGCCCCATGATTGAAACCTTTAATGGCTTTTCAGTTTCTTCTTTAATTCTTTTTTGGATTTCTTCTATTATTTCTTTTGGATTCATTTCTCTTTATTTATTTGATAATTTATCATTAATTGAGTTTGTTACTTTTTCTTCTATTTCTTTTTTTAGATTTAATATTTCTGTTTCAAATTTTTCGTCTGCATTTTTTTCAGCATCTTTAAATTCTTTATTGAACTCAACATCTTCACCTCTTCTAATTTTAATTAACTCTAATATTCTTTCGTCTGTTAAAACACTATTCTCATTCTCTTTTGTAATTTCCTCTACAGATTTTATTTTCTTTATCAACCCCCCTATTTCATCTGCTGTACCTATTATTCTATTAAGTGTTAATAGCAAATCGTTGTTAATGAAGTATGGCTTGTCTTTTCCATTCTTTTTATACTTATATAAATGGTCTATTTGACTCCATGCTTCTTCAAAAATTGTCCGCGTCTGTAATTCAATAATGTATTTTTTGTTACCTGTTTTTTCTTCAATTAAATAATGTATTGAACGATACCCATTTTCATGAATTTTTTTTTGGAACTCTTCCTCTCCTTTCTTTTCACATATATCATAGTCGCCTTCTCGTTTATATATTATTGGTGTCTCAACTAATTTCCACCCATCTTCAATTATTTGATTATGAATTTCCTCCCATTCATCTTTAAAAAGATGTAATAATCTTATCCCTAATAAATCAGTAATTTCTGTTCGATAGTTATTTTTATGTATTACTCTTTCAGGATAGTCAATACGTTTTTTTATTATTTTCTTAATTAAGCTATTTCCATTCTTTACTCTATAGGTTACAGAATGAACACCCTTGTATTTTCTAAAAACTCTAGATAACTCCTCAACTTTTATTTCACAGTTAGATAAGTTTTTATCGGTATTATAGTCTTCAAATATTTCATTGAGTTTATTCCACTCCAACCCATAGCTATTAAATTGTCCTTCATCTATACCTAACTCTAAGAGAATTTTCTCTTTATTTATATTGTATTCCTTATTCATTACTTACACTTCATAGGTTTACATTGTGTTCTACATTTTGGTGCTTTGCAACGAACAGCATCACCAGAATATTCATTACCAAAGTGTAGATTGTATAATTCTTTGGTTTCGGCAAATGCATCAGAAAGGTTTTTTGCATCCTGCTCACCGTTCATTCCAAAGTAGGGGAAGTGGTGAACAAAATATCCAAATACATTCTTACAATCATCAGCATATTTTTGAGTGTCTAAAATGTGTTGATGCCAAAATAAATCAACAATGCTGTTAGGCACAATTTCTTTGTCAGGATATACTCTTTTAAGAGCAAGAAAGCGTTTGTATTCCTCTTCTGCTTCATCACATAGTTCAGATGTCCAACCTTGACCTTCTTCTTTATCTTGAAGTTTTAATTTTACCATCGTAAAATCCAATTCTTCAATAGTTTCAAAAATTTTATTATGGGTTTCAATACTATAATTCATAAATACTCTATTTACATGCCTACTCTAAATCCCCTTTTCGGCTTCCGAGGTATAATTTGATTTGTTATATTCCTTACATAAATCGCTTCACAGTAAAACCTCTTACTCCAAGTGGGTTTTGGTTATTTTTAATTTCCATTACACCACCGGCTTTCCATGAAAAAGCAGCAGATACTTTTACTTCTTTACTTACTTTTTCTAATTCAGCAGCAGTTACTACTTTGCCTTCTCTTTTAAACTTGGCAGTAAAAGATTCTACATACACGCTTTCCATCGTAACATACTCGTGCAGTATATCTTTCCAAGTGCTTCGATCGGTTTCTTTAAGTTTCATAATTAGATTTCGTACTTCATTTTCATATATGCCACCTGCTTCGGTATTGAATAATAACGATTGGCACTCGCTAAATTCAAACGATACTGAGTATTTTGCAGTAACACCTGCCTGCAATGAGAATACACCTAAAACTTTTCCTGTAATATCAAGTGCTCTTTCGCCTTCAATGGTGTAGCCTGCAATAGTAGAAGCTACTTTTGTAGTTGTCCATTTTTCGTCATTTTGTTTGGGAAATATTCTCCATAAACTGTCTATAATTCTATCGTCATTATTTAAAATTACACCTGGTTTAAAGGTGTCGTTAGAAATGGAAAGAAAGTTGAGTCCTTTAAATTTTGACTCAATGAATTTTTCAAATTTTAATTTTTTTGGCATGGCTTATTATTTAAAAATTTGTGCCTACTCTATTCATCTCCCTTTTCGGCTTCCGGGTATTTTTATGGTTTTTATTTTTTTATTATTTTGGTTATGCCCATTAATGATATTATTATAAATAGCATTTATTATTAATATTTAAGGGTTTTGTTATGTTTTTGTGGTTTTTACAGTCTTTTTAGCATTTTAACAGGGGTTAACAAGTGCTTAGCAATAGTTAACGAGTGTTTAGCAATGGTTGCCAAGTGCTCTTTAATAACTAACGAGTGCTTATTAATAACTGCTAAGTCTTTTTTAACTGTTAATAAGAGCTTATCAGCAGTTGCTAAGTGCTTAGCAACGGTTAATGAGTGCTTAGCAATAGTTGCCGAGAGCTCTTTAATAATTAATAAGTGCTTATTAGTAACTGCCAAGTGCTTAGCAGTAATTGAAAATTTGCTTTGAACTGCTATTTTGGTTTTGTTTTTATAAAAAGCAGGGTTGCAAAACAACCCCGCCATAAAGGCAACTGCTACATAGGCATAGCAGATAGCTATTGCCCCTATATAGCTATATACATAATGCAATTCTAGGTTGGAGCTTATAAATGAGTTTTGTTTAGTGTGTTGTATTACCACTGTTACTTTTTTTATAACAATAGTATTTACAATAGAACTATTTACTGAACCGAAATTTTTGATTTTTTTACGCTAAAAAATGCTTTTTGCCACCCGCTAAACGCATCTTAAAACTTCTTAAACTATTATTTATAAATAATTAAGCATTAAAAAAAGCATTACTATTTTTTTACGCTTATACAGTTTTGTTTTTTTATTAAACTACTTGTTTTTTTTTAATTAGTTAAGTTGCCTTATCTTTCATTTACCAATACTGTTTTTATTATATCCACTTATATTTTATTATGCTGCAAACTAAAATAGTAGAACTGTTTGGCGCGCTTTCCAAAGCACAGGTAAAAGAGTTAAAAAAATGGGTAGAAGCACCTTGTTATAATACCGATAAAGCTGTAACAGATTTTTACAATTACCTCACAAACTGCTATCCTGATTTTAATGAAAAAAATATGGATGTAGCTATTATTCTAAAGAAAATAAAAAGCATTAACAGCGAAAACAAGCTTAATCAAAAGGCAACTGCTTTGCTAGGTATTATAGAAATATTTTTAATTAACAACAATAAAGATATTGCTGTAAATAACGAAATAGCTATACTTAAAAACTATAAATATTTGGTGCTTGAAAAGCACTTTAAACAACGCTATAACAAGGCTTTTACAAACGCTTCGCAAATAAAATTTAAAGAACCCGATGATTATTACCACATTCATTTGCTGGAACAAACAAAATATGAAGGCTTTGCGGCCAATGCACAGCGCAACAATAACAACAACATTTACCCCGTAATCGATTCGTTAGATATTTTTTACTACACTAAAAAGTTGCGTTATTTAGTAGAGGCAGCCAACAGGCATTTATTTATTGGCACGCCCTTTAACCATCAGGATGCTGAAAATTTCATAGCACAAATAGCTGCCTATAATAAACCGGAATATCCCTATATATATTGCTTTTACAGAATATATGCCCTGCTTAATTCTATAAAAACCAATGATTCTGTTATAGCCTATAATGAGTTAAAGACATTTCTGAAAACCTACAAAGCCCATATTCATAAAATAGATTACAATAGTATGGTAAACTATATGCAAAATTTTTGTTTAAGGTGTATTAACCACAATATTGGCAACTATGAAATCGAGTTTCTGTATTGGGTAGATGAAAAAATTGCAGAAGATATATTGCTCGAAAAACAATTGATACAACCCTCTGGTTACAGAAACGTGGTAGCCGTAGCCATAAAAGCAGGCAATATAGCTTATGCCGAAAGTTTTATTGAGCAATATGCCCATTTCTTACCCCATGAACATAAAGAAGCCTTTACCCTATACTCTCAAGCCCTGCTTGCTTATGCCCAAAAAGACTATACCAAAGCCGAAAAAACAATAGTCCAAACCCCTAATGGCGACACCAAAACATTTGATGCCCTGCTGAAAAAATTACAACTGAAATGCCGCTATGATAATACAGAAACTAATAACATAGAGCTGCAAGAGGGCTGTAAAAACTTTGAAGCATTTTTAAACTATAATAAAGAAAAACTGGCAGGCAATTATACAGTGTTAAAAAAGTTTAATCAATACTACCAACTATTAATCAAAGTTCGGTCAGGTAAAAAAAATATACATCTTATAATTGAACAGCTTAATGCTGAAACAAGTTTTGCCGATAAAGACTGGCTATTGCACCGTTTTGAATTTTTAGCACATAAAAAATCCGGCAAAAGAAATATTCTTTTGCCGGAAATTTCTTAATAGATTTTTAAAAAACTATTTTGAAAATGCAGATTCTAAAGTTTCATTGGTGCAAATGGCCACTACAGTATAATTACCGGGGCTTAAACTGCTAATATTAATACTACAAGTATTAGTATTAGGACAGTTTTGCGAAAGCAACACTGTGCTGCCTTGTTTTACCTGTAGCCTCTTAATAGTACCGGTGCCACCCGAAGAAACTACCGTTAAAATATCTCCATTAATTCCAATATTTATAGGTAAGCGTCTTTTAGTGGCATTAGCCTCGTTAAACAATGTGCCTGAAGTTACTACCAGTAACAAAACGGCTGTCCAGAAAG
The DNA here is from genome assembly GCA_964543705.1 of uncultured Chitinophagaceae bacterium. Classification (GTDB taxonomy): domain Bacteria; phylum Bacteroidota; class Bacteroidia; order Chitinophagales; family CAIOSU01; genus CAYSGX01. The sequence goes on from CAZIZP010000011.1 coordinate 65,573, forward strand.
AAAAAATTTTTGTTTTCATAAGCATTAGATTTTTTTTGGGGGGTTAAAAATTTAATGCTGTGAAAATGCTTTTATGGCAGGCGTTTATACCCATGCAACTTGCCAAACAGGGTTTGGACTTTGTAAAAGACTATTTTGGTTTTGCGAGGTGCTTTTACAATATACTAGGCACACAAAATTCTTTAAGCTGTGTTTTTAGTATAAAACGCATTTCTTCAGTTACTTTTAAGGGCTGTGTTGTTTCGTTTAAAACAACAAATCCATTTTCCTGATACATAACCACTTGAGCTAAATTTATAAGACAGCTTTTACTTATTCTGAAAAAGCCATAATTGCTTAATATATCTTCATAATAGCCAATGCTTTTTGCAACATACAATAGGTTATTTTTCAATGAAATATTTACAGAATATTGCTTAGTAAAATAAATATAACTGTAAACATTCTTTGCCGATATATACAGAACATTATGTAATGCAGGATACACACGGCATACTGTTTTTTTCTCATAATCCATATAGCTTACCTCAATAAGCTGCTGCTGCATATTTATTAGCTTAAAAATACTGCCGTTTAGTGTGCTGCTTTGTACAATAGACATATTGTAAATAAAAAGAAAAGGGGCATAATTATCTTGGGAAAAAACAGCTATAAGTTTTTAAAATGAAACCCGCCAACGATATACTATTTATCTTATTACAAGAATTAAGCCCCTCAAGATTCATTGGGTTTATTTCATTTATAAAAGTGTTTAATTCAAAAAATGCATCGAAGCAAATTATTAAGGTAGCCACATCGCTTAAACAACAAACTTTGTTTAATGAAACCTTATTAAAAAAACAACTAGGTAAACACTATAAAGAAATAAAATCTAAAACTTTCTATTACCTGCTCGACTTTTTAAGAATAGAGCATAAAGACAAAAGTTTTATAGATGTAAACCGCCTTATAGATTTTTCACTGCTAATGCAAGATAAAAGTCACTGGCACGAGGCAGTAAGGTTTTACAATAAAGCACAAAGTTGGGCACAACAAAACAATAATTTAGTGTATGAACTTGTTGTTTTAGGTCATAAAAGCTGGAGCATATATAAAATCTACGGCCATAATGCCCCAACAAATGCTATTGAAATTGCAAAACAAAACCTTTTATTATCAGAAAAACATGTCATTAAATCTAAAATATACCTCTACTATACCTTAATAGCCGAAATTATAATCAAAACACTTCTCTTAAGAAATATAAAAGATGTAGAAACTATCAATGATACATTAAATAAGATTTCCGTAATAATTCCGATTGACCAAATAGACCATCATAATCTATTAATGGCACAAGGGTGGTGTCTTCAATTAAAAGCAAAACATCAAGAGGCATTGAGTTTAGAGCAGCAAGTATTTAAAGGTATTTCAAATAACTGCCTGTCAAACAAGGCTGAATTTAAAACCTTAGTTGTATCTGCCTATATGAATTTTCTTTCAGCATGTGTGCTTGCAAAAAACGAAGAAATGTTTAACAGCGGCTTAAATAACTACCACGCGTGTTTTTCAAAATATTTTTCTGAGAATCCTTTATTAGAATTAATTTATCTAACCTATGGTATTCAGAAAGCAAAGTACTTTAATAAAAATTTAACTTTTGAATGTGTGCAATATCTTGAAAATGTATATTTAAGAATTCCTAAAAAAAGTATAGATATAGCTATTACAATATCATCAGCATGTACGTTGTATTATTGCTATACCAGACTAAAACAATACGATAAAGCCAAAAAATACTGTGAAGAAATAATGAAGCAAAAAATTACAGTTGGTCTTAGAAAAGATTTTGTTGAAATTGCCAATCTGTATTATTTAATTATTTTATTTGAAGAGACTATTCATACACAACTACATAAGTCTCGCTATAATTTTGAAAACAATTATATACATATACATGCAAAGCAATATTATGAAAGAATTAGAAAAAGCAACGATAATTACTCGTTCGACCTGTTATTTGTAGGGTTTTTCAGAAAATTACCCAAGTCTGTAACCAAAAAAGAACTACATAATTTGTTTATTAAACTTCATTCTGAAACTTTAATACTTAAAGCCTCTAATGAAAACCAATATATACAAAACTTAATGCTGCTTCTAAATTTTGAAGACTGGATGCTGGAGAAAATAAAACTGCTTCAGCTACCTAACTAAACCGTTTAGGATAAATAAAATAACTGTTGGATTTTAATATAATATCACTGCCACAAAGATTTTATTTACAATAAATGGTTTTCAGTATTCAGAAAGATAATTCAGAAATAGGTTCGGTTTTCATAAATTTGTTGCACAAAAATAGGGATGAAAGATATTAACCAATTTTGACAGTAAAGATGTTTCTTTTGAAGCAAACAGTTTAATGTTTTAGCAATTGAAATGAATAGAATTATTGATAAATAAGAAAAGTTTTAAGCTAGACAAATCAATACTAATTCTCTCAATCATATTAATTATATAATCAGTGAATAATTAATCATGTAAAGACAAAACTATTAACCACGCAAAATGCGAGGAATACCCAATTTGTCTTTGCATTCAAATCATTTAAATGTCAATTTTTCACCATTAATTTTTTACAGCAACCCTTAAAAATCCAAAACCTTTTCTAAGGCCTCATCTACATCGTTATGTATAAAATTAGCCTGATAGCCCATAGTGGTTTTGATATCGGAGTGCCTGTATAGCTTTTGAAGCATTTGTGGACTTATTTTGTCGCCAGTAATATTGCCAAAGGTATGTCTTGAAATATGGCAGGATAATGGCTTATCAATGCCACACATTTCAGCAATTGTTTTCAAGTGCCTATTTATTCTTCCTGTTGTAGTATTAATAGCTATATAGGTAGCTTTTGCATCGCTTAAATCAACCAGTTTTAAATGCGGAAATACCAAGTCTTTGGGTAATTGCTTCCTATGCCTTAAAGTATTCAATATTTCGCAGGCCTTTTGTGGAATTTTTAAAGAAACCACTTTCTGATTTTTGCCCATTATATAATTAAGTCTGCCATCAATACAATCTTTCCATTTTAATTTCAGAATATCAGATATGCGCATACCGGCAAGATAAAATGAAAACAGCCAGATGTTTTTTGACATTTGTAAATGAGGTTTGTCACTCACATCTAATTGCTCAATCAGATGTACTTCCTCCTGATTTAAACCAAGTTTTAAGCTTTCCGGAAATTTGATAACAATCTTATTCTTTCCGAATGGATATTTGTTTCTGTCTGCAACTCCTTCTTCAATGGCTCGATTATAAATGGTTCTAATTACAATGTAATAATTCATGATAGTTCTTTCACTAATAGAACGAACAGATTTCAGATGAAGTCGGAATTTCTTTAAAAAGTTTACATCAATCTCATCAAACAGTAACGTATCAGTACCCACATATTTTTTCAAGAGATCAATTCTTGCTCTTTCTGTAATTAAACGGTTAATCTTGTTTTGTACTTCTAGTTCTTTTAAATACAAATCTGCAAACAGGAAAAAATTCTGGTAATAGACTTTCTTTTCATTTTCGATAATGGTGTGTATGATGGGTTGTTTTTTGTCTTTGGTAATGATGTCGAGAATTTTTTCTTCTGCTTCAATTTTAGCTTTATTGATTATGGCGTTTAAGGCAACATGATTTTTGTGGGCACGTTTCACTTTTTGTTCCTCTTCATCCCACTCTTCTTCTTTAATTCGTACACCGATGGCGATCATCTTCTTTCTTTCGCCTTCATTAATTCTTATATATAAAGGAAAATTATCTAAAGAATTTCCTTTGTCTTTTCGGAGGATAATTTTTAAAGTTGCCATGATACAAATATAAATTAATTTAGAGGGGGGGTATCGGAATAGGTAGCGGTTTTTTGTTACCTTAGATAACCCAAAGTAAATTTACAAAATATTTAAGTAATTGAAAAGCAATGTTATAGTATTTTTTAGGTAACTTTGAATATACCTGAAAACACGTAGTGTCACAGGCTTAAAATCCTGTGCTACTCAAATAGCGTACGGGTTCGATTCCCGTCTTGGGCACAATAACACCAAGGGTTTCAGAAGCTGAAACCCTTTTTTGTTCAACTTATTAAGGTTTAATACTAAACAAATGTTAAAATGAATCTGTAAGAGCAGCCTACACTGTTGCATTTATATGTTTTTAATTTAATTTTGCAATATTAAATTGTTAAACTAATATGAAAGAAGTATTGCAAAGAACTCAAAATGCATGGGCAGCTGCTTGGGGCAATAAGCTTTTCAAGTGGCAATTTATTATTACTGTTTTATTTTTTGTTTCGTCCAGCAAGTTCAATTTTTATTGTTTAAATCAGTGGGAGCTTCGTTCTGGCGAGCGTTTAAACGATTTCGTTTTAAATATGCTTCCTCCAACAGATTTTTCTAACATTATTTTCTTCTTTACTTACTTCACCATTATTTCTGCAATTGTTTCTGCAATTCCTTATCCAGGATTATTTGTCAGGGGCTTACAAGCTTATTCATTATTGTTAATTGCACGTGTAATTTCTATTTATTATTTCCCATTGGATCCACCTGCCGACATGGTGTTGTTAGTTGATCCTGTAGGCGAGTTCTTTCTGCATCAGGAAGTTACAGTTACCAAAGATTTGTTCTTCTCGGGCCATACAGCAACATTAACCATGATGTTTTTATTGGGGCAAAACAAATACGTAAGAGCCTTTGCTGCTATAGCTTTAATTATGGTTCCATTAATGTTGCTTTGGCAACATGTACATTATACTATAGATGTTGTGGTTGCGCCTTTAGTGGCCTTCTTATGCCTGAAAGTTGTCGATTGGGCTAACCGTAATTCTCAATATGGCAAAATATTGTTTCAGTATTAATCTGTAATTTACTGTTACTAAAATTTACTGCTATTATATTTACATCTATTCCATACGGCACCATGAAGCAGCAATTATTTTCTGTCTTATTTATATCGTTAATGTTTTTGGGTTGTACCAAAAATGAAAAAGCGAGTAATAATTCTCATGGCAAAGTAAATATAGAGCCTGAAACCAATATCGGGGCTACAGGGCAAATAAGTATTATGAATAATGGTATAAATTACAATTACACTACAGTTAGAACTAAAGATGGAAATGTTTGGCTGCAACAAAATCTAGGTTCGTCAAGAGTTGCACAATCTGTTGATGATACCTTCGCATTTGGTGGTTTTTATCAGTGGGGCAGGTGGGCCGATGGCCATCAGCTTCTCAAGCCCGAACCTGAAGTGAGAAACCCTAATATTCTTTTCTCAAATAATCCTGCAGGTTTGCCATTAGGCGGAATTAATTTTTTTATAGCTTCTTGGTGGAATACCGGAACAAATAATGATAAATGGGAAGCAACTTCTGCTTCAGAAGTTAACCAATTTAACGGGTGCGACCCCTGTAAGGCATTAGGAAACAAATGGCGTTTGCCTACCAACGATGAATGGAATGAAGTTTTAATTGCCGAAAATATTACCGATGCTTCATCAGCTTTTAATTCAAATTTAAAAATTGCCAATGCCGGCTGGCGAAGCTCTAATAGTGTTTTTTTGAATGAAACAATATATTCAAGCCGTTTCTGGAGCAGCACTGCCAGTGCAGCAAACACAGCGTTCAGCCTGTTAATACGTTCAAATGACGTAATAAAAAATTTCAGCGACAGCCGTTCTTATGCCATGTCTATAAGATGTATTCAGAAAATGTGATGACTGCCTGCTTCTGTAGTATCTTTGCGCTATGCAACATTTAATAGCTCCTTCAATTCTTTCTGCCAACTTTGCCTACTTGGGCAACGACATTGAAATGATTAATAACAGCGATGCCGATTGGTTTCATGTAGATGTTATGGATGGCCGTTTTGTGCCCAATATTTCTTTTGGCTTGCCCGTTATTGCCGCCATAAAGCCTATTGCTAAAAAGCCTTTCGATGTACATTTAATGATTGTTGAACCCGACCAGTTTATTGAAGATTTTAAAAAAGCCGGTGCCGACCATTTAACCGTGCATTTGGAAGAATGCAGAAACTTGCATCGCACCATTCATAATATTAAAGAATGTGGCATGAAAGCAGGTGTTGCCATTAATCCTCATACTGCTATTAATCAATTAGATGATATTATTCACGATATAGATATTGTTTGTTTAATGTCTGTTAACCCTGGTTTTGGAGGGCAAAAGTTTATTGAGCATACCTATACTAAAATCAGTAAACTGAAAGACTTAATTCTTCAAAGAAATCTATCTACGCTTATTCAAATTGATGGTGGTGTTACGCTTCAGAATGCAGGTAAATTAGTAGCAGCCGGAGCAGATGTGTTGGTGGCGGGCAATACGGTTTTTAAATCAGACAATCCACAGCATACTATTACTAAACTAAAACAGTTGTCGTTATAATTTTATTATCATTGTATCGTTAGTGTAGCCTTAATATAATACGTTTTGCATTCAGCTTCAATTATCAATTTTAACCGGCATTTTATTAGTGCAATTGTTTTAATACTTCTTTTCAGCATTAACATAAAAGCGCAACAAGCCACTGTTTACGGAAATATTACCGATGATAATAACAAAGCCTTTCAAGGTGTACAGGTTTATTTGCACGATAATGTAAGAGTAGGAGCTTTATCTTCAGCCAATGGCAGTTATGAATTACAAGTGCCGGCTAACATTAATCTGAAAATCGTTTTTTCTTACTTAGGCTTCAGAAACGATACCGTTTCTCTTTTGCTGAAACCTGCTCAGCGCTATGAGCTGAACAAAAAAATGAAACCTGAATTAGTAGAATTAGATATTGTAGATATTGAAGACAAGCAGGTAAGAGAAGCCGCAAGCACTATTAAAGTAGATGTAAAAAACATATCAAAAATACCAACACCATTAGGTGGGGTAGAAGGTGCTTTAGTTACACAAGGGTTAGGTGTAAGTTCTACTAATGAAATGAGTTCTACCTATTCGGTTCGTGGAGGCAATTACGATGAAAATTTGGTGTATGTAAACGATTTTGAAGTGTATCGCCCGTTCTTAATTCGTTCAGGCGAAAATGAAGGCTTAAGTTTTATTAATGCTGATTTAGTACAATCGGTAGAGTTTTCTTCAGGTGGGTTTCAATCGCGCTATGGCGATAAAATGTCATCGGTGTTAGATGTGCGTTATAAAAAACCAAAAGAATTTGGCGGTAGCCTTTCTGCAAGTTTATTAGGCGTTACAGCGCATTTAGAAGGTGCCGATAAAAAAGAAAAGTTTACTTACTTGGTTGGCTTTCGTCAACGCTCCAATCAATATTTGTTGAATAGTCTTCAAACCAAAGGGCAGTATGTGCCTTTGTTTATCGATTTACAATCGTACATGACTTATAAGGTAAATGAAAAGAACGATGTGGAATACATTGTAAATTATGCCCGCAACCGCTTTGTTTTTTCACCTGAAGAATTAACCACCACTTTTGGTGCCATTAATCAGGTATATCAGTTACGCATGGCTTTTGAAGGGGGCGAAAACGATCGCTATCAAACGCTTATGAATGGTATTTCCTGGACTACCAGAGTAAACCCTAAACTAAAATTGAAATGGATGTCTTCGGTGTATTCCACACAGGAAGATGAAGCTTATGATATTATTGGCGACTACTTTTTAGGCGAGGTAGAAACCGATTTCAGCAAAGAAAATTTTGGACAGCCACGATATGCTTTAGGTACAGGAGGGTTGCACCGTTATGCCCGCAACCGATTAGAAACCTTAGTGGCCAATGCTGAACACAGAGGCACTTCTTATCAAGGCAGGCATACTTTGCAATGGGGCATAAAATATCAGCGCGAGCAAATAAACGATAAACTGAATGAATGGACATTGCTCGATTCTGCAGGTTATACATTGCCTTTGTATGTAAATAATAACGATGAAATTGAAATGGATGCTTTGCTGAAAAGCAGTTTCACCTTAAACTCTAATCGTTACAGCGGCTTTTTTCAAGATACATGGCGCACCAATAATGCAGAAAATATTACAGTAACTTATGGGGTTCGTTTTAGCTACTGGGATGTAAACAAAGAGCTATTAGTAAGCCCGCGCATACAGTTTTCGTGGAAGCCCGAAACCAAGAAAGATGTAATGTTTCGTCTTTCAGCAGGCATGTATCAGCAACCGCCTTTTTATCGCGAAATGCGTAATCTGGAAGGTAATGTAAACCTTTCGTTACGGGCACAAAAATCGGTTCATGTGGTAGCCGGAACCGATTATAACTTTAAAGCATGGAACCGAAATTTTAAGTTTATTTCTGAAGTGTATTACAAATACCTTTACGACCAGGTACCTTATGAATTCGACAACGTATTAATCAGGTATTTTGGTGAAAACCGCTCCGTAGGCTATTCTACCGGTATAGATTTCAGGCTGCATGGCGAGTTTGTAAAAGGTGCCGACTCTTACATTAGTGTTTCGGTAATGTCGAGCAAAGAAGATTTGAAAGACGATGTAGGTTATAATTATTTCGATGCCGAAGGCAATCAGGTGCCTGCTACGTTTAATGAAATTGCCCGAATAGATACTTTCTTTCCCGGCTTTATTCCGCGCCCTACCGACCAGCGCGTAAAGTTTGCCATGTATTTTGAAGATTACCTGCCGAAACTGGAAAGTTTCAGAATGCACCTGAATTTAATTGTAGCCACCGGCTTGCCATTTGGCCCGCCCGATGGTGAACGCTATCGTGATATTTTAAGAATTCCGCCTTACCGAAGATTAGATATCGGTTTCTCGGCTTCATTATTCGACAGAGAAAAGCGTGAGTTGAAAAAGCCCAACAGTTTTATGAGACACATCAACTCTATTTGGCTTACCGCTGAAGTGTGGAATTTATTAGGTGTAGAAAACACCATTTCATATCTATGGATTAAAGACGTGCAAAACACCGTGTGGGCAGTGCCCAACCGCCTTACCGCCAGAAGATTTAATGTAAGGCTGGTGGTGAAGTTTTAGCTTCAGTTTTTCTTTTAAATTATTTACAGCCATCGTTGGTGTAATCACTAAAGATTTATAGATGGTGCTTGTTAGTGATAACACCAACAAAGGCGAAATACTGCCAAAATAACCGCACTTTACAGTATAATGTCATTTTTACATTAATAAAATATTTTAGTTATAAAATATTGATTATTATGTTGGAAGGGGTTCCCCGCTATAGTCGGGAAGGCCTCCCAACCTTGGTAGGGCATGTTTGCTATAGCGGGAACGGTCTCCCAACGTTGGTAGGGCATGTTTTCTGTAGCGGGAAAGGCCTCCCAACCTTGGTAGGGCATGTTTGCTGTAGCGGGAACGGTCTCCCAACCTTGGTAGGGCATGTTTGCTGTAGCGGGAACGGCCTCCCAACGTTGGTAGGGCATGTTTGCTATAGCGGGGAAGGCCTCCCAACCTTGGTAGGGCATGTCTGCTGTAGCGGGAACGGTCTCCCAACGTTGGTAGGGTATAGCTAAAGATTTTTAAAAATCTAAATTCAAAACACAAAACTCAAAATTCAAAAACTAAAGGCTACCCAAAAACTGATAACTATTTCAACTACTTCAGCTTTTCTTTATACATCTTCTCAAATTTTTCAACCTTAGGTCTTACCACATAACTGCAATAGGGTTCTCTGCCATTCAGGTTGAAATAGTTTTGATGATAATCTTCCGCAGCATAAAACTTTTGCAAGGGGCTTATCTCAGTAACCAACGGATTTTTATAAATACCCTGCTTATCAATTTGTGCTTTGTAGGCTTCTGCAATTTCTTTTTGTTTTTCAGAATGATAAAAAATTACCGAGCGGTATTGTGTGCCAATATCGTTGCCCTGACGGTTTAGTGTAGTGGGGTCGTGGGTATTAAAGAAAACTTCCAGTAATTCTTCATAAGAAACTATGGTGGGGTCGAAAGATATTTGAACCACCTCTGCGTGGCCGGTAGTGCCTGTGCATATTTCTTTGTAAGTAGGGTTTTCAGTTTTTCCGCCCGAATAGCCCGATATAACTGTATCTACCCCTTTCATTCTTTGAAACACGGCTTCGGTACACCAAAAACAGCCACCTCCAAATGTGGCAGTTTCAAACTTTGATAAATCTTTGTTTTGCATAGGCTGAATAGAGTTTTGATTGGCAACTGTTTTTTTATTTTGCCCGCAGGCCGCAAAATTTGCTGCTGCCAGCAATATGGCAAAAATACTTTTCATAAATTTTTTGTTTAGCTATGAAATAATTATTTGCAGCAAATTGTTCGGCATTCCATAAAAGTTAATGTTTATTTGCAACATCAATTAATCAGCTAAATGTATCACTATTTTATAATTTACAAACCACACGGAGTTATTTCTAAGTTTACGCCCGAACATAAATACAAAACCTTAGGCGAAGTATATCCGTTTCCGAAAAATGTATATCCCGTTGGCCGGCTCGATACCGATAGCGAAGGCTTGTTGCTGCTTACCGATGATAAAAAGTTAAATCATGCTTTGTTAAATCCGCTGAAACGGCACGAGCGCACCTACTGGGTTCAGGTAGAAGGGGCTATAGATAATGCGGCTATCGCTGCATTAGAAAAAGGTGTAACTATAAGCATTGAAGGCAATTTGTACAATACGCTTCCTGCCAAAGCGCGAATAATTGAAACCCCTGCTATATTGCCCGAGCGTTTCCCTCCGGTGCGCTACCGAAAAAATATTCCTACCACATGGATTGAATTGAAATTAGTTGAAGGCAAAAACCGACAGGTTAGGCGCATGACTGCAAAGGTGGGCCACCCCACACTAAGGCTGGTTAGAGCTTCTATAGAAAACTTACACCTAAACCATATTACAAACGAAAAAATAATTCAGCCGGGCAGTGTAAAACCACTTTCTCAAATAGAAATATACCAACTGCTGAATATGGCGTAACTTATTTTATTGGTCTTTTTCCTTCGGAAGTTTAATGAAGAAATTTAGCAATACACCCGTAAGCACCAGAAAAATTCCAAGTAGTGTAAATTGATTATAGGTTTCGCCAAAAATAAAATAGCCAAACAACAAGGCATACACAATGCCAATGTAATTTAAACCAGAAATAGCCGCCAGCTTTTCGTGTTGCAGCGCGTAAGTAAGATTTATTTGTGCTATTTGAGTAAAAATACCCGTTAATATTAGCCAAAGCCATTCTATACCTACAGGTGTTTTCCAGTTGAAAAAACAAGCTATGGTAGCAAAAGGCAAAGCCACTAAAGGAAAATATAATACCACTACTAAAGGATGGTCGGTATCTTTCAGCTTTCTTACCGCATTATAGGCAAGCCCCGAAAAAACAGCCGATAAAATGCCCAGCATTAAATAAAACCAGTCTATTCTGCTATCGAAACCCTGAATAAGCACTACCCCTGCAAACGCCACCCCAAAACATAGTAATTGTATCGGATATAGTTTCTCCTTCAAAAAAAATATAGCAAATAATACAGTGAAAATAGGCGAGAGATATTGAAGCGTAACGGCACTGGCAAGTGGTATTTTTTGAAGCGTAAAGAAAAAAGTAGTAAGCGACAACATGCCAAAAAAGCCTCTTAGCAATAAATACTTTTTGTTGTTTCCAAGCGGGTTAAGTCCTTTTTTTACAATTAATACATAGCTAAGAATTAATGATATTAATGCCCTGAAAAGAATAATTTCTACGGCAGGTATATCGGGCAGAAATTTCACGCTCAAATTCATCAGCGAAAAGAAAAACGTAGCCAGCAGCATATGCACTACCGGATGAAACTTGAGAAACGACATAGCGCTGCAAAGGTATGCCAATTGTGTTTCAAATTTTATTCTGAAACTTTATCAACCTCTTCACCAAACCACACTACTGCAAAACTTTTATAAAGCCCTATACCGATTGCCCCCCAGTTTTTATTCTTCCATATTCCTGAATTAACGATTAACGCATGATGGCCTTTACTCGATTTCCATGATTGTAGCGCATATTCAGCTGTCATGTTAAAATCGCTGCAACACTCGTTAGAACCACAGGCTATTTCAAAACCATCACCCCGATAAGAGGTAAGCTCTCTTGGTTTAGACCATAAACATTCTGCTTGTGCATGGTCAGCAGTATAGCAACATGCCTTCCAGTTGCCTTTAGATGACCAACTATGAGCATTGCAATTTCCTTTATCGGGTTTGTTATTAACCAGGTCTTTTACATGCGTTTGAGCAACAAATGTCAATGCGTTCGAAAGTGGAATTACAGGTAATCCTTTTTCTTTTCGGTATTCCATAATCATATCATATAATTTTTTCTCTTCCACGCTTAATGTTTGAGAAAAAGAGTTGCTGTAAAAAAGAAAACAGATAATAGTAGTTATAATTTTATTTGCGCTCATTTTATAATTTTTTCAGGTTTAGTTTATCTATAACGTCAAACTGTGAAAAATAATCTTGAAATAAAATTTGAAAAATTGATGAATCCAGTTGTTTCATGTAGTGCTTCCTATAATTACATAGCCGTTTGTTTTTTATTAGAGTCTTATAAAAGAATATTCTTGCTAAGTCTTTAGTTTAAACATTTACTTTGCATGTATAATCCATAGTTTTTTAATCATTTGTTTTTTCTTAATACCAACTCAGGTTAAAAAAGTATTTTTGAAGTCAAACAATTACTATACCTAATGAAGATTGCTTTTCATGGTGCTGCACAAACTGTAACCGGCAGCAAACATTTACTTACTCTTGAAGACGGCAGAACAATATTGCTCGATTGCGGCATGTTTCAGGGACATGGCGTGGATGCTGAAAAACTTAACAAACACTGGGGCTTTGAACCAAGAAGTATAGATTTTTTAGTTTTATCACATGCTCATATCGACCATTCGGGTTTAATTCCTAAATTGGTTAAAGATGGTTTTCGTGGAAAAATATTCTGCACCCCGGCCACTTTCGACTTATGTGAAATTATGTTGGAAGATGCAGCGCATATTCAGGAATATGATGTTTTCTTTCTGAATAAAAGAAGAAAAAAACAAGGCAAACCCCTGCTTGAGCCTTTATATGAAAAGCAACATGTGTTTAAAGCACTTGAAAAGTTTCATACAATAAGCTATAACACCCCGTTTGAAATAGATAAAGGCATAGAGTTAATTTTTACCGATGCCGGCCATATATTAGGTAGTGCGGCAGTGCATCTAAATATTCAAGATTATTCAAAACATTATAAAATTACTTTTACAGGCGATATAGGCAGGTATAACAATAAAATTTTGCGCAGCCCCGATAAATTTCGTCAGGCCGATTATATCATCTGCGAATCTACCTATGGCGATATGTTGCACGAAGAAACAACTTTGTCTGAAGCCCGTTTGCTAAAAATTGTTCAGCATACCTGTGTAGAGAAAAAAGGTAAATTAATTATTCCTGCATTTAGTGTTGGCAGAACCCAAGAGATTGTTAACATGCTGAATAACCTGGAGTTTGAAAAAAAACTGCCACATATTCCGGTATTTGTAGATAGCCCTTTGTCGGTAGATGCTACCGATATTTATCGTAAGCACAAAGAGTGTTTTAATGAAGAAATAAAAGATTATATGGATTTAGACCCCACACCATTTGGGTTTAAGAAGCTTACATATATACAAGATGTAGAAGCATCTAAGAAGCTTAATTTTTTAGAGCATCCTTGTATTATTATTTCAGCATCGGGTATGGCCGATGCAGGAAGAGTAAAGCATCATATAGCCAATAATGTAAGTAACCCCAGCAACACCATTTTAATTGTAGGTTGGTGTGCTCCTAATACATTAGGCCGAAAACTTTTAAGAGGCGACAAAGAAGTTAGAATTTATGGTGAAACCCACTTTGTTAAAGCCGATATAATAGTAATGAATGAGTTTAGCGCTCATGGAGATTATAATGAAATGCTGAAGTTTTTATCGTGCCAAAATCCTGAACAGGTAAAACAATTATTTATGGTACATGGCGATGATGATGTATTGCCTCAATGGAAAATGAAACTGGAAACGGAAGGTTTTAAAAATGTGGTTGCCCCGCAATTGCACGAAACCTTTGAAATAAAATAACTTTTATAATGCTGAAAAAACTTCTACCCCTTATTTATATCAGCGGTATAGCCATTATTGCATTGTTGTTTTCTCAATTTCAGCCCGACAAAAGTGCAGAAGAAATTAATGCTAAATATGCCGATAGCCAATCAAAGTTTGTAGAAATAGACGGCATGAAAGTGCATTATAAAATAGAAGGTAAAGGAGCACCCTTAATACTTATACATGGCACTTCTTCATCGTTACACACCTGGGATGCCTGGTCTGAAATATTAAAACCATACTTTACAATTGTGCGAATGGATATTCCGGCTTTTGGCTTAACAGGCCCGCATCCAAAGCACGATTACAGTATCCAGTCTTATGCTGATTTTATAAATAAATTTTCCGAGGCTCTTGGATTAGATACATTTTATCTTGCCGGAAATTCTTTAGGCGGTTTTATTTCATGGTATTATACTTTGCAGTATCCTGAAAAAGTTAAAAAACTCATATTAATAAATGCAGCTGGTTATCCGAGAGAAAATATTCCCACATTATTTAAAATAGCAAGGTTGCCGATAATTCCCGATATATTGAAAAATTTCACCCCAAAGTTCATAGTAAAGAAAAACTTGCAAGAAGTTTATTATGATGATTCAAAAATAAACGATGCCTTGATTGAAAGATATTTTGAATTATCACTTAGAAAAGGTAATCGCGATGCATTCTTACACAGGGTAAAGGCAGGCTTTTCTTCTCATTATAGTGAAATACCCAATATTAACACCCCGACACTTATTCAATGGGGAAAATATGATGAATGGATTCCTTTAAAAGATGGCGAGCATTTTAATAAAGATATTTTCGGTTCAAAACTTATAGTGTATAACAATGCAGGCCATATACCTATGGAAGAAATTCCATTTGAAACTGCAAATGATGCGCTCACTTTTCTAAAATAGTTTTCTTTATTCCACTTAAATAATCATATTTTTAGCACTATTAAACCAATTTAAACCCAATGAAACATTTTTTGTATTTATCAGCATTTATTTTATGCTCTTTAGGTATTCAGCAAACTAATGCACAAATTATCTTATCGGAAAACTTCAATAATGGTATTCCTTCATCATTTACGCTAATAGATAATGACGGGCTAACGCCTAATTCCGCGGTTGCATATATAGATAATGCCTGGGTAGCACGAGCAGCATCACAAGGCAGTAGCGATTCTGTAGCCATGAGCACTTCATGGTATAACCCGGTAGGCAGGGCCGATGATTGGTTAATTACGCCACAATTATCTTTGGGCACAGCTTCAATTGTTTCGTGGCGAGCACTTGCAGTTGATGGCGATTTTCCCGATGGTTATCAGGTATTGGTAAGCACTACAGGCACTGCGGTATCTGACTTTCAGGATACAGTTTTAGTTGTTAATGAAGAAAACGCCACATGGACGAGCAGAAGCCTTGATTTAGATGCTTTAGGTTTTAGTAATACTAATGTTTATATAGCATTCAGAAATAATAGCCAAGATAAATTTTTGCTGGCAATAGATGATATTGTAGTTAAAAACCTTACGCCAACCGATGTGCAAATAGATTTTGTTCAGGTGCCCGATATTTCGTGCGATTTAACAAATGCTGAAGACATTACAGTAAGCCTTACTAATGCGGGTACTGCGGCTGTTTCTAACGTGCCTTTATCATACATCATAAATGGCGGAACTCTTGTAACTGAAAATTTCACAGGCACTTTGCAACCTACAGAATCGGCATTATTTACGTTTTCGCAAAAAGCAGATTTTTCTGCAAAAAACACACAATTTAATGTAATAGCTTATAGTGAAATTTCAGGCGATGGCGACTTAACGAATGATACCTCATTAACAGAAATTACTGTGAATGTAGCTACAGTTGATGTATTGGCAAATCCATATTCAACAAGCTTTGAAACATTTAATGAAGTTGCCGGTTGGAAAGCAGAAGATACAAATGCTGACGAAAATACCTGGGGCATATTTTCTGGGCAAACCAATACAGGAGATTTTTCATTCTTATATCTGTATGATGAAAATAATGCAGCTGATGACTGGTTATTTTCTACTTGTTTAGATTTGGTGGCCAACCAGGCATATCGTTTAGATTTTTATCATAAAACAGGTTCTTCAGCAACCGATACTTTTCCTGAGAAATTTTTGGTGAGCTATGGTTTAGCACCAAACAGTTTTGCCATGAGCAATCAACTGAAAGATTTTGGAGAAGTAATTAATTCAGAATTTGAATATAATGCGCTGGGCTTTACTGTAAACGCTGATAACACTTATTACCTGGGCTTTAAAGTTTACAGCGATGCTGATATGTTTTATTTATCTATTGATGATGTTGCCGTTTCAGAATTATTACCTCCAACCGCTTCCTTTACTTATAATACCAATGAATTAGATGCTGCATTTTCATCGCCCAACGGTACCGATCCGGTTAATGAATTAGTTTGGGATTTTGGTGATGGTTCTGCTACAGCAACGGGGGCAGGGGTTTTACATAGTTATACTACAGAAGGTACTTACTATGTATGTTTAACAGTTACCAATGCAGCTGGAAGCGACACATTTTGCGATTCGGTAACTGTTGAATTACAAAGCACCAGTGTAGCAAATATTTTAGCTAATAATTTGAAACTATATCCTAATCCTACGTCCGGCAAAGTAAATGTAAAATTACCTGCCTCATCAGAAGTTTCTTTTGAAGTAATAAATACGTTAGGCGCTGTTGTTTATGCTGAAACTAAAACGGGCAATACTCAACATCAATTAGATTTAAGCAGCTTGAATAACGGAGTATATTTTATTACCACCAAACAATCCGGTATGGTAACACAAAATAAAATTACCATTGCACGATAAATTTAGTTGAAAACAATTTTTGCAATGCCATCACTTCAAGTGGTGGCATTGTTATTTAAAGTATATACCATTTATCTTTGAGTATTATGAGTTTCAGTGAAAGAACTATTCGGGAAGTAAAACTTTTTATAGAACAAAACAGATTACTGAATGCTAAAGCGAAAGTGTTGTGTGCGGTTAGCGGTGGTGCTGATTCTATAGTAATGGTTGATGTATTGAAAACTTTAGGCTACGAAACAGGCATTGCCCATTGCAATTTTAAACTAAGGGGTAAAGCTGCAGATAAAGACGAGCATTTTGTAAAACAATACGCAGAAACAAATAATATTCCTTTTTACACCATAAGTTTTGAAACTGAAAAGTATGCAAAGCAACACAAGCTATCCATACAAATGGCTGCCCGAACTTTGCGTTATGAATGGTTTGAAGAAATAAGAAAACTACATGGTTTTGAGAAAATTGCTACTGCTCATCATCTCAACGACCAAGTGGAAACCGTTTTATTAAACCTTGCTAAAGGCACAGGTATTTCAGGGCTTACAGGTATTAGTGCAAATAATGGTAAAATTATTCGTCCGCTATTATCACTCTCAAAAGAAGCCATTTTAAAATATGCTGAAAAGCAAAAATTGAAATTCAGAACCGATGCTTCTAATGCCGATAATAAGTACGAGCGAAATCTAATCAGAAATAAAATAGTGCCGCTACTAGAAAGCTTAAACCCGGCACTGCTCAACACGTTTCAGTATAATATCAACCACTTTAATGATGCTGAACACTTGGTTGCATATGCCAAGCAGCAACTAAAAAAGAAATTAATACAGCATCGTAAAGGCAATTATTTTATATCTATTCTGAAGCTACAAAACCAACCCGGTTGGAAAACTTTATTAGATGATTTACTTACAGATTTTGGTTTCAGCCACAAACAAACGGAAGAAGTTATAAAGATGCTTCATTCGCAACCGGGTAAACAAATAGAAAACACTACTTACCGTTTAATTAAAGACCGTGAGTTTCTTATTATTTCTGAAGCCAATACTGAAATTAACAGTGAGGCGATAGTTTTAATTGAAAATGAAAAACAAAAAGTAAAAACACCTTTCTTTAAACTGAAATTTGAAGTAGTTAAATTTAAAGGTGTTCAGCATAAATCGCCCGAATGGTTTATGCAGTTAGACTATCATAAAATTTCTTTTCCGCTTACATTAAGAAAATGGGAACGTGGCGATTATTTCTATCCATTAGGTATGAACAAGAAAAAGAAAATCAGCAATTTTTTGGTAGATGAAAAAGTTTCGGTTTTAGATAAAGAACAAACCTATGTGCTGCTTTCTGGCGAACACATTATTGCCATCGTAGGCAAAAGAATTGACGATAGATTTAAAGTTACTGATGCCACCAAAAAGGCTTTAGAAATTGTGTTGAAACATTAAGTGATTTCAAACATAACATTGCCCTAAAACTTACATCACATTACTTGTTCAACTTAGAGGCAAAATATAAATATTATGAAAAGGTATTTTGCTTTCGTGTATTTTTTTATAATCTCAGCATCAATTTTATCAGCACAAAATACACAATTGATTAGGGGTCCTTACTTGCAAACAGGTACACCTGAGAGTATTATTATTCGTTGGCGTACTGATGTTTCTTCATTAGGGGTAGTATATTACGGAACGAGCCCTAATAATTTAACTATGGTTGCTGGTGCAACTACATCTAACATTGATCATGAAGTGAAAATTTCAGGTTTGCAACCCGATACCAAATATTTCTACAGTATTAAATCAGGCAACACCACTTTAACAGACGCTTCGGATACTTCATTCTATTTTAAAACATCACCTGTTTCCGGAACAGAAAAACCTATTCACATTTGGGCAATTGGCGATTTTGGTAGAAACAACCAGCCTCAGTGGGACGTGAAAAATTCTTATTTGAATACCCAAAAAAACGGCAGACATACAGACGTTTGGTTATGGCTTGGCGACAATGCTTATGGCGATGGTAAAGATTCAGAATTTCAAACCAATGTATTTGAAGTATATCCTGAAATATTAAGAAATACGGTTGCCTGGCCTTGTCCTGGTAATCATGATTATAAGTCAGTTAGTTTTGTTACTAATGATGGTCCCTATTATAAAATTTTATCATTACCTGAAAATGCGGAAGCAGGTGGTGTACCAAGTAATGAAGAAGGTTATTACTCTTTCGACTACGGAAATATTCACTTTATATCATTAAACTCTGAATGGGTGCCTTGGATATTATCTGATAATACTGCTATGACAAATTGGTTGAAAGCCGATTTAGCGGCTAATACCAATAAATGGGTTGTTGCATACTGGCATCAACCGCCATATTCTAAAGGTTCTCACGATTCAGATAATACGTCTAATATGGTGATGATGCGCAATAATATTAATCCTATTCTCGAACAGTATGGCGTAGATTTAGTATTAAATGGTCATAGCCATAATTATGAAAGGTCTTTTTTAATTAAAGGACATAAGGGTATTGCTTCAACCTTCGATCCAAATATCCACCTTGTTGATGCATCATGCGGAAACCCTTCTAATGGCGAACGTTATATTAAATACATTGATGGCAATAATGTAAATGAAGGCACTATTTATTGTGTGGTGGGTAATTCCGGTACAAATACGAGCGGTCAACCTTTAAACCATCCGGTATATTGTAACGCTTTTCAAGATGAGTATGGCTCAATGGCAATAGAAGTAAACGGTAATGAACTTCACGCAAAATATTTCGATAAAGATGGGTTAGTGAAAGATGAGTTTATAATAGAAAAACGCTCGGTAAACTCGGTAGAGACAAAACAACAATTTGCAAAATACTTTATGGTTTACCCCAATCCTGTTGTTGATGAATTAAATATTGAGTTTCATTTACAAAAAGAACAAAACATTACTCTTGCTGTGTACGATATGAATGGTGGTGTTGTGAAAAATATAGTAAATCAAAAACCACTTTCAGGTAAACAAAACTTTGTATGGAAGCCTGATGCAGTGGCAAAAGGAAACTATGTAGTAAAGATGTCTAATGGCAAAAAAGAGTTTGAGAAAATTATCAGTTTGAAATAATATTTCAAGTTGAGTTTAATCAGCACTCTTCTTCAAAATATCATGCCCCATTTTATCACGCTTGGTTTGCAGGTATTTTTCGTTGTGTGGGTTGTGGGCACATTCAATGCCAACATTTTCTACAATTTCTAAACCATAGCCAATTAAGCCGGTGCGCTTTTTAGGGTTGTTAGACATTAAGCGCATTTTGCTTACACCTAAGTCTCTTAATATTTGAGCACCCACGCCATAATCTCTGCTATCCATTGCAAAGCCCAAAGCAATATTAGCCTCAACAGTATCCATGCCTTGCTCTTGCAGTTTGTAGGCTTTCAATTTATTCAACAAACCAATACCACGCCCTTCCTGATTCATGTATAATACAACACCTTTGCCTTCGTTTTCAATTTTTTCTAAAGAAGCCTGAAGCTGGTCGCCACAATCGCAGCGCAACGAGCCTAAAATATCGCCTGTAAAACAAGAGGAATGCACACGCACCAATATCGGTTCGTTTTCTTCCCAACTGCCTTTTACAATTGCCAGGTGAGTGTCGCCAGTAGTAGTTTGGGTGTAGGCATACAACTCGAAGTTGCCATATTTGGTAGGCATTTGTACTATTTCTTCGCGCTTAATAAGTCGCTCGCGCTGCATACGGTATTTAATCAAATCTTCAATCGAAATAATTTTCAGATTGAATTTTTTGGCTATCTCTAACAAATCGGGCAGGCGCGACATGCTGCCGTCATCGTTCATAATTTCTATTAATACACCTGCCGGAAATAAACCTGCCAAACGTGCCAAATCTATAGCTGCTTCAGTATGTCCTGCTCTGCGCAACACCCCCCCTCTGCGAGCTTTCAACGGAAAAATATGTCCGGGTTTACCTAATTCTTCAGGTCTGGTTTCAGGATTTACTAAAGCCTGAATAGTTTTAGAGCGGTCGTGTGCCGAAATACCGGTAGTGCAACCATGCCCAATTAAATCTACCGAAACGGTGAAAGGCGTAGCATGGTGAGAAGTATTGCTGCCCACCATTAAGTCTAAGCCCAACTCTTCACAACGGTCTTCAATTAAAGGTGCGCAAATTAAACCGCGACCTTCTTTGCTCATGAAGTTGATAATTTCGGGCGTTACTTTTTCAGCAGCGCAGATAAAATCGCCTTCATTTTCACGGTCTTCATCGTCAACTACAATAATTACTTTACCGTTACGAATATCTTCTATAGCTTCTTCAATAGTGTTTAACTGATTATTAAGCGGTGCGTTTTGTGGGTTGCCAGACATTGGTGTTTACTCCTTTCAAATATTTAATTAATCCCATGAACAATGCTAAGTTCATGCTGTAAAAATACGATATAAATCGCAGGGGCTTCAGGTGAATGTTTTGTTTGGCCAGCAAAGGCTCAATAAACATTAAACTAATTCCTGCCAGTTGAGCAATAAACATCCACAGGTAAAATTGGTTCTGAAATGCCACAATACCCGATGTAATGAGCATGAGCATAATTAATATAGGCCCAAACCAACGAATTACCTTGTGCGACAAAAAGCTGAAAGCCGGCTGTTCATACCAGTTCAGTAAAAAATATTTATAAACCGAAAGGTTTTGAAAATTACCTGCCGAAATGCGCACCTTCCTTTTGTATTCTTCTTCCACATCGTTCGATACATCTTCATAGGCAACCGCATCTAAATCGGTAATGGCCTTATGTTTTAGTTCAAACACATTCATGCTGATGAAAAAATCTTCCATCAAAAAGTTGGCAGGAATTTGTTTAAACATATCTTTTCTTAAAGCATAGCAAGCGCCAAATGCCCCCATAGAACAGCCCCAGATAATGCCTTCCTGATATTTAATGATGGTTTCACGATGGATGTACGATTTTTCCTGAAAAGAAATGCCATCGGGCTGAATGCCTTTGTTTACAATGTTGGCACCCACCTGACCAATCTTCGGGTCTTTAAAATGCTTGGCTAAATGAAAAATTAAATCTTCGGAAAACATAACGTTGGCATCGGTAAAAATGAGCACATCGCTTTGGGTTTTAGGCACCAGTTTGTTCAGAATATTGCTTTTGCCTTGCCGTTGGGTATAGTTGGTAAAATGTATTTGCGGATACTGCTGTGCTAACTCCTGAATAATTTTATTGGTATTATCTGATGAATTATCAGAGCCGATTAAAAACTCTATTTTATTCAGCGGATAGTTTGTTTTAAAAACACTTTCCAGTTTTTCACGAATTACCTTTTCTTCATTATACACCGCCATTATAATGCTTACACGGGGTAACTCTTCTTCTTTGGTAAAGCAATTATCGTGGTCTTTTTTTCTTGCTGAAAGAAGATTCAACAACATGGGGTACAACAAGTAAGAAAACGCCATGAGGTTAAACGCCATCCAGAAAATAATTTCTACCGCAATCATGCACACAGGGTTTTATAAAAAGTGGTCAGCTTTTCAGTAAGTTTTTGGTTGTCGAAATTTTCGTGTGCAAAGGTAATGGCATTTTGGGCTATGGTGTTTCGTAAGGTTACATCTGAAAACAATTTTGCTATTGCTTCGGTAAATTGCGGTGGTGTATCGGCTAAAAGAATATTTTCATTGTGTGTAGCGCCAATACCTTCAGCGCCAATAGTAGTAGCCACAATACATTTGCCCAATGCCATGTTTTCAATAATTTTTACCCTGATGCCACTGCCTGAAAGCAAAGGCACTATGACTAACTGTTTCGACAGCAAATATGTTTTGGCATCATCCACTTCGCCCTCTACAAAATAGTTGGGGTACTTTTTTTCATAAAACGCAGCCGGTATATTTCTGCCTGCCAGGTAAAATGTTGCCTGCGGAAATTTTTCCAGTACCAAATGCCATACATGTTCCAAAAACCATTTCACGCCTTCCTGATTGGGCAGCCAGTCCATACCGCCTAAATGCACAATTGAAAAAGGTTCTGCTGTTATTTCAGTATTTATTTCTTGCTGAATATCTACACCCACGGGCAGTGTAATAGCCGGTGCTTTAGGCGCAATATGCTGAATATACTTTTTATCATTATCGCTAATGGCCACCACCGCATCGCATTGTGGTATCATGGTGTTTTCAAACTTTTTTAGGCGGTTGGTTTGCAATTGCAAATACCATTTTTTTAGGCTGAAAGGCATGGAGGCAATAGTGCGCTCCCATATTTGAAACTCAATATTATGGCTGCGCAACACCACTTTTGCAGTGCTTTGTTTTCTTATTGCTAAAATATATTGCGTAAGATATAAACCTTCTAACTGAATAATATCAAAGGTTTCTTTTTGCAGCAGTTCTATTAATTGCAGCTCAAATGCTGTTGAATAAAACCGCGAATAATGATACGATTCGGCAGAAAATAAATTCACTAAAGCATCTAAGGGCTTGGGGTGGGTATTTACCGTTACTGCTTTAAAGCGGGCAATACTTTTTATTTCGGCAGGTAATGTGTTTAGGTCGAAAAAATGTTTGAGGGTGTTAATACTCAATACCGTTACTTCATGCTGCGCGGCTGCCAAGCCTTTTAGCAACTGCATAATGGCAATGGTTTCGCCATCTTTAGCAGGGTAGGGAAATTTTTTGGTAAGTAAGAGTATTTTCATTTGCAGCAATGCAAAAATAGCCCATTAAGTTTTAGGTATGTTGGTTTTGTGGTTTGGGCGCAGTCTCCCAAACTGAGTCTAACGAGACACTAGTCGCTTGACTACAAACATCGGGGCGATAGAACCACAGATTATTTTATATGTAAGAAATAAAGTGTTGGATTGTTTATGGTACAAAATAAGATATATTTGGGGCATTAAATTTTGCTAATCTTAGTTTTGATTATAAGAAAAATAAGACAAAATTCGAGGCTATTTAAGAATTGAAAAACGTGTGCCGAAGGGACTAAGGATTAAACATAAAATTATGCTTCAAAATATAAAAATAGAAGGATTTAAGTCAATCAAAATATTGGATTTAAAATTAAGTCCGATAAATATATTGATTGGCTCAAATGGAGTAGGCAAGTCCAATTTTATTTCATTTTTCAAGTTGGTTAATAATATCTACGAACAAAGACTTCAACAATATTCATTAAAAAGTGGTGTTGACAACCTTCTTTATTACGGGCGCAAAAACACTTCTGAAATTAAAGGCTACCTCGATTTTGGCAATAATGCATATGAATTCGTTTTACATTCATCTGATGAAGGGACTCTTTTTATTAGTAGAGAAGATAGTATTTTAAATAATCAAATTAAGTACAACAAAACCTTCTATAATGAAAATACAAAAGAAAGTTTGATTAAAGGCTCTACTACAATGAGAGATAGATATTTAAGCGAACATCTTGAAAGCTACAAAATTTACCATTTTCATGACACAAGCAATTCAGCACCTTTACGCTCCAAAGCCAATATAAACGACAATAGAATCTTGAAAGAAGACGGGGGCAATTTACCTGCCTATTTATATTATTTACAGGAAAAGCATCCGATGAACTTTAAACGGCTTGAAAAAATTGTTCAATCGGTTGTTCCTTTTTTTGATAGGTTTAATTTATCGCCTGCTTTCTTAGATGAAGAAAAAATTCTTTTAGAGTGGATTGAAAAAGAACATCAAGAAACATACTTTAATGCAAATCATTTATCTGATGGAAGTTTACGTTTTATTGCATTGGTTACTTTGTTAATGCAACCTAAACTTCCAAAAGTTATCATTATTGACGAACCTGAATTAGGATTACATCCTATAGCTATAAATAAACTTTCTGGTCTAATAAAATCTGCTGCAGCGAAAGATTGTCAAATTATAGTTTCTACACAGTCTGTAACCTTGCTAAATAATTTTGAAGCAGAAGATATTATTACTGTTGATAAGGAAGATAATCAATCTGTATTTAGAAGATTAGATAAAGGGCTTTTAAGTAATTGGATAAATGATTATTCAATTGGTGAATTGTGGACTAAAAGCGTTATTAAAGGACAACCACTATGAGAAGATTGATAATAATAGTAGAAGGTGATACTGAAAAAGAGTTTGTAATTAAAGTGTTAAGTCCTTATTTATATGGAAGGGGACTGCATAGTATAGATTGTTTTAAGATAAAACATTCAAAAGGAGGATTATCAAAATACCAACATTTAAAAACAGATTTAATTAACTGTGTTTATGAAAGCAATGTATTGGTTTCAACTTTAATTGATTTTTATGCATTGCCTAAAGATTTCCCTAAGTATGAAGAAGCTCAGACAATTGTAAATAAAGCAGATAGATTGGCATTTTTGGAAAAAGCTATTGTGGAAGACTTAGAAATTGATAAGAACCAGAAGTTTCCAAATTTGTTACCATACATTCAACTTCACGAATTTGAAGCATTAGTTTTTTCTTCATTAGATGCAATCAAATCGTTATACTCAAATCAAGATGCAAAAATCAATGAGTTAGAACAAATTATAGCTGAATATCAAAATCCAGAAGATATTAACGATAGTCCTCAAACAGCCCCTTCAAAAAGACTCAAGAATAACCAGTTAATTAGAGGTTATAACAAGTTTAATGATGGAATTATGATAATTGAAGAAGCTGGAATTGAAACTATTTTGAAAAAGTGCCCGAGATTTAAAACATGGGTAGAAACATTAATTGAGAAAACGATTTCAGTCCACCTCCACTAGCCAAGTCTGTAGCCTTGCCATGCAGCGTTTGCGACTTGTGCTTTACATCGTAAATGCTCATTCATACATGCTTACTTTTTTATTAGAAACTGAAAATAGTGAAAGTTTTGGTAGTGGTAAAAGGCACATGTCGCTAGGCTTTTGGCTTGGCTAAATACTCAGCAGGGGTATATATTTTATGCTTAAAAAATAAAAAAGCATTGTTTTATACTAAAAAAGGCCTTTTTTTGGCTAAAAAGGCGCGCTCGAAGCTTTGGAACACACGCTCCAAAGAATGGAACGTACGCTCGGAGTTTTGGTACGTACGCTCCACAAAATGGAACGTACGCTCGGAGTTTTGGAAGGTACGCTCCACAAAACGGAACGCACGCTCGAAGTTTTGGTACGTACGCTCCACAAAACGGAACGCACGCTCGAACTTTTGGTACGTGCGCTCCAAAGAATGGAACGTACGCACGAAGTTTTAGAACGTGCGCTCCACAAAATGGAGCGTATGTATGAAAAAATGGAAGAAGCCTGCTAAGAGCCCAACCCTTGTAGAGCAATCAGCAATATAAAAGCCTAAAGTTTTTTTCTCATTTCGGTGGCTTTATCGGTCATGTGCAGGCTTTCATAAAACTGTATAAGGCTTTCTACCACTGTTTTGTCTTCAGGTTTAAGTTTATGGTAGCGCTCAAAACATTCTATGCCTTTTGTCATTAATGAGAAAACTTCCTGTTGGCTACCCCCGCTATTTAGTTTTTCCGAAGCAGCATCGGTATAATATTGTCCGGTAAAAAACAAGGCTTTTAAATTATCAGCATCTTTCTCTAAAACACTTTCATAAATACGAAAAGCTTTTTGCTTGTTCTCTTTTTCAATTAAGTGGGCATATTCCACTTTCAGGTTTACATCATCATCATGTTGCCTCACCAAATCATCAAAAAGTTTATGCGCCACAGGTTTGTTGCCGCTTTTGTATTGGGCAATGGCTAAAATTGTTTTCAGGCCTTTGTGTTGTTCGTTTAGCTTTAAGCCTTCCTGTGCAGTAGCTACAGCAGCTGTGTAATTATTGTCTTTATACAAAAGGGTTTCGGCTTTGCTGTAAAGAGCATCAATATTTGTGTTTTGTGCAAGAGTATTAGCCGCTAAAAAAACTAAAACAAATACTGAAAGAAATGCCGAAAGAATATTTTTCATAATTTTTTTTCAGAAAGATAGAAAAAATATTTCAGGCTGAAATGCTTTATTAATAAGGGTTAAAACTATTTTCTGCAAAAATAAAAGCCGCAAGCGGAAAAGTTTTTTGTAAAAAGTACTTGACAAATTAGCCAGTACATTATACATTACACTCATTACCACTTGCGGTTGTTCTACTCTACTCAAAAAACATATACGGTGGTAAACTGAAAAAGTTTCAGTTTATCTCCGTAAAAAAAACGACCGCCTATGAACAAGATTATAACCGCATCAGCAGCACTACTGTACCTTACCCTGGTAAGTTTTACAGTTTTTGAAACCAAGATTGGCGAAAAAAACAATTACGATGAAGCATATACGGCTTTAGAGCTTAATGGCGGTTATCTGGTTTCGGGTGCTTACAACGAATCAGGTGCTAACCACGCCTGGAAAAGCTTGTTGGTTTTTTTAGATAAAAATGGAGATACTGTTTGGACTAAAAAAGATTTAACCGTAAATGGCTTTGCCAGAAAAACAAACGATGGTAACCTGATATTTATTGGCGGCAATACAGCCGGGCTTGTTTACGATTCTTTAAGAATAAGCAAGGCAAATCTTTCCGGAGATATTATATGGTCGCAATCTTTTTCTTTTTCAAATTGCAGAAATACAGTTACAGACATAGTTGAAACCAACGATGGTTTTTTTGTAAGCGGCTACTTTGTTTCGGGTGCATGTAATAATCCTTCAAATGATGCCTTTGTAATGAAATTAAATAAAAACGGAAATGAAGAATGGGTAGAGTTTTTTAGCGGGCAGTTTGATGAGCAATTTCACAATATAAGAGTATTGCCAAACGGAAATGTGGCTGCTTTTGGTTTTACAAATTCTAATACAGCCAACAATTTACCCGATTACTTACTGGCCATATACAGCAGCAAAGGATTATTGCAGCAATATGAAACCTATGGCGATAATGACAGAAATTTTGGTTATGGCATGGAAGTATTGCAAGATGGCAGCATGGTATTAAGCGGTTATTCAGAAAAAATGGAAGTAATGGGTGTAGGAACTGATTTAAAGCCTTTATGGAAGAAAGCCTTTAATAATAGTTGTGGCAGTACCTATTTTAAAGTGAAAAAAACCAACGATGGCGGGTTGGCACTTACCGGCACCGAGAACATTAATAACGAGTGTGTTTCAGTTTTTTACAAAACCGATATGAATGGTGAAGTACTTTGGAAAAAATCATTTTCAGGCATAATTCGTGAGTTTACCGAAACAGCCGATGGAAAATTTGTAATGGCAGGCTTTGCCGATTACTTACCCAATATGTATGTAGTGAAATTTGATAGCACTACTTTTCAGCAAACCAATACACAGCCGGTAGTAAGCGACAGATTTAATAACCAGCCATTAAATAGCCTTGGCGATATAGATGTTGATGCCTTTTTACAGGAAATGGGTATTACTACCAAAGTAGATGAAGAAGCTTTAAATAAAAAGTATCCGGGCGTTAAGCTATTTCCTAACCCTGCAACCGAACACATTAACATTGAGTTTTATAATCCCGATGCAAAGCCTTTTCGCTTAGAAGTATATGACTTAGGTGGCACTTTGGTAATGCAACAAAACAATGTAAGTCAATCGAAAATTGAAATACAAAGAGGCTGGTTAAGCAGCGGGGTTTATACCTATAAGCTTACCGGCAACGGTAATACCCATTGCGGAAAATTTATTTTCAAATAATTATATAAAGATGCTTGCGGTGATTTGATGGTGGTCATCAATGATCATTCATCAGAACGGTCGGGGAGATAACTTCCCGGCCGTTTTTTGTTTATTGGCAGTTAATAAACACAGGGCCTACGGCAATTTCGTTACTGAAATTTCCGGCTTTATCTCTAATGCGCAGTTTAAAGGTTAGCGAGTCGCGTGGATATTCGGGCAAAGGAATACAACCCCCTAAATTATTTATTCTATCGAAACAACAAACGGGGCCAACAGTAATAATCATTTCTCCCGAAATAGCATTGGTACTGCCTTTAGCCGGAATATCGGGAACTACTGTTCCTGAAGCTAACAAACAACCGGTTCTGTCATCTACCGCAAATACACTGAAAAGCTTATTGTTGAAACAGCTGGAATCTGCACCTTCGGGCAAGCAAGGGTTTAAGCATACCGAATCTTCTGAAGGTAAATTGCCTAAATCGCCATCGCCATCTTCAAAATATACCACCAAATTAAAAGTATCAAGCTGATTAATTAAGGTATCTGATAAAGAACGAAATTCTATTCGTGGTGTTATGGGGTAGCTTGGCGGACTAATACAAGAATGTATCAGCAACAATGCCACAGCGAAAACTACTATTTTTGACAACAACCTAATCATTACACAATATTACCAAATTAAATGTCAGCCGAAAACACACTTAACGCACTGCGCCAAAAAATATTTAGCGTTACTGCTGAAAATTTTGAAGCCGTTGCGTTGCAGGTATTCCGCTTTCAATATGAAAATAACCCTGTATATCGGCAATATGTTGATTTGCTGAAAAGAAATGTTGAAAGCATACAACATATTCAGCAAATACCATTTTTACCTGTTTCGTTTTTTAAAACACACAAAGTAGTAGCTGCCTCTACTGTAGAAAAAGTTTTCGAAAGCAGTGGTACTACCGGGCAAATTACCAGCAAACACTACATTCATAGCCTTGCTATATATGAAGAAAGTTTCGTAAAAGGCTTTCAGAATTTCTTTGGAAAGGCAAATCAATACTGCATTCTTGGATTACTACCTTCTTATCTGGAGCGCGATAATTCTTCGCTGGTGTATATGGTAAATTCCTTAATTGAAAAAAGTGGTCATTCACTAAGCGGCTTTTTCCTGAATGAATATGATAAACTTAATCATCTAATTCAACAACTTGAAAGCAATCGTCAGCCTTACCTACTTTTTGGGGTTACTTTTGCTCTGCTACAGTTTGCTGAAGTTTTTCAAGGGGCAGTTACCTGCGGTACAATTATAGAAACCGGTGGTATGAAAGGCAGAGGCAAAGAATTGATAAGAACCGAATTACATGAAATACTGAAAGTAAAATTTAAAACCGAAAATATTTCTTCAGAATACGGCATGACAGAATTGCTTTCACAAGCGTGGCTTAACTCACAACAAAAATTTGAAAGCCCTGCGTGGCTGAAAGTGCTTGTGCGCGATGTGTATAATCCCTTTAACTTTTTACCGGCAGGCCATACAGGAGGCATAAATGTAATAGACCTTGCCAATATTTATTCCTGTTCGTTTATTGAAACGGCAGATTTAGGCAGGGTATATGCCGATGGCACTTTTGAAGTCCTTGGACGAACCGACCATTCAGAAATAAGAGGCTGTAACTTAATGGTAGTTTAGTTGAATAGATAAGGGGTGCCTGTAAACATTACTTATACTTAAAACAGCTTGCAATAAAGTATCTTAATTCAGCCCGAATTTTAAACCCATGTAAAATGTTCTGGGGCGTAAAGGTCCGTAAACATAACCTGCATCTCGGGTAGCACCTAAATCAAAATCGCTTTGATAACTGTTGAAAATATTTTGAACGCCACCAAACAATTCTAATCTAAATTGCTTTTTAGCATAAAAGGTATAAGATACTTTAAAGTTGTTTTCAAAAAATGAAGGTGTTTTTTTAATCACTGTACGTTCCGTTTCTGCGTCTATAACATGTGGTACATTTATAGGCCCGGTAACTACTCCTGAATAAGATAATGACAAAGCTTTAACAGGCTTATACACTAAAGTGAAAAAGCCATAGGCATTAGGGGTTCTCAACAAGCGGTTGGTGGTGGTAGCAGGCGATGTGTCTGAAGAATCTTCGGGTGCCCATATTTCTTCTGCAGTATTATATCTGGCCGACTGAATGGTGGCTCCCGATTGTAAAACTACCTTACTGCCAAAGGCAATATTGGCTTCTATATTCACACCGGTTACAGTTGCGCCATCGCCATTTCTTTTCGTAATAATAGCTACACCGTTGGGCAATTCTTCCTGGTCGTTAAAAATAAACGGGTTTATTAGTTGTGTGTAAAATCCCTCTATTACAAAATTCATTTGATTTTTGCCAATAAACTTATCATAGTTTAAAGACAGCGTCCCGCTGTTCGATCTTTCAACCTTAAGCGAAGGGTCTAATCTGATAAATCGGGCCGCACCGCCAACTGTTTCAATGTGCAAATCCTCATCAAATGCTTGCGGGCCACGATAACCTTGGGCAAACGAAGTACGTAATTTTAGATTATCTGTTATTTGATACATGGCCGATAAACGGGGAATAAAAACACCTGTGTTCTGGTTGTTTTTAAAGTTTTCTGCTGCTAAATCGTATTGGCCATTGATATTTAGTAAATCGTAACGCCCGCCCAATAAAAATGTCAGCTTTTCAATTGGCTTAATTTCCAGCTCTGCAAATGTTCCCCAAGTGCCTACTTGTTGGTCAATCTTTCTGCCATAACCCGGCATTTCATCAATAACATCATTAAAGATGTGTTCAGAACCGATGGTGAGCGTAAAATATTTGTTGATAAAATAACTGTATTGTAAACCGCCTACAGTTGAGAAATCTTTTGAGTTTCCATAAGCATTAATGGCCAGTACATCATTCGGGGTTAACGTATCGCCCTCGGCAATAACTCTTCCGCCACCACCATAATAGCTTGCCCTGTTTACATGCTGCAATGAGCCATACAGTTTTATTTTATGTTTGTTATTCTTACTGAAATGCTCAAATGCCAGATTAGTACTTACAATATCGTGTTGCAGTTGTTCGGTAATATCGGTTTGGTGCGGAAACAAATCGAATTTGTTACCACCTCTTCTGAATTCATTAATATTATAAGCTCCTAATTTTAAATTACTTTGACTGTTGAAGTTGTAAAAAGCATCAAATCCAAAAGTATTATTCTGAAGTTTTACCATTTCAGAAAATCCGTCACCATTAGCATCCCAAGGGTCTCTGTTTCTGTTAAAGCCAAAAAAGCTTATACCTTTATTCAAGTCTTCTGATACAATAGCACCATTAAAATTTATTGTTCTGTCTGAAGTTTCACCGTTAACAAATGCCTGATTGATACCCACTTCAAAAGAATTTTGAACAGGCTCTTTTGTAATAATATTTACCGTGCCGGCTATGGCATTGCCACCATACATTACCGAACCACCACCCCGCACCACTTCAATTCTGTTTACCATATTGGCAGGTAACATTTCTAAACCATATACACCTGCCAATGCAGAAAACACCGGACGACTGTTAATTAATATTTGTGTGTAAGGCCCGTCAAGTCCGTTCATTCTCAATTGTGTAAATCCGCAATTTTGACAATTATTTTCAATTCTTAAACCTGGAGTAAAACTTAAGCCCTCAGCAATATTTACAGATTGGGTTACAACAAAAGTTTTTGCACCAATAGTATTAACTATTACAGGAGAATTGTAACGCTCAACTGCATTTCTGGAGCCGGTGACTACTACTTGCGATAAACTTAATACATCTTCTTTAAGTGAAAAATCAATAGTTTTAGTAGTTCCGTCTTTTATGGTTATAGAGTCTTTAACAGAAACATAGCCAATTGCGCTTACCTGAACCAAATAATTTCCGGCAGGAATATTTTTAATGGTAAAACCTCCTTCTGTATTGGTTGATGTACCATATTGCGTTCCTTTAAGCACTATGTTTGCAAATTCAACAGGTTTTTTTTCAGAAATTACTTTTCCGGTTAAAGTTGCAGTTTGTGCTTCAGCTAACGAATGTGTTACAATAATTAATAAAAGCGATAATATTTTGAAAACATATTCTTTCATTCAGGGTAAAATTTATGTAGCAAAAGTAATATGTTAGATTAGACTAACAAATTTATTCAGTTAATATTAATTTCAGGAAGGTAAAACAAACATTATTGTTATATTCGTTTTATGAATTCACTTGCAGAGGAAAATTATCTAAAGGCAATGTTTTCTTTATCAAATGATAAAGGCGAGGTAAACGTAAATGACTTGTCTAAACGCTTGGGAATAAAAATGCCCACCGTTACCAGCATGATGAAGAAGCTTTCGACAAAAAGACTGGTGCATTATGAAAGCTATAAACCCCTGCGACTAACAGAAAAAGGTAAAAAAGAAGCTGCGCTCATCATTAGAAAACATCGCCTGACGGAAATGTTTTTGGTAGAAAAAATGGGTTTCGGCTGGGAGCAGGTTCATGACATAGCCGAACAAATAGAGCATATTCAATCTCCGGAATTTTTCGCTAAAATGGACGAGTTGTTGGGCTTTCCGAAATTAGATCCTCATGGGTCACCTATTCCCGATAAAAACGGAAAAATGATATGGGGAGCATACAGCAAGTTGAGCGAATGTAAAAAAGGTGATACGGTAAAAATAGTTGCTGTTGTGAACACCTCAGAAGATTTTTTAAAATTCCTGAACAGCAGAAAGATTTATCTGGGGTTAAAAATGAAAATAAAATTTGTTGAATCGTTTGATCAAACAATGGTTGTAAGTTATGACAAACATTCATCAGAAACATTGAGTCATACAGTTTGTGAAAGGTTAATGGTAACTTCTGTTTAGAGCATTTATGTTAAATTAAATTTTTCTTTTGAATAGCATTAACCTATACATGCTGAAAGGTAAGTTTTAATTGGATATCAATATCCGATGCAATTTAGAACTCAAAAAAAATAACTATTCATTTAGTGTTAAGCCTGTAACTTTATCGAAATCTATTTTGCCATGAAAAAAATCTTATTGATTGGTGCAGGAAAATCAAGCAGCGAGTTAATTAAATATTTGTCAAAACTTTCTGTTGAAATGCATTGGAAAATTACTGTTGCCGATGCAACTATAAATGCTCTAAAAGAAAAATACAACATTCAAAATAATATTCATTGGCAGCAATTACAAATAGAAGATGCCGAAAATCTTTCCCGCTTAATAGGCGAAAGTGATGTGGTAATTTCATTACTGCCCCCCACCTTACATATTGTAGTGGCAAAACAATGCATTCAAAACAATAAGCCTTTGGTAACTGCTTCTTATACTTCCGCAGAAATGCAACAGTTACATGAAGAAGCCCTAAATGCCAATATTATAATATTAAATGAAATGGGCGTTGACCCCGGAATTGACCATATGAGTGCCATGCAGGTTATTCATAAACTAAAAGAAGAAGGGGCAGAAATTACGGCATTTGAAAGTTTTACCGGTGGTTTGCTTGCACCTGAAAGTGAGAAAGACAACCCCTGGAAATATAAGTTTACCTGGAACCCTAAAAATGTAGTAATGGCAGGGCAGGGCATGTGTAAGTTTATTCAGGAAAATAAATACAAGTATATACCTTATCAAAGATTGTTCAGAAGAACAGAAATTATTCATATTCCGGGTTATGGTCTTTTTGAAGGATATGGTAATCGTGACAGTTTGCAATACAGAAGTTTATATGGGTTGGAAAATGTAAAAACCATTTACAGGGGTACACTCAGAAGAGTTGGTTTTTGTAGGGCGTGGGACACCTTTGTGCAATTAGGTGCAACTGATGATACCTATGTGATGCACGATACTGAAAATATGACATATCGTGAGTTTATCAACTCATTTCTTTACTATCATCCAAGCGATTCTGTTGAACTGAAACTAGCGCATTACATGAAATTTGATTTAGATTCGGAAGAAATGTATCGTTTAAAATGGTTGGGCATTTTCAGCGATAAAAAAGTAGGTTTGAAAAATGCTACACCTGCTCAAGTACTACTAAACATATTAGAAGATAAATGGGGCTTAGACCCCGATGATAAAGATATGCTGGTAATGTGGCATAAATTTAACTACACTTTACAGGGAAATGAACACGAGCTACACAGTTCTATGGTAAGTATTGGTGAAGACCTGATTTATACTGCAATGGCAAAAACGGTTGGATTGCCTTTGGGAATTGCAGCTAAACTTATTGCTGAAAATAAGATAACATTAAAAGGCGTTCAAATACCGGTTCACAAAGAAATTTATGAACCGGTATTAAAAGCTTTACAAAAAGAAGGTATTCAATTTGTGGAAGAACAAATTAGTTAAACGTGTAATTATCTTTCACTAACAAAACCACCTAACAAGCCACCTAAGCCTCCTTCCTCTTTATTACTGCCAAATCTTGCTGCCGATGCAATTCGGTCTGCGAGTCTTGAGAAGGGTAAGCTTTGTAGATAAACCGTTCCGGGACCTTTAACATGTGCTAAAAATAAGCCCTCGCCACCAAAAAGTGCGTTTTTAAAACCACCCACAAATTTTATATCGTAGTCAACTGTAGTTTCAAAAGCTACTAAGCAGCCGGTATCAATTCTAAGCGACTCGCCAGGGGCAAGCGTTTTTTTAATAATAGTTCCACCGGCATGCACAAATGCTAATCCATCGCCCGAAAGTCTTTGTAAAATAAAGCCCTCACCGCCAAAGAAACCTGCACCTAATCTTTTGGTAAATGCCACTTCAATTTCTACACCTTTTGCTGCAGCCAAGAAGCCATCTTTCTGGCACATAAACTGCCCGTTAAACTGGCTTAAATCAATAGGGATAATCTTTCCGGGATATGGTGCAGCAAAAGCTACTTTTCTTTTCCCGCTACTACCAGCATGGTAAAAGTTAGAAATGAAAAAACTTTCACCCGTAAACAATCTTTTAAATCCTTTTAAAAGTCCACCACCGGTAGAAGTTTCCATTTTTATGTCATCTTCCATGTAAAGCATTGTACCAACTTCGGCACGCACACCTTCCTGTGGGTCAAGCTCAATTTCAAGTGTTTGTAAGTCATCGCCATAAATGGTGTAGTCTATAATATCAGCAGGCATAATTTTTTTGTTTTAAAAGTTTATTGAAAATGTTTTTATTTTTCTGCGGAACAAAATTAGCAAGCTGTTGGTTAAATGCAGTGTTATTCACGAAAGCTTAACAATTTTTAGTGCTTTGGTGATTATCTTTGACATCAGATTATTTATTTTATAACCAAAAATCAAATATTTAAATTATGGCATTAGTAGGAAAAAAAGCTCCGGTATTCAGCGAAGGAGCGGTAATTAACGGAGAAGAGATTGTAGAAGGCTTCTCGTTGCAACAGTATTTAGGAAAAAAGCACGTGGTGTTCTTTTTCTATCCTTTAGATTTTACATTTGTTTGTCCAACTGAAATTTTAGCGTTTCAGGAAAAATTAGAAGAGTTTGAAAAATTGAACACTGCTGTTGTAGGCTGCTCGGTAGATTCTACTCATACACACTGGGCATGGCTAAACACTCCAAAAGATAAAGGTGGCATTCAGGGTGTTAAGTATCCATTAGTGGCCGATTTATCTAAAACCATTGCTATGAACTATGGTGTATTAGCCGGAAACTATGATTATGATGATGAGGGCAACCAGACATTTGTAGGTGCTCCATTAGCTTACAGGGGTTTATTTTTAATTGATAAAGAAGGGGTAGTGCGTCATGAATTGGTAAACGATTTGCCTTTAGGCAGAAATGTTGATGAGGCATTGCGTGTAGTTCGTGCTTTACAATTCAATGAGAAATATGGTGAAGTTTGCCCGGCTAACTGGGATGAAGGCAAAGAAGGTTTGAAAGCTACTCATGAAGGTATAGCTGAGTATCTTGCTACTCACTAAAAAGCGTTTGAAAAACGATTCATAGAAAGCCGCTTCAAAAATGAGGCGGCTTTTTTATTTGTGTAAAACAGCTGCAAACATTGTATCGGCATTATACTCATAGCCTTTAAAGTATTGCGTTTGCTCAATTTTTAGGTTATTACTTTCAACAATTCGCTTTACATTTTCCTCATTTTCTTGCTTATAAACCGAACAGGTAACATAAATTAATTTGCCATCTGGTTTTAAGAACGATGTAATCCGATTGGCAATTTTAAACTGCTTTTCTGTATAAACATTAATTTCATTTTTTTGAAACGAAGACATTCTCTCAGGGTTTCTGCTCCAAGTGCCACTTCCGGTGCAAGGTGCATCTAAAATAATGCCGTCAAACTTTACATTAAATTCAGGTAGTTGATGTTCAAGGTCAACAATAGCAGTTTCATAGTTAGTGATGTTGGCTTTTTTAAAACGTATTTTCAAGTTTTCAATAATAGTTGCGCGGCTATCAGTTGCCCAAAGTTTTACAGTTGGTTCAATATCTTTTAGCAATAAAGATTTTCCACCTGAAGCAGCGCAGCAATCCCACCAGTTTTGTTGTTGCTTAGGCTGAAATAATGTTCCTGTTAATTGCGAGCTTAAATCTTGTACTTCAAAAAAACCTTTTTGATATGTTTTCATTTGGCTGAAATCAATGTGTTTCTTAAAGCCTAATGCATTTTCTGTTTTTTCGGTAGTAAAATATTCAATTCCTAAATCTTGAAATTCGGCTTTAACAGTATCAAGTTGTTTTCGTTTGCAGCGTATCCAAGTGTAAGGCTGAATTAAACAACTGTTTAAAAAGGCTTTAGCATCAATTTCAGAAGAAATATTTTCAGCCATAGGAAATTGCGATTGAACATCTTTAAGAATGTTTAATGATGTTGCAACTTTTATTCTAACTGAAATTTCACTCGTTTTTAGTTCATTGGGTAATGCAAGTTTTTCAAACCAGTAGTTATAAAAATCATCAGGCTCTTCATTGCAAATTATATGCGACACAGCAATTTTTTCTTCAATGCTTTTTGCATTTATGGCATTATTTAATCTGAAATATTGAAAAACCAGTTGCTGAAGAAATTTTCTGTCGCGCGAGCCCATTTCTTTATGAAGCCTGCAAAATTGCTTTAAATGAATTGCAAGAGGTGTGCTATAATTATAAGTTGAAATGGCTTCAACTGCTTTATGCATTTGTATAATAGTTTTCATAAGATTCTGTAAAATTCGAAAAAGCCTGCCTATTTTTGAATGTAAATAAATTTTAATTTTTCAATGCGCAGAAAAACATTCATTAAAAATATATCGTTAGCGACAGCCGCACTGTATTTATCGCCTAGTATTTTAACATCATGCAGGAAAGATGACAATAAAAAAGTTAATTGGGATGGCAAAGTAATTATTATTGGTGCCGGAGTAGCCGGACTGGAAGCGGCCAAAAAACTTTCTGAAGCTGGTGTAAAATTTATTACCATATTAGAAGCTGATAATCGCTGGGGTGGTCGGGTAAAATCTCTTACAGGTTTTGCCGATTTCCCTGTTGAACTGGGAGCAGAAGAAATTCACGGAGAAAATTCTGACTTCAAAAAAATGTTTGATAAGCAAGGTAAATCATTAATCGATTCTTATGATAGCGAAGATTATTTCTACTACAAAGGCAACCTAATTTCAGGAACTGATATTTCAAGCGATACTGATTTCAAAAAAGCAAAAAAAATTGCTGATGATATTGCAGATTATAACGGTGCTGATATTTCAGTATTACAGCATATTACTAATAATAATGTTTTTCAGCCTGAATTAATTGCTTATTTAAATGCCATTTTAGGAAATGAAAACGGAACAGATATTGGTAAAATTGGCATGGAGGGTTTGGCACTGAATGATAATTTGTGGAGTGCAGGAGAAAAGAATTTTGTAGCTCAAAATGCTTCCATATATGAAGTGCTTGCTTCAAATTATTTAAATCAACTTAGCTTAATAAGTTATGAAAAACAAGTAAACAGCATCAACCATGCAGGCGAACAAATTGAGGTTAAAACCACAAATAATGATATTTATTTAGCTGATAAGGTTATTATTGCCGTTCCGCTTTCAGTGCTAAAAAAGAATGTAATTTCATTTTCACCTGCTTTACCACAAAATAAACTTAATGCTATTCAGCAAATTGGTTTCGATGCAGGAATGAAAATTATTATAAAATTTTCCCAACGCTTCTGGGCTGAAGATACGGGCTCAATTTATGGCGAAGGATACGTGCCTGAGTTTTGGGCAACAGGAGCCGGTAAAGGCACTAATAATGTTTTAACGGCATTTGTTATGGGTGAAAATGCTGCTTATCTAAGTAGTTTAGGCAGTAATGCTATTCAGGAGGTGTTAATGCAGTTAAACGCTATGTATGGTAATAATGTTGCTACGACAAACTATCAATCGCATTATATTATAGACTGGTATAAAGAGCCCTTTATTGAAGGGGCGTATTCTTTTCCGAAAGTGGGTGCAACTGGAGCGTTTTTAAATCTTTCTTTACCTGTTAACGATAAACTTTTTTTTGCCGGTGAAGCCACACACAGTGGCGGGCATAATGCCACTGTGCATGGAGCTATCGAAACCGGTCAAAGAGTTGCTGAAGAAATAATTAACAGTATCAGCTAAAACTTTTACTGCCGAGGTAAGCAGTGCTGAAGTTGAAATATATTTCTTTCACTGCAATTCATTTATTATTGCCCTTGTCCTAATGAGAATGCTGGTTTACCGTCAAACTCATAAAGGTTTTCTGTTTTAATGGTGTCAATCTCTTTCTCAATTGAACGAGTAAGTAAAGCGATAATATCTTGTTTACTTAATGTATGTTCGTTTACCGGTTTAAATCTGCAACGCCAGTGGTCGGTACAAAAAGTCTCTTCAAAACCTTCAGGCCACACTTTAATACCTCTGTTGGTAATCATAGAAAGTTTAACATTTTCACTTTCAATTTGCTGAATTTTGGCTGCTAATTCATCGGCACTACTACCATTCCAATGAACAAACAAATCTACCCCTACCAAATCTTTTTTCTTGGGAGCCCTACGCTTATATTTCGGAAGATTTAATGCGGTACCTTTCGCATAACTTACAGGTTTTAAAGTTGAAGGTTTCTTGCCTAAATTACTGATTACTGCATCAGCAAATTCACTTGTGCCTACCTTTTGCTTACTAACACCTTCTTTGTAAACATCATAGGTATGAATGCCATCTTCAATTGTTTTCAGCCAGGCATTCTGAACATTTTCTGCAACATCAGTTTGTCCAATGTGATTTAACATTAAAATTGCACCTTGCAATAAACCTGATGGGTTTGCTAAGTTTTGTCCGGCTCTTCTTGGGGCTGAACCATGAATGGCTTCAAACATGGCACATTCTTCACCAATATTGGCTGAACCGGCCAAACCTACTGAACCGGCAATTTGTGCTGCAACATCAGACAAAACATCGCCATATAAATTTGGCATTACTATTACGTCAAATGCTTCAGGTGTATCAGCCATTTTTGCAGCACCAATATCAATAATCCAATGTTCATTTTCTATTTCAGGATATTCTTTCGCAATTTCATCAAACACTTGGTGAAACAAACCATCAGTTTGTTTCATAATATTGTCTTTAGTAAAGCAGGTTACTTTTTTTCTGCCATACTGTTTGGCATATTCAAATGCGTAGCGTACAATTTTTTCGCATCCGGGGCGACTAATTAACTTTAAACATTGCACTACCTCATCGGTTTGTTGGTGTTCAATGCCCGCATATAAATCTTCTTCATTTTCCCTAACAATTACTATATCCATATTAGGGTGTTTTGTTTTAACAAATGGATGAAGGCTCATGCATGGTCTTATGTTTGAGTACAAGCCTAAAAATTTTCTGGTAGTAACGTTTAAACTCTTGTATCCACCACCCTGAGGGGTTGTAATGGGTGCCTTAAGAAATACTTTATTTCTTCTTATTATATCCCACGATTCTTTGGCAATTCCGGCTGTATTTCCAGCCAAATAAACTTTTTCACCTACTTCAATTTCTTCAATTTCAATTTTAGCACCTGCAGCTAATATAATCTTTAGTGTAGCGTCCATAATTTCAGGACCAATGCCATCTCCCTTTGCAACTGTAATTTTTTTCATGATTATAATGTTTTTTGGTTTTTTGTGTCACAAAAGTGTATAAATTTGTTTATAAATAATTATTTAAGTTCAATATAGGAAACATAAATTAAATTAATGAACTACACCCTGAACCAATTATACATTTTTCAAAAAATTGTAGAAACAAAAAGTATTACTAAGGCTGCTGAAGCCTTACATCTGACTCAGCCTGCTGTATCAATTCAGTTAAAGAATTTTCAGCAGCAATTTGATGTGCCGTTGACAGAAGTGGTAAACAAAAAATTATACATAACAGATTTTGGAATTGAAATTGCTGATGCAGTTGATAAAATTTTAAATGAAGTTAATAACATCAATTCAAGAATTCACGCATATAAAGGTCAGCTTTCGGGCGTGTTAAAGCTGTCAGTAGTTTCTACAGGTAAATATGTAATTCCTTATTTTCTTTCAGGGTTTTTGAAAGAGAATTCAAATGTTGAATTACAATTAAATGTTACTAACAAAACAAAAGTTTTAGAAAGTTTAGAAAATAATGAGGTTGATTTTTGTTTGGTTTCTGTAATGCCTGAAAAGATTAGCTTAAACAAGATAGAATTAATTCAAAATAAACTGTTTTTAGTTGCCAATAACAAAGCAAATGATTTAAAAGAACCTTTTGATAAAGACAACTTTAATAAAATTAATTTAATATACCGCGAAGAAGGATCAGCCACTAGAAAAACGATGGAAGCATACCTTGAAAAAAAGAAAATCATTACGAGAAAAAAATTAGAGTTAACTACAAATGAAGCAGTGAAGCAGGCTGTTATTGCCGGCTTGGGTTATTCTATTATGCCTTTAATTGGTATTAGAAATGAACTTGAACTAAAACAATTAAAAATTATTCAGGCTAAAGGGTTACCCATTAAAACTACATGGAATTTGATTTGGCATAAAAATAAAAGCCTCTCGCCTGTAGGAGTAGCCTATTTAGAGTATTTAAGAAGGGAAAAGAAAAATATTATTCAGCATGTTTTTGATTGGTACGAAAAATACTAGCTAAACTAGTTCCATACCTTCCGGCAAGCCATAGCCATATTTATCCATGCTGAAGCCCCAGTGTCTCTGAATTAAATCTACCTTTTCGCGAGAAAATTTATAGGCGTTTTTCTTATATTTTTTCTGTGAATCGGCATATTGCTGAAAAAGCGGTTTGGCTGTTGTTAAGCCTTTCAGATTTATTGTTTGGTAAATTTTCTCTAAACCACCAACCGTATCTTTTTCAAACTCTTCAAATTTTACTTCCACTAAATTTCCTTCGGGCACAAGATGTTTGTTGTCTTCGTAATCTGAAATAATTCTTTTATAAAATTCAAACACTGTGTTTTCAATCCATGCCTCATCCACATGCTGAAAGTTCAGTGTATTAATAGTGCTTGAAATAAGTTTTTTGGTAGATTCAAAAACTGTAATAGGGTTGCGATATATATAAATAAACTTAGCATTTGGAAAAGCTTCCAGTAAAATTTTTATTCTGCCTGTATGAGGTGGATTTTTTGAAACGAATTCTTGTTTGCCATGATAGTACATAGAAGTTTTCATCAACTTTGTATAGCTTTCAATCCAACCTTTTCTTACTTCAGGGGCAACGTTTTCAAACCTTACGTATTGGTTGTAAAAATTCAATGCATTATCAGGAAAATACCAGAAATTATAAAGGCTATATGGGCAAATATTTCCTAAAG
The DNA here is from genome assembly GCA_964543705.1 of uncultured Chitinophagaceae bacterium. GTDB lineage: Bacteria > Bacteroidota > Bacteroidia > Chitinophagales > CAIOSU01 > CAYSGX01. The sequence continues at coordinate 108,017 of CAZIZP010000011.1, forward strand.
CAAATTCTTCTTCCTGCGGAAATTCTGGTGATAAGGTCATATTGTCTGAAGGGCGCTTTTCAGGCATTAAAGCTTTCATTATATTTCTGAAAAGCCATTTACTACCTAATAATTGGTTGGGAAAAACGCCCTGATATGTGGTAACATAAGCAAATTGCGGGTCTTGTGAAATCATGTTGTGTAGCAGGGTAGTGCCACTGCGCCAATGGCCTAATATAAAAACAGGATTTTCGGGTACTTTAACTGCTTTCACTCCATTTCCATAACGCAATTCTTCCCACCATCTAAAAGGCTCGCAAACCAAACTAACAGCATAAGCACTTAATTTTCTTCCAACAAAATCACTTTCAACTTTCTGATTTCTGAATACTTTTAAAATATTGGGAAACGAACTTCCTGCAATAGTGCTTAATGCAACACTGAAATTTTTATTATCAGCCATGAAACTTTTATAAACGGTTGCGAAGCTACCTAAATTATGAAAAATACATTTCCACCATTGGTGTAATAACTCGCAAAAGCATGAATACTAAAAAGTTCTGTTCGGGTCGAATGCTTCTAAGTAATCGGCAATTTTTCTTAAGAACGAACCACCTAAAGCACCATCAACTATTCTGTGGTCGTAAGATAACGATAAGAACATCATGTGGCGAATAGCAATTGAGTCTCCGGCAGGTGTTTCTACCACTACCGCTTTCTTCTTTATAGCACCCGTTGCCAGTATGGCCACTTGTGGTTGTGGTATTATTGGGGTACCCATAAGATTTCCGAAAGTGCCTACGTTGCTAATTGTAAAGGTACCGCCTTCAATATCTTCGGTCTTTAACTTATTGTTACGTGCACGATTAGCTAAATCATTTACTCTTTTGGTTAAGCCTACCAAATTATATTGGTCGGCATTTTTTATGACCGGAACAATTAAATTTCCTGAAGGAAGTGCAGTGGCCATACCCACATTTAAGTCTTTCTTCACAATAATTTTATCGCCAATTACAGAAGCATTTACACGTGGATAATCTTTTAGAGCCTTAGTTACAGCTTCAACAAATAAAGGTGTGAAGGTAATTTTTTCATTTTCGCGTTTTTCAAATTCTTTTTTCACTTTGTCTCTCCACAAAACCATATTGGTAACATCTGCTTCAACAAAAGAAGTTACGTGTGCAGAAATACGTTTCGATGCCACCATGTTTTCGGCAATACGCTTACGCATTCTGTCCATTTCTATTATCTCTACATTAGTGCCGTAGTTTATTTCAGCAACAGCAGTTTCTTCAGCAGGTTTTGCCGTTTCAACAATTACTTGCTGAACTTGTGGTTGTGGAGCAGCTACACTAACGCTCGCAGCAGGAGCATTTTTACGTTGCTCAACATAGCTCAAAATATCGCTTTTAGTAACTCTGTTGTCTTTTCCTGTGCCTGGAATATTTTCCAATTCGGACATAGAAATATTTTCGTTACGGGCTATGTTTAGTACTAATGGAGAATAAAATCTTGCTCCGTTTGCATGGCCATTGCTTGGCGCAACTGCGGGCTGATGCACTGCTGCAACGCTTGGTGCGGGTGTTGTAGCCACAACAGTAGCGGGTTGTGGCGCAGGGGTACTTGCCGCTACAGGCGCAGCAGGTGCAATAGTGGTTTCTCCACCTGTACCAATAATGGCAATGGCTTTGCCTACAGCAACTACTTCACCTTCTTGATATAAAATTTTTATTAATGTGCCACCTTGAGGTGCAGGAACTTCGCTATCTACTTTATCGGTAGCTATTTCTAAAACCGATTCATCGGCTGCTATAGTATCTCCTTCTTTTTTAAGCCACTTTAATATGGTGGCTTCCATTATACTCTCGCCCATTTTGGGCATAATCAATTCAACTTGTGGCATATATTTTTTTAAGAGTTGCCCAAAGTTACAAAATGTGATTTTTATAACAGGAAGTGCGAATGAATCAATTCAGAATGCCTAAAACATAACGTCTAAGCATTTCTAAAGCTACTACGGTGGTAAGTTTTATAACCTGAATGCGATTACCCGGTAATTGAATTTTTCTGGTGGCGATATTAGTATCGTTTCCAACGGCTATCCAAACGGTACCAACGGGTTTTTCGGGTGTGCCGCCATCGGGTCCGGCTATGCCCGATACGGCTATAGCTATATCAGTTCCGAATTTTTTGTTAATGCCCGAAACCATTGCTTTTACGGTTTCTTCGTTAACTGCGCCATATGAATTTATTATTTCGGTATTAACATTTAATTCATTGGTTTTTATAGAATTGTCGTAAGCTATCACAGAACCTTTAAAATAGGCAGAACTGCCTGCTACCGATGTTATTTTGTGTGCAATATGCCCACCGGTACAGCTTTCGGCAGTGGCAATGGTTAGCTGCTTTTCTTTTAAAATATTGCCCAATACTTCTTCAAATTTATCGTTACCTGTACCATAAACATACTTAGAAATATAACTTACCATTAATACAGCTTGTGCATTCATTTTTTCTTCCAAAACTGTTTTATCATTTCCGCGGGCAGTAAGTCTTAAGGTAACAAAACCCAAATCGGGCAAGTAGGCTAATTTGAATTTCTCGGGTAGTTGCGCTTCAAAATCTTTCAGTTTTTCTGCTAACAAAGATTCTCCAATTGAAGCAGTATGCACATGGTGATGAATAATATAAGGCAACGAAAAGGTTTCTTTCAGTTTAGGTAAAACCGCATCTTCCATCATGCTTTTCATTTCTGTAGGAACACCAGGCATAGACATAAACACCTTTCCGTTTTTTTGAAACCACATGCCCCAGGCAGTGCCTTTCAGGTTTCTGATAGGAGTACAGTTTTCAGGCATTTCAGCCAGTTGTTTATTTCTCTCTAAAAGGGTAATGCCTCTTTTATCGAAATACACTTTTAACGATTCTAATACTTCAGGGAATAGTTTCAGTTGTGTATTGAAATATTGTGTTAGGGTATTGCGTGTAATATCATCATTTGTTGGGCCTAAACCACCTGTAATTAATATAATGTCCGATTGATTTTCGGCACGCTGCAAAGCATTTAAAATATGCGGGGCTTCATCAGAAACAGAAATAATTTCATAAACATCAATGCCTAACAAATTTAGTTGTTGTGCTATCCATGCTGAATTGGTATCTACAGTGGTGCCTATTAAAATTTCGTCTCCTATAGTAATAATGGTGGTTTTCATTCGGAATAATTAAATGGTTAAGTTGAAGAACAGCACAAACTGTAAACTGTTTTAGTTTACGAAAAATGAAAACTATAAACCTTCAATATTAGCTAGTTTTCTGGCTTCATTACCTGCCCAACTGCCTAAGCCACCGGTAATGCCGCCTATAATTCCGGTTATTAATAAAAGTAGTACAGGCTGATTAACAGAAAATAATACCGCAATTTTTTGAGACAATACTGAAGCGTTTTGTACATCGAGCCAAAATGAATACGTTGCCCAAACTATAAAAACAGCAATAAAACCAATGCTGAAAGATTTGAATGAAGGGTTGTTAAATACCAAACCTACCACAAAGCCTGCCACTGCCGCAGCCCACCAAGGCATTAATATTTGCAGAACAAGACAAATAACTATTACAATAAGTATTTGAACTAAAAATTTCATGTTTCCGATTTTTTATTGCTGAGGAACAAAAGTTGTTGAGTGCATAATTTTCGAGTGTTTCTCTTGTGCATCTTGAAGGAAAATTAATTCATAATAATTGCCTTTAGCCCAAGACTGCACTTGCTCATTAAAGTTGTTGCTGCCGGGGTTGCCGCTTTGCCCACCGGGGTAATTGCCCCAAGCTTTTACGGGTTGCTCTAAAGAAACTACCATGCGCCATGAAGGGCCATGTTGTTTTGTAATCGCATTAACGGCAAACTTATAGCCACCTACTTTCACAGGTGTATCGAAAGCTTCAATGCGCGCCCAATGCCCAACGGTTGTGTTTTTATAATCTTCCCATTTTTCATTGCTGCTGTTAACAGTAGCAATACCTGCTTTAAATGCCCTATTTACAATTGCTTTTAAATTTTCTTTTTCAGGGGTTGCTTTAATATCCATTAAATCGTGTTCAGGATAATTGATAATGAAATTAATGGTACTGTAATAGCTGGGTTTTCTGAAATAGGTATTGGCTTCGCCATCGAAATATTCTGCGCCATCGGCAAATTCGTCCCAAATTAAGTTATACATGGTATCCCAAAAGGCTGAAAAAAGGGTAGGGGCAGTTAATTCAGCTTCATTGTAATGGTTCCACTCCATTAAAGTTTGAAAGGCTTCACTTTCTGCTTGTGATAATTTTCCTGTTTCAATTTCAGTTAGTAAAAACGAGAGAATTTCTTTTGCGTGTAAATTAAAATTATCGTTTTGCAGCTTCATCATATCATCTGGTGTAATATTACTTAAGGCTGCCAGGCGTTGGTTAATTCTTCTGTTTCTATAATATTCATATCCATAACCCGAATTGTAGTAGTGCGGATAAGTAGAGTCGGTTACATGTTGGTTGGCAGAACTTACAAAACCTCTTTCAGGATTTTTGCTTACAGGTATTTGCGCTCTTGGTATAAAGCCTTTCCATTCAAAGCGTGAAGCTGTGCCATCGGAAAGGTATTTTCCTTGTTCGGGATATTTTAGCGGAAACTTACCCGATTCGCAAATAGCCACATCACCTTCTGCAGATGCAAATACAAAGTTTTGTGCAGGACATTCAAAATGCTGAATGGCATTTAAGTAATTATCGAAATTTTTAGCGCGATTCAATTCATAAAAAGTTCTTAGTTCGTTTGATGGGTCGTGAGCAGTCCAGCGCATAGCCATAGGTTTACTATAATTGCCATTATGGAAATTTTCATCGTACATCACCGGGCCATGATGCGTATAAACTACAGTGTCGTAATAAGTTTCTTTGCCTTTAATTTTTATGGCTTCCACAATTTTTTTGGTAGGTAAATACTTACCATCGTGCAGGTATTCGTTGCGTGAAGCATCTTTATATTGTATGGCATACCAGTCTTTTACATCCATTCCTGCATTGGTAACGCCCCAGGCTACATGATTATTAAAACCAATTACCACACAAGGTGCCCCTGGTAAGCCTACTCCGTAAGTATTTACTCCCAGGGCAGTTAGTTGCATTTCGTACCATATAGAAGGCAATTGCAATTGTAAATGCGGGTCGTTGCATAAAATAGGTTTGCCGCTTTTAGTTTTGCTGCCATGCACCGCCCAGTTATTACTGCCAATAAAAGGGTGCTGTTCTTTTGAGTTTTCGTTTGCTGCTAAAAGAAAATCGGGCACTAAAGGTTCTTCAGTTTTAAAAGTGTCTTTAGGAAAATTGAACGGTGTTCCAGCGGGAATAATGGGGTCTATACCTTCAGGAAAATCTGGGAATAGTAAATCAACCGTTTCTTTGCCAAATAATCTTAAAGTGTTGGTGAGTTCAAAATCCATTTCTTGCGAAGCCAGCATTTTAGCCATAAACTTTAGCAATAATGCCGATTGGTAAGGCTCCCATTGTTGAGGACGATAATTGAGTAATTTGTATTCTAAGGGTAAGTTCCTCTCATTCAAACTATTGATGTATGTATTTACGCCAGCAGCATAAGCTTCTAAGGCAATTTTCATTTTTGGGTCGGTATGCATTTCGGCAATGGCACGTGAAGCTGCCCAGGGAATACCCATACGTCTTTGTGTGCGATCTAGTTCTAAAGCTTTGTCGCCTACGAGTTCACAAATTCTTCCCGCTGCAACGTAAGAAATAAAATCCATTTGCCACAAGCGGTCTTTGGCAGTAGTATAGCCTTGCATAAAATACAGGTCGTGTTCGTTTTCAGCAAAAATATGCGGCACTCTTCTTTCATCGTAGTGCACTGTAACTGCCTTTTGTAAGCCTGTTAAGTTTTCTTTTTCTGAATAATGGAGCGTACTTTTTTCAGCATTTTGCCAAAAACCTGTAAATGGGTTCAAAAACTTGCCTATTGGCGGAACCATGCCAAACTGGGTGTTAAGCAAAATAATCCAGCCTGTAATTAGTGTAAATGAAAGAATAGGTTTTAAATATTTCATTTGAATTGGTATGTATTTGTAAATATACTTAGTGCTTATGAATGTAGCACCTGCCTTGTTTAGGGTGCTGTATATTTTCTGCTGAACCAGATAATCAACGGGGTAAAAATTACAGTGGGCAGCAGCCAATAAACATAACCGGGTATAAATTGCGGCAAATACTTTGCATTAACTACCAAAAACGCAGTAAACGAGGCAATGTAAGCACCTATAATTCTTTGCAGATGTAATGTGGCAGAATGGTAAATTTTAGATTTAAGATTTTTATAATCGCTGTGTACAAATGAAAAACTAATGAATGAAAAAACTACCATTACAATACCAAATTCATTGCCTTTAAACAGTACTAAAGCCCCTAAAACAGCAAATGCAATAGCTGCTATAAGCATCAATAATGTTACTGAATAATCAAACAAACTGAAAGACTTTCTTGAAATATACCTTTTTCCTGAAATGGTCATGTATAAAGAGAAAACGCCTACCATAAACAAAAAGTGGTTTGGATGAAGTATAGCCATAATTAAAGCTGAAATACCGGCCATTATCATGCTGTAAACAAAAATATTCCCAACATTTTTATGAAAAGATTTTCCTTTTGGGGCTATCATATTTATAGTTCCTGTAATTAAACCCAGCGAACCGGTTATAATATGAATAGTTAGTAGTGTTTTAAAAAGCATAGTTTGTATTTAAAATTTAAATACTTTTCTTTCATCAAAAATGGCATATTAAATGGTAAATGCCTCGTAACCTTCATCAATCAGCAGATTTTTGCTTTCTGCTGCCGCTACAGCCAGCCTGTCGCAACGCTCGTTATAAGGGTGGTTGTTATGCCCTTTAATCCAAACAAATTTCACCTTATGTTTCTTGTAAACTTTAATAAATCTAAGCCATAAATCAGGATTTTTCTTGTCTTTAAAATTTTTCTTTACCCATCCCCACAACCAGCCTTTTTCAATAGCATCTACAACATATTTAGAATCGGAATATACGGTTACTTCAAGATTATCATTTTTTAAGGCTTCAAGACCAATAATTACTGCCAACAATTCCATTCGGTTATTGGTGGTAAGTCTGTAGCCTTGAGAAAGTTCTTTTTCATGAATACCTTTTTTTAAAATGGCACCATAACCACCCGGTCCGGGGTTGCCTTTTGCAGCACCATCAGTATATAGTTCAATCACAGTTTTGTTTCATTAATTTTGTGTGGTTTAAAGGTAGCTGAAATGCTTAGCGCAAACAAAATTTCAGTTTAAACATTTACTAATTCAAACAGCACCCATGTCGCAATATTCTGAAAACGAACAGGAAATAATAAATGCAATAGTAAATGTTTACCGAAACCTGATTGGGTCAAGATATGAGTATGATGTGTTATTGCAGCAGGGTAAAATAAAGAAAGGCATTACACCCGAAATAGTACATTCAATAAAAAGCTTTTTCTTAAATGATGTTTATCCCGATGCCGCAAAAAGACATCAGATTGAGGCGGCTTTTGAAACCCTAGGTAGCTATGTAAGTCAGCCCGCCAAAGCTATGGGGCTTTTTGGCAGTGTTACCAGTGCTATATTTATTTTCGGAAGACATCTTCCGGCTGCCATTAATGCCGGGGTTGTTACGTTACAATCGTTTTTAGAAGCCCGAAAATTAGAACACAAAATTCTGAAAGCTGCAAAAGACCAGTTTCTTCAGGCCGACTTAAATGAAGAAGATATGAAGCGTTGCATAGCTTCAATTCCTCAGAAAGAACTGGAAACCTTTATAACAGATGTTAAGGAAATGTTTGTGTTAATGAGTAATGCTGAACTTTTAGAGAAAACCATTCGTATCATCAACATGGTTATTGAAAAAATGAAATCTAAGCCACATTTATATTCTGAAGAAGAAGTAAAAGGAATTGAATTAGGCAGAAATATTTTACAAAATGGACTGAAATTATTTAAGAACTACGATAACAAGCTAAAACAACAAATTGCCGAAACTATTTACGATGTGGAAATGTCATTTATTAAAAATTTGTTTTCGGCTTATAAACATTAATTTTATAGTATGAAGTCATTATCATTTTTCGGATTGTTATTTATTGCCTTATCATTATTTGCACAAGATAACTGGAAGCTCGAGCGTGAAAAAAACGGTATAAAAGTTTTCACACGCAAGACAGCTAAGGCAAGTATGAAAGAATCTAAAACAGAAATTTATCTAAAAGGAAATCCTGAAGAGTTAATAAAGTTTTTTAAAGACATTAGCAGTCATAAAACCTGGATGCATCGTATCAGTACCAGTAAACTGCTTAAAAAGCTTAACGAAAACGAATTTCATGTGTATTATATCGCCTCTGCCCCGTGGCCGGTAAGCAACAGAGATGCTGTAGTGCATTATAAAATTCAAAAAGAAAACAACGGTAATTATGTTATTACAGCCACGGGAATTCCAAACGAAATACCCGAAGAAAAAGGTTTGGTAAGAATTCCAAAGTTGTATTCTACATGGGAATTTTTTAAACAGCCAAACGGAACAACAAAACTTATTTATACTTCGCTTTCTGAACCCGGTGGCGGCATACCCGAATGGCTGGCCAATTCAGGAGCTACAGACACCCCCTTTAATACTGTGGCCGCACTAAAAGACAAAGTAGAAAAATAATTTGTTTTGACACAACAGAATGTATTACAGAATAAGGCAACAAGACTCTTTGTTTTTTTGGGTGCATTTTTCGTAGCTAATGCTTTAATTGCAGAATTTATTGGGGTTAAAATTTTTTCTTTAGAAAAAACCTTAGCCGTAGCGCCATTAAATATTTCATTATTCGGAATTGAAAATCTTTCCTTTAACCTTACGGCAGGTGTTTTATTGTGGCCGTTTGTATTTGTATTAACCGATATTATAAATGAATACTTTGGTATGAAAGGCGTTAGAATGCTTTCTTATATAGCTGCTGCGCTTATTAGTTATGCATTTGTAATGTTTTACTTCGGAATAAAAATTATTCCTGCCGATTTCTGGATAAGTTCAAAATCTTCAGAAGGCATTGCCGATATGAATAATGCTTTTGCAGTAGTATTTGGGCAAGGCCTTTGGATTATTGTGGGTTCATTAGTGGCTTTTCTGGTAGGTCAATTAATTGATGTAACCGTTTTTCACTGGGTTAAAAAAGTTACCGGTGAAAAATATATTTGGCTTAGGGCTACCGGTTCAACCTTAGTTTCTCAGTTTATAGACAGTTTTGTGGTGTTATTTATTGCCTTCTATATTGGTGCCGGATGGTCATTAAAATTAGTTCTTGCCATTGGTATTATGAATTATATCTACAAATTTGCAATGGCTATGCTAATGACACCTGTAATTTATGCGGTTCATTATATTATTGATACTTACCTGGGCAAAGAATTATCGTTGCAATTACGCAAGCAGGCTATGGATAATGCTATCTGATAATAGTGTTTACTTCAAAAACTTTACCCTGCCAGGCAATTCGTTGGTATTTGATTTTGTGTTTTTAATATTTAACCACATAGAAGAAACATAGAACAACAAGTGCATTATTTATAGCTGCTACTGTGTATTTTGCTTGCAAACTAAACCTTCTGTATATGTAAATAAATAGCATAAAACGCTGCAAAACATAGCAACCCCGCAAGCTTGGTTAAAAGGTACAGCCACAACCCAATTCTCTTATTATTCTCAATTTTCTTTTTATGTTGAAGCTTTTACTTTTTTGAATTTAGAATTTTGTGTTTTGAATTTGTTGAGCATTCACGCCATTTTACCCTTTAGATCTTATAAGCGGCAAGCACCTCTTTATTTACAGTTCAGGGTGGTTGTGGGTGAAGGCGAAAGGCGAAATAATATCAATAAAGACAAAATAAAACGGGGAAGCACTTTTACAATGCTTCCCCGCCTTTCTTAACCACTTACTATAACCTGTAGCTATTTATTATTTCACTTCTACCTTATAGTTGCCACTTTGGTTACTGCCGTTATACACCAGCAAAAAAGGTTTTGCTACACTATAACCCGCCTGTGTAGGGCTTAGGTTAGTTACGCTTTCACCCGCAGCCACGTAAAAACTGTTACTGCCCGATGCTGCAGGCGGCTCGTTAGCCGTAGCTGCAAAGTAAAATATTAATGCCACAGCGTTAGGCAAAGCAGTAGTGTTGTAAAACGATAATCTTGTTTGCGATGCATTCAGGTTCACATCGGTAAGCACTATTTCTGTTGGCTGAAGCGTAGCTACAGTGCCTTCAAAAGTTTTTACACTCGAGGTCGGTGGTGTAACTATTGCTTTTACCTTTTTAAAAACAAAGCGGTCTCTTAGTGCAGCATCGTTTCTAAAAATCTTTTGCCCGTCTTTCATCATGCCTATAATGTTTTTATACAAAGCATTATTAGCATTTATTTTGGCAGCAGTAACCTGTTTAAGATTTTGCTCTTTCGCTTTAAAATCTTCATACAAAGCATTAAAATCCAGTGCCAGTGTATCAAAGCTGCTCGGGAAACTGGCGGGCATCACGTTGGCATTCGTCATTTCAAGGCCATGATTAGCAATAAACTGCGAAGCCATTAACAACATTTGCTTCATCACCTCCCAGTTGTCTCCGGCAGCACTACGATACAGGTCGCCCCCGGCACTTTCTATATAAGCTTTATCGAGGTCGTCATTAAAAGTATCCAGTATATAGCTTTTTAATGCCTGCCAGGCTACCAAACATTCATCGGCTTTGTTTTTAAGCAATACACGAGCTACCTCTACCGGTTCATCGCGCTGCTGAAAATAAGGCAGTGCCATGGCGGCATTCAGTTCTGCCACCCGTGCAGCATGATAAGCCGGTGTGTAAATGCCTTTAAAATTGGTAAAATCAGTTAAGTACTCCTGAAAGCTGTTTAATGTAAGAGTACAAATTGCATACAACTCAGCCTGAGTGCAGTTGTACACTTTAATCGGTTTTTGAACTAACATAATAAAACATTTTAAAAGTGAAAAAATAAATCAGTAGGTTTTCACAGTCTTTATTAAAGTAAGCTCACTCGGTAATTATACAACGTTGTTGCTACCTCAAAAACAAATAGCGTGCCAAACAACAGCATTACACCATCATACCACAGTCTTCCCGGCAACTATAATTAATACAAGGGCGTGCCCCCAAGCTTCGCAAGGGGTCGCGCTATCCGCTGCAATCTTTTGCTCCACACACGCTGTCCCCCTTTGCGCTGCATGGTGCGTCAATAAGGCTTGTCATTCCGACCGCAGGGAGGAATCTCTCAATCCACCCTGCAAAAGTATTTCCGCTACTATCGCTCACGCGCTGCGCTGTCTTACGTTGGTTTTCCCCAGCCTCAAACCCGCAAGGTTTCCAAAACCTTGCGGGTTTATAATACTATAAATACATAAGTCTGCCAAATAGAAATAGAATCTAAAAAACAAATCATTTACTTACATAGCAATGCAACAATCCCAATTTTAAAGGGGTCGAATTCGACCCCTTTAAAACCCAAGCAGGGTTAGCTTCTTTTGTTTGAAACTATTTATTAGAAAAAGTAGCAGGTTAAATGGTTGTAGGTAAAACCTAGTCCCCCTTTGAAGAGCTTGTCCCGAATTTACTTCGGGAGGGTTGGGTAATGATTTTTTGCATGCTCCGTTAATGCCTATATTATCCTGTGCAAGTTGTAAACATGCTTTTTCATTTACTCTTCCAGATGAGCGCTGCCTGGCTTGTTGCTGTGTACAAACACTTGGGATAACAGGAATGATGGGTAGGGGTTGGTTTTTTTAAATTGGAGATTAAATTACACGAAGACGGAGTTGGGAGCCTATGCCTAGCGAGGTGGATTTGAAAATTGTCCGTAAATTTGTCCGTGTACGTAAAGTCGCCCGCAAGTAAGTATGGCAACAATAAATTTTTATCTTGACAAACCAGACAAGAAAGGACTGGCTCCTATACATCTTAGAATTAACTGCTCTGGGACACAAATAAAACTTGCTACCGGACAGAAAATAGCTCCTGAACTTTTTGATAAAAGGAGGCAACGTGCTAAGGGACATACTAATGACGTAATTGAAATCAACCATTATCTAAACTATCTTCATGAAAGAGCAGACGAAATATTACATCATTCAAACAAGCGAACACACACGCAAGAAGAAATAAAAGACATTCTTAATCAACACATTGACAGTTACAAAGAGAGTCATTCAGTTAACATTTTAAAAGAACAAATTTCAGTTTACGGTAAGCCATTCACTTTTGTTGACCTTTTCGCAGGTGCAGGTGGTTTTAGTGAAGGGTTTCTACAAGCAGAATACAACAACAAGTTTTTTGACTTCATAGCCGCAAGCGACATAAATGAAAATTGTGAACTAACACATATTGTAAGGTATAATCATCAACTTGGTTTAAATGCCGAATTTCTAAGACAAGACATTACTGAGCCTGATTTTTTAGATAATTTTCTCAAAAAAATTGGTGACAAAACAATAGATGTAGTTTGTGGTGGCCCTCCTTGCCAGAGTTTCAGTTTAGCAGGAAAAAGAAAGAAGTTCGACAAGAAAGACGACCTTTTTTCTCATTATCTGGAAGTCATAAAGGTTTTACAACCTAAATACTTCATAATGGAGAATGTAAAAGGTATTCTGACCAAAGAAGATGGCAAAATCAAAGATTTAATAATTCAAGAAATCAACTCAATTGTTGACACTAAAGAAATACCTGTTTTGGTTTCGTTCATCAGGAAAATGAAATCGAACAACAACAGTTTTATTCTTGAATGTATTATCAAACGTGTTGAAATTGAAACACTAAGAGAAGCGGAAATTGAAAATGGAAGAGAGCAATTCATTCAGTTTGTAGATAATCGTTTCAAACAACTAACTCCCAAAATTGCAGACTACAAGACCAGTAAAACCGACCACAGAATAAATACGATTCGACACGGTTTTAATATTCTGGCACGAACAAAAGAATGGGAAAAATTAAAACGTGACATCATTAAAGAAAAAGACCATTGTAATATTGACAGTGATGCTTTTGTTGAACAATTTACATCGTTTATTACTCACATCAGCTCAGAAAATGTAATTGAACAAATTGAAAATTCTTTCAATGATTTAAAGGTTCCTATCACATACAAAAAAGATTGTTCTGACATAATCACAGCACTCAAAATATACACTTCATCATTTGATGAAACAGTTGACATTTTATTAAATATCACAGACAGCAAAGAAAAATCGGCTTTGAAAGGAATTTTAGATAGCATTAGACTTTACAAAATTGAAAAACCATTCGTTGCTAATTCATCAAATTATGGTGTGCCTCAAAATAGAGAAAGAGTTTTGTTTATAGGTTGCCGTAAAGACCAAAAATTTATTTCTGAAATTCCTGCAACAGTTAAGGAAAACGAAAAGGTTACTGTATTTGAAGCCCTGTATGACCTTGACTTCATTGGCAACAATGAAGAAGCTCATCATTATGAGTTAGTGGATATTTCAAAGCAGTTCAACGGAACGGCTGAAAAAATGAAATGTCTATTAAGAAAACGAACAGTTGATGGAAAAGAAAACCCGAAGATTGGAAAATCATTTTCAGAGTGGTCGAGAGAAGGAAGATTAATTGAAAGGTATCAACCTAAAACCAAACCGTTTTATGTTAGAAATTTTGAAGGTCTTCAAAAAGGGGAAAAATATTTTGACATTCTCAACAATCACAAAACGAGCAATCAAAACGAAGATGTTATCAAACGACTCGAAATAATTTTGAAAAATGGTGATTACAAAAAAGCTCAATGTGATTTAGAAGAATGTGGTTTAACTTCAAATAAAAGGAGTTACAACGTATTAAAGCCAGATTCACAAAGCCCAACTGTAATGACAATTGCAGATGATTACATTCATTACAAAACACCCAGAGCTTTGACAGTTAGAGAAATGGCAAGACTACAATCATTTGATGATTCTTTTGTGTTTCAAGGTAAACGTTCAACCGGTGGCAACAATAGAAAAACTGAAGTTCCACAATATACTTTAGTTGGAAATGCTGTACCGCCATTAATGGCGAGAGCCATTGCAATGGAAATTTTAAAAAACATAAAATAAATGTATGAAAACACTTAAAATACTTGGTTTTACAAAAGACTTTAGAACTAATACAAATGTATTGTATTGCCAAATTTCAATAAATGAATACTTTGAATTTGTTGGTGAAAATTATAACAAATTTCAACTTCAGAGAAAAAAGGAGATTCATAAAGGCTACAAAAGATTAAAAGATGACTTGAAAAATGGAGCATTAATTCCTGGAATAACTTTGGCAATTGAGCCTAGTAAAGCAGGTCATCTTATTCCTATTGTTGAAAGCAAGGATAGTTCAAAAATAATTGACTCTATTACAAAGCTCAATGATCATATCTACATTTTAGACGGCTTGCAGCGATCACACAAAATAAAAGAACTTATAGACTCTGGAATAAATTTTAATGATGAACAAAAATTATTACTCGAAATATGGATTGAGCCAGAAATTTCGAATTTAGTTTATCGATTAATAGTATTGAATTCAGGGCAAAAGCCTATGTCAATGAGGCATCAAATTGAATTGCTTTTCACTACAATGAGAATTACATTAATGAACGAAATTGAAGGACTTGAAATATTAGTTGAAAATGAGGAAGATAAAAGAACAAATGCACTGCAATTCCCTTTCGAAAGATTAGTAACAGCTTATTATAGTTTTTTAACCAAATCACCAGAGGTAGATAAATCTAGTATTGTTTCACAAAAACTTGTAGAAGAAAAAATAATGGATGACTCAGAAGAATTTCTATCCGAAAGTTTTAAGTCGTTCAAAGAATACCTTATTAAGTATTGTGCATTGGATAGTGAAATATTCAGAATTTATGAAAAAGGTGATTATAAAAATTTTAGAAACTGGTTAGCTGAGGCTAATACCATTAATTCATTTTTTTCCTCTGTCGGTAAACTAAATGAATCTAGACCCGAGAGGATTAGTCTGGCTCTAAAGAAAATAATAGATACATTATCAAAAGAAAAGTCAGGTGGCGACCCATTGAAATTATCAGAATACAAAAAAATCAGGGAAGAGGTAGCAGACCCTAAAAAATACAATGTCGGATATGCAACAAGGAGATTGCTTTCTATTTCTTTCGATGAGTTTTTTAGAGATGAAGGGGAACGCTCTCTTTACGAATGCTGGATTGAGTCATCAAATAGTTTGAAATAGTTATGACTTATCAAGAAATACTGGAGGTTGAAGACCTTAATCAATATTTTGAATCGGTAACAGTAGAAGAATTTGGAGATAACTATTCAATTAACAATTTTGTTGCCTTACCAATCTTGGCATCTCATTCATTCGATCGAACTAATGAAGTACAACTGAAGACAGCTAATGGGTTAATAATCGGAAAAATACTTTTTTTAAAGCAAACAAAGATTGAAGATATCAGAAGCTTACCTGAAGAAAAACTAATATGTTTCTTCAAGGAATATCAAATTCCTCAAATTACCGAGGAAAGCTATATTTTTCTGTATGATTACCTTTTAATTAAAAAAAGAAACTTCAAGTCTTATTTAAAAAATTTCAAAAGGAATTCTTCACTATGGGGAAGTTATTTCCACATTGATGACTTGCCTAGCATTTCATTTGATAAAAAGAATAGTTCAAATGAACTAAGACTTGTTCCTGAATTAAAAGTTGAAAACTCTATATACTTTGAAAATCTTTTCCTATCGATTAACGAACCGAATCCATTCAATAGATTTTTAAAACTCTATCATTTATTGGAACTTCAATTCGATATGCATACTGCTGAAAAAATAGTGGAACTGCATAAATTGGGAAATAAGGAAAAAGACATTAGTGGTCTTTTAAAAGAATACCAAAAAGAAGACTTAAACAGACTTACCTCATTAATAAAACATAGATGTTTGAATATTGAAGAACTAATCAAACGAATCAATCATGTGAAAGCATATAAAAGTAAAGCGAAAAAAATATTTTATGATTACGGTAGAGAAAGTAACCCACTTAAGCAAACTGATTTCAATTCAATTTTAGCTAATGTTGATTTATTTTCTGAACCTGTTATAAATTCTATAGGTGGTTATAACTATAAGATTCTCATTCAAAAATTATGTAGTTATTGGATATATAGAATTAGATCATCAATATCACACAACAAATTTGGGGAATACATCATGGATAAAAATGACGAAGAATTCATTGTAGAATTTGGAGAACCTTTACTCAAGGAAGTGGTAATTCAATGTTTTAAAAAATGAGAGTACTTACATCGGAAGAACAGAGTAAAATAAAATTGTTGACCAAAAATCAAGTTTCGTTAACACTTATAGAGCCAACAGAAACAGGTTTGAAAAAATCTATAATGGATGCAACTGGTTCTGTAAGAAGTTTTTTAAAGGAAAACCAAATTCACGACTATGATTTGCAGGGACAAGGTCCTGAAAATAAGGTTCAAATAAATGCTATCATTTACGAAGATTTCAAAGTAACCAATTCAACAGCCTCACTTTACAGACCACAAACAAAAAAAGGAGACCCAAGAATTTGGTTTTCTGGACTTACTAAAGTTGCAAATCCGAATGACATTGTTGCAATCATTTATTTTGCTGACTCTTTTCACATTTTCAATCTCACACAACTAAATGTTGAAGCATTATTAAATTCAAACATTTTAAATCCTCTGAAAGAACTGATTTCAGAGATTAGTGGGAAAGCAACTGAAATAGCTTTTGAACTTTTGGCAATGCTTCGCAAAGTTGCAAGTTCAGGTCCTATTAAATCAATGGTTGCAGCAGATACATCCGTTGGACGAACACTTGAAACTGCGTTGGGAATTGACATTAATTCTTCAAAACAGCCAGACTACAAAGGAATCGAACTAAAATCTTTCAGAAGTAGTAGAACAAATAGAAAGAATTTATTTGCTCAGGTTCCAGACTGGACTTTGAGCAAATTCAAAAGCTCAGCAGAAATTTTGGATGCATTTGGCTACAAACGTGGTGACGACTTCAAATTGTATTGCACAGTTTCAGCCATAACAAGAAACTCTCAAGGTCTTGCTTTAAAATTGGATTCTGATATTAAGCAGTTAATTGAGAACTCCGATAAAACAGAAATTGGCGACTTTGTTGTTTGGCCACTAAATACACTTCATAACAGACTACTTGAAAAACATAAGGAAACTTTCTGGGTAGAAGCTACAAGTACATACATTGACGGAATTGAGCATTTTCAATATTCAATGGTTGAACACACGAAAAAACCAATTACATCTCAGTTTGACATACTTATTGACCAAGGAATAATAACTTTAGACCATTTAATAAAACGTAATACAAACGGAAAAGTAGTAGAAAAAGGTCCCATTTTCAAAATCAAACCAAGCGGACTTGACTTACTATTTCCTCCAAGTGAAAAATATTATTTGATATAAAATGCCAACGCTTCACAGACAAGCTTTGCCGCTGTCCCCGCTAGGCGGAGCCTCACTAATCCGTCTAAGTGTAATTTAATCCCCTGCTAGGCGGAGTCTCCCGACTCCGTCTTGGTGTAATTTAATCTCAGATTAAAAATATTCAGTTTAACCTTGCTCTTTAAAAATGTTCCGTAGGGCATTTTGAAGCATAGATAAAAGGGATTTAAATCCCAATATATCTGTCCTTCTGAATGCGCTTTGCTAACATTCCGAAGAGCTATAGATAAAATCCTTTATGCCCTTTGTTCCTTTGTGGTAAAAAAACAAAAAGATCATCACCATCAGCGTTCCATTTCATTTTCGCCCACCCCCACAAAAACCGGAAAGCCAAAAGTCCCTCCCCTCGGGAGAGGGATTTAGGGTGAGGCCCAATATCCACCGCCTTTCTTCAATGTAAATCCGGCTGTAATCAATGTAAATCTGGCTGTAATCAATGTAAAACCACCTGTAATCAATGTAAAACCGGCTGTAATCAATGTAAAACCAACTGTAATCAATGTAAATCTGGCTGTAATCAATGTAAAACCAACTGTAATCAATGCAAGTCCGGCTGTAATCAATGTAATTCAAGCAGTAATCCCCGCTAGGCGGAGTCTCCCGACTCCGTCTTGGTGTAATTTAATCTCTGATTAAAAAATATTCAGTTTAACCTGCTCTTCAAAATATTCCGCAGTACATCTCGAAGCATAAATAAAAAGGGATTTAAATCCCAATGTCTTGTCCTAAAATAGGTTTACACAAAAACCTAAAAAATGGAACAAATAAG
>CAZIZP010000012.1:0-3218 GCA_964543705.1 uncultured Chitinophagaceae bacterium
ACTTTTCCTGCCCAAATATTTCAGGTTGTGCCACACAATTTCCAGGTCTTTATACAGCGAGTAATCTTTGGCATACAGCAGGTTCAGTCTGGTTCGGGTTTGTTCTGAAAGCTGCTTGCCGCTATGCATATCTACAGGGGTTAGCACACCTTTTTTCAGCTTTGGAAACTGATAGTTTTCGCTTTTCAGCGCTGTGCTGTCGTAGCCCACCCACGTTTTACTCCCGAATAATACACTAAAAATATTTTGAAGAAAATGAAACGGTTGTTTCACCATGAAAATAAAAACCGGAAGCAGTAATAACAACAACAGGCTTAAAGCTATATCGAACATGCGCTTGTTGCGCTGGCTCATAGAGGTGGCAATGTTCAGGTTAATATCTATGGCATATAAATCTCCGGCAGTGTTTTTAGAGTTGCTGCCAATAATGCTCATGCTGTTTTCGGGAATAATTTTATAGTTAAGCGTGGTGCCCAACTGTGTCATCCACGAAATAATATTATGGTTGGGAATATCTTTTCCGCAGAAAATAATTTCATCGGGTTCGTAGATAGAACAAATATCTTCCAGTTCATCTACCTCGCCTAAAATGTTTTCTTTCTTTTCAGAATTTTTTTGAGGCAATACGAAACCCAGGAAGCGATGATTTATGCCTGCTTCGGTCATTAAACTTAATGCCCTTTTGCCTTCGGCTTCGCTGCCTGCAATAATAATTTTGGGCAGCAACTTGTCTTCTATTTGCAGCTTACCCGAAAATAAAATTCTTGATAAATACCTGATACCAATCATGGCAAATATTGCCCATGCGGCACCTAACAAAATAATAGCGCGAGAGAAACGCAATGTTTCGGGCAAGAAGGCATAAAAGGCGGCAATTAAAACAGTGCCAGTTAGCAGGCCTCTTACTATTCGGTAGGTTTTCACGGGCTTATCGTAGCCCCCATTAAAATAAACTGAAAGCAGCCACAGCACAATATATATGGGCACTATAAGCAACGTAAACTCTTCGGGATAATACTCGGCTGCATCTTTAATGTTTTCGGCCCAGAAGTTTTTAATTAAATAAATGCCTGCAAAAAGCAATACGGCATCTATAAACGGGCTTAATACTATTTGCAGAAAACGATTAATGCCTGCAATAATTGCGCGCAGGTAAACGGCAAGGTTTATAAATGTTGTATATAGTTTTGCTTGCTTAGCCGAATAATGTTTTTGCGCGAAAATAATCATGGCCTGATAGAAAATTTTCACATAATTCAAGCTGCCCTTTTTAGTGCTTTCGCCTTTGTAGTGAATAATGCGGGTATCGGCAAAATAGTAATTCTTATAGCCTGCCTTAGTAACCCTATAAGATAAATCTATGTCTTCGCCATACATAAAAAAGTCTTCATCGAGCCAGCCAATTTTATCGAGCACGGTTTTGCGCAATAGCATAAATGCACCTGCCAACACTTCTACTTCGTGGGTTTCATTTTCGTTTAAGTAGCCTAAATGGTAGCGGTTAAATATTTTCGACTTCGGAAATAAAGTTGATAGCCCAAAAGTTTTATAAAACGCTACCATGGGGGTAGGCAAGCCTCTTTTCGATTCGGGCAGAAAATTGCCTTTGCCATCTAACATTTTCACGCCTAATGCACCGGCATCGGCATGTTCATCCATAAAGCGAATGGTTTTTTCAAAAGTATCTTCCTGTACCACCGTGTCAGGGTTCAGCAATAAAATATATTCGCCTTTGGCAATTTTTATTCCCTGATTATTGGCGGTAGAAAAACCTTTGTTGTCTTTATTGGCAATAAGAATTACTTCGGGAAATTTGGTTTGCAACATTTCTACCGAGCCATCGGCAGAATTATTATCTACTACAATAATTTCGGCAGCAATATTTTTTAAAGCATTCCTGGTGGCATAAATAGCCTGCTCTATAAAATACTTTACATTGTAGTTTACAATAATTACCGAAAGCTTCATGCGTGGGGTAAAAATACGGCAATATTGTTTCAGTATTATTACCGGCTATTATTTTGAAAAACATAAATTTGTTTCTTTAAATAGTAATTATGAAAAAAACATTCTTATTTGTTTTTGTTTTTGTTTTTTCTTTTGTAATAGCAGTAGCACAAACCCCACAGGCCGTAAGCTATCAAACTATAGTTCGTGATGCAACAGGCGAACCAATACCTAACAGAAGTATGAATGTTATTTTCAGAATAGTACAGGGTAATATTAATGGCACCGAGGTATATGCTGAACAACAAAAGCCCCAGACAAATGAGTTTGGATTAATGACGGTTCAAATTGGCACAGGGCTTCCTTTAAATGGATTATTTTCTTCTATCGATTGGTCAAATAGCCCCTATTTCATAAGAATTGAACTGGATATAAATGGAGGCAATAATCATGTATTTATGGGCGTGTCAGAGTTAATTAGTGTACCTTATGCATTATACTCTGAAAAAGCCGCTACAGCAGAAGATGATTTTGATAAAGACTCAACAAACGAGCTACAAACATTATCATTGAATGGCACTACCCTTTCAATAAATGGAGGCAATAGTATTGATTTATCAGGTATCAATACCGATAATCAAACTTTATTTATTTCAGGTAACAATCTTTCTATTTCAGGCGGAAATACAGTAACACTGCCGTCTGGGCCATCAGGCCCCGCAGGTCCTCAAGGGCCTGCAGGACCGCAAGGAGTACAGGGTACCCCGGGAACTTCTGTTTCTATCCTCGGAACGCTGCCCGCTGTCAACGACTTACCGCCTTCGGCCAATAATGGCGATGGTTATTTAATCAATGGTGAACTCCACGTTTGGGACGGTAATGCTTGGGTCAACGTTGGCAATATTCAGGGACCGCAAGGTGACCCCGGACCACAAGGACCGCAAGGATTGCCCGGAACCTCTGTTACCATTGTTGGAACCGTTGCCAGTGTCAACGATTTACCGCCTTCAGCCAATAATGGCGATGGTTATTTAATCAACGGTGAACTCCACGTTTGGGACGGTAATGCTTGGGTCAACGTTGGCAATATTCAGGGACCGCAAGGTGACCCCGGACCACAAGGACCGCAAGGGCCTGCAGGACCAACCGGTGCAACAGGGCCGCAAGGCGTTGGTATTGTAAATACCACAGATAATGGCGATGGTACCTTTACCCTGTTTTATTCTGATGGGTCAAGTTTCACTACCACTGACTTAACCGGACCGCAAGGC
>CAZIZP010000012.1:3318-3759 GCA_964543705.1 uncultured Chitinophagaceae bacterium
GTTTTATTCTGATGGGTCAAGTTTCACTACCACTGACTTAACCGGACCGCAAGGCTCTTATACCCAAGGAGCAGGTATAGATATTTCAGGAAATGTTATTACAAACACTTCTCCAGACCAAGTAGTAATTATAAATGATGGAGGCGCAACAACAGTTTCGGGCACATATCCTAATTTCACAATCAGCTCTACCGACAATCAGGGTTTATCATTCGACAGTAACACCGGGGAGCTATCTATTTCAGGAGGGAACACTGTTACCTTACCTATGACTTTGGGTGGCGATAACTGGGGCAGCCAGTCTATCGTTTCAGATGCTACTTTAACAGGTGATGGCACCTCAAGCAACCCGCTTTCGGTAAATGTTTCGGGTATCAATACCGATGAGCAAGAGCTTACTTTAACAGGTAACACACTTGCTATTACTAACGGAAATTCTGT
>CAZIZP010000012.1:3859-123372 GCA_964543705.1 uncultured Chitinophagaceae bacterium
TGATTTAAGTGGCTTTGCAAATACCGACAATCAAACTTTATTATTGAGCGGAACAGAAGTTTCAATTTCAGGTGGTAATACAATTGATATTGCAGGGGTGAATACTGATGAACAAGAACTGACTTTAACAGGTAACACACTTGCTATTACTAACGGAAATTCTGTTGATTTAAGTGGCTTTGCAAATACCGACAATCAAACTTTATTATTGAGCGGAACAACTTTAGCAATAAGTAACGGAAATGCTGTTGATCTGGATGGAGCAATTAATCCCGGCTGGAGATTAACAGGTAATGCCAACACAAATCCAAGTATTAATTTTATTGGCACTACAGATGATCAACCATTAACTTTTAAAACAAACAATATAGTTTCAGGAATAATTTCCAGCGAAAACATTAGTCTTGGAGTTAATAGTCTTTTTTCTAATGCATTAGGAATTAATAATATTGCCTTCGGTACTGGTGCTTTATTTAAAAACACTAATGGTGGTGGAAATATTGCTATAGGATATGAGACATTATATGAACATGATTTTAGTACCGCAAGTGAATACTATAATATTGCTATTGGATACTTTGCAATGAGAGGGGGTGCTGCAACACCCTCTGCATTCACAGACAATATAGCCATTGGAAAAAATTCTTTATACAATACTATAGCGGGAAGCGAAAATGTGGCTCTTGGAGCTTCTACCTTGTATGATAATTTTTCGGGCGGACAAAATACTGCAGTAGGAACTTACGCATTATTTTCCGGAGAGGGATACTTGAATACCGCTGTAGGATATGAATCATTAGTTAATTTTAGTAGTGGGGAGGAAAATACTGCTATTGGAGCTTTTTCTGGCATTGGTACTTCTGGCAATAACTTTTGTACATTCATTGGCAGTAATTCAGGCAGGTTTTTAGGCTTTGGATCATATGAAAATGCAACAGCTTTAGGTTATCAAGCTAGAGTGCCCGGGGATAACACCGTTTCAATTGGTAATACATCCATTGTAACCATTGGTGGCTACGCCAGCTGGTCATTATTTTCAGATGGAAGATTTAAGAAAAACGTAACGGAAAATGTAGCCGGAATTGACTTTATTATGAAACTTAGACCAGTAACATATAATTACGCAATTAATGAAACGGCTGAATATCTTAAAGAAGATTATATCGTTGACAAAGAAGGTAATCTTCAGAAAAAAGAGTGTCCCGATGCCATACAAAAAGCAAGGAACGAAAAAGAAAAAATTCGGTATTCAGGCTTTTTAGCTCAAGAAGTAGAGGCTGCAGCACTTGAACTTAATTATGATTTCAGCGGTGTAGTTCGTCCTGAGCACAATGGCGGGCTTTATGCTCTAAGATATTCTGAATTTACTGTTCCGTTAGTAAAAGCAGTGCAGGAGCAACAAGAAATAATCAAAACACTCCAGAACTCTATTCAGGAGTTGAAAAATGAAATAGATTTTTTAAAAAACAAAAAACCAACAAATGAATAGTGTTTTGGGTAGAAAATTAGCATCATAACTAGAAAGTAAATTTGTTTCTTTAAATAGTAATTATGAAAAAAGCATTCTTATTTGTTTTTGTTTTTTCTTTTGTAATAGCAGTAGCACAAACCCCACAGGCTGTGAGCTATCAAACGATAGTTCGCGATGCCGCAGGTGAGCCTATACCCAATAGAAGTGTAAATGTTATTTTCAGAATAGTACAGGGCAATATTAATGGCACCGAGGTATATGCTGAACAACAAAAGCCCCAAACCAATGAGTTTGGTTTGTTAACTGTTCAAATTGGAAGAGGGTTGCCATTAACTGGAGCTTTTAGTGGCATAAACTGGAGTAATAGTCCTTTTTTTCTTAGAATGGAAATAGATATTAATGGCGGCAATAATCATGTATTTATGGGGGCTTCAGAATTACTAAGTGTGCCTTATTCACAATATGCACAAGTAGCAGCTACTGCTGAAGACGATTTAGATAAAGACCCAAACAATGAATTGCAAACTCTTTCCATTTCAGGAAACACTATAGCTATTTCAGGGGGCAATTCTATAAACCTTCCCACAGGTACAGTAGATACAGATGAGCAAAACTTAACTTTAAACGGAAACACTTTAGAAATTGAAAGAGGAAACACTGTTGACTTATCCCAATTTTTAGATAATACCGATGCACAAACACTTTCGCTATCGGGCAATCAACTAAGTATTGCTAATGGCAATAGTGTTACATTGCCGAATGTTTTCAGTGGCGATTATAATGACCTAACTAACACGCCTGATAATTTAAGTGATTTCAATAATGACTTAGGTTTTATTACCAGCCCTAATGATGCCGACAGTGACCCTGCAAATGAACTGCAAACTCTTTCTATTTCAGGAAATACCATTGCTATTTCAGGGGGTAATTCTATAAATCTTCCCACAGGTACAGTAGATACCGATGAGCAAAACTTAACTTTAAACGGAAACACTTTAGAAATTGAAAGAGGAAACACTGTTGACTTATCCCAATTTTTAGATAATACCGATGCACAAACACTTTCGCTATCGGGCAACCAGTTGAGTATTACTAACGGCAATAGTGTTGCTTTGCCGACAGGCACAACATATTCTGCGGGCACAGGTATTAATATTAACGGAAGCAATCAAATCATCAATACTGCACCCGACCAAACTGTTTCTATTTCAGGCAATGGTGCAACATCTGTTTCAGGCACTTATCCTAATTTTACTATTTCCTCTACCGACAACGTAAATGATGCCGATAGCGACCCTGCTAATGAAATTCAAGAACTGGAATTTACCAGTGGTATTTTATCATTAACAGGCAGTGCTGCATTTGTTGATATTTCTTCAATTAATACCGATGAGCAGACACTTTCGTTAAGCGGTAATATGCTTTCAATATCGGGTGGTAATAGTGTTTT
The DNA here is from genome assembly GCA_964543705.1 of uncultured Chitinophagaceae bacterium. Lineage (GTDB taxonomy): Bacteria > Bacteroidota > Bacteroidia > Chitinophagales > CAIOSU01 > CAYSGX01. The sequence continues at coordinate 6,781 of CAZIZP010000012.1, forward strand.
ACTTCCAGCTGGTATTACTTACACAGCAGGTACAGGAGTATCAATTTCAGGGAATGTTATTTCTAATACCGGAGACGTTAGCAATACCAATGAAATCCAAACATTATCAATTTCAGGAACTACACTTTCTATTTCAGGTGGCAACAGTATTGTTTTGCCAACTATTGCCCAAAGCCTTGATGGTGCTTATGATGGTGGAAGAACTATTACTGCTGATGCAGGTGCAGTTAGAATAAACGGCACCGATGGCTTATTAGTTACAGGAGCATTAAATAGTGGTGCTGAAATAGAGTATAATGGAAGTGGCATAAGAATGTTTTTTAACCCAAGGCGTGCAGCCTTCAGGTCTGGAGGAGTTTTTGACAACAGATGGGACGCTGATAGTTTAGGTTTATATTCTGCTGCATTTGGTTCTGATACTAAAGCTACAGGTTTTGCAAGTTTTGCTGCGGGAGATGCTGCAAAGGCCCTTGGCAATTATGATATGGCTGTTGGGTCATTCACTACAGCATCGGGAGGAAGCTCTATGGCCGGGGGAAGCTCTAGCTTATCAAGTGGGCCCAACTCGTTAGCTTTTGGTGAAGCATGCTGGTCTGATGGGCTTAACACCGTTGCTTTTAACTCAATTACCAGAGCTAATGGGTGGTCATCTACATCTATGGGAGAACTTACGAAAGCAAATGGCTATGCATCGCTGGTAATAGGGAGATATAATGACACAATTGTGGCTGCACAAAGTAGTATTACCAGCAGCACCCCCATATTTATTATTGGAAACGGCACGTCTTCAGATAGAAAGAACGCTATGACTGTTTTATATAATGGTAATACCGGCATCAATACAAGTTCGCCATCAAGTGCTTTAGAAGTTAATGGTGGCTTTGCCACTACCATTTCTACTCAAACAGGTTCAGGAAGTGTATTGCTAAACAATAATGCTTCGGTTTGGTATTTCACCGGAACGGCTTCAGTTAGTTTACCTTCCGCTTCTTTTTCAAGAAACAGGAGGTACATTATTGTAAACAGAAGTGCTTCTGCAAGAAGTATTTCTTCATATACCAATTTAGCAGGTACTACTTCTACAAGCATTCCGGCTAACAGTAGTATTGAGATAATTTCTAACGGAAGTAATTGGCTACAAATTAAGTAGTAAGAATTATCTGCTTACCAGATAATTCTCGTAAGGTTGACGATTTACTATTGAGCGGGCCAGGGTAAGTTCATCTGTATATTCCAGTTCGCCACCAAAAGAAACCCCGCGAGCAATAGAAGTTACTTTAACATTATAAGGCTGCACTTTTTTCGATATGTAGAAAATGGTAGTATCGCCTTCCATAGTAGGGCTTAAAGCCATAATAAGTTCCTGTATGCCTTCTTCCTGAATTCTGTTTATTAATGATTCTATCTGCAATGTATCAGGACCTATACCTTCTACCGGAGAAATTACTCCCCCCAGCACATGATATAGCCCGTTGAATTGTTGTGTGCTTTCTATTGCAATAACATCGCGAATAGATTCTACAACACAAACTACCTGATTATTTCTTCTTGGGTTTAAACATATACTGCACCATTCGCCATCGGCTACATTATGGCATTTTTTGCAGAATTTAATTTCATGACGCATTTTACTTACAGCATTACCCAGCTTATCACAATGTTCAGGCGACTGTTTCAGCAAGTGCAATACTAAACGCAAAGCTGTTTTTTGACCAATGCCCGGCAATTTGGAAAATTCGTTTACAGCGTCTTGAATTAATTTGGAAGGTATGTTCATAGTAGCTATACAAAAATAAACAGCCCGCAGTTTAAACTGCGGGCTGTTAGGTAATTAATTTTAAACAATTATTATTCTATTGTGCCTTTTACTTTGGTGCCATCGGGCTGCACCAATACTTTAAATTCAGTTCTTCTGTTTAGTTGGTGTTCTGCTTCAGAACAAGGATAATCATTAGTACAATTGTTTACAGGTACAGTTTCTCCATAACCTTTGTATGCAATTCTGGTTTGTTCAATACCTTTTTTCACTAGGTATTTAGCTGCAGAGGTGGCACGATTTTGCGACAACTTCATGTTGTAAGCATCAGAACCACGGCTATCGGTATGTGAGCGCATTTCGATTTTCATTTGAGGATATTTCTCCATAATTTCTACCAAACGGTCTAATTCTTCAGCAGCATCTTTTCTGATATTAGACTTATCGAAATCGTAATAAATATTTTCAAGTTTCACAATAGCACCGGCAGCAAGGTAGCTTAGCTCTAACTTAACTTTTATAGTATCGCCTTGTACATTGAAGGTTGAAATATTTACGGGCGAAACCAAAAAGTAACCAAACTTATCAGCTTTTATGGTGTAATTATTGTTAGCCAAAATGAAAGGGTAAGCTTTACCGTTCATACCCGTAACTTTTGATGAATCAACATCTTTGGTTTTATCGTTTTTAACTAATACCACTGCTGCATCTATAGGCTGCTGGGTAATTTTATCTACCACTAAAGCTTCTAGAATAAAGCCATTGCGCATTAGAGGTATTTTTACGGTATCAGTTGCTGAGTTGCCCGAATCAAAAGTTACATAATTGTCTTTATAGCCATCTTTTGAAGCTTTAAATGCATACTCGGGACCTTTAGGTGTTTTGAAAATGGTATAACCCTTTTCATCTGTATTTTGAGTGATTAAAGTATCACCATTTTCTGCTAGGCGAACCATAGAGCCTGAAATAGGTTCACCGGTAAGTTTATCATACACATACACTTTTAACAAAAACTGTCTGTTGTCGAAAAAGTAAATATCATCATCGCCTTTTCCATTTGGGCGATTTGAAGTAAAAAATCCTGAATTTTTGTCTTTATTATAAATAAAAGCAAAATCGTCATACTGAGAATTTATAGGTGCTCCAATATTTTTAGGAAATCCCCATTGCTTTTCGGCAGTATTTTTAGCTGCATAAACATCTAAATTACCCAAACCGGCCAAACCGTCAGAGGCATAATAAAGTGTTCCGTCTTCATGTAAAAAAGGAAATACTTCATCGCCTTCAGTATTAATATCGGCTCCAAGATTTACGGGTTCTCCCCAAGTGCCTCCGCTAAATTCAGAATAATATAAATCCTGACCACCTTTTCCGCCAGGCATATCAGAAGCAAAAATTAAAAGGTTGCCATCTTTTGTCAACGTAGGATGTCCGCACGAATATTCAGGGCTGTTAAAGGGTAATCTTTTAGGCTTGTCGAAAACATCGTTGGTAATCGTAGATTCAAATAGGTTTAGTTTAATAATTCCCGATTCACTAGTCTTGGTTCTTTTAATAACATTATTTCTGGTAAAAACAATTTTGGTAAAAGAGCTATCAAATGCCATTGGCCCTTCATGGTAGTCGGAAATAATTTTACCCTGAAATAATTCCGGCTGTCCAAATTTTCTTTTTAGTGTGTCATAATCTGCTCGATACAAATCGAGAAAACTTTGCCCCCCCGACCAACGATTATCGGTTTTTTTACTTTCTGTTCTGGAAGAAACATAAGCTATACCATTGTTTTTATACCAAATAGGGCTAAAATCGGCAAACTGTGTATTTAATTCAATGTTGCTGATATTAAAACTTGCAGTATCTCTGTAATAACTGCCAATATTTACCAAGCCTTCAGAAATTCTTTTTGGCCTGCTGTCTGCCGGATTGTCTTCAGCATATTTTTCATAATATTTTTGGGCCAACTCATACTTACCTGAACCTCTTAATGCCTGAGCATAATGCCAGGTTTGAATGGGTGTTGCTTCGGGCATGGTAATGGCTTTTGCATACCATTCACTTGCCTCGGCAGATTGCCCTAAAACTCTGTGTATATCGGCTATTTTGTTTACTACATAAAAGTTTGACGGATTTTTACTTTGAAACTTCTTGTAATAATCTAATGCTTTATCGAAAATAAATAGCGTATCGTAGTGAACTGCTTTTTCAAATAATACTTTTTTCTTTGCCTTCATTTGCTGGTATTGCCCAAATGATTGCACTGAAACTAAGATACACGCTAATAACATAAGCGCAGATAGTAATTTTTTCATGGTTTTTTAGTTTTGTATTATGTATTGATAACTCATTTATTTATAGCGTTTTCCACAATAGAAAATGCTCTTTAAACTTAGCTAGGGCGCAAAGCTAATGAAATTATCAACAATCTTAGGCTTAAATACTTATTATTATTGAAAATATAAATTTGACTTTTTGGTAAAATTATAGTAATGATGGTTTTATGTTTAAAAATAGGTTTAGCTTTTCTTTTTTCGAGAAAGCTTATTTAAAAACCACTCTTCAAAACGAATTAATTCATAGCCCATTGGCTCCCATAAATGATTGTTTCTTCCTTCTGACAAAACTATAAGATTGGCGTTTTGACTTTTTACTGCTAAGTTATAGTCGTAATGTTTTCTAACTAAAGCATCTAAAATTTTCAGAGTGGTTTTTGCTCTGGAAGAATTTATTTCCTTTTGTTTTCCGATAATTTTTTTAAAGTTGGCTACTTTACCATCTACCAGAAACAGTTCGTTACATTCAAGTGTAATCATTATGTCTAAAATTCTGTAACCATAAAGCCAACCGGTTTTATCTTCCAGCAGATAGCTGCAGTTATTCATGGCAGCATTTGCCTCATCAAACATGCCTTGTTGAAACAAAAAACAAGACTTGTAGTAATGCCACTTAGCAGGAAGAAATTTATTTGAATTTAGTTTTGGATGTACTAAGGCTTTTTCAAGTGTTTCGTTTGCTTTTATTACATTTTTATTATAAAAATGTGATAGAAATAGTAATTCTAAAGTAGTAAGTTCATTTAATAAACCAGACTTGAAATTCTTTATTGCATTTTCTGCATTTAAAATTGCCTTATTATAGTTTTGAAGCTGAAGATTAATGTACGATAACTGCAAATATGCTGAAGCAATTGTTCTTTTAGAACTTACTGCCTTGCTCTTGTTATTTATTTCTAAAAATTTTTCTGCAAAACCTAATGCTTCTTTATAATTCTTTGAAAGATTATAGTATAGGGTTGCTATGTAATAATAATAGTATCCTATTTTATTAGACTTTGTAGCTTTATAATCTTCTTTAAGTTCATTTGTAGCTTTTTCTGCAAACTTTATATAATCGTCCTGATCTTTTAGTTTAAATAAGCTTGGGGCAATAATTTTATGGTAATAAGTTTTTGCCTTTAGATGTGCTTCTAGATTTCTTAGATTTTTTTCAATTTCTGACTTATAATTTATATATGCTTTTTCGCCTTTAATTAAAGTAAGAGATTCCAAAAGTAAGCTGAAGCCCATGATTGACTCATTATAAAGCTCGTACTGTTCTGCTATTTTAAGTGCGTCTTTTAAGGTTTTTATACCTTCTTTAGTTATTCCTCTGGAAATTAAGATATCCCCTTCAATTATTTTTCTTCTTGTATCAAATTCAGCCCTCGCATAAGGCGTATTAAAACGGCTTTTGCTGTCTTGTAATAACAGAATGTTGAGAATATCGTCTCGTAGTCTTTTTTTTAACTGGCTAAATGTGTTGTTTAATGGTGCATTATACAATTCTTTACACGCTTCAGCATCACTCATGAATTTATTTTTCTTAATTAATTCAAAAAGCTTTAATCGCTTTGTATTGTCTTTTAGTTTGGGTACTGATTTATAGTAATTTCTAATCAGCTGAGTCTCTCCCACTTTTAATCCATGAATTAACTCTGTCAAATTATATACACCCATTGTACTGGTTATCAATATTTTAAGCTAAAAATAGTATTATTTGTAGTGTGAATTTAGCATTCAAATTACCTTTTTTAAGCCAAAATATTTAAGAATATTCGTTGCGTAATTTTTTGCTAATTGTAATTATGTATTAAATATAGCTGAATTAGGTATTATATATTGTTTTCAAAATTTGCTTAATGTGTGATTTTTATGAATAATTATTAGATTCTAAATATTTGATAATCAATATTTTAGTTTTTTGAAATATTATTTTTAAGTGTCATTTAGAAAGGTAAATTGCCTTTTTTTAAATCCGTAAGCGATTCAATTTCGTATTGTAAAGTTTTTAAAACCTTAAAAATTAAACAATATGGAATTATTAATTGCCTTTTTTATTGCTATCGGATTGATTTCATCTGACACTAAAGACATTTCTGCTGAAAAAGTTACGGCTTTACAGTATGAACATCATGACAAATTAGTTGCTGAGTATGGGGAAAAATATACCTCTATTATTGTAGGCACTGATGAAAGTGAAAAAGATTAAGACCAACTGCGTTCTCTGCTTAGAATTATTTATAATGGTTTATTGTAAAATAGTTTTAAGTCCTAAAAGTTGAAACCCGCTTCTTTCGGTTGGTCTTGGCGGGTTTCAGTTTTTTAAACAATAGATTTGAAAAAAGGGGTTGTACCAAAACCTGTTACACCTTTTTAGCAGTTTCTGCTTAAAGTAGCCCTTTTTTTCGGAAGCTCGATGGCGCTCAGTGTGCTGTTGAGCTTCGCATTTTTATATAACCAAAACCAACTGCCATGTTTTATCTTGTAAGAGAACTTAAAATTGCCATTGCCAGTTTAGTTTTTTCTTTGTTTGGCAGTGCAATGTATTTTTTTGAAACCATGATTCCACTTTCTAAATGGTTTTTGTTAGTCGGGTTTTTAGGAATTGTATTTGTGTTATACATGATTTTCAGAAAGTCTAGGCTTTAGTAATTGTATGTTTTCTTTTTAACAAAGAAGTTTTTTAAGTAATTATTTAGATGCACTATAAACCTGATTGTCAAATACGGGTTTAGTAGGGCGTTGAATTTTTATAAAGCCATGCTTAACAGTATTGTGGCAATTATTACAATTTGTTACTAATAAATCATAAGAAGCTTCAAAATCTTGGGCGTCTTTTTTTTCTATAGCAACTTCTAGTGGCTCTAAAGACTTCAATCCTAAATTTCTTATTAAAGGCGAAAGCGCAATGCCATCTTCATAAACGTTAGCATGTTCAATTTTTTCCATGCTTTCTTCAATTTCATGCACATAAAATTGTGAAAGCTCCCAGTTGTTATTTATTCCCGCAAACCAAAGTTTATTAATATGCCTTTGCATAGCACCCATTTCATTGGCTAATTCAAGCTGCACCCCCCCGGCTTTTGCCAAACCACCTGATGCATCGCCATCTATCATAGGCGCATCGGCAGTGCCGTCATCAATTACAGTAGGTTGTAGTGTTAACTCTTTAACTTTTAAATAAGTAGATATACTAAACCCTAATGCTATAAGTGAAAGCGCAATGGCAATATAGTTTTTCATACTGAAAATATTTTAATAAGAGAAAACAAAGTTCGCTGAAAAAAGATTATCGAATACAATATTGAGTTATTATTGCCTCATGCTGTGAAAATGTATTTAGCAAGGCAGTTTTTTCTGCTAATACAAAATCAGAAAAATCAAAACCAGGAGCCACCGTACAACCTAATAAACTAAAACTGTTTTCATTATTCACTTTAGCGGCAAACCAGGTGTTTCTTTTTATGGTAAATTGCAAGTGTTCGTAGTTATCTAGGTTATTTCCAATAATTGCTTCTGAATAATTTCCTGTTTCGTTTATCATCATTAAAGTCATAGAAGCACCTGCATAAAAATGCCAAGTTTCATCGCTTTCAATTTTGTGAAAAGCTGAAAACTGCTTCCCCTCTAACAAAAAATAAATTGATGTAGCAAAATTTCTACTGCCTGAAAATCGTTTAGGTAAAGCATTAACTTCAATTGATTCATCACTTCTGTAAACTTCTTTAAAATACCCTCCTTCAGGATGCGCAATAAGATTTAATTTCTGAATGTAGTATTGGGCGTTCATACATTGGTTAATTTTGATTTATGAAAATTAAAATTGTTTTTGGCTTTTTGCTATTATTTATTCAAAGTTATGGTATCAACTACCAAAACCTAATTGTTGAATACGAAAAAGAAGATGATACTGAGATAAAGATTTCTATTCCTTTTTTGCAAAATTTTGAAAATGAAGATGTAAAAATTCATTTTGAAAAAACAGATTATAAATTTGGAATTCACTATAAAATTGTATTAAATAATAAGAAAGCGATTGAATTAGACGAGTCGAAAATTAATGTTGCAATTGACACTACACAATACAGTACTTATTTCTGCAACGGCTTCCAAAGCTGGACAACCAGCAAAGAGTTTTTTCCGAATGAAAAAATAAAAAAACCAGCAGCTCTAGGAAAAGTAATTGCCCGATATTATGGCGATTATACTTACTTCAAATACAAGTCGCGCAAGGGCAATTTTCACAGCTGGACATACACTTATTTGCGTAACAAGCAACAAGATAAAATTACTTTACTAGCATCAGTAGCAGAGTTTTCCGGTTTTACAATTTTCAGCTATCAACTTAAAAGAGGTCAGCTACAAATAATTAAAGAAATAAATGATTTAGAAATTGAAGCCAATACTTCATATACTTTACTAGAATGGATTGAAATGACAGCAAACGAATATGAAGCTTTTAACTGGTATGCAGAAAAGAACTTTGAAAATGTTAGCAATGAAGCTGTAAGAAAAGGCTACAATATAAAAAAATCTACTGCGCTACCAACAACCGGCTGGACAAGCTGGTATCATTATTACCGAGATATTGCCACAGATACCATTCTGAAAAATCTAAATGCGTTTTCAGAAAAACAAATTCCTATTGGCATGTTTCAGATTGATGACGGCTTTCAAAAATCTGTTGGCGAGTGGACACAAACCAATCATCGTTTTCCCGAAGGCATGAAAACAATTGCTGATAGTATTCACGCAAAAAAAATTAAAGCTGGCTTATGGCTTGCACCATTCATTGCTGAAAAAAAATCTAATTTATTCGAAAATCGAAAAGATTGGCTGCTGAAGAACGAGAAAGGGAAGCCCATAAAAGCAGGCTATAATCCGCTTTGGAGCGGCTGGTATTTTCCTTTAGATATTTATAATAATGAGGTACAACAGTATTTGAAAAGCACTTTTGATACAGTGTTAAATCATCAAGGTTACGATATGGTGAAACTTGATTTTTTATTTGCTGCCTGCATTAATCCACCTGAGAACAAAACTCGTGGCGAAATGATGTTTGATGGCATGTTGATGCTTCGCAAATGGTGTGGCGAAAGATTAATTTTGGGTTGCGGGGTACCGTTAGGTACTGCTTTTCATTTAGTTGATTATTGCCGCATAAGCAGCGATATACACATGAAATGGGAACAAAAACTTTTAAAAGCGATGAATATGCGTGAGCGGCTTTCTGTTTGGAACACCATAACTTCTAATATTGGTAGAAGACATTTAAATGGCACCATGTTTTTAAATGACCCTGATGTGTTTGTGTTAAGAGAAGAAAAAAACAAACTGAAACTAAACGAAAAGTTATTGTTATTTGAAATCAATAATTTATTTGGCTCATTAGTGTTTACTTCAGATTATATTGGAAATTATAATAGTGAAATCTTACAATTATATAAAAGCAAATTTCCTTTTCAGCCTGAAAAAAAAATTAAAGTAAATATTATTGAAAAGGATATTTATGAAATTAAAACAAATAATAAAGAACCGCTAATAAATATAACTAAAAAAGGCCGAAAGTTTGTTAGAAATTATTAATACCTCAAAGACATAAATTACGATTAGGCAAAACAAAAAAACCGAAGGCACTAATTGTACTTTCGGTTTTTTATTATAAATGATAATTACAACTTAGAATCTAGGACAGAACAATTTGTTTTTTTGCTTAAAGCAACCAATATATTGTGCTGAAACCTCAAACCCTCCACGAGCATTTGAAGCATCAGTTAACTGAGAAAAGTTTAAATCATAACTAACACCAACAGTAAAGCTATTAATGTCCATTTTAGCTCCAAGAATTAAAGACTCGCTATTTAATGGACTATCTATACCACGAACGATACGATATTGAGGTCCAAAATAGAACGCATTACCTGTTGGGCTGCTTGGGTCAAAAAACCACTTAATCATTGTACCTAAGTTGGTTTCTATTGCGGGGCCTTGTGTCATAAATAATACATGAGGAATCAAATCAACCTGACGAGACATAGGGAATTGTAAACCACCATTGAAGCCATACTTCATAAACATTTTAGCTTCATTACCCCCATAAAAAGATTGGCTTGGACGATTTAAATGATAAGCAAAAGCGCCAGCGTAGTAATTAATTCTCTTTTTAGGAGCATAAAACCAAAATAAACCTGCGTTTATGTCGAAGAACATGAAATTATCAAAATTTACTACTTCATTACTTGGTAAAGCTGGGTTATAGCCTTCTCCATCAAACTGATTTCCAAAACGTAAGTCTCCGGTCATGCTTCTTTGTGCAGCACCGGCTTGAAAACCAATACTTAAATAATTATTTCTTTGTCTGTTTAAAGACTTCAAATAGGCAAAAGAAAAATTTAACTGGTTGGTGCCAAAACGAGATTCACCTGCTTTGTCATTAAAAAACATTAAACCCGCACCAATAGCATCTCCTTTCCATATACCCTTATTGAAACGCATATCATACGATGCTGCCAATGAGCGAAACATAGGCACCGATTCATCTTTCAAAATACTGTTCCATTGGCTGCGATAAATCATAGTGAAACGATAATTGCAACCAAAAACACCCGTCATGCCGGGGTTGAGATATAACGGTGATGCTGTGTACTGTGAGAAATGCGCATCTTGTGCATTGCTAATCAATGATGTTGAAGCAAATACAACAGACAAAATAAGCGTCTTAACAAAGTTCTTCATGTGCTTAGTTGATTTGTTTTGGTTCTTAGTTCTGTTTCAAAGATAAAATTCTTTTTTTCACTACAAAATACCTGTAATTAGCGAATCAATGTTACCGAGCCTTTTAATTGTTTTGTTTGCCCGTCTTCAAAGGTTGCATCTAAATAATAGGTAAATACTGAAGGCGGCAACGGTTTTCCTAAATAGGTTCCATCCCAACCCTGGCTTAAATCGCTGGTTTCTATACCATATACCTTTTCTCCCCAACGATTGAAGACATTGAAGTTAACAGTTTTTACAGAAATTCCAAATACCTGTAATAAATCATTTACACCATCATTATTAGGAGTGAAAGCGTTTGGAACAAATAAAATTAAATTGTTGTCAACCCCAACAATAATATTGGCACTTGCACTACAACCATCGTTACTAACAACCGTTAACTCGTAAACCGTAGTAACTACCGGGCTGGCAATTGGCGAGGAACATTCGCTACAACTTAAATCCGTTGAAGGACTCCATAAGAATGAATAACCTGTAGTGTCTTCAGGAACAAAAATTGGAATTAAGGAAGTTTCTTCGCCTAAACGGATTTGTAACGAATCAGGATTGAAAGAAACATTTACTGCGCTGCCCACTTCAATTATTAAACTGCTGTCAATCATACAGCCATTACTGTCGTTTACCTGTACAATATAACTATCTGGCGAAAGCCCTGTAAAACTTCCAACAGAAACTCCGCTATCAATAGGAATAGTAGAACTAATTCCATAGAGAGTGTAGAAGTATGGTGGTGTTCCGTTAATCCCTGAAACGGTTACGGTACCATCATTTGCGCCCACACAGGTTTCATTGCTTGTAGAGTAATTTAATTGCAATAATGAAGGCTCGTTAACTATAAGAGAACTTATGGTTTCAGAACATAATTGAGCATCAGTAATCATTACGCTATAATTCCCCGAAGAAACGGTAATTTGATTTCCATTGCCTGTAATTTCTTGCTGAGCTTCATTATACCAGGTAAAGACATAAGGCTCGGTGCCGCCATTTGCAATTATGGTTATTACACCGTTCGCTTCACCAAAACAATCAACATCTTTAATGATACTTGAAATAACAAACGAATCGGGATTCAGTAGCGTAACTGTATCAAACTCAAAACAGCCGTTTGCATCGGTTACAGTTACAAAATATTCACCCGAAGTAATATTTGTAACCAGTGAATTAGTATCGCCTGTGCTCCATAGATAAGAGAAAGGCGCTACTCCTCCCGAAAGTATAGAAACATTTGCACTTCCATTATTACCATTGTAGCAAGTAGGGCTGGTAAAATTACCCAGTAGTTCAATTTGGGCTGGAGAACCAATTACAACCTGAACAGATTGGGTGCATCCTGCTGTATCAGTTACCTGAACCTCATTAATTCCTTGCGGTCTGCTTCCGGCCAAAGCATTATTTACAATAGGTGCTGTTATCCAACTGAATGTATAGTTTAATGTATCACCGGCAACATTTGCAGTAGCTATACCATCGGCTGTATTATAACAACTTGCATCTTGCAAAACAAAAGCCGTAATCACAAAGCTATCTCTTTCACTTACAAAAACTGAATCTGTTTGAATACAACTCGAATCATCAATAATTTCAAAAGTTACAAAACCTGCCGGGATATTATTTACAGTTGAATTTTGGCTTGTAGAAGTTTGAAAATATTCGGGCCAGTTTATGGTGAATGGTGGTGTTCCGCCACTAATAATATTTACTGTAGCAGTTCCGTCACTACCCTGAAAACAGCTTACTGTGGTAGAACTACTATTAAAAACTATTCCATCCGGCTCAATAACAATAGCAGAGTCTGTTTCTACACATCCGCTTGCGTCAGTAACAGTTACAATATAGTTTCCGCCACCAATACTATCAATTATATCTGTTGTAAATCCATTTGACCATAAATAATTGTAAGGGGGTGTACCTCCGGTAGTTGTTGCCAGTACTGAACCATTATTATATCCAAAACACGTTACATTTTGGCTTTGAACATCTAAAACCAATGGAGGAGGAACGGTAAGTATAAAAGTATCTATCTGTGTGCAACCATTGGCATCCGTTACCGTAAGGAAATATGTTCCCGCTCCAAGATTAAAAACTGTATCTGTTAAAGCGGCTGTAGTGTTTTGTCCTGTACTCCAGCTAAAATCATAAGGTGAAACTCCACCACTTGGTGATGACGTAAGATTCCCATTATTCGCGCCATTACAACCCACATTATTTCCGGCAATATTAGTTTGATAACCATTGTAGTATTCAATTGTAACTGAATCGGTGGCAAAGCAAGTACCATCGCTTACAGTAACAAGATATGCGGAAGTAGAGGTGCCACTAAAAACAGGATTACTAATATTTGAACCGGACAAACCTGCGCTGGGTGTCCAGGTGTAAGAAAACTGTCCCGGTGGCGGAGGACATATAGCCATTCTAATATCAGGACGAAACGAAGATGTTTGCGGTGCAACATTTAAGTTACATCCGCCCGTGAAAACAAAACTTTGTGCATCTGAAACTACTGAATTGTAAGTAGTTTGAGTATAGGCTATTATATCGTTGTTATTGTTTCCGGTATTAGTAAAACAAATTTCAATAACCAAATTTGAAAGGCCATCCCAATCGTAAGTATTATCTAGTGCAAAACTGTTCCAGCCGGCAATAGTATTGATTGGCTTAGGATTAAAAACTTGTGTTAAACCTGATAAAAAAGTATTTGAGAGTGTAGTTTGGTTGGTGCAACCCATTCTGACAGTAAACTGATTAAAGGCTACAGAAGAGTTTTTAGTAGCAACATTAAACTGAATACTTCTGATAATTCCTCTTGTAATTCCGGCAGCATTTAATTCAGAAGACCTTAATAAAATTTGCAGCCTTCCTTCTTGTTCTTGGCCTCTGAAAGGCGAAGTACTGGTAGTAACACCCCCATTTGTACCTACTGTGTAGGTGGTGGCATTTGCTGCACTGCAAGTTCTTCCATTAGCACCACAGGTAAGAGCAATAGGGCCGGGCGTGCCTACAGCATTAGCAAACAACTGTATCGATGCAGGGCTACATAATGCAGTATCGGGGCCTGCTGTAAGCTGAATCGTAGTATCGGCTACTACTGTAACAAAACCCTGGCCTGCGCATGCTCCTTGAGAAACATCTACAATAAATGTAGTTGTCCCTAGAACTTGTGCTGAAGTTTGTTGAGCATTAGGCGACTGAACTAAAGCAGTTGATGGAGCAGACCATGTAATAGTAGCATTGTTTAATGTTGGTGAGCAAAAACCAAATCTGGTATTAGGCCTCTCAGTTGTAACAGTTGGTGCTGTTAAGTTACAGCCTGCACTATTATCTACATTTCGGTAAATAACAGAGTTAAATGCTGTTACGGTATGTTGTACTGCGTCAGCCTGGGTGTAATCAGTATTATCGTAACATATTTCAATTATTAAGTTTGAAACACCGTCCCATTCATATCCGGTAGTTAAATTGTGAAGATTCCATCCTGTAACTGTAGTGTAGGTAGTTGGAGAAAGAACCGTAACAAGATTCGGTGTGTAATTAGCAGTTAAAGCAGTTAAACTGGTACAACCCATTTTTATAGTGAAATTGTTGTAGGGTATTGTGCTGCCTTTAGTTGCAATATTCCAAGATATTGTATTTATTGTTCCCGCAGTCATTCCTAAAGCGGTTAGTTCTGTTGCTCTAAAGAGCATTTGTACTCTGCCGTCATGCCAAAAGCCATCATAAGGTGTACCATTAGTGGTTGTAGTAGTTCCGGTTCCCACTGTAATAGGAGTGTTGCCGTTAATACAAGGCGATGCTGCTAAACCACATTGCCTGGGCAATACTGAAAAATTCAAAACAGTGTTTGCTCCCGGGCATACCGTATCAGGCTCGGCAAATGCCGTAATGCTTGGCGCAACTCCGGAAATATTAACCCTTAGGGAATCGCGTAATGTACAGCCTTGAGCAGAAGTAGCACTTAGCACATAGGTAGTAGAAGTTAAAGGGCTTGCAACAGGATTTAAAATATTGTTGGCACTTAACCCTGTGGCAGGTAACCATTCAATGGTATATGGCGCACCATTTTGTCCTAATGTTGCATTAATCTGATGTATTGCATTTAAGCATATAGTTGCATCTGTCCCTGCTTCAATAGCAAAATTAGGGGCAACAGTTATAGTTATGGTATCACGGTTTTTACATAATGAAGAAAGATTACTTTGCACTATATATGTGGTTGTAACCGATGGTGTTGCTAAAGGGTTAGGACAATTAGTGCAACTTAATCCTGCGGCAGGTGTCCAGGTAAACTGGCTGCCTCCAATAGCATTTAGCTGAATTGGCCCTGCGTTAGAGCAATACACCACGTCAGGGCCTGCAGTAGTGCCTTGAAGCACTTCTATAGTATAACTAAAAGAATTAGTTCCAATAGTAGGGCAGGCATTGTCCTCTACCGTTACGGTAACTACATTGGTACCCGTATTAGCAGCAGATGGTGTCCAGGTGAATGTACCTGTTACACTGTTTCCTGTTCCTGTGTAAGAAATAGTTGAACCCGGTGCAGCAACTGAAGCATTGTCAGTAACGGTAAGTATATCGGTTGGATTGGGGTCTGTAGCAGTAAACTGAAATGAAACTGTTTGTCCCGGACAAACTTCTATTCTGTTGTTCACTAATGTGCCGCCTGAAACGTTTTGTGGTAAAGGCGTTGAAGTAGGCAAATTATTATTACAGTTTAAAACTACCACCTGAATATCTCTCATTACTGAACCAATCAGCACACCGTTTCTATATTCTTCAACTATTACAGCTATTACGGCAACCTGTTGTCCGGCAGGCGTAAATGTCATTTGTCCTGTGGCATCATCAAACTGAAATTGCCCTAAAGTATTTAATGGGCCGGTAGGCGAAAGACCTCCATTATAACCTATTGTTGCCCCATTAGAAGTTAACGGATTGGCAAGAATATAATATAATGAATCGCCATCTAAATCAACTGTGCCGTGGTTATAGTTAATTACCTGCCCGTTGCAAATGTAAGGAACAGGTAAGGTGGTAAACACTGGCGCATTATTACACTGCCCGTTGGTGTTGTTCAATAAAGCCCTTACATGCAAATCTTCAAAGTCGGGGTTTGTAAGATTTGTTATGGTTGAATTTCGGCAGCACATGCCAAAATCAGTGGTAGAAATTATCCAGTCGCTGCATTGCTGGTTTAATGTTACTACCCCTTGGTAAGTATATTGCTGCACACCGGGCAAGGTGCCTCCGTTACAAGTGCTTTGCGATAATTGAGCCGGACACAATGGAGACACCTCTAAACCGGTAGCACCGGTTTGGGCAAGGTTTAGGGTTTGAACTGCTCCACAACTGGCCGACTCTATGGTTACTTCATAATCGGCATCCATAGTAATACCACTGCAATCGCGATAAATGTTTAATGTAATTCTGTATTGATTATTTCCTAAGCACTCATAAGAAATATCGGCACCCATCATGTGCGAGGCATTGGCATTGAAATACAAAACCAAACCACTGAAAAATAAAAACAACCTTAAAAAAAATCTCATTAACTAATTGGTATTTAGCGAATTAATATTACAATAACACTGGCTTAAAAGTTCGGTTGGTTGTGAGTATTACAAAATTCCTACAAAAAAACCATTATTCAGAATTTTTCTTTATAAATCGAACATTTTACACCCAAATAAATATTTAGTTTTGCGCTTCTTGATATTTAAAAAATTAAATAATACTCTAAAATGTATAGAACACACACTTGTGGCGAGTTAAGAATTGCTGATGTTGGAAAAACAGTAACCCTTTCAGGCTGGGTACAAAAAACCCGCGATTTAGGCGCCATGACTTTTATTGACCTGCGCGACCGCTATGGCATTACTCAATTGGTAGTAAACAATGAAGCTCAAAAAGATTTAGCAAATATTACTAAGTCATTAGGCAGAGAATTTGTTATTCAGGTTAAAGGAAAAGTAATTGAGCGCAGCAGCAAAAACAAAAATATTGCTACCGGTGAAATAGAGATTGAAGTAAGCGAGCTTACAGTAATTAACGCTTCTTTAACGCCCCCTTTTACTATTGAAGACGATACCGATGGTGGTGAAGATTTGCGCATGAAATATCGTTATCTCGATTTAAGAAGAAATCAGGTTAAAAACAATATTCTATTGCGCAACCAGATTTCTTATAGTGTGCGCCAGTACATGAACAATAAAAATTTCTTAGAAATTGAAACGCCTTTTTTAATTAAAAGTACACCCGAAGGGGCCAGAGATTTTGTGGTGCCATCGAGAATGAATGAAGGGCAGTTTTATGCCTTGCCCCAATCGCCACAAACTTTTAAGCAGCTATTAATGGTTTCGGGCTTTGATAGATATTACCAAATTGTGCGTTGTTTCCGCGATGAAGATTTACGTGCCGACCGCCAGCCCGAGTTTACCCAAATAGATTGCGAAATGGCTTTTGTAGAACAGGAAGATATTTTGCAAACTTTTGAAGGTTTATTAAAACATATTCTGAAAGAAATAAAAGGTATTGATATTGCCGAAGTGCCCCGCATGAGGTTTGACGATTGCATGAAATATTATGGCAACGACAAGCCCGATATTCGTTTCGGCATGAAAATTCATGAGCTGAAAGAAGTGGTTGCAGGCAAAGATTTCAAAGTGTTTGATGAAGCTGAATATGTTGCTGGCATTTGTGCCGAAGGTTGCAGCGAATACACCCGCAAGCAGTTAGATGAATTGACTGAATGGGTAAAACGTCCGCAAATTGGCGCCACAGGTTTAGTGTATTTGCGCTACAATACCGATGGCACTTTAAAGTCTTCGGTAGATAAATTTTATGATGAAGCCAGCCTGAAAATCTGGGCCGAAACATTTAATGCAAAGCCGGGCGATTTAATTTTGATTTTAGCGGGCAACACCGCCAAAACACAAAAAGCATTAAGCGAGTTGCGCCTTGAAATGGGCAACCGTTTGGGCTTAAGAAAGAAAGATGAATTTCAGCCTTTGTGGGTTTTAGATTTTCCTTTGGTTGAATGGGATGAAGAAAATCAACGTTGGTCAGCTATGCACCACCCTTTTACATCTCCTAAAGATATAACCATTGAAAATTTACATGAACTCAGAAGCAGTCCAGGAAACATTAAAGCGAAGGCATATGACCTTGTTTTAAATGGTAATGAAATTGCAGGGGGGTCAATTAGAATCCATAACAGACTTATTCAAGAACATCTTTTTGATTTGCTTGGCATCAAAAGAGAAGAAGCCGAAGCAAAATTTGGTTTCTTAATGAAAGCCTTTGAATATGGCGCGCCACCCCATGGCGGTATTGCCTTTGGCTTAGACCGCTTGTGCGCTATTTTAGGTGGTGCCGATTCTATTCGCGATTTCATCGCCTTCCCTAAAAACAATTCGGGAAGAGATATGATGTTAGATGCGCCTTCTGCTATAGACGATGAACAACTGAAAGAATTGCACATTAAGCTGGCT
Source organism: uncultured Chitinophagaceae bacterium (assembly GCA_964543705.1). GTDB lineage: Bacteria > Bacteroidota > Bacteroidia > Chitinophagales > CAIOSU01 > CAYSGX01. The sequence goes on from CAZIZP010000012.1 coordinate 25,113, forward strand.
TAATTTACTTTGTATTGCAGCTACGCTAAAAACGCTTTTAATGAAGCCGTTTTTTGCCCTTTTATCTCTTAAAGGGTAGTGGTGCAACAGTTACGGCTGTTGGTGGCTAGGCTTCTTTGTTATTGTCTGTTTGCGATATTATCATGAACCCATTTTGCTTCTTCTTCTGGTGTTATTTTGTCTATAGTGCTACTTATTCTACTAAAAGTGCAGTGTGGGAAGTCATATGGTTTACTGTCGTCAAAATATGGTCCAACCACACCCAAAAACCATCCGTCTTTTGCCGCCCAATGAGGTTCGTTTACTCTACATTTAAAAACTTCGTAGTGAACAAAGTTATTTTGTCCGTCAAAGTCAATCGTTACTCTTTTTATGTATTGTATTTCGTCAGGGCAAGCGTCAAGTTCTGTTGGGAACTCTAGCCAATTTACAAGATTACTTTCAGCACCCTTTACAATTGTGTAGTATTCTCCCGGAAACAAGTATGTCATGTTGTGCTCCTTGAGTAGTTCGAATGTTGCCTCTCTAGTTAGAAGATTTTCTGCAAAAGGATAAATGTCCGACTCTGTCAAAGAATGACCACTTTTAAGTTTATCATGAAGTGGTTTAACTCTCTCAAATCTTTCTGCATTTAGCCGACTATTCTGTCGTTTTACTTTAATAAGTCTATAAACTACAAATATTGCAATTGATAGAAGCAACAGACCAATTACCAGTAGTAGTATTATCATATGCGTTTAAAATATTGTGTTGAAGTTAATTTTTTATAATCAAGTTTGAATCAAACGTTAGTCGTAATGCTGTTGGATAATTGTCAGTTCGTTAACTAAGTCCTTTTAGACGCTGAATTACTGTCCCCCACTGGCCTTTAGGTTTGCATTCTTAACTGGTTGAATTGCTTCAAAAACGAAAAACTGTCCGTTGTCGCTGTAAATAATTCCGCAATGCGAATACTTTGAGTTTGTCGGAAGTTGAATAAGCAAATGGTTTAAAAATTTATCAGGCACCAACAATTATCAAACAAATAACATAATAATATTGAATGGCTTTGGCAATGGTTTTTAGCGGGCTTGGTGGACAGGCTAACCAGATTGAAGGAACTTTTTGCCGTTAACTAAGGAAGGCTTCCCTGCGAGGGAAGCCTTCCTTTCAAACGAATTATTTTGTTTGCGGTGCGCGGTCGTAGTGGATGCTCCGACCAGATTGGGGCAGGCTACTTTTTTTTGCGTTCAATACTTTCAATAACACGAGATGTTCCCCACTCATTTTCTCTAAAGAAGAATCTTATAAACTCTTTTGTATTTAAAGTATCGCCAATGTTTAAGAGCCAATTGTCAGAATCAAATTTGGTGGCTGAATAGAATAACTTCCCGCTATCTTTATCAAACAAATAATAAGGACCAATAATACTGTCGTTCTGAAATCCTAGTTGATAAAAATAATTTGAATAGTAATCTGCGTTGGTATACTGACTAAAGTAAAAAGTCCAAATACCATTTTTAGCATTATTGAATAATACTCCTTCTTCACTTTTTTGAATGTATATATGAACAGATAAAACTTTATCTCCCCAGTAATGCTTAGTGGTGTCAATTCTATATTTAACCACATATCCATTCATCTTTTTATTTTCAAATTCAACAGAGTCTATAGGAATTTCTTTACAATTAATATAGAATAATTTTATTTCTGCTTCCTGCCCGAAAGCTGATAAACTTAGTAGTAATATAAAGCAGAAAAAAACTATTTTTTTCATAATATCATAATGCTTATTTAAACCCCTCAATGCGCTTCCAACCAATCGCCTCCCACACCCATTTCAACCTTAATAGGCACAGGCAATTCGAGGGCGGTTTTCATGCAGTGTTCAATAATGGGCTTGATGGTTGCTACTTCATCTTTATGCGCATCAAACACCAATTCATCGTGTACCTGTAAAGTCATGCGGCTTTTAAAGTTGTGTTGGGCAAATTCGGTATGTATGCGGTTCATGGCAATTTTTATCATATCGGCAGCAGTGCCTTGTATGGGCGTGTTAATGGCATTGCGCTCGGCAAAGCCACGCACTGTTGGGTTCTTGCTGTTAATATCGGGCAGCCTGCGCCTTCTGCCTTTCAGCGTTTCGGCATAGCCTTTTTCTTTAGCCAGTTGCACGGCATCGTCCATATATTGTTTTATGCCCGGGTAGGTTTTAAAATAGTTGTCAATAATTTCTTTGGCTTCGGTGCGCGTTAAACTGCTGCGCTGCGACAAGCCAAAAGCCGATATGCCATAAATAATTCCGAAATTCACCATTTTGGCATTGCTGCGCATGTCTTTGGTTACTTCTTCTAAAGGAACATTATACACCTTGGCAGCCGTTGCTAGGTGAATATCTAAATCGTTGTTGAAGGCTTCGAGCATGGCGGCATCTTTACTAATGGCTGCCACCAAACGCAATTCAATTTGCGAATAATCGGCCGAGAGCAACACATATTCTTCGCTGCGCGGAATAAATGCTTTGCGCACTTTTCTGCCATTCTCGGTGCGAATAGGAATGTTCTGCAAATTAGGATTGGTGCTGCTCAATCTTCCTGTAGCTGCAACGGTTTGGTTAAAGGTAGTGTGTATGCGTTGTGTTCTTGGGTTCACCAGTGCAGGCAGCGCATCTACATAAGTAGATTTCAGTTTTACCAATTCTCTGTAGTCTTGAATCAAGCGTGCAATTTCATGCTCATAAGCCAGTTTCGATAACACTTCTTCGCCTGTAGAAAATTGTCCGGTTTTGGTTTTTTTGCCTTCATAAGGAATACCCATTTTCACAAACAACACTTCGCCCAACTGCTTGGGAGAATCGAGATTGAAAGTAGTATTGGCAATTTCAAAAATGCGCAGTTGCGCTTGTTGTGCATCGCGCTCCAGCTCTTTCGAATATTTTTTCAAATATTCTACATCTACCTTTACGCCTTCAAACTCCATATCAGCAAGGGTTTTTACCAATGGCGTTTCTATTTGGTAAAACAATTCTTCAAAACCTTCGCTTTTAATTTGCGGAGCAAACACGTCTTTCAGTTGCAAAGTAATGTCGGCATCTTCTACGGCATATTCTTTAATTTCCTCCAACTCCACATCGCGCATACTGCCCTGGTTTTTTCCCTTCTTGCCAATCAACGTTTCGATAGAAACAGGCGAATAACCCAAATAATTTTCTGCCAACACATTCATGTTGTGGCGCGTTTCAGTATCTATTAAATAGTGGGCAATCATGGTATCGAAAAATGCCCCCTTCACTTCTACCTCATAACTTTTCAGCACTATTAAATCGAACTTAATATTTTGCCCCACTTTCAGAATATGCTCATTTTCAAAAACGGGTTTAAACTCGTGCAAAATATTTTTTGCCTCCTCCCGATTTTCAGGAAAAGGAATATAGTAGCCTTTGTGTTTTTCAAAGCTGAACGATAAGCCTACAATATCGCAATCGGTAGCATCAACACCGGTAGTCTCTGTATCGAAGCAAATTTCTTTTTGCTCTAAAAGCAGTTCAATTAAAGCTTTTCTTTTTTCTACGGAATTAGTTAGGGTGTATTCGTGGGGAGTGTTGGAAATATTTAGTCCTGAATTATCCCCCTCCGACTCCCCCTTAGAAAGGGGGAGAGCTTGCTCGCCTGCAGGCTCAGACTTTTCTTTTTCACCTGAACCATCTATGGACTGTGGACTATCGACTATGGACTGACTAAACATATCATAACTCTGTCCTACTTCCGTTCTCTTCGCTATAGGTTGGTTCACCGAAAAATCATCGCCTAAAATTCTTTTACCTAACGTGCGAAATTCGAGTTCGGCAAAAAGTGCGGTGAGGTCTTCTTTGTGTGGCGCAGTGATGATGAGCTTTTCTTCTTCTACTTCTACCGGAGCATCGGTAACAATAGTGGCCAATTTTTTCGAGATAATAGCCAACTCTTTATTTTCTTCTACACGCTCTTTCAGCTTGCCTGTTAGCTTATCGGTATTCGCCAATAAATTTTCTACGCTGCCAAATTCATTCACGAGTTTGATAGCCGTTTTTTCGCCCACACCGGGAATGCCGGGAATATTATCTACCGCATCGCCCATTAAACCCAGTATGTCAATTACTTTATTTACATCATCAATCTGCCAACGCTCACACACTTCTTTCACACCTAAAATTTCATAAGGCTTGCCCATGTAGGGCGGCTTCCAGATAAATATTTTTTCTGAAACCAATTGCCCGAAATCTTTATCGGGCGTAACCATATAAGTAGTGTAGCTGTGCTGCTCGGCTTTCTTGGCAATAGTGCCAATTAAATCATCGGCTTCATAGCCTGCCAGTTCAATAATAGGAATATCTAATGCCTTAATGATGGCACGAATGTAAGGCTCTGAAGTTATTATATCTTCAGGCGTTTCTGCACGATTGGCTTTGTAAAAATCGTGTTCGGTGGCTCTGTCGGGCTTGCCTAAATCGAACACCACTGCAATATGCGTGGGCTTTTCTTTCTGCATTAAATCTACCAGCGTATTGGTGAAACCATAAATGGCAGAAGTGTTTAACCCTTTAGAATTGTGAATAGGATTTTTGCCCAAAGCAAAATAGGCGCGATATATTAAAGCATAAGCATCGAGCAGGAAAAGGCGTTTGTCTGACATAGTGGTTAACAGTTTTCAGTAATCAGTTTTCAGTTTTTTTCAAATTAAAAACTGAAGCTGTTTAGAAGAAATAAAGGTATGCAATAAATTAAAAGCAGTTTTCAATCTAACTTCTAAAATCTAAAATCATCCTTCAAGAAGTGCTTCCCAATATTCAGCGGCTCTTCTAGTATGTGGAATTACAATGCTGCCACCCACTAAATTGGCAATGGCAAATACTTCATAAATTTCTTCAGTGGTAGCGCCTAACTCGTGGCATTTACCTAAATGATATTTTATGCAATCATCGCAACGCAACACCATAGATGATACCAAGCCTAAAAACTCTTTGGTTTTTACGGGCAGTGCGCCTTCGGCATAAGCCTGGTTATCTAAACTCCAGAAACGTTTAAGGGTTAGGTTGTCTTTCGATAAAATTACTTCGTTCATTTTTGAACGGTAGTTGTTAAAGTCTTCTATTAATTGTGACATAGGTTATAATAAAGTTTAAAACATTGTTTTCAAAAATAGCTATTAAACAAAAAAGGCTATCAAAAATTGACAGCCTTTTAAATATTATTATCAAAGATGAATATTATCTGCGCTTCTTAAAGTTATTTCCACCTTTCATTTCATTACCTGCAGGACTACCTACTCTATCCATAGCACAACGGAACCCTAAGCTTCTTGAAGACTGCTCTTGGTCTAAAAATCTGCGAGTGCCTGGAGCTAACCAATAAGCTCTGTCTTCCCAAGAACCACCTTTATAAACTCTGGCTTTATCAGTAATTAAAGAAGAAACACCAAAATTATAAGATACTTCAGACTGTTCATCACCGTCTAAGAAGTTGATTACATCGGCCTTTTTATAATTTCTTCTGTTAACATTATCCTCTTCTTTAACTTCTTCATACTTTAAGCGACCTAAGCTATCTTTTTCAACCGGAATGCCATCGGCATCTAAAGTTTTAGTCATAAACACGTTACCACGATAAGGATTAAAATCATCTTCATCTAAGAAGGTAAGAGGACGATAAACGTCAGCAACCCATTCGTTAACATTACCTGCCATGTTATATAAGCCGAAATCATTTGGCCAGAAAGCAGTAACAGGAGCAGTGATTGAAGCGTTATCATTCAAGTTACCTGCAATACCCATATTATCGCCTTTACCTCTTTTAAAGTTGGCCATAAATTTACCTTGTAAGCTTCCGCCTTTAGCATATCTTAAAGTAGTACCATTCCATGGATAAATTCTTCTGTCGGTAATTCTTTCTTCATCATTATATGGTTGGTTACCAGCCAAGCCCAAAGCAGCATATTCCCACTCAGCTTCTGTTGGAAGCCTGTAATTAGGTTGCAAAATACCATCTTCAAATTGCACTTTTCTTTCACCAGAACCATTAGGGTTTAAATCAGGGAGGTTTTTCTTCACATTACCTTCATACTGGCCTGCTAAGTAAGCACCTGTATTAAAGTTGTCTTCATTTACCTGATTAGGATTAGGGTTTAAAATGCCTTTTTGAATCAACATTAATTCATTAACACGGTCACTTCTCCATTTAGCATATTCATTAGCTTGTAGCCAATTCACACCAACTACAGGATAATCTCTGTAAGCAGGGTGACGTAAATAATACTCTACGTAGGGGTCATTGTAGGCTAATTCATCTCTCCAGCAAAGTGTATCAGGCAATGCGGCACGATATACTTCAGGATAATCAGCACCAAACACTCTGTAAGTCCAATATAAATATTCTAAATAATCTACATTGGCTACTTCTGTTTCATCCATGTAGAAAGAACTTACAGTTACTTTTCTAGGAATGTTATTGTAGTCATAGGCAACATCCTGTTCGGTTTGCCCCATTAAGAAACTACCCCCTTCAACGAATACTAATCCAGGTCCAGTTTCCTGTCCGGCATATTCTCGAACTTCAAAACCACCATAATCGGGGTCGTTATAATTCCATCCTGTTTTGTTAGAAGCTTCTTTAGAACATGATGCCATTCCGAGCATCAAAGAAAGCGCAAGCGAAGAAAGAACAAGGCTTTTCATTTTTTTCATGATTTCCGGTGTTTGCTTTAGATTTTAGGAAAACGCTAAGGTATATATTTTATTGTGAAAATTAAAACCGCAACATACTAGGGCAATCTAATTTATAATTGCGCCCGTTGGGCGATAGGGAATTATTGTCTCCACCCCAGTTAAATATAAAGGTTACTTCATGTGCCCCGCCCGAATTTATACCTAAGCCGTTTAATGGCACATCAAAACTATATGCAATTTTTACATACTCTATTCTGAACCCTAATACAGCAATTACGGCATCGCTGTTTCTGAAAGTATTTCTATAATATACTCCACTATGAATAAAATTATAGTTTAGGTGTGCGCCAACATTCAGCTGGCTGAAATTAGACTGTTGAACCAGTAAAATATTGGGCGACACATAAAAGTCGTCTTTTTTCTTTTTTGGGGTAACATCAAATACATAACCGCCATGCATGGCAAACCTTACAGGAAGCCTGTTATCAATACCGGCAAAGGATTCTACAGGTTGGGTAAAATGTTTAATGCCTACGCCTGCATAAAACTTGGGCGTAAAGGCAATAAAGCCTCCGCCAAAATCAGGATATAATATACTGTTTTGCTGCAAGGCTTGTTCGCCTGTAACATTAGGATTGCCCAGTGCATCAGAAAAACCATAAATAGGGTTTATTTGGTCTTGAAAGGTAAGGCGATTAAAATCTAAGCGTTTATTGGCAACACCACCGCTTAGTGCCAGTTTAATTCCAAATTTTCTGGAAAAAGCAATTTGATAAGAATACATAGCTTGCACTGCAAAATTTTGCACAACACCTCCGGCAATTCTATCAGAATGCATAGCCAAACCCACACCGCCACGTAATTTGTCGAAATGTTGGTCGTATGATGCTCCATAGGTTACGTAGCCTTTGTCTATTTGCGGCCATTGGTTTCGGTAAATTAAATTTACTCTCGGCCCATAAGATATGCCTGCCAAAGCAGGATTCAGGTGCAATGGTGAAGCATAAAACTGACTGAATTCAGGGTCTTGTGCAAAAACAAATGAGCTAGAATTGCATAATAACACTTGCAGCAGCAATAATTTTAAGACCTTTGCCATTGAACCTTTTAAATTTATTTCCATTTTTATAAACAATACAAAGTAACCGAAAGCGTTTACGAAGGTATTAAAAAATTGAGGTAGTGTTTTTTTCTAAATACAAATATGATGTTGCGTAAAATTGTTCTGTTCATTACAGCATTTGTATTGTATGCAAACGCCTGGGCAAATACTAAATTGTCTGTTTCGCTTAAATGGAGCAACAAACCCGAACAATTAGAAGTGGGCTATAATCAGCAAAAAAATATTTTACGTTTCTACGGAAGCATAAATCCTTCTAAATTTAATCACCTGCCGGTATATACTACAGAAGTAAATTTGAATACAACTTCAGATTTAACATTTACTATTAATAATGCTATTTATGAGCCTGTTAATGTTTCGGGCGTTGAAATTCCCAATCAGTTTATTCAAAATAATATAGACATACAATACAGCATTCAGTATTACAAAAAACAACCTGTAGCATCGTTGTATTTTATTCCTTTGCGAAAAAACAATTTTGGCGAAATTGAAAAGTTGGTTTCTTGCGAAATACAAGTAAACATTACGCCTAAGCCACAGCAAAGAAATGGTCGCAGTGGTGTAAACTGGGCAGCAAACAGCGTTTTAGCTTCAGGAAATTGGTATAAAATTGGTGTTCCGGCAAATAGTATTTATAAAATTGATTACAATTTTTTAAGCAGTTTGGGGTTAAATCCGGCCAACATAGATCCTCGTAATATCAGAATTTATGGCAATGGAGGTGGTATGTTACCAGAAGAGAATGCTGATTTTAGGTATGGTGATTTGCAGGAAAACGCCATTATAGTTGTGGGTGAAAATGATGGGCGTTTTGATCAGGGTGATTATATTCTCTTTTATGGGAAAGGTCCTCATCAATGGAATTATAACAGTAATGAACAAAGGTTTGAACACGAAACCAACCATTACTCAGATTCATACTATTATTTTATTACAGCGAGTTTAGGTGCCGGAAAAAGAATTAATACTGTAGCCTCTACCTCCAATGCCAACACGTTTTCTTCAGCATTCGATGATTATGCTTTTCAGGAAAACGATGAATATAATTTTTTACAATCGGGCAGAGAATGGTATGGCGATATTTTCAATTTTAGTGTAAGCAACAGAAACTTCCCATTCAGCTTTCCGAATTTTGATGCATCTGCTCCGGTAAAATTGCGCACATCATTAATTGCCCGCTCAACTACCTCCCAAAGCACTTTTAACATTTCTGCCAACGGACAAAGTGTCGTTAGCGAAACTTTTAGTCCTGTTGGGGTAAGCTACACTAATCCTTATGCTCAGGAAAAAATTACTACCGCAACATTTAATGCTAATTCCGGTAATATTAATTTGGGACTAGCTTTTTCAAATCCTTCAACCAGCTCTGAAGGGTACATAAACTTTTTAGAATTAAATGCGCGCAGAAATCTGGTAATGAATGGCGACCAGCTTTCTTTCAGAGATAAAAGCACTATTGGTAATGGAAAAATTACACAGTTCAGTTTAAGTAATGCTAATGGTAATATTAGAATTTGCGATATTACCGACCCTGTGAATGCACAATTTATAACTCATATCATGAGCGGTAATATTGCGCAGTTTTCTGTGGCTACAGATGTTTTGAAAGAATTTGTAGCTTTTTATGAAAACGGTAATTTCCCCTCGCCTACTTCAGTGGGTTCTGTATCCAATCAAAACCTACACGCTCTTGGGCAGCCCGACATGATTATTGTTACTAATGATGCTTTGTATGCAAGTGCCTTGTCATTGGCCAACTATCATATTCAGAAGAATGGGCTTTCGGTAAAAACCGTAAAGGTGAATGAAATTTATAATGAATATTCATCCGGAACCCCTGATGTTTCAGCAATTAGAAATTTTGTGCGCATGGTATATGATAAAGCAGGGACAGATTTGAATTTATTACCCAAATATTTATTATTGTTTGGCGATGCCTCATACGATTATAAGGACCGCATAGCCAGTAACACCAACTATGTACCTACATACGAAAGTCCCAATTCGTTAGACCCCATTAATACTTTTAACAGCGATGATTATTTCGGTTGTTTAGATGAAGTTGAAGGTGGATCTATGATTGATAATAATGATTATTTAGATATAGCCGTAGGTAGAATTCCTGTGGGGAATGCTACAGAAGCACAAAACGTAATTGCTAAAATTATCAATTATCAATCGCCAAATTCATTGGGTAACTGGCGAAATGAAATAACTTTTATTGCCGATGACGAAGATGGAAACCTACATTTTAGAGATGCGGAAGCGGTTGCCAATTTTGTTGATACTACTTATCGTGCTTACAATCTAAATAAAATTTATTTCGATGCTTACCCGCGCATATCGGTACCGGGTGGGTTTCGCTACCCCGATGTAAAAGATGCTATTAATAGAAAAATTTTCTCCGGCACTTTAATTATGAATTACATCGGGCATGGAGGCATTAATGGTTTGGCTGCGGAAAGAGTTTTAGATGCTACTGATGTTGCTTCCTGGGACAATGTAAACAAGTTGCCTTTATTCGTAACGGCTACTTGTGAGTTAAGTAAGTTTGATGACCCTGCTTTCAAATCGGTAGGCGAACAAATATTATTAAGAGCTAATGGTGGCGGCATCGCTATGGTAACTACGCTTCGTTTAGTATTTGCCAGTGCCAATCGCACCCTTAACGAAAACTTTTTCAGAAATATTTTTGAGCCCGATGTAAACGGAAATATGCTAACAATGGGTGAAGTAATGAGCAAAGTGAAAAACAATATATTGAACTTCAGCGATGATACGAACCTGAGAAAATTTGTTTTGTTAGGTGACCCTTCAATGAAATTAAATTACCCCACATACAATGTGGTTACTTCAAATGTTTCAGGAATTCGTTCTTCAACTATTGAAGACACCTTGCGCGCATTAAGCAAAGTAACCATTACAGGTGAAGTACAAGACCTTTCGGGCAATAAACTGAATAATTTTAATGGCATAGTTTACCCAACAGTATATGATAAAAGAAGTACTGTGCAAACACTAAAAAATTCTACCAATAGCCAATTTGCTTCTTTTGATGTTTTAAGAAATATCATATATCGGGGAAAAGCCAGCGTAACCAACGGAGAGTTTTCTTTCACATTTGTAGTGCCTAAGGATATTTCTTACAGCTATGGCAATGGTAAAATAAGTTACTATGCCGAGAATGGTTTCGTTGATGCCCATGGATATGATGAAGAAATAATTGTTGGTGGAACAGCCGATTCGTTTTTAGTAGATAATGCCGGGCCGGAAATTAAGCTTTACATGAATGATGAGAAATTTGCTTTTGGCGGCATTACCGATGAAAACCCCATTTTACTGGTAAAACTTGAAGACGAAAACGGAATTAATACCGTGGGAACCGGAATTGGCCACGATATTACAGGTGTCTTAGACCAAAGTACACAAAACACTTATGTTCTTAATGAATATTACACCGCTGCACTTGATGATTATCAAAGAGGTGAAATTAGGTTTCCGCTTAGCAGGCTTCCTGAAGGAAGAAGAAATATAAAAGTGAAAGCATGGGACGTGTATAATAATTCTTCAGAAGGTTACACTGAATTTATTGTTTCCAAATCTGCTGATTTGGCATTGGGGCATGTATTAAATTACCCCAACCCATTCACTACCAGTACTACTTTTCAGTTTGAACATAACAAGCCCGGGCAGCCACTTTTTGTTCAGGTGAAAATATTTACAGTATCAGGAAAGTTGGTAAAAACCATTCAGCAGGAAATTCTAAGTGATAGTTACAGAGTTGATAATATAAAGTGGGATGGCTTAGACGATTTTGGAGATAGAATTGGAAGAGGGGTGTATGTTTACAAAGTGCAAGTACGTGCAGAAGATGGTGCTTCTGCTCATCAGTTTGAAAAATTAGTTATTTTAAAATAAATTTGAACGTTATTAAAACATTGTATGTACCAAATTAAAAGGATTGTTGTTGTTGCTTTGTTATTAAGCACATTTAAAATAAGTAACGCGCAAAGTAGTATAAGTAAAAATGGAGAATCACTCCCTATAACTACTTCAGTTCCATTTCTGAGAATTACCCCCGATGCAAGACATGGAGGCATGGGTGATGCAGGCCTAGCCACTTCTCCCGATGCCAGTGCCATATTCCACAATCCTGCTAAATTGGCATTCTGCGATGAGCCTTATGGTGTTTCGTTAAGCTATGTGCCATGGTTGCGTTCATTGGTAAACGATATTTATTTGGCACACGCTGCCGGTTATGGCAAGTTTGGCAAAAATATGAATCAGGCATTTGGCGGTTCAGTGCGTTATTTTTCTTTAGGGCAAATTGATTTTACTAATGTGGTAGGCGACCCTTTAGGAAGTTTTAAACCAAACGAATTTGCTGTGGATGCGGCTTATTCAAGAATACTGGCTAAAGGTTTTTCTACAGCCATCGGTATGAGATTTATTTATTCTAACCTTGCAGGCGGACAAACCTTAAACGGGGTGCTTATTAAGCCAGGAATTGCCGCATCTGCAGACATTTCCTTTTATTATAACAAAGACATCAGTCTGGGAAAAATGAAAAGCAACTTAGGCTTAGGATTGAATTTATCTAATTTAGGCAGCAAAATAACTTATACCGATTCTCGTGAAAGAGATTTTATTCCTATGAATATGGGTATTGGCGCACGTTACTCTATTGATATTGACCAATATAATCAGTTTGCTTTTTGTGTAGATTTCAACAAATTATTAGTTCCTACACCTAACTTAGATACATCAAGTTCTAATTATGATACCGATAATAATGGCATTCCTGATTACAGAGAAAAATCGGTTCCTTCGGCTATATTTTCTTCTTTTGGCGATGCACCGGGCGGTTTTAGAGAAGAACTACAGGAATTTACTGTTGGAGCAGGTGTAGAATATTGGTACGATAAGTTGTTTGCGGTACGAGCAGGCTACTTTTACGAAAACCCCAACAAAGGAAGAAGACAATTTCTTTCTTTAGGTGTGGGTTTGCGTTATAGTGTGTTTGGGATAGATTTTGCTTATTTGGTACCCACCACCAGTCAGCGAAACCCTTTGGATAATACTTTGCGTTTTACTTTGCTATTTAACTTCTCTAAAGCTAAAGAAAAACAAGAAGCAGTGCCCACTAACGAACCTCCTATGAGCAATTAATTTCTCCGAAAAAATTACTCTTTAATTTCCTCAAAGTCCACATACTCACCGTCATCTGTTTTTGATGAGGGGTTATTTTTTTGAGTTTGATTGCCGGTACTATTATTGTAAATTGTTTGTTCAGGTTGTTTATTCATTTTTTTATCCTGAAATAAACCAAACAAATATTTTCCATATCGGAAAGTAAAGTACAACAGCAAGAAAAAAAGTAATAATCTCATTTTTATATTCTACTAAAACAAAGAGAGCGGCTAATTAGTATTTTTCTTTAAAGCCAATAAAGAATATTCCGATTCAGATTTAATTATTTTATTTTTTAAGATGCCTAAACCGGTAACTTCCATTTCTACCACATCATTCGGCTGCAGCCATTGTGGTTTAAAGTTTTCAGGGTCTAAACGTTTACCTGTTCCGTTTAACTCCAGAAAACACCCTGTACCTACTGTACCTGAGCCAATTACATCTCCGGGGAAAATATCTACCCCATAAGAGCACCGTTCAATTATTTCTGCAAATGTCCAATCCATATCGGCCATACTGCCTGAAGATACTTCTTTGCCATTTACCAGACATTTCATTTTCAAGTCGTAGCTTTCGCCTGTATGACCTTCTTTGCAAGGTACTTTGTAGGCTTGTAGTTCATCTTTAGTAACCAGCCAAGGGCCTAAAACAGTAGAAAAATCTTTCCCTTTCGCAGGGCCCAAATTCAATAACATTTCTTCCATTTGCAACACACGGGCACTCATATCATTCATAATCATATAGCCTGCAATGTATTCATCTGCATCTTCAGCTTTAATATTTCTGCCTTGCTTACCTATTACAATTGCTACTTCAAGTTCAAAGTCTAAATTTTTAAAATGGTCGGGCATGCATTCAATTTCTCCCGGGCCCTGAATAGCCTGATGGTTAGTAAAGTAAAATATTGGGTATTGATCAAATTCTTTAATCATTTCTACTCCTCTGTTTCTTCGTGCAGCCTCTACATGCTGCCTGAATGCATAACCATCTCTGCATGATGAAGGAAAGGGAACCGGAGCTAAAAGCTCGGTTTGTTTAAGAGGCATTCCTTTGTTTGCTGAAATTTGTCCGGAAATAATTTTTTCGTTCAGTTTCTTGGCCTTGTTCATGGCTTCATCACCTTCCCAAAGAAAATCGGCCATATTATCCGGCAATGATTTATCAAGGCTGTTAATGTCGTAAACTACTTCATTGTGAAAAATAGCAATACGGTCTTCATCATCTTCCGTTAGGTAAGAAACTAATTTCATAGAATAAATTTTGAAGCGTAAAGTTAATGCTTTATGAAGTAGTGGCTGAAGTGCTTCCGTTTGTATTGCTATTTGTGTTTTTGCTTCTTCTTTTTCTTTTCTTTACATAAAAAGATTTTTCTGTATTCCATCGTAACCCCTTCCAAAAGCACACCTCACACTTGTATCTTCTTAAAGGTAATATGCCTAATGTGGCGGCAGCATATATTCTGTCAGAAAGGGTTTTAGATACTCTTTTTATATTTCCCCCACACTTTGGACAATAATCTTTTTTCAACACTCCATTTATTCTAAGTGCAATAAGTGTAATATAAAAAACTACCATTAATGCCAATAAATATTTCAGGTCTTCAATAGGGTATTTGTGAGCAAGCTGATTATAGTATTCTTGAAAAGACATAGTTATACTTTAATATTTATAGAGCTAAATCCGGGTCAACAGGTTGAGAGGCATATTGTTTTCTTGTAATGGCTTTTTGAATTTCTCTTTGCAAAATTAATTCGGCAATGTTTTTTGCACCTTCTTCTAATGTATGATTTGCCAAGGCATCGTGAGCCTTTTGTTCACTAACATCAATTCGGTATAAAACGTATTTCAATTTCTCAATTTCATATTCCAGTAAATGCTTTATTCTTTCAGCCAGAAAACCTTTTAAGGCTTCATATTCATTAAACATGGTAATTTTTTCAGCTTCGCTATGAGTCATTTCTAATTCAGAAGCAATAATTATTGCCGCCTCATGCAGGTTCTCTTTTGAAGTTGTCATGGTATATGAGTTTGATGTAGCGGAAGTTATAATTAATTTCTTATAGTATCAAAAATTCTCTTCCATAACTCCTAAGCCAAACAAAGCAAAATCATATTTCACAGGGTCGTTTGCGTCAAGTTTTTTAAGATTAAATGTTAGCTCTTCTACTGTTTGCCAGTCGTTTTGTTTTCGGGTAATTAAGTGAAGCTTTCTGGCTACTTTGTCAACATGTAAATCGAGCGGACAATAAAGCTGCGCAGGACTAACAGATTTCCAAATTCCGAAATCGACACCATTATTATCTTTTCTTATCATCCACCTTAAAAACATGTTTAACCTTTTACAGGTAGAGTTTTGTTGTGGGCTTGCAATATGTTTTCGAGTTCTGTTTTCTAACTGTTTCAGGCTGAAAAAGTAATTATGAAAATGAACCAGCCCTTCTTTAACATTATGGTTTTGATGTTTGGGGAAGAAAGCAGTTTCTAAAGAAACATGGTTGCTGTAATGTAGCTTTAGAAATGAAACAAAGTAAATTAAATCGATTGCATTAAATGTACGGTGTTTAAATTTTTCAAGAGATTTTAAATCATTTTTAGAATGGTATAAAATAAAATCATGTGGGTTATTATCAAATAACGAAATTAATTCTTTGCATTTGTTAATGATGGTTTTACGTTGGCCCCAGGCAAAAATTGAAGCAAAAAAGCCCATGATTTCAATATCTTCTTTTGCTGAAAAAAGATGCGGAATACTTATAGGATCGTTTTCAATAAAGTCTATAGTATTGTATTGAGATACTTTCTTGTCTAAAAAAATTTTAAGTTGTTTAGTATCCATTCAGTTTATTAAGCTCTGCAAATTTATGGCTCTAAATAATATTTTGCTTTTTATAAACTAATACCCATAGAAATGGTTTTATATTTAATTCAGAATAAAAAATGATGGAAGTTTTTGCTCTTGCTGCCATAACCATATTTGTTTACATGAGTTTGTTTTTTCTTTTAGCACAAGCTTTAAAAGACAATGGCATTGTTGATATTGGCTGGGGTATTGGTTTTATTGTGCTTTCGACAGTATTAGTATTTACGGGAATTGACATTTCGCAACGGCAGTTTTTATTGTTTGTATTGGTGTTTTTTTGGGGATTCAGATTGTCTTTACATATTTTTCTTCGCAACCACGGCAAGCCCGAAGATTTCAGATATGCTAATTGGCGAAAAGAATGGGGCAAGCATGTGGTTATTCGTTCGTTCTTTCAAGTGTTTATGCTTCAGGGTTTCTTTATGTTTATAATTGCTTTGCCTATTATTATTACTAAAGCTTCTGTTCCACAAAAACTTGGTTTTATTGAAATAGCCGGAAGTATTATTTGGCTGATTGGACTTTTGTTTGAGGCTATTGGGGATTATCAGTTATTAAAGTTTAAGAAGCTACCGGAAAACAAAGGAAAAATTATAACTACCGGCCTATGGAAGTACACACGTCACCCTAATTATTTTGGCGAATGTGTAATGTGGTGGGGAATTTTTATTGTTAGCATTCCTTCAGGATATTTTTACATATCAGTTATAAGTCCACTGGTGCTAACATGGCTGCTTACCCGAGTTTCAGGTGTTCCAATGCTTGAAGAAAAGTATAAAGGCAATGAAGAGTTTGAGCGGTATGCTAAAAAAACCAATTCATTCGTTCCATGGTTTCCTAAAGAAACATAGCCGAAACAAATCATTTAGTAACAATCTATACCAAGTTAAAACAAGCTGCCTTGTTCAGTATCATCTTTTTTCTTAGCCTTTTTTTTGTTTTGCTCTCCTTCTAAATCCCATTCAATTTCAGTGCCGGGCTTTACTTCGGTAATGTTTGGCTTTTTTTTCAGCAACCCTGCTTTTGCTATGGGGCTTTCTTCCATGTCTTCTACTTCCTGCTCATAGGTTTCGCCATCGCCAAAGTCGAGTTCAGGCAGTTCGGCTTTTGGTTCTTCTTTTACCAAAAATTCTTCAGCACTTACAAAATTTACTTTCTTTACTTTGTTAAGCGACAGCCTGTTGCCTTGCGATTTCCAGCCTTTAATATCTATGAAAGTATCAAGGTTAATTTGTTCTTTCTCGGTTGGTCCGCCTTTGCCTTTTTGCACGGTTACTTCTACCACTGTGTTAATACCGCTTGATGCAACGAGTAGTTGAGAGTCTTTATGCTCGCTGATGAAAGGATATTTAGTACCCGTTTTGGTAGTTTCAATTAAAAAGCGTTTTACAAAGTGATGCTGCTTTTCACCATCGTAATACACCACTGATAAAGGTTTTTCAGCAATAAACTTTTCGATAATAAGAATATCGTTCATTTCATAGCGGTTGGTAAATTCAAAAGAGGTAAGCTCATAGCTGCCATCTTTAAAAACAACCAAAATTTTATCATCGCCTTTAAACGTACCTAATAATCGGCCACGCTTTTCATCGTTCAATCGGCCAACTGTTTCATCGAGATACACCTCTAAACCACCCAAGGTAGAAACACCCGCAACTTTCAGTGTTACTTTTCTTACAGGATATTTGGTAAGTATGTTTCCTTGTGCGCCACGTCCTTTAATTTCTATGGTAGAAAAATCGAAATCGAACATTTTCTTTTTGGCAGTGCTGCCTTGCGAAAGCTGAATATTTATAATTTCTGCTTCGCCATTGGGGTTGCCCGTTACATACAACACCTTACTGCCTTTTGCGCCTTTGGTTATATCATATTCTTTATCGCGGGTAATTCCTGTAACATTGAAACGTTTTACATAAGTGCGCTTGCTGCCGCCATCTATATACACGGCATTATATACTTTTCGTTCATCGCCTTTTTTCCAAACACTTACATATAAAATGTCTTTACCTACAAACTTCTTGTCTTCAATTTTGGCAACTATCATTTTGCCATCAGAACGAATAGCGATAATATCATCAATATCAGAACAGTCTTCTACAAACTCATCTTTCTTCAAGCCATAACCAATAAACCCTTCTGCACGGTTTACATACAATTTTTGATTGGCTAAAGCTACCTGAGCGGCTTTAATAGTATCAAATATTCTTATTTCCGTTTTGCGCTCTTTGCCTTTACCGTATTTCTCTAAAAGCTTTTTAAAGTAAGCTATGGCGAAATCGGTAAGGTGTTCTAAATCATATTTCACCTGCTCGATATCGGCTTCAATACCTTTAATAAGCTCATCAGCCTTTTTCTTATCGAACTTAGAAATACGTTTAATTTTTATTTCGGTAAGCTTAGTAATGTCTTCTTTGGTAATTTCTCTTTTAAACAATTTTTTATAAGGCGATAATCCTTTGTCAATAGCTTCTAAAACCGCTTCCCAGGTTTCAGCTTCTTCAATATCGCGATAGATTTTCTTCTCGATAAATATTTTTTCAAGCGAAGAAAAATGCCATGCTTCATTGAGCTCGCCCAGCTTAATTTCCAGTTCACGCTTCAGCAAATCAACCGTTAGGTGAGTGCTTCTTCTCAGAATTTCATTTACACTTAAAAACTGTGGCTTGTCTTCATAAATAACACAGGCATTAGGCGAAATAGACGACTCGCAATCGGTAAAGGCATATAGGGCATCAACGGCTACATCGGGCGAAATACCGGGCACCAATTCAATGATAATTTCCACATCTTTTGCGGTATTATCCATTACTTTCTTAATCTTTATTTTGCCTTTATCGTTGGCTTTCAGAATACTATCTATTAAAGACGAAGTAGTAGTGCCAAAAGGTATTTCGCGAATAATCAACGTCTTTTTATCAGCAATTTCTATTTTAGCACGAACTCTAATTCTTCCACCACGTAACCCTTCATTGTATTCGCTAACATCTATTAAACCTCCCGTTGGAAAATCAGGAACAATATTAATTTTCTTGCCTTTTAAAACATCTATAGAGGCTTGAATAAGCTCATTAAAATTATGAGGCAAAATTTTAGTTGCCAGACCTACGGCAATACCATCGGCACCTTGAGCCAGTACCAAAGGGAATTTCATGGGCAATGCTACCGGCTCTCTTTTTCTGCCATCGTAAGAGAGTTGCCACTCGGTTGTCTGGGGATTAAAGGCCACCTCTAAAGCAAACTTCGATAAACGAGCCTCAATGTAACGTGGAGCAGCAGCACTATCGCCTGTGCGCACATCGCCCCAGTTACCCTGGGTTTCAATAAGAATATCTTTCTGGCCCATATTCACAATGGCTTCGCCAATTGCGGCATCGCCATGTGGGTGGTATTGCATCGTTTGCCCAATAACATTGGCTACCTTGTTGAAACGGCCATCGTCCATTTCTTTCATGCTGTGCAGAATTCTGCGCTGTACAGGTTTTAAGCCATCTTCCAGCTTAGGCACGGCACGTTCCATAATTACATAAGAGGCGTAATCAAGAAACCAGTCTTTATACATGCCTGTTACTAAAGTTTTCTCCACAGCCTTATCGTGATGATGATGTTGTTGTTCGTGTTGCTCTTCCATAGTACTCAAAAATCCTTTTCTGCGCAGTATAGCGCAGCGTGAAAATTGAAATAAAACTCAACGCCTGCAAGGCTTTTATTAAACAAATATTTGTGGAAAGAAAAAAGCAATGGGGCTTCTTAAAGATAATTCACTTATTGCAACACTCGTTTCAACCGACCTTCTCATAAAATGCCATTTATTTTTTTCTGAAAATTTTGACTTAAAATAATAAAACAACCGCAACAGAAAGCGCCACTGTTGCCCACCTAAAAGTTTACATGGGCAATTTTGAATAAGATATTGCCCCCCTAAAAAGTTACATAGGCAATTCCGAACTATATATTGCCCATGTAAAAAGTTACGTAGGCAATCCTAAACCAGGTATTGCCTATCTGAAAAGTTACATAGGCAATCCCGAACCATGTATTGCCTACCTGAAAAGTTACGTAGGCAATCCCGAACCATGTATTGCCTACCTGAAAAGTTACAATGGTATTTTTTAAGAAGGTATTGCACTAAAGGAAATGGAAACACATTGGCAATAATTTTTACAACCGGCTAAAGAGGCATTACTTTTAGTCTTATATATTAGCATTTATAATTCATTTATTACCTTTGGCTAAATTTTATAAAAATGGAACAAGAAAAAAAGAATAACAATAAAAGCATTCTGATATTGCTTTTATTATCGCTGTTAGGAAACGGCTTTTTGGGTTACAAGTTTTTTGCTGAAAAATCGGAAAAAGAAACAGTAACTGTGGCAAAGGAAAAAGTTGACGCTGAACTGGAAGATTTAATTGATGTTCGCGTAGCGTTGGAATCAGAACTTACTACTACAAAATCAGAATTGGACAAATTTAAAGGCTACTCAGCCGAACTTGACAGTTTACTGGCCGATGCACGCCAGCAAATAGATGCTAAAGAAAAAAGAATTGCTTCGCTTTCTAAAGACTCCAGAAAGCTAAAAGAACTTCAGAAAGAATTAGAAGACCTAAAGTCTATGCGCGATTCATTATTAGAACAAGTTGATAAACTGGTTATGGAAAACAACTTGCTGAAGAAAGAAAACCAAGAATTTCAGGCTACTATTGGCGATTTGAATATTGTTAAATCAGATTTAGAGAAAAAAGTAGAAAGCGGTTCTATTTTAAGCGTTAATAACGTAGTGGCTTTGCCTTATAAAGAAAAATCAAGCGGTAAGAAAAGCCCAACCGCAATTGCTAAAAAAGCCGATTTAATAGAAGTATGTTTCGATGTGGCTCAAAACCGCATTGCTCCTCAAGGCCCTAAAGAAGTTTATGCCCGCATTATATCTCCTGAAGGCTCTACCATTGCAGTTCAGTCTCAGGGGTCAGGCACTTTTAAATCAAAAGAATCTGGAGAAGATAACCTGTACACTATTAAGAAAACCATTAATTATGATGGTTCTGTAAAAAACCATTGTTTAGGCTGGAAGTCGAGCACACCATTTACTTCAGGTAAATACAAAGTTGAAATTTATATTGATGGCTACTTAACAGGTGTAGGTGGCTTAATTATGAAGTAATTCAATTTTAATAATCTATACAGAAGCCTTCGGAAATCAAAAACCGAAGGCTTTTTTGTTTGTTAGGGTTGGGTTATATAAGAATAAGCTTCATTTATTTATAAGTATTTTTACAACCTGAAATATTTCTATAAAAATTGAGTACTACAGAAAAGAATTTTACTAACGAACAAGACCCCACAGCGGCAAGCCGAAAGAAGGACCACATTGAGTTAGCCCTAAAATCGCAAAGCAACCAAACTGATTCAAGGTTTTATTACGAGCCCATTTTATCAGCACATCCAAATAAAGACTTAAAACCTATTGAGTTTCTAGGAAAAAAGATGCTGGCTCCTATCTGGATTTCGAGCATGACCGGTGGCACTGAAATAGCGGGTATTATCAATAAAAATCTGGCAAAGGCTTGTGCCGAATTTGGGCTCGGCATGGGCTTAGGATCTACCCGAAAACTGCTTTTCAGTAATGAATATCTCGATGATTTTAATTTGCGCCATATTATTGGCGATGCACAACCTTTCTTTGCCAATTTAGGCATTGCACAAGTAGAACAATTAATTGAAGAAAAAGCTACTGATAAAATTGAAGCCTTGGTTGCCAAACTAAAAGTTGATGGTATTTTTCTGCATATCAATCCGTTTCAGGAATGGTTGCAGCCCGAAGGCGATATCATTAAAAGACCACCACTGGAAACGATTCAGCAATTATTAGAAACCGCTAAGTATAAAATTATTGTAAAAGAAGTGGGGCAAGGCATGGGCTACGAAAGTCTGAAAGCCTTGTTTCAATTACCTTTAGCGGCTGTTGATTTTGCGGCACATGGCGGCACTAATTTTTCTAAAATAGAATTGCTGCGCAGTAATCCCGAAAAGCAACAGTTGTTTGAAAATTTAGTAAGCATTGGGCACAATGCTGAAGAAATGGTGTTAATGACCAACCAAATTATTGCTGAATTGGGCGATAAAATGAAATGTAAAGAAGTAATTATTTCAGGCGGAATTCAATCGTTTTTAGATGGATATTATTTGATAAATAAAATAAACACCAAAGCGGTTTATGGGCAAGGCTCGGCATTTTTGCAACATGCACGTGGCGATTATGAAATATTAAGACAGTTTGTTGAAAGCCAAATAGAAGGATTAAAACTGGCTAATGCTTATTTAAAAGTGAAATAATTTATAGGTGAAATGAAAAAGAAAGATGTAACCGGGTTTTCAAAACTATCGAAGCAGGGAAAGCTGGAGTGGGTAGCTCAAAACTATTTTCCCAATTCAGAAGAAGTAATTAAAGAGTTTAGCGATTACTGGCATCCTAATGCTATTATCCAAAAACAGTTCGATGAGTTTAGCGAAAACACCATTACTAATTACTATATGCCTTTTGGCGTTGCGCCCAACTTTCTTATTAATAACGAATGGTACTGTGTGCCTATGGTAATAGAAGAAAGCTCAGTAGTGGCTGCGGCTGCTAAAAGTGCAAAATTCTGGAGTACGCGTGGTGGTTTTCAGGCTGAAATTATTGCTACTAAAAAAATAGGTCAGGTACATTTTATATGGAATGGCGACAAACAAAAGTTTCAAACTTTTTTTGAATACCTGAAACCAATTCTTATTGCTAACACCAAGCCATTAACCAAAAATATGGAGGCACGTGGCGGGGGCATTCTGAATATTGAACTAGTAGATTTTACTCATGAAGAAGCCGGTTACTACCAACTGAAAGGTACTTTTGAAACCTGCGATTCAATGGGTGCAAATTTCATTAATTCCGTATTGGAAGATTTTGCACAAACACTGAAAAGAGAAGCTGCACAATATGAAGCCTTTACCGAATCAGAGCGTGAAGTTTTAATTATAATGTCTATTCTTTCCAACTTCACACCTGAGTGCTTGGTAAGAGTAAAAGTGCAATGCCCCATAAAAGACCTTGGACAAATAGAACAATTTAGCCCTGAAGAATTTACCAGAAGATTTACTTTAGGCGTAAGAATTGCCGAGATAGATCCGCACCGCGCCACTACCCATAACAAAGGCATTTTTAATGGTATTGATGCTGTAATATTAGCTACAGGAAATGATTTTCGAGCAGTAGAAGCAGGTGGGCATACATATGCAGCACGCAATGGAAAATATTCAAGTCTTACCTATTTTTCTTCTGAAAACAATACGTTTACTTATACGCTTGAAATTCCTTTGGCATTAGGCACTGTAGGAGGGCTAACCTCGCTACACCCCGTAGTTAAAAGAGCTTTACAGTTATTAGGAAATCCCGATGCTAAAGAGTTAATGACTATTGCTGCGGCTGCCGGACTGGCCAATAATTTTGCGGCCGTAAAAGCTATGGTTACGGTTGGTATTCAAAAAGGGCACATGAAAATGCACCTGCTGAATATTTTAAAAACCATGAATGCTTCTGAAAAAGAAATTGAACAAGCTAAACCCTATTTTGAGCATCGAATTGTTTCATACCAATCGGTAAGAGAATTTTTGGAGATAATTAGAGCAGGAAAGTTAGAGCTATCCTAACAAAAAAAGTGTTTATCTGAAAAAAGTTTTTTCGTACAGTAAAGTACTGGTTGCATTTCCATTTTTAATAGCATTTAAAGAAACTTCGTAAATGCTGTATTTTACTATTGAATCGCTTTCATACGTTTGTCGCATTTGCAAGGTTTGTGCCTCATTATCGAAAATCATGTAAGAGATATTTTCTTCAAAGCCACCTCTTATTTTTTCTCCTGCAATTTTCTTTTCATGATTCCAGCCATTGCCAAACATTACCTTTAATATATAATCTCCATCGGGAATAAAATTTATTTCATAAGTATCACCAGCCTTAATAAAATGATTGCGCGCTATGGTTCCTGTAGCTTTATCAATTAAAAAAGCTACCATATCGCTTTCGGGTTTATTAATAATTCGTAATCTGTTTTTTGAGGCAACATCTAACTTTTCGGTTTCAGCATAAAATAATGCATAAGGCGAATAGCCGGTTTTTAACTCTAAATAATTTATGGTGTATAAAGGATAATTAGAGGTGAATGATCTAAATCCAAAGCGTTGAGCATTATAAATGGTAAGCCCAACTATCATAATCATAACTCCAATTGCTGCACGGATAATATATTTTTCATAGCGAGAGTTGCTAACCGGAATTATACCCGGCTCTTTGGCTTTTATAAATACCACATCGCTTTCGTAGCGAATGTTTCTAATTACAACCGAAGCAGGCCCAATAGAAAGGTAACCCGTATGCTTGGCTCTTAGTTTATACTTTAATTGCATTAATGGCTCGCCATCAGCCGGATTTTGTTTTCTGTATAGTTCTGGTTCACTGATTATTTCAAAAGCCTGCAAGCCTATTAATTTAAAATTACTGCCCGGTATATTTGTTTTTATAATTACTTCAAACACTTCATCGGTTTCAACTATTCTGCTGCTTACAAATATTTTAATTGCATGAAATGCTTTTCGGCTTATAAACGCGTGTGTAGAAAATTTAGGCGCACTTTTATCAGAAAGTAAAGCATCATATTGTTTTCGTTTTTCAGCATGAATCAAAGTTTCGTATGCAATGCGCACCTGCCTGAATTTTTTTTCGGCATTGGCATTGCCCCTATTTTTATCGGGGTGGTAGCGTAATGCCATTTTTCTGTAGGCAGCTTTTATTTCTGCTACGGTTGCATTGCTATCAATTTCTAATATTTCATAGTAGTTTTTATTCATGCTTTTTAGGCAACAAATTGTTGAAACCCACAGTTTAATACAGTATTAAATTATTAATTTGTATGTTATGTTTTCTCGTGCTACTTTTCATAAAAATACAAGCAATTATTTTCTGAATATATGGCCAGAATTGTATTAACGCTACACACTATAGTTATAGGATTAATAGGCTTATCGTTTGTTTTTTATCCTACACTATTGTTTAAAGGCGACTCAGTTTTTGTGATTATGACTCGTTCATTTGGAGTTTCGTGTATTGCCATGTCAGTCTTAAGTGCGTTGCTGCTTACTATGGAAGGGCATAAACATGTAAAACAGGTAGGGCTGGCTACACTTACATTTTTTCATTTTGGGTTATCAGCAATACACATTATGGGCTGGCTCGAATCTGTTTCGCCATTTGCATTTCCATTAATACATTTAGTGTTTCTGGTGCTGTTGTTTATTCTTACCATGAAGTACTACAAGTAATGGCTATATTCACTTAAAACTTATTGTTATGCCGAAGAAGAAACCACAAGAAGGAAAACCTGAAATGCACCCTGAATTAGATGGCTTTGAATTGAGCATAAACGAATTTGGTGAAATAAAAACCAACATGGATTTATCTAAAATCAACGAGTTTTTAAACCGAAACGTAGAAGATAAAAAGTTTAAGGAACGTGATGATTACGACCAAATTAAAGAAAAAGGCAAGTTTGTAAATAAAACAAAGCCAAAGAAGAAAAAGTAGTTTGCGCTTATTGTTATTTCTTACTTTTTACATTACAGAACTTCTTGTTTAGCATTTTATACTTAAAACATATGCTGTCAAATTGTCTTTTCACCCTTACGTGGCAAGCAATTTGACGATATTTGCCAAAAAATTAGATTTTATGGCCACCGAAGAACAAAAAGACACTCTGCAGGAAAATGAGAATAATGCTGAAAACGTTGAAAATAATGAGTTTCAGAATATAGAAAACAAAACCGAAAGCACACAAGCAGAAAACCAGATTATAAGCGAAGAAAAAAATGAATCTTCTTCAGAAGAAGAAAGTGCTGAAAAAAAGTCATGGTTTGATAAATTGTTTCAGTCAAATCCGTCAAAATTAAAAGAGCAATTAGACGAGCTTACTGCCAAAAACGAGGAAATGAAAGACAAGTACCTACGCCTCTTTGCAGATTTTGACAATTATAAAAAGCGTACCGCTAAAGAAAAGCTCGAATTAATAGATGCAGCAGGTAAAGACTTTTTTGCTTTAATGCTTCCTGTGGTAGATGATTTTGAACGCTCGTTAAAAGCTATAAATAACACTGAAGCAAACAATGCTTTAAAAGAAGGTATAGAGTTGGTATATCACAAACTACTTAAAACTTTAGAAAGCAAAGGCGTAAAAGCTATGGAAAGTAACGGCACTGAATTTAATGCCGATTTGCATGAGGCTATTACCGAAATACCCGCACCTTCAGAAGAAATGAAAGGTAAAGTAATAGACACCGTGGAAAAGGGATATTATTTGAATGATAAAATATTGCGCTATGCAAAAGTTGTTGTTGGAAAGTAAAAATTCAAAATACTAAACTCAAAATTCAAAACAAGTTGTTGTGGAACATAACGATGATAAAAAGTTTGATTTAAGTGAGAGAACTTTTGAGTTTGCACAATCAATAAGAAGTTTTGCAAGAAAAATAAAATTAAGTGCAATCAACATAGATGATGTAAAGCAGGTTATTCGTTCTTCAGGTTCTGTTGGGGCAAATTATATAGAGGCACAGGAATCTTTCAGTAAAAAAGATTTTTTTCATCGTATTAAAATTTGCAGAAAAGAAGCAAAAGAATCTAACTACTGGCTTGAATTAATTGTCTTAGAAGAAGGTGAATCTGTAGATATTAAAAATGAAAAAATGAAATTGGCTGCAGAAGCCATTGAATTAACTAAAATATTTGGAGCAATTATAAACAAGAATAGAGACTAATAACCACTTTGATTTTTGTATTTTGAATTTTGGAATTATGAAAAGAGATTACTACGAAATTCTGGGCGTTTCGAAAGGTGCAAGTCAGGAAGAAATTAAAAAGGCATATAGAAAAGTTGCCCTACAATATCATCCCGATCGTAACCCCGATAATAAAGAAGCAGAAGAAAAATTTAAAGAAGCTGCTGAGGCATACGAGATTCTGGGCGATCCTGATAAACGTGCTAAGTATGACCAGTTTGGCCATGCCGGAGTAAAAGGCGGGCAAGGTGGTTATGGTGGTGGCGGACATATGAACATGGAAGACATCTTCAGCCAGTTTGGTGATGTATTTGGAGAAGATAGTCCGTTTGGAAGCTTCTTTGGTGGCGGAACTCGCTCGCGCAGAGGCAGCGGCACCGGTGCAAGAGGTTCTAACCTTCGCATTAAAGTAAAACTTACTTTAGAAGATATTGCCAAAGGCGCAAAGAAAACCATTAAGGTTAAGAAATATGTTAGCTGTAACACTTGCCATGGTTCAGGAGCAAAAGATAAAGGCTCGGTTTCTAATTGTTCTACTTGCGGTGGTTCGGGCGTAGTAAGACGTGTGCAGCAAACCATTTTAGGACACATGCAAACTACTGCAACCTGCCCCACTTGTAATGGCAGCGGCACCATGATTACTGCAAAATGCGGTACTTGTAAAGGTGAAGGCCGAGAATATGGCGAAGAAACCATTTCAGTAGAAATTCCTGCCGGAGTACATGAAGGTATTCAGCTTTCTATGAACGGCAAAGGCAATGCCGGAGAGCGCAATGGCCCTGCAGGTGATTTAATTGTACAAATTGAAGAAATTCCGCATGAAGAATTGCAACGTGAAGGCAACGATGTGCTTTATAATCTCTATATCAGTTTTCCTGAAGCGGTAATGGGCACTAATGCTGAAGTGCCTACTATAGATGGTAAGGCAAGAATTAAAATTGAACCCGGCACACAAAGCGGTAAAGTATTAAAACTGAAAGGAAAAGGATTGCCCGATATTAATAGCCGTTATCATGTTGGCGACCAACTGGTATATGTAAACGTGTGGACACCCAAGCAACTTAATTCAGAAGAAAAAGCATTACTCGAAAAACTGAAAAACTCTGAAAACTTTAAACCCAACCCGGGCAAAAAAGAAAAAGGCTTCTTTAGCAGAATGTTTTCGGGAGATTAGTTAATAACCTAACAGCCATATTGTTTTATGCTGAAATCAGGTTATGTTTTTGTTAACAAACTTCTGCAAACGCTTTAAATATTAATTCAGGCAAAATAAATGCTGCCCTGTTGCTCAAAAATTAATGGTTATTTGCAAACTTTACCCTCGCAAATAAGAAAACAGAATTTAATCCCAAATCAATAATGAGCACAAAAGATAAATTGCTTTTTACCCCAGGACCACTTACTACCAGCGAAACCGTAAAACAAGCAATGTTGCACGACTATGGTTCGCGCGACTATACTTTTATTAACGCTGTAAAAGAAATCAGAAACCAGTTGCTGCACTATGCCGGTGTAAAAAAAGAAGAAGGCTACGATACGGTTATTATGCAAGGTTCGGGCACCTTTGGTGTAGAGGCCGTTATGCAAACTGCAATACCCCAAAATGGCCATTTACTTATTATCATTAATGGGGCTTATGGCGAGCGCATTGCTAAAATGGTAAACATTCTGAATATTGAAAACACTTCTTTGGTATATGCTGAAGATGAGTTTCCGAATTTAGAAGAAATAGAAAATACGCTAAAAAATAATGCCTCAATTACACATGTAGCGGTAGTACATTGCGAAACTACCAGTGGCATTTTTAACCCTGTTTTTGAAATAGGCCAGCTTGTAGAAGCCCATCAAAAGGTATATATAGTTGATGCTATGAGCAGCTTTGGAGCGGTGCCAATAAATGTAAAAGATTGCAAAATAGATTATTTGGTGTCGTCTTCAAACAAATGTATAGAGGGTGTTCCGGGGTTTTCTTTTGCTATTGTAAACACCGGACACTTAAATACTTGTAAAGGCAATAGTCGTAGTTTGAGTTTAGACTTGTATGAACAATGGAAAGGTCTTGAAACAAATGGGCAGTTTCGTTTTACACCCCCCGTACATGCACTAATGGCGTTTCACAAAGCAATAAAAGAGCTAGAGGAAGAAGGCGGTGTGGAAGGTAGAAGCCTTCGCTATCAGACAAACTTTAAGTTGCTAATGGACGGCATGACCCTGTTAGGTTTTCAGCCCTATTTATCTAAAGCAAAGCAAGGCTATATTATTAATACCTTTTACAGCCCCACACATAGTAATTATCATTTCGAAACCTTTTATCAAAAGCTGAATGAACGTGGCTATGTAATTTACCCCGGCAAACTTACCAAAGCCGATTGTTTCAGAATAGGCAATATAGGCCGAATTTATGCTGAAGACATTGAAGGCCTGCTAAAAGCTATAGAGCAGGTAAAAAATGAAATGGGGTTTTAGAAAAGTACTAAAGCAGATAAACATTTCTGTTCCACTCTCAATTTTAACATAGTGCACAAAACGTGTTTCTATTCCACTCTCATTTTAAAATAGGAAACAAAATTTTTTTAATTCCAACTATTTGTAATGCTCTGCGAAGGATACCGACATTGGGAAACTTACACTATAATAATTTCCAACGGTAAAGCATACACAATGAAAAAATATTAAGGTTGCAGCAAGGCAGAGTCTTAAGGCAACAACCTGCCATACATTCTTGGGAAAGGAACGGTTTCTCTTACGTGAGGCAAGCCGCAAACATAAGCCACCAAACGCTCTAAACCTAAGCCAAAGCCTGAATGTTTCACACTGCCATATCTGCGCAAGTCTAAATACCATTCAAAGGCTTCCATAGGCAACTCGTGTTCTTTAATCTTTTCAATCAGCAATTCTAAATTCGTTTCACGCTCACCACCGCCTACAATTTCGCCATAACCTTCAGGCGCCAACACATCTACGCCTTTTGCCCAACGTGCATCTTTTTCATCGCGTTTCATGTAAAAGGCTTTTACTTCGTGTGGCCAGTTATAAACCATTATAGGGGTATCGAACAGGCGAGTAATTACTGTTTCATCGCTTCCGCCTAAATCGTTACCATCAACAAAATTTTCAGCACTCTTAATCCAAGTAGGAATGTTTTCTGCACGCTCTTCTAATGTTTTGGTTTCAGCTTTCAGCTTACCAATTTTTGCCATGTTGAAGTTGACTTCGCCTTTCTTCATGCCAGGCTTGGCAATAGCGGCTTCTCTTTCTTCAATTTCTTTTTTATTGGCTTCAATGGTTGCTTTAATTTCTTTCAAATCGTTTTCTAAAACTTCAATAGCGTTTTTACCATTCACGGTTTTTTTGCCTTTCAGAATTTGAATGGCTTCTTCATAAGTAATGCGGGTAAAAGGCTGTGTAGCTTTTTGCAATTTTTCTACATCGCGCTCTATCATAGCCAGTTCTTTCGGGCATTTTTCCAAAACCTTGCTCAACACAAATTGCAAGAAAGCCTCAATTAAATCCATATCCATCTCTAAATCATAGAAAGCCATTTCAGGCTCTATCATCCAGAATTCAGAAAGGTGTCTGCGAGTTTTAGATTTTTCTGCACGGAAAGTAGGACCAAACGTGTAAATTAAGTTGTGTGCAAAAGCCATTGATTCGCCATACAACTGCCCCGACTGAGACAAGTAAGCAGGGTCGCCATAAAAATCGGTTTCAAACAAAGTGCTGGTACCTTCGCAAGCGTTGCCCGTGAAAATAGGCGCATCCATTTGTATAAAACCACGCTCTTGAAAAAACTCGTGAATAGCCATAATAATGGTATTGCGAATGCGCATAATAGCCCATTGCCTGCGCGAGCGTAACCATAAATGGCGGTGGTCCATTAAAAATTCTACACCATGTTCTTTTGGGGTTATGGGAAATTCTTCTGAGGCAGCAAATAATTGTAAGCTGCTTACCTGCAATTCATAGCCGCCTTCCTGACGGTCGTCTTTCACTACTTTACCTGTAAGCGAAAGAGAGCTTTCTTGAGTAAGTTTATCAGCAACCTGAAATTCATCAGGCGTAACATCATTTTCAGAAACTACACATTGCATAAATCCGGTGCCATCGCGAAACACAATAAATACTAAGCCTTTGCCGGTGCGCTTGTTGGCTACCCAACCTTCTAAAGTTATTACCTGACCCTCATGTTTGGCGATATTCTGAATATATGTTTTCATGCTGAAGACTTTTTAAATTAAACAGGGTGCGAAGTTAAACAATCGGCAGAAAGAAAAATAATACCGTTAGCACATCTGTAATAGTCCAATTGCATTGTCCTAAACATCTGTTGTTACGGCATTATACAAGAAATTATCGGGCTATTTTATAATTACAATTGGTATAAGTTGCAATAATATGCTGAAAAAATTATCGTGCTTTTTTAATGGTGAAGCCAAAAGTAGTACCTACCCCGGGGGTACTGCGAACATTAATGGTTTGGTGGTGGGCTTCTACTATATGTTTCACAATGGCAAGGCCAATGCCCGAGCCTCCCATTTCGCGCGAGCGATGTTTGTCAACACGGTAAAACCTTTCAAACAGGCGCGGCAAATGTTCTTTGGCAATGCCAATGCCATCATCGCTTACTTCTACCAAATAGTTTTCATCCATATCGTAAATGCCAATGGCTGTTTTGCCATCGTCTTTTCCGTATTTAATAGAATTATTGATAAGGTTGGTGAGCACTTGCCTGAAACGTTCCTTATCGGCAAGTACAAAGGTGGCTTTATCGTGCCCTTGTTTAAACAGCAAGGCAATATTTCTGTTTTCAGCTTGAACCTCTAAGCTTTCAAAAACCTCTTTAATAAGCTCAACAATATCAAACCTATCTATATCTAAAGGAATGGCATTGGTTTCTAACTGGGAAATAGTTTCCAGGTCTTCAATAATAGTTTGCAGCCGTTCAACATTTTGTGCGGCTTTAGCAAGGTAGGCTCTGTTTATACTTTCATCTTCCAATCCACCATCAAGCAAGGTTTCAATATAACCCTGAATAGAAAAAATTGGGGTTTTCAATTCGTGTGAAACATTGCCAATAAAATCTTTTCGGTACTGTTCGGCTTTTTTCAGCACTTCAATTTCGCGGGCTTTAATTTCAGCCCATTCTCTTACTTCAGTGTTTACTTTATTTATAATATCGGTATTGAAATCTATTTGAATATTGCGAGAGCCTTTTCCGGCTTTAAGATCGTTAATGTTTTTGTAGATTACCTTAATTTTTTTGTAGATATAATTTTCAATAAAAAAACTGAAAATGATAAATGAGCTTCCAAAAATTAAAACCGGAATGACTGATAAGTAGTACCAATCGAAATGCAGCTTTAAAGTATAGTTGAAAAGCAAAATGAGCCCAAATAAAATGAGCGATAATACTAAAGAAGTATAAAGGGCAATCTCTCTGGGTGAGAGGTCTTTCATAAAATGGAATTGATATTACGCGTCAAATTTATAACCAATTCCTTTAATGGTTTTAAAATAATTATCGCCTAACTTTTCGCGCAACTTGCGAATGTGTACATCAATAGTTCGGTCGCCTACAATGATATCGTTACCCCAAATTTTATTCAGAATTTCTTTTCTTGAAAAAACTTTACCGGGCTTTGAGGCTAATAAAGAAAGCAATTCAAATTCTTTCTTCGGAAGATTGTATTCTTCGCCATTTTTGTAAACCAAAAACTTTTCGGTATCAATTTCAATATCACCCAACTTCACATTGTCTTCCACGCTTTCTGTAGTAAATCTTCTTAGCAAGCCTTTAATTCTGCTAATCAATACTCTTGGCTTAATAGGCTTGGTTATATAATCATCGGCTCCCACATCGAAACCGGCAATTTGAGAATAGTCTTCGTTTCGGGCAGTTAAAAAAGCTATTAAGGTATTTTTAAATTCTTGCATAGAGCGCATTTCGCGGCAAGTTTCAATGCCATCCATTTCAGGCATCATTACATCTAGCAATATTAAATGCGGTATAACTCTTGCACCAAGTTCAATTGCTTTTTTGCCGTTTTCGGCAGTGTAAACAGTGTAGCCTTCCTTTTCCAGATTATACTTGATGAACTCCAGAATATCCGGTTCGTCATCAACCAAAAGTATTTTCATTAATGCACTCACTTACAAAAATTTATGCTGTAAAAATAATTCAGTATTTCTTTTAATACTATTAAGGCAATATTAACATAGAATTAAAAGTAGCGTTTCTTAACAAAGCCGCCTTCGCTGAAATTACAACTAATTTTTGTTGATGAACAACTGCATTTGATATTATTATGGATTAGCAATAAAATTCAGCTTATTGCAATTAACTTATCTATGGCTTCAGCCAGTTTTATATCTTTTTCAGTAACTATATTGCCCGCATCGTGAGTACTTAGAAAAATTTCTACTTTGTTATAAGTGTTTTGCCACGTAGGGTGGTGGTTCATTTGTTCTGAAAGCAAAGCAACGCGAGTCATAAAGCCAAAGGCTTCGTTAAAGTTTTTAAACTCAAATTTTTTATAAAGTTGGTTGTTATGTTCAGTCCACATAGTTGTATGAAATTCAAAATTCAAAGAATAAAATTCAAAGAATAAAATTCTAACAAAAAAGCCGTTTGCCCTTAGTGAAGTTTATTCTTGTTACTAAAGGCTAAGAGCTAAAAGCTAACGGCTTTACTTATGATTCCAGTCGAAACTATTTAACTCTTCGAGGCAAAGTTTCAATAAATCTATACTTAAGCGAATATCTTTTTTATGTGCCATTTCAATTACCTGATGTAAGTGGCGTGTAGGAATAGAAATTGCGCCTGCAATAGTGCCATGAGTAGCCATGCGTTGCATGCCGGCAGTATCGGTGCCGCCACCTGCTAATACTTCAGGTTGCCAGGTAATGTTATGCTTATCGGCTGTTTGTTTCATAAACGCTACCATTCGGTAATCGCAAATAGCAGAAGTATCGAATATTTTTATGGCAGTGCCTTTGCCTAAACGAGTTGTAACTTCTTCAGGTTTTGCGCCCGGTAAATCATATGCAATAGTAACGTCTAATCCAAAACCAAAATCGGGACTAATGCTGTGAGCCGCCACTTGTGCGCCACGAATACCTACTTCTTCCTGCACGGTAAACACTGCATAAAAATCGTGTGCAGGGGTGCCAATTTCTTTTAAGGTTTCAATAAGAATAAAAACTGAAACACGATTGTCGAGCGATTTGCTGGTAACACATTCTCCCATTTCTATTAACTCGCCAATTCGGGTAACAGTATCACCAATTTGCACATACTTCACCACCTCTTCTTTAGGCATTCCTAAATCGATATAATAATCGGAAAGGGCAGGTGCTTTGCCACGCTCTTCGGGGCTCATCATATGAATAGGTTTGCAGCCCATAACCCCTACAAGGTCTTTTTTACCATGAACAATTACACGCTGTGCAGTTAATGTTTTAGGATCGAAACCACCCAGGGTTTGAAACTTCAGAAAACCATCATCGGTAATATAATTTACCATAAAGCCAATTTCATCCATGTGGGCGGCAACCATAGCTTTCTTAGACGAGTCTTTTCCTTTTTTTAAGGCAATAATATTGCCCATATAGTCAACACGCCATTCATCTACCAGTTTTTCAATTTCGCGCAGAACAATAGTGCGTACTTTGCTTTCGTAGCCAGGCGCACCAGGCACTTCGCATATTTCTTTCAGTAAAGCAACATTTATCATTTTTACAAGTGGTTTTTTGTTTTTTCAGAATAAGGCGAAGTTACTATTTAGCATAAAGCCAGCGAAACTAAAAGATGTTAATTGTTTAAAGGCATTAAGTACACCACAAAAAAAATTACATCAGCAACTTTAGTATTAACTATTACTATTTCAAATCAATTGCAGCTATCATTGAAATTTCTACACGGGCATCTTTTGGCAAGCGAGCCACTTGAACAGTTTCGCGGGCGGGGTAGTGTCCGTCTTCTTTCAGGTAGCTGCCATAAATACGATTTACGGTTGTAAAATCGTCCATGTCTTTTAAAAAAATTGAAGCCTTTATTACGTTATCAAAATTGCAACCGGCTGCAGCAAGTACCGCATTTAAATTTAGCATCACCTGCTCTGTTTCTTTTTCTATACTATCAGTAATCATTTTACCCGATTCAGGCTCTATGGCTATTTGTCCCGAAATAAATAATAATCCGTTAAACGATACTGCCTGACTGTATGGACCTATAGGTGCCGGAGCATTGGCTGTAAAGTATGATCTTTTAGTAGTACTCATAATAGTTGTATTTTTAATTGCTCAATCTAATGTACCAAAAAAAGTAAATTATTGCTGAATGAAAATATTAATTATTGGCAGTGGAGAAAATGTAAATGCGCTTCAAAAAATTATTCCTGATGTATATGAGGTAATAGTGGCTACTGAATGGAATAACTCGCTTGTTGATTTTGAAATTATTTTCGATTTACATTTCGATGACAACCCTGTTTATCTTTCAGAATACGCAAATCTTCAGCATAAAACAGTAGTAGTAAGTGCAGCAAAAATTCAGTTGGCTAAAGTAGCTTATGACTTTAAAAAGAACATTAATTGCCATTTAATAGGCATGAATATGCTGCCAACTTTTATAGAAAGAAAAATAACAGAACTAACTATAGTTGATGACAAAGATGCCCCGGCAACAGAATTGCTTGCCAACAAACTGCAATGGAACATAAGAGTTGTAAGTGACAGAGTAGGCATGGTTACACCAAGAATTATTTTTATGATAATTAATGAAGCTTGCTACACATTGCAAGAAGACACAGCAAGTATAAAAGATATTGATACTGCCATGAAACTAGGCACAAATTACCCATATGGGCCGTTTGAATGGGCAGATAAAATAGGAATAAAAAATATTTATGAGTTACTCGAGGCACTGTATAACGATACTAAAGATGAGCGATATAAAATATGCTCTTTATTGAAAACAAAGTATTTGAAAAACGAAAAGTTTTACCAATAGTCTATAACAATAGTGAACCTGTTACTATATACCCCGCAAATTACCAACCGCCTTCGCTACATTGCTGATGTGTTGCTGCATGAATCATTGGGGCTGCAAATAAAGTTTACTACCGATAAGCAGCAGTTTGAAAATGCAGAAGTACCTAAACTAAGTTACAACTATCAATCTGCTGAAAATGATATTGCCATTTTTGCATCGGGTTTGCTTTTTGAAAAAGGCATAAAACCTAAATTGCCTGAAGTGGGCAAGTATAAAAATATTCCGGTTTTGTTTGAAAGCGAAATAGGGTTTTC
Organism: uncultured Chitinophagaceae bacterium; assembly: GCA_964543705.1. Taxonomy (GTDB): domain Bacteria; phylum Bacteroidota; class Bacteroidia; order Chitinophagales; family CAIOSU01; genus CAYSGX01. Next base: position 61,126 of record CAZIZP010000012.1, read on the forward strand.
GTTGCCATTCGACATTTTTGCCGCTGCTTTTTATTTTATTTCTCGTTATGAAGAATATTTACCCTTTAAAGCCGATACTCATGGCCGGTTTCCTGCTGAAGAAAGTTTAGCCTACAAAAATCATTTTTTGGAAGTGCCTGTGGTAGATTATTATACAGAAATGCTGCGCGAGGTTTTACAACAGAAGTATCCAAACCTTACACTTAAAAAAAACAAGTTTGAGTTTATTCCTACCTATGATATAGATAGTGCTTATGCTCATAAAAACAAAGGCTTTGTTAGAAACCTGGGCAGCTTTTTGTTATCGTTGTCAAAAGGGAATTTTCAAAGCATAAAAAATTTATTACAGGTAGTTTCAGGTTTTAAACCTGACCCTTTTGATACTTACGATTTGCTGCACGAGTACCATTCACAATATCAACTTAAACCTATTTATTTTTTTCTGGTAGGCGATTATGATGCATACGATAAAAACATTTCCATTCATATTTCAGAATTTAAAACGCTAATAAAATCAGTGGCCGATGTAGCACAAGTAGGCATTCATCCTTCTTATGCATCAAATACCGATATTAAAAAACTTAGCATGGAAATTAAAAGATTATCTGCCGTGCTGAACAGAAACATAAAGTTATCGCGACAGCATTTTTTAAAACTGCGATTCCCTGAAACCTACGAAAATCTTCTGGCTAACGATATTACCGATGACTACACTATGGGCTACTCATCGCAGCCGGGCTTCAGGGCATCTTATAGCCGAAGTTTTTATTTCTACAATTTAGAAACTGAAACTAAAACCAATTTGCGTATTCATCCGTTTGCTTTTATGGATGCTACTTTTCAGTATTATCATGAAATAACCCCTCGACAATCTTTGAGTTTTATTTTACCCATAATTGAAAAGCTGAAAGCTGTAGATGGCAGCTGTATTGCATTAAGCCACAATGCCTCTTTTTATAATCAAAAACATTGGATTGGCTGGAAAGAAGCTTATGAAACTATTTTAAAAACTGCTACTACGTGATACGTTTTTTTAAAAGAGAAGATATAGACGACAAGCGTTGGAATGGCGTAGTGCATTTTGCACTCAACAATATGCCTTATGGCTATACGTGGTTTTTAGATAATGTTGCCGAAACCTGGCACGGACTTATTTGGGGCGAGTATGAAATGGTAATGCCCGTTATTACCAATAAAAAATATGGCATTGAGTATGTGTATCAGCCCTTTTTTACACAGCAACTGGGCATTTTTGCTGTCAAGCGTTTAAAGCCATCAACTGTTTCAAAGTTTTTAGAAGCTATTACCGAACAATACCGTTACATAGACTTTAATCTGAATTTTTTAAACCAACCCGAAGCATCTGGTTTTATAGTTTCAGAAAGAAAAAATTTAATACTTGATTTAGAGCGACCTTACGAAATTATTGCTGCCTGCTATTCAGATAATTTAAAAAGAAACCTGAAAAAATCTCAGCAACAAAAACTTATCGTTCAGAATAATATTTCACCGGAAAAATTTGTTGAGTTTTATGTGGCACACACAGGCAGTAAAGTAAAAGGTTTTTCTGAAAAACATCGGCATATTTTACACCGCCTTATTTATAATGCGCTGCATTTTTCTATGGGCAATATGGCTGCTGTTTACGATGAGCACAACGAGTTAATTGCCGCCAATTTTTTAGTGTATTCAAAAGCCAGAGTAGTGAATCTGCTTCCCGCATCGAGCCCGAAAGGAAAAGAAATTCATGCTATGAGTTTGTTATTGGATACAGTAATTAGAACACACCAAAACCGCCCTTTGCTGTTAGATTTTGAAGGCTCTATGATAGAAGGCGTGGCGCGCTTTTATAAAAGTTTTGGTGCTGAAGAACAAAACTATTTTCATTTGAAAAGAAATGATTTACCTTGGTACCTGAAACTATTGAAACCTTGATATAGCCATGATATACAACCTAAGCCAGTCGAATTCATTAATGCAGCAATTTGTTGCTGAACTAAGAGACGTTACTATACAAAAAGACCGCATGCGTTTCCGTAGAAATATTGAGCGCATAGGCGAAATAGCAGCTTATGAAATAAGTAAAAAATTAGAATGGGAAGATTATGAAGTAACTACCCCTTTAGGTGTTGCCAATTGCAAAAGACTGGCGCAACAGCCAATTTTAGCTACGATTTTAAGAGCCGGTTTGCCGCTTCATCAAGGGTTATTAAATTATTTCGACCAGGCTGATAATGCTTTTATTGCTGCTTACAGAAAACATGATAGTGCCGATGGCGATTCTTTTACAATTAACATGGAATATATCACTGCGCCACCTTTAAGCGGCTCAGTTTTAATTCTTGCCGACCCTATGCTGGCGACAGGGCAATCGATAGTAGAAACGCTTAAGAAACTTTATGTTTTGGGTAAGCCAAAGCACACACATATCGTTGCGGCAATAGCTTCAACTGAAGGTATAGATTATGTAAAACAGCACCTTACCAATATTACTATCTGGTCAGGTGCTGTAGATGAAGAACTTACTGCAAAGTCATACATTGTTCCCGGATTGGGAGATGCCGGTGACTTATGTTTTGGAGAAAAAACGCAGTTTTAGTACTTATTTTTTATTCTCCAAAAAGCCTTTTATTGCAGTAAAATATTGATTCAACTTATCATAATTTACCGAATAAATTATGTACTTGCCATTTCTGGTAGTAGTTACCACATCGGCAGCTCTTAATATTCTTAAGTGTTGCGAAGTAATAGACTGCTCAAGCTTTAAAGTGCCGTAAATTTTATTGACGTTAATTGATTTATTCTTATCAATAAAATTGATAATCTTAATTCTTATAGGATGGGCAAGTGCTCTTAAAATTTCTGAGGCTCTGTCCAGTTTTTTTTCATTGATGGTTAATACAGCAGATGTCATTGTTGTTGCCATAGCAAAGTAATTTTAAGAATTAGTTTAAGAAGCTAAATTGTTTACAAATGTGTTAATTTCCTGAAGCCTGTCGGTATTCAATGAATATTGAATAAACTTGCCGTTCCTGTCGGTTTTCACTACACCGGCCCTTCTTAAAATAGCCAGGTGCTGCGAAGCAACTGACTGTTCCAGATTCAGTGCCTGATATACATCAGTTACGGTCATGCTTTCTCTTTCCAGCAACATGCTGATAATTTTCTTTCTAAACTCGTGGTCAATAGCCCTTGTATTCAAAACAGCTTTTCTTAACATAGAATAATCTAAGATTAACTCAGTTCCATTGGCATTGCCCGAAAGTTGAAGCGTTTTGTCGCCTGTAGCTTTTTTCATAAGTAAATTATTTGTTTAAGTTTTATGGAATATACCATATCGTTATAATGGCATTAACATATTGCCATTTTTTTACTATAACAACAAAATAGATGTTTAGTTTATGTAGAGCAAAAATATTATAAAATTATTATTCTGAAAATTTTACTGTACTGTAGAAAGCCTTAATATAATTAGGCTCGAAATAGGCCATATTTACAAATTGCTTATTCAAAAACGCTGTATTAGCTTCAGTAACTAAATGGGTTGCATTTAAGCTGAAACCATTGTAAATATTGGCTTTTGGGTTAAGCAACAAAACCTTATCAGCTCCTGAACCAAAAAAAACAGTGTTTTCAAAATCAAAAACAGTAATGCTGGTTTCTTGCAAAACAAAGGGCTGTTCGGGTAAAATAATTTTTAAATTTTTATCGAAAACTGAGGTATAAACTTCCATTCTTCTGGCATCTATCATGGGGCAAAGCAATTTGCAGCCGTTTTTTGCAGTTGCATTAAATGCTAAAGCCATTGCCTTTAAGGTAGAAATAGCTATTAATGGAATATTATTGGCATAGCAAATGCCTTTTGCAAATGAGGCTCCAATTCTTAAACCTGTATATGAGCCGGGCCCGGCACTTATGGCAACGGCATCCAGTTCGTTTAGCTTAAGGTTATTTTCCTGAAAAATTTCCTGAACCATTATTGCCAAAACTGTAGCGTGACTATTAGCTTCGGCATAATTTTTTTCGGCAACAACTTTTTCGCCTTTACTTAAACATACCGAACAAATAGTTTCAGATGTTTCAATTATTAATATTAATGGTTCCGGAGTATTCAATTATTTCTGAATTACATCTTTTGCCGAAGCTTCTGCCGGTTGTAAAATTTTATAGTATTCGGCTTTGTTGTTTAGCACTTTCAATGCCTGCTGAATATCTTTATCGTTCTTGAAAGATAATTCTGTTCTGCCTTTACTATAATAGTAGCGGGTAACTATTTCTTCTTCCAGCAAAGCTTTAATTTCGTCTTTAAATTTAATAAGGTCTTTTTCCTTGTCGTGTTTTACATTATCAGAAAGTGCTTCAAAATCTTTTTTAACTGCTTCGAAATACTTTTCTTTTTCGGCTATTTTTTTGAAGGCTTCCAGGCTTTCTTCGGTTTCGGTAGTGTAATCATATTCTTTATCTTTCAGGTAATTAATAAAGTTATTATACTCATTATCAGAAAGGCTGAATTGCTTGCTGGCAGCAATGGCAGGATTTTTTACTTTAAAGAGCGTGGCATAATTAAATATGTGGTTGTTGGTTATTAAACTTATAGCTATGGGGCTAAGTTTATCGGGCTCAACAGTAATATCGGGGTCTATGCCGCCACCATCGAAAACGGTTCTGCCATTTAGGGTTTTAAATGGTGTTTTTAGCGAATCGGGAATTCGTTTCACGCTGCCATCTTCATCTTTTTCAGCATAATTTATAGCCTGAATGCATCTGCCGCTGGGCACATAATATTTAGCTGTGGTTACTTTCAGCTTGGTATTATACGAAAGCGGACGTGTAGTTTGTACCAACCCTTTACCAAAGGTTTTTTGCCCTACTACCACGCCACGGTCTAAATCCTGAATTGCACCGGCTACAATTTCTGATGCAGAAGCAGAGCCTTTATTAGTTAGTACTACTAAAGGAATCAGCGGGTCAACAGCAGGATATTGGCTGCGAAAAACTTTATCCCATTCTTTTACCTTGCCCTTGGTGCTTACAATTTCTTTACCTTTTTCTACAAACACATTTGAAACATTTACTGCTTCATTCAGCAAGCCACCCGGGTTGCCTCTAACATCAAATACAATACCTTTTAAATTAGGGTTATTTTGTTTTAAGGCTTCAAAGGCTTCGCGCACCTCTTTACCGGCATTTTCGGTAAAGTTTGCCAGCATAATATAGCCTATCTCGTCATTTATCATACCCGAATAAGGCACATTCAGCAACTTGATTTCTTCGCGGGTTAATGATACCAGCATTTCTTTTTCCTGCCCTTCGGCAATCATTCTTTTTACTTTCACGGTTACAGCAGTACCCGCCTGGCCTTTCAGCAATTTGCTTACATCGTCAGAAGTTTTGCCTTGAACACTTTGCCCGTCTATTTCGGTAATAATATCGCCTCCCATTAAACCTGCTTTAAAGGCAGGGTAATTTTCATAAGGCTCGCTTACTACCACATAATCGCCCACTTTTCTAATGTAGGCACCAATGCCCCCATATTTCCCGGTGGTTTGCAGGCGGTAGTCTTCCATTTCATCTTCCGAAATAAAATTGGTGTAGGGGTCTAGCGTTTCCAGCATGGCATCTATACCGGCTCTTATAAGTGTGGCAGGCTCTACATCATCTACATAATAAGTATTTAATTCTTTATATAGCGTGGCAAAAACATCGAGGTTTTTAGATATTTCAAAATAGTTATCGGTAGCAGTAGCAGCAATGCCTGCTACAAAAACAGCCGGCAACAACACAATGGCAATTATTTTTTTAAAATGGCTTCTTATAAAATTCATGCGTAAAAAAATTTATTGGGTGTTAAAGATACACGTGTTAACGCTAAAGTGCCATAACTTGTTATAGCTATTAACAAAAATTGAGGCGGTAGAAAAACAATTATGGCACCGGGTCATGCCCATGCCCGCCCCATGGGTGGCAACTTAAAATTCTTTTTGCTGAAAGGTAAAAACCTTTTATTGGGCCATATTTTTCAAATGCCTGAAGTGCATACTGGCTGCATGTAGGCGTGTAGCGGCAGGCATTGGGCAGCCAGGGCGATATAACTGCCTTGTAAAATTTTATGAAAACAATAAACGGAAAACTAAGCACCTGTTTCCAGTTCATCTTGTATTTTTTTTAAGGCTGAAATAATTTTTTGTTCCAGAAATGCATACTTGGGCAATGTTTTACCTAAAAAAATAAAGCCTATTTGCAGGTTTTTTTCTTTTGCCAATGCAGCAAGAATAATTGAAGTTTTATGTAGCCTGTAGGCTTCTCGCATTATTCTTTTTATGCGGTTTCTGTGGGGCGAAAGCGGAAAGTTTTTTTTGGGCACCGAAAATAATACCACTACAGGAAACTGTGGTTCATCGGAAATGCGCCAAACAACTTTAAGGGCAGGCAGGGTAAATGCTTTCCCCTGCTCAAAAAGAAAAGCGACTGAACGCTTTGCGCTCAATCGCTCAAATTTTTGAAACTGCCTGCTTTGTAAATAAAGCAAAACGGCTTCCTTACTGAAAGCGTTATTATTTAAGGCTCTTATCGTCAGAAACGGTTAATCTTTTTCTGCCTCTTGCTCTTCTGGCATTAATAATTTTTCTGCCGTTTTTAGTGCTCATGCGCTCACGAAAACCGTGCTTATTTTTTCTTTTTCTTTCCGAAGGCTGAAACGTTCTTTTCATTGCTGTAATTTTTAAAGGAATGCGAAGATATAAACAATTCCACAATATTTCAATTTTGCCTGTTCAAAAATGTTTATCCGGCAGGTTGAAACAATTTTATTTTCTCCAGCATCCAGTCTTCAAAGTTTAGAAGCAGCATTAAGTTTTGTATATATTGGTTTTCATTAGAAGCTTTAAGTATTAAAGTTTCAGAATGAAGTTTAATAAACAAGTTATGTAGTTCTTTTTTGGTTACAGACTTGGGCAATTTTCTGAAAAACCCTACAAATAACAGGTCGAACGAGTAATTATCGCTGCTTTTTCTAATTCTTTCATAATATTGCTTTGCATGTATATGTATATAATTGTTTTCAAAATTATAGCGAGACTTATGTAGTTGTGTATGAATAGTCTCTTCAAATAAAATAATTAAATAATACAGATTGGCAATTTCAACAAAATCTTTTCTAACACCAACTGTAATTTTTTGCTTCATTATTTCTTCACAGTATTTCTTGGCTTTATCGTATTTTTTTAGTCTGGTATAGCAATAATACAACGTACATGCTGATGATTTTGTAATTGCTACATCTATACTTCTCTAGGAATTCTTAAATAACGTTAGTTCAATAAAAAGTTAAGGAATGATCCTCCTGATGTGTTTTCTTTGTCACTTTTTCAGTTAATCATCTACACGCTTCATTACTGCTCTTTTTCTCAATAATATTTTGTCTTTAATAGACATTGGCAGTTTTTTTATATTCTTTCTCAACTTGGTAACTAAATGAAAACATCGTAAAAGAAAGTGTCAAATATTTTCTTAGATAGCCTTTATCGCCATAGAGCTTGCCAAAAAAATCTTTCGCCAAAGTTTTCATCTAATCTATTTGAGTATCGTGTTTACGGGCTTTGGTTGACGAATAATTCACATCTGTTGGAAACATGAAAATTTAGTCTTCTACAAACTTTAAAAATTTAAACAAAATACTTGATTTTTCTTGCTTTATTTTTTTACACTTGTATATTTCATAAAATAACAGTTCAATGTCCGAACACTTATGATGAGAAATTCAGTAATTCTCCTTTTTTATTGATAATGATGTGCAACTTAAATCCAAAGTAATAACCAATAGAACAATTCCTTCTATTAACAATACCTTTAAATACATTGTCTTCGTGAATGCGTTAATTTTTTCAAACTCTCACAGGTGTTGAATCAATAAAATTAATACCGGTACATTTATCTTTCATCATCGTTTTGAGTAATAATATCATTGTTATAGCAACCTTTTGAGACAACTCTACAAATCGGTAATAAGATAATATGCGTGGGTAGTCTTTCTAAATAAGCTTTTTGTAAATGATAAATATAAAAGTGTTTTAAGCATCTGTAACCTTGAAGATGAAAATATATCAGTATAGTAATTACTTCTGCATCTGACATGGCGCAGGGTTTATTCCGGATTTGTTTTATAGTGTTTGAAACTATTGCCTGACGATTCAATAACTAGTGAAACGTTTTACATAAATCATCAACAATTACATAGATTGTAGTAATTTTAACTTACTTATGCATGATAATTGGTTGGTTTTATGAGATTTAAGCACCGTATACCGCAAATTACCTTTACAAATAAATGATAATTAATATTTTAATGATTTGATTACTTTTTTTTTATTATAGAGTTCTTGTGTTAAAATCACGTCAGTTAACAGATTAGGTTTAATTACACTTTAGTCAATGTATCCTTAACTTTATTGCAATCAATAAAAAGTCGCCAATCGAATATCGATTTGTCGCTCATCAAAACCTATGAACTCTAGAATAACCCAATCTTTTCTCGAAGCCTATACAGGATTAAACGAAGCACAAAAACAAGCTGTTGAAACTATTGATGGCCCCGTTTTGGTAATAGCAGGTCCAGGTACAGGCAAGACACAAATTTTAGCCGCACGCATTGGAAATATTTTATTGAAAACCGATGCACGCCCCGAAAATATTTTGTGCTTAACCTATACCGATGCAGGCACAGTAGCCATGCGTAAACGCCTGTTGCAATTCATTGGTCCCGATGCTTATAAAGTGGGCATTTTCACTTTCCATGCTTTTTGCAACATGGTAATTCAGGAAAATTTAGACCACTTCGGCATTAAAGATTTACAACCCATTTCTGAATTAGAGCAAAAGCAATTGCTGGAAAAACTGATTGACGGCTTCGATAAAAATCATCTGCTGAAAAGGTGGACAGGCGAAATTTATTACGATTCATATCGCTTGCAAAAATTATTTCAGTTAATGAAAACCGAGAACTGGACGGTTGAAAAAATACATTCTGAAGCTGACCGATACATTGCCGAATTGCCCGATAAAGACGAGTTCAGATACAAGCGCGCCAATGCCACTAAAGGCATTAAAGTGGGCGATTTAAAGCAAGATAAAATTGATGCGGAAATAAAAAAGATGAACGAGCTGAAAGCTGCCGCATCAGAATTTACCAACTACGAAAACATGATGCGCGAGTTAAAGCGCTACGATTATGACGACATGATTATTTGGGTGCTGAAAGCTTTTGAAGAGCACCCTTATATGTTGTTGCGTTATCAGGAACGCTATCAATATTTTTTGGTCGATGAGTTTCAGGATACCAATGGCTCACAAAATGCTATTCTGAAAAGTTTAATCACCAACGATTTTAACGAAGGCAAACCCAACGTGCTGGTAGTGGGCGATGACGACCAGTCTATCTATCGTTTTCAGGGGGCCAACGTGCAAAATATTATGGATTTCTGGTTCGATTACAAAGAGCAAATTGCCACTATTGTAATGACCGAAAATTATCGCTCTACACAATTAATTTTAGATGCTTCCAAACATTTAATCGAAAAAAACTTTGAGCGGCTCATTAATAAAATTCAGGGTTTAAGTAAAGATTTAAAAGCCGCTAATGCCAGGTATGCTGCCATTAAAATTCAACCTGAAATTTTTGCTTACCCCAACCCCGCACAAGAAGCTACTGCTATTGCACAAGCCATTGAGCAACTGCAAAAAGAGGGCGTGCCGTTGCACGAAATAGCCGTAATCTATCGCAATCATCGCCAAAGCGAAGCATTAGCTAAACTGCTGCGCTTTAAAAACATTTCGGTGAATACCCGAAAGCGTTTAGATATTTTGAAAAGCCGTTTTGTTCAGAATATTTTATCAATTCTGAAATACATTGAAATAGAATCAAAAAATCCAGGAATTGAAGACGCTGAAGAATTACTATTTCAAATATTACACTACAATTGGTTCGGAATTGATTCGCAATTAATTTCTGAAATAGCTATAGAAATAAGGTCAACAAAGCATACAAAGCAAAGATTATACTGGCGCAAAGAAATTCAGAAAGTGGCGCAAAAAATTAAGCCCGATTTATTCAGCAATGAAAACAACGACAAATATGCTGCGCTGAAAAAACTAAGCGATGATATTGAATACTGGATTAAAGAGCGGCACAATGTTTCGCTGCAATTGCTCATTGAAAAAATAATTACCCGTGGCGGCATTCTGAATTATATTATGCACTCGCCCGAAAAAATACAAATGCTCGAAGAGTTGCACACGTTCTACAGCTTTGTAAAAGCCGAAACACAACGCAATACTTCGCTCGATATTTCGGGCTTAATGGACACGCTGAAACAGCTCGATAAATACGATATTGCCATTACTATTGAAACCACTTCGGTGGCAGAAAAAGGCGTAAACTTTGTAACGGCACATTCATCGAAAGGCTTAGAGTTTGAGCACGTATTTTTAATAGGCTGCGATAAAAACTCGTGGGATAAACCTGCCCGCAGCGGCACCTTTACTTTGCCCGAAACACTCACTGCTGCTAACGATACTATAGATGAATCGGAAGAATCGCGCAGGTTGTTTTATGTAGCCATGACACGCGCCAAAAAGCATTTGCATATTAGTTTTTCAGAAACCAATGCTGAAGGAAAAGAAGCAGAATACAGTCGCTTTGTGGCCGAACTCACCGAGCAAAACACCCTGCCTGTTGAACGAAAAAGCATGAGCGATGCCGACATGATGGGGTATAATTTTATGGTAATGCAGGAAGAAGCCCTGCCCGATGTGCAACTGGTGGAAGAAAGTTTTCTGCATAAAGTTTTAGAAAATTATTCGTTGAGCGTTACCGACCTCTCGCTATACCTGAAATGCCCCGTGAGTTTTTATTACAATAAAATGCTGAAAATTCCGCAGGCGAAAAATGAAGCCATGGTGTTTGGTACTGCCGTGCATAATGCGCTGAATAAGTTTTTCAAAAAAATGCAGGAGGAAGGCAAAGAGCAGTTTCCTGAAACACAAGTGTTGCTCAGCGATTTTAAATATGAATTGCTGCGCCACAAAGATGCCTTTAACACCCAGCAAGATTTCGACAGGCGCATGGAATATGGCTTGCAAATTTTGCCTAAGTACTTGGAATATTACCTCGATACTTGGAATAAAATTGTGAAAACAGAAACCACCATTAATGCCTCGTTAAACGGCATACCTATAAAAGGTATTATTGATAAGCTGGAGTTTAACGGCAAAGAGGTGAACGTGGTAGATTATAAAACGGGGCAACCCAACAACCCCAATACCAAAAAGAAATTTAACCCGCCACTTGGCATTAATGCTGAAGAAAACGAGCAAATGAAATTTGAAGAATTGTATGGGGGCGACTACTGGCGACAAGCCGTGTTTTATAAAATTTTAATAGACAACACGCCCAACAACAACTGGAATGTGGTTTCTACCGAATTTGATTTTGTAGAGCCCGACAGAAAAACACAACTGTACCACAAAGAAAAAGTAGTGATTACGCCACACGATGTAGAAGTAGTAAAAAAACAAATTGCCGCAACCTATAACCAAATTATGAACCTGCAATTTAGCCAAGGCTGCAACGAACCCGATTGCAAATGGTGCAATTTTGTAAAAAGTGCTTTTAGAGAAATTGAGGTTGGGGAGGAGGAAGAGTAGGGATGTTGTATAAATCTTATGAGAGACAGGATTATATATAGTAATCTACTTTGGCTACTTAAATCCTGTCAATAGTTTACGAATCTTTTCTAAATCTTCAATACTATTTATTCCTTGAATCTTTTCTAAAAGTTCTAATTTTATTGAGGTTGACTTGTCAGTTTTTTCTTCTATATATTTTTGAAGTGTTGTTTCGTCTTTAATTTTGAAAGTAGAAAAGAATTTTGCAGGTCTTTCTAATTTAAAATATTCTGATATAAGCGGATGTCTTTTTTTAAATTCATTTTTCGATATTTTTTCCGGACTTGAATTTTCATTATTTGCTGGTACAGCTAAAATTTTATGAGCATCTATACCTCCACCATCTTTTATTCTATTATAGATCATAACCCCTGCTAAAATAGTAGCATTTGCCCCCATATCATTTAACCATAAAAAAATAACAAGGTCTTGAGTTCCTCCAATTTCAGTAGTTAATTCAAATACCAATACTTTCTTGTGTGCTTCTACTTTTAAAGTTCCAATATAATCAGAATGGTTATCTGTCCTAATTATATATTCTACCGTACCATCACCATTAACCTTTAAAATTCTAATGCCTATTTCATTAACTAAATCACTATAAATAAGCCATACTTTTTTAGCCTCGAATAATCTAGGGACAAAAATAGAATTAGACGGTTTTACAATTTTTCCTGTTTTAAAATTTATTATAGCACACGTCTCTTCATCAAATGAGTCAATCGTTATATCATATTTATCAATAACTTTTTTGAGATGTTTTAAACTAAGCCCTTTCCCATCTTTCCAATTACTAATTGATGATGGTGAATAACCCAACATTTTTGCAATGTCGTCTTGTTTTATATTTTTTTCTTGCAATTCCTCTAAAAGACAATTAAAAAATTTAATAGTTAAAGAGTTATCACTTGCTGAAAGTATTTCTTGAAGTTTCATTCTATTTGAATTAAGTAAATTGATTGAATTTACTAAAGTGTTTTTATTCTGTTAATTCGTAATTAAAAAAGTATGTAAATCCTAATTTTACACTGTTAGAATAGTTGAGATTTTATAAACCAAAAAAACTTGTTATGAAAAACGAAAATCAAAAAATCCCATTCGAAATTATCGAAAGATTTGCAAAAAAGAACGGTATCAAACTCACAGATTCGGTAAAAATACACGAAAGTTTATTAGACTATTTAGATAAAGCATCTGAATCTAAAGAGTCTATCTCTCCTGACCAACTTCAAGATGAAGCATGGCATTCATTTATGCTACATTCAAAAGATTATCTGATCTTTTGTAAAACTAGGTATGGACATTTTATACACCACATACCTACTGGAATGAATAGAGACCCGTTTGCTATTAAAGTGCAAAAATTATTGGAAATGAAGAAAAACCATTTAGCTTTTGAGTCTCATGGCGGTGATTCTGGAATTATTATAAGTACTTGTGATAAACTTGTTTGTGGTTCAGACCGTAATGCTCCTTCCAGTCAACGAACAATATTACAAAAAGCAGAGTGCATTGATCACACGGCAAATTGTTATAATAGCTGCTCCAATAACAGTTGTGGTGTATCAAGCCAAGTAATTAATTGCTACAACAGTTGTTCTAATGATAGTTGTGGAGTATCAAATTGCAACTCTGATGGAGATGCTCGATAATAACATGAATTGAGTTGCTTCAAAATAAAAAATTAAACAGGTCGTGGGCTGATTTTCACGTACGGTGTAGGGAAATTATATGTTCTTGAACCTATTCCAAAAACACAAAGAACATCGAAAAAATATGAAAACGCAATTTCGGATTGACCCTGAACCACCTATTATTGAAACAGGTGGTGAAAGCAATCAAATTGATGACGGCAGAGATTAATCAAATGATTAAGTCTATTGCTGAAACTGGGAGTAATGTTGAAAACCAATAAAAGAGTAAGCAGGGGTGAATAAAGTCCAACCTTAATTCAATGGACCCAACCAAAATTCATTAATCATGGGCTTTTGGTCTGAACTTTTTCAAACGAGTGACCCCGAAACAGGGGAAACAGTTGATGCGAAAGTACATGTTAATAATGACGGCTACGTGGATGGCTTGATTTACAACATGGAAGTTGATGACAAAGGTGGTTATCATGGGCATGTCTGGGGACTTGCAAGTGATAAAGATAGTGATATCGGAGGCAGGGATACCACTCACACTTCATCAAAATAACTTTGTTATGCATCATTTAGTTTGAGGCGTAGGCACTTTCAAGGATTGTGTCTGCGCTTTTTTGTTTTTATTTTTTAAATAAAATAGACCTAGCTGTTTTACATATTCCTCAGAGCATTCTGAAGAGCGAAGTTCTCAATATAATTACAAATCCTAAACTATTAGGTTCTTGGTTTTGAAATCCCGAATAGCAAGTAGGAGACTAAACATAAACCTAGTTAGATTTGCACTTTGTTTTAAACTAAATTATTTATTTATGAAAGATAGTTTGATAATAATTGAGTTACGAGAGAAAATTGACAGGCTGCAGGCAACAGTTGATACATTAGAGAGAGGAAAATCATTAAAAGAAATTTCTTATGAATTATACCAAAAGCAAGATATTATTACCCAGGTTAATGAGTTTTATGATTCAGCATGGTTAAAACTAATAATTGTAATATCTATTTTAGGAATATTGATGCCCTTTATTGCACAATATTTTCAAAGACAAAATTTAAAAGAATTAACTGATTTTATTCGTAATCAATTAAATGACACCTATGATGCTAAGCTAAACGAACTTAAAGAATATAATAATAATCTGGTCGCAAGATCATTAGAGAAGGTTTCTAATAATATTGTTCAAATAGAAAAAAATTCAAGTAATCTTCAAAATGAAATAGAAGCTAGCACTTATTATTTACAAGGAAGAACTTCAATTTTAAGTAAAGAACATACCTTAGCAATCCCAAGCTTTTTTAAGGCTGCTTATCATTATTTAAAAACAGATAAGTATGACCGAGCGAACATTATGTTTGTAAATCTTAAACTTTGCCTAAAAGCGATAAATAATAAAGGTGATTTAGAAACAGTTAACGGCTTTTTGTTATCATCATCATATAAAATGTCATTAGAAGACATGTTGTTATATTTTGAAAATAATAAATACAAGGAAAGCTATCAAAAATCACTTGATAATATACGATTAGAACTTAAACGCATAAATTCATTATAGAAGACCCCATTGGTAGTTGCCCCCCACTGGTAGCAGCATCCGCTACTACCCAAAATCTCATGAAGCGTTAGCTCATATAACTTGCAGTTTGAGATGTTCCGCTGGGCATCTCGAACTATAGATAATAATAGATTTACAATCTATTATTTCTAATACACTGCTCAACCATATGCACACTTTCTAATTGAAAAGCAGTGGTTTTAGTTATATTTGAGTAAAATTATAGTATATGGTTGTGGTATTAAAAAGAGGCGCTACAAGCAAAGAAATTTCTAAGGTTAGCAGCCGATTAAAAAGCAGGTCATTGCGAAAAACCATTAATGCCAAGAAATATTGTGGCACAATTAAACTTAAAGAATCGCCATTAGATATTCAAAAGAAGTTGAGAAATGAGTGGGAGTAGCATTGCATTAGATACTAATATTATTTTGTATTTGCTCAGTGGAGACGAAACACTATCAGAGTTTCTTCAGGATAAAAAAGGATATGTTTCTGTCATTACCGAGTTGGAGTTAATAGGCTATCAGAAAATTTCAGCAAAAGAACAAAATCAGATAAAAAGTTTTTTAGAAGATTGTACAGTTATAGACATCAATGAAGAAATTAAAAATACCTATGTGCAACTTCGCAAAAAATATAAGTTGAAATTGGGCGATGCCATTGCGGCAGCAACAGCAATATATTTAGATATTCCTTTTATCAGTGCCGATACTGATTTCACCAAAGTAACCGAATTGCAGTTTACAAAGTACCAGCCATAATATCTTCCCTCAATCTGGCGCAAGGTACTGTCATAAAAACCAAATAAAACTGCAAATAATTTTTTTACTTTGCTAAACCGAAAGAGGGCATACAGCGATACTTCGATGGATGTTCATCTTGTGCAGCTCCGATTTATCGGGGCTGTTTTATTTTCAAGAATAACCGAAAGAGGGCTCCAGCTCCACAACGCTGGATATTTTTAAATAGTTAGGATTATAGGCCTGTTTCTTTTTCCATAGGGTATAGATGATGATTAACAGTTTCCCCCGTTAGGCGTAGTCTCCCGACTACGTATAAGCGTTAATAAATCTCTGATTTATCATTTAATTTTAATAGCCAAAAACTATATACATGAGCCAAGGCTATCAGATATACAATCAAGAAGCATTGTATTATTTAACCTTTCAGGTTGTAGAATGGGTAGATGTGTTTACACGAAAGGAATATAAAGACATTGCCATTAGCAGTTTCGATTTTTGTAGAAAAAAGAAAGGCTTAGAATTATATGCTTATGTAATTATGAGCAACTATATACACATAATTGCAAGAGCGAAAGAAGGTTATTTGTTATCAGATATTATTAGAGACTTTAAAAAATTTACAGCCAACCAACTGTTAGAAAAAATACAACAACCACAAGAAAGCAGACGCGATTGGATGCTGAAACGCTTTGAATTTGCTGCTAAAAAACATAAACGCAACAGCGAGTATCAAGTATGGACACATGAAAACCATGCAATAGAATTGTTTTCAAATGCATTTACTGAACAAAAACTTAACTATATACACCAAAACCCTATAAGAGCCGGAATAGTTAGAGCAGCACATGAATATATGTATAGCAGTGCTAGTAATTATGCAGGCATAGAAGCAGTGTTAAAAATTGATATGCTTTAGATTGCTTTATTTTATTGTATGTTTAATCAGAGATTAAATAACACTCGGATGTAGTCGGGAGACTACGCCCAACGGGGTGGTATTGGAGAAACAGTCGATATTGGAGTAGGTGGTGATGGAACTTATGGTCAAGTTTTTGATATTGCATCGGGGGACTATCCCAAAACAACGATAGATAAAATTATACTATCAAGAAATGTTTATAACTCAAATTTATATCAAAACAATGTTTACTCAGGGTTTCAGTTAAACAAGGCCCCTTATTTAATATCACCAAATAATTCAATTTATAATGTTATGCCAATGGATAACACGAGAGTTATTAAATCATTTTACTAAAAATTTTTAAAAATATAATTTTATGCTATTATTTAGGTTTTCAAATAAAAAAGAATTAAAAAGACGAAATATTATTATATATATGTGGTGTTTATTGGCAATAACAATAATTATTTTATACGTATATAACATACTATTAAATGGCGGTTTTATATATTTTATTTTCTCACTATTACTATTTGGTTATATTCAATTACATCAAAATAAATATAAACATACAATTGAACAATTGGTTATGGATGAAAATAAATGCACACTTTCTTTTTTTCATAAAATGAGAGATGCAGTAATTGTTTCTTCCGAAAAGATCTCATTTAATATTATCGATAATGAAAAAATTGAAATACTAAATAAAGAAAATTCAGAAGTCATAGGTGTTGCTGAAAAAAAATATGCAGTTGATATTAACACATGGGAAGAATTATGTAATGTTATAAAATATCACCACCGGTAATGTGGTAATGTGTCAGATTGTTTGGTGTTGATTGAAATGGTAATAAACCAAAGGGTTTTAGTAAGTTAATAGTTCTTTGAAAATCAATAATACAAATGCCGTTACCAGTGTAAATAACAGTGAAACACCATCAGTACCAATATTCTAAACATCACTTACACAGCCTACCACCAGCCCGTTCCCTATGTAAAACCCTGTATTTTGCCTTCAGCACAAAAAGAAGCCATAGCTTTAAATAGCAAAAACATTATGTTTGTTAAGCAAAAAAATAAAGCATATGAATTTGGTAAAACTTGCGCTGCTATGGCTGTTAATGGCAATGGTTGTTTCCTGCTCTAAAGAAGATGAGCCTGCGGGCAACAACAATAATAATAACAACAACAATAATTCTAATCAGGTAATTGAGCTAACCCAAAGCTTCACCATTCCGGCAAACAACCATATATTGCCGCTTGCCGATAACCACCAAAGCGATATTCTGAAAGTGTATAAGCTTGGCAGTAAAGAATTTCATTTTTACCATGTGTTTACCAATGCCCAGCACCTATACCATTTAGCACGCTTTGAAAACGACACCTGGCTGAATCATAAATCATCGCCCAATGCAATGATTTTTGCCGCTACCGACAATGCCATTGCCGAAGTAGAACACACCAGCCCCAACTCGCTGCAAGATGTTATTAACACCCGTTTTTTCGACCCCAATACCGAAACCTTTTCGACATTTAGTTCTCAAACTTTTTCTATAAAGTTCAGGGCGGTAACACTGGCTGCCACCCAAAGCGATTTTTACCTGATAGCCAAAAGGCAAGACGACCAAATAGCGATGCTGTATAAATGGAACGCCACTAATTCGGCATGGGAAGTGGTAATAGAAAACATACCCGATTCTGAAGGCTGGAGCCCCATAACACAAGAGGCGTTTCGTTCTAAAAACAACGAGTTTATTTATAAAAACACCAATAACAGCGGAGTAAACTTTTATGAGTTTAAGAACAACCAGTTTAACAGAATATACCGGGGTGGCTACGATGAAATTATTTTAATGCGGGGCGCAAGGCTGCATGTAATTAACAACAACTATGTGCTGGTTTTCGATAAAGTGTATAATGTAGGTGCAGGAAACACCCTTAGCGATTATTATACTCCCGAAGAAAACTATAGTATTCTTCAATCGAGCGTATCGGGCAACCGGTTAATACTTTCTTTAGGCACTTACAGCTGGAGCGGCACTACCAGCATTCAAAAAATTGTAGTTATAAATTTTTCAACCGGAAAAACCTACGAGCTGCCTGCTTTGGTAAGCTATAAAGACAATGATGACTGGAAAATGTCTAACAAATACGATGCGGATAAATGGCAGTTTAGACTCAACAACCAAAACAAACTGGAAGGCCTGGTTCATTTTGAATATAACGGTCCGTTTGGGCAAACCAAATTATATCGGGTAGAATATCCTGTGGCGTTGGATTGAGGGGCTAAATGGTTATAATGAAGAGTAGCGGTGGTTAATAGCTTCAGCTAAGTTGAAAGGATTAAAAGCTATTTAAAATACAAGCCAACAATCATTAAAGCAAGTACTGTAAATATGCCAAACATCCAACGCATAATCTCAACTTTAGATTCTGCAATTTTAGTTTCAAGTTTTGCAATGTCTTCTTTGGTAGAAAAAATTGTAGTTTTTTCATCTACTTTTTTTTCTGCTTTAGACTCTACAAACTCAACCAAAACCTTGGCTTCTTCCCTACCTAGTTTAGAAGCTAAAATTTCATAAAGCTGAATATCAGAAACCATCATTATAAAACTCTTTTTGCAAATATAACGAAACGTGCCTTTAAAAGTTTCATTTTGTTTTTTTATGTAAGCAGGGTATAACTGCGTTATGCGCACCGGGCGGTTGAAATTAAAATAACTTTTATTTTTAAACCAAATTATATCGGGTAAAATATCCTGTGGCGTTGGATTGAGGGCTTGGTGGGAGAGAACAAATTGCCCATGCGTGTGTAGAATTTTTGCGATAGTTTTAATTATCTAGTTTTGCAAAAAAAAATAAAATGAGGTGTTCCTTTATTGTCTTGCTTTTGATTTGTACAACGAGCCTATTTTCACAAGAGAGCTTAAAAGTTGATAAAGTTGTTGAACTAGACAGTAGTTATAATGCGGAAAAAATAAAGTCCTCTATAGTTTTAGCACTAGGTGAAATTTTTCCAAACTATCAAAAGAATATGGTTTTAACAGAAACAGTAATAACAACAAATGTTAACTTAGATTTTGACACAAAAAACCTCCGTGGCGGCTCATTTCTTTTTAGTGGGGTTATAAGTTTTACTGTACAATTTATGATAAAAGATAGCAGGTATAGATACGTTATATCTGAAGCATATCATAAGTCAAACCCTAAATACAATTGCAAACCATGCGATATGGGATTAATTACTGTTTCAGATACTCCGCCAAGTAACTTTGGAGCAACAAAATCAGTTGCTAAAGAAGTGTGGAATAAGGCTCAAAAGGATTTTTTAGATGCCGCTCAAAACATAGAAGAAACAATTAAATTGAAATTATCAAATTCAAATTGGTAATCAATAAATAAATTTTATCTTTCCTTATAGAGAGCCTTTTTTCTTAAAACTTTAATAAACAAAAGCAATTTCTTTATTTTTAAACCGGTGCAGGGTGTCATTAATTATTATTTCCAGTTGCCCGGCAATATTTACTCCTTGAATAGTGCCGCTAACTTTTTCATTATTCAGCATAAAGCAAGCGTGCTCATTTTTTCTGAATAAATATTGGTGATATTGCTCTCTTATTAAATGGTGTCTGCCCTGCATCAGCAGCAAATAAAATTTATCAATGGCATTCAGCAATAATTCTAATTCATCATGCAAATCATAAAACGCTTGGGTGGCTTTTGCCAGCGATGTGGCGTTGGGCATTTCGGCAAAATCGGTTTGGTTTATGTTTAAACCAATACCCGCAATGCTTTCTGAAATGCTGTTGCCCTGCAAAGCATTTTCTATTAACATGCCACAAACTTTAGCATTTTCAATAAGCACATCATTAGGCCATTTTATAAAAATGTTTTGGTTGGTTTTGCTTCCTAAATACGTTGCCACTCCCAGCGCAATGGCTTGGCTTAACAAAAACTGCTCGCTTACTTTTAAAAACTTAGGGTATAGTATAATGCTAAACGTAAGGTTCTTCTTGGCTTCAGTGGCCCATTTGTTGCCATATTGTCCACGCCCTTGCGTTTGCTCATCGGCAATAATGACATAGCCCTCGGCAGGTTTGTTAATGTTTGCAAATTCTTTTGCATAGCTATTGGTAGAATTTACCGAAGCCAAGCGGTGAATGGTATTGCCAATAATAAAACGGGTGTACAAAAGAATTCCTATTTTTGAGCAATTAATAATTCAATAATAATACAAATCGTTTGGCAAAGAAAACAAAGCCCGCAGCTAAAAAGAAAAGTGTATCGAACAGCCCGAAATTATTAGAGGTTATAGTAGATGCCATGCAAGATAAAAAGGCTGAAGAAATAGTATCGTTAGACCTTTCAGAAACCACCGATGCCGCTTGCGATAATTTCGTTATTTGCCATGCTTCAGTTGGTGTTCAGGTTAAAACCATTGCCGAACATATTATAGATAAAGTAGAAGAAGAGCTGGGCATTAAGGCATATCATAAAGAAGGGCTGAACAACTTGGAATGGGTTTTGATTGATTACATCGACATTGTGGTTCATGTTTTTCTAAAGCCTCGCAGAGAATTTTATCAGATAGAAGATTTGTGGGCCGATGCAACCAAAACCCACTATAATTAGTTAATTGTGTAGAATTTTAAAAAATAATGGAAAATCAACCTAATTTGAACGATAATAACAAATCTAAGAAAGGCTCAGGGCCAAAAATTCCTATTCCGAAAGGCCCAAAATTTAACTATTACTGGATATATGGCATTATAGCCATATTGCTATTGGGTTTGCAATTCTTCAGTTTTCAGAATACTATTAAAGAAATAAACTGGCAAACTTTTGAAACCTCAATGCTGAAAACGCAAGATGTAGAAAAGGTATCGGTAGTAAATAAAGAAATAGTAGAAGTTTACATTAAAAAAGAAAGCCTTAGCAAACCTGAATATAAAGAAGTAGCGATGACCTCTTGGGGCAGCCTGAACCCCGGGCCACACTACTTTTTTACTATAGGCTCGGTTGATGCCTTTGAAACCAACATGAAAGAGGCACAAAAAGAATTTACCCCCGAACAGGTTATTGGTATTAACTACGAAACCCGCAGAAACTGGACCCGAGATTTAATTGGTTGGTTATTGCCTATTGTAATTTTAGTAGCCGTTTGGATTTTTATTATGCGCAGGGTAAGTGGTGGTGCCGGTGGTCCGGGTGGGCAAATTTTCAATATTGGCAAATCGAAAGCTACTTTATTCGATGGCGATGGAAAAGTGAATATTACCTTTAAAGATGTTGCCGGTTTAGATGAAGCCAAAGAGGAAGTAATGGAAGTAGTTGACTTTTTGAAAAACCCAAAAAAATATACTTCTTTAGGCGGAAAAATACCAAAAGGTGTTTTGTTGGTTGGCCCTCCGGGAACAGGTAAAACCCTTATGGCGAAAGCCGTTGCAGGCGAAGCACAAGTGCCGTTTTTCTCTATTTCCGGGTCTGATTTCGTAGAAATGTTTGTAGGGGTAGGTGCTTCCCGAGTAAGAGATTTATTTAAGCAAGCCAGAGAAAAAGCCCCTTGCATTATTTTCATTGATGAAATTGATGCTATTGGTCGTGCCCGTGGTAAAACCCTTATTTCAGGTAACGATGAGCGCGAAAACACCCTAAACCAGTTATTAGTAGAAATGGATGGCTTTAGCAGTGAAAAAGGGGTAATATTGGTAGCGGCCACCAACCGTCCCGATATTTTAGACAGCGCTTTATTGCGCCCGGGCAGGTTCGACAGAATGATTACTATTGACAAGCCCGATTTAATTGGTCGCGAACAAATTTTTAACGTACACTTAAAGCCCATAAAAATTTCTGATGATATAAATGCCGCAAAACTGGCAGCACAAACACCGGGTTTTGCAGGGGCAGAAATTGCCAACGTATGTAACGAAGCGGCTTTAATAGCTGCAAGAAGAAACAAAGAAAAAGTTGAAATGAAAGATTTCAACGATGCCATTGATCGTGTAATTGGCGGGCTTGAAAAGAAAAATAAAATTATTTCTCCTGAAGAGAAAAAAGTAGTGGCTTACCACGAGGCAGGCCATGCCATTTGTGGCTGGTTTTTAGAATTTGCTGACCCGTTGGTGAAAGTATCTATAGTGCCAAGAGGTGTTGCGGCATTAGGCTATGCACAATACCTGCCTAAAGAACAATATCTCTACAGCACCGAACAGCTTATAGATGGTATTTGCATGACGTTGGGCGGAAGAGCTGCTGAAGAAATTGTATTTGGCAGAATTACTACAGGCGCACAAAACGATTTAGAGCGCATTACTAAAATTGCTTATAGCATGATTGCCATTTATGGTATGAATGAAAAGGTTGGAAATGTTTCTTACTATGACCCTAATGCTGAATACACTGCCAAAAAACCTTATTCAGAAGAAACTGCAAGATTAATTGATGTTGAAGTAAAAGCTTTAATTGATAGCGCTTACCAAAGAACCTTGAAGTTGTTGCGTGAAAAGCGTGAGCAATTGGAAGCTATTGCGCAAGAGTTGTTAGAGAAAGAAATTATTTATCGCGATGACCTGGAAAGAATTTTAGGTAAACGCCCTTATGAAATTCATCATATTGCCGAAACAGCACCAGCAGGGCCTACCACATTAGAATCGTCAGAAACGAAAAATGAATCGTCCTCAGCTACAAATGGAGCCCCTTCTGAGACCACTGCGGTTGCGACCGATTCCAATCCATCGCCTGAAGATCATTCTTAAAGTATTTATGCAAAAACAAAAAAGGCTGACCCAAATAGGGTCAGCCTTTTTTGCTTTGTATAGTCTCAGGCTGTTTATTAACCTAATGCAACATCTAAAATCATCATAATTAAAAACCCGGCTATAAAACCTAAAACGGCCACATCGGTATATTTATCGCGTTGCGTTTCAGGAATTACCTCTTCTACTACTACATATATCATGGCCCCTGCGGCAAAAGCCAGCATAAAGGGTAAAATAGGCTGCATGTATATTACTGCTAATGCGCCAATAACTCCTGCTACCGGCTCTACAATTGCCGAAAGCTGTCCATACCAAAAACTTTTCAGGCGACTGATACCCATTCTTCTCATAGGCATAGCTACCGCAAAGCCTTCAGGAAAATTTTGTATGCCAATACCCAAAGCCAGCGCAATAGCTGCTGAAAAACTTGCCCCGTCAATACCTAACGAAGCAGCACCAAACAACACCCCTACTGCCAGCCCTTCAGGGATATTGTGTAATGTTATGGCCAAAACCAAAAGAGTGGTACTATGCCATTGGGTTTGCAGTCCTTCACTTTCATTTTCAGAAAAATTTATGTGTAAGTGAGGCAGCCATTTGTCTAAGAAAAATAAAAACAATGCTCCAAAAAGAAACCCTACAGCGGCCGGCATCCAGGGCATTGAAGGATAAATTTTTTCAGACATGCTGATGGCAGGATTGAGCAACGACCAAAAACTTGCCGCCACCATTACACCTCCTGTAAAGCCCAGCATAGCATCAAGCACACCCCTGTGCGCCTTTTTAAAAAAGAATACCAATGATGCCCCTAAAGCTGTGAGTAACCATGTAAATGTAGTTGCATAAAAAGCTGCCCAAACCGGACCAATGTGCTGAACATAACTTTCTATTTGCTGTATCATTCAACAAAGGTAACAAATGCACAGTATTGACTAAATATATTTTTAGACTTGCCTAAAAACATTTCGGGCTACTTTGCCAGCTCTTTTGCTCGCTGTTCAGCTTTCAATATTCCCTTTGCTAAATTTTCGCCTACCGCAGTTTCGTTAAATGAAGAAAGTGCCGCTTCGGTAGTTCCGCCTTTTGAAGCTACTGCTTTAATTAATTCATCTAAAGGTTTGTTGGCATTATTAATTAAATAAAATGCACCCTGCATAGTTTGTTTCACTAGCATGGCCGCAACACTTTCTTCCATGCCCATTTGCTTGCCCGCTTCTATCATGTGCTTTACTAAATAAAAAAAATAAGCAGGGCCACTGCCACTTAATGCTGTTACGGCATCAAGCATTTTTTCATCTTCAAAAAACACACAACGGCCTGTGGTTGAGAGCAGGTTTTCAGCTTTTCTAATTTGTTCTAAAGAAAGATGTTCCGCACAAGAAAAGCCGGTCATGCCCATACCTGCTTCAGCTGGCGAGTTTGGCATAGCGCGCACAATATTTTTGGTGCCTAATTGCTGCTGAATGGTATTTATGGTAATACCTGCCATAATAGACACCACTAGGTTTTCAGGCTTAATAGCCATTTTTAATTCTGAAGCCATCGAAGCAAAATCTTGTGGCTTTACTGCAATAATTATTATATCACTTTCGGAAATTTTGGGGTCATTTACAACAGTAACTTCACCTACGTTAAGCTGTTGTAATTCTTGTTTTCTTTGCTCGTTTTTTTCAGCAAGCAATAAATTGTTTTTAGAAACAATATCGTATTTCAAAAAAGCACGGGCATAAATTAGGCCCATATTGCCGCAGCCTATTATAGAGATTTTCATTGAGTGAGTTTGTTTATATAATTACTTTCTTTTTAAATATTGTTCTGCTGTCATTACAGAAACTTCGGCATTTTTAAAGTCTTTAAGATTTCTTGTGAGGATAATATCAATATGGTTTTCAATTGCAGTAAAGTATTGTATTCCGTCTTCAAAATCTTTAAAATCTGACGATAATGCCAAATCAATAATTTTATCTGAAACAGAAAGAACATTGACAAGTGTTTTAAACTTTAACAACATTTTTCTTGCCTGATTAGCAGAGTGTTGTTTTGAGAGTATATAATTGAGATTGGCAAACGACAATGATGAGACATAGATTTTCATTTTGTTATTATCGGCCAAAGAAAATAATATTGCTGCGTGATTATAAAAGGGTTCTCTAGCCCCAAGCAGGTCTAAAACAATGTCAGTATCAACAAATACTTTTTCCATTACTTGTATTTGTTTAATAAAAAATCTGAGTATTCTTCTTTGTGGTTATAATTTTTAGGAATATCTATAATTCCTGAAAGGCTTTTTACCAATGGAGAAATTTTTTCTGTTTCATCAGCCTTTTTAGTAAGACTTTGAAGGTAGTTTTCTATAAGTTTTGATAAGCTGGTGTTATGATTTTTAGCATAATCTTTTGCTTTTTCAATTATTTTTTGCTCAAGCTTTAAAGTTAATTTAGTATCCATATTCGATTTTTCACACGTGTAAAAATAATTTTTTTGTACGTATAGTTCAACTTTATCATAAAAAAACAAAAGGCTGAAAAGAAATTCCTTTCAGCCTTTATAATATTTAGAGAAACTGAATGGTTATTCAGCAGTAGCCGGCACTACTTCCGGACTATATTTCTCTCTTATTTTTTGTTCTATTTCTTCTGCTGCTTCCGGGTTATCGGCTAAGAAGTCTTTAACTGCCTCACGGCCCTGACCAATTTTACTGTCGCCATAGCTAAACCATGAACCACTTTTGTTAATTATGCCTGCGGCTACACCAAGGTCAATTATTTCGCCCACTTTAGAAATGCCTTGTCCGTAAATAATATCAAACTCAGCTACTCTGAAAGGCGGTGCCATTTTGTTTTTCACCACTTTTACTTTGGTGCGGTTACCCACAACATCTTCTTTTTCTTTTAACTGACCAATTCTGCGAATATCTAAACGCACAGAAGCATAAAATTTCAAAGCGTTACCACCTGTAGTAGTTTCAGGATTACCGAACATTACGCCAATTTTTTCGCGCAACTGGTTAATGAAAATACAAGTGCAACCCGATTTGTTAATGGCTCCGGTTAGCTTGCGCAATGCCTGCGACATTAAGCGTGCTTGCAAACCCATTTTCGATTCGCCCATTTCTCCTTCAATTTCTCCACGAGGCACCAATGCTGCAACCGAGTCAATTACCACAATATCTATTGCGCCTGAACGAATTAAGTGTTCGGCAATATCTAATGCCTGTTCGCCATCATCGGGTTGTGCAATAAATAAGTTTTCTACATCTACGCCCAATGCCTGAGCGTAGCTTTTGTCAAAAGCATGTTCGGCATCTATTATAGCGGCTATGCCACCTTTCTTTTGTGCCTGTGCTATTGCATGAATGGCAATAGTAGTTTTACCCGAAGACTCAGGGCCGTATATTTCTATTACCCTGCCTCTTGGAAAACCGCCAATGCCTAATGCCATATCTAAGCCTAACGAGCCGGTTGAAATAACTTCCGTAGGCACTACTCTTTCATCGCCCAGCTTCATAATGGTGCCTTTACCATATACTTTTTCCAACTTATCTACCGTAAGTTGCAGGGCTTTTAGTTTCTCTTTTTGGTCTTTAATTTCTGACATACTTTCTTGATTTATAATTTACGATTTCGAATTTATGATTTTTTAATACCTAATTGTCATGTTGAGTGTAGCAAAACATCTTTATAATAAAGAAACCTCACTTCATTCGGCTTGACAGCTTTACTTCAACGTGAAGATAATTTTTTTGAAGCGGTTTTTTTCGTGCTTTTCAAATAATATTTACAAACATTTTGCAATTCGCAGATATCGCATTTGGGGCTGCGGGCAAGGCAGGTATATCGCCCATGCAAAATCAACCAATGGTGTGCTTCGGCAACCATTTCAGTAGGAATATATTTTAACAACTGTTGCTCAGTTTGCAGTGGTGTTTTGGCATTTTGGGTTAGCCCTATTCGTGCCGAAACACGAAAAACATGGGTGTCAACTGCCAAGTTGGGCTGTTCAAATAATACAGAAGTAATTACGTTGGCGGTTTTTCTGCCTACTCCCGGAAGTTTAATTAATTGCTCAACCGTTTCTGGAATTTCGCCATCATATTCATTAACCAAAATTTCGGCTAAACCTAAAAGATGTTTGGTTTTATTATTGGGGTAGCTGATGCTTCTAATGTAGGGAAATAATTCATCGAAATTGCTTTTTGCCAAAGCAAACGGGGTAGGAAACTTTTCAAACAAAGCAGGCGTAACCATATTTACGCGCTTATCGGTACACTGTGCCGAAAGCACTACTGCTACCAACAATTCAAAAGGCGTATTGTAATGAAGCTCCGTTTCTGCTTGCGGAAATTTTTTTGATAGAATTTCTAAAACCTCAGTGAATAATTCTTGCCTACGCATAAAGGCAAAACTACACGAAAAGTATTTTGTTCAGTAAAGAAAATTAAGACAGCGTTTTAAAGGTATTGTCTTTACTATGCTTCAGAATATTGTCGATTAATTTATCAGAAGGAGCCACTCTTGCTTCATTAAGCATTTCTAGCAACTCTACCCAGGAAGAGTAAGTTTCTTTTAAATGCCAGTTGTTGGCTAGTGCATCTTCAATCGCCAACGTTTCTGTAGGCTCTGTTTCGTTATATAAGTGCTTTAATAGATAATGTGTAGAGGTGTTTTTCATAATGAATATTTGGATTAAAATAAAAACTTGGTAATTAAACGAATGTGAAATAAAATTATTGCAGACAAAATAAAAATAGCCCCTAAATATCACATCTAAGGGCTATTAACCAACTAAAACTAATAACTAAAAACCAACTATATTTTTACAGCGCTATTTGCTGTTCTTCTATCATTTTACGCATATTTAAAATGGCATAGCGCATTCTGCCTAAGGCTGTATTAATGCTTACACCGGTCATTTCAGAAATTTCTTTAAAACTCATATCAACATAATGGCGCAATACCAACACTTGCCTTTGGTCTTCGGGTAATTGCTGAATTAACTCTCTTACTACGCCCGATGAGTGCTCTAACGTCATTTTTTCATCGGCCGATGGCTCGTTGTAACGAAGCATTTTAAAAATATCAAACTCTTCATCGGCAGAAGCGAAACCCGGCATGCGCTTTTGCCTTCTAAAGTGGTCTATACAAAGGTTGTGAGCAATACGAAGCACCCACTGCAAAAACTTACCCTCATCTTTATAATCTCCACTGCGCAATTTTTTAATTACTTTAAAAAAAGTATCCTGAAAAATATCTTCTGCAAGGCTTTCATTTTTTACGATGAAATATATAGAAGTATATACCCTGTTTTTATGTCGCGCTAATAATGTTTCCAATGCTTTTTCTTCACCATTTATATAGTGTTGAACAAGTTGTTGGTCGGTTAGTGGAGTTGCTATCATTTTTCCGTTGCTTTTAAAGATATTTGCAAATGCTTTACGAGAAAGGGCTGCTTGCTCGTGATAGTATTATACCAACAAGCGTGCCAAAAGAAATTTACCATTGATAATCAATAAGTTGTGTTTTTGCTGAACCAAGTGTACCCTATTTTGTATGGTTGAGTGAACATGCTGTTGTACAATTTTACTACATGACTACAAAAACCGTTTTTACTGATTTTGAAAATTTAGAAACTGACTCTAAGAATAATATTATCATAAAGGGTGCCAGAGTTCATAATTTGAAGAATGTGAACGTAATTATACCCCGAAATAAACTGGTGGTGGTAACGGGCGTTTCCGGCTCAGGAAAATCTTCCTTAACCATTGATACTTTGTATGCCGAAGGGCAGCGCAGATATGTAGAAAGCTTATCGTCTTATGCGCGCCAGTTTTTAACCCGCATGGATAAGCCCGATGTAGATTACATAAAAGGCATTTCGCCTGCAATTGCCATAGAGCAAAAAGTTATTACCCGAACCAGCCGCTCAACCGTAGGCTCGTTAACTGAGATTTATGAATACCTGCGCTTGTTGTTTGCGCGCATTGGCAAAACCTATTCGCCTGTTTCGGGCGAAGAAGTAAAAAAACATTCGGTAACTGATGTGGTGCAACACATTATGTCGTTGCCCGATGACAGCAAGGTGCAAATTTTAATTCCGTTTAAGCCACTCAACACTTCTACACTGAAGCAGGAACTAGAATTACTCATGCAGAAAGGCTATTCAAGAATTAAAGCCGGAAAAGATCTTTTCAGAATAGATGATGCACTTACTGATGATAAGACATTGGATAATATTCTGAATGAAAAAGACATTTTTTTATTGATAGATCGTGTGGTGGTAAAACAAGGCGATGAAGATTTAGAAAAGCGCATTGCCGATTCAGTACAAACGGCTTTTTATGAAAGCCATGGCGATTGTGTAATTGAGCAAATTGGTAAAAAGAAGCTGCAATATTTTAATAATCGTTTTGAGGCAGATGGATTAAAGTTTGAAGAGCCCAATCAACATTTTTTCAATTTCAATTCGCCTTTTGGGGCATGCAAAACCTGCGAAGGCTTTGGTAGTGTTTTGGGTGTTGACCCCGACCTGGTAGTGCCTGACAAAAACCTTTCTATTTATGAAGGGGCTATTGCGCCCTGGCGCAGCGACAAAATGAAAGAGTGGGGCGACCACCTGATAAAAAATGCCATGAAGTTCGATTTCCCGATTCATCGCTCTTATAAATTTTTAACTGAAGAAGAGCAGCAGGTATTGTGGACGGGCAACGAGTATTTTGCCGGGCTGAATGATTTTTTTGCTTACTTAGAAGAGAAGAGTTACAAGATTCAGTATAGAGTAATGTTGTCGCGCTATAGAGGCAGAACCACCTGCCCCGATTGCAAAGGCTCGCGCATTAGAAAAGATGCACAGTATGTAAAAATTAGCGGTAAAAATATTTCAGAATTATTGCTGCTGCCCGTTGCTGAAGTGTATGACTTTTTTCAGCACATAAAACTTAGCGAGTATGAGCAAAAAGTGGCTAAGCGCATTTTAATTGAAATAAATACCCGCCTGCAATTAATGATGGATGTGGGCTTAAGTTATTTGACATTAAACCGTTTATCAAATACTTTGTCTGGTGGCGAAAGCCAGCGCATTAGTTTAACTCGTTCATTAGGCAGCAACTTAACCGATTCGTTGTATATACTCGATGAGCCAAGTATTGGCTTGCACCCAAGAGACACCACTCGTTTAATTAAAGTATTGCAACAATTGCGCGACCTGGGCAACACGGTGGTGGTAGTAGAACACGAAGAAGAAATTATTCGTAGTGCCGATTACTTAATAGATATTGGCCCGAAAGCGGGAAGATTAGGGGGCGAAGTGGTGTATATGGGCGATGCCAAAAAAATTGATAAAGACACCAAGAGTTTAACGGCACAATATCTTACCGGAAAAGAAATGATTGTTGCGCCAACCCTGCGTAGAAAGCCTGTGAATTTTATTGAACTGAAAAGCGCTACGCAACACAACTTAAAAGAAGTAAGTATTAAAGTGCCGCTGAAAGCATTAACCGTTGTTTCGGGGGTTTCGGGATCGGGAAAAACTACGCTGATTAAAAAAATATTTTACCCTGCTTTGCAAAAAGAACTGGGCGAGTTTGGCGATAAGCCGGGCAACTTCGACAGCATTTCAGGCGACTTGCGCATGGTGCAACAAGTGGAACTGATAGACCAAAACCCTATTGGAAAATCTTCGCGCAGCAACCCCGTAACTTATATAAAAGCTTACGATGCCATTCGCGATTTATATGCCAACCAACATGCCTCAAAGCTGAAAGGGCTTCAGCCTAAACATTTTTCTTTTAACGTAGAAGGCGGAAGATGTGAAACCTGCAAGGGCGAAGGCACTATTACGGTAGAAATGCAGTTTTTGGCCGATATAGTTTTGGTGTGTGAAGAATGTAAAGGCCAACGATTTAAAGACGATGTGCTGGAGGTGAACTACAACGGAAAAAACATTAGTGAAGTGCTCGACATGACCATCGATGAATCGCTGGAATTTTTTCAGGCGAAGAAAGATATTTTTGAAAGGCTGAAACCGTTGCAGGATGTGGGCTTGGGCTATATAAAACTGGGGCAATCATCGAGCACGTTGAGTGGTGGCGAAGCACAGCGCGTGAAGCTGGCTTCTTATTTAGGCAAAGGGGGCGTGTCGCACCCCGTATTGTTTATTTTCGATGAGCCTACTACCGGACTGCATTTCTACGATATTAAAATACTGCTAAGTGCCTTTAATGCGCTGATTGAAAAAGGCCACACCGTATTGGTAATTGAACATAATATAGATGTAATTAAAAGTGCCGATTGGGCGATAGACCTTGGCCCTGAAGGAGGCGACAAAGGCGGCTACCTGCTATACCAAGGCGAGCCCAATGGCTTGGTAAATATAAAAGAAAGTTATACCGGGCAGTTTTTGAAGGGGAGGGTGTAGTGGCGGGTGTTGTTTTTGCAGATTACAAATCTACTTTTATCTGTTATGGGGTTGCGTGTTTAATTCAGACGGTATCTTATTAACCGTACATCAATTACATTTAAAGTTTCGGGATATTGTATATATACTTTTAATATTCCTATTCCATCAGTGTAAAATATTTGTTTTTCCCCTGCCCTAAAGCTACCACTTGGCCCTTTACAATAAAAATGATCTAATCTTCTAAAGCAATCTACTATTTTTCCCATAACATTTGTGGTTGTTTTTTTTCTAAACTCTACTGTGCGGGTTTCAGTTCTATAACAATCATCACCGCTAGCATTTTTTCTAAATGTATTATTGAAGTCGATGTCCAATCCATAAACAAATGAACAAAACAAAAAATCATCGTCTTCATTTACAAGCTGTACTATCCCCAAAACATCTGAAAACATGCCCACAGTACAAGAGCTTTCAAAAGTATCAATCCCGATGGCTGTTCTTTTTCTCATCAACTTATATACTTCTTCCTCAGCATTTAATTTTATTTTTTCTAACACGTAGATGCTGTCAATTCCAATAACATTTATCCCAGACGTATCATAAGTGTGGTATATCCAATAATTACCCTCTTTTAAGAAGACTTTTCCGTCCTCGTTACGAAGATGCTCGCTGTTTTCTTTAGTACAACTAAAAAAAATAAAAAGCAGTAAGGTTGTTGTAATTGAAAAAGTGTGTTTCATAGAAATAATATGATTTTAAAACGAATGATGGGTTAAATAATTGTGTGAAGATGTAGCTGCTGTTTGGATTTTTAATTCCGAAGCCATATCGTAGGATTTTCAATCCTTTTTAGAAATGGTTCGCAGAACCTACGATAAGAGATTCGATTACAAATCTACTTTTATCTGTTATTCGACATGCCCTGCGGAACATATCGAATAGCGGGGCTTTCCTAAAAACTAAAGGCTAAGGGCTAACGGCTCTCCCAAAAACTTTACCCCCCCCGCTGGGCATAGTTTCCCGACTATGTCCTAGTGTTATTTAATCTCTGATTAAAAAAATCAACCTGCTATCAACTTCGCCAAGCTCCCCCCGCTGGGCATAGTCTCCCGACTATGTCCTGATGTAATTTAATTTCTGATTAAAAAAATCAATCTGCTATCGTCCTCGCCAAGCTCTCCATTACAAAAGATAGCCCGCAATAATAAGTATTTTGCCTTATTATAAAAAACCATTCATTGTAGCTAAAGTATGCGCACGTCATCTCTTAATTTTTAATGACTTTAAGTTTTTTCTTGGCGTAATATTTTAAAAAATATTACTTAAAAATTTTATCCGCAGCTAATTCTTCTAAAAATATTGCTTACAGATTACTTCCGTAAATAATTCTTTTAAAAAAATAACTTTAAAATTTTATTTGTACTCTATTATTTAAAAAATATTGCTTGCAGATTTATTCTGTACTTAATTCTTTAAAAAATATTAACTAGAAACTTTATCCGCAGCCAATATTTTTAAAAATATTGCTTGCGGAATACTTCTGAATAGAATTCTTTTAAAAGTATTTGCTTAAAATTATTTTATCAGCCGGTCGGGTTTTCTCGTTTGAGGCATTACAGTACTTTAGCCGAAAACAAAAACTTCAGCATATAAGAAAAATGAGAAAAGTAAGAAAATTAAGTATTGGCTCTACCCAAAACTTAAAACATAAAACTAACAGCTAATGGCTAAGGGCTAAAGGCTCTAAAAAACTGATAACTTATTCCTCTTGTGGCTGTTCGGCAGAGGTGTTTTCAGCTACGGCTGTTTCGTGCGCTTGTTCTACTTCAGGTGCCACGCCAATGGTGTTGTCTTCAGCTTCTACTTCAATTTCTTTCAGCTTGGGCAGGTCTTTGGGCGAGTTAATACCAAAATAATCCATAAACAGCGCACTGGTTTTGTATAAAAGCGGCTTGCCCGGCCCATCGGCACGGCCGGCAATGGTAACTAATTCTTTTTCTAATAGTTTTTGAACCGTGTGGTCGCAATTTACCCCGCGTATATGTTCAATTTCGGTTTTGGTTATGGGCTGTTTGTAGGCAATAATAGCCAGGGTTTCCATGGCTGATGTAGAAAGGCGTTTTTTCGATTTCTGGTGCAGGTAAGTGGCCACGGTAGGATAGTAGTCTTTCTTAGTCATAAAGTGCCACCCTCCGGCTATTTGAACCAGTTCAAACGAAAAAGAATTATCGGTATATTTTTCTACTATGGCTTGCAGCTCTTCTTCAATAGCCTCTTTTAAAATTTCCCAGCCATAGGTGGTAAGCAGGCATTCCTGAATGTCTTTTACGGTAGTAGGTTGTTCAGAAGTAAATATAATAGCCTCTATATGCTGCTTTAACATGTCCATAATCACAAAAAATTAGCGGGGCAAATTTACCATGAATAATCTATAACTAATGCAGTCACTGAATTTTAATAATGGCAAAGAAAAATATGTGTTATGGTTATGTTAAAACTTAATATGAAACAACTAATATTTACGAACTTTAAGCCACAATCAAATTTTACTTTTTAAATGCCAATTTTAATTTTCTTTTTAGCTCACTGGTTTTTATCGTTGTTTTTTCACACGTTTTTTTTGCACCGCTACGCCTCTCACCAAATGTTTACTATGAATAAATTTTGGGAGCGTTTTTATTATCTGGTTACATTTTTCTCTATGGGCTCGTCTTATTTAGTGCCGCGCGCCTATGCGGTAATGCACCGCCAGCACCATGCCTACAGCGATACCGAAAAAGACCCGCACTCGCCACATTTCTTTAAAGACATTTTCAGAATGATGATTCATACCAAGCGCATTTATCAGGGTTTTGTAAATAAGACCATCAGCTTCGATATGAAGTTTGATGGTAACCTGCCCAGCTGGGAGCGTATCGATAAAATTGGCGATAACTGGATAGTGCGCCTTGCCTTTGGTGCTGGTTATACTTTATTTTACCTCTATTTTGCCACCCACTGGTGGATGTATTTATTATTGCCCGTTCATTACCTGATGGGGCCTATTCATGGCGCCATCGTAAACTGGGCAGGTCATAAATATGGCTATGCTAATTTTAATAATGGCGATAAATCTAAAAATTCTGAACCCTGGGGGTTTGTAATGTTAGGCGAACTGTTTCAAAACAATCATCATAAATTTCCTCAAAGCCCCAAGTTTGCTAAAAAATGGTTCGAAATAGATCCTACCTACTACATAATGGTTACCATGCATTGGTTGGGCATTATACGAATTATAAAGTAGCAATAGATTTTTGTAAAAATTAAGTTCAGTCATAAATTGCGAACTTAGCCGTTAATTATGCTGAAAAATATTTTTATGCCAAAACCGCTATATGCGCTATTTATAATGCTTTTAGCTTTATCATCCTGTGTGTTAGACGAGTCAAACGTAGATTCTCATGGTGGCTTTGATGAAGTACTTGTACTTGCCGATGATGAAAACTGGGAAACATTAGTAAAACCACAAATTGAAAAGAGCTTTGAGGCCCCATACCCGGTATTGCCCCAGCCCGAAAACAGCATTAAAGTTACCCATGTTGCCTTCGAAAAGTTCGATAATATTTTTAAGCGATTCAGAAATATTTTAATCATTGCCGACCTGGAAGACACTTCGGCCATTACAAAACTTACCATGCAATATTTAGGCGAAGACCTTGCCGCCAAAGCATTTAACAACCCGGATTTTTTTGTGGGCAAAAAAAACAATGTATGGGCCAACGACCAGTATGTAGTTTTTCTTTTTGCCCCCGGAAAACAAAAACTGGAAAGCATACTTAAAACCAAAGCCGACTTTGTAAAAAACTTATTTCTGAAAAATGAAATTGCCAGCTATCATAAAGCCGTAATGTCTGTTGGCCAAAACAAAGAAATAATGAAAACTATAAAAGAAAAGCATGGCTTCAGCATAGATATACCGGCCGATTACTTTGTGGCACTTAATAACAAAGAGGCATTATGGCTAAGAAAAGAAACCGAAGAAATAAGCTTCAACATTTTAGTTCATGAAACTACACCAACAGCACCTTTTGAAAACCAGCCGGTTACTTTGCGCAATTATTTGGGTAAAAAATATGTGTCGTCTCAAATTGAAGGTTCTTACATGGTAAGCGATTCTACTTTACCTGTTGAAACCGTTTTGTTAAACATAAACGGAAATGAAGCCTATCAGTCGAAAGGGCTTTGGCGGCTGGAAAATGATTTTATGGGAGGCCCCTTTGTAAGCTATTATTTTCTATCGCCCGACAAGAAAAAAGCCTATTTGGTAGATGCATTTATATATGCAGCAGGCACCAAAAAGAAACCTCAACTGAGGCGCATGGAAGCACTGGCAGCTACCATTAAGTTTTAATAATAGCTTTTGTAATATTGAAATTGTCTTAAATAGTATCCACTAAAAATATATATCGTTTTAAATTAAGTGGTTCTTCGTAAGTGCTTAACATTGCCTGAAGCCTTATAAATATATACCTTTGCCATACTAAAACAGCAACCTGATACCTGATGATAGCATACCTTAACGGTACTATAACTTTTAAAAGCCCTACTTACCTTATTGTTGAGTGCAATCAGATAGGTTATATGGTAAACATCAGCCTACACACCTATTCTCAGGTTCAGGATAAAGAAAAATATTTATTACACACGTATTATCATGTAACCGAAAACAGCCATGCCCTTTATGGCTTTGCCGATGAGCTTGAAAAAAACCTATTTATTCAGCTTATATCGGTTTCGGGCATTGGACCTTCAACAGCGCGCATGGCACTTTCATCGTTAGCGCCACATGAACTGCAAAAAGCCATTGTTTCGGGCGATGTAAAAATGGTTCAGTCTATAAAAGGCGTGGGGCCAAAATCGGCACAAAGAATAATATTGGAATTGCGCGATAAAGTAGCTAAAACAGCATCTTCTGAAATAATTGCTTCATCGGCAGGCAATACTTTTCAAGAAGAAGCGTTATCTGCCCTGCTTGCATTGGGTTTTCCGCGTGCCGCTGCGGAAAAAGCCATTAATCAGGCAGGCAACTCGGCAACTTCGCCAAAAGGAGTAGAAGAATTGATTAAAAACGCACTAAAACTATTATAGGGTAATATTAAGTGATAAAGCAACGGTATATATTTTTGCTTGCGGGGGCTGCTTTTTTAGTGCTAATGCTTTCACTTACAGCACGAAGCCACTACTACAGTGGCTTACTCGAGCCTTTAAATTTCTACTATAATTTTCCGCCCGAAGACAGCACCAATAACGAGAAGCCCAAAGACGAACAGCAAATTAAACTACAATTTCCCATTCAAGATCGTGAAGGCGACCACGTTACCGATAATGAAGAAAACCCCTTCTACCTCAACGACCCTTCGGCAATAAAAAAAGAAGTAGAGTATGACCCCGAAACGGGCATGTATATTATTACTGAAAAAATGGATGGCAGAGATATAAAGCCACCGGTAGAAATGACTTTCGATGAATATCGCGAGTATGAGCGCAAGCAAGCCCTTAAAGAATACTGGAAAGAACGTTCTGAAGCGCTGTCGCTTGTAGAAAACAAAAATGCTGTACCCAATCTGGTTGTAGAAAATCAAGGCTTCGACAAGCTTTTTGGTGGCATGAAAGTAGAAATTAAGCCTTCGGGAAATATAGATCTCACTCTAGGAGGCAATTACCAGAAAATAGACAACCCCATTTTAGCCGAGCGCCAACGCAGACAAGGTGGTTTCGATTTTGACATGAACATTAATATTAATGTTGTTGGAAATATTGGCGACAAGTTAAAATTGAACTTTAACTACAATACTCAGGCAACCTTCGATTTTGAAAACCAGATAAAACTTAACTACCAAGGTAAAGAAGATGATATAATTAAAAACATTGAAGCAGGAAACGTAACATTCCCTTTAACCACCTCGCTTATCAGGGGTTCGCAAAGCTTGTTTGGGGTAGCAACTCAGCTTCAGTTTGGAAGACTAAGAATTTCAACGGTGCTATCTCAGCAGCGTTCAAAATCTGAAAACCTAACGATTCAAAACGGCACACAAATTCAGCGTTTTGAAATTTTTGCCGACCAGTACGATGAAAACCGCCATTTCTTTCTTTCTCATTTCTTCCGCGACCAGTACAATCAGGCATTATCTACCATGCCCAATATTACTTCACTAATAAACATTACCCGTATAGAAGTTTGGGTAACCAACAGAACCGGAGTGTTTCAGAATGTAAGAGAAGTAATTGGCTTTTCTGATATGGCAGAAACTGACAGGATTTTCAGAACGGATTTGGTAACAACTGTTCCGGGCAGAACAAGACCTGAAAACGCAGCAAACACTTTATTTGGCCAGGTAAGCAACAACCCGGTTGTGCGTTCCAGTTCAGCAGAAATAGAGTTGTCGCAATTAGGCTATAATCAGGTAGAAGATTTTGAAAAAGCTTTTTGTCGTAGATTAAACCCTAACGAATACACGCTAAACTCACAGTTAGGATACATTTCTTTAAATCAGCAGTTATTTCCCGATGAAATTCTTTGTGTAGCCTATGAATACACTTTCAATGGCGAGGTTTTAAAAGTAGGCGAGTTTGCTCAAGATGTAGCACCCGATTTTACCGACCAGGGCACCATAGACACAATTCAGAAAAAACCATTGTTGCTGAAAATGCTGAAAAGCACAGCCAACAAACCCGCTATTCCATTATGGGATTTAATGATGAAAAACGTTTACTCATTAGGTGCATTTCAGGTAAGCGAAGAAGATTTCAGATTAGATGTTTATTATCAAGACCCCGGGGGCGGATATAAGAGATTTATACCTGAAGGCGAGCCAAGCGGCAAGTTGTTAATTCGTATGCTGAATTTAGATAACCTGAATAACCAGCGCGACCCGCAACCCGATGGCGTTTTTGATTTTTATCCGGGCGTAACTATTATTCCACAAACAGGCCGACTTGTGTTTCCGGTATTAGAGCCTTTTGGTAATGATTTAAGAAAACAGTTTGCACCAAACGAAACACAGTTAGCCGATAAATACACTTATGATGTGCTTTACGACTCTACCCGTTTCATTGCACAGCAGTTTCCCGAAAAAAACCGTTACCTGATGCGGGGCAGCTATCGGTCGAGCAGTTCTTCTGATATTTCTTTGGGTGCATTTAATATTCCGCAAGGTTCTGTAGTAGTTACCGCAGGTGGAAACAGGCTGGTTGAGAATGTAGATTATACTATAGATTATTCTTTAGGAAGAATTAAGGTATTGAACGAAGGCATTTTGAATTCAGGAGTGCCTATTAATGTGGCTTTTGAAAATAATGCCCTGTTTGGTTTTCAGCAAAAAACCTTTATTGGAAACCGTTTAGATTATAGGGTTTCTGACAAGTTTAACTTAGGGGCAACCATGTTACATCTGAAAGAAAGGCCATTTACTCAAAAAGTAAATATTGGTGACGACCCCATTTCAAATACCATTTATGGGTTTGATTTTAATTACAACACCCAATCGAGATTTTTAACCTGGCTGGTAGATAAATTACCACTATACCGAACCAAAGAAATTTCTTCGTTTTCAGCAGCAGGAGAAGTGGCCTATTTAAAGCCGGGATACAATAAAGCTATTGGGCAAGATGGCGGCTTGGTATATGTTGATGATTTTGAAGGTACCAGCAACAGTTACGACTTAAAGTTTCCGGCCAATGCATGGGTTATAGCCTCTACTCCAAGAGGGGCTTTGGACCGCAGGGGAAATATTTTATTTCCTGAAGCAGAATTAATAGACGATTTAATTTATGGTATGAACCGTGCAAAGTTGGCATGGTACAACATAGACCCCCTGTTTTTACGCAACAATAATCAAACACCCCAACACATTGCCGATGACCCTGACGGGCAATCTTCTCATTATGTTCGGGAAGTTTTTCAGAATGAAATTTTCCCTAACAGAACTAACTTACAGCCGGGCGTAGTAAACAATATTATTACTTTAGATTTAGCTTATTACCCTAACGAAAGAGGCCCTTATAATTTTGAAAACAAAGACAATGGCGAGCTTGGTTTTACTGCAGGGCTAAACCCCGATGGCACATTAAAATCGCCTCGCTCGCGCTGGGGGGGTATAATGCGCGCCATTGACAACAACGATTTTGAAAACTCTAACGTAGAATTTATTGAGTTTTGGCTGTTAGACCCCTTTATTGAAAACCAGGACAATTCGGGTGAATTATACATAAACCTTGGAAACATCTCAGAAGACATTCTGCGCGATTCGAAATACTATTTTGAAAACGGCTTAACTGCACCGGGCAGCGGCATTCCTACAGAAGAAACTGCATGGGGAAAAGTGCCTACCCAGCAAAACATCGTAAATGCATTTGATAACGACCCTGCTGTACGACAGTTTCAGGATGTGGGTTTAGATGGATTGAACGACATTGAAGAAATAGACAAGTTTGCTGCTATTCTTAACAACCTGCAGGCCAATTTAACACCGGATGCTTTTGCAAAACTTCAGACAGACCCTTCGGGCGACAACTTTAAATACTACTTAGATGAGTCTTATGACAATACACAAACACCTATTTTAGGCAGATATAAGGATTTTAACGGGCAACAAGGGAACTCGCCTGTTTCAACAGGGGCGGGCATTGCACAGGCGCAAACTAATATTCCCGATGGGGAAGATTTAAACAGAGATTTTACCACTAACAAAAGCGAACAGTACTTTCAGTATCGCATTCCGCTAAGTCCGCAAGACCTGCAAATAGGCAGAAACAATATTGTAGATATTAAAGAGGCTACTGTAAAACTAGCCAACGGAAATACAGAGGCCGTAAAGTGGTACCAATATAAAATTCCGGTAAGAGAATATGAAAGGGCTATAGGCGGTATTTCCGATTTACGCTCTATTCGTTTCATGCGTATGTTTTTAACCGGCTTTGAAGACTCGGTAGTATTGCGTTTTGCACGTGTAGATTTGGTTCGTAATCAATGGAGAAGATACTTGTTTACTTTACAAGAACCGGGCGAGTATGTGCCACAAGATTTTGCCGACCAAACCTTCTTTAACGTAATTGCCGTAAGTATTGAAGAAAATGCCGACCGCACACCGGTACCTTATGTAATTCCCGATGGTGTACAAAGAGAACAAAACCTGAGTGCCCAAAACATTAATGCGCTTCAGAACGAGCAGTCGCTTTCGCTGCAAATATGCAATTTACTTGATGGAGACGCACGTGCCGTAACCAAGCAGTTGAATATGGATATGCGTTATTACGATCGGGTAAAAATGTTTATTCACCTGGACTCAAGGCCCGGAGAGCAACCCTTGCGTAATGGCGACCTGAAGGCCTTTATGCGCTTAGGGCAAGACTTTACTCAAAACTATTACGAGTATGAAATTCCTTTGGTAGTAACACCCGATGGCACAACAGACCCCGCTTTAGTTTGGCCTGAAGAAAACGAAATAGACTTATTATTAGACAGCTTAATTACACTGAAGCTGCTAAGAGATGATTCAGGCGCACCAATAAACTCGCCATATTCAATAATAGACAGCAGAGGAAACAAGCTTACTATTTTAGGCAACCCCGACTTGGGCTATGTAGAAAATGCCATGTTAGGAATAAGAAACCCTAAAGCTACCGGAAATGAAGACGATGACGGGCTGCCTAAATGCGGTGAAGTATGGTTTAACGAATTGCGCTTAAATGGTATTGACGAAGATGGCGGCTGGGCAGCACAGGGAAGAATGGAAGCACAACTTGCCGATTTAGGCTCTATAGTTGGTTCGGTAAACTATCATCAGCAAGGTTTTGGTCAGGTTGACCAAAGAGTAGCGCAACGCTTCAGAGATGATTTCTTTCAATATGATATAGCAGGCAATATTGAATTAGGTAAATTTCTTCCGCAGAAATCGGGCATACGCTTACCAATGTATGCCAGCATATCGCAATCGTTCAGCACCCCACAATTCGACCCTTATAAATTTGATGTGCCTACCAAGACCATATTGCAGCGTTTAGATGGTGATGAAAGAAGAGAATACAGAAAAAGCGTTCAGGATATAACTACCATAAAAAGTTTAAACTTCACCAATGTCAGAAAAATAAGAACCAATACTGAACGTGCACCAAGGTTTTATGATATTGAAAACCTGAATTTCACCTATGCTTACACTGTAACCGACCGTAGCTCGCCAATTATTGAATACGACAGGCTGAAAAGACATAAAGCCACTGTAGGCTATAACCA
This sequence comes from uncultured Chitinophagaceae bacterium, assembly GCA_964543705.1. Classification (GTDB taxonomy): domain Bacteria; phylum Bacteroidota; class Bacteroidia; order Chitinophagales; family CAIOSU01; genus CAYSGX01. The sequence continues at coordinate 103,108 of CAZIZP010000012.1, forward strand.
TGCCCCAAAAACTAAATACATTGCTCCGTTTGAGAAGCTTATAAAGTCGAAAAACAAAAATTATGATATTATAAAAGATATCAACTTTAATTTCATGCCAAGCGGCATAAACTTCACCTCTGACTGGAACCGACAGTTTGGCGAGCAGAAGTTGCGTAACTTAGACCCTACTGATGAGTTTGAAGTGGAGCCAACCTATTTTAAAACCTTCACCTGGGACAGGTTTTATGGATTGCAATACAATCCGTTTAAATCTTTAACCATAGATTTTACAGCAGCCAATAACTCGCGTATAGATGAGCCTCCGGGAAAACTGGATACCGAAGAAAAGAAAGATTCTCTGTGGAATAACATTCTGCGTTTCGGAAGAAATACCCGATATACTCATACAGTAAATGCCAATTACACTTTGCCTATTAACAAACTTCCCATCTTAGATTGGGTACAAGTAAGGGCGGGTTACAGCACCGCTTATACCTGGACGGCAGCCCCGTTATTTGCCAATGCCAATCAGGAAATTATTGCCAACCCTTTAGGCAATACTATTGGCAATACACAAGACCAAAGACTAAACGGAGAATTTAACCTGAAAAACTTATATAATAAAGTAGGGCTGTTTAAGCAGTACAATAACACCACCCGAAGCACCAAAACAAAAGATGAGCGTGAAAAAACCATTGAAAGCAACAGAAAACGTATAGATAAAATTGATAAGGATATAGAGAAGCAAAAAGAAGAACTGAAAAAAACAGACGAAGACATTAAAAAGCTGAAAGAAACCGACCCGCGTCCTGAAAACTATAAAGAAGAGTTGAAAAAGCTGAAGCAGAAGAAGAAAACTACCAAAGAAAGAATTAAAAAACTTAAAAACGATAAATCAAGAATTACGAATCCTGAAAACCCCGCATTAGCGCCATTAATTAAGCCTATTATTGGAATTAAGAGGGTTTCGGCAAATTATACTTTAAACCAAACTACACAAATACCCGGCTGGGTACCCGGCAGCACCATTTTAGGGGCCGATAAAAACTATAACTTTCAGGCACCGGGCTGGGATTTCTTGTTTGGCTATCAGCCCGACAGAAGCTGGTTAGACCGAGCAGCAGCAAGTGGCTATATTACTCCTGATACCAATCTTAACTTTCAGCTAATTCAAACTAAAACAACCAACCTGAATATAAGGGCAACCGTTGAGCCCTTTAACGATTTGCGGGCAGATTTAACCATTAACAAAACCGTTTCTGACCAATACACCGAATACTTTAAAAAGCGAAGCCCCGAAGGGCCCTTTGAGCATTTAAACCCCATGAATGCCGGCACATGGAGCATTTCTTATATTTCACTGAAAACTATTTTCCAACGCCCAAGCGAGCAGGGAGTTACCGAGGCATTTACCAACATGAATAACTACCGGCAAATTATATCGAGAAGGCTAAGCGAGCAAAACCCTAATTCTAACCTGCTTCCTTTTGAGGCTCCGCCAAGACAAGACACTATTCCTATACCGGTTGAAGGCTTTTACCGTGGCTACGGGCCATATTCACAAGATGTGTTAATGCCGGCATTTTTAGCGGCCTACCGTAATGGCGACCCGAATAAAACCAAGCTAAATCCTTTTACTTATTTTCCGCTGCCTAACTGGCGCATTACCTATACCGGGCTGAATAAATTTAAAGCCCTACAGAAAATTTTTACCAATGTAACCTTAACACACTCATATAATTCAACCATGTCTATCAACAGCTACTTAACCCAATTAAGTTTTCAGGGCGATGGTTTGCTGCGACCTTCAGAAATAGACACAGCTACGGGAAATTTTTATTCGCAGTATGTAGTGCCCAGCATTGTGGTATCTGAGCAGTTCTCGCCATTAATTGGTATAGACATGACCTTTAAAAACAGTTTGCTGGCACGTGTAGATTTTAAGAAAACCCGAAACTTAAGTTTAGGATTTTTAGATTATCAGCTTAGCGAAAGTCAAACTACCGAGTTTACGGTGGGCTTAGGTTATCGCCTTAAAGGATTGGTATTGCCATTTAAAGTAAAAGGCAAAAAGAAAAAGCTCGATAACGATTTGAATATTCGCGTGGACTTTTCTTATCGCGATAACGTAACCGTTAACCAGAAGCTTGACCAGCCGCTTTCGCAGCCTACACAAGGCATGAAAACCTATAGAATTTCGCCTTCTATAGATTATATAATTAATAACAGGCTGAACGTAAGATTATTCTTTGACAGAAACCGCTCTATTCCTGCCACTTCAGCTTCCTTCCCAATAACCAATACCCGTGCTGGTATTACTTTGAGGTTTACATTGGTGCCATAGCGTTGCTTTTAATTTTGTAAAAAATTTGTGGTTTTTAGGCGCATTTAATCAAAATGCCTTATAATTATAAATTGATTATTTACAAATGGTTTCTATGACACTAAAAAAATCCTATTGCCTATTTACTGCTATAGCTTTATTGGCTATTATCTCTTTTTCAGGCTGCAGAAAAAACAACAATTCTTCATTAAGCGAGCCCACTACCATAACACTTGAAAAAACTTCTGCCAAGCCTAATGAAATTATTAGCGTGCTTACCAATAAATACCCCAATGAAAACAATACCAGTGTAGTGTTCGACAATGCTGATTTACTTTTTACAATAGCAGGCAAGCATATCAGTTTTGCGGTGCCTGATAAACCTGCCGGCACTTATAATGTAGAGGTAAACACGTTAGGCGAAAAAAATAATTTTTCAATACAAATTGTAAATGCTCCCGCTATTGCCGATGCAAATGCTTACATAGCCGATGTAATTGATAATAACAATCAAAAGCATAATGCTTACAGAAGCTATGAAGATACTTTGGTAAGTATTGGCCTTTTAGATGCTGCAGAGGTAAACAGCCGAAGACAATTCTGGGACAATATTAATACCGAAAACCAGCAATTGCTGGCGCAAATGACCAATGACGAGAAAGCAGCATATGCTAAACTTTACGAAGCCAACAAAGACTGGATTGAAAACATTACTGCCGATTTAACAGGCTATGTATCATTTAAAAACGGTTCAAACAGCGATTGTAAAGCTAAAGTGGAAGATGCTATTGCTTTTTATAATGGTGCATCGGGCTTCTTTGACAAAATGAAATATTACTGGAAAATTCAAGTAGCATCGCAATGTGAAGTGGTAGAGAAAACCGCAAAAGACAAAACTACCGAGTTGGGCAAGGCAGCGCATTTGGTTAAAGTGTCTGATGGGGCAGTTGGCCCGGGCAACAACTTTCTTCTTTTATTGGCAAATCAGGTCTCAGAGTTTATAGACGAGTTAAAAGAAGAGTTAAAAAATATTGGCAAGTCGCCAATGGTGGCTGAAGAAGTAGAAAGTGCAGAAAAATATAAGACTCAAGGTACGGTTGAATTTTGTAATGGTATAGGGGTAAAAATGTATTTGAAAATAAGATACCGCACCATAAGGGCCTCTGATGCTGATACCAAGCAGCCTTATTCGGATTTTGCCGAATACTATACCAATTTTATTAACAGCTACGAAGCCTTTGTAGAGGTGTTAACGCAACCAACATTAAAAAACCACATGTACGTTTACAGGCCATCGTTTGTAGAGGCTACTGCGGTGCGCGAAATGAACCGTTTTTTAAGCATTCCTAAAGCCGGTATTAGTAATAAAAAAGCGCTTTTAATAAATACACAATTTGAAAACAACGATAACGACTGGACCGTATATTTTGCAACAGATGAAAACTCGAGGCAGTTATTCGATTTTGATATAGTATATGATGACGGCCTGGTAAAACTTACCGAAAGACTGGAAGGAACCGTGGGCAACTGTTCAGGCTATAGCTTAATAGGCACAAGGGGTCCGGGCGGAGGAATTATTTTTTGGGCGGCAGCTCCAGAAAGCGGCCCCTACTACGAAGTAACCGATTTCGATTTAAGCACTAATGCCACCTTTAGCCAGGCGGTTAGCTTATGTGAAAACTATACCAAAAATGGCACCACCGAATGGTTTCTTCCTGATGATTATTTAATTGCTCAATTAGCCTTTCAATTTAGGCTGCCTTGGTTTTCTTCAGTGAATATGAGTTTCCCTTCTTCTTACTGGATTACAGCCGAAAGAGTTTATGAGCTAAACCCACAGGTTACCATTGAACCGGATGGCGAATCGCTTACTGTAGGAAGCTATGGCACTGAAGACGTTAGCGAGCAACATCGGGTGAGAGCCGTAAGGTATTTCGATTTATAATTTTTTATTTTTAATACTATAATATTTATGTTTATGAAGCTCACAACTCGCTATTTTCTCTTATTAGCCATTGCTGCTGTTACAACAATATTATTTTCTAACTGCAACCGAGGTGGTGGCCTGAATGATGATGACACTACCCTGCAACTGGAATTCGATTTAACCGAAGCAAGACCTTACCAGCCGATAAGCGCAGTATATAAAGGCGGTGCTTTGCGTAACCAAAGTTATACCGGCACTATTGGCAGCAGTGAAATAGTATTCGCCATAGCAGAAGGAGATAATAGTAATAGTGTTTTAGTGGGGCTAATACCCGAAGGTATGGCACCAGGTGCTAAAGTAATTTCAGTAGATATTGATGGCACTACCTATACTCACAATATTACTATTCTGCAAAACGAAACAGTTTCCGACCCCGATGCGCTGTTCGATGATTTTTATACTACTTATACCGCTGCGGAATATGCGCAATACTTCGATGATATGGCCGATTTTCAGGCAGCTATAAACGAGTTAAAAGCATTGCCCGAAGCAGAGAAACAAATAGCCGCACAAATATTAGCCAACAACAAAGTAGCCGTAGATGCTTTGGCACAAAGCATAAGAGATGCCGAACTAAATGCAGGCGTTAACTTTGGCAAAACCGGCAGCGGCTGCGATGCGCCATGTAAAATAGGTGCGGTTGCATACGTATTAGGCGGCATATTATCATCACCGGCATTGATTGCCGTAGGCGCAAGTGTTTTGTCGGCTTTGGTACTGAAAAGAATAGTAATACCGGTAGTAAAAGCATTAATCACCAAAGCCTGGGAAGGCGTTAAGTTTGCATTAAGCCTTGGCTACGACCGCATGGCAACCATAGCCGAAATGGTATATGATACCTTTCTGAAAGAAATAAGCAATAAAACGCTGGCATTGCCCGACACAATAGTATTAGAAAGAGGAAAGCCGTTAAAGCTATCGCTTAAAACTATAAGAGAACCCTTAATACAAGAATCTAACAGAAGCCAGTATGCTTTTGTAAACTCGTTTTTAGATTTATATAATCAGGTGAAAGCAAAACTTGTTCCGCTACAATTAGCCTTACCAGCCATTAACGAAGGGCAAGAAGTAAGAGATTATGCCACCAGCTTAGATGGTTTTTCTATAAATGTTCAGGGTAACTCTAATGTAACGGCATCAGCCATAACAGGCACCCCACAGCAGGCACGAGTTACCTTCAATGCTTCTCAGCCTGGCCCGCAGCCATTTACTTTTACTTATTCTTACACTAATGAAAGAAACGAAACCACTAGTTTTACGCAAAGGGCAAGGTTTAAAGAGGAAGACCCGTGTTTGTTAAACACTCCTCCAGTTATACTTGGGGTGAATAGAGTTTGTAATCCTCAATTTCCAAATACTGTGTTTTATGATATAACTTTTACTGCAGATGGTGTAGGGTTTGACGCAGGGGGTTGGTATTCAGGAGCCCCTGACTCAAGTTTAGGTAGTTACCCTGTTCGTTTAGAATTTTTAACAGTAAGCGGAAGCAGTTGGGAAGTTGCAGCAAATGGCTATTCTGCTGAACTGTTTTCAGGAAGCGAAAATAATGGAGTGATAAGATTAGAATTCCCTCTATTTAGTCAAGCGAGTTTTTGCAGTAATCAAGGTAATGGCTCCACGTCAAGTACATTTCACGAATCATGGAGAATAAAGTTAATAGATAAATGTGGCCAACACAGCTCTTATTCACAAGAGTTTGAGTTTATAATTTGGAATTAATTATTGTTTGAATAGCAAATAATAAACTCCAAACTAAATTCAATACGTCAATTAAAAAAAATAATAAAATAAATTCGTAACTGCTATAAATAAATGTCATCATTATGAAACCCACAACTCGCTATTTTCTCTTATTAGCTATTGCTGCTGTTACAGCAATTTTATTTTCTAACTGCAACCGAGGTGGTGGCCTGAATGATGATGACACTACCCTGCAACTGGAATTCGATTTAACCGAAGCAAGACCTTACCAGCCGATAAGCGCAGTATATAAAGGCGGTGCTTTGCGTAACCAAAGTTATACCGGCACTATTGGCAGCAGTGAAATAGTATTCGCCATAGCAGAAGGAGATAATAGTAATAGTGTTTTAGTGGGGCTAATACCCGAAGGTATGGCACCAGGTGCTAAAGTAATTTCAGTAGATATTGATGGCACTACCTATACTCACAATATTACTATTCTGCAAAACGAAACAGTTTCCGACCCCGATGCGCTGTTCGATGATTTTTATACTACTTATACCGCTGCGGAATATGCGCAATACTTCGATGATATGGCCGATTTTCAGGCAGCTATAAACGAGTTAAAAGCATTGCCCGAAGCAGAGAAACAAATAGCCGCACAAATATTAGCCAACAACAAAGTAGCCGTAGATGCTTTGGCACAAAGCATAAGAGATGCCGAACTAAATGCAGGCGTTAACTTTGGCAAAACCGGCAGCGGCTGCGATGCGCCATGTAAAATAGGTGCGGTTGCATACGTATTAGGCGGCATATTATCATCACCGGCATTGATTGCCGTAGGCGCAAGTGTTTTGTCGGCTTTGGTACTGAAAAGAATAGTAATACCGGTAGTAAAAGCATTAATCACCAAAGCCTGGGAAGGCGTTAAGTTTGCATTAAGCCTTGGCTACGACCGCATGGCAACCATAGCCGAAATGGTATATGATACCTTTCTGAAAGAAATAAGCAATAAAACGCTGGCATTGCCCGACACAATAGTATTAGAAAGAGGAAAGCCGTTAAAGCTATCGCTTAAAACTATAAGAGAACCCTTAATACAAGAATCTAACAGAAGCCAGTATGCTTTTGTAAACTCGTTTTTAGATTTATATAATCAGGTGAAAGCAAAACTTGTTCCGCTACAATTAGCCTTACCAGCCATTAACGAAGGGCAAGAAGTAAGAGATTATGCCACCAGCTTAGATGGTTTTGCTATAAATGTTCAGGGCAACTCTAATGTAACAGCATCAGCTATAACAGGCACTCCACAACAAGCGCAGGTAACTTTTATTGCTGCACAGCCCGGAGAACAACCATTCACATTTACTTATTCTTACACCAATGAAGGAAACGAAACCACGAGTTTTACGCAGAACGCAAAGTTTAAAGATACTGATTGCCTAAACCCCTGCAACGGACTAACTTCAATAACCTGGGGAGGAGATTCTTATCAATTGGTAGAGATAGGCTGCCAGTGTTGGTTTGCTGAAAATCTTAGATATTCCACAGGCATTACAAATGTTACAGATACCTCGTCTTGGGCTAGTTTATATGTGCCTGCATGGATAAACAGTGGCAATAATCCCGGAAACGATGCCATTTATGGAAAACTGTATAATTGGTATGCTGTAAATACTGGAAGTTTATGTCCGTCAGGTTGGCATATTCCTACAGATGCCGAATGGACACAGTTGATAGATTTCCTTGGGGGCGAATCTGTTGCCGGGGGAAAAATGAAAAGCACTACAGGATGGAACGCCCCAAATAATGGCGCAACCAACGAAAGCGGGTTCTCGGCTCTGCCGGGAGGGGATATTCATTGGAATGGAGGAAGATTTCAAGGATTTGGTACGACTGCTGTGTGGTGGAGCTCAACCATAAACCCGGATGATGTTTATTGGATATTAGTATATAGCCTATTTAATGAACATACAATGGCTACTAGGGGTGATGCTTCACCACAAATGGGCTTCTCTTGTCGGTGCATAAAAGATTAATTCCATTATTTTTTTAAATACTTGATGATAACTAATGCAAAAAATATTCTTGCTGCTTGTTTTAGCTTCTGTTTTACTTGATACTTCAGCCCAAAGTGTTTCAGAAAAAATGCTGAAGAAAATTAATGCTTCAGCCTATAAGCCCGACCCTAATAATGAAGACGGAGTATTTGTGGCTCAACATAAACAAACCAAAAAATGGGGCATGTTTCAGGCATGGTCGGAAAATGAGACAAAACAAATGATTCCGATGCAATATGACTCGATAGATTTTTTTGGCTTCAATGCAAAAATGACCGGAGTATGGAATAAAGGGAAAGTGGGCATTTTTCTTTCCCCATGGAGTTTTGGCGAAGTAACTGCAAAACAAACAGTAGCTTGCCTTTACGATGGTTACAAAATTTTTGAAGTAGAAAAAACGGTAAGTGATGGCATTGGTTCTTACAGAAAATATTTTGATTATTTGGCCGTGAAAAAAGGGGGGCTTTGGGCATGGATAGATTGGATGACAGGCGAATTAAAAACAGAATTTTTATACGATTTGGAAAAAGAACAAATGCCTTATCCAGATTTTGAACAGGAACAATAAACCTGCTATGAGTGCGTCAAGATTTTCTGACCAACATAAACGCCAAGAAGATTTTTATTCTCGTGTGCTGGTAGTGTGCCCTGCTTGCCAAAAAAAGGCAATTGCAACTGTAAATAACGAAACAAATACAGCACAGCTTGTTTGTGTGCATTGCGGCCATCATAAAACAACTACCACCACCATAAATGTAAATGGCAACCGAGCGTTGGTAAAAATGCCTGCACACCGGTATTTCGATGCTGCTTTATGGTTGCAGCATTCTTTTAAAAACGAAGTGTTTTGGGCATATAATCTCGAGCACTTAATATATCTGGAACAATATATTTCGGCCAAATTGCGCGAGCATAAAAACCGCACACACTTTACCCTGCTTGAAAAATTGCCCAAATTTTATCATGAAGCCAAAAACAGAGAAGCCCTGTTGAAAATAATTGAAAAGCTAAAACTAACCGCCTGACGACCTCTTCTCAAACACATTCACCGTGTAGCCATGTTGAATATCTTCTTTAAACAGCCATTGTAAAAATTTAGGAATATGCAGGTTGTCTTCGTTTATGCCTGTTTGAATAACTGAAATTTTTTGTTGTAGCGAATAGCGGTGTTGCAAAATAAAATTTTGCGGCACTTTGTGTTTAAACTGAAACACTGCCCCAAAATCTTTAAGCTTTTTATGCAGCCTGTAGCTGTAGCGATTAAAAAACTGTTTCGTTAATAAATCGCAAATTAAAAGGTGCTTGGGAAAAAGCTTTTCAAACTCATGTAAAGTGTCAGAAAACTGCCCGTCAGTTAGGTACATGCTTACGCCCTCTAAAACAATAATTACTTTTTCATGGGTAGCAAACGCTTTTAGTTTTTCTGAAATTTTTTCTGAAGCAAACGCTATGGCAATGCGCTGTAAGCTGTTGGGTGCAGTAGCAGCAGGCAATGTATTTTCTTTTTGCTGAATTACCTCAGGCTCATCTATTTCATACCAAATGCCCCCATGCAAACGATAGGCCCTGGTGTCAAAGCCTGCACCTACTATAAAAATTTTTGTTGAAGCATTTTCTTGCAGATATTGGCGCAGTAACTTATCAATTACTGCATGGCGCTGTACTGCCACAATTTTTGCAGAAGCAATATGTTGAGTGCTTTGCAACACCTGCATACCCTGCTCGTTCATAAACACATGTGCCAGCGTGTCGCCACAAATAGGCTTGCGCCTTTTGGCATCGAGCATTCTTACCCCTGCGGTATAATAAGCAGTTTTTGAAACAGGCTTCATGTGTTCAATTGTTGTTTACTGAAATTAGCAGAAATAATTCGGAATGCTGCTAAAAGCTATTCCATATTTTCCAGCTTTCTTCGGCCTGTATTTTCAACATCGGCAAGCCATTAATGGTGGTTGTGCCATACTGTTTTCCTTGTTGCAAAAAAAGTGTTTCGGCAGGATTATAAATTAAATCGAACAACAAGTGTTTTTCATTCAGCAAATGGTAAGGAATATTTGGGCAAGCAGCAGTATCAGGAAACATACCCAATGGGGTGGTATTAATAATTATAGTATGCGATTTCAGTATTTCAGCATTCAAATTTTCATAAGCAAAACTATTTGCCGCATGGCTTCTCGACACAAAGGCAAAAGAAATATTCAGCAATTGCAAAGCGTATTGTACTGCTTTTGATGAACCGCCCGTTCCTAAAATTAAAGCCCGTTCATGATGTGGTTTTAACAATGGTTTCAGTGAACGTAAAAAGCCTGTGTAATCGGTATTGTAACCAATCATTCTTCCCGAAGAAAATTTAATGGTGTTTACCGCGCAAATATTTTTTGCAGCTTCATCTAATTCTGTAAGTAAAGGAATTATAGCTTCTTTGTAAGGTATGGTTACATTAAGTCCGCTTAAATTTTTTTCAGAAGTAACAAGCGCAGCAAAATCTTGAATGTTTTGCAGTGGAAAGTTTTCATAAAGGCAATCGTTTATTTTTTCCGAAGAAAACTTTTCAGCAAAATAACTTTTAGAGAATGAATGCGATAACGGGTAACCGATTAATCCAAACACTCTCATGTTGTGTTATTTTTTGTTGACTAAACCAGCCGCTTTATCAATAGAAAAAACAAGTATAATTCCAAGCAAGAAGAATACAATTGCCAAAAGCAGTTGTGGGTCTTCGCCTGTAATGGCACTAAAATTTTGTGGCGAAAGATTTTCGGTAATAAAAGGTTTTTCTTCTCCCTTGCTGTTTGTTCTGTATTCCAGCACCTGTTTCCATGGCCATATTTTATTAATAGAGCCAATCATAAAGCCGGCAAGCATGGCTACAGTAATGTCATGATAATGTTTTAATAACCATGATACTACTCTTGAAAATGCCAGCAAGCCAAAGGCACAACCCGAGGCAAAAACTATAATTACAGGAAGATTTACTTCTTTAAGGCTATCGAGAATAAACTCATATTTTCCCATAACAAGTAACAAAAAACTACCCGATATGCCCGGCAATATCATAGCGCATATAGCAATAGCGCCACTTAAAAAAATAAACCAGTAGGCCTCTGGAGTAGAAGCAGGTGTTAAGGTGGTAATTAAATATGCGGCTATGGCTCCAACTAACAATGAAGCAGCCGATAGTAAATTGCGTTCTTTAATTTCTTTCAGCACTAAGTATGTAGAAATAATAATTAGGCCACAAAAAAATGACCACAAAGGAACCGGTTGGTGCTCCATTAAATAGGTAATCAGTTTTGCCAGCGACAGAACACTGGTGGCTATACCGGCTAACAGTGCTACTAAAAAATTACCATTTATATGGCCCCAAAACCCTCGTATGTTTAACTTTAAAGCAAAGCGCAAAGCTTCACTATCAAAAGCTTTTATACTGTCTAAAAGCGTTTCGTATATGCCGGTAATAAAAGCAATAGTGCCTCCTGAAACGCCCGGCACTACATCTGCAGCGCCCATAGCCACACCCCTGAAATATATTCCTATGTGTTTAAGCATAAATAAATATTGATAGCAAAGCTAAACATTCAATAATTACTACTTAACAAAAAATATCATATTCTTTTTTGCAGAAAACAATTAATAGTTCAACTTTACATAGTAATTTGAAAAACTATTGTTTAGCAGAATACTCCATATTGTAATATGTTTTGTAATTATCCTTCAAAGTTCTTTTTTAGGATTATTGGTTACGTCTGATACTTATCAAAAAACCATTTTTCAGGAAGATTACACCTTTATTAAACTGAATAAAGAACATGCGCATTCTGAGGCAAGTGGTATTATTCTTTTTGGTGTTACGGGAGAAACAGAAACAGAATTTAATGAAGCGGAAGAAAATGCTGTTAAACAAATCAAGCATAGCTTATCAGGTTTTTATTCGTTATTGTCTTTTGCGTTTCAGCATCATTGCAAAGAAATAATAAAGAGCGAACACTTTACTTATCATCCATCGCTATTACACATTGCATTGTTTCTCTTCAATGCAGATTTACGCATTTGATTTTTTATTTTTTCTTTCCGAAAAATGATAGTGTAACTGCTCTGCTGTAGCAACTTACATTATCGCACAGTTCTATATTTTTTCAACTTTTTTATTTGTTACTGTTTATGACACCTCACGAAAGTGGTTCATTCAACGAGCATCATGTACTACATGAGCTAAAACATTATTTGCCATCACAGGCTCCGCTAAAAGATTTTATTCATCATAACACCCTTCATGCCTTTCAGCATAAAAAAATTCATGAAGGCTTGCATGAAGCATCTAAAATATTTGGCTATAAAACTTATTTGCAATTAGCTGAATATCGCAACTTATATGGTGAAGGAAAGATTAGCGAAGAAATATTAAATCGCATTCTTGAAAACCGGAAAGGCAATAATGTTTCGCTTTGGAAAGAAAACCTGCTGCAAAAAAATTATAATACCAATACTTATGCCCGCATTGGCAGGTTGAGAGCCGAATGGAAAAAGCAGTTCAAAATAAACTTGCCCAAAGAAACACAGCCCATTATGTTTCGTGTTTTGGGCAGTTATTTAGACCAAGGGGTAGCTATATGGAATTTCCCTGTTCACGATAAAAGTTTTTTGGCTGCGCTAAAAGAAATGGAGCGCAACAGCTTTACAAGCATGTTTAAAACTGCCCGTTCAAAAAATTTATTGCTGAATACATCTTGCAAAATAGAAAGTTTGCTTAAAGTTTTAATTGGCAATGAATTGTTGTATGAACATTATTTGTTCGACCAGCAATTTGAACATCCCGGCTGGAGCGGTATGGTAAGTTTTTTAGAAGACAACCCTCAAACGCTTTTAGACAAAAGACAGGTTTCGTTGCACGATTTAATTGTGTTTGAGTTGCTGCTAGAAATTGATGCGCTCGATTATAAGTTTGGTGAGAACTGGTCGCCATTAGGTTTAAGAATTGAAAATAAACCCGACCCTATTTTAGCCCATGTAGGCAACAGCGAACTTTTTGAAGTATTGGCTTTATGGCAAGAAGCTTATGAATGGAGCTACTATGATAAAGTACTCGCTACTATTCAGCATAATGATACAGTAGATGAAACAAAAAATGCACACTCGTTTCAGGGCATCTTCTGTATTGATGACCGTGAATGTTCTATAAGAAGGTACTTAGAAAAAAACGACCCGAATTGTAAAACTTTTGGTGCTCCGGGTTTCTTTAATGTTGAGTTTTATTTTCAGCCTGAAGACAGTCGGTTTTTCACCAAAGTGTGCCCTGCACCTGTTACACCCAAGTATTTAATTAAAGAGGAAAACAAAAAAACCAAAAGAAAAAAAGATGCCCATTTTACCAAGCATACACATGGTTTAATTGGTGGCTGGTTAATTTCTCAAACACTTGGTTTTTGGTCGGCAGTAAAACTGTTCATTAGCATATTTAAACCTGCCGTGAGCCCTGCAACAAGCTATTCGTTTAATCACATGGACAAGCATGCAACACTAACTATAGAAAACAAAAATGTTGATCATCGCGAGCATAATTTACAAGTGGGTTTTACGGTTGTTGAAATGGCCGACAGAGTAGAGGGCTTACTAAAAAGCATAGGGCTAGTTAACGATTTTGCACCTTTGGTTTACATAGTAGGGCATGGTGCCAGTAGTGTAAATAATACTTATTATGCGGGTTATGATTGCGGTGCTTGTTCAGGCAGGCCGGGCTCGGTGAATGCACGTGTTTCGGCATTTATGGCTAACCATAAAGAGGTAAGAAAAATTTTGGCTGAAAGGAATATTTCAATTCCTGAAGGCACACAATTTATTGGTGCATTGCACGACACTACACGCGATGAAATTGAATACTTTGATGAAGACATTCTTTCAGCAAGCAATAAATTATACCATGAGCAAAATCATAAAACTTTTTCAAAGGCTTTAAAAAATAATGCTAAAGAAAGAGCCAGAAGATTTGTGATGATGGACAATCGTTTAAGTGCTGAAAAAATTCATGAGAAAGTTAAGTTACGTTCGGTTTCGTTATTTGAGCCACGCCCTGAGTATAACCATGCTACCAATAGCTTGTGTATTGTAGGCAGAAGAGAACTTAACAATCATTTGTTTTTAGACAGAAGGTCGTTTTTAAATTCATTTAATTATGAGATAGACCCTGAAGGAAAATATTTGCTGAATATTTTAAATGCCGTTGCACCTGTTTGTGGCGGTATTAATTTAGAATATTATTTCTCAAGAGTAGATAATCATAAGCTGGGCGCGGGCTCTAAACTGCCTCATAACGTGTTGGGTTTAATTGGTGTTGCCAATGGTGCCGATGGCGATTTGCGCCCTGGCCTTCCACAGCAAATGATTGAGATACACGACCCCATGCGCTTGCTGGTAATTGTTGAGCATTTTCCCGATGTGGTGTTGCAGGTAATTCAGAAAAATAAAGCCACTTATGAATGGTTTTTAAATGAATGGATTCATCTGGTGGCAATAAACCCTAAAGACAAAAGTTTTCATGTTTTTAAAGATGGTGCCTTTACAGTTTATGAACCCACTAAACAACATGTTAAAGCAACCCAAAATTTAGAAACTATTATAGAACTAGAACACGAGAATATTGAACCTATGATTATTGAGTAATCATAGTGATGCCATCGCTTTAAACGATGGCATCACTATTAAAGTTTGTAATTTGAAAAACATCATTATGGATTTAACTCCTTTTATACAAATATTTTTGCTGGTGCCATTGCTTGGAGTAATTATTAGTTTACTTATTCCCGCTAAAAACGAAATGGCATTATCGAGAGTAGCCTTTTATACTGCCGGCATTAATCTGGCAGCTTTCTTAGTATTTCTTGTAGCGTGGCTTAGTCAACACGCACCCGATTTAAACCTGAAAGAATTTTCAGTGTATAAAAACAAAGAGTATGAGTTTTTAATAGACTTTTTCTTCGACAAGGTTACTGCGGTGTATTTGTTTGTTGGCTCGTTGCTTACTTTTTTAATTACTATTTACAGCCGCTATTACCTGCATCGCGAAAGTGGCTACAAGCGTTTCTTCAATACTATTTTGTTTTTTTATTTAGGCTATAACATCACCATCTTCTCGGGTAATTTCGAAACGTTGTTTATCGGTTGGGAAATACTGGGCATTTCTTCTTTCTTATTAATTGCTTTTTATCGCGACCGCTACTTGCCTGTAAGAAATGCGCTTAAAGTTTTTTCTATTTATAGAGTTGGCGATGTGGGTATTTTATTGGCGATGTGGGCCAGTCACCATTTATGGCACGAGAATATTACTTTCTTAAAATTGAACAATTATGAATTGGTGCATGACCATTTAGCACAACACTCATCTATAGGTTTATTTATTTCCTTAATGATACTGTTAGCTGCAGCTGCAAAATCGGCTCAGTTACCTTTTTCTTCATGGTTGCCGAGAGCGATGGAAGGCCCCACGCCTTCTAGTGCCATATTTTATGGTTCGCTCTCGGTGCATTTTGGAGTGTTTTTATTGCTAAGAACCTATCCGTTTTGGGAGCATCAAATTTTTGTGAGAATACTAATAGGCTTGCTGGGCTTAACCACAGCAGCTGTTGCTTCATCAATTGGCAGGGTACAATCTTCAATAAAAACACAAATTGCTTATGCTTCAATTGCACAAATTGGTTTAATCTTTATTGAAATTGCTTTGGGCTGGGGAGCTATTGCTTTAATACATTTTGCAGGCAATGCCTTTTTAAGAACTTATCAGTTATTAATTTCTCCATCGGTAGTAACCTATTTAATCAGAGAACAATTTTATCACTTTAAACAGCGCGATGCCAGTGTAGAAGATTCTTTTCCGAAGAGAATAGAGTACACCATTTACATGTTGAGTTTGAAAGAATGGTATTTAGATACCATCACCAACAAATTCATTTTCTCGCCATTAAAAAAGCTGGGCAGGCGATTAGATTTTTTAACCTACAAGAATGTATTTTATTATTTGGTGCCAACCTATATAGTGGGTGTAATATTGTTTTTAGTTGAAGAAAAAATACCTCATGCGGTTCATCAATCATTCCCTTATTTGTTTTCTTTTATTGGCTTGGTAATGGTGCTGAAATCTTTCTCTGAAAGAAAGTATCCGCGCCTAGCTTGGTTGCTGGTAGTGTTTAATCATTTATGGATTGCACTGGCAGTATCGTTCAACGAGCATTTCGATTTTCACCACACGGCTTTGTATTTATCGGGCATTAGTGTGGCGGCTGTTGCAGGCTTTTATATTTTAGAAAAACTGAAAAAACTAGAACCTGAATATTTCAGTCTGAACCAGTATAGCGGCCATGCTTATGAGCACCCGAAACTATCAACTGCCTTTTTAATTTTCAGTTTAGGCTTAATGGGCTTTCCTATTTCTGCATCGTTTATTGGCGAAGATTTAATCTTTAGCCATATACACGAAGACCAGTTCTTTTTGGCCTTCTTTAATGCCATGAGTTTTGTAATGGGCGGCATTTCATTAGTGCGTTTATATGCCCGCCTGTTCTTAGGGCCTCATGTTAAAACTTATCACGAAACACCTTTAAAATCTGCTTAAAATTTTCAAATCAAATTATATGAAAACAAACAACATTTCAATACCTAAAAACGGCTTAGCCGGTTTAGCTGAAAACTGGAAAAGCGATATGCTTTCAGGCTTCTTAGTTTTTTTAATTGCATTGCCTCTATGCCTTGGCATATCTATGGCATCGGGCTTCCCGCCCATTGCAGGCATTTTTACTGCGGTAATTGGCGGTCTGGTAGTATCTTTTTTTGGCGGCTCTAACTTAACCATTAAAGGCCCTGCGGCAGGCTTAATTGTTATTGCTTTAGGCGCAGTAGAAGAACTAGGCAAAGGCGACCCGCTAATGGGTTATAAATTAGCCATTGCGGTGGTAGTAGCAGCAGGTGTGGTACAAATTGTTTTTGGCTTGCTGAAACTGGGCGTGTTGGGCGATTTCTTCCCATCGGCAGCAGTGCATGGCATGTTGGCTGCAATAGGAATTATTATTGCTTCAAAACAAATTCATACCATGCTGGGCGTGAAACCCGAAGGCAAAGAAGCATTGCATTTGTTGGCTGAAATTCCGCATAGCATCTCTACCATGAATCCTGAAATTGCCATTATAGGATTTGTTTCGCTGCTTATTTTATTCACGCTGCCTTTAATAAAAAACAAGTATGTAAAAATGATTCCTGCTCCACTGGTAGTTATTCTTACTGCTATTCCACTGGGCATGTATTTCGATTTACAACACGAGCATAAATATCTTTTCTTAGACAGCCATGAATATACTATTGGCCCTAAGTTTTTAGTTACGCTTCCTGACAATATGTTTAGTGCTATAACCTTTCCCGATTTTTCTCAAATATTTTCGGGCACTTCTATAAAGTATATTATCATGTTTGCTTTGGTGGGCAGTTTAGAATCTTTATTGAGCAGCAAAGCAATAGACACCCTAGACCCTTTCAAAAGAAAATCGAATATGAACAGAGATTTATTGGGCGTGGGCGTGGGCAATACATTAGCAGGTTTAGTAGGTGGCTTACCTATGATTTCTGAAATTGTGCGTTCTTCTGCCAATATTAATAACGGTGCTAAAACGTGGTGGAGCAATGTTTTTCATGGTTTGTTTCTATTAATTTTTGTGGCCTTCTTCCCTATGCTTATTCACCAAATTCCTTTATCGGCACTGGCTGCCATGCTCATATTTACCGGCTATCGTTTGGCTTCGCCTAAAGAGTTTTTTAAAACTTATATGGTGGGCAAAGAGCAGTTACTTATTTTCTTGATAACCATTATTGTTACACTGGCTACCGATTTATTGTTAGGTATTGCCGCAGGTATTCTTGCTAAGTTTCTGGTGCATTTATATTTTGGCTTGCCTTTTAAATCTGCCTTCAAACCTATCTTCAGGGTAGATCATCCTTTAGACGATGTTTATCAAATAGATGTGTTTCACTCGGCAGTGTTCAGCAATTTTATTCAGTTTAAAAAGAAACTCGATGAACTGCCACGCAAAGCAAAAATTATTATCGACTTTGACAACTGTAAAATTGTTGACCATACAGTGTTAGAAAATTTACATCAGTATAAACACGACTATGAACATGAAGGCGGAAGTTTTGAAATTAAGGGGCTGGAACAACATAAAAAATTATCTAAACACGAACATGCCGTGCATGTAAAAAAAGTTATTTCTAGTCCGTTGTAGTAATTGAGTTTGCTTATGGCTTCAGGCTATTCAGCAATTATTATTCATTAAAACTATTCAGCAATGAAACAATACATCTATGTATGGGTTATTTTACTGCTTTTTGTAAATACTTTGGCAGCACAAGAAACAAAGCCCGATACCAATAAAAAAATATGGAAAGAAAAAGACGCTATTAAGTTCAACTTTAATGAAGACGGCAGCCATTATTTTCAGGTTACCTTTTTAAACCAAACATGGTTGCGTTTTAACGAGAGCAACCATGGCACTACGGTTGAAGGGAAAGCTAAAGCCAACACTTTCGATATTGGGTTGCGCAGAACGCGCATTCAAATGTTTAGTCAGGTTACCGACAGAGTGTTTTTATACTTTCAGTTTGGCATGAATAATTTTAACTCGCAGTTTAACAGTATTGCAGGCAACAGAAAATTATCTTCATTTTTCCACGATGCTGTTTGTGAATATAAACTCACTAAAGCCAACCAATTAAAAGTGGGTGCAGGCTTAACCATTGCCAATGGTTTGTCGCGATTTTCTCAGCCGAGCATTGGCTCTATTATGACGCTCGATGTGCCCGTGTTTGCACAAGCTACCGTTGACCAAACCGATGAGTTTTCGCGCAAGCTAAGCCTGTATGCAAGAGGGCAGTTGTGGAAGTTTGATTATCGCCTGATATTGAGCGACCCCTTCCCTATTACTTCTAGCGGGGCCGTTATTCCGGCTATTGCTAAGAATGCTGCTTTTTCGCCCATTGGCCACACGCTGCAATACCAGGGCAATATTATGTACCAGTTTTTTGAGCATGAGCCACATACCACACCTTACATGACCGGCACTTACTTAGGCAACAAAAAAGTGTTTAATATAGGTGGTGGTTTTATGTTTCAGAAAGATGCTATGTGGTATGAAAAATTTGCAGGCGATACTTCATTTAGCAATATGCTGTTGTTATGTGCCGAAAGCTATTTAGATATGCCCTTGAATAAAGAAAAGGGCACGGCTATTTCGGCCTATGCAGGCTACTTTAACACTAACTACGGCAAAAATTATTTGCGCTACAATGGCATTATGAACCCTGCTAATGGTACTAAAGCAACCGATATAATTTCGGGCAATGCCTTTGGCAACAGCTACCCCATGTTTGGAACAGGGCAAGTAGTTTATAGTCAGTTTGGATTTTTATTGCCTAAAAAAATACTGGGCGAAAAAGGCGGGCAATTGATGCCTTATGCCGGCTATACTCATGCTTTGTTTAAACGCCTGGAGGATAATTCTATGGATGTGTTTAATGTGGGCATGAACTGGTTTATTAAAAACCATAAAGCAAAAATTACTATCGACTATCAAAACCGACCCGAGTATAAAATTGATAGCGCCAATAAAACACAACCTGCCGGCCGAAGAAGCTGCGCTACGTTGCAGTTTCAGATTTTTATTTAGGTAATGATCGCTCCAAAAAATTAATAAGTAATACACCTGAAAAGTTAGTAATCAAACATGATTTTAGCATATACTTTATAAAATTTGACATTGTTAGTAGTTTTGTTGGAACATAAGTTAGTTTTATGTAAAGGTGTTATAATTAATTTAATATAATATATTTACTAAATAATTAACAATATGGAAAACAATACAGCAACAGTAAAACATGCAGACCGACTATTGTTCCTTGGAATTCTTTTATTTTTATTCGGGCTACTTATTGGCTTATTTATTCCATTAATGTCAAATCCAAGAATGGGGCTTTCCGCACATCTTGAAGGGATAATGAATGGAATGTTTTTAATAATACTAGGACTAATATGGAGTAAACTTTTATTATCGGTTAAATGGCTATCTGCAGTATATTATCTTGCGCTTTATGGCTCATTTGCAAACTTTGCTGCGGTGACGATTTCTGCAATAACGGGATACGGAAAAATGTCTTGTCCTAAAATAGGTTTACACAAAAACCTAAAAAATGGAACAAATAAG
>CAZIZP010000013.1:0-118600 GCA_964543705.1 uncultured Chitinophagaceae bacterium
AAAGAAATAGACGAGCAGTTTAGAAAAGTGCAAGTGCGCATCTTCAGGCAATTTAAAAAAAATCCTGATGTGGAAGCGTTGCTTTTTTTAATTGGCATGAGAGAACTGGGCGTGGTGAAAGAAAACTTCAGCAAAGAAGAAAAAGTAAACTTAATGCATATTGCTACTTGCAGGCTGATGAGTTACGAAGGCTATTTTGAACTGGAAGGCTTAGATAAAGATGGCTGGCCTCATTGGGTGGCGCTAAAACCCATGCCCCAGCTTCCGGTAGAAGAGCAAGAGTATTTGCTGAAACAACTGATAATTCGTTACTTTGCCGAGCTTTAAAAAACCGATTTCTTTACTGTTAATAAATAAAAAACTACATTATGAAAAGATTCTTCACCCTTATGATGATTGCTGCAGGAGTATTTACTTATTCGGCATGTAATTCTCAAAAAAACGATGCTAAAGAAAAACTAAAAGATATGACAGACGGATTGTATGCTGAAATTGTTACCAACAAAGGCGAAATTTTGTTGCAACTGGAATTTGAAAAAACCCCTATGACAGTAGCCAACTTTGTTGGCCTTGCAGAAGGTAAAATTGAAAACACCACAAAGCCTTTGGGTACCCCCTACTACGATGGTATTAAGTTTCACCGTGTAATTAAAGATTTTATGATTCAGGGTGGCGACCCGCAAGGAAACGGGCAAGGTGGCCCGGGTTACAACTTCCCCGATGAAATTGACCCCTCATTGAAACACACCGGCCCCGGTATTTTAAGTATGGCTAATGCTGGCCCTGCTACCAACGGCAGCCAGTTTTTTATTACTCATAAAGAAACGCCTTGGTTAGATGGCAAACATGCAGTGTTTGGCAGGGTAGTAAAAGGTCAAAATGTAGTTGATGCTATTGAGCAAAACGATGTAATGACTAAAGTTAATATTTTGCGAAAAGGCAAAGCGGCTGAAGCATTTGATGCAGCAGCAGTATTTAAAGCAAAAAGAGAAGGCTTTGAAAAAGAGCAAGCTGCCAAAGCAGCAGCAGCCGCAGAAGCTGCCAAAAAGTTTGTAGCCGAAAACTATCCTAATGCTAAAACCACTGCAAGTGGATTAATGTACATTATTGAAAAAGAAGGCCCCGGAAAACAAGCCACTGCCGGTAGCACTGTAAGTGTTCATTACACCGGAAAACTTACTGATGGAAGCAAGTTTGATTCTTCATTAGACAGAGGACAGCCTATTGAATTTCCGCTTGGACAAGGAAGAGTTATAAAAGGCTGGGACGAAGGCATTGCTTTATTTAAAGAAGGCGGAAAAGGCACCTTGATTATTCCTTACGAACTGGGCTATGGAGAAAGAGGCTTCCCTCCTGTAATTCCTGCAAAAGCTACTTTAGTATTTGATATAGAGTTGCTACAGGTAAAATAACCTGCCATTATAAAAAATGTATATTTACAGTCCTGAAGAAACAATCTTCAGGACTTTTTTATTAATAAACTTTTATGCAGAAAGTTAAATTTTTACAACCTCAATCGGCCGATTTTTTTAAAGTACTGAATCAGCGTGTTGAAGCTTATTTTAAAAACAATAATTTAACAAGGAAATCTAATACTTTATTTGTTTTTAAAAATCTGTTTTATTTAGTTCTGGCAATACTCTTTTATGCTTTAATACTTTCCGGAAACTTTTTAGGCTGGCAGCTATATCCGTTATTTATTTTTTTCGGGCTTTTTATTACCATTTTTCTTTTTTCAATAGCACACGATGCTTCGCACAATGCTGTTTCAGAAAAACATTGGGTAAATCGCCTGTTTGCCTACACCTGGAACATGGTGGGCATAACTTGTTATTTCTGGGAATTGAAGCATAATGTGGCTCATCATGGCTTTACTAATGTGCCGGGAAAAGATGATGATATAGATCAAAGCAAGCTTATTAGGCTCAACCCCAATTCAGAAAGAAGATGGTTTCATAAATACCAACATATTTACGGCCCCTTTTTATATGCTTTGCTGAGTATAAACATAATCTACATTCGCGATTTTAAATTACTGTTGCAGCAAAATTTCGGAAATAAAATAGTAGAAAAACACCCGCTTCGCGAAGTAATTATACTTATTGTAACCAAACTTGCCTTTATAGGCTACATGATTGTAATACCAAAAACAGTGTTGGGCCTTTCTTGGGGAGAAGTGCTGTTATTGCATTTAGCTATGCACCTGGCAATAGGCTTGTTTATAGGTTTTATATTAGTTCCGGTGCATGTTACCAACGAATCGGAATACCGCCTGCCTGACGCTAACGGTTTGGTACATAGCGACTGGGGAAAACACCAAATAGAAGCCACCGTAGATTTTGCTGCCGATAATTATTTTATAAACTGGATTACAGGCGGTTTAAATACTCACGTGGCACATCATCTGTTTCCTACGGTAAACCATATTCACTATTTTGCTTTAACCAAAATTATTAAGCAAACGGCCAGTGAGTTTAATATTCCCTACCGTAACCGCTCATTGATAAACATCTTGGCCGAACACATGAAGTTTTTAAAGGCTTTGGGCAATACCGATAATCCAACTAATAATCCAGATTTCAGTTTAAAAGCTGCTTAATTTTTTAATACAGCTTTATTAATTGTAATTATTTAAGCATTTCTGAACATTTTAAATGCTATTTTATTTTACATTTTGCTGACAAACATTAGATTTGTGAGCATTCTGCTTTTTTGAATAAAAAATATTTGCTTTTACTATGTCTCAATCAGCTAAACTACAATTAGGAGAAAAATCTTACGAACTTCCCGTTTTTACAGGCTCTGAAAATGAGCCTGCTGTCGATATTTCAAAACTGCGCGATTTAAGCGGTTATGTAACATTAGACACAGGGTATAAAAATACAGGAGCAACCAAAAGTGGCATTACTTTCTTAGATGGGGAATTAGGAATTCTTCGTTACAGAGGCTATCCTATTGAACAATTGGCTGAACATTCAGACTTTATGGAAGTATCGTATTTGCTGTTGCATGGCGAATTGCCTACTAAAGAACAGTACGATAATTTCTGTACCACCATTACGCGCCACACTTTGGTACACGAAGACATGAAGAAAATTTTCGATGCCTACCCTACTAATTCTCACCCAATGGGAATTTTAATTGCATTGGTATCTTCATTATCTTCTTTCTACCCACAATCGTTAGATCCTAACCGCTCTGCCGATAAAAAACTTTTAACCATTCATCGTTTATTGGCTAAAATGCCTACTATGGTTGCTATGGTTATGAAAAAAGCAGTTGGGCATCCGGTTAATTACCCTAAAAACAATCTTAGCTATGTAGAAAATTTCCTGTACATGGCTTTTGGACATGTTACCGAAGAATATGTTAACGACCCTGTATTGGTAGATGCCATGAATAAGCTATTAATTCTTCATGCCGATCATGAGCAAAACTGCTCTACATCTACAGTGCGTTTAGTGGGCTCGTCACAATCTAACTTATATGCTTCAGTAGCGGCAGGTATCGCTGCACTTTGGGGGCCATTACATGGTGGTGCTAACCAAGAAGTAATTGAAATGCTGGAAGAAATTAAAGCCGATGGCGGTAACGTTCAAAAATTTATTGATAAAGCAAAAGATAAAAACGATCCATTCCGCTTAATGGGCTTTGGACACAGAGTTTATAAAAACTTCGACCCAAGAGCACGTATCATTAAGCAGGCTTGCGATAATGTATTGAATAAACTTGGTGTAAATGATCCTGTTTTAGAAATTGCGAAAAAACTGGAAGAAGCAGCATTGAAAGACCCATATTTTGTTGAAAGAAAGTTATATCCAAACGTAGATTTCTATTCAGGCATTATTTACCGTGCCATGGGCTTTCCTGTAGATATGTTTACTGTT
Organism: uncultured Chitinophagaceae bacterium; assembly: GCA_964543705.1. Taxonomy (GTDB): domain Bacteria; phylum Bacteroidota; class Bacteroidia; order Chitinophagales; family CAIOSU01; genus CAYSGX01. The sequence continues at coordinate 3,888 of CAZIZP010000013.1, forward strand.
TTGTTTGCATTAGGCCGCCTACCGGGATGGATTGCTCAATGGAAAGAAATGGTAGAACAAAATCAACCTATTGGTCGCCCAAGACAAATTTATACAGGTGCTACTGAAAGACAATTTGTTTTAAGAGATAAAAGATAATATGCTTTTAATATTCAGAAACCCGCTTTTGAAATAGAGCGGGTTTTTTGTTTTTATGGGCTGCAGAAACAATAGCCCGATTGGTTTGGGAAAATGCAAACGATATTCCGAAGAAAATTCTATTTAGATTTTAGATACTAACCCATTGAAAAAAGTAGAAAACAGCAAGCTGTTCGCTTAGTATATTTCTTTAATAATTTATCTTTTTTTAACGCTCCATCTCATTTATTGCATTATTTTTAATGCAATCAAAAACATAGCCCTATGGATTACTTAGGTATAATTATTTCTAATGCTTGGCCGATACTGCTTATTATTTTGGCTATTGGCAGTGTATTTATAGTAAAACAAAAAACAGCCGTAGTTATAGAGCGACTAGGCAAGTTTCAACGAGTAGCAAAGTCGGGCTTACAGTTTAAAATACCTTTAATAGATAAAAAAGCCGGCACCATTAATCTTAAAGTACAAGAGCTTCCTGTACAGGTAGAAACCAAAACAAAAGATGATGTTTTTGTAAGAATTGTGGTTTCTGTTCAGTTTTTAGTGATCGATAGCGAAGAAGGCATCAGTAATGCCTTCTATAAATTGGACGACCCGCACCGCCAAATGCAATCTTATGTGTTTGACTCTATCCGTTCGGAAGTGCCCAGTATGGAACTGGATGATGTGTTTTCTGAAAAAGAAAAAATTGCATCGGCAGTGCAAACCGAATTATCGGGTACCATGAAAGAATTTGGTTTCGATATTTTAAAAGCATTGGTTACAGATATAGACCCCGATGAAAAAGTGAAACGAAGCATGAATGAAATTAATGCTGCAAAACGCATGAAGGAAGCGGCAAAAGAAACGGCAGAGGCAGAAAAAATAAAAGTAGTTGCTGCAGCCCAGGCAGAAGCGGAAAGTAAAAAGCTACAGGGTGAAGGTATTGCCAACCAAAGAATAGCAATAGCGAATGGTATAAAACAATCGGTAGAAGAAGTAAGAGGTGTAATGGATAAAGATGTAACCAGCCAAAGCGTTATGAATATGCTCTTTATGACACAACATTACGATACGATTGCCAAGCTATCGGAAAATGGGGTGAACACCATTTTTGTACCTTACTCCCCTAATTCAGTAGGCGATTTACAAACTCAAATTATGAGCAGCATGATAGCTACAGAAAACTACAATAAGGTAGTAGTAACTGATAAGGGGAATAATAAAGGGGTTTAGGGATAAAAGAATCCGCTGCTGAATATAGTGAAGAGCCGCATAGATTAGTTTGGTGGCAAAATAGTCACAAGAAAAAATTGCAAATTACTTTAACAATATTCTAAATTGTCCTTTGCTTCATTAAAAAGAGTGCTTCCCTGCGAGGGAAGGATAATTTGTCGGTTTTTTCTCAATATTTTCTCAACTAATTCTCAATCTATTCTCAAGATGTGTTAGTTCAGTTCTAAACTGTTGTAGGTTTATTCTAAACTGTTATTGATTAATTCTAAACTTTTGTAGGTTATTTCTAAATTGTACTTGATTAATTCTAAACCATTGTAGCTCTGTTCTAAACTATTCTTGATTGTTTCTAAACTGTTCTAGATGAATTCTAAACCGTTGTAGATGAATTGTAAACTGTTGTAGATTAATTCTAAAGCAGAACACTAAAAAACAGAACTTTTTGCCGTTAACAAAGGAAGGCTTCCCTGCGAGGGAAGCCTTCCTTTCAAACGAATTATTTTGTTTGCTGAGTGTGGTCGTGGCGAACGCTACGTTAGAGTATGGAATACACTTTAGTTGTCACACTTTTGTAGTGCTTTTGCATATCCTAGTCCATAACCATCTTTGTATGTATTTCTGCCTATCGGGGGAATAGGGCAAATAGGAGTAATATCTACTTTTAAACAACCTTTTAATGCATCTTGATATCCATCATTCCAACCATCACAAAAACTATTTACAAATGAAACCTCTATATTTGAAGACTTCAAATTGTTTGTTGAAAATAATGCTAAAACAATAATAAAAGCAACAGATGTGAAGAGTGAAAAAATAAATTTCATAATTATGGGTTTAAGAAGATTTTATGATGTTACAAGATAGATAAGTTTATCTTAAAAATGCAAAAAACAATAAAAAACGAATAGAATCATTCATTGAGAACCCAATAATTGTTATCAATTTAAAATTAACATAGGTAAAAATTTGAATGGACAATATTTTAAAACCATGGGGTGTTTGTTTAATTTTGATATAGAAATAAAATTTATGAATAATATAGGATTAAATTTGTTTATCGTTGCTTTTTTGTCGTTAATAATTGAAGGTTATGCCCAAACACCTGCCCAATTACCTACTGGACAACAATACTATAATTCAAATTCAAATTATAATCAATTATATAATGCTCTCCAGCAAAGGCAGAATAATTATAATCAAAATCAAGAATACCTGTATTCATTATTAGATTGGTGTTTAAAACTAACTTCTCAGGTAAATGAAAATGAGTTTAATAATGCAGTTAATAAATACTATTATCAGCTAAAAAATCTTGAAGACTCTGATTTATCGGTTGCTGGAACAACTCTCAAAAAAATAGAACATGCAATTAAGGAAGAAATTTCAAAATATGAAGTGAGATATAAAGAGCAAAACGACCCTGTAAAATATTGGAATGAGGGTAATGCCCTTTACAGTCAAGAACTTTTCATGAGTGCACTTGATAAGTATTCAAAAGTTATTCAACTATCTCCAAATTTTGCACCTGCTTATTTCCAAAGAGGAATGTGTCATTATTATAGAAAATCCTATAAAGATGCAATTCAAGATTTCAGCAAAGCATTAATTGAAGATGCTACTATCTCTAAAGATGTTTATAATATTAGAGGATGGGCATACATGGAAATTGAAGAATACTATTTAGCATTAAGTGATTTTAATAAACAAATAGAGATTGAATCCTATAATCCTTATGCCTATTATAATAGAGGTTCAGTTAAGTCAAAATTAAATGACTATTTAGGAGCTATAAATGACTATAAAAAATCCATTGAGTTAAAACCTAATTTCTCAATGGCATATAACAATATAGCTTGGGCTAAATTTTTACAAAAAAAATATCAGGAAGCTCTTATAGATGCAGATAAAGCAATTGAATTAGATATCACTAACTCCGTGGCTTGGGATACCCGTGCTGAAATAAAACTTAGTCTAAAAAACTACAACGGATGCATCAATGATTGTAATAAGGCTATAGAACTTAATCCAAAACTTCCTAACTCATATTTACTGAGAGGGAAAGCAAAAATTGCATTATTGAAAAAAACAGAAGGTTGCTTAGATTTAAGTAAGGCAGGTGAATTAGGCAGTTCTGAAGCATACGAGATAATTTCTAAAAACTGCAATCAATGAATGACATTTTAAATATTATTAAACCTACAATTGATTCATTTCTTATGAATCACGCTAATAATAATTTGAAAGAACATAATGGAAGAAAAGTTGTCAAAGTTGAACATGTTTTCACAGAAAGAATTAAAAATATTGTTATAGAATTAAATGCTTTGTATTCGGGTAAAGAGATTGACGTTTTTCCTGAAGGTTCAATAAGAATTCTGATAGATTTGGGAGGTTCAAAAAGAATGACAAATAATAAATTTTGGTCTCAAGGAATGGTGATTAAATTTATAGCAGATAAAGAAAATTTTGAAGTCATTAATATTGGTTCATTTAAAGTTTTTTAATTTGAATATAAATTGACTTATGAGTAGCTGTACTGCTTATTTATAATAAAACAGTTTGTAGCCATCTTTGAGAAAAACCCATATTCAATTCTGGTGGCACAAAAAAATTTTCGATGAAATAAATCTTTGGCATTTTATTGAAATAATGTAAAACCTTTACTCTGGAACAATCTGCTATAGATGAAGAGATTTCTTCTATGTAAAAAATTGCATCGACTTTAAACACTTTAAATAATGAAGCAGGTAAAATTGGCTTTTCAGTTCCTTTCTCCACTTGATTTGTAAAATTCTTGATTTGACATTTGCCATTACAAGCTAATTCAGGCTTGTTCTTGTTTACACATAATACCTCAGCATAATAATCTTGGCGAATAATATAATCTCCAAAAGCAAATAGATTTAATAATGCCGGCAAGCAATAAACAGAAATAAACAGTGCGCCTAATATTCTCATTAACTCTTAGAATATTTTATAAAAGTATGCATTCTTTTTATTTCTATAATTGTCGAAAAATAATTTAACGTATAAATATTAGTAAGCTGCTGAAGAAACTTTTTATTCTAAATAGAAATGGTTTCTAACGTTACATCGATATAGGATTGAATAATAGCAATGATAATGCATTGTGTTGTTTATGTACTAATATGCCTTTAAAACAACCGACCCACCAAATCGTCTATACTAATGCCTTCTGCTTCGGCTTTATAGTTTTTTACGATACGGTGGCGAAGTATAGGCAATGCTACTGCCCTTACATCTTCTATGTCGGGCGAGTATTTGCCTCTTAATGCAGCATGGCATTTTGCGCCTAACACCAAAAACTGTGAGGCTCGTGGCCCTGCACCCCACGCTAAGTAATTATTTACATCGGCAGTAGCCTTTGCAGTATTAGGGCGTGTTTTGGCTGCCAGTGTTACGGCATATTCTAATACATTATCGGCTACGGGCACTTTACGAATAAGCTTCTGAAAAAATAATATTTCCTGTGCCGTAATTTGTTTTTGAATGGTAATATCTTTTGAAGTTGTGGTGTTTTTTACCACTTCCAGCTCTTCGGCAAAATCGGGATAATTTACCACTATGTTGAACATAAAGCGGTCTAACTGTGCTTCGGGCAGCGGGTAAGTACCTTCTTGTTCAATAGGGTTTTGCGTGGCCAGAACAAAAAACGGTAAATCTAATTTATGATTAGCGCCCCCCACCGTTACGTTTCTTTCCTGCATGGCTTCAAGCAGTGCTGCCTGAGTTTTAGGGGGTGTACGGTTAATTTCATCGGCTAAAACAATATTGGCAAAAATGGGCCCGCGATTAAAACGAAAACCTTGCCCTTGCTCAAAAATTTCAGACCCGGTAATGTCAGAAGGCATTAAATCGGGGGTAAACTGAATGCGTTTAAATTTAAGGTCTAACACATCGGCAATAGTATTTACCAAAAGGGTTTTTGCTAAACCGGGCACCCCTACCAAAAGACTGTGTCCATCGCAAAAAAGAGAAATTAATACAAAGTCTATTACTTCGTTTTGACCAATAATTTTTTTGCCAATTTCTGCTTTAAGATTTTTATAAGTAGCGGCTAAGGCATCTATAGCTTCTGCATCAGAGTTATACTGTATCATATTTATTGTTGCGTTGAATCAATTTTTTTAAACCACAAATCTAAATTAGGACATTCGCGATATTCGCTGCTTACTTTTACATAAGTACTTTCCATTTTTCTTTCGGCCCATTTCATAAGCTCGCGCTGTTGTTTTTCCTGAAGGGCAATGGCTTTTATTTTGTAATAGTCGTCTTGTAAATTGGCAGTATGTGCAGGGGTTTCGCTGCGCAGCATTAGTATTCTCACTGCCTGTTCGCCTTCAGCATTGGCAAATAATTGCGGGCTCGAAATTTCTCCTACCTGAAGTTTATCTATGGCAAAATAAACGCTTTTGTCGAGCTGGCTAATTTCAAAAGACGAGTTTCCGGTTTGCTGATTTACTAATAAGCCTCCTTGTTGTTTGCTTTCCTCGTCTTCAGAAAATTTATCTACGGCTTTTTCAAAAGTAATTTTGTTTTCTACAATAAGGGTTCTTACCGAATCTAAAAACTGAATAGCATCTTGCAAATCGTAGGTGCTGGTTTTTGGCTTAATAAGTATATGGCTTACTCTTATTCTTTCGCCTTTTTGCTCGTGCATTTTTATAATGTGGTAGCCAAATTTGGTTTTAACAATATCGCTTATTTCATCGGGTTGCAGGCGGAAGGCGGCACCTTCAAATTCTGTAACCAATTCGCCACGCCCTACAAAACCTAAATCGCCCCCGCGGCTTGCCGAACCGGGATCTTCAGAATAAATGGTAGCCAATGTGGCAAAGTTTTCGCCTTTTCTGGCGCGTGCCAAAATACCTTCTACTTTTTCAATAGCCAACTGCCTTTGCTCTATGGCAACTTCAGGCTTTTTTACAATTTGCCCTATTTCTACTTCAGCGTTGTAATAGGGTATGCTGTCTTTAGGTATGCTTTCAAAAAACTTTTTTACTTCAGCAGGAGTAACTTTTACATTACCAAAAATATTGCCTTGCATTCTTTGTGCCAGCAACTGGTCTGCAATATCTTTTCTGAATTCATCTTTTATAGCCAGAATACTTTTACCGTAATACTCTTCTAACTTTTCTACCGAACCAATCATGGAAGTGAAATAACGTATTCTTCTATTCAGTTCGCTTTCTATTTCATCATCAGAAATATTTACGCTATCGAGTTTGGCTTGTTGTAAAAAAAGTTTCTGAGTAAGCATTTGGTTCAGAATTTCACACTTAAACTCTACCGGTACTCCGGGGTTTTCTACTGCCAGTTGCTCATATTGCAATTCAACATCTGAAAGCAGAATAATATTATCGCCTACCACGCCTATAACTTTATCTACCGTAAGGGTATCGTTAGCCGAAAGTCGTAATGTGCCTGCTGCCATTATGAACAGCAACAAGACTAAGGGTTTAACGATAATAGCTTTATATATTGTTTGCATCTTTTTTATACTTTAAAACACCTCAAAGGTGCCGTCTTTTATGGCTTCCTGATAAATTTTATCGTAAGCGTTGGTAAGCAGTTGCTTTTTACGCTTGTTTATTATCATGAAGTTTAAATCTTTTCTTACAAATTCTATGGGTGCCGGCTCTCCTTTTAGTTTTATATCTATATTTTTCAGCAGATAAAGATAATTGGAATCGCTTACTTCTACGGGTTGACTACTTTTTTCTAATACTGCCATATCGCTTTCGGTTAAAGGCATTTTGTTTTTCAGGCTTAATTCTGAAATCCAAAGACTGTCTTTTAAATAAAAATCGGTTGCGTAACTGTAACAATAGTTAACCAGCCGGTTAAAGTTTTTTTCGTTACCGGCACGCAAAAACAGAAAACGAATGGAATCTATTTTTGGTGCGTCTGTGGGCAGTTTTATGTAGTTGATTTTATAAATATTTCCATCGAGCCTGAAATTATCTTTATAGGCATTGTAAAAACTATCTACAGCTTCTTCAGTAACAGTGGTGTCCAGTTTCTGCTTTATCAATTCGTCTTCATATAAATAAATAAGTAAGGCTTCGCGGTAATCCTGAATTTTCTTTTCTACATTTTGCTTTTCAGTCGGAAGATAGGTAGTGGCTGTTTCGAGCAATAGTTTTTTTCTTATCCAGTCATCAATATAAGTTTTTACGGTGGCAGCACTGTCGGTTACAGGTGTTGCCGATTCAAACAGGTATTCCAGATCTTCGGCATACAAAAAGTTTTCTCCTACCCTGGCTATAGGCTTAGCTTTTTCAGGTTGCTTTTTCTTAAAATACTTACAGGCAGATAAACTGCCTGCAAGTATTATAAACAATATGAAATAATATTTCTTTTGCAACTGATTATTATTTAATAAGGGTATTCACAACTCCCGGAACCACCTTTACAGGGTATTTCTCTTTCAATTCTGCAATCCAGGTTTTCTCTAAATATTCCTGATAATCGGAAATAATAAAGCCTTTGGCATCATTTAATTCCTTAGGTGTTGGCGGAATTACCTTTTTAATTTTTATGAACGATATGGTGTTGTCGGCATTAGTAAAGTCTTCAGACAGGGTATTGGCAACCCATGCCATTTTATCTACTCTTTCATTTTGTCCTTTTTCAAGTGTATTCATCTCAAACTGAACCGCTTTGCTGTCTTTAGCATTGTATTTGGCTGCAATTTCACCGGCAGAAAGTTTGCCTTTAACTACCAGTTTTTTAACTGCCTTTACCAGTTCGGGCTTTACTATGTAGGTTTCGGTTTCTACACGCTCGTTCCACATGTATTTAGTTTTAATGGTTTCGTGAAACGCTTTTAATCCGGCAGTATCGGTAACGGCTTTGCTCCAAACTTTTTTATCGGTTAATTCAAACAGTAATATACCATCGCGATATTCTTTCATCAGGTTTTTAAAATCGGGATATTTTCTTTCCAGTTGTGTTTCTTCGTAAGCCAGGCATTTGTCTTCTACAAATAAATCGTAGTAATCGTTAAATACTTTTAGTGCCGGCTCGGTTCTTTTTTTCTTTTGTTTGTTCTGAACATAATCTACAAAATCTTGCTGGGTGTAGTTTACACCTGCCAACTGAAACAATGGTGTTGTTAAAGCAATCTTCTGCACTATTTCAAACTTAGGCTCTAAAATTTTATCGCCAATAATGGTAAACAGCTGTTCTCTGGGTTCTTTATACTCTTTGAAGCCATATTCAGCTTTAATTTTTTCTACCATTTTGTTTTTGGCTATTGACGAGCGCGAGTCTCTTTCAACTTTCTTTTTCAAATCGTTTTTGGCAGTTTCAAAATCGGGTAACGATTCTCTGCTAATGCGCTTAATAATATGAAAGCCAAATTCGGTTTTAACCGGCTCGGAAATATCGCCATCTTTCTTCAAAGCAAAAGCAGCATTTTCAAATTCCAAAACCATTTTACCAATGCTAAATTCAGGCAACACGCCTCCTTTTTTAAAGGTTTGGCGATCTTCAGAATGCTTTTCTACCATTTCTTCAAAAGTTCCTTTTCCGGCTTTAATGTCGCTGTAAACCTGTTGTGCTTTTACCAATACTTCTTTCTCTTGTTCAGGCGTAGCATTTAACGGGGTTTTAAATAAAATGTGTGCAGCTTTCATTTTACCTGTTGCCTCGCGGGTATCGGTAACTTTTACAATGTGGTAGCCAAAGCGAGTGCGCACCGGCATAGAAATTTCACCTTTTTTCAGGTTATATGCTGCATTTTCAAACGGATACACGGTTTGGAAAACAGTGAAAAAGCCAATATCGCCACCATTGGTTTTGGCTGAAGGGTCGGCAGAAAACTGTTTGGCCAATTTTTCAAAGTCTTCGCCTTTCAACAATCTTTTTCTTACTTCTAAAGCTTTCTTATAGGCATCTAAAGTGTCGGCAGGTAAGCCGCTGTCTTCAATAGAAAATAAAATATGGCTGGCACGAACTTCTTTTTGCATTCTTTGATAAGCTTCGGCAATTAGCTGCTCGTTTACTTCTTTATCGAATAGGTAAGATTTAGCCAATTGCTGGCGGTAAGTATCTAATTCTTTATTGATAGCCTGAACGGTGTCCATGCCTAAAGCCTCTGCTTCTTTTACTTTTAGCCTGAAATTGATATACAGGTTTAAATAATCTTCCAGCGATTTTTGGGTGTAGGCATCGGCAGATGAAGCATTGTTTTTATTATATACATATTGAAATTCTGAAAGGCCAATACTTGAATTGCCGATAGAAAACAATACCGGGTCGGGCTTTTCTTCGGCTTTGGTTTCTAAAGGTTTGGCAGGTGCAGGTTTTGAAGTTTTAGTTTGTGCGAAGGTGTAGCTGCTTACAAACACTAAAAATAAAAACACAATTCTTTTCATATTTCTCAATTTATTTATTTCGTTTTTCAGGTTTGCAAAAATAGGCAATAGATTTAACCCAACTTTGGTAAATATTACTTCGTTTAGGTTAATAAATGAAAAAATGCTTTTCTAAACGGTGAAAAGAATGTATAAAAAGCCGAAAACGGTATTATTCTTTTAAAAAGCTTTTAATCATTAGCTTTCTTTTAAGTTTTGACGAGGCTTCTGTACTATGCACATTAATTACCTTAATAAGCTCTTCAATTAGTTCCGATTCTTCTTTAAGGGCTTTAAATTCTGCTTCAGATTTAAGATTTTCCAGCTTTCTTACTAAAAGGTTTCTGTTTACTGCGTTTTGTAAAAATTTCTGCTTGTCTTTTTGTTTCATATAGTCGCTCATGCTCAATAGTGTTTATCATTTTCATCAATACCATAGTATCAACTCCCCGAAAGAGAAATTATTATGAACCACATAATAATTTGCCACAAAACTATTGAAATAAGTGTAAAGCACTAGTTAATAGCTGAAAATAAGTTTTTATACTTAAATCTGTTTGGCATATCGTTTCTATATAAATAGAAAACCGCTTTTCGGTATATCGGTATAGACATAACGAAAAGCGGCATAAACAATAAAATAACTTAGCTACTATTCAGCTATAAGCAATTTTGTAGTTATTAATTTATTGCTGTGTTTAAGATGCACAAAGTAAACTCCATTTAAAAGGTTGCTAACATTTATGCTGATGTTGTTGCTTTTTCCAAAAGCACTAGTAAACACTACTTTTCCGGCAATATCGGTAATTTTTACTTCAGCGTTTTTTTCAGGTACTGAAATATGCACGATGTCTTTAGCCGGATTTGGGAAAACAATTATTTTTTCTGTTTCGGCTTCAGCAATACCCACAATGCCTTCAATAGCACTTGCTGTATTAGAATATGCCGATTCGCCATTGCCGTTAAAGGCTTTTATACGATAGAAATACTCAACCCCATTGGTAAGCCCTGAATGTAAATAGCTGGTTTCGTTAGCAGCAGTGGTATGAATAACACTCCAAGGACCATTGGCATCTGTAGCACTTTCTACATAAAACCCATCTTCATTAGTAGAATTATCTTGCCAGTTGAGTTCTATGCTGTTGGTAGGTGTGGCTGTTAAATTAGATGGCGCAGCAGGAATTAATGGTACAGATGTATTGCCATCATAACCCCATGTTCTAAACATTACGCTTATATTATCGCCAGCTTCTGCCAGGCGCCACTCGCCAGTGGCACCTACCTGAACAGGCGAGGTTTGGTCTGTATTGTTAGCAATACCTAATTGGTAAAAATGGTTACGCCCCCAAGAGTAAAGACTGCCATCGGTTTTTAAACCAAAGCAGTGGTCTATTCCGGGGAAAACCATGTCCCAATTACTATCGGTACCTACCTGAGTAAGGTCGGTAGCAGCACTGTTATTGCCAATACCTAATTGCCCATAGGTATTAGTATTGCCCAAAACCCAAAGACTGCCATTATTTTTTATGGCAAAAATTGCTCTTTTGCCAAATATTTTTTTCCAGTCGTTATCAGTGCCTTCCTGTAAAAAGGATTGTAGTGAGGTTGAAAGTGTCCAAAGCGTGCCATCATCTCTGATACCATAAGCAAAACCAGGAATAGAACTGAAATCAACCCATTTGGCTCCCGGGCCAAGTTGTGTCATGTTACTTAGCACGCCCTGACTGTTAACACTCCATCTCCATACCGTACTATCAGATTTTAGGGCAAATAATGAGGTAGAAGTGCTGGAAATTTTATTCCATACATCGCCTTGTGCAGATACTTGGGTGGAACCGGATGGCCCTCTCCAGATTGTACCATCGTTTTTTAAGATAAATAAAACTGTTGAGCCACTGCCATAAGCTACTTGTTTGCAATTAGTTTGTGAGGTGACTTGGCCAACTACTGGCGACCTTGCGCTATTGGTATTGGTTGCCCATTGCCACAGGGTGCCATCGGCTGCCACAGCCGAAACTATGGCCCCTACCGAAGCTATAGATATCCACTGCTTTTTTTCCAGAAATATTGGCACCGGAGGGTTGCTGTTAGAATAAGGCCAGGGGTCTTCAAACTGGTTATAATGCTCATCGGAATTATACAAATTGGAAATGCTGTTTCCACTCGTCCAAATGTAAGTTGAATCTTGAGCCCGTAATTGGTTTTGAATGAATAATGCAGTAGTAAGCACCATTAGTAATAAGTTTCTCATAATTATTCAATTTTTAAAGTGACTTTATATCAATCAAAAATAGTTGCTGAAAAAATACTATACAATACGATGATTAATGTATTTGCGTGGTGTACATAAAAATTTAAATACAGAAAAACTAAAAAAAGAAGTTTGTTAAATTAAATGTTTTCGCCTATGCTATTTTTATACCAAATTTCTTCATAGGGAAACAGATTTGTTTTCATTATTTGTGCTGCTTTCAGCTTACTTTTTTCATCATGTTGCTGAGTGTATCGATATAGGTGTGTTAGTAGTTCGGTATATTTTTTTAAATGTTCAAGCATAACCGGGGTTATTTTTCCGCTACTATTCAAAATAAATTTTTTTGTGTTTTCCAGATAGTTGAGAAGTAAATGCCATTGCCGGGTTTCAAAATAGCATTTAAGTAACATTTTTCTCAATGAGATCTCAGAAGAAAAGAAAGGTTTATTTATTTTAATGAGTATGGCAATAGCCTGTTCAAATCTTTTTTCATTCATTTCTATAGCAGCATACACCATGTTTACTGTTTCTTCTAAAGCAGATTCGGGCAGGTATTTTTTGTATTTATTTACAAAGGCTATGGTTTCTTTATTGCTACTCTTTCTTAATTTACTATTGCAAAAATTCCAGAAGGCTATGGGGTTCACTTTGTTGTTTTCATCAAGAATCAGATTTGCCTTTTCACGTATTAGTACTATTTCATCAATTTCATTGAGAAAAAATTTATCTCCTTTCCAGGCCCTTGATGAAACAAAACCATGTAATTCAACAACCGTAGCAAGTTTAGAACTTCTATCCATAAATCTTGAAAGCTTTATAAAGTCATTTTTTACTTCAAGATACATGTCATCGTTTTCAGTAAGCAACAGTTTGCAATGTTTCAATCTGTAAGCAACCAGTGGGTTCAACTGTTTTTCATTCTCAAGAAAAAAGTCAATTCTGCTTATATAATTTTCACTTTTTATTTTTTGCCCGTGAGCACTGTAACTATTTCGCAACTCACCAATAAGTATTCCCAATTCAGAAAGATAGTAATCATCAAGTTTGAAAATAAGTTTTTCTAAATCGGTCTTTTTATAAAGCTTATTTAAATTGCCGCGAAATTTTAAATTAAACTCATTGCTGAAAGAATTTTGAAGCATTTTAAAGTCCCAAAAAAAATAATCGCTATCCTGATGTTTGATTTTGGCAAGTTCTTTATTGCTTTCTTTTATTATTTTTTCTCCATGTACAAACAAATCTTTTTCCGAATAAAACTTATTTACTAAATCAGCTTTTAACAATACATTTTTTTTAAGCATTTCAAAAGCAATAAATTGTTCGCAAAGGGTAAACAAATCTGATATAACATTACGCAGCAATGCTTCATGATAAGGCTTATCACCAAATATTTTTTTGAATACTACAGACTTTTCAATTTTTGATTCTTTAAATAAAGGATACTCTTTAATAAGAACTTTATATAACTGAATAATTCTTTTAGAATTATTGCAATAGGGCGATTGAATATAAATTGTAAGGCTATTAATTTCTTCTTTATTAAGTTTTGATAACAGCTCAACTAACTTAGTATTTTTCATATATCACCAACAGTTCTTTAAAGCTACAAATTGATTTTTTTTTCCTAAAAATAGAATGCTTTTTACTACAATATATTTTTTTAATACACTGAATTTTGGCTGATAAATGTACTTATGAAAAAATCAATTTTAGTTTCATCATTGATACTTTTTGTTTCTTCTGTATTTATACATTTAAATGCCAACAATATAAGGCTGAAAACAGAAGAAGGCTACACCAAACAAGGAAACGTTTTTATTAAAGTTGACTCTCTCTATTATAATTATCCTAATCCCTCAGTTGGTGATGAATGGGGTAATGACTTTAGCGAAATGTACAGCTTTGGGAGAGATTCTGCTAACCAATTATTTACTGATAATGGCTATAAATCTGTTTTTGAATATGATGCCAACATGCGTGAGCTTTCCAGAGCTTATTACTATCTGGATAACAACACCTGGGTACTGGATTTAAAATGGGAAAACACCTATAACGGTCAAGGGCAAGCAGTTAGGTTTAGCAGGTATATTTTAATCTCAAATGTTTTGCAGGAAAACTACCGCATTACACAAACATTTAACACCAACGGTTATCTGATTGAACGACTGGAACAGCAAGTAAGTAACGGAGTAACCACCAATGTAAATAATAAGATTTATACAAGAGATGCTAATGGCAACTTAACAGACTATATATATCAAACCTGGAACAACAACGCATGGCTAAATAACAGCCGCACCATTTCTACTTTTGTTAGCGGTACTGCTTTGGCAGATACAGTAGTGCGCTACGACTGGAACAATAATACCTGGCGAATCCTAAGCCGTGACCTTAATACATATAATGCAAACGGACTGCTGACGGAAAAAGTCTATCAGGTTTATAATACCAATACTCAAGTATTTACGAACAACAAACAAGAAGTTCAAGCATACAATGCCAATGGCAACAGAGCACTTTTTAGCTTTTACACATGGCTTAACAGCAACTGGCGATTAGACCGAGAAATTACTTATCAAACCTACACAGGTGACTTTTTTGGAAGATTGACGGTAAAACAATATAACAACACTACCATGCAAATGGAAAATGAATCGCGCATTGATAACATTTTTAATACAGATGGGTGGAGAATTCGTAGCCGCGATTACAATTGGGTAAATGGCAGTTGGGAAGAAATTGCCAATCGAGATTTTACATTTGAAACAAAACAAGCCACTTCGGTAAATGAGAATTTTGTAAATGCTGAAATGAAAGCTCATCCCAATCCTTTTACTACGAATACCATCATTGAATTCGAATCATCAGAAAATACTGAATTGCAGTTACAGATTACCGACCTGAATGGGCGTGTGGTGTTTCAAAAAAACTTGTTTGCAATAAGTGGTAAGAACAGCTTGTTGTGGGATGCATCAAATGTTGATAGTAATGAACTGCCTGCCGGCACATACATAGCCACTATAAAAAATCAATACCGCACACAAACATTTAAACTACTAAAACAATAAATTAAAAATTACAAAGCCATGCATACAACATTTTTTTTATCTCTGTTAATTCTTGCATGCACAATTGCCCATGCTCAAAACGGTATGCGATTAAAGTACCGAACTTTCACTCAAGGCAATAGCGGGATGCTCAACACTTTTCCTGTTGATTCTGTAGTGATGATATACCCTGACAATGAAAGCATATTGGCTACAGAAGATATCAATTTTGGCAAAACACAGGCCAGCCTTCCTGCTGACTCAAACAGCAAAACATTGTATTCCTACGATCAATACGGTAATGAAACCAGCACTATAAGATTAAGAAGAACCACCGGAAATCCTTGGGAAAAATTTTATAAAATCGAAAGGCTATTTGACAGTGAAGGCAGAATGGTAGATTACATTTTTTTCAGATGGGTAAATGGTTTGTGGAAAGAAATTAATCAAACTGTTATTGGCTATAACAGTGCGGGAAATGAATTTTCACGAATTGAAAGAGATACCATAGCAGGTATATTAACTAACAAAAATTTCTACGGTACTTTTTACGATTCATTAGACAGAAAAACAGGATACACCTGGCAAATATGGGAAAATGGCAACTGGCAGTTTTACAGAGATGATGAATACTATTATAAAGGCACTTCTACATTGTTAGACTCAATTATTCATAAATACTGGGATGTTAATACCAGTACCAAAAAGATATCTGGCCGCACTACATTTCTTTACAACACACAAGGTCAGGTTACCAAAGAAATACGGGAGAATTTGCAGAACAATCAATATGTATATAGCAGCATGTTGGAATTTGGATATGATAACGCAGGCAGAAAAAATGCAACCGTTTCTTACAACTGGAGCAGCTCAGACAATACCTGGATACCCAACAGCGGTGATTATTATACCTTTGATGCACTTGGGAGAATTACAGAAAGCATTTTAAAGCAACGTAATAATACTACCCTGCAATTAGAAAACAGAGGTAAAAGCGAATACATCTTTACACCGGATAGCTCGCTCATAACAGGTCGAGCTTACAACTGGAACAATAACAACTGGGAAATATCCAGTCAAAATATTTGGGTATTTGAGTCGGTTGGTGCTACAAACGTACTTGATAAAGAATATAATTTAGCAGTAAACACTTATCCAAATCCATTTGCTGAAAACACCCTTATAACGTTTGAAAGCAAGCAAAATGCTGAAGCAACTATTACCCTGCTAAACACTTTAGGAGAAATAGTATTAGAACAAAAGCTTTTCACTATTTCAGGCAATAATACCTTTTTATGGAATGGCAACAATAAACACCAAAATGCAGTTGCTCCAGGCTGTTACTTCATACATATTAAACAAGGCAACAACACTATCATTTCAAGAATTGTAAAACAATAAGCATGAAAAAAATAACTATAACTACCCTATTAACAACGTTACTTGCATTAAGCTTTTACCCCCTGTTTAGCCAAATGCGGTTAACGCAAAGAAATGTAATTCGCTACACTGCCGGACAACCATATACCGATTTTTATACTGTATATAATTACCCATCGCCCTACGCCTACTTTTATAACGAAGCATTGGGATATGACCAGGATTCTCTATCTCAATTTTATAACAATTATAAAGGCATTATTACACGCGATTCATCAGGTAATGAACTGGAAGAAGTAGATATGGCATGGGATGGTAATCAATGGTTATTTTATAACAGAGTAACTCGCGAGTATGATATTTTCAAAAATATTACCAGGGCTTCCAGTTATACCTGGCAATCGGGTAATTGGTATGAAAACTTCAGATTGACACAAACCTTTAGTACCAGCAACCTTCTCTTGGAATACATTAGAATGGATTTAATGAGCAATGTGCTTACCAATACTTACAGACAAACCTTTGCTTACTATAATTCAAACCGGCAAAATGAAATCATAAACTACAACTGGAACAATAACCAATGGGTAGCAGGCAGTAAAACAGTCCACTATTTCAAAGGAAGCACCGATGAAAAACTTGATTCAACCATTATCTGGGAATGGAATACTTCTACTAATCAGTTTGTAAAAAATGGACGAACATTATACGATTACAATGTAGCAGGACAATTAATTTCTAAAACCAGACAAAATAATCCTTCACAGTGGAATAGCTATGATAAAGAAGAATACTTGTATGACAACAACAATAATCTAATTGATAAGAAAAAGTTTTATTGGTATGTTATCACCAACGATTGGGAGTTAAGTGAACGTTGGCAATATCAGTATGATAACACCGGTAGATTAACAGAAGAAATCTACAGCAAAACCAACAATTCAACCAATCAGGTAGAGAATTTCAGAAGAGATGCATTTCAATATGAGCCGGATAGTTCTAAAGTAACATATCAATTTGCTGAGTGGAATAATGGCGCATGGGTAACTGCGTACGAAGAAGAATTTTTATTTGAGCCGGTTCAGCAATTACCTTCAGGTGTTAATGAAAACATAACAACAGAAGTAAAAGCATATCCCAATCCGTTTACAACAAGTACTATTATAGAATTTGAAAGTAAAGGTGCTGAACCAGCTCATATTCAAGTTGCGGATTATACAGGGCGCATTGTTTTTGAAAAAACAGAACATACACACCCCGGCATCAATACGGTTTTGTGGCTGGCGGCCGATACAAAAGGAAATTCTTTATCAAGCGGTCTTTATGTAGTTCGCTTTTATAGCAAATCATTCAATCAATCTTTCAAGCTAATTAAACAATAATCTATGAAACTGAAATTATTATTTATACTCCTGACTGCTGCTCATATTAATCTGTTTGCACAAAATGACAATCTTAGGCTGCAAGCTAAAAGCGAAAAGGTGTACATAAATAATCAGGCATCCAATAAGGATACCACCATTTATACATACAACAACCCTAATGACAAACTACCATCGGTAACTACCCATATGTTGTGGAATGAACCCGGACAAGTGTATGTAAATAACCTGCAATATATGTACACCTATAATACTAATGGAAAAACAGATGAAATGATTTACCAAACCTGGGACGGCAACTCATGGATAAATCAAAGCAGATGGACTTATGTCTATAACTCATTTGGAAGCATTACTACTACCAGTAGGTTTAGTTTCAATAACAATACATGGGTAGAAGTTTTTAGAAACGAAACCACGTTCAATGCCCAGGGAACACGAGTTCAGGAAGTTGTAAAAGAAACTATGAATGGAGTGTTGGAAGATAAAAGCAGAAATATATATACCGTTGATAATTTGCAAAGAATAACAGAGAGAAAAACAGAAATATTCATTAATAATGCTTGGGTGAATGACGGGCGTGAGGTTTTTTATCATACGGGTAATTCAACCAATGTTGACTCTATATATTCATATAGCTGGGATACAAACAGTAACATATGGGAGCCCACTCGCAGAACCACGCAGAAATTTAATGGCCAAAACCTAATTACAGAATGGATAACATATCAGCTACCTGCCAATAAACCATTGCAAAGATGGGTTTATGATTATAACAACCAAAATCTACAAATACTTTGGGAACAGTATTCATGGTCTACCTCTAATAATGTTTGGTTTATTTCAGGAAAGGATGTAACCAGCTATGATAACTTAGGTCGCACAAGTGAAAATATATACTATCAATCTTCAATGGGTACCCTTCAGTTTAACAGCAGGTATATTTATAATTATGAAGCCGATAGCTCAATACTTAGTTTTAATGCATTTAGCTGGGTTAACAATGGCTGGCAACCTGATTTAGACCTTTATGAATATTTTGAAGAGCGGCAAGAACCATCAGGCATTAAATCATTAGATAATCATTTCTTTAAAATATACCCTAACCCTTTTGCAAATAATACTACGTTTGAATTTGAAGGCAAAGAAACCGGATTAGCAACAATTTATATTACAGATAATAATGGACGTTTGGTTCATATTTCTAAAACACATTTAATAAACGGAAGTAACCGGTTTGTATGGAATGGAACCGACATGAGCGGTATGAATCTGACGGGGGGACAATATATTGTGTATATAAAAGGAAATTCATCAGAGCAATCTTTCAAGCTTATAAAACAATAACCCATGAAAACTAAAATACTATTTGCATTGCTTTTTGTATCAAGCAATTTTTTATACGCTCAAAACAATATGCGCTTAGACAGCATACTGTTTTACCCTGCACAAAACAATACGGTATTGCCTAACTATAATATGTATCGTGTTTATGAATATCCTAATATCAATACCGACTTACCTTCTTCAATTACACACTATTCTTTCGATAATACACTTTCTGCATTTGCTCCTGTATTCAGAAATATTTTTGCCTATAACCTGGCAGGTTTAGTAGTGGAAAATTTAAATGAAGTATGGGAAAATAATCAGTGGAAGCCATTTAGAAAATACACCTATAGCTATGACGGAAACAACCAGCTGATTACCGAAAACCAATATGGGTGGACAGGCAGCAACTGGTTAGAGTATCACCGCTCTTTATATGGATATGATAGCTTCGGCTATTTAAGTCAACACACAGAAATGGATACTGTAAACGGCATTTTAAGAAATAAAGAAAGAACCTTATGGTCTTATCAAAGCAACGGACTACTGGCTATATGGCAAAAAGAAATTTTTTATAACAATAATTGGAAAACATCTGAATATGAAGAGTATTACATGTCGTTAAACCCCATGCGCTGGGACTCTACCATTGTAATGATTCTTCCCACCCCTGCTTCGCAAAGTCTTATTCATACCAGAACGTATTATTATACCTACAATAACCTTTGGCAAATTATTGAACGGAAAGACAAAACCATTTCTAACAATTTTATTCAGCAACGATATGTATATGAATATGAACCCAATGGGGGCTTAAAAATTCGTGATGAAAGACAGTTTTGGAATCAGGATTCTGCTAAGTTTATTCCTGCTGACGGACAATACTATACCTATGATAATCAACAAAGAATTTTAACTTATAAAATCAAACAAGGTAATCAGGATATAAGAATTGAAGAAACTAACTATGCTACAGATAGTTCTGTTATCAGCACTACGCTTCAACAATTTGATTTTAATAATGCAGTACTTAATCTTACAGGCAGAACGGATTATATTTTTAAATCAACCAATACTACTTCTGTTAAAGATTTAGGCAAAACAGCAAACATAACGGCATTCCCTAATCCTTTTACTACACACGCTACACTTCAGTTTAATGCTGAAGAATATGGCACCGCTCAAATAATTGCTTTTGATGTAAACGGGCGTTTAGTGTCTGTTCAAAATACAAAGGTGCAGGCAGGAAGCAATGCTGTTTCATGGCATGCGGTTGACTTAAAAGGAAACACGCTGCCTTCGGGCTTTTATACCCTTCAGATTACCAACGGCTCAACAAAATATTCTTTCAGGCTAATAAAACAATAAACCTATAAAACTAAAACCATGAAAACATGCTATGCAATATTATTCGGCATTATATTAACCAATATTCTTTCGGCACAAACCATACGCTATGTGCGCAGCGGAGGTAACGGTAATGGCTCCAGCTGGCAAGATGCCTCAGGCAGTTTACAAAGTATGATACAAGCATCGGGCACCACCGATGAAATTTGGGTTGCCGCAGGCATTTATAAGCCTGAAACACAAATACAAGCACCCACCGATTTTTCTAACCCGATTGAAAGAAACAGCACTTTTACCCTGAAGTCGGGTTTAAAATTATATGGCGGTTTTCCGGCTAATGGCAGCCCTACTATGAACGACAGAAATTCTGATTTGCATGAAACCATTCTTTCGGGCGATATTGGAATTGCTAATGATAGTTCTGACAACTGTTTTCACGTGTTGTTTTTCCCCAATTTGAATAACATTGTTATAGATGGATTTACGATTACCGGTGGTGCAGCCAATGCAAATGGTGCTAATGGTGCTCCTACCAGCTATGTGCCCTCATTAACACAAGACATTTATAACTACTACGGTGGTGCAGCATATCTCTATCAAGGCGATAGTATTCAATTTTCAAACTGTAAAATAGTAGCCAACATTGCAGGATATGAAGGAGGTGCAATTTATGTAAACGGAGGAAATCATCTTTTTCAAAACAACACTTTTGAAAGCAATAAAGGCGGTGGTTTTGGTGGTGCTGTTTATGGTACAAATTGCACACTTATATTCAATGAAAATAATTTTACCGACAACCAGGTGATTAAACAAAGTGGTGGCCAATTTCCTATGCCTACACCCAACTTTTATGCAAGTGGTGGGGCCATTGCATCTAAGTTAAGTTCGCTTGAGATTACCAATAATTTGTTTGAAGATAACATTGCTATAGTTCCAAGCAATACCAATAATACACAAGGTGGTGCGTTGTATCTCGAAAACGGCACACACATTATAACCGAAAATCAATTCATTAATAACCAATCGTTGTATTTGCCTACCGGTGTACAGGTTTCATTTGGTGGGGCTGTGTATTTGAGCAATGCCAATTCAACTATTGAGAAAAATGAGTTTATTGAAAACATAACTCACGGTTCGGGTGGTGCTTTGTATTTCACTTCAGGCAACCATCTGGTAAAATCAAATTTGTTTGAAGGAAACAATGCTGTGGGCTTAGGTGGTGCTATGTCTTGTAGCAGCACTACCTTAAAGGCTGTAAACAATATTTTTAACCGTAATTCCTGTGGCAATAAAGGAGGGGCAGTACATAGCGCTTTTACAGGAGGCATTAATACCTTTGTTAATAACACTTTTTACGGCAATACTGCCATTCAAGATGGTGGGGCTATGTATTTCGACACAAGCCAGGATTCTGTTTTAAACACTATTTTTTGGGCTAATGCCATTAACGGCAATAGCACCGGTTTCGGTTCAGATTTATCTTCTAACAGCTCCAACCTTAAACTAAACAACAACCTTTATCAATCTGTATCACCTGTAGATCCGCTTTTTGAAGATGAGGCCAATGGCAATTTTGCATTAAGTTCCGGTAGCCCTGCCATTAATGCAGGCAGCAACACTTATTATTTAACAACTTATGGAAACGAAGATTTTTTGGGAAACAACAGAATTTATGCCGACACCATTGACATTGGTGCCATTGAATTTCAGGGAGGCGTAATAACTTCTGAGCCGGCATTTGATTTAACAGCATTGTTTGAATTTTACCCCAACCCTACAGCAGGTAACGTATATATAAACGTAACAGAAAAAACATGGTGTAGTATATTAAACATGAGGGGCGAGATAGTATTCAAGGGCAGCATTAACAAATCGGCCGCTGTAGATTTAAGCCACCTTAGCTCAGGCGTGTATATTGTTAATGTTCAGTCTTTATCTTCTCTAAAGTCGCTGAAGCTTGTTAAAATGTAGTATAACCCCGTTTGCCGTTACCTGCTGTTAGCCTTTAGTTTTATGTGATAAGTTATCTGTTTTCAGTTTTGATAGAGCCAATACTCAATTCTCTTATTATTCTCAATTTTCTCATTTTTCTTTTATGCTGAAGCTGTTAGCCTTTAGTTTTCAGGAAAGCCCAAGCCCCCATTTGAAGAGCACGTCCCGAATTTACTTCGGGAGGGCAGGGGGATGAGTTTTGAATTTCGATTTTTGAATTTTACGCTCGTTCCATTTCAGTTTACCGTATTGAAGTTACTTTTTGGCGTTGCAAATATTTTTTTTGCCCCACTCAATTTCTAAAGTGGTGCAGTCAACATTCACTTTGTTGCAGTTAATTTTTTAAGGGTTATTCCTAACTTTTATTTTGTTGCTACTATTTTTTTTAGGGTTGTGTTTATGTTTTTAAATGGCGTCTCTAATTTTTTAAATGCTGCTGCTAACTTTCAAAAGGTTATATTAAATTTTACATGTGTTAAACCAATTTTTTAAAGTGTTATTGAAAAATTATTTTAACGACACTTTTTACTTTAAACACGACAACTTTTAGTTTAGGAACAACACTTTTTAGTTTAGGAACAACACTTTTTAGTTTAGAAACGACACTTTTTACTTTAAGCACAACAACTTTTAGTTTAAGAACGACACTTTTTAATTTAGGAACGACACTTTTCAGTTTAGAAACGACACTTTTTTGTTTAGGAATGACACTTTTTTGTTTAGCAGCGACACTTTTAGCTAAAAACAGTGCTTTTTTGTTTATTTTCAGTATAAATTGATGGTTTCAGCCTAAAATTACCCACTCGTAATAGCGGACGCTAACCAATAACAAAAATATAGTTGTGGTGGTGGAAGAAACTACGACCAGAAATTAACGGAGTTAATGGCGATGAAAGGCTGTTTATATTCTATGCTGCAAAGGAGAAATAGGGTTTGCTACACGCATAATGATATTATGAACTATAAAAGGAGGATAGTATTTTCATAGGCTGATGTTACAACTAAAATAATATTCAGACTGTTTGACAATTAATGTATGAAAACAGAATATCAACTTGAAAAATTTAGTAGCGGAATGCACTATATTATGGTTGACAGAAAAATTGTTGACACATTTAAAAATCTCGGAGATAAACGGGCAATATGCAGACTAAATAACCAGATTGAGTTTCATTGTGCATTTATGCCCAAAAAAGAAGGCGGACATTTTGTAAACATCGGGGCTGCAATTTGTAAAAAGTTAAAAATTAAAGAAGGTTCAACAGTTACAGCAACTTTTACGGCCGACAAAACCAAATATCAATTTGAAATGCCTGAAGAACTAAGGGAAGTTTTGAACTTAGATACTGATGCAAACAATATTTTTCACAGTTTAACAGAAGGCAACCAACGCGGACTGATTTACCTAGTGACACAATTAAGATCAAGTAACAAGAGAATAGAAAGAGCATTAAAAATTGCAGACAAACTCAAAAATGGAATTACTTCACCTCGAACCATACTAAAGTAACACCGACAAGAACGGCAGCCAGTAACAGCCGCAACCGTTGCACAACCATTTTTTAAGAAACAAAAAAGCCGCAACAAAATGCTGCGGCTTTTATTAATGGTTCAAAATTTATTATTCATAAATCAGTTTCATTTCAACCCTGCGGTTTTTAGCTCTGCCTTCAGGAGTACTGTTATCGGCTATAGGCTGGGCAGAACCAAACCATTCAGTAACCAACCTTGTAGCAGGCACGCCTTGCTTGGTTAAGTATAGTTTTACGGCATTGGCTCTGTTTTTAGAAAGCAGCATATTGCTTTCGGGCTTGCCTACGCTATCGGTGTGTCCTGAGATAAGCAGTTTTGCATCGGGCTTGGTTTTTAATAATGCCGCCAATGCTTTCAACTCGTCTAAAGAAGTAGTTTTAATAACCGAGGTGCCGCTTTGGAACTCAAGGTTATCAAACGCTTTATCTAAAATTTGTTGTTCTTTTTGCTCTAGTTTGGGGCAGCCATCGTTTTCGGGCACACCCGGGGTTCTTGGGCATTTATCTAAGCGGTCAGGAATACCATCGCCATCGGTATCAGGGTCGGGGCAGCCATTATTATCTACAGAACCCGGAACATCGGGGCAATTATCGTCTTTATCTAAAATACCGTCACGGTCGCTGTCGGGCCAAGAGCAACCTTTGTTTTCAATAGGTCCCGCTTCAGTTGGGCAGGCATCGTCTTTATCTACCAGTCCATCGCTGTCAGTATCGGGGCAGCCTTTATTTTCGGGCGTACCGGCTAAAGTAGGGCACTCGTCTTCTCTGTCGGCAAGGCCATCGCCATCGCTATCGGGGCAGCCATTGAAATCGGCAGTGCCTTTTTCATTGGGGCAGGCATCATCTTTATCGGCAATTCCATCGCCATCAGCATCGGGCACAGGGCAGCCTCTGGTTTCCCAGGTGCCGGGTTCGTTTTTACATTTATCTTTTTTGTTAGAAACTTTATCCCCGTCTTTGTCTTTCGGCTTTCTAAACATAATAGGCATTTTCAACGCAACATATACATCGGCACCATATACTACATCGTTACCTTTAAAATTCAGAATATTATCAGAACCTACTACCAATGGCCCTAAGCGCAACATAGCACCTATGCGGTGTTGTTTAAAATCGGGCTGGTAAGAATAAGGTATTGCCAGGCCAACCCACTTGTGTTCTATGCGGGGCGAAAGGCTGTAAGTGGTAATGTTTCTTAAACGAGCCTCTTTAGCGTCTCTTTTTATGCCAATAAAAGCAGTGTGGTTTAAGTAAAATGGCTTCCAGATATTCCAGTCTAACTGGTAGGAGATAGAAGTAGGCAATTTCATTTTATAATCGCCTTCATCGGCATTTCTGGTAAAGCGGGCATTAATGGTATCGTTAAAGCCATCTATACCATCTACATCAAAATCGCTGATATCCCATAATAAAACATCGGCATTAAAGTTTCCCGTTTCAACAGATTTATCGAACCTAACCCTGCCAATGTCTAATACTGAAAAACCAGCTTTCAGAATGTATTTGTTTTTATCTCTTCTCCACAGGCCTTCTTGCCCGTCCATATCATATTTATATTTTTCATCGGCTTTTCTTCTCCATTCATAAACAAAACCCAGGTCGTAGCCAAAAGTAGGGTTTCCGGGTATGCTGAAATTAAAACCATCGTAAAATTCATTGTTCAGGTTGCTGGCCAGGCCATAGCTAACATCACTGTTATAAATAGAAAGTGTGTCGTCATTTTTAAATTCATACTCTAACCGGTCTGATTGCAGGTAGCCTGCCACAAACCCCATTAAATATTTCATTCTAACAGAACCTTTCAAATAGTGGTCGTTAATGGTAAAGATTTCTCGGCCATAGGTAATGCCAATTTCTCCCCACGACATGGCATTAATATTCAGGTTGTCATTTACCAAACGCTCTTCCCATAATGGCGGAAACTCTAAGCTCTCCCACGCCAGCTTAGCCAGTTCGGGCGACATATTGTCTAAGTTGAACATAGTGCGGCTTTTGGTAGTAATGGCTAAGGCGTTTTTCTTTTTAATGTTGAACATGAAGTTCATAATGGGCAACGATGACTGAATATTGAGATATACGTTTTTATTCTGGCTGTCATCAATATTTTCATAAAGGCTTCGCTCCTGAAAATCGCGCGGGTCGTTATCATCGCCTTTAATCGTCCAGCGCTTAAAGCCAATATAGTTATTCATTACACTGGCGTTAAAGTGCATTAAGCTCATATCGAACCTAAAGCGGCTGTCAACAATATTGGCAGGCTGAAGGTCTATACTGTTTACCCCGGCATAGTTATCGTTCATCCAGCCTAATTGTTCCTGAGCATTTGACTTTTGCCAAAAGCTTATACCCATAAGCATAGCGGCAATAAAAAGAAAACGGTTCATGGTAATTAGTTTTAGTTTCAAGGCAAAATTAGAATTATTGGAACACAAAAACAGGTGATGTTTAATAATATATTTCGAAAAACACCAAATACGGCAAATTACGTATAAAACTGACTGAATATGGATACAAAAAGACTGAATAAACCTGCCATGATGTTGATTGGGTAAAAAAATTGTATTTGGTTTGCTTTCAGTAGAAAAACAACTACCTTTGCACCGCAATTTAAAAACGGATACGTGGCAAGTTCAAAATTCAACTTTTTCTTTTTCGTTCTTCTTTCCTTATTTGTTGGGCTTTCTCCTGTAGTTGCCGAGGAAAAATCTGCTGATGGTGAATTTAATGTGGTACCCTTTATTATGCACCATATTGCCGATGCACACGACTGGCATATTGCCGATATTGGCGACCATGCTGTATCGTTACCACTGCCTGTAATTTTATATACTGAAGGCAGTTTTGATGTTTTTCTGTCAAGCGCATTTCACCACGGAACCAGTGATGTAGTAAAAGGTAACAATGTTTATTATATAGAACATGAACACATTTATGAAAGAAGCGGCAAAAAGGTAATCGATTTGTCAATTACCAGAAATGTAGCCTCAATGTTCTTTTCATTTTTCCTGTTAAGTCTGTTGTTTATTGGCATGGCTAATGCCTATAAAAAAGGGCAACAAGTACCTAAAGGAATATATTCTTTCTTAGAGCCTTTAGTTTTATTTGTTAGAGATGAAGTGGCATTGCCCAATATTGGTGAGCACAAGTATGCTAAGTTTATGCCTTATTTGCTTACAGTTTTCTTTTTTATACTTATTAATAACTTAATTGGTCTTGTGCCGTTTTTTCCAGGCGGTTCTAACCTAACAGGAAACATATCTTTCACATTTGTATTAGCCGTGTGTACATTAATTATTACCAATATTAATGGTACAAAAGATTACTGGATGCACATGTTGTGGATGCCTGGCGTACCCATTCCTGTAAGACTAATTTTAGCACCAATAGAATTAATTGGTGTGCTAACAAAGCCATTTGCATTAATGATGCGTTTGTTTGCCAACATTACTGCAGGGCATATTCTAATTTTAAGTTTAATTTCTTTGATATTCATGTTTAAGACTGTAGCTGTTGCGCCTGTTTCTGTTGCATTCGCACTATTTATGAACTGCTTGGAGTTATTGGTAGCATTTTTACAGGCTTATATCTTTACGCTGTTGTCGGCATTGTTTATAGGCACAGCAGTGGCAGAACACGAACATCATTAATAAACTATGGTCTATGGACTATTAACCATCGATTAATAAAAAGGCTTTTTTAATTTAACATAAATCAAAAACAATGACTGGATTAGGAACAACATTAGGCGCAATCGGTGTAGGATTAACCGTATTGGGTGCCGGCTTAGGTATTGGTAAAATCGGTGGCTCTGCAGTAGAAGCTATCGCTCGTCAACCCGAAGCAGCAGGCAAAATTCAAACTGCTATGATCATTGCTGCGGCTCTTATCGAAGGTCTTGCACTTTTCGGTGTAGTAGCTTCTGCTTTATTAGCGAAGTAATTTTCCAAAAAAAAAGAAACAAGCTGCAACGGATGGTTGTAGCTTGTTTCTCTTCTTGTTTTTTGATTTTTTGTAGTAGAATTTAGAATTTAAAAATATGGAATTAGTAACCCCCGGTATAGGCTTAGTTTTTTGGACTACACTTGCCTTTTTATTGTTGCTTTTTGTGCTTTCAAAATATGCATGGAGGCCCATTTTAAATGCTGTTAAAGAAAGAGAACTGAATATAGAAGTAGCTTTACAGCAAGCTGAAAAGGCACGTGCAGAAATGGCGAAGCTTACTGCAGACAATGAAAAATTATTGGCTGCCGCAAAAGAAGAGCGTGTTCAAATTTTAAAAGAAGCTAAGCAGGTAGGCGAAAAAATTATTGAAGAAGCCCGTGAAAAAGCAAAAGAAGAAGCCAATAAATATTTAACAGAGGCAAAAGCAGAAATAACCACACAAAAACTTGCTGCTATTACTGAGGTAAAAAATCAGGTAGGTCTTTTGGCAATTGAGCTTTCTGAAAAAATATTAAGAAAAGAATTGGCAGGAAAAGATTCTCAGGAAAAATATGCCGCTGAATTAGTTAACGATATTAAATTAAACTAAGCAAATGTCTGCCGTTAAGTTAGCCTCTCGTTACGCCAAGTCTTTATTAGATCTTGCAATTGAGCAAAATCAGTTAGAAGCCGTACACAAAGACATTTTGTTTTGCGAAGCAGTTTTAAATGCTAGTCGCGAGTTTGCTTTATTATTGAAAAGCCCCATTATTCATTCTGATAAAAAGCTTACTGTTATCAATAGTGTTTTAGGCAGTAATGTTACTACGCTAACTTTATCCTTTTTCAAAATAATGGTAAATAAAAGACGCGAGGCTTATCTGGTAGATATTACTAAAGAATTTATTAGACAGTATAATGCTGAAAAGAATATCACCCCTGTTAAAATTAAATCTGCTGTTGCTTTAGATAATGCCACTATTGAGAATATTGTAGCTATAATAAAAAAGCAAGCAAATTTAAAAAGCACAGAAGTTACTGCTGAAGTTGATGAAAGCCTTATAGGCGGCTTTATCGTTCAGTATGAAGATAAATTAATTGATGCCAGTGTTTCTAAGAATTTAAAACAGCTTAGAAAAGACTTAAGCGATAATAAATACATTAATCTCGTTATTTCACAAAACTGATAAATATTTAAACCATGGTTGAAGTAAAACCTGATGAAATATCAGCAATCTTAAGACAACAGCTTTCAGGCTTCAAAACCGAAACTGAATTAGAAGAAGTTGGAACCGTATTGCAAGTGGGCGATGGTATTGCTCGTATTTACGGATTAAACAATGCCCGTTCGGGTGAATTGGTTGAATTTGAAAATGGGGTAAAAGCCATTGTATTAAACCTTGAAGAAGACAATGTGGGTGTGGTGTTAATGGGTGCTTCTGACGATATTAAAGAAGGTGCAACTGTAAAAAGAACTGGAAAAATTGCTTCTATTAAAGTTGGTGAAGGCGTTGTTGGTAGAATTGTAAATGCTTTAGGCGAACCTATTGATGGCAAAGGGCCTATTCAAGGCGAATTGTATGAAATGCCTTTGGAAAGAAAGGCTCCGGGCGTTATCTACCGCCAGCCGGTAAACGAGCCGTTACAAACAGGTATCAAAGCTATTGATGCTATGATTCCGATTGGTCGCGGTCAACGTGAATTGATTATTGGTGACAGACAAACCGGTAAAACAGCTATCGCTATCGACACCATTATTAATCAAAAAGAATTTTACGATAAAGGTCAGCCTGTTTACTGTATCTATGTAGCTTCAGGTCAAAAAGCTTCTACTGTAGCCGCAGTGGCACAAACACTACAAAAGTATGGCGCTATGGCTTACACTACTATCGTGTCGGCTTCAGCTTCAGACCCTGCTCCTTTACAGTTCTTCTCTCCATTTAGCGGTTGTGCTATTGGCGAATATTTCCGTGATACCGGTCGTCCGGCATTAATCGTGTATGATGATTTGTCGAAACAAGCAGTAGCTTATCGCGAAGTATCTCTTTTATTAAGAAGACCTCCTGGCCGTGAAGCATATCCAGGTGATGTGTTCTACTTACATAGCCGTTTATTAGAGCGTGCCGCTAAAGTAATTAATAAAGATTCTATTGCTCAGCAAATGAACGATTTGCCTGAAAGCATTAAGCATATCGTAAAAGGTGGTGGTTCATTAACTGCGTTGCCAATTATTGAAACACAAGCGGGTGACGTTTCAGCCTATATTCCTACTAACGTAATTTCTATTACAGACGGTCAGATTTTCTTAGAATCGAACTTGTTTAACTCGGGTGTTCGTCCGGCTATTAACGTAGGTATTTCGGTGTCGCGTGTGGGTGGTAATGCTCAAATTAAATCAATGAAAAAAGTTGCCGGTACTTTAAAACTAGACCAGGCTCAGTATCGTGAATTAGAAGCGTTCTCTAAGTTCGGTTCCGACTTAGATGCCGCTACTAAATCGGTTTTAGATAAAGGTGCCCGTAACGTAGAAATTCTGAAACAAGGACAGTTTTCGCCTTTCCGTGTAGATCAGCAAATTGCTATTATCTATTTAGGCACTAAAGGTTTATTACAAACGGTTCCGGTAAATAAAGTAAAAGAATTTGAAGCTGAATTTTTATCGCAATTGGAAGCACGTTTCAAAAATGTATTAGACGAATTAGCTAAAGGAAACTTAAGCGATGAAGCTACTAAAACATTAGAAATTGTGGCGAAAGAAGTAGCAGCGAAGTACGCAAAATAGTAGTGAGTATTAAGAATTGAGTAGTGAGATTTGAAAAATAAATGTGAAGGTTAACGATTTCAGATAATAGTGTAGTTAAATCTAAAATCTGAAATCATAAATCCGAAATCATACAATGGCAGGTCAATTAAAAGAAGTTAGAAACAGAATAAAATCAGTAATCTCTACACAGCAGATTACCAAGGCCATGAAAATGGTATCGGCTGCTAAATTGAGACGTGCACAAGACCGCATTACCCAAATGCGTCCATACTCGCAAAAGCTATCTGAAATGCTAAGCAATATTGTTACGGCAACAGAAGGCGATATTACTATTGATTTATCGGTATCACGCGAGGTACAAAACGTTTTGTTAGTTGTTATGACTTCTGACCGTGGATTGTGCGGTGCCTTTAATGCGAACGTGAATAAGGCTGCATTGAATTGTATTAAAACAAAATATGCACACTTAAATGAAAGCAATATTCATGTAATGTGTATAGGTAAGAAGAGTTTACAGTTTTTTAAGAAATATCGTTATAATATAATTGAAACACATACTGAGTTATTTGCCAATTTAACATTTGAAAAAGTGGCTTCAATTGCAGAAGAAGTAATGGCTTCTTATAGCAATAAACAGTATGATGCAGTTGAGTTGGTTTACAGCCAGTTTAAAAATGCTGCTACCCAAATTTATACTGTAGAGCAATATTTACCGATAGCTAAAGTGGAAACAACCACTGTAAACAAAAACTCTTCAAAAGCCGATTTCATTTTCGAGCCTGAAAAAAAAGAGATTGTAGAAACTTTGATCCCTAAAATTTTAAAAATACAATTCTTTAAAGGCTTGTTAGATACCAATGCTTCAGAACATGGCGCAAGAATGACCGCTATGGATAAGGCCAGCGAAAATGCTAACGAACTATTGAAGAACCTGCGTATTAGCTATAACCGTGCACGTCAGGCAGCTATTACCACTGAGCTTTCTGAAATTGTTGCCGGGGCTGCAGCTTTACAAGGTTAAAAAATTCATTTTTAAAAAAGCGTTATTTATTCTGCGAAGCAACTTGCTTTGCCTTGGCAAAATATTCATCAGCTTTTGCTTCATTACCCATTTGCCTGTAAGTAATTCCTAAATCGTAGTAAAATGGCGCATGGTCTGCTTTTATGCTAATACCTTGTTCAAAAATTTCAATAGCAGTTTTGTAATTGCCACTCATGCCATAAGCCACGCCTAAGTCCTCGTAATAAACATGATTTTTCGGCTCAAGCTCTATGGCTTTTTTCAGATTGGCAAAACCATTGGCATAATCATTTTTATAGCGAGCATAACTTAGCCCGATTTTATAATAAGCTGCCGCAAGGTCTGGTTTTAATTTTAATGCCCCTTGATAGAAATATATGGCAGAATCGGCATTGTTGGTTTTAAAATATGCATCGCCTGTATTAAACCATACCTCATATTTATCGGCACCTTTAACCAAAGATTTTCTGAAATAAGGAATAGATTCTTTTGCATAGTTTTTGGCAATAAGCACACAACCCAAATTATAATTACCTTCAAAATAATCGGGCTTTAAGCGAATAGTTTGCTCGTAATAATATTTTGCTTCGGGCACACTATCGTATAACTTGTATTTGGCATTGCCCATAAGCAATAAAGCATTCAGGTAATTAGGGTAAATTTTTAACGCTTCGCCTAAAACCTTTTCAGCCTTTTTTAAATATTCAGTTTTTAAAGGCTCTTCAACTTTATCTGACTGGGTTACCAATTCGCCACCATAAGAGTTTTTAATTTTTGCACTATTAGGCGAATTAAGATAATCGGCTGCAAAAAGGGTAAAATCGTTTTTCCAATCTAAATTTCTGGCAAAAGTTTTTGCTGAATACCCTACTAAGATAATTGCCACCATGCCAAGTGTTACACTAGGGTTTAAAACCTCATTCGATTGCAATGTTTTTTCTTTTATATAATTGCCCAACTTCACTAAAGCCAACGCCAGTATTATGCAAAAGCCAAGAGAAGACATGAATACAAAGCGTTCATTCATAGCAATACCCACCGTAAATAATATATTTGAAACTATTGAAATGGTAATAAAATAATATAGAATAGCATAGCTGAAAACATTTTTCGATTTCAGCTTTAACAATGCCCAGCCAACAATTACGGCATTTAAGAAGAAAGGAAAAATAGATTTTACATTGTCCCAGCCAATTATTGGCACCTGATTAAAATAGTAATCGTGAGTAAGTGGATGAGGAAAAATTTGTAAACGCCAGTATTCCCAAAAAGTAAATGCTATGGTTGCTAATTGTTCAGCATAAGAAGCATTTACAAAGGGGTTATTCAATATTTCAGAAGTGTCGGCAGTAATTTCTACCCCTGTAAATTTTTGACGTAATACTACATATATACCCGCAATTACAAGCATTGGTACAATTAAAACAGCATGGTCTTTGATTTTTGCCGAAGTAAAAAAATAGAGTGTTAACGGCACTATGGCTAAAAACGTAATGGCATTTTCTTTCGATAATAATGCCAATACAAAAGAAGCAAATGCAAGTAATAGTAATACAAAATTTTTCTTCTGAATATATTTTACTGAGAATAGTAATGTAAGTATTGAAAACAGCATACCCATAATTTCATCGCGTCCCTTGATATTAGCAACTACTTCGGTATGAATTGGGTGAGCAGTATAGAGCAACGCTGCAATAAATGGCACTGTAAATTGAAACGCAGAAGAAGGATATTGCTTAAACAAGTTCAACAGCAACAAAAAAATAAGCATGCAAGTAATGCCATATAATAGCGCATTTATAAAGTGGCTAATGTGTGGCTTATTACTGCCAAAGAGTTCAACTTCAATAGCAAATGTTACGATAGATAACGGGCGGTAACGGCCCCCTGCCACAAACTTATAGTCTTCTCCAAAAAAACCATAGAAAGCATCGGTAGTCATAATATCGGCAATGCCATCAAACCCTTTCTGTGTAAGTTTATTTTTTTGCACCACAATCATATCATCTACGGCATATTCGTGTGTAATAGTATTGGCATACAATAAAAAACCAAACAACAGAATTACTATTGCCTGAATATATTTAAACCTGCTATTTTCAGTGGCATTAATATTATTAGTGATTGAAGCACTTTTTTGAGCCAACTGCATTTCCTGTTCAACTTTTTTACGATAGCTTTTCTTGCCCATAAAATATGTATGTGTTTTTAGCCACTTCAAAAATAGAACATTCAAAAAAAGTTATACTGAAATTTCTTTGCACTGTTAAACAATCTTTTAAAATGTGTATGCTTTATATATTTTGTAAATTTGAAAAACGATATGAGATTTTCACTTTTTAAAACACCAAAACCAAAAGGCTTTAACTTCAAGCCTTTATATTACGATCCTGCAAAAGAAGATTTAATGCAGCGGGTAGAGGCAATAAAAAAACAGCAAGCTGCAGAACAAGGTATTGCTGAAGAAAACGACACTGTTGTTAGAAAAGCTCGTATGAGTAAGGCTTTTGAGAACAGACGCAGCAATATTCACCTTAGCATGTCGCAAAAATATGCTCGCCAACAGCGAATAAGAATTATGATTATTGTAGGTGTTCTTGGAGCATTGGCCTATTTATATTTGAGATAAAACAACTTATTGCCGCTATCTCTGTTATCTTTATAATATGAAAAAAGCGATATTTTTTTTGTCATTATGTTTATGGCTTTTTTATTCGCAAGCACAGAACACTCCGGGTCTTGTTAACAAATACATGATTGATGGCGACAATGCTTCCAAAAGCGATTTTATTGGTGCTATTGACAATTATACCAAAGCCATTAATCTAGACCCCTCAAAGGCAGAAGCCTACATGAAGCGCGCAAGACTTTATACCATTATGGGGCGTTATACCGAAGCACAAGCCGATTACAATATGGCATTAAAATTAAATCCACAATCTGTGATGCTTTATGATGAAAGGGCAAAAATAAAATCACTGGCCAATGATTACAGTAGTGCTTTAAGCGATATAGATATTGCACTTTCAGCCTCGCCATACAATGATATTTTATTGCTTCATCGTTCTGATATTTTTTTAGAACAACAAGAATATGCTGCCGCTATAAACGACCTGCAAACATTATTGCAAACTAATCCTGAAGACTATGTTTCAATAGTTAAATTATCGCTGGTTTATTTAAATATGGGCAGAACAGATTCTGCCTTTTTTTATATAAACAATATTTTAGAAAAATACCCTCAGTCATTTATTGCAAACGATGTTAAAGGGTTGATTTTTATGAAAGAAAAACAGTTTGATGAAGCAATAAAATTCTTTTCAAAATCTATAGATATAAACAAAGAGTTTGCTGTAGCCTATTTAAACCGTGCTATTGCTTATAAAAACATCAATAATAACAAAGCTTATGAGCAAGATATTGAAGCTGCTTTAGCTATTGAGCACAATTTGTATCAGGTTTATTTATTGAAAGGCATAGATGCCAAGCAAGAAAGCCGTTTTTATGATGCAGTGCAATATTTTAGCGCATCTATAGAAAATAAAGAAGACTTAAACGAAGCTTTCTTTGGCAGAGGCTATGCTAAGAAATTTTTAGGTGATTACGCAAGTGCACTAAATGATTTTACATCGGCTATAGATATAAACATAAAAGATATTCGCTCTTATTTGGGCAGGGGTAATGTTCATATGATTTTTGGCGATTATCAAAAAGCTATTGATGATTACAGTGCTGCCATTGCCATAAATCCTAACTATGCTGAGGCCTACTTCAATCGTGGGCTGGCACAAATTTTTCGTTATAGAAAAAATGAGGGATGTAACGATTTAGACAATGCATTACGACTTGGTTATGTGAATGCACAAGAAAAAATTGATTTTCTCTGTAAATAATTTAGCTTACTTACCTGCTATTCAGGAAGCAATAAAGAGCTGTCGCCATAACTTAAAAACCTGAAATTATTTTTTAGCGCGTAATCGTAAACCTTGCGCCAGTTATCGCCTATAAATGCTGCAACTAATAGTATTAATGTAGAATCGGGTTGATGAAAATTTGTAATGAGCCCTTTACACATTTTAAACTTATAACCCGGCATAATTAAAATTTCAGTGTTACCATGAATTTGTGCAAGTTGTTTATAATTCATGTATTGCAACACTGCTTGTAATGCTTCAGTTACACTTATATTTTTAGCTTCGTTTTCATAAGCAAAAAGCTTTGTCACGTGAAAATCGGTATCGGTTCCACTAAGTAGTTTAACACCATACCAATACAAAGATTCTAACGAGCGCATTGAGGTAGTTCCAACAGGAATAATATTGCCTGCATTTTGTAATAGTTTTTCAATATTACTCTTTGAAAAAATAATTTGCTCGCTATGCATATCGTGTTGCTGTACATCATCTTTATTTTTTACAGGCTGAAAGGTTCCGGCACTAACATGTAAGGTTATAAATTCTTGCTCAATACCTTTTATTGAAAGTTGCTGCAACACCTTATCAGTAAAATGTAAGCCTGCAGTAGGTGCTGCCACAGCTCCCTCATTTTTTGCATATACGGTTTGATATTGATTATTATCATTTTCGTTTGCTTCTCTGTTTAAATAAGGGGGTATCGGAATTTTTCCTGCTGCATTCAGAATATCTAGAAAAGAAACCTCTTCATTATTCCATGAAAATTCTATTTGCAACTTTTCTTTGTTAAACCATTTTGCCTCAAGGTTTATCGTATTCAAAATGGTTGCCGCTGCGGTAACTTCTCTGTTGAGCACTTCTTCATCTTTCCACTTTTTAAGGTTTCCAACCATACATTTCCAAACTGCTTTACCTTTTGCTCCCATAGCTATTGCTACCACAGGCGAGGGCAAAACCGGCTCTAAAAGAAAAATTTCAATTATTGCACCAGTGCTTCTTCTAAAAAAAATTCGGGCAGGAATTACCTTCGTATTATTAAATACCAGTAAACTGTTGGCAGGAAGCAGTTCGGGTAAATTAAAAAATTGCCTTTCATAAATATTTCCTTTTTCATACACGAGCAACTTAGATTGGTCGCGGTTTTCTAAAGGAAATTTTGCAATGCGCTCTTCCGGTAAAATGTAAGTGTAATCGTTGAGATTTATTTTTGGTACAGACATATCAGCAGTAAACAAATTTCTAAATAATTGTTTACAAAACAGCCAATTAATTTTAAGGCTTTGGGTACTTTACCAATATATTAAAGACATATTAAAAATTGCATTGTATTCATGATGCAAATATGTGTGGTTTTTGACAATAATATTTTATTCCTTTGAAAAACAACACATTATAAGTTATGCGCATGTACGTATATCTTCGTATATGTGCTTTCAGGTAGAAAAAAAATTTGGTTACTACGCTAAAGTTGCTACTTTTGACATGTTATTGTAAACCTTAAAAAACTTTAAAAACCATGAAAAAATTATTCATTGTTGCTGCAGTAGCTGTATTCGGCTTAACTGCTTGTAAAAAAGAATGGACTTGCGTATGTGAAGTAGCAGGTACTAAAGTAGAAGCTAAATCAGGCACTAAATTGTCTAAGAGCGATGCTGAAGCTTGGTGCGAAACTGCAAGCGCAGGTGTTTGCGAATTGAAGTAATTCAATTTTCATCCTAGAAAAAATGAAGCCCCGATTTGTCGGGGCTTTTTTATTAATTGTATTTTCATCTTTCAAATGACATTGTTTAAATCAATTTCAGGAGTAGCAGCTGCCATATTACTGTTTATGGCATTTTTAGAGGTTCACTATCTATCAGATTTGTATGAAATACTACTGGTAGAATATTATTTTGCAAGCTGGAATGCTGCCCCGTATTTAATAAGAGTTTTAGTAGGCCTTTTTTGGGCAGCATCTTTTTTATTGTTGTTCCCTAATTATTTCAGAAAAGCAATTGCTTCTTTTGCTTCACTTACCACATTATTAATTGTATTGTTTTTTGGCTATCAATTATTTGTTTCAGAAAAAAGCTATTGCGAAAGTTCTTTTTTACCTTATGTAGGCGATGCAAAACAAATGCTGCTTTATTTTTCAGGGGCATTTTTATTTAGCTTGCCTCTCGCATTTCTCAAAAACAACTTCTATTTCTTTCAGAAGAAGATAAATACTGCCATTACAGTATTTGCCTTTATTGCAACTTTATGTTTATCATTTCTGCTGAATCCTTTAAGCATTGAAACTCGTGTAGTTAACGATGCTACAAAGCTTCCTGTGGAATTGCTTTATCAAACTTCTGAAACACCCGATATTGATTTAACTAATGGCAAGCATATTGTAGCCTTTATGAGCTACTCTTGCGGCTATTGCACTATTGCAGCCAGAAAGTTTAGAGCTTTACAAAAATTAAATGCTGATATTCCTTTTTACATTATTGTTGGTGGCGCACCTGAAAACGAAGCCCGTTTTTTTGAAACTACCTGTGCAACATCGCTAAAACATTTTAAAATAACAGAAGCAAATCAAGATGCCTTTTGGAAGCTGGCAGGAAGCAGTATTCCGGCTATTTATTTAATAGATAATACCAATATTTATAAGCAAATACATTACAGTAAACTGAATAAAAAAGAAATAGAACATTGGCTGAAAAATTAGTTTCAAAAAAATTATTTTTACAACAACTAAAAACTGAACCCATGAAAAAATTATTTTTTCTTTTAACTGTTGCTGCCATGTTTTCTATGGCTGCCTGCACACAGTGTTATACCTGCACCATTGCAAATACCGATACCATAGTTGATTACTGTGGCAGAGGCAGCGATTTAAAAGATTTGGTAAACACTGCCGAATCGGTAGGTTACACTTGTGAAAAAAGATAATTTTCAGTTGGCAGTATTTTTGACAATTGAAATATTCATAAAACAAATGGTTATGAAAAACATCTTATTTATTTCATTAGCAGTAGCTACCTTACTTTTTACCTCTTGTGAGAAATGCTACGAATGTGAGCTTACCGTAAACGGGCAAACTGAAGTTGAAAGTTTTTGCGGAAACCCCGAAGAAGCTGATACTTATGAAGCAGCAGGCTATACCTGCTCTGCAAATTAATTTTTCAGAAAATATTTTCTGAATTTAGAAGTCACCATCCATTAAACAATTTCGATGGTGATTTTTTATTTAAGCAAACGCCTATTCTTTCTCTATTTTTGTCACTATGGATTTAGAAACCTTCAAATCCTTTCAGCCTACATTGCCCACCGAACCGGGCATATACAAGTTTATTGGAGAAGAAGAAAAAATATTATACGTAGGTAAAGCCAAAAACTTGCGTAGCAGAGTAAGTTCTTATTTTATACAGAATAAACTTACCAGTTCGCGATTATTGTTGCTTACCCGAAAGGCAGTGCGTATAGAATATACCATTGTAAAAAACCAATACGATGCGTTGCTGCTCGAAAACCAGTTGATAAAACAGCTGAAACCACGATATAATATTCTGTTGCGCGATGATAAAACCTACCCTTACCTGTGTATTAAAAAAGAACCTTTTCCCAGAATTTTTTTAACCAGAAGAAGAATAGAAGATGGCTCGGAATATTTAGGCCCCTACCCTTCCGTTTCAAGAGTGCGCATGATTATAGAACAGTTGCGCACTATTTTTCATATTCGCACCTGTAAGCTGAACCTTACCGATAAAAGCATTGCAGCTAAAAAATTTAAAGTTTGTTTAGAATATCATATTGGTAAATGTTTGGCACCATGTGTAGGCTACGAGTCTCAGTTAGAATATAACGAAACTATAAAGCAGGTGCGCAATATGATGCGCGCCAATTTTGCACCGGTAGTTTCTTATTTGAAAAATAAAATGAGTGAACATGCCGAAAAAATGGAGTTTGAAAAGGCTGAAGAATACAGAAAGAAAGTAGCGCTGCTGGAAGATTTTCAAAGTAAATCGCAAGTAGTAAACCCCAAGATTACCGATGTAGATGTATTTGCCATTTGCGATAATGAAGACGATTTTTTTGTAAACTACCTGAAAGTGATGAATGGTGCAATCATATTCACCAAAACGGTTGCTATTCAGAAAAAATTAGACGAAACACCCGAAGATATTTTAAGCTATGCTATTGTAGAATTACGCGAGCAATTTAAAAGCGAAAGCCCCGAAATTATTGTGCCTTTTGATATAGAGCAGCCTTACGAAAATGTGTTGCTTACTGTTGCCAAAGCAGGCGATAAAAAAGGCTTGTTAGATATTGCGCTGAAAAATGCACTGCACTATAAATCGCAACATGTTTCGGTTGACGATAATAAAAAACACATTAGTAAAGAACAACGCATTTTAGAGCAAATGAAAAGCGATTTGCGACTTTCCGTATTGCCGTTTCATATTGAGTGTTTCGACAACTCTAATATTCAAGGCACTAACCCTGTGGCCTCTTGCGTGGTGTTTAAAAATGCCAAGCCTTCTAAAAAAGATTATCGCCATTTCAATATTAAAACTGTTGAGGGGCCCAACGATTTTGCTTCTATGGAAGAGGTGCTTTACAGAAGATACAAAAGGCTGCTCGATGAGAATGAGCCCCTGCCCGATTTAATTGTAATTGATGGCGGCAAAGGACAATTGAGTTCAGCTTTGCGCCCGCTTGAAAAATTGAATCTTATTGGCAAAGTAAGTATTGTTTCTATTGCCAAAAAGCTGGAAGAAATTTATTATCCGGGCGATAGTATTCCATTGCACATCAACAAAAAATCTGAAAGCCTCAAAGTGTTACAGCATTTGAGAAACGAAGCCCATCGTTTTGCCATTACTTTTCACCGCCAGAAGCGCAGCAATAACTCATTAAAAAGCAACCTGGAAAATATTGACGGCATAGGAGAGAAATCTATTCATGCGCTGCTGAAAAAATTCAAATCGGAAAAGAAAATTAAAGAAGCTACTATTGAGCAACTTTCAGAAGTAATTGATGCCCATAAGGCGAAAATTGTATTTAATTATTATCATTCAGTGTAACAATCTGAAGCCACATTATTCAGCAGTTTCCTGCCCTTTATTACGCTCTATCAGCTTCACCATCATCAAGTAGTTTCTGTTTTCAATGGTGTAGAAGTTTACAATATCCATAATGGTGTAAATAAGCTTTAAGCCCAAGCCGCCTTTCTGCTTGTCTTTAATAATATCTTTCATGTCTTTCTGAATTTTTTGTTCGCGCACTTCTTTATCAAATACGCCTACATCATTCAGTTCTATGAAAATTCTTTTATCGTTAATGTCTAAGTCTAATTCCAATCTTTTAGCGGGGTCGTTATTATTGCCGTGAATAATGGCATTGGCTACTGCTTCGTCTATGGCAAGCACCACCTGACTTTTTTCACTATCAGTAACCTGTACTGACCTGAAAAAACGGTTCAGGAAGTTGCGTATTTCTTCCTGTGCTTCGCTTTTACAAACGGTGGTTAAATTAGCCTTCATTCATCATAGTTTTTGCTCGCTCCTCAGTATCTACAATTTTCATTATAGCATCCAGTCCCAATATTTTAAAAGTGCCAAAAACACTTTCGTTCATACCATAAAATACAAACCGTCCGCCCGATTTATTTACATCGTCTAAGTGTGAAATAAATACACCCAAACCGGCAGAAGAAATGTAGCGCAAATTACAGCAGTTGACCATAATCTTGCTTTTCCCTTCGCTAACCGAGTCTTTGATAACCTCGTCCAGTTGTAGCGATGAGTTTGCGTCCAGTTCTCCGTGAATATGAATATCCAGTATGCCATTGTCAAAAATCAGGTTTAAGTCCATTTTGGCTGTGTTTTATACGAAACATAAAAATAAATGTTGCAAACAAAAAAGCTTACATAAGTTAATAACATTACACTATGCCGATTATATAAACTTAATAATAGTTGTGCAGCGAAGAATGGAGCAATTATTTTTAAAAACAAGCCTCTAATTGCTAAACAAAATCAAAATTCAAATCTAAGAGCTTCAGCATAAAGAAAATTGAGAAATGCCTCACCCCGTTATCAGGTAGTATTTAATGCACCAAGCTTTGGTTGCCCCTCTCCCAGGGAGAGGAGAAGCCTAGTAAGTAAGTATGGCACTACAGGGGTGGTATTAGTGTCGGGCACAAGGTTAATTGTAGGGTGAAACCATCAATTTATACTAAAAACAGACAAAAAAGCACTGTTTTTAATTAAAAGTGACACGTTTAATAAAAAAAAGGACACGTTTAAAATAAAAAAGTACTCA
The DNA here is from genome assembly GCA_964543705.1 of uncultured Chitinophagaceae bacterium. GTDB lineage: Bacteria > Bacteroidota > Bacteroidia > Chitinophagales > CAIOSU01 > CAYSGX01. The sequence continues at coordinate 45,796 of CAZIZP010000013.1, forward strand.
TTAGTAAAATAAAAGGACACGTTTGTAATTAAAAAGTACACGTAAAAATAAAAAAGTGACACGTTTAAAAAATAAAGTGACACGAAAAATAAAAAAAAGGACACGTTTAAAATAAAAAGGTACTCAATAGTAAAATAAAAGTACACGTTTGTAATTAAAAAGTACACATAAAAATAAAAAACTGACACGCTTAAATAAAAAAGTGACACGAAAAATAATTTTTCTGTGTCACTTTAAAATATTTTAGTGTACCTGAAAAAATTAAACGTGTACTTTTAAAAATTATAAACATCATTTAAAAAATTAAATGAGCCCCTTAAAAATTTGAACACGTCCTCAAAAAAAATGGACGCAACAAAATAAAAGTTAGGAACAACCCTTAAAAAATTAACTGCAAAAAAGTGAATGTTGACTGCACCACTTTACAAATAAAGTGAGGCAAAAAAAATATTTATTAAGGCAAAAGAGAATTTTAGTGCAGTAAATTGAAATGGAACGAGTGTGAAATTCAAAGCTCAAAGTTCAAAATTCAAAAACTAAAGGCTAAGGGCTAATGGCTAACGGCTTCAGCATAAAGAAAATTGAGAAAAGTAAGAAAATTAAGTGGTAACAGTACCAATACTAATAGCTAAGGGCTAACGGCTACCCCAAAAACTGATAACTGATAACTATCCGCTAATGGCTAAGCCCGCAGCAAGTTTTGTATTTTTAATCGCAAAAAGTAATTATTCAGTATGAAAAAAGCATCGGTAATAGGTTCGGGCTTGGTGGGTTCTATGTTGGCATTGTTTCTTGCTAAAAGAAACTATGAAGTTAAAGTGTATGAAAGACGCCCCGACATGCGCAAGCAGAAAATAGATGGTGGCAGGTCTATTAACCTTGCATTGAGCGACAGAGGCTTAAAAGCCCTTAATAAATTAGGCTTGGCAGAAGAAGTAAAGAAAATGACCATTCCCATGCATGGGCGCATGGTGCATGGTATAGATGGCTCGCTGAATTATCAGCCTTATGGAAAAGAAGGGCAATACATCAATTCCATTTCGCGTGGCGGGCTGAATGAGTTGCTGATAAATGAGGCAGAAAAACATAACAATGTGCAATATTTTTTCGAGCATAAATCAACTGATGTAGATTTTAAAACCAATGAAGTAGTTATTGAAGCAGCCGGAAAAAATATTAAAACCGAAAGCGATTTGGTTTTCGGAACCGATGGTGCTTTTTCGGCAGTAAGAAACGCCCTGATGAAAACCGAAAGGTTTAATTATTCGCAGCAATATTTGCCCCACAGCTATAAGGAACTAAACATGCAGCCCGATGCCAAGGGCAACTGGAAAATGGAAAAAAATGCCCTGCATATTTGGCCGCGAAAAAGTTTTATGCTTATTGCCCTGCCCAATTTAGATGGCAGTTTTACCTGCACCCTTTTTCTGGCACACGAAGGCGATATTTCATTTGCCAATTTGCAAACCGAAGCGCAGGTTACCGCCTTTTTTCAGGAATATTTTCCTGATACCATTGAGTTAATGCCCAACTATTTAGAAGAATTTTTTGGCAATCCAACCTCTTCTTTAGTTACGGTAAAATGTTTCCCGTGGACCGCCAACAATAAAATATGCTTGCTGGGCGATGCTGCCCATGCCATAGTGCCTTTCTACGGGCAAGGCATGAACTGTGGCTTTGAAGATTGTGATGTGCTTGATGATTTAATTGATAGTTATCAGGAAGACTGGACCACTATTCTTCAGCAATTTCAAACGCTTAGAAAACCCGATGGCGATGCCATTGCCGACCTTGCCTTGCGCAACTTTATAGAAATGCGCGATTTGGTTGCCGATGAAAATTTCTTAACCCGAAAGAAAATTGAAAAAGCCATGCATGAAAGACACCCGCAAGACTTTGTACCGCTGTATTCGCTGGTAACTTTTGGGCACACCCGCTATTCTGAAGCCTTGCGTTTAGGGCAACTGCACGATACTTTTTTCAGCCAAAAAGAAAACCTGAAAACACTTGCCGAAACTTTAGATACACCTGAGACCTTGCAGGTTTTAGATAGTTGGGTAGCAGCATTAAAAAAATTGTCACTGGATATTATTGCCACTTAGTAGGGCTATGTTAAAATAAACTGAAAGCATTAAGAAAGAAGTTTTTCATCAATTTTACTTAGCAGATATTTCTTTCTGTAAATTGCATTATCAGTTTCTACTTTTTGTTTTATTTCCAATAATTTGCTTTTATTTTTTTCAGAAAGTTTAGAAAGTTTTTTTAGCACGGCAGCTGCCCCTAATATATAATTCATTAGCCTGTCGTTAAATTCATTCTTCCCGTTGGTGCTTAAATATTTTCTAAGATTGTTAATGTACGATTCGAGAAGGGTATTTTCTTTTAGTTCGTAAGCTAACCTTAATTTCATTACTAGCACAGCAAGTCTTTGGTCTTTATTTTCACCATAACAGTTGTTTGCTATTTGTAATGCGGCTCTATAGTTTTTTTCTTTTTCTAAAATCAAGGCTTCATAAATGTTACAAAAATTGTTTTTGTCTTTTAAACCAATTATATGTTGTCTGTTTTCTGCTAATACTGCTTTAGCTGCTTCTAATTTTCCACAATCAACCAATGCCTCAATATACTCATCGAGTATGTAATATACAGCCCCTCCATTCCGGAGTATTTTAGAAATATCAAATTTCATTTTCATTAAGTCCAGTGCCTCGTTTTCAAAATTTGGTATAACTCTTGAAACCTTGTTTTTTAATATTGCAAGTGCTTTGCTTTTGTCTATATCAGAAATAAGCAAGTTGTTATCTGATAGTTTATTTTTTAAATAATAATAATTATCACTTTCAGGAGATTTTATAAATGCTAGTAAAGCATTAAAAAACTTTAACTCCTCCTTAAAATCTAATTTCAATAAATCTTTTTTTGCTCTTGAATATAATTCAGCTTCGCTTTGTTTTGAAGTAATAGATTTAATGTTTTCGTAACCTGTTGAAATAAGGCTAAAATCTATTTCAAATTTTTTATGACAAAAATCCATATACTCTTTATATAAGTAGTAACATGTTGAATTATCGTCTAATGACATAGCCTGTAGCAAATTCAACTCTATGTAAAGCAAATACAGTTCTCTGGGTTCTAAATTTCTTTTATGTAAAATATCCTGTTCTGCTTTTGATATTATCTTTTGTGCTTCATCTAAAAGTCCTTTTGAATGATACCATAAATAATGTGCATGATGCACTGTATTTTGATTGGTAATGGCAAACTGATATACAATGTATTTTTCAATTTCAACTTTTAATTCAGACATTAACCGATTAATTTCTTTGTCGATTTTCTCACTTAATTTTTTCTTAAATACTGCTTTGCTCAGGTTTTCTTTGGTACATTTTTTTTCATCAAAATCTGGTGCACATGCTGCTATAAAATCATAAGCAAGCAATATGTTTTTTTTAGTTCCTTTTGTACTAAAAGCAAGAAAGCTTTTTAGGGTATATAATTCTTCTGTGGTAAACTTTTTAAGTATAGAAATAGTAACAGATTTGTGTAAATACATATAGGGGATTTTTTGTAAAAAAAGTAATTATTTTGATTGAAAACAAAATGTACATTTGCTTCATCAAAAATATTTATTAAAACTAAAAACTATGAAAAAATTATTCATTTTATCTTTATTTTGTTTAGCTGCATTTATGATAAATGCACAAACAACCATTACGCTTCAGCCTAATGCAACGGATGGAAAAGATGCTTTTCTGGCAGGTGGTAATCAATCTAACATGAACTATGGATACCATGAAGAAGTAACTGCTGCCTACTGGACAGTAAATGGTCAGTGGATTCCTGTTAGAAGTCTTTTAGAATTTGATTTAAGTCAAATTCCTACTAACGCCACTATTACTAATGCAAAACTTTCTTTGTGGTGTGCTACAGCAACTACCAGTCAAACTCAATTACACTCTGGTGACAACGAATCTACTATTAGCAGAGTTACATCGGCATGGAATGAAAATACTGTAACCTGGAACAATCAGCCAAGCGTTACTACTCAAAATCAGGTAATATTGCCAACCTCTACTTCTAATACACAAGATTATTTGAATATTGATGTAACAGATTTGTTTCAAGATATAGTAAGTAGTGGTAATAACAATGGGTTAATGTTACAACTAACTGCCGAGTACGATTATCAATCTATGGTATTAGCTTCAAGTGATTATTCAAATGCTGCTAAAAGACCCAAACTTGAAATTACTTATGTAATTGCACAAAATAATTGTCTTACTATCCAGCCCGATGCAGCGGATGGAAAAGATGCTTTTCTGGCAGGTGGCAACCAATCTAATATGAATTATGGAAATCATGAAGAAGTAACTGCTGCCTACTGGACAGTAAACGGACAGTGGATTCCTGTTAGAAGTCTTTTAGAATTTGATTTAAGTCAAATTCCTGCTAACGCCACTATTACTAATGCCAAACTTTCTTTGTGGTGTGCTACAGCAACTACTAGCCAAACTCAACTACAATCTGGTGATAATGAGTCGGTTATAAATCGTGTTACTTCTGCCTGGAATGAAAACACTGTAACTTGGAATAATAAACCAAGTGTTAGTACACAAAATCAGGTAGTACTTTCCGCTTCTACCTCTAATACACAAGATTATTTGAATATTGATGTTACTGATTTATATCAGGATATTATTAGTAGTGGCAATAACTACGGTGTTATGCTTCAACTGGCATCTGAATATACTTACCAGTCAATGGTATTGGCTTCAAGCGATTATTCAAATGCTGCTAAAAGACCCAAACTTGAAATTTGTTATAGTTTACCTTCTTCAGTTGTAGAAGCTGATAATAATAATCAGTTTAATATTTATCCTAACCCTACTAATGGTATAGTGTTTATTAATTCCAAAACAGAAATTAATAATGACTATAGCATATCGGTAACAGATATAACAGGAAGAGTGTTGTTAAGTAATACCAATGCTCATTTGTCGGGAAAACAATCTGTTCAGCTTAACATAGCAAATTTGGCTTCAGGAGCATATTTTGTTAAGTTGCAAAATGGCAACCAACACTACACAAAAAGAATTTTCAAAAACTAATTCTTTTTATGAAGAAAAAAGCCTCTGCAATTAATATGCAGGGGCTTTTTAATTTAAAGTATATTCAAACAACCAACTGATAGTTGGGTAGCGGCATTAAAAAAATTGAATTGAAATTTTAACCCCTAAATATTCTTTATTGCCTCTGCAATAGCTTCAGGGCAGGCAAAGTTTATCATGTGTCCTGTTCGGGGCATGTACTTTACTTTAATGTTAGGGTTTATTGCTACAAGTTGTTCGCAGTGCTTAGCTACAGGTATAATTTTATCATTCTTTCCTGCTAAAATTTGTACAGGTTTTTGAATGCTTTTATACAAGTGCTCATTCTTTAAAATAGATTCTTTAACCGACATTAAGTTGGTAAATTCTGACTTTAGTATTGGCCATGAAGAAAGCTGGTCTTTTGTTACAGCTTCATAATCTTTCTGAAGCAAATCTGCATTAGGCCTGAAAGCATTTTTAATTAGCTGATGAAAAAAAACAGTTTGCACCCAAAGTATTATTCTGAAAACAAGCAGGCGTATCCATTTTATTTTCAGCAAAAACAAAAGCGGAAAATACATGAGCCATACGGTATAAATTAATGGCGCAAGTAAAACATAACGCGCTTCATATTCAGGGTGCAATGCTGCAAAGTTTAATGCTAATGCACCACCTAACGAATGCCCTACTATTATTGGGTTAGTCACCTGAAGTCTTTCAAGCAATTCTTTAATAATTTCAATTTGATTTTCTAAGGTGTAGGTTTTTTCGTTGGTAATGTAAGAGTAACCCGCCCCCGGGCGGTCAATTAAAATAATTCTGAATTGCTCTTTTAGCGCACTCATTAACTGGTGGCTATACAAGTAATCATTCAGCGAGCCCGAAAGCCCATGAATCATTACCACTGTTTTATGTGTTTCAGGTTTAAAGTTTTCAGGAGTATGTTGCCAGTAATGCACCCATACCTCATTTATATATTCAAAGGTTCCGGGCGGAGGAAACTGTCGGTTCAGTTTATGCTGAATTTCTGAGGCCGTCATTTTCTGTTAAGTTTTTTCATGTCATTTGCCACTGCTTGTGCTTGTGTGTCGCCTGCTTCCAGATGTTTCATTACTGAATGAAAGTCTTCATTGCTTTTGTTTTGGCTTAGTTTGGCTTTGGCTTCAATTTTATCAACCACCATTTTAAAAGCTACCATTTCTTTCATTAAATTTTCTTTCAGCATTTCAGGTAAAGTTTCCCATTTCATGCCTTCTTTCTGAAAAGATTCATAGTGATTCATGGTTTGCTGCAACAATGCAATTGTTTCTTCTTTGTCTAATACTTCGGGCTTTCCATAACAGTGCACAGCGCTGTAATTCCAGGTGGGCACGCTAGTATGTTTATACCAAGATGAAGACACATAAGCATGTGGTCCTTGAAATATTACCAAAACCTGCTGTCCGCTGCCTAATACTTCTATAAGTATGTTGGCTGCTGAAAAATGCCCGTATAAAACCCATTGCTCGCCATTCTCTTTTAAAAGGAATGGAATATGCACGGCTTGTAAGCTTTGTGACATCTGTGCAATAAATATTCCGAACTCGTTTTGTTTTACAAGACCGGCAGCTTGCTGTAAATCCTGCTGTTTAAAGTATGAGGGTATGTACATTGCTCAAAATTATAACAAATAGCATAGTGACTAAAATCACCTAACGGTATGACTCAACTCATTAAAACATTTTTTTGGCAAATCTACCTTTGGCATAACAAAAACAGAAAACAGATATGTCAACAGCAGCAAAAAGAATTCACGTTCAAGATCTTCATTTAGAAAATGAATTGTGGTTAAACGAAATTGATTTTATAAAAACTGAACTTACTTTATTCGAAAATAAAATGAGTTATCTGGCTTTAGCCAATACCGGAAACCAGGAACGTATGGCAAAGTTAGAACAATTGCAAAATCAGTTAATTCGTCAAAAAGAAGTAACTGATGAGATAAGGCATATTGTTCACCTGAGCGAACAAGAACTTGCCGCTAAAGCCAAAGAAATGAACATAGCGGAGTTAGAGCATAAAAGCCTGGCTGACCACAGCAAGTTAAGAGATGAGGTAGAACGTTATAAGGTTTTATATCAGCAGTTTAAAAGCAATTTGACTGATTTTATTATACACTGGAAATAAGTTAGTTGGTTATTATATGTTGGTTTAGTTCTATGCCTGACTCACAAGGTCGGGCATAGGTATTAAAAAAAGCACATTGATTAAATAAAGAAAACACTTTGTTATGAAAAACAATAGAAGATGGATGGTAGGCTTAGACAACTCGCTTATGGACAAAGTTGTCATAGAGTACACCTCATTTTTAGCAGGTTTAATAAAGCCTGAGAAAATATATTTCATCAATGTTCAAAAAGATTTGGAAATACCCGATAGCATTAAGCAAAAATTTCCTGATTTAAGAAGGCCCATTGATGAGAAGCTGGAAGAGCAAATGAGAGACGATGTTGAGGCTAACTTCAGAAACTATGACAATTTCGATATAGAGTACAAGGTAATTGAAGGCAATCCGTTTGATGAGTTGTTGAATTGGAGTAACATAAAAAATATTGATTTATTTATTGCTGGCAGAAAAAAAGAACTGAAAGGAAGTGGCGTATTGCCAAACCGTTTAGCCAGAAAATCTAATTGTTCTGTGTTGTTTGTGCCTGAAAAGCCTTCTTTAAGGCTTCATGAATTATTTGTGCCTGTAGATTTTTCTGAATCTTCAGAGCAGGCATTTAGATTAGCTTTAGACATTGCACATAAAGATGAGGTGAGCACCGTTCATATTCAGCATGTATATTATGTGCCTCAAGGCTATAGAAAAACCCGACTGGAAGAGGAAGTTACTGCTGCTATGAAAGAAGAAGTTACTGAGCAGTATAATAAATTGTTAAGTAAAACACATACTAATGGTACCCATTTAAGTCCATTATTTATAAGCGATGCTACCGGAAGAGTAGCCGATATAATTTGTGAAAATGCCCACAAACGCAATGCCGATATGATTATTATTGGTCATAAAGGCAGAACAGGTGCTGCTGCATTATTAATGGGTAGCACTACCGAAAAAATATTAAGAAGCGAAGAAGGTATTCCTGTATTAGTGGTGAAATAAAAACAGAATGTTATAACTTTAGTTGCCTAACAAACTCTAACCCTTATGAAAACTATATTAATTCCTACCGATTTTAGCGACTACAGTAAAAATGCTGCCGTTTTTGCCTTGCATATTGCATCGCAATGTGGTTATAACCTGCACTTGTTTCATTGCTACCATATTCCCGCTGTTGACCCTATGATGCCGGGCGAAATGATAGGCGACTTAAGCGAAGGCATAAAAAACGATTCTTTGGCTCAACTTGAGAGTTTGAAAAAACAATTGCTTGATTATGCAAAAGCTGTAAATATTTCAGTTGAAATTACCAGCAGCAACAGAATTGGTTTTGCAGTTGAAGAAATTACTGAAGTAGCGAATGAAATGAACCCTGTATTAGTGGTTATTGGCTCAAGACACAGAACAGGCTTACAAAAATTTCTTTCTGGTAGTATCATTAAACCTTTATTAGATCATTTACAGCATACAGTTTTAGTGGTTCCTGAAAACCGTGCATTTAAAGACAGTAAACCGAAAGTTTTATATGCAACTGATTTTAATGAAGCTGATACCGATTCACTAAATAAGCTAATTACCTTTTTCAAACCATTTGGCGCACACATAGAATGTCTTCATATAGACACAGATAATGCCCCTCATATTAGCGAATTTGAATTATCGGAACTGGAAAGAAACTTTAAAGATAAAGCCGCTGACGACACCATTCATTTTGACATTATAAAAGCAGATGATGTTAAAGAAGGCTTGCATGCCTATGTTGAAAAACATGATATAGATGTCATTTCTACTTTCAGCAAAAAAAGAAATTTTTTACAACGATTAACCGAGAGCAGCCTTTCTAAGCATATTGCAGGTGAAAGCGATATGCCGCTTATAGTATTTAAGTAGTTTCTTTATTTAATTTTTTGGTGCTAACTTTAGAATTCTAATAGTTTCACCTATGAAATTTAACGCTCCAGATTGCGAGCATTGCAAAAGTCGCAAAGACTCGCTTTTTCATTTTTGTCATTTAAGTGAAGTACAAGATATAGATGCTTCTAAATCATGTGCCACCTATAAGCGTGGTCAAATTATTTTTAATGAAGGTGCTAATCCGGTGGGGCTATATTGTGTAAACGATGGGAAAATAAAATTGTATCGTTACGCATCAGATGGTAAAGAGCAAATTGTTCGCATTGCCAAAGCGGGAGATTTTTTAGGCTACAGCACTTTGCTTTCTGAAAAAAAATATCCTGTTACGGCTGCTGCCCTGGAAGACTGTGTTATTTGTCATATTCCGAAATCGGCACTGATGAATGTTTTTAAAAACAATGAAAGATTTGCCGACAGTATGATAAAAATGCTTAGCACTAATCTAGATGATTCATTTGGCAAAATGGCAGACCTTGCTTACAAACCTGTAAGAGGCAGGGTAGCTGAAGCACTTTTGTTTTTGAATAAGTTTTATAAAAGTGATGAGAATAAATATGGCGTTATTTCTATTACTCGCGAAGACCTTGCAAGTTTTGTAGGCACTGTGAAGGAAACTGCAATAAGAATTTTAAAAGAATTTAAAGAAGAAAATCTTATCGTTACCGATAAAAGTGATATAAAAGTTTTAGACGTTGACGGGCTAATAAGAGTTAGTGAACTATACGATTAACTAGGTTTCAGTATGAATTTCGTTAATTAAAAAATATACCCTAAGCCATATTCAAAGTAATCGGCAATTGCAAAATGAGATTTAAGATAAATGCCCATGTATAGCGAGGGTTTATTTTTCTGAGCCGGAACATAATATACTACACCGTTTTTGTTATACAGGAAGAATGGTTTTCCTTCAAACTTATTTACATATACTCCCATATTCAGGCTTAAAGCAAAATTGCCAAATAACAATTCATCGCCAATAAATACACCAATTCGGCTAACATCCATTCTGGAAATTTCATCTTGCCTGTCTATAGTTGCCCTTAACGCTACATAACGATCGCTTCTAAATTCATAATCTGTACCAATAAGAACTCTGTTAAATCTGCTTGTTTGTTTGGCTATTGCGCCTGTAACACTGTAGATAACAAATTTGCTTCCGTTGGTAGTTTGCCCATCATTAATGGCTATACCTGTGCGAAGCATTCCATGAAACCTTTTAAAATATGGTTTTTCATCATCAACGTTATAGGTTTGAGGATTATCATTTGGGCGATATTGTAGCCCAATATTTCCTGTTACAGAGTTAATGCCAAGGTTTGGTTTTTGTATATTCCCATTAGAAAAGTGTGTAAAAGCCAATGCCGCCTGAAGTGCCCATCTTTCTGACAGTTTCAGTGTATTTATTAATTTTAATTGGGTAGTACTATTTAGTCTTGAACCAATAACATTATTTTCTGCATTTTCAATTACATTATAATTCTTGCTTAATAATGCAAGTCCGCTCGACAGCCTTATATGAAAATGATAAATCTCTGAACGAATAACAGGAAAACTGATATAAGGCGAAAGTGAAGCGCCTCTGCCTAAAACTGAATTGTTGCCGTAGTCTATATAAAATAGTGTTCCACCTATTTCAGGAAATCTATAACGATGATGCCAATGCTGCTTTCCATTAGTATTTACGCCCATACTGAACTCTGCCGCAATAGCATATCCGGGAAAATCGGGGTTAAATTTTGAAGTATGCTTTATAGATTTACCAAAATGAAATCCTCCTGAAAGGATAACATCTCTTGTGGTTTTGTCTTTATTAATTGTTTGGGAAATAATAGAAGAAGGGATAAACAATGCAACAATTAAAAGACTGCTAATCCATTTCATAATATGAAGTATGTTTACTTTGTTAACCCTTAGCAAACGTTCTTTTTGCTATAAAAGAAGGTTAGCTTTTAAAGTTCTCTTTTATTTTTTCTGCAATTTCAAGAAAATCATCTTTGCTAAGCTGTACGCGCGCGGCACTAAAGTTAATATCTCCTACATGGTTTATAGGCACCAGATGAATATGTGCATGTGGCACTTCAAGACCAATTACGGCAACACCAATTCTTTCACATTTAACCGAGGCTTTTATGGCTTTAGCTACTTTTTTGGAAAATGCAAAAATACCTGCATACAAAGTATCATCTAAGTCAAAAATATAATCGACTTCTTTTTTGGGAATTACCAATGTATGCCCTTTAGCTAATGGGCTGATATCTAAAAAGGCCAGAAAAAAATCATCTTCGGCTATTTTGTAAGCCGGAATTTCGCCATTAACTATTTTAGTAAAAATACTTGCCATGTTAAATTGTAAGTTGTTAGCTATTGGTTTTTAAAACTTATATATCACAAGCTTTTTTAAGTGGGTATTATAGAGTAATTGAAAGAATTTCAAAATTCATGATACCACCCGGAGTTTTTACTTCGGCCACTTCACCAACTTTTTTTCCTAAAAGCCCCTGCCCTATTGGCGAACCCACAGAAATTTTTCCTGATTTCAAATCGGCTTCTTTTTCTGAAACTAAAGTATATTTCATTTTTCTGCCGCTTTTTACTTCTTTAATTTCTACTGTAGTTAACACTGAAACTTTTGTTAAATCAACATTTGAAGTATCTAAAATTCTTGCGTTAGCAAGTGCTTCTTCTAATTGAGCAATTTTGAGTTCGTGTAAGCCTTGTGCTTCTTTTGCCGCATCATATTCTGCATTTTCAGAAAGATCTCCTTTTTCCTTTGCTTCGGCTATTTGCTTAGCAATTTCGGCTCTTCCTTTCGATTTCATTTCTGCTAATTCAGCTTTCAACTTTTCCAATCCTTCCTGGGTCATGTAATTAATAGACATAGCAATGTTGTTTATTTAATTTTAAATAAAAAAAGAAACGTTTCCAATAGCTCAGAAACGTTTCTTGTAGAATTATTAACGATGTAAAATTACAAATTTATTCTCGCACCAAAACAGTGGGTGCCGCTAAACGGACTTGAGGTTCTGTAAGCATAATCTATACCTAACATCGGGCCTTCTTTTTTCTTTTTAGAAAGAGGCACATTTACAGTCATACCGGCAGAGATACCTGTGTGAGCATTGGTTCTTTCTTCAACCTGCAACAAGCCATTTTCATATCGGTATCCACCACGCAAAACAAACAATTCACGAAATGAATACTCAACACCACCGCCAATGTGGTCTTTTCCAAAGGCATTTGAAGTAAAATTTGCAGTAATAGTTGCTCTGTGTAAATGTTTTCCAATTTCTTTATCAGGACCGATTAAGAAATCATATGAACCGCCAATATTCAATTGTGTAGGCAACTGAAATCTTTCTGTTCTCATATTTTGAGACATTAAGAAATCACCTTGTGGAGCACTACCTCTGAATGTTAAACCATTACCGGCATATTTCATGGGTGTACCTACATTTCTTAAAGAAATACCAAAGCGAATATTTTCTCTTTTACCTGTTACATATTGAATACCCGCGTCTAATGCAAAGCCCGATGCAGATAAATCATCAATTCTTTGGTTAATTAAACGGAAAACAACTCCACCTCTTATTGATTCAGAGAATGCTCTTGAATAAGCAATACCAATGTTTAAAAAACTTGGACTAAATGTACCTATTCCACCCTCAGGATTTGTTGTTAAAGTACGCTCAATTTCGCCTAAATCAACTGAAGTGAAAGTAACTCCTAATACGTTTTCCTTAAATTTTCCTAACGGCTGAGCTAATCCAAATGAATTAAAATATACCTGACTGCCTTGCAAAAGGTGTAAACGTGAAAAAGCGATTTCAGTTTTTTTCGCAAATGTTAAACCTGCAACATTTAGGTTCATGGCTTCCAAACCTTCTACACGGGAAGAATTCATAGCGTTTAAACCATTAGTTCTCGCCCAGGGGTTAACCAATAATTCATATGCGCCTGATTCACCAGTTCTATCGGGATTGCCTGCGTGGGAATAGTTTACAACCACTATTGCCGAGAATATTACTGCAAAAATTTTTTTCACGTTCATTATTTTACAATGTATATTTCAATAATCGTTTTTCAAAAAATCGTTAGAATGTATCTAAGTCAGTTGGTCTTAATACACCAAACCATTTCACTACTCGTTCACACAAACCGTCAGCTTTAATATGAATTAAATACACCCCGCTAGCTATAGGAATACCTTGCGTATTTTTCAAATCCCAATCTAAAGAGTTATCTATATTCACTTGGTCCCTTCTATTTGTGGCTAATCCCGGCTGTGTATTAGGGGAAACAGATCGATTGTATTGTTTAATCAACTGCCCGTCAATTGAGTAAATAGTAATTTGACAAGTAGGTGGTAAATTGGTAATCTTAACACGTGTATCCAACTGGGTAATTTCATAACCTGAATAGGCGTAGTATGGATTGGGCACCACTCTTATTTGGTCGCAGAAATCTTCAGCAACAGATGTCTGATTGGTATCTGGTGCTAATCCCGTTGTTGTAAAGCCGTATTTATTGATTCCTGCATTAGTTCCATCTGCTAAAAACTCACTATAAGCTCTGTTAACACGTATTCTGATTTTTGCTTCAGTAGGAACAATGCCTTCTTCCCAGCTTAATGCGCTAAAACCAGGTGCCATAGTAAATGCACCAACCCACATTATCTTTTTGTAGATTGAATCGTTCAAAGGTGTTTCTCTGATTCTGTTCAAAGGACAATCATCGTAATTAACAACATCTCCGGGAGGGATACATCTGTATTTATTGAATAATGTGTCTAATACGTTCTTGTTGTACTGTCCCTCGTCATAACGGGTATTCATAACATAAACAAAGTGCTTACCGCCAAAGAAATATTGGTTTAACGGTGTGGTTACTACCGAAGTAGGATTCCAAATCATGTCACGGCCATTTTCGCCTAACAACCAAGAAGACTCACCAAACATAATGTTTAATCGTTCACCGGTTGAAACGTTAATGGCATAGCCCGGGAAGTAAGACATACCTACATCGCCCGGTATAGGATTGCCGTTTATATCTCTTGACGTGCCTTGTCTTAACTGACCTTTTAATGCACCACCTTCCGATTGTGCTCTTTCTTCAGTAAGTTCCAGCACCACACACTTAGTCCACTTACTCTTATCTGGCGTAAATACCAAATCAATACTTTGTAAACTATCTAATGTGTATGAAGGAATGGTAAATGCCGGAATAGGATTAGCATTATTACCTCTAAATCTCCAAGGGAAGCCCGGACCTTCAGAATAAGGGAAGGTTCCGTAAGGTGGGTCTAAACCTTTTCTTTGGTAATTAGCCGCCATACAATATGGGGCAAATATGCCACCCAACATACTTTCAAAATTTTCAGCAGGATCATATGCTGAATCAGAAGCAGCAAAATAATAATCATCAAATATTTTATCAGAACCTGCTTGAGGGTTATCTTGATAGCGACCAGAGCGAATCCAATTAAGTGGTCCAAACTGACCTTCATCCTGAACGCCTGCCAACCATTGTCTTTCAGGATCTTCAAACTCTATACTGGCATCGAGCAAGCCAAAATTTTCTAGTGTACCAATGCCAACATTTCTTCTAGTATTTTCTTCAATATTTCCAACATTTTGAGTTTGACCAAAAGATATGCTAATACCATAATCTTTGATATAATGCTCTCTGGTTGTGCTAATATTTCCACCTAAGTAAACAATACTTCCATTGGCTTTTAATACCCATTTAACCGAGTCATCGAGTGCCCACTGCCTGTTGGCATTTTGAGTAGTATCTACAAATTCTATTTCGAAATCTGCATTTTTCAATTCTAATGGGTCAACCACTTTAACATCTATTGGCCCTCTTCTTGCAGCATATTTAATTGGTGCAAACAAGCCGGTTCCTGCATTTAATATTTCCTGAACAGTTTCCGGGGTAAGTTCTACATCAAAGAAACTGTTTCCTTTTCCATCGAGCCTTGTTAATTCTACTCCATCTCCATATTCAGCATTTAAAACGGTTCCACCCAATGATGCAGTTGGCTGGTGTGGTATAGCTGAATATACTGCATAATTTCTTCTTCCTTTAAGCAAAGGAGACTTTTGACCACCCTCTGTTGGATTTTGTGGATTGAAAACCTTATAGTTGTTATATGCATACGCTATAGCTGCAAAATAATAGGTTCTATGGTTTACCAAGCCGGAATTGCCCGTAGAAAATAAGTCGCTGGTAACTCTAAACGTAGTTTGTATTCCCTCATCCGCTCCTTCAATAAAGTCGCCCGGAACATCAGAATCGAAGAATGGGTCATAAGCATAATTTATAATTTTCTTAATGCCATTCTTTTTATCAACCTGTGCAATTACTCTTGCTTTAGTAATATCACCTAATTCATTTGCTGAAACTTGAGCATTTCTTAACTGATATACTAAATAGCCTTCGAATTTGTAGGTGGTATCTGTAATAGTTGAATCGGTCTCAGAAAGAGATTTAGCAACGGGGTCAACCTGATTATAGCTTTCATCTACGTTATTACCGCTTTCATTTACAAGCTTTATAATTACTTCTTTGTCTAACTCAGTAATCTCTAATGTTGGGGCATCAGGACCATCTACTAACTTAAAGCAATTATCAAATAAAGCCTGAGCTTTATCATCTACCTGACCGATAGACTGCTCAAATGTTACACCCGAGCCACAAGAAGAACCGTTTAATGGCCTGTTCCAAACAACACCAACAGTGATATTACTTTGAGTGCCCGGTTTTAACACAAATGGACCTGAAGACTGCACAAAACGTCTGTCATCCGGCACGTTATTACAAGAACATTCAGATTTTTCTCCTAAAGCAACTGAACCACCTGTAGGGTCGCCCGGGTACATATATTTAACCGGAGTACCGCTTCTATAAGTACAGCTTCCTTGTGTTCCATCATCGCTAAACGGCAAGCCATCTTTCCAGAAACCTCTCATGTAGTTGTAAAAGTGTACTGCTGTTGTAGGGTTACCATCAATAGGGCTTTGTGTGTTATTGTAGTATGTAAAAGTTGAAAGCCCTAACTGCTGACCGTTTTCATCTAAAGGCCCTTCAAAATAATCCACACCTAAAATAGGTGGATTATCGCCATAACCTCTACTTGCACAATCAGGGTCACTTAATGTACCATTATAAACTATACCTAAAC
Source organism: uncultured Chitinophagaceae bacterium (assembly GCA_964543705.1). Lineage (GTDB taxonomy): Bacteria > Bacteroidota > Bacteroidia > Chitinophagales > CAIOSU01 > CAYSGX01. The sequence continues at coordinate 62,123 of CAZIZP010000013.1, forward strand.
TTCTGGAAACATCCACCCCCACATAATCATTTACATAACAACCTAAATCTGGGTCAACCCATTGTCCCATGTAGAAATTACCGATTTCAACAGTTGAACGGTTTTTAATTTCATAGGTGTAAAAGGTCATATTGTTTATCTCATCAGAAGTAGAAAAAGCAAATGCCATTGCATTAACCTGAACACCAATAGCCTGACCGCCTGTTTCTGAATGAATATTACCTCTATCGTTATACACCCAGAAAATCATTTGGTCGGCATAAACATCGCCACATTTTTTCTTAATGATAGGATAATCACCTTTAGTTGGATCATATAAACCGTCACCATCTCTATCAAAGAAAGGAGCTAAATCATTATTACCAATATTTAAAGTAACATTTCTTGCACCTTTAGCATTAGGATTTCCTTTAGCCGGATATTCTTTTAAAGATTGTGGTATTTCAGCTTCAGGAGTAATTCCCGTAGCTTCGTCATAAGCAGCTATAGCTTTATCAATATCAGCACCTAAGATAACCCAGTGCCTGTCATAATCCTGACAAGTTTGGGCATCAATATTACCTTGATTATCCAAAGGCCCGGGCCAAAAATCGTTACCTGTTTGGCGATAGGTTTGAGCAGCCATTTTCAATTGACCACCAGCATCAATACCACCTAACCATATGGCACCGGCAAAAAGTGCATGAACTGATGGCGCAGAACCGGGCGGGTCTATTTTTGGCACTTCATATCGGGCGTTGTTTAAATCCCACCACAAATCTCCACCGTTGAGAAGCGTAGTTCTAACGTTGTTAATGTTTAAGTCAGTTTGTGCAGTAGCCGGCTGACAGTTAGATGCCGACCTCTTCAAAATGTCTGAACGTACCTTCCCGGCCTCGTTCACATTTTCCTTAGCGAAAAGCAGTGTGGCAGATGCTACCAACAATACTGCAAGAAATAGCGCCTTCTTCATATTCTTATCTATTAAAAAGTAAATACTGCACCCAATCTAACCTGACGTGGCAAACTGAAATTTTCCAAACCGTTAGGGTTAAATCCTGATGTAACATAAATGAAATATAAATCTTCGTAAGAGCGAGCCAAAATATCGCTGTTTGCTCTCTTATTATTAACATCTTGCTGACCGAGTGATGAAGTGATGTAACCATCATCATCAGCATTTCCAGTATAAGGATAAACTCTTAACACGTTAGCAGTGTTCAAAATGTTTTGCACCAACACATAAACGTTTAGATAAAGTGGTGCTCTTTTCTTAGCAACCTCTCCTTCTACACCTTCTTTAGTTTTATTTCCTGTAAGTTTAAAGTCTTTAAATACGCGCACGTCAAATCTAAAATTGAAAGGCATACGCTGCCCGTTTAAAGAACCTGACAAAATCGGACGATTGGTAACACCTGTTGCTGCGTCAGGAGTGGCGTTAGACTGCTTAGTGTAAGGTGTTCCTGAACGTGAACGCATAATTACATTGATACCCGAATTAGCTAAAATTTGTTTGCCACTTTTTGAAACCGGACCATTATACTTTTTGCCTTCACTGTAACTGTAATCTCCCGTTAAAGTAATAATGTGTCTTGAATCGTAAGAAAGTGGCGCAACAGTTCTAAGATTTGGCTGTCCTGCTTGTATAAGGTTTGCCTGGGAAGCATTGTCAGAACCGGTACCATCGGCAAACTGGAGCGTGTAGTTAGCCTTTAAAGAGAAATTGCTAGAAGCGGTTTTTCTTAAATCATAATCAATCAAGAAACCTTTTACGTTACCAAAATCTCTGTTTCCAAAGCTGAAGTAAGTATTTGGATAAGCAAAGTTATAAGACCTAACCTGTACCTGATCTTTTAAATCTCTATAAAAGGCTGATATGGTTATTGCAGAGTTATTGCTTACTTTTTGACGGAAGCCTAATTGATAGTCAATAGTACGCTCAGGTCTTAAGTCAGGGTTGTTTAAGAAACCCCCTACGTTATTTTCAAAGAAGTACCAATCTAAAGGCGAAGTTCTTAATCTTCCTTGCGGGCGTTGCGCCAAAACATCATAGTGAGCAAAAAACGAAGCATTATCAGTTAAGTTAAATGAGAATGACAAACGAGGCATCACAATAATTTGCGGGTCATAATCTCTGAAAGATGTATTGGGGTCAAAATTTTCACTTTTGATATTGTCTAAGCCACCATTTACCAAATAAGGAGCAATTCTACCGGTAGTTGAGTTTCTCGCAATAACTGAAGGGTCAATAATTTCTACGCCTTCTTCGTTAAACCAAATATCACCTGTTCTGTATCCAATAGGTTTTGTTGGTGCTTCAAAATTATCCACATATACATAATAATCATCACCAATAGAAGACGGAACGTTAAAGTTTCCTTGAGCCCTTACTTCCCCGGCAGTGTAGGTTTGATACAACAAATAAGGGTCTTTCAATACTTTTTGGTTGGCATCAAAACGGTCAACACGTAAACCGATGTTGAACAACACATCTTTAAACATGAATTTATCTTGAATAAATGCTGCTGCATAAGTTGGGCGGAAAGCACCAATTTCTCTTGTAAAATTGCCGTTAGCATCTTTTCTGGTAAAGAAATCATTGAAAGAAACATTTCCTTTAGTTTTTTCACCGTAGGCATTATACCCAAAATAGTTTACAAAAGGGTTTCCCTGGTTCAATAACTCTTCAGGAGAAAACATTTTCAAATCAAATGTTTCAGGCGATAATCCGTCAATATTTATAAATTCTCTGCTGTCCTCAGCCAAACCAAGTTTTTGACGCAACTGCTTATCGAAATAAGATTGGTCTGCACCATTATATCTTCTTTCGTACAAAATAGTATCATTTTGACCAAAAGCAGGGGCATTTGGATCATCATAAGCGTATCTAACGCCATCAATTAACAAAATTGGATTATCACCGTCTAACTCAAGAATATGGCGGTTTGCTAACTGGCGCATAGCTGTCCATAAACCAATTGGGTTGATTTGATAACCTCTGTCAACACGTTGGTCAAATTCAAAACCCAATTCTATTGAGTGTTTGTTACGGCTATCAGAGCTTTTTCCTTTGCCTACAATATCGAAAGAACCACTCACAAACAAACGGAACTGGTCATTATCTCTCTCGGTTCCAAAGCCATTAAATTGGCGACCTGTAGTAAACCAAATGCTGTGAGCTAATGGAGGTCTTTCACCGTTAACGTAACCACCGCCTAATCTAATAGCATCTAAACTTCTGTAAAAATTACGATTATCACCTGCCAAATCGTAGTAGTGGCGAGTATAATTGGCCATTTCCGGATTTGCAGTACTTGGTGTGTAATTTACCAAAGTGTCAGAAAAACCTACTAAAGTCCATCCTCTTTTTCCGGAAGTAGAGTCAGGTTGGTCAGGGTAGTTGAAAATCGGGGTAGTAAATACATCAAACTGACCTGTGTGACCATAGGCAAACACATTATTACCTAAGTCATCATCTTTGAATTTCGAAATATCTTTTGAATAGTCGAACTGAACAGAATAGAAAGCATTTTGGATAACCGAAGCTTTTTGAGGAGCTTCTGTAGTGCCCTCTTCATTGTTTTTCTTGCCGCCCAATCTTTGTGTGAAACGACCAAAAACACGATAGGTTAAATCTTCATATAAAGGATTGTTTTTGTAATTCATTAGCGCGTAACGCTGAACATAATCATGATAACGATTATAGTTCATGCTTCCGCCTAAAGTTATTTGCACGTTATCGCTAACCTGAATGTCGAATTTTGCAGAAGCAGTAGCATTGTTTGATGCAACATTTCTTTTTGTCTTAATTTTCTCCAAATCATCCATAGTAATGGTTTCTGCTTTTAACAAAAATGCATCAGAATTAGGAGAAGGAATAAGAGGAAACTCTTCCAAATCTTTTAAAGCATCTTCTTTAACAACATATAGACCTTTTGCAGCAGGACGAGAATCTTGTTGTCTTAAATATTCACCTGCAATGAAGAAGCCTATTACTGACTTCTCGTTTTCAGTTCCTTTGTTTTTAGTGTATAACGGACCAGTTAAACTGAAGTTACCTAAATTATAACCCACGGGATCCATAAACTGAGAAGTAATAATTTCAGCACTTCCACTATAATTTTTAGATGGACCTCTTGTTGTAATGTTTACAATACCACCTGTAGCATCTCCATATCTTGCAGGCACGCCACCGGTTATAACTGTTAATTGTTCAATAGCATTAGCAGGAAGATTTGATGAACCTCTTACACGTATACCATCAATGTAATACTCTGTCGCATCTTCTCTACCCCCTTTAATGTTTAAGCCTCCGCCTTCATCGCCCTGATAAACCCCGGCAGTAGTTGATGCTATAGACTGCACGTTACGGGTTGGTAAAGCTTTAATTTGTTCTTGAGATATAGTTTGCTTTGTTGAAACGTCATCTTTATCAATAAGCGGCACACGGTATTCTACAATTTCTACGCCACCTAATACTACATCATCAGTCTTAAGTTTAATAGATATAGTTGTAATCTTATCGGCACTAACAACTACGCCAGTTCTTATTGATTTAGCAAAACCAAGACTACTTACTTCTACATCGTAGTTACCCGGAGCTAAAGGTTTAATGCTATAAAAGCCATCAAAATCAGTAGCTGCACCTGATATAAATACACCATTTTTCTTTACCACAATGTTGGCATTATATAATGGCTCTCCTTTGTCATCAGTAATTTTTCCCGACAATTCACCCGATTGAGTTTGTGCAAATGACAATACAGTAATCAGCGATAGAAACAATGCGCTTACAAACCTTTTCATATTTATTTTCAGAGTTTTAATTGGTTTGGTTTTTTTACAACGAGTGCCAAAAATAGCAAAAAATGGTTTTGTTAACTTTTCTTAACCCAAATTTTAATTTTTTTACATTCAAAAATCAGACAATGCATTCTTAATTTTGGTTGCAAGCTGCTGTGCTATTTTTATTTTTGATTGATATGTCCAACCTGCTATATGTGGTGTTAATAAAACGTTTTCCATTTTAACTAATTGTTGAAAGCATTGCTGTTCTTGAGTTGTAAGTGAATTTAACTTTTCATTTTCTAACACGTCTAAACAGGCACCTAAAACTTTTTTTTCATTTATTCCCTCAATAAGTGCGCTTGTATCAACCAATTTTCCCCTTGCCATATTCAGAAAATAAAAATGTTTGGAAAAGCTAAAAATAAATGTTTTGTTAACGAAATGATGGGTTTCTTGCGTGAGAGGAAGGTGTAAACTCACAATTTCAGCTTTAGAAAAAATTTCTTCTAAGGTGCTTTCTTTAACATACTCATTGCCAAAGCCTTTTTTATACTTATCGTATGCTAATATTTCTACCTTAAAGCCTTTCAGCTTTTCAGCAAATGCGCTGCCATTATTGCCATAGCCAATAATAGCTATAGTTTTCCCTCCAAGTTCAACACCTCGGTTTTTTTCACGAAGCCACGAGCCACTTTTAACTTCAGAATTTGCAATATGAATATTATTGAGCAAGCACAATAACATGCCCAAAGCGTGTTCTGCAACTGCGTCCTTATTTCCTTCAGGCGCATTAATACATTTAATGTTGTGTTGGGCTGCTGCCTCCAAATCAATAACCTCAAGACCGGAACCAATACGTGCTATAGCTTTAAGGTTAATGCCACTATCAATTAGTTCTTTATCGGCCTTAATTCTACTATTTACAAGCAGTACATTGTATTTATGAATAATTTTCAAGACCTCTTCTCTGTCAATATCATTTCTATAATCTACTTCACAGCCCAATAACTTCATTTCTTCAATAAATAATTCATGAATGCTATCAGTAATTAAAATTTTATAGGCTTTATTCATGCTGAAAATTATGCTAAACCATTTATGAAGTAATATCCAACTCTAACTTCAAAAACTGGCCTGTGAAACTCTTTTTATTCTTGGCTACTTCTTCGGGTGTGCCTTCACAAACTACTGTGCCGCCTTTGTTGCCGCCTTCGGGGCCAATATCTATGATGTAATCGGCTACTTTAATTACATCTAAGTTGTGCTCGATAATTAAAACGGTATTGCCTTTATCTACCAGTTGTTGCAACACGCCCAGCAATATTTTTATATCCTGAAAATGCAGTCCGGTAGTGGGCTCGTCTAAAATATAGAAAGTGTTGCCGGTATCTTTTTTACTTAATTCGGCTGCTAATTTTACACGCTGTGCTTCACCGCCACTTAAAGTGGTGGCACTTTGTCCTAAGGTAATATAGCCCAAGCCCACATCTGCAAGGGTTTTAATTTTTCGGTGAATAAAATGAATGGGTTCAAAAAAGGCCACGGCTTCTTCAATAGTCATGTCTAAAACATCGCTAATACTTTTGCCTTTGTAGCGCACTTCTAATGTTTCGCGATTGTAACGCTTGCCCATGCACGTTTCGCATTCTACCAAAACATCGGGCAAAAAATTCATTTCAATTACTTTCATGCCACCGCCCTGACAATCTTCGCACCTGCCGCCTTTCACGTTAAAAGAAAAACGCCCGGCTTTGTAACCACGAATTTTCGATTCGGGCATTTCGGTAAACAACGTTCTAATATCGCTAAACACGCCAATGTAAGTAGCAGCGTTAGAGCGGGGCGTTCTGCCAATAGGGTCTTGGTCTATTTCAATTACTTTATCAATATGCTCCAGCCCATCAATATCTAAATAGCTTAAAGGCTTTTGGCGCGAATTATATAAATGCTTTTTCAGAATAGGGTACAACGTTTCATTTACCAAAGTAGATTTGCCACTGCCCGAAACACCTGTAACCACTGTCATTACGCCCAAAGGAAAACTAACATCAACATGCTTTAAGTTGTTGCCCGAAACACCTTTCAGGGTAATATATTTGCCATTGGGTTTTCTGCGTTGCTTCGGAATTTCTATTTGCTGCTCGTTGCGCAAAAAAGCAGAAGTAACCGTAGGTAATTGACTGAATACTGCGGGCACGCCTTCACCTACTACTTTGCCGCCATGAAAGCCGGCACCCGGACCCATATCTAAAACATAATCGGCAGCCAACATAATATCTTTATCGTGCTCTACTACCAAAACGGTGTTGCCCACTTCGCTTAAACTTTTTAAAGACTGAATAAGCTTGTGGTTATCGCGCTGATGTAAACCAATGCTGGGTTCATCGAGTATATAAGTAATACCCATTAGCTGCGAACCTATTTGTGTAGCTAAACGAATGCGCTGGCTTTCGCCACCCGATAAAGTTCTGGAAGCACGATTCAGCGTTAAATAATCTAAACCTACATCTAACAAAAATTTTATTCGCGCACTTATTTCTTTCAGCAATTCTTTGGCAATGGTATTTTGTTTGTTGTCGAGCTTGGTTTCAATATCGCTAAACCATTCAGCCAGTTTCGATAAATCCCACGAAGCAACAGTAGCAATATTTTCATCGGCCACTTTAAATTGTAAACTTTCTTTTTTTAGTCGTGCACCATTACATTCGGGACAAGGCACAATTTCCATAAACTCTTCGGCCCACGAGCGTAAATTTTCTGAAGAGGTTTCATTATAACAGCGTTTCAAATTATTTACTATGCCTTCATAATCGCCTTCTTTGTATTCAAAAAAACCGTCCTCATGCTCTTCAATATTTTCTGTTCCGTAGAGAATAAAATTGAGGGCTTTGGGCTTTATGTTTTTAATAGGCTCGCTTAGACTGAAACCGTGTTTTTTAGAAAGTGTGCGTAATTGATTAAACACATAATTATCTTTCACATCGCCCAATGGCGCCAAACCACCCGTATTGATAGAAAGACTTTTATCGGGCATAACCAGTTCTAAATCTACCTCATTGATAGTGCCCAGCCCGCGACAATGAGGGCACGCTCCATAAGGCGAGTTGAACGAGAAAGTGTTGGGCGATGGCTCTTCATAAGAAACACCACTTTCGGAACACATGAGTTGCTTGCTGAACTGCGATACTTTGTTGGTTTCATAATCGAGAATAAACATTAAGCCTTCGCCCATTTTTAAGGCAGTGGCTACGGCTTTTTTTAATCGTTCTAAAAATTCTTCGTTTACTTCAAGCCTGTCTATTACCAATTCTATATCGTGAATTTTATATCGGTCAACCTGCATTTTTTCTTTCAGGTCAACTATTTCGCCATCTATTCTAATTTTTAAAAAACCTTGCTTGCGCACTTTTTCAAACAGCTCGCGATAATGCCCTTTTCTTCCCCTAACCAATGGCGCTAACACAATTATTTTTTTACTGCGGAAGTTTTGTTCAATATGTTCCAGTATCTGATTTTCGGTAAACTTCTGCATGGGCTTGCCCGTTGCAGGCGAATAGGCTACACCAATGCGAGCATATAACAAGCGCAGAAAATCATAAATCTCGGTAACTGTGCCAACCGTAGAGCGGGGGTTTTTATTGGTTGTTTTTTGTTCAATAGAAATTACAGGCGAAAGCCCGGTTATTTTATCTACATCGGGGCGTTCCATATTGCCTAGAAAGCCACGGGCATAAGCCGAAAAACTTTCCATGTAGCGCCTTTGCCCTTCGGCAAAAATGGTATCGAAAGCTAAAGAAGATTTACCGCTGCCGCTTAAACCGGTAATTACTACAAACTTGTTGCGCGGAATACTTACATCAATATTTTTAAGATTGTGCACACGGGCACCATACACATTGAGGTGAGAAATTTCTTCTTCTGCAATTGCAGCTTGCTTCACTTTCGACATAACGGGCAAAGCTACTTAACATTAAGGGCAGGCAAAAGTTTAGTGCGTAATAATTTGTTGATTTTGATCCAAATTGCTTTATCAGATAATTATAAATCAACGTTAATGTCTTTTAAATATCTTTGCAGATTAATTTTTGATTTAACACCGCTGAGATGACAATTCATAAAGAAGGTTATAAAATTATTGCAGGAACCATTATTGGTTTGGCAGCATTAAATTTTGCTTTCATATACTTGTTTCCAAGTTTAAGCCATTACCAAAACGTATTGATGCTTATTTCTATTTTCATTTTTCTTTCTATTGCTTCTTTTTTCAGAAAGCCTATTAGAAAAATATTTGTAGATGATACTAGGATAGTTGCGCCTGCCGATGGGAAAATTGTAACCATAGAAGAAGTTTACGAGCCTGAATATTTTAAAGACAAAAGACTTCAGGTTTCAGTATTTATGTCGCCTGCAAACGTGCATATTAACTGGATGCCAGTAAGCGGCCGCATTGAATATGTTAAATATCACCCCGGAAAATTTTTGGTAGCATGGCATCCCAAATGCAGCACCGAAAACGAAAGAAATACCATTGTAATTAAAGATGAAGAGGGCGATGAAATATTGCTGCGCCAGATAGCCGGTTTTTTAGCCAGAAGAATTGTTTCTTACCCGAAAGTTGGACAAGAGCTAGCACAAGGAAACGAGTTTGGATTTATTAAATTTGGGTCGAGAGTAGATATATTTTTACCCTTAGAGGCACAAGTAGAAGTTGAAATAGGACAAAAAGTTAAAGGAAACAAAACCGTAATTGCCACCTTATCATGAAAAATATTTTAATAGTTATTTGTTTTGCAACTGCTATTGCGTCTTGCAGTAAAAAAAGTACTCCAACAGTTACTTCACAACCTGTTCAGCAAACTGACACTTCCCAAAAGAGAGCAGTAAATCAGGAAAAAAAAGATTTGATTTTAGACAAAAAAGAAGTTGAAGTTCAAAAAATGGAAATAGACCCGGGCAAAATGGAGCAGCTTAAAAAAGCACTTCAGGAAAATCAACCCTTACAAAAAGTTGCCCCAACACCAAGTAAAATTGAGCAGAATAACGGCTCGATAGATATGAAAGTAAATCCTTCCGGGACAAAAGAAATGGATAAAACGAAGCCTTAAATTAATATAAGCCATTTAAACACTTACAAGTTTATACATGCATAACAGAATTACTGAACTATTCGGAATAAAATACCCGATTATTCAGGGAGGAATGATTTGGACATCGGGATGGAGACTTGCCGCTGCCGTAAGTAATGCCGGAGGGTTAGGAATTATTGGTGCCGGCTCCATGTATCCCCACGTTTTAGAAGAACATATTCAGAAATATAAAGCAGCAAGCAACAAGCCTTTTGCTGTAAATGTGCCCATGTTATATCCTGATATTGATAAAATCATGGACATTATTATTGCTAATAAAGTACCTATAGTTTTTACTTCGGCAGGCAACCCCAAAACATGGACTTCGCACTTGAAAAACCAAGGCATTAAGGTGGTACACGTGATTGCCAGCGTTAAGTTTGCCAAAAAATGTGAAGAAGCAGGGGTTGATGCCATTGTTGCAGAAGGCTTTGAAGCAGGCGGGCACAACGGCAGAGAAGAAACTACCACCATGTGTTTAATACCATTGGTAAGAGATGCAGTGAGTATTCCATTAATTGCAGCAGGTGGTATTGCCAACGGCAGGGCGATGATGGCTGCCTTTGCATTAGGTGCTGAAGGAGTGCAAGTTGGTTCGCGTTTTGTGGCCAGCGAAGAAGCTTCTTGCCACGATAATTTTAAACATAAAGTGGTGGAAGCTAAAGAAGGCGATACCATGTTATCGTTAAAAAAACTAACTCCTGTAAGGCTCATAAAAAATAAATTTTTTCAGCAAGTAGCCGAAGCAGAAGCGAGAGGTGCTAACGAAGAAGAACTAGCATTACTCTTGGGCAGGGCGCGCGCTAAAAAAGGAATGTTTGAAGGCGATATGGACGAAGGTGAATTGGAAATTGGACAAGTAGCTGCACAAATAAGTAACATAAAGCCTGCTGCTGAAATTGTGAAAGAATTATGGAGCGAGTTTGTGGCTTGCAAAAAACAAATTGAAGATTTAAAACTATAAACCTGCTATGAAAATTTTAATGGTTTGTTTGGGAAATATATGTAGGTCGCCATTGGCAGAAGGTATTTTAAAACATAAAGCCGATAAAGCAGGTTTAAACTGGATTATTGATTCTGCCGGAACCTCAGGCTGGCATGCCGGTGAACTGCCCGATGCCCGTTCTATTGATATTGCAAAGAAACATGGTGTTGATATTACTTATCAGCGTTCCAGACAATTTTCACCTTATGATATAGAGCAGTTCGATATTATTTATGCAATGGATACTTCTAACTATCGCGACCTTGTAAAGCATACTCAAACCAAAGCTGAAAAAGAGAAAATTAAAATTATCCTAAACGAATTACACCCCAACGAAAACCGTTCAGTACCCGACCCTTATTACGATGATAACGGCTTTGAAGATGTTTTTGAAATGCTCGATAAAGCCTGTGATGAAATAATTAAAAAGTATTCAGCTTAGGCAACACTTCTTCACATTTGCTTAATATCATTTAGCAATTCGCCATTACCATATCCATTATTTTTGCCAAATAATAAATTTATTATGAGCATTAAACTAGTAGTTTTCGATATCGCAGGTACTACGCTATACGATAACGATTTTGTAAACATTGCTTTCAGAAATGCCATGCAGGCTTCAGGTTATGAAGTAACACAACGCGAAGTAAACGATGTAATGGGTTTAAAAAAGCCACAAGCCATTCGCATGATGTTAGAAAAAAGAATGCCTTCGGAAAATATTACCGAACAAATGATTGACGATATTCATAATGTGTTTCTGAAAAACATGATTGATTTTTATAAAAACGACCCTGATATAAGAGAAATAGAAGGCGCATCGCATGTATTCAGAACATTGAAAGAAAATGGTATTAAAGTAGCGCTAGATACCGGCTTCAGCAGAGATATTACACAAACCATTATTGACAGAATTGGCTGGCAGCGTAATGGATTAATTGATGCCTCAGTATGTAGCGATGAAGTACCTGCCGGAAGACCCCACCCTTATATGATTCAGAAAATTATGGCTCAACTAAAAGTTGAAGACATAAATACAGTTGCAAAAGTAGGCGACACTCCCAGTGATTTAGAAGAAGGCAATAATGCCGGAACCCCTTTGATTATTGGCGTTACAAGCGGTGCATATACCAAAGAAGAGTTATTGCAATATCCCCACACGCACATTGTTAACAGCGTAAATGATATTTTAGAAATTGTTTTGTAGATAAATTTTACAACTTAAACATCTTGCTTAGCTTTTCTTTATTAGTGCTTTAATGCTGAAATAAACTCCTACCAGAATTAGCAGAAATAAGGCAATGACGAGATATTTATTTTTCTCAACAAAGTAAGAAAGATTATTAACGAAGTACAAATCTTTAACAGCCGTATTATCAGGCTTTAGTTGTATTAATACATCTAAATCTTTTTTGGCTGCTTCATAATTATCTTTCTCATAGTTAATAGAAGCGCGCAACCATAAAGCAGTAGTGTCATTTGGTGTAGCTTTTAAAACATCATTCAAATCAGAAAGGCATTTGTCTAAATCTTTCAGAATAAAATAGTCGAGCGCACGATTTAGAAAATACTCGGTCTTGGCATTTTTGGTAATAGCTTTGGTAAACTCATCTACCGCTTCTTTCTTTCTTTCAGTTTTAGAATAAATAATACCCTTGTTAAACATTACCACGTCATCATCGGGGTTCAATTCTAAATAAGCATCAAAATCTTCCAATGCACTTTCTGAATCATCTTTTTCGTAGGCCATATTTGCCCTTTTAAGTAAAGCATTTGAAAGATTTTCTTTAGCATTTATATTTCCACTATTAATAGTTACTACTTTTTTAAAATCATCAATGGCATTATCTAAATTATTACTTTCATAATAACATAAACCTCTGTTATAAAGGGCGGTTACATCATCGGGGTTCTTTTCTAAATATGCTGAAAAACTTGCTGCCGCTTCCTGAAACTGCTTTGCTTCAAACTGCTCTAAACCGGTTTGAAAAATGTCTTTGGCTTGGCAGTCCATAGTTGATAGTCCATAGACCATAGTCAGCAAGAACAGTAATCTAATTTTAAATTTTAAAAATTGGGAAATCCAAAGCCCCCTCTCAAAGGAGCCATGGGGGGTAACTTCAGAATAAAATATTTTTGCTTCTTTACTCAATGCACAAACTTTTTACCAAGCAAACAACGGAAACTTGCTTGCAAATTCATGTACCTGATTTTTTATTTCTGCAATTTGGCCTTCATTATCTGGCGCAGTAATTAAGGCATCAATCCAATCAATAATTTTTACTGCATCGGCTTCTTTCATGCCGCGCGTGGTAATGGCTGCCGAACCAATTCTTATTCCCGAAGTAATAAAAGGCGATTTATCATCGAACGGCACCATGTTTTTATTAATGGTGATGTGTGCTTGTCCTAACAAGGCTTCTGCCTTCTTACCCGAAATATTTTTGTTCCTTAAATCAATCAACATTAAATGGTTGTCTGTTCCGCCTGAAATAATTTTATAATCGCGCTTCACCAACTCATTCGCCATAGCTGCTGCGTTAGTTCTCACTTGCTGGCAATAGGTTTTATATTCAGCAGATAAATCTTCGCCAAAAGCAACTGCTTTAGCAGCAATTACATGTTCTAACGGGCCGCCTTGTGTACCGGGGAAAACCGCCAAATCAATTAATGCACTCATTGGGCGAATATTGCCTTTCGGGTCGGTAATGCCAAACGGATTATCGAAATCTTGTCCCATTAAAATTAAACCGCCACGTGGGCCACGCAACGTTTTGTGTGTAGTAGTAGAAACAAAATGACAATGAGGCATAGGGTTATTCAACAAGCCCGTAGCAATTAAACCTGAAGGATGCGAAATATCTGCCAGCAACAATGCGCCTACCGAATCGGCAATTTCTCTGAAACGTTTATAATCCCAATCTCTTGAATAGGCAGAAGCACCACAAATAATCAATTTAGGCTTTTCTTTTTCGGCTGTAGCAGCAACTTTGTTCATATCAATAACACCGCTTTCTTCTTCTACACCATAAAAACTTGCCTGATATAATTTACCCGAAAAATTCACGGGCGAACCATGTGTTAAATGCCCGCCATGCGACAAGTCGAAACCTAAAATTTTATCGCCCGGTTTCAGAATAGCCAACATAATTGCAGCATTGGCTTGTGCGCCCGAATGTGGCTGCACATTGGCATATACTGCACCGAACAATGCTTTAGCTCTGTCAATAGCCAACTGCTCGCTTTCATCTACAAACTCGCAACCACCATAATACCTTCTGCCCGGGTAACCTTCCGCATATTTATTCGTCAACACGCTACCAGCAGCTTCCATTACCTGACTGCTCACATAATTTTCTGAAGCGATTAACTCAATACCTTCTGTTTGTCGTTGTAGTTCTTTTGCAATTATGCTGAACAGTTGCTCGTCTCTTTTCATTAGTTAAAAATTTGAAGTTCAAAAATAGCGAATAATACATTGAGCTTATTTCACTAAAACATAACAATCGTTTACAACTTCAAAATATTTTGCCAACCTACAATTCACTAAATTAGCGTTTCAATTCATCCATTAATGAAAGCCATTATTCCTGTTGCCGGTGCCGGCACGCGCTTACGCCCTCTTACTTATACCCAACCCAAAGCATTAATACCTGTAGCTGGCAAGCCTTTGTTGGGCTTTTTAATAGAGCAATTGCAAGAACTGGGCGTAGATGAATTTATCTTTGTTATTGGCTATTTGGGCGATAAAATTGAAGATTATGTAAACGAAAAACATCCTAATCTTAAAGCGCATTTTGCTTTACAATCTTATCGCGAAGGGTTAGGTCATGCTATATGGACTGCTTCAGAATTTATTAGCAATAACGAAGAAATAATTATTCTTTTAGGCGATACTATTATTGATGCTGAATTTAAAGAAGCCTTACAAACAGAATATTCAACACTTGCCGTAAAAAAAGTTGACGACCCGCGCACTTTTGGCGTTGCTGAATTTGATGGCAATGGTTTTATTGATAAAGTGGTTGAGAAACCTTTGTTCCCAAAATCGAATATGGCGTTGGTGGGTTTTTACAGAATAAAAGAATCGGCAGCGTTGTTTAAAGCACTCGATGATTTAATGGAAGAAAAAACCAATGGCGAAGAAATTCATTTAACTGATGCGCTGCAAAAAATGATTGAGCAAGGCATTAAGTTTACCGGCTTCAGAGCCAGCAACTGGTATGATTTAGGCAAGCGTGAAGTGTTGTTAGAAACCAATGCCATGATGCTGAAGAAGCCGGGCATTGCTTCAAGAAATTTACCCGAATATGAAAACACTATAATTATACATCCCGTACATATTGCCGAAGGCACAAAAATTAGTAATTCTATTATTGGCCCTAATGTAACCATTGGCGAAAATGCCGATATACATTATTCTATTCTAAAAAATTCCATTATCGGAAACTTTACCCGCTTAGACCAAGTGATACTACAAAACTCTATAATTGGCAGCGATGCCATGGTAAAGGCTGCTACACAAAGCCTTAATATTGGAGATAACACCGAAATTGATTTGAGCGGGGCATTGTAGTAAATTACTTATCAGTTTTTGTTTACTGCATTATTCTGTTTTCACAATCCTTATAGTTTCTGTGGCATTGGCCTGCTTCACTTGTAATAAATAAGTGCCTGCTTCTAAGTGCTGCAACGAAAGTTGAATAGCGTTATTTACGTCAACATGTTGTTGCTGCATATTCATTATTTGCTTACCACTAACATCATACAAGCTAATTTGTACATGTTCATAGCTATAACCTTCAAACGAAATGGTAATAGCATCGTTAAACGGATTAGGATAAACCTTCACAGATTTTTCATTCAGCAAATCTTCTGTACCAGCACAAATTTGTACGGTTACATTTTGCGTTGCATTACTTATACAGCCTCTCGAATCGGTGAATACATAAGTAATAGTATGTAAGCCTTCACCTGCTTCTTGCGGGCTGAAAATATTACTATCAACACCATTACCACTAAACACACCACCAGATGGGAATGATTCTAAAAATACTGATTGTCGTCCCATGCAATAGAAAGTATCTAAGCCTAAAATTTCACTATTAAAAATTTCATTAACCACTACTGAAACATCTTTTGTATTACTGCAACCATTAGTATCAATTACTTCTACCCGATAAGTTGAATTTGTTGTTGGCTCGACAACAAACGTTTGCACAGTATCTGTTTCATTCCAAACATACACTACACCGCCTAAAGCTGTCAACTCAATATTTCCGCCTAAACAAATTTTTGTTTCTCCATCAATAATAATTTCAGGCTTATCATTTACTGTGATTACCACGCTTGCCGTAGCAGCACAACCATTGGCATCTATACCCACTACAATATATTCTTTTGTGTTTTGTGGCGTATCGGTAAATGCCTGTGCTGTCTGGCCGTTACTCCACACATAATTTTCTGCGCCTGAAGCAAACAATACTGCGGCATCGCCTTTACAAATTTCACGGTTGTTACCTGCATCTACTTCAGGCAATAAGTTCACTGTAACATTTACTATATCAGCATTTACGCAACCATTACTATCGGTAACAACAACGCTTACTTGTTGCGATTGTAATGGAACAAACGTGGTAGCACGTGTAGTGTCTCCGGTACTCCAGCGGAACAACACACCATCGCCAACCTGTAAAGTAATTGCATCGCCAATACATACCGATGTATCATTACCTGCATTTACTATTGGTAACGGATTTACAAATATGGTTGTTGAATCAATTGCAGTACATTGTTCAATATTAGTTGCCGATAAATAATACTTAGTAGTTGCCACAGGGTTTACATTTATAGCAGCCGAAGTTTCGCCAGTACTCCACAAATAATTATCGCTGCTGCTGCCTTGCAAGGTTCTTATATCGCTTTCGCAAGTAATATAGTTAGGGCCTGCATCTACCACGGGGCTTTGCTTCACAGTAACATTTATTTGTTCTGCGGAAGCGCAACCATTTACACCTGTAATGGTAACTGAATAAGTAGCAGTACTGAATGGAATAATATTTATAGAAGCAATAGTATCGCCTGTGTTCCATAAATATTTATTTCCACCCGAAGCAGATAATGTTAACGGGTTGCCACTGCAAATAACCGTATCATTTGAAGCAGTGGTTACAGGTGCAGGCAATACATATATCATCACTGTATCGCGATTGAAACAGCCGTTAGCATCAAAACCAATTACATCAAATTCGGTATCCTGAGTAATAATTACAGTATTTAACGAATCGCTTCCACCATTATTCCAACTGTAAACAATACCACCGGTAGCTTTTAGGGTATAGCTGCTGCCTGCACAAATGGTATCATCTTTTCCGGCAAAAATATTTGGCTTTGGAAGTAATATTACCAATACTGAATCGGTTGCAGTACAAGTACCGTTTGAAACGGTTACAAAATATTTAGTAGTATCGGCAGTTGGGAATACTACGTTTATAGCATCATCTACACCGTTATCCCACAAATAATCTGTTCCTCCTGAAGCTTCTAAAATAGCTGCATTGCCGCGGCATATAAATTGATTGGCACCTGCACCAACAACAAAATTGTCAGTGTTGCCACAACCACATAGTCCCGGTTCGGTTTTGTTTGGGTCGTTAGGGCATAGGTCTATACAATCGGCAGCGCCATCGCCATCGCTATCAATATCGGGCACCCCACAACCGCAAATACCCGGATTTGTTTTGGTGCCATCAAACGGGCAGCCATCGTTGCAGTCTATAACGCCATCACCATCGCTGTCGGCATCGGCAATACCACAGCCGCATATACCGGGAACAGTTTTGTTCGGATCGTTAGGACAAAAATCTATACAATCGGGCACGCCATCGCCATCGCTATCGGTTTCAGTAATACCGCAGCCACAAATACCGGGCACTGTTTTATTTGGGTCTGAAACGCAGAAGTCGTTACAATCAGGCGTGCCATCATTATCGGTGTCAGTTTCAGGAAAGCCACAACCACATAAGCCGGGTATTGTCCTATCAGGATCTGATGGACATAAATCGTCACAATCGGGTGTGCCATCGCTATCACTGTCAATATCGCTGTTTCCGCAGCCACAAACGCCCGGTGCTACTTTGTTAGGGTCTAACAGACAAAGGTCGCTGCAATTGGGCTCCCCGTCACCATCGGCATCTAAAGAATCTCTAAAAACTGTAATAGTATCATACGCCACACAGCCCGCTGCATTAAACGCTTCAGCAACTATACTTGTTGTTAAGAAGAAGTTGAAAGAGTAACTGTTGTTATTCAGCCTTAATAATGTACCATTGGCACTATACCAATTCACCGAATCGGCATTGCTTACACTAAATGATTCTACGACATTGTTACAAGACAATCTATCGTTGCCTAAATTAATAGTATATAATGCAGGCTGATTAATTGTTACGTTTACTTGAGAGGTACAGCCTGTGTTTACATTTGTAGCCAGCACAGTATAGTTTCCTGCGGAAAGATTTGTTGCTGAATTTGAAGAAGAAACATTTGGTGTCCAGTTGTAAGTTATCGGTCCCGTAGCGTTTTGTGTTTGGAAACTAATGCTGCCATTACTTTCATTAAAGCACCTTACATCTTGTGAAACCACATTAATAATGGCAAAGGCATTTGGCGCAGGGTTTACGGTTACACTAATAATTTCAGAACAAGTATTGTAAATATTATCGGTTATTGTTACTGTGTATGTAGCCGGAAATACATTTAATAAATTTTGTGTGGTAGCACCATTAGACCAAAAGTAGCTAAAGCTGCCACTGCTGCCGCTAACGCTAATATTGGTTCTTCCATCGGCACCACAAATAGCATTGAATGCACCCGGTGTAACAATTAAATCGCCTACAGGACAAGCATCAACACAGTCGGCAATACCATCGCTATCAGTATCAGTATCTACTACCCCACAACCACATTGTCCTGGGGCAATTTTATTCGGGTCATTAGGGCAACCATCGTTACAATTCGGTGTGCCATCGCCATCATTATCAACATCGGGTACGCCACAACCACATAACCCCGGGGCTATTTTATTCGGGTCGTTAGGGCAACCATCTATACAGTTAGGGATACCATCACCATCACTGTCAGTTTCAGGAGTGCCACAACCGCATATTCCGGGAACAATTTTATTCGGGTCATTAGGACACTGGTCGTTACAATTCGGTGTGCCATCGCCATCGCTATCTACATCGCTTACACCACAGCCACATATTCCCGGAACAAATTTCAATGGGTCGAGCGGGCACTGGTCGAAACAATCCGATCTGCCATCGCCATCGGTATCGGTATCAGGAGTGCCGCAGCCGCATATTCCTGGTGCTACTTTATTCGGGTCGAACGGACATAAATCATTACAATTCGGTGTACCATCATTATCGTTGTCTGTATCAGCCGTGCCACATCCACATATTCCCGGGTCAACTTTATTTGAATCATTAGGACAGTTATCTGCACAATTTGGAATGCCATCATTGTCACTGTCGCCTTCTGCAAAACCGCAACCACAAAAACCTATTTGTGTTTTATTAGGGTCGAATGGGCATTCATCAAAACAATCGGGAGTGCCATCATTATCGCTATCGGTATCGGCAATGCCACAACCGCAAGATCCGGGAGCAATTTTATTTGGATCAATCGGACAGCCATCTATACAATCGGGAGTGCCATCATTGTCGCTGTCAATACTGGTAATAATTATATTAAGCGTATCGAAATCTACACAGCCCCCGGCACTGAAGCCTTGCACTACGATGCTTTGCGCTGTTACCGGATTGAAAGAGTAAGAAAGACTGTTATTTGACAAAAGCGTTCCATTTGCCAAAAACCAGTTAGCATTTATAGCATTACCCACGTTTAGTGTAACAGCATCACCGGGACATACTACTTTGTCAGTACCTAAATCAACTATATATGGAGCAGCATCGGTAATACGCACATCATCGAAGCCTGTACAGCCTGTTGCCTGGTCGGTAACAGTAACTGCATATATTCCTGCGGAAACATTGGTAATGGTTTGAGTAGTTGCACCATTCGTCCATAAGTATGTAAATGGCCCTATTCCGCCTGAAATAATTGCAGTAGCGCTACCATCGTTTCCGCCTAAACAAGAAGTGCCTGCTGAATCGAAGCCCAACACAAACAATGAGCCCGGAAACGGATTCACAACAGCATTGATAGAATCACTGCAACCTGTATTTACATCGCTTACAGTAACTCTAAATGTGCCGGGGAACAAGCCGGAAATAACATCATTTGTGCCACCATTATTCCATTGGTAAGTATAGCTTCCGCTTCCGCCTGAAGTAACTGTTACTGTTGTTGTTCCATCTGGCCCGCAAACAGAAGGTGTAGTTTGAACATCTAAAAATAATGGACCAAAAGGACAGTCGTCTATACAATCGGGAATACCATCGCTATCGCTATCAGTATCGGGAATGCCACAGCCACATGTGCCGGGTGTAGTTTTATTAAAATCATTCGGGCACAAGTCATTACAGTCGGCAACTCCGTCATTATCAGTATCTACATCACTAACAGCACAACCACAAATTCCGGGAGTTGTCTTGTTAGGATTATTAGGGCAGCCATCGTTACAGTTAGCCACCCCATCATTGTCAGTATCAGTATCGGCTATTCCGCAACCACATTGACCGGATGCTACTTTATTGGGGTCATTAGGGCACAAATCATTACAGTTTGGAGTTCCATCATTGTCAGAATCTATGTCGCTTACACCACAACCACATAAACCCGGTGCAATTTTATCAGGATCGTTGGGACATCCATCGTTACAATCTGCAATGCCATCATTATCAGAATCTATATCACTTACACCACAACCGCAAACGCCTGCTGTGATTTTGTTAGGGTCAAGTGGACATCCATCATTACAATCTGCACGACCATCATTATCAGTATCTGTATCAGCTACGCCACAGCCACAAATGCCGGGTGTTGTTTTATTGGCATCATTAGGGCAGCCATCATTACAATTAGCAACGCCATCATTATCATCATCAGCATCAGTTCTTCCACAACCACAAATGCCTGGATCAACTTTATTAGGGTCATTAGGACATAGATCATTACAGTTTGGAACACCATCATTATCGTTATCTGCATCACTTATACCACAGCCACAAATGCCAGGCGATGTTTTATTTACATCGTTAGGACAACCATCGTTACAATCGGCAATACCATCGCCATCGCTGTCCACATCAGGGTTTCCGCAACCGCATTGTCCGGGTGCAATTTTATTAGTATCGAATGGACAGCCATCGAAACAATTCAGCACACCATCGCCATCACTATCTATATCCTGTATTCCGCAACCGCAAACTCCTGGGGCTATTTTAGCTGCATTAAATGGACAACCATCTATGCAGTTAGGAACGCCATCGCCATCACTATCGGTTTCAGGAACACCACAGCCACAAGCTCCGGGAAATAGTTTATTGGGGTCTAATGGACATTGATCAAAACAATCTGGCAATAAGTCGCCATCTGTATTAATATCGGGCACTCCACAGCCACAAACACCGGGAATAGTTTTATTTGGGTCGGTAGGGCAACCATCCACACAGTTAGGCACACCGTCACCATCAAAATCAGCATCTGAAGCACCGCAACCACATATTCCAGGGTCTATCTTATTGGGGTCTCCAGGACATCCATCAGAACAATTAGGTACCCCATCACTATCACTATCTCCAGTATCTAAGGTTAATACAACGGTATCTCTTAAAACTGTAAGGTTGGGTAAGGTAACGGTTACTACTACTGAAATATTTCCTGTAAACACAAAGCTGTAGGTATTGCTATTTGCCAAAAGCAGCGTACCATTTAAAGCATACCAATCAACTATATCAACTGCTGTTCCTGCGGTTAATTCAACAGTAGTGCCTGAACAAACTGTGGTTGAAGGGCTTGTAGAAATAATATTGTTAGCAAATGTTTGTTGTACCAGCAGTAATGCTGTAACAAATACAAAAACATTTCTGAAAAATAATTTAAAAGAAAATTTCTGCGATGTGTTGCAATCGCATTCAAATGAATTTTGCATTATTTGTGGCTGTTGGCGGGTTTTCATACCCAAGGGTTTAATTCAATTTCAAAAGAAATAATTTAAGATTGCTTATTTCTCTAAAACCCTAATTAAATGTACACAGCAACCTATTCTATGTTGCTATTTGTAAACACTTAAAACAACTAATTTCAACCGCACAAAAGAGTGTATAGCATATGGCTATACGAGTAAAAATGAAAAAAGTTACCTGCTAACTGAAAGTGCTAAAGCAATAATATTTTTATAATTAACTTTTTAAACATTAAAGCCTACGGCAAATACATCTCTGCCCTAATGGCGTAGTGATCTGAATAAGGGTTTTTGAAAATTTCGTGTTGAGTAATGGTGAAAGATTTATCGGCCAATATATAATCTATTCTGAAAGTTGGCATACGGCCAAAATAAGTTTGCCCAATTCCTGTTCCGGCTTTATCAAAAGAATCGTTTAAGCCTTTTAGCAACCGTCTGTAAGTGTATGAGTTAGGAGTGTCGTTAAAGTCTCCGCAAGCAATAACAGGCGCAGCAGATTCATTCATGTGCTGCTTTAGTTTATCAGCTTGAAGTGCACGCCAATAAAAAGCATATCGCAGTTTAGAAAAAATATTATCCATAGGCACCCATTGAATACTATCTTTTAAATTTTCAATAGCTGCCATATCGCTATAACTTAAATGGATAGATTGCAGGTGAGCATTATAAATTTTTACAGGCTTCCCTTCAATAAACACATCGCTGGCAATCGCAAGATTATGAGGGGCATTATCAAACCTGATTACCTCTTTTCTTCTTATAGGAAGCTTAGAGAAGGTGGCTATTCCCCACTTATCAGTGCCTCTTAATACAAGTGTAATTTCTACGTGTGAATGAGGATATACTTCGCTTAATTTTTTCAGCATGTTAAAATGCTCAGAATTATCGGTATAAAATTCCTGAATGCACACAATATCGGCATTGGCATTAAAAATAGTTTCAAGTATTTTGCTGCTTGTCTCTTTGTTTTTTGTCCAGCTATATAAATCAAAAACTTTTACGTTATAACTCATTACCGAAATCTTTTTTCGGCTATCAGAAATTTTTTCTTTTCCAAAACCAAAAGAAAAATAGTGGTATAGACTGGTGCTGCTTAAAAGCAAGGCTGCCAATGGCAACAGCACATATTTAGGACTAACCAACATCCAAAATATAAGCCATAATAAAATAATGATAAGCAGAAAAGGAAATGCCAACCCTACAAAACCCATAAGCCAAACTCTGGCAGGGCTAATATATGGCGCAGCCGCAGAAAGCAAATAGAGAAAAACGAAAATGCCGTTTAGCGCAAGTAAAAAACCTCTGGTAAAATTGCGGAACACGTTGTAAAAATAAATTAAAATGCCATCAACAGTTTTAATTACTGATGGCATTTACAAATCATAACAAGTTTAATCTTAAGACACAGGCTCTTCTTCTTTTTTACTGCTGAAAATATTCAGCTTTTTCAATTGAGCAAACAACTCTGGTAATTGTTTCACCATCGCTGCTTCGCGCCAGTATTTGCGAGCTTCTTCTGCGGGTGCGCCAAAATAAATTTTACCCGGCTCGGTATTTTTGGTCAAGCCCGATTTGGCTAATATCACACTGCCTTTGGCTAGCACCAATTCTTTGTTTACACCTACTTGCCCCCACAAAATTACTTCATCTTCTAAAACAGTTTTTCCCGCTATTCCACATTGTGCAGCAATTAAACAGTTTCTGCCAATAACAGCACCGTGTCCAACATGCACCATGTTATCAATCTTAGTGCCTTTGCCAATAATGGTATCTCCTGTTGCGCCACGATCAATTGTACAAGATGAGCCAATTTCAACATCATCTTCAATTAATACTCTGCCAACAGTTTTCAGTTTATCCCATTCAATATGTCCGTTTTGGCGTTTTTTGAAAAAGAAGGCATCACCACCAATTACCGTATTAGGGTTTATTACTACATTGTCGCCAATTTCAGAATAATCGCAAATAGAAACATTGGCATGAATAATACAATTCTTACCTATTTTCACATAATTACCTATAAATACTCCGGGCTGAACTATTGTTCCCTCACCAATTTCAGCAGAAGGCGAAATGACATTGTATGATGGCTCAAACGGGTGAAATCTTTGTGTTAACTTATTGAAATCACGAAAAGGGTCATCAGAAATTAACAAGTTTTTTCCCTCTGGACATTCTACTTCTTTATCTATAAGTATAAATGAAGCTTCCGATTGTAACGCCTTGGTGTAATATTTAGAAAAATCGACAAATGTTAACTCGCCATGTTTTACTTTGTGAACCACATTTAAGCCAAATATTTTAGCTTCCGGGTTTCCCTTGAAGGGAACATTCAAGAAATTAGACGCTTCTTGCAACGTAATCGGAGTGTTTAATTCCATAGGGTTGTTTGTGCGTAAACAAAAAATGGGCTGGCCAAATTCGAGTTAAGACGATAGATGGTAAAGAAAGGTTGCATTGACCAATTTATAATTAGATTTGCTGTGCCAAATTTCCTGCCAAAAATGCTGAAAGCACTTTTATAGCGTGTTTTTGAAGAAAAAAGGCCAATATTTTTAAAAGATTATACTTTATAACTACAAATAAACATGAAAACTACTGCTTTAACTCAGGTTCACATTGCTTTAGGTGCAAAAATGGTTGAATTTGCCGGATACAATATGCCGGTTTCTTATTCGGGGATACAAGACGAGCACCACACGGTGAGAAATGCTGTGGGCATGTTTGATGTGAGCCACATGGGCGAGTTTATGGTGCGTGGCAAAGGCGCTTTAGATTTAATACAATATGTAACAAGTAATGATGCAGCAAAACTTACCAATGGTAAAGCACAATATTCTTGCTTGCCAAACGATAAAGGCGGAATTGTAGATGATTTACTGGTATACAAAATTGCCGATGAAGAATATTTATTGGTGGTGAATGCTTCTAATATGGAAAAAGACTGGAACTGGATTAATAGCCACAATACTTTTGGCGCTGAGTTAGAAGATATTTCAGATAAAACTTCCTTATTGGCTATTCAAGGTCCTAAAGCAGTAGAAACATTACAAAAATTAACGGCAATAAATCTTTCTGCCATTCCTTATTACAATTTTACCATTGGCGATTTTGCAGGCGAAAGCAATATTATTATTTCTAACACGGGCTATACCGGTGCAGGTGGTTTTGAATTATATATTCCGAATGCTTCTGCTGAAAAAATCTGGAATGCTATTATAGAGTCCGGACAAGAATTTGGCATTAAACCTATTGGTTTGGGTGCTCGCGACACGCTGCGTTTAGAAAAAGGTTTTTGTTTATACGGAAATGATATTGACGATACAACTTCGCCTATTGAAGCGGGTCTGGGCTGGATAACCAAATTCACCAAAAACTTTATTAACCGAGCAGCCATAGAACAACAAAAAAATGAAGGCGTAAGCCGGAAATTAGTAGGCTTTGAAATGTTGGAAAGAGGCATTCCCCGCCACGACTACGAAGTAATTGATTCAACGGGAAATATAATTGGTAAAGTCACATCAGGAACGCAATCTCCTTCGTTAAATAAAGCTATTGGCTTGGCTTATGTGGCTACTGCTTTTACACAACCGGGAACCGAAATTTTTATTAGTATTCGTAACACTCCGGTAAAAGCAATAATTGTAAAGTTGCCTTTTTTATAAAATCTAAATTCAATTATTGCATATTGGTGTAAACCGCCTGCACATCATCGTCTTCTTCAATTTTATCAATCAACTCTACTACAGCATCAGCTTCTTCATCAGTAAGTTCTTTATAAGTAAGTGGTATGCGCTGCAATTCCGAGCTGGCATTTATGCCTTTTGATTCTAGGCCTTTAAACATTTTCCCGAAATCGGTAAAGGCTACCGTAACGGTTACCTGCCCCTCCTCTACCTGAATGTCTTCTGCACCAAAATCAATAAGATCTAATTCAAGTTCTTCTAAGTTAATGCCTTCGGCAGCAAAACGAAATACGCCTTTATGGGCAAATAAGTATTCTACCGAGCCAGAGGTGCCTAAAGAACCCCCACCACGGTTAAAGTATACTCTTAAATTAGCCACAGTTCGGGTAGGATTATCGGTGGCACATTCTACCATAAATGCTACACCATTGGGACCATAGCCTTCATATACTATTTCCTGATATTCTTTTTCATCTTTAGAAGAGGCACGCTTAATGGCTGCTTCTACTTTATCTTTAGGCATATTTGCCATTTTCGCATTCTGTATAGCGCTGCGAAGGCGTGGGTTATTCGAAGGGTCAGTTCCTGCGGCTTTTACGGCAATAGCAATATCTTTCCCAATGCGGGTAAAGGCTTTAGCCATTTTATCCCAGCGAGCCATTTTTCTATTCTTACGGTATTCAAACGCGCGTCCCATGAGGTAATATATTTTATAGTTTGGACAAAAATATTTGTTTTAGGCTGAAAAGAAAACCTTAAAGGCTACTATCTTCTCAATCTCGGATCCATTGCATCGGTAAGCCCTTCGCCTATAAGGTTAAATACCGTTACTGTTATGAATATGGCAAACCCGGGGAAGATAGCCATCCACCATGCTTGTGGCGATTGACGTGCAGAAGATAACAGTGCTCCCCAGGTAACCGAGTCGCCACTACCAAAGCCTAAAAACGATAATGATGATTCAATTAAAATAGCTGAAGCAATACCAAAAGCAATAGCAATTAATACCGGTGATAATGCATTTGGAATGGCATGTTTCATTAAGGTTCTGAAGTTAGAAAAGCCTAATGAATGGGCTGCTTCAATATATTCTAAAGAGCGAATTTTCAGAAGCTCTGCACGTATGTAGCGTGCAATACCCGTCCACGAAGTAAGCCCTATAATAACCATTATGATATAGATGTTTGGTTTTTTTACTGTAGCCAATACCAACAGAATCAAAAAGAAAGTAGGAATACACACTAATATTTCCATACTTCTGGAAATGGTAAGGTCAACAGGAAAAGCTACCTGAGTGCCTAAAAACGGAATCTTTTTTAGAGGAATGGCAATAATATTTACCAAGCCCATTATTCCGAAGAAAATTAAAATACTGATAAAAATCTCAAACAAAAAAGAAGCAAACGATACCGATAACGCATCGGAAATAGTGTAAGAGCGTGCTCCGTAAGCATAAAAAATGGCAATGAAAAAGAATATTACATTCAGCCACAATCTTATGCGACTCATTTTTAAATTTTCATCACCAAAAAAGCCTGCCATTGCGCCAAAGAAAATTCCGAGAATAGAGGCAATGAACATTGAAACAATACCTACTGTAAATGCAGTTTTGGTGCCATGTATCATGCCTGCCAATACATCTCTACCCAGTTCATCAGTACCAAACCAATGTTTCCATTTCAGCGAGGGTACATCTTGCTCATCGAAAGGCCCTACCGACTGTGCATTTTTGCTATCTTGATTTAATGGTAAGTAAGGAACCAATGGCCACAAGGCAAAATCGTATTCAAGATCTTTCCATTTTACATTTAGTAATTCCTGCGGAAACTGTCCTATGCCAAAATCAACACCAATTTGCTTAAAAACCGGAAAATAAATTTTGCCTTCATATTGACACATAATGGGTTTTTCGTTGGCAAGAAAAGGGGCTAATACTGCTACTGCTGCCAAAAAAGTAGCAATGTAAAAAGAAATAACAGCTACCTTCTTTTTTCGAAACTGCCTTCTAACAGTAGCCCAAAAACTTTGGTCTAATGATTGGTTTGTTGTTACTGCTGCACTCATAAATTTATACTTAATCAGCTTTGCTAAGGCTAAATACTTTTATTTTTTTGTATAAGAAATTCTTGGGTCAACTACGGCATATAGAATATCTGATACCAAATAGCCAACCAATGTTAGAATAGATGAAAACATGGTTACCGTTAGTACTACAGGATAATCTCTTCTCAATACTGCTTCTAAACCTAATTTTCCCATTCCCGGAATGGTGAAAATAAACTCCAGAATAACTGAGCCGCCTATCATAGCAGGAAATACTGAAGAGAAAATAGTAATTACCGGCAACAAGGAATTCCTGAAAGCATGTTTCCAAACAACAACACTATTGGTTAGGCCTTTTGATCGTGCCGTTCTGATATAATCTTGCTGCAGAACTGATAACATGCCACCTCGCATTTGTCGCGAAAGATAGGCAAATGAGCCATAAGTCCAGCAAATAAGTGGCAAGGCTAAGTGGTAAGCCTGCGCCCCAAACCTGATAAAGAACCCATCTTCTTCATCAATATCGGCCACGCCTGTTGGAGGAAAGATATCTAAATAATCACCACCACAAAGAAAAATTATCATCATAGTTGCAATCCAAAAACTTGGTAATGAATATAAAATAAATAATCCGGTGGTTATGGTTTGGTCGGCAGGTGTATCTTTATTTACTGCTGAAAAAACCCCTAACGGAATAGATATGATGTAGGTGATTAAAATAGAAAACAAACTAATAACCATTGTATATTGCACACTCTCCCAAATCATAGTACCCACAGGCCTTTTGGCAAAATAAGAAGTGCCAAAATCGCCACGAATAAAGCCTTTTGAAAGCGTTTCGTCTTCGCTACTTCCCAGCCAGGGGGCATCACCAAAAAGCCAGCGATGATATTGGTTGTAGGTTCCGTTAAAATGAATAGCCGGTATATAATTTTTCCATTTAGCAGGGTTTGCCTTCATATTATTATATGCCGAAATAGTTTTACTTAAAGCAGAATTTGCAGTAGCCAATTGCTTAAACTGAGAAAGCTGTAATTGCACCTCTTTAAAAGAAGCCTGTATTACATCATCAGAGTAGTTTAAATACAAATTGTTTACAGCGTTTCTTATTGTTATTAAAGCTGAAGTGGTTGTAGCATCTCTTGGCAAATCGAGCACTGTAATTTCTAAGGCTTCTATAGTATGATAATATTGTTCTATTTCCTGCCAGTTACCGTAATCATTTACCAGACGCTCAAGTGTTTTCCTATGGTCAACTTTCCCTATTCGGTATAATGTATCGCTTGAAGCAGCACTTGAAAATGAAAAATAAAACAGCGGCAAATCAAGTCCTAACTTTTTTCGCAACATTTTATATGCTTTATCACCTGCCAGCTTATCGGCTGCTTGTCCGCCATCGCCACTTGCTGCTCTGTTCAGCATTAATTCTGCCGGGTCTCCCGGTGCACTAGACATTAATGCAAACGTGAGTAACGAAATAGCAAATATGGTAGGAATGAAAAAAAGAACGCGTTTAAAAATATACTTTACCATAACAACTAAAAGTGAACAACAGAAAAACTAAAGTTGATTGCTTTTTTAAAACAATCAACCTCAGTACAAATATTTATCAAATTGAAATGACTAATCAACTTGAGTGAATCTAAAAGTTTCTTCAAAATAACCCGGACGTAAAGGAGAAGTCTGAACTTCTTCAAAGCGCTTGCTTATTGCAATTCTTTCTTTAGGAGCCGATAAGAAAATATAAGGAACTTCATCATAAATAATTTCCTGAAGCTTTTTGTAATGAACTGCTCTTTTTTCTTTGTCTAATTCACTTCTTATAGCTTCAATAACTGCATCACTTTCAGCATTCCCAAAATAGGTATAGTTACTGCCACCATTAATGGATTCTGTATGAAAAATTTGTTTAGGGTCGCTTTCGCCTACACCGCTAATCCAACCACCATAAAACATTTCAAAATTGTGATTCTTTTGGTTTTGAATGTAAATACTCCATTCTTGTGGTACTACATCTACATTAATTCCGGCTTCGCGTGCAGCCTCTTTAAAAATTAATGCAGCGTCTCTGCGGGCATCGTTTCCATTGTTATAGGTAAAGGTAATATTGAATTCAGTTAACTGGCCGTTAATAACCTTATCAATTGTGCCATTGCCGTTACTGTCTTTCCAACCGGCATCAGCAAGCATTTGTTTGGCTTTATTTATATCAAAATCGTATGGAGTAATCTTATCATTGTAGTAAACTGTTTTTGAAGGATGAATAAACCCGGTTACTCTTTGCCCTAAACCATAGCCTATTACTTCAATAATTTTATCAACGTTTACCAAATGCGCCAGTGCTTTTCTTACATTCTTATCTTCAAATTTTGGGTTGCGCTGGTTAATACCGAAATATGTATAGCTCATGCTTGGCGGTGTAGATAGCCAAAAGTTTTCTTTAATTTTTTCGCTTTTGGTTACATCAGTTACCCAATCTTTTGCTTTTATACCCGACATTACATCAAGCTTAAGGCCTTTCAATGCCACCAAAGCAGCAGTTTGGTCATTAATGGTTTGGTAAACTAATTTATCTGCATTTGCTTCAAACTGTTTTAATCCTTGTTTGAAAAGTTCATCGCCCCAATAATTTTTCTTTTTCTTTAAAGTAATCTTTACGCCCGGCTGCCATTGGTCAAACTCATAAGCACCACTGCCAACCACAAAGCCTTTTTCTCTTTGGTATTTTTCTGAATTATATTCATTGGCAAATTCTTTCACTTTTGCGTTTGCAGCCAATTCTTCAGTTTTTGTATTAAAATCTGCCAAAGGAAAATTTTCCAATAAGCCTTTAGGGTCATAAACATAAGCCGGAATGAAAATAAATTGTCCGCTCATTTCTAAATTTAAATGATACACTTTATCGCACACCACAGTATATTTCAAAGGGTCTTCAGGATAAAGAATTACATCGCTGATGGATTCAAAATAAGGCTTTATTTGTTCGTTATTTACACCGGGGCACTTATATACTTTAAGGCTGAATACCGCATCTTTTGCAGTAATTGGGTTACCATTATCCCACTTGGCTTCTTTACGAATTTTATAGGTGTATTTAGAAACCCCGGTAACAGTATCAACTTCTACTTCGGGCAAAGCTTCTACTAATAAAGGCACTAATTCTAAAGAAATGGGGTCATAAGTCAACGCTGCCGAAAATAACTTCCCTATGTAATAACCTGCTTCTGCACTTTGATAATTAGTAGGATTTAGCATATCTGTGTCAGAAAGTGCATGTACTACTACTTCATTTTTCTTTTCTTTTTTACCTCCGCAGCCTGCCGCGAAAAGTATTATTACAACAAGAGTTGAAATTTTAGCAATTTTGAACAATGACATATTATACAAGTTGTTTGTTAAGTTAATTTTAAACGAGCAACAAATATAACAAAGATTGTTTCCTTTGATGTTTAATTATTAAGGTATGAAAAAAGTATTAATAACAGGTGGCACAGGTTTAGTAGGTAAAAGGCTTTCTGAATTATTGGCAGATAAAGGCTATGAACCCATTTTGCTTTCCAGAAACCCTAAACCGTTGAGTAAAACAAAGCAATACCGTTGGGATATTGGCAAAAATTATATTGAACCGGCAGCAATTGAAGAAGCCGATTATATTGTGCATTTGGCGGGTGAAGGTATTGCCGATAAACCCTGGACAGCAGAAAGAAAAAAACAACTGCTCGAAAGCCGAACCAAAAGCAGCGAGATTCTGCTACAAGCATTAAGGTCTTACCCTAATAAGGTGAAGGCAGTAATTGCTGCTTCTGCCATTGGGTTTTACGGCAACACAGACGATAGTCTTGTTACAGAAGAAACCAAATCGGGCAAGGGTTTCTTAAGTGAAGTTTGTGTTGCATGGGAAAAAGCAACTACACCATTTTCCGAAATTACACGCTTGGTGCAATTAAGAATTGGCATTGTACTTTCTACTAAAGGCGGTGCTTTAAGTGAGTTGCAAAAACCTATTAATTTCGGCTTGGGCGCATATATTGGCAATGGTAATCAATATTATTCTTGGATTCACATTGACGACTTATGTGGTATAGTAATTCATGCCATTGAACATGAAGAGGTAAAGGGCGTATATAATGCTGTTGCACCAAACCCGGTAAGGAACCGCGACTTAGTAGATGCTATACGTTTTGCTTTAAACAAACCCAGCGTTGGTATGCCTTCACCTGAATTTGTAATAAAATTTATGATGGGCGAAATGGCTGCTGTAGTTTTAGATAGCTGTAAGGTTTCCGCACAAAAAATTATTCAATCTGGTTATGAATTTTTATTTAAACTTCCAACTCCTGCATTGCGCGATTTATACAAAAGAAAGATTTAGTTGTTATGAATTATATCATCATTACTTTATTCTTTATTACGGTTGCAATCTCATCATTTGCACAAAATAAAAAAGCAAATAAAAAAAGCCAAGAGGTTACTGAAAATATAAATTTAACTGATGAGCCTCGCGACCACTTAACAATGCGTATTATGTTTTATAATGTCGAAAATTTATTCGACACCATAAATGACCCAAATAAAAATGATGAAGACTTTTTACCTGAGGGAAATAATCGCTGGAGTGGCTACCGTTATCATAAAAAACTGAAGAATATATACAAGGTTATAACGGCCGTTGGCGGTTGGGATGCACCTGAAATAATTGGTTTTTGTGAAATTGAAAATAAGTTGGTTTTAGAAGAACTGTTGTTAAAAACTCCTCTCAGGCAAAATAATTATGAAGTAATTCACCATGAGTCGCCCGATAACAGGGGTATTGATGTTGGCCTTATTTATAGGCCCGATAAGTTTTCTGTAGTAAGTCATGAGCCCCTAAATGTTAATTTTGAAGAAAATACTGATTTTAAAACCCGCGACATATTGTATGTTAAAGGTGTTGTATTTAACATAGACACGCTTCATATTTTTGTTAATCATTGGCCATCAAGAAGAGGTGGTGAAGCAGAATCTGAGCCTAACCGAATTCTAGCATCTAGTATTGCCAGAAAAAAAATTGATGAGATTTTTACTGTCAATTCTGAGGCAAATATTTTGTTAATTGGTGATTTTAATGATTATCCTGAAAACAGAAGTTTATATGAAATTCTTAAAGCTAGAGAAGTTCCTGCTGAAGTAAACGTCAATGATGAATTGTTAAACCTAATGTTTGAAAAGCATCTCAACCATGAAGGCACTCATAAATATCAAAGCCATTGGGGTTGTTTAGACCAAATTATTGTTTCTTCATCATTATTGAATAAAACACATTCATTGAATGTGAAAAACAATAAAGCATTCATTTTTAAAAATGATTTTTTACTTAAAGAAGATACTCGCTGGATGGGAACAAAACCTAACAGAACATATGAAGGGTTTAAATATTCAGGTGGATTTAGTGACCACTTGCCTGTGTATGTAGATTTATACTATAAAAAATTATAGCTAGTATCATATAAAACAAAAATGTCCTGTCTTACCGACAGGACATATCACTTTATCACAAAGAATTAAGTATTAGTAAGACCAAAGGTCTTGTTCAAAATCCAATATTTGATTTTTTACTCTATCTGCTTCATATAATGCATCTACACCAGTAGCATAGTCTTGTATACGTCTGTCATAAACGTTACTTTCTTTAATAATGTAGCTGCCAAAATAACGCATCTCTAATAAGTCATCCCAACTTAAGCGAACACCATCATTTCCTGCATTAAAAACTTCACTACGTGCTAATAAGGGTCTCAGTTCGGGATAATATGCCCAAAACATAACTTTATCGCCACGATATTCACCGTTTTCATCAAATACTTCTAAAATAGGTGCAATACCAATAATTCTGCAAACTAAAGTAGAGGTTTCTTCATCAAAAATCCAATCTTCTTTAATACGGAATTTATTTACTTTATTAGGATCGAATGTAGGATTGGTGATTTCAACCTTCTCTTCTAATGTAACAGGATCAAGTACTGTGATAGTATCGGCAGTTCCAACGCCCGCTACAGAAACCTCTTCAGGTGTCATAGGAGACGTAAACTCATCGTCTATCGCATCATAAACTGTAATCTGACCTTCAATAGCAGCATTACGTAAAATATCTACAAAATATGCCTTAGGATATTTAAAAGTAAGATTCATTTTCTCACGAACATCAATTACCCTCCAAACACGTTTGCTCCAAAAAACATCAGCTTCACGTATATGGTCGTAAGGAATAATTTCATTCTCTAAAACGCTTACTTTGTCATAAGCTCCGTCACGCACTTTTGACTCTACTTTTTGAGCTTGAGCATCTTGTGCTTGAGCGAAAGTAAGTGTTGCCGCAAATGCTGTGGTAAAAATCAGACTAAGTGTTCTCATACTATATCTTTTATAAAATGTTAGTTTAACTTAAACGCAATACTTGGTAGTTTTCTTGTAGTACCATCCGGGCCTTGTGCACGGATTTCATCAAAATAAATCATATCACCAGGTTTTGCCTTGTTTAAGAATTCCTTGCACTTACTGTCAAATAAAGGTCCATTAACTCTTGCTTCGACTAAATCTTGTCTTTTTGCGGCAAATGTCATATTGAACCCTACAATCTTAAACCTAATATCAAAATCAAAGTTTTCTAATTCAGCAATGATACCTTGTTGAACTTTCATTTTAGAAACTGCAATAGAACCGCCTGGTACACCACCAACTTTTGCCACCGGATCAGGAACTCTTTTTACTCTAAACTCTACAGCACCCATACTTTTTGATGAACCATCAGGTTGCTTTGCAGATACTGTAACATTAGCTTTACCTGGCTGAGTAACTTTTACAATATACTTACCATTGCTGCCAGTAATAGCACCACTTGATATACTTGCAGTTACTTTTTCTGCTGCAAACCCAGGAACTGAAATTGATACAGGGTTTTCAACTCCAATATAAAAAACGTTCATTTTATCTGGAGACACTACCACACCTGCTTGAGCTACCTGATATTCAAACTTGAAAGGGAAATAGTCAAAACCATCACCTTGAGGTTTTTTCACTTTAATAGCACCAGTAACCTCTTTAGCGCCAACACCTGAGGATTTGTCGCTAAATTTACCATAACCGCCTTCAACTTTTAGCTCTTGATAACCATCAGCTAACGGCATATCATTTACTTGTGCGGGTAGATTTTTTGGGTCTTTAATTAAAGAATTAAAACGACCTACATAAACTTTTGGATCTTGTGTTTCAGAAGTAGCAGATACAAATATGTCTGCAGTATATTCAGTGCCCGCTAAAACATAGCTGGTTGGTGCAATAACTTTTGCAGACAATCTGTCAAATTTATAAGAGGTTGCATCAATTTTACTATATAACTTATCTAAAATAGCAGATTCAGAATTTTTTGCATCACCTTTAAATTTCTCTAACAAAGTAATTACAGCAATTACAGGCACTCTACCGAAGTTATAATCTTCCCAAGATTTCTTTCCTAATTTCTTAACGTTTTTATCATTAGGGTCAAAATCAGCATTAAGTGTCAAATTTTTAAGTAAGTCTTCTTTTTCAGCTGGGCTTAAAGTATTTAAAGAAGGAAGATTAACCATTTGTTTTTTAAGGTCTTCAATTTTCTGCTTCAACTCTGCGCCTTTTTGGCTTGGTTTATCAACTAACAAACGAGTTGGTGCATCAATATCTTTTTTACCTTTCAGTTGCGTTTTTTCTTCATCTTCATAACCGCCACTCATTTCAATAAGTTGATTTTCAATTTCTTCAACATAAGCAATGAAATCGGAAGTCATTTTTCTAACTTTTTTGGCATCTTCATAAAACGGTCCTGTTTTTTTAGGGTCGTTTTCCATGGATTTTTGAAAGTTGGTCATAGTATTGGTATTCTTACCCTCTACGGCATCGTTACTGGTATGTAACCCTTCTTTTACCAGTTTGAAGGCGTTCAATACTTCAGCGGATACGTTCAAGGCTAACAGCGCTGTTAATACGAGATACATCATATTAATCATCTGCTGCCGTGGCTCCTTAGGTATAGACATAATGGTTTTAGTTTAGTCTGTTTAACGAATTAATGTACGATTCAAATAATATTAAAATAAACGAAAAGAATTAACCTTTTACGCCCATAGCTGACAACATGTTGCCGTAAACTGTATTAAGGCCTGTAAGATTTTTATTCAACGATTTCAAGTTGCCGGTTACTCCGTTTAATTCATTTTCATATAATGAATTCAATGAAGCCAGGTTTTTAGAAACTGATTGAATTTGCTCTTGATAACCTTTAAACTCAGCAGTAGTAGATGCTAAACCATTAACTGCATTAGTAGCATTTGTATAAGCAGCTTTCATTTGATCTAATGCTGCACCTGCTTCTTTAGCTTTAGTAGCATATTCATTAGTTGAACCTGCAACATTAGCTACTTCAGTCATTTTCTCTAAATTACCACTAAACTTCTCTAGGTTAGTTCCTAATCTTTGAATTAAAGAAGATTCAACTTTAGCTTTTTCTAACATTGAATCCAGTTCTTCAGTAACTGATTTCTTGCCACCAACCGACTTTGATTTAGCCATATCTGCTTCTTCTTCAGGAGAAATATCTAATTCAGGATAAATTTTTTCCCAGTAGTAATCTTTATGTGGAGGTAAAATACCTTGTAAAGCAAAAATAAATGCCTCAGTAATCAAACCGGCTGTCAACATACCGCCAGCACCCGGCCATGACATTAGTTTGAATAAAGCCCCCATCAATACTACAGCGGCACCAAGACCGATGATCATGTTTTTTACTCTTTTACCTTTCGATGTTTCAAAGAAATGAGCTAATGCGTTCATAAGTTTTAAAATGGTTTTTTGGTTTTAAAAGATTAATATTTAATAGATTAATAAATAGTTGAGATTAGTCGTTAATTGATCTGCCTAAGAAAGTTAATACGTTTCTGAAGCCAATATATGATTTAGCAGAATCTTGATACTCCCAATGGCGAACACCTGTTTGTAGGTAATAACCAATATCTTTCCAAGAACCGCCACGAATTACTTTACGTTTTAAAGTAATAGGGTCATCATCTTTAGCATCGTAACGAATATCAGGATTCAAATCGTGTACAAAAGAGTAAGCTGCAGGATGATATGCAGTTATTGTCCATTCTGAAGCATTGCCTGCCATATTATATAAGCCATAATCATTTGGCCAGTATGCATCAGCACGAACTGTATAGAAGCCACCATCATCAGGGTAATTACCACGACCTGGTTTGAAGTTAGCTAATAAACAACCTTTTGTATTTCTTAGGTATGGACCACCCCAAGGATAGGGAGACATATCTTTTCCACCTCTAGCAGCATACTCCCACTCACTTTCAGTTGGAAGGCGGAAAGGATCATTAATTGGCTCACCTCTTTCTTCTCTGTAATCTGACCAAAACTTAGTTCTCCATGCAGAGAAAGCATTTGCTTGCCCCCAAGTAACACCTACAACAGGATAATCATCAAATGCAGGATGCCAGAAATAGTTACGAGTCATAGGTTCATTATATGAATATGAGAAGTCTCTAACCCAAACCAAAGTATCAGGATAAACAGCAGCTGAACCAGAACGGAAAAATTCAGAACGTGGTTTTCCTCTATTTGAAACTTTTGCAGCTTCTTTAATATCTAACCAATAATATTCAAATACCCACTTGCTATTATCCATTTCAACTTTACCATTTAACTGCTCGTTTTCGGGAACATACATATCTCCCAAAGATTCGCTATACTCCTCATCATCGTAGCTGAAGTTAGACATAGACTCCCAGTTAACAGATTCCTTTCCTGTTTTCTCGTCTGTTTTAATAAAATCACCCCCTAGAGTTTTCGCTGCAATAGAATCGCGAACCCAATTTACAAACTGGCGATATTCGTTATTTGTAATTTCCGTTTCATCCATGAAAAAACCCTGAATAGAAATTGACTTGGTTCTTTGGGTTAAAGAATTATTGAAATCTTGGTCGCTTTGGCCAATGTGTAATGTTCCTGACGGAACATACACCATTCCATATGGAATAATATTATTCCAACCCGGACGGTCTTGAACACCTACTAATTGTCCGTTGTATCCACCACTACATGAGGCGAAAAACAATGCAACGCAAATAACAGCAAAGAAGTTGAATTTCATGGTTATTGTTTTAATTCTTTTAATTTCTCTTATAAAGGGCGTAAAAATAAAATTTATTTACAAAAACAAAAATAATGTCGGCAAAAAATAAAATATACGCTAAATAGCCTACAACACTATAAAAACCTAGGACTGTATATTTTTTTGCCTGGTTTTACCAAATCTTTCAGCAAGATACGATAATTCACAAACACCTCATGCGAGCCATTACTTACCGTATTCAAACTACTTATTGTATAATCATAACTATACCCCAATCTTAAGCTTTTGATTATGTTAAACCCAAAAAGCAGCGATGCTGAATCAAAACTACTTTGAGTGTTTCCCCTAAACGATGAACCCAGATAAATATTGTTGCGATATTGTAAAATTAAGTTAAAATCTGTTTGGTAGTGAACAAAATCTGTTTTTAATAATGCGCTTGGGATTAAGGTAAATTTCTTGCTTAACGAAATTTCATATAGTGCTAGTGTAGTGTAAAACCTTGTAAATTGAACTTTTGCTGCTCCAAACTCAGTGTTCAGGCTAGTTGTGGGGGCAATAAGATTATTTACAGAAATGCCAAGTTCTAATCCTTTGGTATTAAAATAAATACCTGCATTTACTTCGGGGGCAATACCATTTACAGTGTTATTGGGCAACAAATTATCGTTGTGGCTTATACCCGACTCATAATTTCCTTGTGGTGCTCTTAATTTCGAACCATTCAATTGTTGCTGAAAAATTCCTGCTGATAACCCAAACGAAATATTGCCAAAACTTAATGGCTGCCTGTAAGCATAAGCTAAATGAAAATGAGTGGTGCGCTGTGCGCCCATAACATCATTAACAATGTATATGCCTGCATTAGAGTTTGCAAAATTTAAAGGTGAATGTGCTGAAAAAGACTGTAATGTTGGATTTCCTTCTATTCCAACCCACTGTGCTCTGTAAAATGCTGTTAAGTTAATTGCATTATCAAAGCCGGCATACGCTGGATTATAAGTTAATTGGTTAAACATGTAATTGGTAAACTGTTGCGCATTTTGAGAAAACAACACCACTACATTTATAAATAAAATGACAATTAAGAATAGCCTCTTTTTCATTATTAGAAGTTGAAAGTTAATTAACTTTTTTCAGATTGAAATATTATAACAACTATTGTGAAAGAAACACTGGAATATATATAGTTCTTATGGAACTGAAAGCAGAAGTTAGAAGCAAATGATAAAATACTAATTTAAAAGACTATTACTTTTTTGAGAGAAAAAGTTCCAAAGCCTTAGGCATTGAAGCAGCTTCCGGTGTTGGTGCTACAAGGTCTAACTTTAAACCCGCTGCTTCAGCTGCTGTTTGTGCGGCCT
Source organism: uncultured Chitinophagaceae bacterium (assembly GCA_964543705.1). Lineage (GTDB taxonomy): Bacteria > Bacteroidota > Bacteroidia > Chitinophagales > CAIOSU01 > CAYSGX01. Next base: position 101,396 of record CAZIZP010000013.1, read on the forward strand.
CGCCAAATACAGCGATTTTTATTTTTCCTTGTTTAAATTTTGGAAAGTTTTCAAACAACGATTTTATTCCTGCAGGCGTAAAAAAAATCAGCATATCGTAGCCGGTAATTTTTATGTCTTTCAAATTGGCACTTACTGTTTTATAAACAACTGCACGCTGGTATTTTAATTTATTTTTTTCAAGGTATTCATGGTCTTTGCTAAGATTACTGCATGCTACCAGAAAATTTTCATTTGCCTTGTGCTTATTCAGTAAATCATGTAAGCTTTTATCAGTTCCGTTTCCAAAAAAAACTTTTCTTTTTCTGTACTGAATATACTTTTGCAAATACAAAGCAATTGCTTCTGAAATGCAGAAGTATTTCATTTCTGCTGCAGGTTTATATCTAATTTCTTCAGCAATTTTAAAAAAATGATCTATTGAATTGCGACTGTTAAAAATAATTGCTGTGGCTGTATTTACATCAACTTTACTTTTCCTAAAATCTTTTGCAGATACCGGTTCTATTTGAATAAACTGCCTGAACTCTAACGTAAGTTTATGTTTTGAAGCTACTTGCAGGTATGGGTTTTTGTCGTTGTCGGGCTTGGGCTGTGAAATTAAAATGGTTTTAATACTTGGCTTAACAGCGGCAGTAGATTTAGCCATACTAGCAACTTCTTTTTTGGTTTATAGTCTTAGTTTTGCCCGTAACCTGTAGTCTGCAACCACTTTATCAAAATCAATACAGGCGCAATTTCGAAGGTGCAAATATACAGTAAAAAATGAAATGTATGTTTTTGCAAATAAGCCATTCCAATCACTATTCCTTTAAAACTTCTAAAAAATACCGATAACACAAAAAATGAAATAATTGCACCCAGAAAATAAAAGCTAAAGGGTTGTGGGCTATATGCAGCGGCATATACAAATGGAATTACAACTATTCCAATAAGTTTCTGATTAAGAAAAAAATTAAACCTGAATAAGTCTATTTCTTCCGAAAATGGAAAAACTTCTGAAAGAATCTTGTACCCTAAATATTTTATAAAATAAATTATAGAAACAAATAAAAAAATTATTGATGCAATTTTTAATGATACTGCATTATCTATATTGAAGTAATAATCTACAATTAAAAAAATAGTAATTGTAGCTGAAAAAAAATAATTAATTATTTGAACTAGCATAGAAAAGGAAATCATATTTTCCTGTTCGCGAAAAAGTTGCTGAGAAAGGTTAATATTAAAGTAAGCTTTTAATGAGTCTTCTATATTTTTTTGGCCTGCTGCTTTTACATAAATAAGTGCAAGTAGTTGCAATAAAAAAACCACAAATAGCCATTGGGGTTGTTTCTTTGAAGGGTTAGTAATAATACGTCCCGCCTGTTGTGCGGTAAAAACTGATGGTGGCGATTGTTGCCACACAGCTGTCGCAACTGCAGTATCCATTAATTGTAAAATGCTATCTGAAACAAAAAAAGGAACTGCATAAACTAAAGTATCCTTATTTAAGAAAATAGAATCTTCAACTGCTTTAGTAGTATTGGCATTTAAAACATTAGAAGAATCTTGCGCAAAAACTTGTTGCACAAAAATTATCCAAAATAATATGTAAAAACTTTTTTGCAACAATAATTTATTTTTTGTTTACACTAAAAGTCTTTGTTTTTTCTTCTTCTTAATCTTAAACGGAAATTAATTCGTTTATCAAAAGTCATCAGCAAAGACGGTAAAAGGACCATGTTTGAAAATAAAGAGGCAATAAGTGTTATGGAAACCAGTAACCCCAAATATTTAGTACCATCAAAATCTGAAATAATAAGGCTTCCAAACCCGAAAAATAAAATTATTGAGGTATAAAGCATGCTCATACCCATTTCATTTATGGTATCTTTTACTGTTTTAGCTACATCCCATTGATGACGTTTTAGTTCCTGTTTATACTTAGCTAAAAAGTGTATGGTGTAATCTACTGACATTCCAAATGCAATACTGAATACCAACACTGTAGAAGGTTTCAAAGGAATGCCTAAATAGCCCATTAATCCCGCAGTTAAAAACAATGGAATTAAGTTGGGAATCATGGCCATTAAAAGCATTTTTCCCGAACGGAAAATAAATGCCATAATTATTCCAATTATTAACAGGGCTAAACCTACACTAAACAACAATCCATTTGTTAGATAGCGGTAACCTTCAAGTGCTACTATACTTGTGCCGGTATAAGTAATTTTGTAATCCTCTTCCGGGAAAATGGGTTTAATAATTTTATCTAATGTTGCTCTTAACTCATCTAATCGTTGCGAACCTATATCGGGTATTTGAACTGTAATTCTGGCAACCTGTTTTGCTGAATCAACAACGCTTCTTGATAACTGCGCATTACCATTATCTGAGTTGTTCAAATACTGCATTATGAAGCCCAGTTCAGGTGTTAAAAAATTATCCTTAGGCAGCCTGTATTGATTGGGGTTGCCATTGTAATATGCCTGTGTTGCATACTTTAAGGCATTTACTATAGAAGTAGGTTTTGCAAACATTGGATGAGCATATAGCGAGTCTTGAGCCTCATTTATTTTTTTTAGCGTGCTCATTTGTAAAACGCCACCTTTCTTTTTAGTATCTATTAAAATTTCTACCGGCAAAATGCCTTTAAATGCCCGTTCAAAATATTTAAGGTCTCTGTATGCTAAAGTTTCCTGTGGCACATCATCTAAAATATACCCTTGTGAATACAGCCTAGTAATACCATAGGCTGAAAGAGAAACAACTACAACTGTAAAAACATAAACAATATTTTTATGTTTTGAAGAAACTGACTGAAAAAAGTCTAAAATAAAAAGCATATTGCGACTTTCTAAGTGCATCATGGCCCTTGTTTTTGGCAACGGCATAAAACTTAATACTATTGGGATTAATGTTAGCGATATACAATACAACAACACAACCATTATAAATGAAATAAGTCCAAACTCTTCCAATACTGAACTGCTTGTAAAATAAAATACTCCAAAACCTATTGACGTAGTCAGGTTGGCATAGAAAATAGTAAATCCTACTATTTCAATAACTTTTGAAAGTGCCCTTATTTTATTGCCATGTTTTCTTATTTCGGTATAATATTTATTTAAAAGATAAACACAGTTTGGAATGCCTATAATTACAATTAGGTTAGGTACAATTGCTGTAAGAATAGTTATTTTATAACCAAACAAAACCATTAACCCTAACGCCCAGGTAATGCCAATGAGCGAAAGCAGCAACGGAAACATTACAGCATTAAGTGACCGAAACAACACCAGTAATACAACCACCAAAATAGAAACCGAAAAAAACATCATGCGCTTTAATTCGGCTGAGGTGGCTTTTACTTTGTAACTGCGAATAAAAGGCAACCCTGAAACATGAAGATTTTTACCTGTTTGTTCTTCAAATTCTGTTATTAATTTTTCTATTTCATCTACAATGGCAATGCGCCTTTTAGAGGCCATTTTCTTTTCGTTAATTCTTATAGCAAGCAGTGTTACATCTTTATCTTTTCTGAAAAGAACATCTTCATAAATTTTAAGCCCATAAACTTTTTCAGCTATGCTGTCTAAAAATTCTTGTGAGGGAGCTTGTTCATCAAATAATATATTCAGTTCAAATTTTTTTTCTTCTTTATTTTTTTCGAGCGAATATATGTGTGCAATACTTATTACTTCATCAATATCGGGTATGGCATCTATTTTTTTCCCAAACTCTTGCCATTTGTTGTAAAACTCCAACTCAAAAAGTGGCGAATTTTCAACGGCAATTACCATCATGCTGCCATCTTCACCAAATTTTTTTCTGAATTTGTCGTATTCAATATAAGCAGGTTCTTTCTGAGGAATAATTTTTCCGAAGTTGTAATCCATTTCTATTTGTGGCGCAAAGTAGCCCACTAATAGTGTTAGGCTTAATACTATGCTTATTACATAATATCGGTTGCGTAAAATAAAACGGGCCAGATTATACCACATTAAGTATTTCTTGAATGGCGCAAAGTTATTAGATTGCAGCCAATTAAACCTTTCATTTCGGTTTAATAAAATAATATCGTTTCAAGATTTCCGTTTGTATGCTCATTCGATTTTTGATGAAAACTATACTTAATAGAATTTTTCTACTCGCTTTTTTTTTAGAAAGCATTTCAGGATATACCCAAAACTTGGCAATTGGCGAATGGCGTATAGAAGTGCCTTACACTTCTGCTAAAAATATTGCAATAGGAAATGGTGAAGTTTTTTGTGCCATGAATACCTTTTATGCCGGGCATGTATTGAATGGAAGCTACACGTTAAAATACGAAACGCTTAACGGACTTAGCGACATAGATGTTAGTGGCGTTTATTATTACGAAGAAAAAAATTTATTGCTTGTTGCTTATGATAATGCCAATATAGATTTAATTGAAAACAATACTATTTACAATATCCCTGATATTAAACGCTCTACTGCTGCTACTAACAAAAGAATAAATGATGTTTTCTTTTATAATAATCGTGCATACCTTTCTTGTGCATTTGGAATAGTGGTGGTTGATTTAGAAAGAAAAGAAATTAGAGAAAGCTATTTTATTGGTGTTAATGGCAACCAAACTGAAATTTTTGCTACTACAATTAGCAATAATAAAATTTTTGCTGCCACTGCACTTGGCGTTCAAATAGCCGATATTAATGCGCCTAACCTTGCCAATTTCCAGATATGGGAAACACAAAATCTTACTGACGGAATAACGAAAACTGTTTGCGATGATATTCTTTCTTACAACAATGAAGTTTTAGCATTGGTTAACGATACTATTTTCAGCTTTAACGGAAGCAATTGGCAATTTTTTTACACTGATAATGATACCGGATGGATTATTGCAAACATATCATTATCTAACAACAAAGTGATAATTTGTGAACGTAGTAATGCTGCCGATTTTACTAATAAATCAAGAGTTAAAACTTATGATGGAAACAATATTGAAGAGGCTATAAATGAAAATTCAGGATTGGCTTTTATTCAAGATGCAGCTATGTTAAATGATAGCACTTTTTTTGCAGCCGATTTTTTTGGAGGATTTAGAAGAATAGTCAATGGAAAAAATGAAGATGTAAGTCCAAACTCAATTGCTACTAACAGCATAGCAGATGTTGCATTTTCTAAAGATTTTACATGGATAGCAACAGGCGATTTAGTAAACCTATTTAACCAAAGAGGTTTACCCAGAGCACAAAACGGTTTTTGGTATAACCTCAATCAATTCAACACTCCCCTATTGCAAAGTTTTCCAAATTTATATGCTGTAAAAACTAATCCATTAAACGATCACATATTTGTTGCCAGTTATTTTGCCGGCATTATAGAGCTGGATGCTGAAGGAAATTTTATTGATTCATTTACCATTAATAATTCAACATTAGAAAACAGAATTGGCAATCCTCGCTGTCAGGTGGGAGGCTTAGCATTTGATGAAAGCGGAAATTTATGGGCTACCAACTTTGGTGCTAATCGTTATCTTTCTGTAAGAAAAACAGATGGGACATGGAAATCATTTAAGCCAACACCTAGTTCGGGAAGCAGTGAAGTAACCCGAATAGTTATAGATGATTTTGGACAAAAATGGATGATTAATCCTTCGTCTTCAAGTGATGGAATTTCAGTATTCAGCGATAATAATACTATTGATAACGAAAGCGATGATAAGGCCATTGTGCTTAGACGAGGCAATGGGGCCGGCAACTTGCCAAGCAACGAAGTGCTTTCTATTGCAAAAGCCACCAATGGTGAAATTTGGGTAGGCACGGCTGAAGGCTTGGTGGTGTTTTATTGCCCGGGAAGTGTATTAACTTCAAATGGCTGTGAAGCACAAGAGATTTTAGTAACCAACCCCGATGACGGCTTTGTAGGCGTATTGCTTGGCGGAGAACGGGTGCAGGCTATTGCTGTTGATGGTGCCAACAGAAAATGGGTAGGTACCTCAACCGGGCTTTGGCTTTTCTCGCCCGATGGTACACAACAAATTCACTTTTTTACTACAGAAAATAGTCCGTTGCTTTCAAATAATATAGTATCACTCACTATAGAACCACAAAGCGGAGTATTATATATTGGAACCGACAAAGGATTATTGCTATACAGAAGCGAAGCTACTGAAGGCAGCGAAAATATTGAGTGCATTAATAAAGTTTTTCCAAACCCAGTGAGAGAAGATTTTAATGGGACAATTGCTATAACATGCTTGCCACAAAATGCCGATGTAAAAATTACTGATGTTTCGGGCAGATTAGTTTATAAAACCACTGCCTTGGGCGGACAAGCTGTGTGGGATGGCAGACACCCTAATGGCGACCGAGCGAAAGCCGGTGTGTACTTAGTGTTTGCTGCTAATGAAGATGGCAGTTCTAAACAAGTATCGAAAATATTAGTGGTTCGCTGATTTTTTAACCAACCCATTCTCCACTCAGAAACCAGTCCATTAACTTTAACTGAAGTGCCGTATTTAATACATAACATACTATAGCATATCGTGTGCTTTTTATTTTCATAATAAGAAAAAGATTAAATACAGCATAAGCAGAAAATATACCGATACCTTCTAAAGCGAGGTTGTTAAACTCAATAATATAATGTGCCAGCCCAAATAGCAAGGCTGCAAAAACCATTAATAATAGATAATAATTGATAAAAACTTTACGGTTAAAATTTCTTGAAATAAAAACAATAAAGACAACAAAAAATGGTGTAGCAATAATATATCGATTTATGCTGTAAATAGAAGTATGTTCTCCTGTTACGCTATACAATAGCGTAATTAACGAAACTGTTATTAAATAAGCCAAGGAAAAAAGTATGCTTTTGTCTGTTATAATTTGTCTTCTTTTATATAAACTAAGCATGTACCAACCTACCATCATCATTGCTCCTAACCCAAATAAAAAAGCAACACCATCTAACCATAAAAGCCTTGAGCCTCCCCACGTAGTTAAGGGAAGCTTTGGCAATTGCCACGCTTTATTCCAAAATTTTTGTACAAACAAAAAATCGAACCATCGGCCTGTGTAGTAAAACTGAATAGCTGCTACTATTAAAATACTTAATAGTGCTATTGCTGTGTATTGAAGAATATTTACCGCTGCTTTCTTGTAATTGTTTTCAGAATAAAATGTAGGCAGTTCAATAAATAAAAATGCAGGAAAAAATAACATAGAGGTTGACCTGCATAATCCGGTTAATAATAATCCCAAAAAAATTAATTGTTTCGATTGCTTACTAAAACCTAAAAGCAAAATACTTACGCTTAAAAAAAACAATGCTTCGGAATAAGGTATAAAACAAAAAAACAATGAAGGAAATGAAAGCGCTATCAGAAACTCTTGATTGTTGAAATTATAGGCTTTTGATAATATAAATATGCCGGCAATAAAGCACATAATATTAAATACACTTATCGCTATAGTCGAGAATCCACTAAGTTTCCATAACAATGGAAACATCGGGAAAAATGCAACATTGCATTGGGCATTTTCAGCATACCAATACCCATCTTTTACAATTCCGTGGTACCAGCCGGCATCCCACTGAATTAAATTATGTTCATTAGGAAATTGCATAATGCCTAACTGCGATAACAAAAAGGCAAATCCAATCCAAATTATAAAGTGAAGTGCTACTAACTGATATTTTGAAAACTGATTTAACACTATTGATTAACTAAATTATGCATTATTATCCTCAAACTTTTAGGGCTCGACACATTCAATTAGCTACAAGATTAAATATTATTTTTGTCTAAGAATGTTGCACAAAAGTAAAGTTTAGTGCTAGCAGTTAACAGCTTTATTAAATTGTTATTTCAACAGCCACATTCAAAATATATATATTCCCAACAAAATTCCGAATGATTAATTCTGTATCTCAAAAACATTTTCTATCAATTGTTGGATTTGTTTTTTTTGCTATACTTTTTTTTCTATCCATATATTTTTATTTAGAACGTACTGTTTTTGTTGATATAGCTTATCATACATTTTATATTATTAAAGACCAGAAGTTTGCTATTCAAAATTATAGGTTTGGGGCTGCAATAACTCAAATCTTTCCTTTAGTTGCAACTAAATTAAACTTACCGTTAAATAACATATTGCTTACTTATTCGGCTTGTTTTATTATAGTCTATGCTGCTGTATATACAATAATTATTTACCCTTTAAAAAACATACAATTAGGTTGGGTATTAATTGGTTATCTGACTTTGATGATGAGTGATACTTTCTTTTGGATACAATCGGAATATCAGCAGGGTTGTGCTTTGTGTATTTTATTCTTTGCTACAGTTTTATATAAAAATGATTTTTCTGGCTATTTATTTTTTATCATTCAAGTAGTCTTGCTCGTTACTGTTTCATTTATGCACCCTTTATTAATTTTTGTTTTTAGCTTCTTTATTATTTACTTCTATTTGAATAAAAACATAACATTAAAGAGTGCGGTTTTTTGGTTTATATTATATATGCTTGCGTGGCTTTTTAAAAGCATTTTTTTAAAAACCTCTTACGATTCTGGCAAAATGGGCGGGTTGAATAATATTATAAATTACTTCCCAAAGTATCATAATGCAACAAGTATAAAATACTTTTTTAAGGCTTGTTTAGCTGATTATTTTTTATTTGTTGTTTTGTTTCTGGCAAATGTATTTTACTTTTTAAAAACAAAGCAACTTTTAAAAACTTTATTCTTTATAGTTTCCGTTACGGGTTATTGGTTTATTATTAGCATTTCTAATGCTGATATACCTAACGATTTTTACATTCAAAGTATGTATTTGCCTTTAGGAATAATGATTTTTACACCGCTATTTTTTGAAATAGTTCCTACTATAAAAAAAGAATTGCTTTTATTTTTTGTTATTGCTTATCTATCTGTAAGACTATTTTTTATAATAGATGCCGGTAAATGGTTTACAGAAAGATTGGCATGGAACAAAAAATTTGTTGCCTATGCTCAAACATTGGGAAATAACAAATTTATTATTCAGGAAGAATTAGTGCCTGATGATAAATTAGGGATTAACTGGGGCGCATCATTCGAAACACTTATACTCTCATCGTTAAATAATCCGGATAGTGCGACTACTATTCTAATTCACCCAAATCCAAGTCAATTTAATTGGCTTCAAAGAACTGATGCATTTTTAACACCTTGGGACATTTGGTATGGCGATGATATTCCCAAAAAGTACTTTAACCTTAAAGACAATCATTACACCGAGATAAAAAATAATTTGAAAACTATAACTAAAAAATGAAACTCTCTATTATAATCCCTGCCTATAACGAAGGCAAAACCATTCATAAGATATTAGATAAAGTAAAGGCAGTTGAATTAATAAATGCAATCCAGAAAGAAATCATTATTGTTAACGATTGCTCAAAAGACAATACAGAAGAAGCTATACTGAAATACAACGAAAGTAATCCACAACTCAATATTCAGTATAGAAAACATGAAGTAAATAAAGGCAAAGGTGCTGCATTACATACAGGTATTAAAGAAGCTACCGGAGATTTTATTGTTATACAAGATGCCGATTTAGAATATGACCCCAATGAGTATAATATTTTGCTGAAACCTATTTTAGATGGCTTTGCTGATGTGGTATATGGCTCGCGCTTTATGGGTGGCAAGCCTCACCGGATTTTATTTTTCTGGCACACCATAGGCAATAAGTTTCTTACTTTCTTAAGCAACATGTTTACCAACCTTAACCTTACCGACATGGAAACGTGTTATAAGATGTTTAGGGCTGAGGTAATAAAATCGTTATCGTTACAAGAGCAACGCTTTGGCTTTGAGCCTGAAGTAACTGCTAAAATGTGCCGCTACCCCAATGTTCGCATTTATGAAGTAGGTATTTCTTATTATGGGCGCACTTATGCCGAAGGCAAAAAAATAAACTGGAAAGATGGCTTTAGAGCTATTTACTGTGTTTTAAAATATGGTATGCTGAAAATGTAAACAGCAACCTCTTATGGTGCTACAACAAAAAAGGCTGCTACAATTTGTAACAGCCTTTCTTATTTTCAAAATTTCTTTTTGGCTTAATAAAATTTAAAGCGCTCGTCAACAACTTCAGTCGATTTTTTCAGTGCTTCAAACAATTGTCCTTCTACACGTTGTTCTAATGGTGTTTTAATTTGTTGCTTGTAAATAGTGTAATCGGCTGTGGCAGGCGCTTGCGTTATGTTTTTTACTGAAAGTACATACACACCATTATCGCCCTTTAATGGCTCTGATAATTTATTAACAGCCAACGATAATGCAAAGTTGGCAACTTTTGGCTCTTGCCCTGCACCGGTTAAAAGGTTGTTGTTAAAATTAATACCTGTAGCCGATTGAGTTGTTTTACCCAATTTAGTGGCTAATTGCTCTAAAGATGAAGCATTAGCGGCTTTAATTTTATCAGCTAAAACAGCTGCCTTTTTCTCTTTCAACACTTCAATTTTAACTTCTTCTCTTACATTTTCAACTGTTGCTAAACCTTTTTCAAAAACATTACTCAAGGCCGCAACTACATACTTATCGTCTAATGTAAAAACATTTGATACTTCGCCAACTTTAGCTTCATAAGCCCAACGAACCAGTTCTCTCGAAATACCCACGCCAAAAACCATGTAATCGTTTTTGCCCAGTTTACTGGCATTTTTAATATTGTCTTTTAATTCGCTTTTACGGAATTTTTCCAGAGTATTATTGGCTGAAGCAAACTTACTCGCATCAGAGAAAATGTTTCTTTGTGTTTCTTGTGACGCATTAATTTCTCTTGCTAAAAACGCCACTTTTACCGCTTCTTTAGTAGGCTTGGCATTTGTAATCTGAATTACATGAAAACCATCGTTAGAGGTAGAAACAAAAACATCGCCTTGCTGGTGTTTGTAGAATAAATCGTTATTAATGTTTACAAATTTTTCGCCCGGTTTTACCATGCCCCAGCTGCCACCGCTTTGCGCAGTAGCCTGGTCTTTTGAAAACTGTGCTGCCAACAATGCAAAATCAGCACCACCTTCAATAGCTTCTTTCAACGAATCGGCTCTAGTTCTCATTTGCTCTATTTCTTCCTGTGTAGTAGGCACCAAAAGAATATGGCGGGCTTCTAATGAATCGGCAATCAGTTTTCTGTCAATAAGTTTAGCAGCTATGAAAAAGCCTTCTTCAAAATAAGGCCCAACAATAGTACCGTTTTCAACTTTGAAGAATGTATCAGCAACAGCGCTTTGTAATTCATCGGCTGCAAGATATTTCTCATCAAAAGGTTTATCAGAGTAAAGTTTTATAAAAATTGAATCGCTTTCGGCATTCTGAAAATTAGTTAACTGATTTTGTAACCAGCTAAGTGCTTTTGCTGTGTCGGCTGCACTTGGATATACTTCATAAGTTACAAATTCAATAGAGCGCGATTCTTCTTGCTTAAATTTACCTTTGTTGTTGTTGATATAAGCCTTTAAATCATCGTCAGAAACTTTTACCTCTTCATCTTTTACTTCAAAATAAGGCAAGTAAACAAAATCGAAATCGGCAGCAATATTTTTTACTTCATAATCTTTTTTAGCCAGCCACTGTGGCACATAAAGACCTTTTTTAACAAGATTATTGTATTTGGTTCTTAAACGGTCTTCTTTTAAAAACTTTTCAAAATTTAACCAGCGTTCACGGGTATCGCCTGTAGTATCGTTATCCATATTTTGCAAAAACATAACTACCTGGTTGGCATCAAACTGCTTGGTATTAGGGTCGGAGAAAGCCTGAACTACCTGCGGGTGAGGATTAGTACCCTGAACCATATCATACAATTCATCGGCAGTAACCAAAACTCCCAGCTTTTCATATTCTTTAGCCATCAGCTTTTCATTCAGCATCTGATTCCATGTTTGGTCTCTTATAGCCAAAGAAGTTTGCTCGTCTATATTGGGTTGCTGAGTTTGGGTTTTATAATTTTCCAAACTCTCCTGATAGCGTTTTTCAAAATCTTTAATGCCTATTGTCTCGCCTTCTACCTCGCCAATGGCATCTGAAGAAGTTCCACCTAATAAGTTTGAATTAGAGTTTAAAGCATCCATTAACAAAAAGCTTACAATAGCCAATGCAATAAGCCCGATAATTACCGCACCGAAACGATTGCGGATTTTCATAATTACAGCCATGCCGTAAAAGATTTAGGTTTTTTCAAAAATGAGTTGCAAAAATAAGGAAAGTTTAATGTTTTAGGCGTAAAAATTTGCTTTTGCCTGAAGGCATGGCAAAACTTCAGCCTTAATTAAGTTCACCGGAAGTGTAAACTGCTACTTTCTTAATGATTGATTTATTATTTTCTGTTACAATTTGAACATAATACAAGCCTGAAGTAAACCTTGCTATACTGATAATGAAATGATTTGCGTTGATTTTTTGAATATCAGCAACAACAGTTTTACCCAAAATATCATAGATTGATATTTGCTCAATTTTTTCGTTACCTAATGCCTCTACAAATATTTTATTAGTTGCAGGATTGGGAAATACTGAAAATGATTGTTGCAAGTCGAATTCAGAAATGCTCGTGAAAACATTTATGGTTTTACAAATGGTGTCGGCATAAAGCTGGTTGTAGGCAATGGCACACACTTCTTTAGTGCCCGATGATGTAAAGCGAATTTTTTTATTCAGCGTATCAAGCGTGTAATCATTATCAGAAAAAGTGAAAATAAATGGCGATTCAGGAACAGTGTAAATGTTATAACTGAAATACGAACTTGACCTTGATTCAACAATAGAGTCAATATCAAAAATAAAGGTGTCAATAGGAATTACATTTGCAACAAAAGAATAAATACTGTCAAATGCTACTGCGGTTTGCACACACGAGTAAGTATTTCCTAAAGGTACAAGTCTTGCGGATGGACTGATTTCTATTTGATAGGTTTCATTATCTAAAAATGTTCCGGTATAAAACACATCTATTGCCGAGCTATTGTTACTGTTGCACACAAAAGCAATCGAATCTATAATAATGCTTGTAGGTCCTGTTATTTGATAATCTGCTTTATCAATACTTGCGCCCGAACAGTTAAAATAGCCATTGAATCTCAATCTTATATTTTCAGGATAAACAGAGGTGTAGCCCAAGAATTGGTCATATACCAAAACAGTTGCACTATCGCTTTTAAACTTGGCAGTAGTGCCCGTAAAATCTAAATGATATCCAGCGCCTCCAGTATTAAAGTTGTCAATAACCAAATAATATTTTTCTCCTGCCAACACTTCAAGGGGTGCTAAAAAGGTTGGGTCAGGAAGTCCAGCAATTGTTAAGCTATCACCAACCCTCAATCCTGTAGGCCCTAATAGTCCACTATAACTACACCTTACAGCTGGTGCAGTATCATTGGATATCTCATTACAACTATTTGCTTTAAATACTGCGAAATCGTAATCATCTGGTTGCAAGGGATCAATTGTAAAAACCACTGTACCTGCGCTATCCGCTTCAAAGAAAAACCATGAAGAATTATTCTCTTCATTGGTTAAGCAAGTAGTATTGTCAGGAATGTCTTTAATGTTGCCAAAACCATTATAAGTAACAGGAACCGTAAAATTTACATTATCGCATATTCTTACTGCGCCTATGCAGTCTTGTTCGGGGCGTTGCTGTGCTTGTAGTTCAATACAAAGAATTAAGATAGTAAGTAGAGTTGTTAATGCTTTCATGTTAATGAAAATAAGCATTTAACATGAAAAATGAAATAAATGATTGCAAGCCGTTGGCTTTGCTAATAGAAAATTTTTTTATTTACTTCTCTTGTTCCATAGCTTTGGGCTTCTGCTTGCATGAATTACCATTAAAACTTTTATGGTTTTGTTTTCAACGGTGTAATGTATTCCGTAAGGAAAGCGTTTCAAGAAACAAATTCTAATGTTGTCGTACCTAATTTGAAAATGATTGGGTGCATCTTGTATTAATACATAAGCAGCATAAACAGCCTCTAAAAAATCGAACCCTAAACCTAATACTTGTTTATTATACCAATCTACTGCATCAACAATATCAAACTCAACCTCTTCAGCTATGATTAATTCATAATCCATAGCGATTAGCAATTCTTTTTTTTAATTCTTCAGAAGATATGGTGGCACTTTTGCCGGTAATGATATTGGCTAATCTTCTCTTGGCTTCATCTTGCTGTTCGGCAGAAACATTAATTTCAGTATTGTCTAAATCAATGCTGTTCCATAGGGTTGCAATGGCCTCTAATTTTTCACTTACTGAAGCTGATAAAATGTCTTTTGGAAGTTTCATAACTTGAATATACAAAATAGAATAAAATCAAACTGCAAAGAGTTCCTTTCGGCATTAAAAATTTGATGCCATCGTTGGTGTTATCACTAACGATTCTCCCGTGCTTGTTGGTGATAACACCAACAAGGGCGTAAAAAATGAAATTATATGATCTTGAGCCGTTGGCTAAAGCCTAACGGCAATAGAAATCTCAGCATATTATTTTTGAATTTTCTTTTTAGAATTTTGAATTTATTATCCCATCACATTCCTGTTCAGAATTTTCACTTTGGCATATTTCAGCATAATGCGTTTTTCACCAATGCCGCTGAAAAACATAGTAGCAATTTTATTATCGCCACTACCCTCTACGGCAATAATTTTTCCCATGCCAAATTTCTGATGCTCTATTTCCATTCCGGCTTGCAGGGTATTTACATCATCGGGTGTGAAATTGGCAGAAGGAGTATAGGCAGGTGCGGGCGGTGCAATTTTGCGCAACATGGGCGGCACAATGGCATTGGTATCGGCAGAAAATCTTCTTTCTTCTTTGGCAGGTATATTATGGCCAATATATTGCAAGCTGTTTTCGTCTATTTCTTCAATAAAGCGGCTGGGCTCGTTATACGTCATGCTACCAAAGCGGTAGCGGGTTATGGCATAAGTTAAAAACAGACGTTTTTTAGCACGGGTAATGGCTACATAAAACAAGCGTCTTTCTTCTTCCAGTTCATCGCGCGAGTTTACCGACATCATAGAAGGAAACAAATTTTCTTCTAACCCCACCACAAAAACATTATTAAATTCTAAGCCTTTTGCAGCGTGAATCGTCATCAGCTTCACATGGTCGGCATTTTCGGGGTTATCGTTATCGGCATCGGTAAGCAGCATAATATTTTGTAAATAACTTCCCAATGATTTATCGTTCAATATGGCCTCATCGCCCTCTTGTGCCACTTCATCTTCTTCAGAAAACTCTTTTATACCATTTAATAATTCCTGAAGGTTCTCGTAGCGGCTAACGCCTTCAACCGTTTTGTCGTTATACAGTTCTGCCAGTAAGCCGGTTTGCTTAGCTACAAACGATGCCATATCGAAAGCATTTTTTTGTTGCAGCATGGTGGCAAAACTTTTTATCATCATCACAAAATCGCTAATAGGCCCGGTGGCTCTTGCACTAAAATCGAACTGATGAATATGCTCCATAACATTCCATAGCGAAATGCCTTTTTCGCTGGCAATAACCGTGGCTTTATCTAAAGTAGATTTACCAATGCCTCTTCCCGGATAATTAATAATTCTGCGTAAAGCCTCTTCATCGTTATGATTTACAATTAGCTTCAGGTAAGCCAACAAATCTTTAATTTCTTTTCGTTGGTAGAAAGAAATGCCGCCATACACCCTGTAGGGTATGCTTGCCCTGCGCAAGCCTTCTTCAAACGAGCGCGACTGGGCATTGGTACGATACAGAATTACAAAATCGCTGTTGTGTTCCTGATGGCGCATTTTGGTTTCAAAAATGGCATCGGCAACCCACTTGCCTTCATCGTTATCGCTTAATGTTTTTACAACTTTAATTTTATCGCCCTCGCCATTTTCGGTCCATATTTCTTTGGGCAACTGCAACTTGTTTTTGGTAATAACTTCGTTGGCGGCTTTAACTATATGCTGGGTTGAACGGTAGTTCTGTTCTAATTTAAACACCCGCATATCGGGGTAGTCTTTTTCAAAATTCAGAATATTGGCAATATCGGCACCACGGAAAGAATATATACTTTGGGCATCATCGCCTACCACACTTATATTCTGAAAAACATCGGCCAGCTTGCGCACAATCATATACTGTGCATAGTTGGTATCCTGATACTCATCAACTAAAATGTAGCGAAACTTATGCTGATACTTGTACAGTACATCAGGATGCTTCACCAACAGTTCAAAAGTTTTCAGCAATAAATCGTCAAAATCCATAGCCCCGCTCATAAAGCATTTTTTGGCATACATGGCATATATTTCGCCAAAGCGCGGACGACCCGATGAATTATCTTCGCTTATCAAGTTAGCATCGAGCATATAAGCCTTGGGCGTTATAAGCGAGTTTTTTGCATTCGATATTCTGAAAAAAACATTAGAAGGTTTGTAGATTTTATCGTTCAGCCCCAATTCATTAATAATACTTTTTACAACACTTTTAGAATCTTCAGTATCGTATATAGTGAAGTTAGAAGGGTAGCCTAATTTCTCAGCCTCAAAGCGCAGTATGCGGGCAAAAATAGAGTGGAATGTGCCCATCCAAAGGTTGCGGGCTTCGTTGCCTACAATTTTTTCGATGCGTTCGCGCATTTCTTTGGCAGCCTTATTGGTAAAGGTTAAAGCCAGAATATTAAAGGCATCTACGGGGTTTTGTTCGCGGCACATCAAGTAGGCAATTTTGTATGTAAGTACCCTTGTTTTACCCGAACCCGGCCCTGCAATTACCATTACGGGACCATCGGCTGCCGTTACTGCTTTGTATTGTATTTCGTTCAGTTCTTCTAAAAAATTCAACTTGCTGCTCATGTCTTCAAAGCTACTTTATACGGCTTGCATTTCAAAAAATTGCTTATAGTTTAAAAGGTGTTTAGAAAGATATTTTTATGACCGATGTGTGTAAAAAGACAGTTTTTTCTGAATAAAAGTATATGACAAAAATCACCCGACAGCGTAACCAACATCACTGTTTTAATTTTTTGTTAGGCTGAACTTTACATCATAAAATTT
Source organism: uncultured Chitinophagaceae bacterium (assembly GCA_964543705.1). GTDB lineage: Bacteria > Bacteroidota > Bacteroidia > Chitinophagales > CAIOSU01 > CAYSGX01. The sequence goes on from CAZIZP010000013.1 coordinate 118,458, forward strand.
ACAATTATGGAACCAAACATGAGTATGAAAGAAGCAATGACAAGATATGCCATGATGATTGCTTTAGTTATTACAGGTGGCTTATTACATAACGTATGGATTATGGCAGCAGGCGTGCCAATATTTTTATTTGGCTTGCTGGG
>CAZIZP010000014.1:0-112052 GCA_964543705.1 uncultured Chitinophagaceae bacterium
ACTTTGAAACATTAGCAAAACACTTTGATGGCAGGCCACACTGGGGCAAAGAATTCAGCATAGATACAACCTACTTAAATAATGAATACCCTAAGTTGCAAGACTTCAAAAAACTTCAAAAGGAATTAGACCCCAATGGAATAATGCTGAATGCTTTTGCCCAAAAAATATTCAAATAAACAATTATTCACCGGCTGAAGCCATTACTTCTAAATCAACAGAAAACTTTTCAGGGTAACGACCTTTTATGTCTTTATAAAAGTCCATAATTTCTCTCATATCTTTCATATAGTCTCCTGTAGGATATACAACTTTACCTACTCCCGCTACTTTCTTTTCATAATCTAAGAAACCCAAGCCTATGGGTACTCCGGCAGCAACCGCAACATAATAAAAGCCACTTTTCCATTTGGTTGCCAAAGAGCGGGTACCTTCGGGTGTTACCAACACTACTAAGTCTTCTCTGTCTTTAAACAAATCGGCCATAGCTTCTACCATGCTTTTTCTTTCAGTGCTTCCCGTTTTAGGACTTCTGTCTATTCCAATAGCACCTATTGGCTTCATAAATAAATTAAAAGGAAACCTAAGCCATTCTTTTTTTACAGTAAAACGCACCGGAATATTCATTAACACAAACGCTAAACGGGCATAATATAAATCCCAGTTACTGGTATGTGGCGAAGCAATCATTACACATCTTCTAATATCTTTTGGCATGTTATTATCTAGCTTCCAGCCGGCAAGCCAATATAAAAATTTAGCTATAAAATACATCATGATAGTTTATAATTTTCAGCAAAACTAATGCAATGTTAATAACGAATTATAACTGCGGACAAGGCATGTGATATCTTCTTTGTGCCTTTGATGAAAAAGCACCGGAATATATAAATGACAGTTCATAAGCCCCTCTTGTATCTGTTGCAGTTTTCAGTTTAGAAATATTAAAATCATAGGCAAATGAAAGTATAAAGCCTTGAAAATCTAATCTTGCGCCTAATATTAATGCATCTACAGCCGGGGAAGCTACTCTTGCCCACGCTCCAATTGCAAAGGCGGTTTCCTTATCGTTCCAGTCGTCTAATATAAACTGAACATAAGTTCCGGCATTGGTTTGCCATGCCGAACCTTGCCTGTAGAAAGCAATGCTTGGTAAAAGATTAACGGCACGAGACATATAAATATATGCTCCTGTATGAGCAGTTAATCGGGAAGGCAAACGATAATCTGAGGCATTAAACAATGAAATTTTAGGCTGTAGAATATGATAGTAAGATGCGCCTAAATAAAAATTAAAAGCTTCGCTTCTTACATGTTGCCAAAGTAATCCGGTTGAAAGATCGGGAGTAAAATTGCTATTCTGATTTAACACTTCATTGGGCGCAATAGTACCATCCCATTCAACCCCGTTAAACTGGTTATCGAATTGTAAATCATTAAACTGAATACGTTGTTGCAATGCCGATGCCTGCAGCCCAATAGATAAAGAATGTTTGTTTCTTGAACCTAATTGTTTTCTGTAAGAAAGAGACAGCCCGATATTATTGCTGCCAAACCTTGACTGTCCCGCCACATCGTTATACATCATTAATCCCACGCAGAAATTATCGTATTTCATTTTGCCTTTTAAAGGGTCATACTCAAAAGATGCTGCTATGGTTCTGTATGGATTGGTAAAACTGCCCCATTGCCCTCTATAGTTTACTACTGCCCTAAAATCGCCATCGAAAAAACCGGTAAGGGCAGGATTTAATAATAAAGGTGCAGCGTTATACTGTGAGAAATGAACATCTTGAGCCTTTATTGTTTGAGCACTAGAAAACAGGAAAATTAAGAAAACTAAAAAGAGTAAAACATGCTTTTCTGCTTTTAGAAATGCCTGCTGTAAAAATGAAAATATAGAAATATATAGTTGTGTTTTAAGCATTTATTTTTTCTTATTTCACCAATGTAATATTGCCTTTAAAAACTCTTTCTTTTCCATTATTAAAAACTGCCTCAAGTAAATAGACATAAACCCCATTAGTTAAGTCGTTGCCATCTTTATCTTTACCGGTCCATGGAATATTCTGGTCGTTGGTATAAAATACTTCTTTGCCCCAGCGGTCAAAAATTCTGAAGTCCATAGTGGCAATTCTAATGCTTCTTACAAATAGCCCTTCATTTAAACCATCGTTATTGGGCGTAAAAATATTTGGAATAAAAACCGACTTTTCATCGGGCAATACTTTTACTGTAACACTGGTATTTGCCAGGCAGCCATCTATATCTTCTACTGAAACATTGTAAGTTCGGGTTTCGTTGGGGTAGGCAAATGGCGCATCACAATTATTACAACTCAATCTTATTCCGGGATTCCAGTTAATTCTGAAAAGAGTAGCAGCCGTAACTACATTTAGTTGAACCGTATCGCCTTGAAATATGGTTACTTCAGCAGGATTGATTTCTAAAACTACCGGATTGCCAACATTAGGAAGATTATTAGTAAAGGTAAATTTACAATTGGCAAAATCGGTAACAGTAACTACATAAGTGCCGGCACTAAGATTAGCAATTAATGAATCGCCATCGCCATTGTTCCAGTCATAATCATAGGGCTCTACTCCACCTTCAGCATGCACAGCTATATAGCCATTCTGTAATTCGCAGGTTTCATTAGCTATTGAATCTTCAATAATAGTTAAGTCTGAAGCCGGCTGGCATACTCCATTACAAGTACCCGGTGTAGGCGTTGAGGTTCTTTGCCAGCCACCTGTGCCATCGGTAGAGCGATGTAATGTAAAATCCATATTGGGTTTTACACCGGCATATGAAATTTCTAAGCCCGGTGTCATTTGATTTGGCTTTTTTAAAGGTGTATTAATTACACAGCGAGCCGGGATACAGGGTATAAAATCAAAAACAGGATTGGTGAGCAATTGATTAGGTTCGCCTACGGCATCAGTCCAGTAAACAGCATCAACTACATTTCCTGAATTATTATACAGGGCTACATAACCATAGTTATTTTCGAGCGATAATAAATTGCCACAAATAGTATCGCTTCCGCAGAAATTATTCAGCACAAAATCTACATTGGGTGCACTTGCACCCCCTATAACTATAAAGCCCAATGGGGCTATTTGAGTACCTGCCGGAAAAGCAAAACCGCCACTATTGCCCGTTGAGGTTCTTACGCTAATAATGTGGCAATCTAAATAAACCGTATCGCATTGGCTGCTATTGTATATTTCTATCCATTCGGCACCAAAGGTTTGGTTAGTACAGTTTAAAATTGATTGAAACTGTGCATTGGTAGAATCGGGCGAAGGATTCACCATTACTTCATTTATTACCAATTGTGCCTGAGTAGCAATTGAATGCAGTAAAAAAATAATAGCTGTAAGATATGTGACAAAACGATTCAAGAATAATAATTGCGATTATTTAAACGGCTGTAAAAATAGCTTATTGTAAAGATATTGCTTGTATAAACTTCAAACAGCAACATGGTTGAAAAAGATCTAGTTATTCGTTACTATACAGGTTTAAATATTAAAGGGCATTGGTATTTAGAAAGGTTTTGTGTCGACTGCCCTTAACTTACTTGTACAAAAATATTAATTGTACTGATTGACTTCTACTACAGAATAATGTAATAATCAAGACATTGAATTGAGTTAAAAAAATCCCACAATATATACTCGTAATCTCAAATTACATATAACGAGACGAACCTAAAAGTATTCAGATGGCGGTAGTAGCGGACGCTACTACCAGTGGTGATAAAATTTGATAAGGCGGAGATTGAATTTGATAAGACGGAGATTGAATTTGATAAGACGGAGATTGAATTTGATAAGGCGGAGATTAAATTTGATAAGACGGAGATGAAATTTGACAAGGCGGAGATTGAATTTGATAAGGCGGAAGCCTGAGTTAAGTGCCAGTAAATAGGGTTTTTAGGGTTTTTTTAGTGGTTTTTTGATGGTTTTGGTGTTTTTTTTATCATGCCTGAGGCATCTTTTTTTTATTGTCTGAATCGCGGATTTGAGGGATTAATGGATTGGGCGGATTTTAATTCATGTTAGTTTTTGGTTGCATGCGAAGGCGCAAAGGCGCATTTCTTTTGTTGGGGTGTTATTGGAAAGTTTCTTGCAGAATGACGAAGGGTGTTTTGTTTTCTTTGTCACTTTTCTTTAGAAGAAAAGTAACCAAAAGAATCGTAATCTTCAAAGGCTCCGCCTGAAGCTTGCATAGCCACGCGCAGGGGGTGGTGAATGATGGGTAGGGGTTGGATTATTAATTGGAGATTAAAGTACACTGAAACATATTCGGGAGACTATGCCTAGTGGGGGGGAGGATTTTATATATGGATTAAATATGAGCGGACGCTTCATTAAATTTGGGCCGTAGCGGAAGCTACCAGTGGAGTGCAATCTCACAATGCTTTGTTTAGTTCAAGGTATGTTGAAAACTTTTAAGTACAACGATTTGTCCTTGACGAAATCAAAAATCTATATTTGGACAATAATTGTCCTTGATAAATGAGTAAAAACAAAATCGCAACATTTGGCGAGCAAGTCAGAGAATTGAGAGAAGGAGCAAACCTTTCTCTCCGTGAGGTTGCTGAGAAAATTGGAATTGATACTTCACTGCTTGGCAAGATTGAACGCAGCGAAAGACAACCGACAAAAGAGCAAATCAAACAGGTAGCAAAGTATTTCAAACTTGACGAGAGGGAAATGCTGAAAGAATATTTAAGCGACCAAATCGCTTATAGAATTTTGGAAGAAGAAGCTGACCTTGATATACTGAAAGTTGCGGAAAAGAAAGTTCAATATTTAAAAACTAAACAATGACTTATTACGAAACCATAAAAGAATTAACCAAGAATGTTCCAGCAACTTTAGTTGACTTTGCTTTGCCCCGTGACCCATCACGAACACCAACGCAAGCATCTTCAAATTTTATCACTAACAAAGAGCAAGGCGACTGGGCAGAAAATCTTGTAACAAGAGCCATCAATGAAACTTCAAAAAATATTGTTGCGGTTAAGTATGGCAAATCAGACGATTTGGTTGCAGGTGAAGAAGGGTTTGACGACTTCTATCAAAATTTTCAAAGCGAACTTGACACAATTGGTAAGCGACCCGACTTACTTATTTTCAAAACATCTGACTTTGATAAAAATTTAGGTTACGATATCAGCCAAATTCCTCACAGCAAAATCACCGACTATGTAAAGAAAGCAGTTGCAGGAATTGAAGTTCGTTCAAGTGCTTTTCTAATTGACAAGTATGAAGCAGCAATGCAAGTGCGAACAGAAATGTTCACCAAACTTGCTTTGCAAACAAGAGATAAAATTCTTGCTGAGTTCACCGACTTGTTGGAGCATCCAACACGGAACAAATACATTCCTGTTCTTCAAGCTATCACTCAGCAAACTTTAAGTGTAACAGATTTTAAAGTTCCCGGTTGGAGTTCATCCGAAAGATTAGTTAAATTGAATGAGCAGTTCAAAGAACTAAAAAGAGCAATCAAAGAAATCCAGAAAAGGGATTTTCTTTCCATAACACCAAAGGTTGAAGACATCAAAGTAGTTTACAAATGGATTGAAACTTTCAATGTTCCTCACTTTTATTTTCAGGTTTTCTTTGACAAGGTTTACGGAATTTCCTTTGAACAAATTCTTTCTATTATAGCCGACCCTGATAAGGAGGGAACTGTATTTTCTGTTGAGGCAGACACAAAAAATCAAAACAAGACAACAATAAAAATAAACTCCAAAAGTGGAGTTCAGGTTGCATACAAGATTGAAGAACCCAAACACGAAAGTGTTCGGAAAGAAATGGGCAGAGGAAGATTATTATTCTATGTGACTTTCAAAGGTGGCACAGCATACTTAGATGTAGCTAATTTGTGCGGAGTGTTAGGAATAAATCAAAACGATTTCTGATGCTGGCAACAAGAGAACATATCGCAACCAACGAACCTGAGAAAGAATATTCTCAAATGGTTTCCCTTGAACACAGAAAAAAATTTGCTCAATTTTTTACACCCTTCCCTATTGCTCAATTCATGGCGAAATGGATTACTGGGAATAAAAAACTGCAAACAGTTCTTGACCCTGCTTTTGGTTTGGGAGTTTTTGCAAGAGCAATCCGACAAACAAATGCAGTGTGTTCAATAAAAGGTTTTGATATTGATGAAAATATTTTGCGGCAAGCCGCAAATATTTTTGACAATGAAAAGAACACTTCAATTCAGTTGAAGGATTACATGTTTAACGATTGGGAAAACCGTTACGATGGAATTATTTGCAATCCGCCTTACTTCAAATTTCACGACTACGATAACTTAGCTACGCTAAAAGAGATTGAAGAAAAGTTAGGATTGAAACTGAACGGCTTCACAAATCTTTACACTCTGTTTCTTTTAAAATCTGCTTACCAATTAAATGCAGGCGGTAGAGCCGCCTACATTATTCCGTCAGAGTTTTTGAATTCTGATTATGGCAAGTTGGTTAAGACATACCTAATAAAAAACAAACTGCTTCGTTATATCATCATCTTTGACTTTGAGGAAAATGTTTTTGATGATGCTTTGACAACCGCTTCTATTTTACTTTTCGCAAACGACAACGAAAAATCTGAAGTTGAATTCATCAACATCAAAACGCTTGATGAACTTTTTGTTTTACAGAAAAAGTTTTCTGCATATCCGAAAACCAAATCAGAAAATGCAATTGCATTTTCTGAACTCAAGCCCGAAATAAAATGGAGAGCATACTATCAGGAACAGAACGCAACAAGGTTTAAAAACCTTGTTCCTTTCTCCAACTTTGGAAAAGTTGTTCGCGGCATTGCAACTGGTGCTAACGAATATTTTACTTTCAATCAGTCAAAAGCAAACGAGTTTCAGATCGCAGAAAAGTATTTGTTGCCTTGCATCACAAAATCAGCTGATGTTGATGGAGCATTTTTCACGAAACAAGATTTTGAAAACTTAAAGCGACAAGATAAGTTTGTTTATCTGTTTAACGCAACAGAACCAGACGAAACTTCTGTAAAAAAATATCTTGCAAAAGGCAAAGCCGAAGAAGTCCACAAAAAATTTTTGACGGCAAGCCGTAACCCTTGGCACACTTTAGAGAACAGACCACCTTCACCGATTTGGGTTTCTGTTTTCAATCGTAACGGACTTCGTTTCATTCGCAATGAAGCTAACATCAGCAACCTCACAACCTTTCATTGCATATACCTAAATATGTTTTCAGCACCCAAAGCCGATTTGTTTTTTGCTTATCTCCTCACAGACATTTCAAAAGATATTTTTAACGATAACCGTAGGGAATATGGAAATGGATTGCAAAAATTTGAACCCAATGACATTAATAAAGCTCTGATGGTTGACATTGATAGTATTGAAAAGAAAGACGAAGAAAAAATTTTGAAACTCTATCAAGATTACAGAAAATCGGAGTTGAAGAAGAAACCGAATGAAAGTTTGCTGGAGAAAATGAATGAGATTTTTGTAAAACTATTTTCAAACACGAAATTTTTATAATGGCAAATATTAGACTGAACTTCTTACCATTAAACACAAGTTCTTTCAACTTCAATGTTTACCGAAAACTAAAACAAGAAGGAGATGAAAAGGAAGAAGGAATTTTTGAATACCGACTTCCTGTAAATGCAGAGACAAAAGAAAAATCCAACTTTTGGATTTCCTTTCAAGAGAAAGAAGGATATGAGTTGTATTTTGCAACTTCATTTGATTCTGTAAACCTTACAAAAAGAGTTTTACTAAACAAGCTATTCAATGTCCTTAGTAATTCAGCAATTGAATTTCCCGTTGAGTATCGTAAAAAATTTGGAGGCGACCTCATTGAATTTATAATTGAAGAACATGAGAAAGGAAGGAGGACTGTTTTTGTTTCGGCTTATTACCTTGAAGAACAAAGACGATTTGGATTTTTGATTGATTACCATTTCTCAGTAAAGAAAGGGCTTGTTTTTGATAAAGAAGTTCAGCGATTGAGTTTTAGTTTGGATTCACAGTATCGTAGCAACAAGAATTTTTACACTGATAAATTTCATATTGTAAACAGAGTAATTTCAAAAGTCTTTACTGATTCTCTTTCTATTCCAATTAACAATGAATTCACACTTCAACTTTCTAATTCTTTGATTGAAGTTCCTTGTTTTCAACTTAACAAGAAGGAATATATTTTCAATAACAAAAAAACGTCTTACTCACAATTTCAAGGAATAAAAAACTATGGACCTTTTGAACCTATAGCACAGCCGATTGAATTCGTTTTCATCTTTGAAGATAGATTCAAGTCTTTTGCAAATGAGATTTATTTGAGCCTTGCAGGGAAATCAAATCCAGGAACTTTTCCTGGATTTGATTCAATGTTTAAGGTTCCTTTCAACCTAAATAACATTAAGCAGGTTAAGGTTAGTGGCTATGACAATGAAACTTTGAAAGGGATTGTGGGAAAAGTAAAAGCAATTAGGGAAGCAAGCCCTGAGAAAAAAGTAATTGGAATTTTTATTGAAGATTACATTCCTGAAAATGACACAACTGGTGCTTCGCAGAATTATTACTTTCTAAAGTATCAATTTATAAAGGAAGATATTCCATTGCAGGTAATCAACTTTAGAAGATTGAGTGAAAAAAATGCTTTGAAGTGGTCAACCTCAAATATTGCCTTGCAAATATTTTCAAAGTTGGGTGGTATTCCATGGATTGTAAAACCGAGTAATAATAATTGTTTGATATTGGGAATTGGTAGTTCTCACATGGTTAATCGTGAAACCCATGAAGTGACTAAATATTTTGCCTATACTGTTTGTTTAGATTCAAGTGGACTTTACAAACAATTAGAAGTATTGGCGGATGAAGAAACCGAAGAACATTATTTGGAAAACCTACAAACCAATTTGCGAAACTTATTGAGTTCAGAGAAGTTTGAGAATTACAAATCCTGTGTGTTACACTTACCTTTTAAAATAAAGCGAAGTGAAATAAAAGCATTGTCTGCAGCGATAAATGAAATTAGAGAAATGGAATTTGTTGCTATCAAAATCAATACTGATAACAAGTTTTTCGGGTATAGTTTTCACAACTCTTATGTGCCCTATGAAAGTTCATTTGTAAAACTTGCTGCAAATGAATATTTGGTTTGGTTTGAAGGTTTGCAGTATGGAAAAGAGATTGTTGATAAGCGTTTATCAAATCCTGTTCACATTCAATTTCTTCATCTGTCACAAGACAAGAGTATTGATGAGAGAAAATATCTTCAAGACGTTTTGAATTTATCAGGGGCAAACTGGAGGGGATTCAATGCCAAGTCAATTCCAATTTCCATCTACTATTCTCAAATAATTGCTGACTACACAAAATCATTTGAGGGAATTGAATTCTATAATGAGAATTCTTTGTCTAACGAGAAACCATGGTTCTTATAATCAAAATAAATTATGATGGAGGTTAATAGTGAACATATTCTATTTCTTCTTGGTGCAGGAGCAAGCGTAGAAGCAGGAATTCCGATTTCAAGCAAGATGGTTGAAGAAATTGAGAAAAAGATTTCCAATGAAAATGATTGGAAGCCATTTACAGATTTGTATAATTATTTAAAGAGTAGCATCAATTACTCAGATGGCATCCTTGGCAAATTCAATGAATCATTCAATGTTGAACGCCTGTTAATTGTAATTACTGAAATTGAAAAGAGGGAAGGCAACATTATGTATCCTTTTATTGGTTCATGGAATATTCGCCTTCTTGATTTAGCAGGAAACAATTTTGAAAACATAACCAAGTTTCAAAAACTCATTAGAGGACAACTGAATAATTGGGTGAGAATTAAAAACTATGAGAAGGCAAACTATTATGAAGCGTTTAACGGTCTTCAAAGTGATATTGCAGGACTTCTAAAAATATTTACGCTTAACTATGATTTGTGTTTTGAAAGAATTGTAGGCAAGCAAAAAGAAATAGAATTGGGTTTCAATAAAGGAACAAAAGATTGGCACTACTCAAATTTTGAAGATGTTAGAGACAAGCACTTTTTCCTTTATAAACTGCATGGCTCAATTGACTGGTATCAAAAAAACAAAAGTGAGAGCAAGTTTTATATCAGTGATGACCCTGTTGAAGAACCAGAATTGATTTTCGGAATTCAACACAAAATGACTTCTGTTGACCCTTACTTTTTTTATTCTTCCGAACTAAGAAAAGCTTGCTTTAATGAGGCACGACTTGTTGTAGTGATTGGATATTCTTTTGCGGATGATTATGTAAATATGATTCTTTCACAAGCGTTGAAAACTAAGGAGTATTTGCGAATACTAAGTGTTTCGCCTGTTACTGATGTTGAATTGGAAAAAGAAAATATCAGGAAGAAACTAAACCTTCAAAACGCAAATCAAATTGTAATTGAAAATACAACAGCAAAGAAATTTATGACAGAAGTAATGAATAAGGAATATTTTGGGAATAATATAAACGAACCTGATGATGTGCCATTCAAAGATTAAAACCACCGCAAAAAAAATACACTCTTGCAAGCCGCACAAGGCAACGCTGAAACCAAAGCTTTCAAGAGAGTATTTTTTTCTCCCACCTAAGAAAACTTTTCCCTCCCTTCCTTTTTTAATAAAATTATTTTCCCTCTGCATGGGCTTTGTGCATAACTGGACAGACTATATTGCTATTACACATCAGACAAAGTAGGTACAAACTTGACATGACAACCCTTCGGACAGACAGAACGCCAGCACCTAACAGCGGTAACCGTTGCACCACTACCCTTTAAGAGATAAAAGGGCAAAAAACGGCTTCATTAAAAGCGTTTTTAACGTAGCTGCAATACAAAGTAATTTTTTGGGTTGGGGTTTTGGGGTGGCTTACAATTTATTCAAATAGCATTTGCGGCAATCCATGCGGTTGTCCAGGCCGCCTGAAAATTAAAGCCTCCTGTAATAGCATCTATATCTAACACTTCGCCTGAAAAATATAAGCCTTTGTGTATTTTGCTTTGCATGGTTTTAAAATCTACTTCAGCAAGTTTAACGCCTCCACACGTTACAAACTCTTCTTTAAAAGTGCTTTTACCTTTTACCTCATAAGAAGCATTAACTATTTCATTGGCTAAAAGTTGCATTTGCTTTTTAGAAATATCAGCCCAGTTTTGATTTATAATGCCTGCATGTGCAATTATGCTTTGCCAAAGTCTTGCGGGCACTTCAGGAAAAGAATGATTAGCGATTTTTTGTTTTTTATTCTGTTGTTGAAAATAATTTAACACGGTTGCCTCACCAAATTGATTATTCCAATTAATGTTAACTGTAAAATTATAATTAAGCCCATGTAATTGTCTCGCCCCCCATGCCGAAAGTTTTAAAATAGCAGGCCCGCTAAAACCCCAATGAGTAATGAGCAATGGTCCGCTTTCATTAAGCTTAGTTTGCGAAACTTTTACAGTGGCATTTTTTACAGAAATACCCATAAGATTTTCAATTCGGGTATCTTTTACATTAAATGTAAACAGCGAGGGCACAGGCGGCTCAATAGTATGCCCAATGGCTGCCAACAACTTCCACATTTGCTCACTGTTTCCTGTGGTAACAATTACCGCTTTAGTATAGTAATTTTTGTGGGTGGTTATAATTTCCCAGGTATTATTTTCTTCAGGAGGAAATAATGCTTTAACGCCTTCTTGTGTATGAATTTCAATTTTATGTTTTTGTACTTCATGCATGAAGCAATCTATAATTGTTTGCGAGTTGTCGGTAACAGGAAACATTCTGCCATCGGCTTCTTTTTTAATGGCTACGCCACGTTGCTTAAACCACTTGATGGTGTCGTTAGGCTGAAATTTATGAAATGCTCCGAGCAATTCCTTTGAGCCTCTCGGATAAAATTTTGAAAGTTCTTTTGCATCGAAACAAGCATGTGTAACATTACACCTGCCCCCACCTGAAACTTTTACTTTTCCTAATAACTGATTACTTTTTTCAAGGATAAGAATTTTTGCGCCTACATGTAGTTCAGCATAATTTATGGCTGTAAAAAACCCTGCAGCACCACCGCCTACTACTATTAAATCATAAGAAGAATGTAACAAGTTGGTTAAGCAGTTTTATTTAGCTTTTTCAATTTATCTACATCGCAAGGATAATCAAACAAGCAATTATCTTTAATAATGTCGGCAACTGTATCGGGCACCATTTCTTCCCAACCTTCTTCTCCGGCTTTAATCATGGCTATTGCTTTATCGCTGGTAATGTGTAATAATGAAGTATCGGCTGCTTCAAGGTCAACAATTTTTTTATTGGATAAAAGATGTTGGTATAAATATTTTAATTCAGATGCCGGCTTATAATTTGCCCCGGTATGTAACACATTATTTTCATCGAACGATGGATAAACCAATAAAGTAATTTTCTCACTAAACAACGATCCAAAGGCTTCTAATATACCACCCTTTAAGTCGGTATAATGCTTCGTTTCACATATTTTATCTAAGGTCATTATGCCTACTACAATTCCTATTTTTCCTTTTTTGGTAAACTGCCCTAAATAATCGGCAAGTTTATAAAACTGCGGAAAATTGGTTATCATAACATAATGTCCCAGCGAGCATAAAATATTTACTCTGTCTAAAAAATCTTTTTCGTCTAAAGTGCCGGTAGAAGTAAGGTCATTAAGTGTAAGTTCGCAAAAAGGCAATACATTTTTGTCATCTACATCTTTGTCTTGTTTAAACTGTTCCATGCCGGCATTCAGCATATTCATATTTACTTTAGTTACCGGTCTGAAACGTCCTCTTAATACTAATACGTTTTTTTTGTACAGCGCATCAAATGCCTGCATTACATTGCCATCGGGACTAAACATAGTGGCTTGTGCCAAACCATTTTTTACTAGTTTTAAACTTAACAATCGGTTATCTACCTGTTTAAAATCAGGTCCTGTTAAGCGAAACATATCTATTTCAACTCTTCCTTCAGAAAGATTATCTACTAATGAATTTAATAATGCTTCCGGATTATCGTTTAAATACAAGCAACCATATATTAGGTTTACTCCTACCCTTCCTACAGCTTGTTGTTGTTCAATACTGTCATAATCTTTCAGCAACACATGTATCACACATTCATTAGGCGGGGTGTTAGGTTTTAGCTGAAAACGTAAACCAAGCCAACCATGTCCTTTATTGGTTCTTTTAAAATTGATAGTTTCAACAGTATTAGCAAAAGCAAAAAAGTTGGTAGTATCTTTTCGGTGTTCAAGTCTTTTTTCCATTAAGCCATATTCTCTGTCGAGCATGGTAAACAAGCGTTCTTCACAAACATAACGGGCACATTTACCATAAATGGCATCGCTAAAAGCCATGTCATAAGCACTCATGGTTTTAGCTATGGTTCCTGAAGCACCGCCCGCTTTAAAAAAAGCTGCGGCACAATCTTGTCCCGCACCAATTTCAGCAAAAGAACCATAAATTCTCGGGTCTAAATTTATTTTAAGAGCTTTTTCTTTAATGCTTAGCGTACGGAAGTCTATCATAAGAAATAAAACGTTGAAAGTTGTGTAAAGTTACAGAATAGGTTTTATGTAGATGTTTTAAGTTTTTAGCTAAAAGTTAATGTTTGAGGTTAAAAAAAATTTAAAAACGATTTATCTATTTTTGAAAAAAACATAACTAAATTAAAATGAAGTACATACTTTCAATAGACCAGGGTACTACCAGCAGCCGCGCAATTTTGTTTGACAAACAGGGAAATATTTGCGGAGTGGCTCAAAAAGAATTTCGTCAAATTTTTCCGCACCCGGGGTGGGTAGAACACGATGCCATGGAAATATGGAGCAGTGTGATGAGTGTGATTCATGATGTAATTGCTAAAAATAACATTTCAGCAAAAAATATTGAAGCCATTGGTATTACCAACCAAAGAGAAACTACTGTGGTGTGGGATTGGGAAACGGGCTTGCCTGTATATAATGCTATTGTTTGGCAATCGAGACAAACAGCCGATATATGCACCGAACTAAAAAAGCAAGGTTTAAATGATACTTTCAGAAATAAAACCGGTTTGCTCATTGATGCCTATTTCAGTGGCACCAAAGTGAAGTGGATTTTAGAGAATGTAGAAGGCGCAAAAGAAAAATCGAAGTCGGGCAAGTTATTATTCGGAACAATAGACACCTGGTTAATTTGGAAACTCACTGGCGGTGCTGTTCATGCTACCGATTACTCTAATGCTTCGCGCACTTTGTTGTATAATATTTATGACCTGAAATGGGATGAAGAAATTCTGCAAATTCTAGATATACCAGCAAGCATGTTGCCTGAAGTAAAACCTTCATCGGGCATTTTTGGGCACACCACTAAAGAAAACTTTTTTGGTGAAGCCATACCTATTGCCGGTAATGCCGGAGACCAGCAAGCAGCACTTTTTGGACAGGCTTGTTTCGAGCCCGGAATGGCCAAAAATACTTATGGCACGGGTTGTTTTATGTTAATGAATACAGGCACTAAAGCGGTGCCTTCTAAACATGGTTTACTTACCACATTGGCGTGGGGCGTAGATGGCAAAGTAGAATATGCTTTAGAAGGAAGCATATTTGTGGCAGGTAGTGCTATTCAGTGGTTGCGCGATGGTTTAAGGCTTATTCAAAATGCAGATGAAACAGAAGCACTGGCAGTGAAATATCCTACTACCGATGGTGTATATGTGGTGCCTGCATTTGTGGGTTTAGGTACGCCTTACTGGGATAGCGAAGCTCGTGGTGCAGTGTTTGGTTTAACGCGAGGCACCACTAAAGAACACTTTGTGCGTGCCACTTTAGAATCGTTGTGTTACCAAACTAAAGATGTATTAACGGCTATGGAACAAGATTCAGGAATTGAACTAAAAAAATTACGGGTTGATGGGGGTGCTGTACGCAATAATTTCTTAATGCAGTTTCAGGCGAATGTGCTACAGGTGTCTGTTGAACGTCCTAAGGTTATTGAAACCACTGCTTTAGGCGCTGCTTATCTGGCAGGCTTGGCTACCGGATATTGGAAAGATAAACAAGACATTATGCAAAACTGGCAACTTGATAAAGCTTTTGAGGTTGCCTTAAATAATACTGAGGCCACGCAATTATATAAAGGCTGGCAAAAAGCAGTTAAAGCAACAAGAGTTTTTTCAAGTTAAGAAACCAAAGCATTTATTCAATTTTTAAAAGGCAAATACAGTAATTACGAATATTCTTTAGTTATGTTTAATTACACATAACTAACACTAATACTCTAATAACTAAAAGTAAAAAAAATAAGATTTGTCTTAACTTGGCAAAAACGTTTTGCCTGATGAAATCATTTTTTTCTTTCTGTACTGCCATTTTGTTTTTTAACTACGCCTTTTCACAAACCACACTAACAGAATTTCAAAAAGAACCGGCTGCCTTCACCAAAGAACTGGTAAGTATGCTTAACAGCACACAGCGCGATGATTGCAAAAAAATAGCTGAAACATTTGCCGACTTGCAAAAAACCGGAAAAATAGATGGGACAACCTTAGAAAAGGTAATAAAAACAAGTAACACCATGCTAAAAGAAAAAATGCGCCCTTATCCGCATTTTTCAACCTATATTGATGTAATTAATGCAATTGTAAATACAGGCAACAATGCAAAGTTTGATTCCTGGAACAAAGTAGTTGATGGTATTTTATTTGATCAAAAAAGAGGAAGCTATAATGATATTACAGGATATTTAGAGTTTTCAAAAAGCCTTTTTGAAAAAAATGCAATGTATGATTCTAAATCTCGTCTTTGGGTAGCTTCCAGCAAAGAATATACTTTTAGTTATGAAAATAAAAAACCTAAACTTACCTTCCCACCACAGACCATTACAGCCTATAGCAGCCTAGATACTCAGATAATAGAAAACACCTCAGGAGATTTGTTCCCTCTTGAAAAAATATGGGCCGGCAAAAATGGTAAAGTGGACTGGGGTCGCGCAGGACTGCCTGAAGTATATGCTGAAGTTAAAAAACCATATACCATTCAACTTGATAAATCGGAAATTAATATTGACACTGTTACTTTTTATCATAAGCAACTTTTCAAAGCTGCTTTAGAAGGAAGTTATCAAGATCGTGTAATGTCTCAGCAAGGCAACAGAAGTTACCCTCGTTTTATTTCTTTCGATAAAAATGTTGCTATAACCGATATAGGCCCAAATGTAACTTTTTCAGGTTCTTTCAGAATGGAAGGCAATAATATTTACGGCTCTGGCGATGAATTCGACCCGGCAGTAATTACGTTTGTAAACGACCAAGGAAAAAAAGTTATTACCGCAAAAAGCACCCAATTTTTAATTAAGAAAGGCGAAGAACTTTCTGCAAAGCAAGCGCAAATGGTGCTTACGCTAAACAACGACTCTATTACTCACCCTGGCGTAAGAATGATTTACAGGTTTAACGATAAAGAACTTTCGTTATATCGCGAACAAAGCGGCATAGGTGCTGCACCATTCTATGATTCTTACCACAAAAAAGAAATTCAGACCGATGCTATTATCTGGAAAATAAACCAACCCAATATTGATTTAAAAATGATGAGTGGTGGCGACAAAAATGCCATGGAACTTACTTCAGACAATTATTATCGTAAAGGCGAAATTGAAAAATACCAAACTATTAAAGATTTAAGTCCAATACATTATTTAAAAAGATATGCCGATGAAGTGGGGCAAAACGAATTTTTAGCAGATGCTTATGCTAAAAGACTAGACCCAAAATACACTGAAAACACTATTAAAAATCTTCTGTATAAAATGATGGAAGATGGTTTTATTTACTACGATTCAGAAAGAGGTTTAATTACCATTAATGAAAAAACAACCAACTATGTTTTGGCTGCTTCCGGTAAAAAAGATTATGATATCATTAAAATTAACTCATTCAGCAATACAACTAATGCTCAAATAAACGTAGAAAGCCGAGACATGGCTGTTGCAGGTGTAGCCATGATTACTCTAAGTGATACCGCCAACGTATATCTTTTTCCAAAAGACAAAGGAGTTACCCTGAAAGAAGGACAAGATATGGAGTTGTCAGGAAATATTTTTGCCGGCAGAATTGATTTTGAAGGAGAAGGTTTTTATTTCGATTACGACTCTTTTAAAATTGATATGACGCAGTTGGCTTCTGCCACTATAAATATTCCTACTGGGAAAGTAGATAAACAAGGCGATCCTGAATTTACCCCCATGAAATCGAAAATTGAAGGTTTAACCGGCTACCTCAATGTTGACCACCCTAAAAACAAATCGGGAAAACAACGTATTGAAAAGTATCCTATTTTCACCAACAGAAAAACTTCTTTTGTTTACTATGATAAAAAGGAAATAAGAGACAGCGCTTACCTAAGAGAAAAATTTTACTTTGAAATTGAACCTTTCTCTTTTGATAGTTTAAATTCTTTCGACCCCTATTTGGCAGACTTAAAAGGAAAATTAATTTCAGCCGGAATTTTCCCCAACTTTAATGAAAACCTAACTGTTCAGGAAGATTTATCGTGGGGCTTTCAGAGAATAACGCCTAAAGAAGGTTTTCCTGTTTATGGTGGAAAAGGCACTTACACCGATTCTATTTTACTATCAAACAGCGGTCTTCAAGGGCGCGGACATGTGAAGCATTTGTTTTTAGATTTTAATTCTAACGACATATTGTTTACACCCGATTCATTAAATGCTATTAGCGATACGTTCTTAATGCGAAAAGATAAAATTGGGAATATTACATTTCCAATTGTAAAAGGTAAAAACAATTTTATTCACTGGATGCCTTACAAAGACACCATGAATATTAATGTACAAACTGAACCGTTACTAATGTATGAAGATGGTGCTTCATTGAAAGGTGGATTGGTATTTACCCAAAAAGGATTAACCGGAAACGGAAAGTTTGAATTCACTGAAGCTACTTTAGAATCGCAATTATATAAATTCTCAGCTAACCAGTTGCAATCTGATACTATGAGTATGGAAATTAAATCTATTGGTGGCGACCAGGTTACATTTAAAACACCAAACGTAAGAGGTAAAGTAGATTTTGAAAAGCGTATTGGCGAGTTTAAAGCCAACGTAGAAGATATTCCTACAGAATTTTCCAACAATCTTTTTAAAACCAATATCAATGAATTTTTCTGGGATATGGATAAAAAGATCTTAGATTTCAAATCGCCCGCAGGCAGCCCCGGAGCATATTTCGTTTCTACTCATGCTCAAAAAGACTCGCTACGTTTTATGGCAAAAAGAGGCATTTTTGATATGACAAATTCAATTATTAAAGTTGAAGATGTTTCTCGCTTTTATGTTGCCGATGCTGAAATACAGCCTGACAGCGCTAAAGCCACTATTCTTCCCGGAGGAAATATTGACACTTTAAGAAATGCCGTAGTAATTGCTGATACTTTAAATAAGTATCACCGCATTTATGAAGCCACTTTATATGTAGATGCCCGCAATAAATATGAAGGAACAGGTAAATATGACTATCGCTATGGCGACATGAAAAAAATAATCAACCTCAGTAAAATAGCTGTTAAGGAAGATAAGTTAAACAGAAAGAAAATGGGTTATACAACCTTTGCAGAAGGTATTATTGAAGAAACCGACAGCTTTAAAATTCATCCTGACATAGACTTTAAAGGCATGGCTAGTTTTGTTGCTACTGATACCGGGGTAACTTTTGATGGTTATGCAAAAATGAAATTAGCAGCCACAGAAACTGATTGGTTTAGCTTTAAAGATAAAATTGACCCTAATAATTTTGTATTGCGATATGAGCAACCGGTTTCGCCCAATGGCGACTCTCTTACAGCTGGTTTTTCATATGGTTTCTATGATTCAACAGGTAATGCGGGTTTATACATGCGCATGATGACACCTAAAAAAGATAAAGAAGATTTTGATGTGCTGGCTACTCAAGGAGTTTTAAAACATAATCCTGCTACCAAAGTATTCTCCTTCGGGAACGAAAAGAAAATAGTTGATATGGCTCCGAAAGGAAATGTATTCAGGTTTTATGAAAAAGAAAAAATTGCCGAAGCAGAAGGTAAAATAGATTTAGGCTTGCAAATGAAACCAATTAATATTGTTTCAACTGGTCGAATTTCTTATGAGATAGATTCAAATCGTGCTACTTTGGATTTACTGTTAGGCATGAATCTTCCATTGGAAAAGGATTTAATAGCACAGTTTGCAGCTGATGTAAACTCTTTTAGTTTCGACCGCCCTGCCGTAAACGTAAATACCGATGATTTTGAAAATGCTTATGCAGAAATTTTCAGCGAAAAAAATTACAAAAGCAAGCTGGAAGAGTTAAGAAAGACCGGCACTTTCCCGTTACCAAAGGAAATGCAAAGCAATATTATTTTCAGCCATTTAAACATGGTATTTGACCCTAATTTTCAAATATACCGTTCAGTAGGCCCTATAGGTGTTGCTTATATTGGTGAAATACCCATTATGAAAATGATAAATGGATATGTAGAGTTTGGACAAAGAAAATTCAACGATTTCATGCACATTTATCTCGAATCATCATTTAACGATTGGTACTACATTACAGTACAAAACAATACCATGATGGCTGTTTCTTCTAAAGAAGATTTTAATAAATTGTTAGCTGCTATACCTAATGAGAAAAGACAAATTCCGCTAACAAAAGATAAAAAAGTATTTTTCTTATACACGATTGGAAGTGCAGGCGCGAAAGAATCATTCTTGTATCGCTCGCGTATGATTGCGGAAGCAAAATGGGGAGCAACTTCTTCTACCGATGAGAAAGACGAAAATTATTATATGATGCAAGAGTTAGAAGAAATTAAAAAACAACTATTACAAGACGAGCAAACATTGCCTGAAAATATTGAGTTAGATGCATCACCAACAATGTTATTCGATATACCTTCAGAAGATTCTGAAGAACCACCTATGAATAATGATAATACTGATGATAGCAACGAGCCGCCATTAAATAATGAAGAAGCCCCGGCACCCGTTCAGGAAAAAGGAAAGGGTAAAAAAGGCAAATCAACACCACCAACCAATGAACCACAGGAAGAAAGAATGCCTACTATGATTTACGAAAAACCATCAGAGCCTGTAAAAGAAGTGCCTACTTCTGATGAACCAATTAAAGAAGAACCCCCTGTAAACGAACAGCCTGAAATACCTGTTAAAGAAGAATCAAAAACAAAAAATAAAAAAGAAAAAGACACTCTTAAAGAAGGAAATCAGATTTCTGAAGAAGAAGAAAAAACGCAAGAAACATCTCAAGAACCACCGATAGAAACCGAGCGTGAAGAGCCCCCTATGAGTAATCCTGACGAAGAAATGCCTCAGGAAACCGAAGGCAAAAAAAAGAAGAAAAAAGAATGAAATTAATTTTTGCAACACAAAACAAGCATAAGCTTGAGGAAGTAATGAAAATGTTACCTTCAAACTTTGAATTGCAATCTTTAAGCGATTTGAACTGTTTTGAAGAATTGCCCGAAACTCATGAAACACTTCATGAAAATGCTTTAGAAAAAGCAAAATATATAGCTCAAAAGTTTCATCAAAATTGCTTTGCAGAAGATACCGGTTTAGAAGTGGAAGCCTTAAATGGCGCGCCCGGTGTTTATTCGGCCCGATATGCGGGAGATCACAAAAATCACTCAGATAATATAAATTTATTATTAAAAAACCTGAATGGTATTACCAATAGAAAAGCCCGTTTCAGAACAGTTATAGCGTTAATTCTTAATGGAAAGGAATATTTGTTTGAAGGTATAATAAATGGCAATATCGCAAAAAAGCCTACAGGTAGCATGGGGTTTGGCTACGACCCCGTTTTTATTGCTGATGGCTACGATAAAACTTTTGCAGAAATAAGCATAGAAGAAAAAAACAATATTAGTCACAGAGCAAGGGCATTTCAGGCTTTAAAAACTTTTTTAAACACTTTATGAAAATTTCTTTGGTAATAATAAGTTTTTAAATTAACTTCATTGCCATAATTCATAACGCAGTGAAAATCGGCTACATAGGAGAATTTACTGAAGAACAAGTGATAAACGGCTGCATAATTGGTGATAGAAAAATGCAACATTTGTTGTATGATCGATTTGCCAGGCAAATGTTTGGCGTTTGTATGCGTTATGCTAAAGACCAACACAGTGCCGAAGATATATTGCAAGATGGCTTTGTAAAAGTTTTCAGATATATTGGCAATTTCAGAAAAGAAGGTTCTTTTGAAGGTTGGGTTCGAAGAATTTTTATTAATACTGCTATTGAGCATTTACGCAAGCAAGTTAATCTATATGCTATTGTTACCGATGAAGGTAAAGCTATTGAAATTGAAGACCATAAAGTATTTGATGGCTTAGAGGTAAATGATTTAATGCAAATGGTTCAGTCTCTTTCCCCTGGCTACAGAACAGTGTTTAACCTATATGCTATTGAAGGTTATTCTCATAAAGAAATTGCTGAAATGATGCAAATTTCTGAAGGCACCTCAAAATCTCAATTGGCACGAGCCCGTCAAATTCTTATAGAAAAAGTAAACGCTTCTCAAAAATTTGTTTCAAAAGCTCAGGGTTAACCTTGAAGTTCTATTTAATTTAAAAAATTGATTATCAACAACTTAATAAAGTTAACAAGCCTATATGCAACCTTTCGTATTGTATTGTTATCTTTAAAACTGAAACCAACATTGTGGCTTTTATATAGTACAAGAGGTATTGTGTGAGTGAGATAAAAGCCTTCACTTTAAAACGAAAAAATGGGAAAGATCAACAAGAATGATCGAACTCAAAATAACATTGATCAGCACTTTAGAGAGCAATTGCGCGACATTAATGCAACTCCTCCTAAATTTATGTGGGACAATATTGAGCAGCAGCTGGAAAACGATAAGCAAAAGGCAAAATATGACCATTGGTATTATGTTATACTTGCCATTTTAATACCGGTTACCATAGCAAACTTCTTATTCAACTACAGTTTCGATTCTATTTCTGAAGAAATTTTCACTAGTACTAACCAACGTGTAGCAGCAATATTTACGGGTAAAAAAGCTAATTCAAATATAAAACCAAATAAGTCTCGTGTTATAAATCTATCAGAAAAAGAACTCTACGTAAACAACACACTACCAGTTACAGAAAAACAGCACAATAAACAAAACAACAGAAAACTTAACTCGGAAAACAATATCCTGAATAATAATGATTTCACTTTGACAAAGGTTAAGAATAACAAATTATTATTTGGTAAAAATTTGAACCAATCAACTAAGGTTATCGATGCAATTTTACCTTCGAAAAAAATCAATAATACTAACAATGAAACTACTATTTCATTAACTATGAAAACAGATGAAATAGATACAAGGCAATTAAGTTTACTAAATGAAAATGTTTATAGTTCAGCAATTAATACTGATGATATTATTAATCAAACAGAGGTTATTTTAAATAATTTAAAAGGCTTTTATTTTGGAACAGATGTTAGAGTTGCCAATAACTGGTTTTTAATTAAGCAAGCAGCTACCAATAATTTTATAAATAATGATGTGCAATATCAATTTAAGTATGGTATTTCATTCGGTGGCTCTGTTGGTTATAATTTCAATAAAAACTTTGGTATTGAAACAGAAATATTGTTTGCCAGACAAGGTCAGTCTTACACCGATAACACTTTCAAAAAAGTACCTATTCAGGGCAATATTGACTTAACTTACATAAGAACTCCCTTGCTATTTAAATATAAATGGACAAACATTTCTGCCACAACTGAAAAACCAATTGTATTTAATATTTTGTTCGGGCCTGTTTTCAGTAGGTTAATAAATTCTGAATATACTGTTAGTAATGAGCAGTTTGCCCAAAAGGCCATTATTCCTTTAAATGAGCTTGGGCTGGTGATGGGTTTTGAATATGATTTATTCTTAAACAATAATTCATTTTTAACATTAGGAATAAGAACAGGCGTGTCTTCTGATATTCATTCTTTTCCTTATGTTGGGCCTAATACACTTAAAACACTCAATCTTGATTTAGGGCTTAATGCTGCCTATAATTTTCAAATACGCTCAAAAAAGAAAAGTGCTGTTACTTTTTAATTAATACATAATTTTTCAAGCTGAATTAATAATTATTACTGAGTTTTACAGTGCCTTGAAAACATTAATTACCTTAAAAAATTTAGTTGGTTTATTATTATTGCTGAATGCATTTAGTGCATCTGCGGCAAAAGTATTTGGCATTCTTACCGACAATAAGAACCAGCCTTTACCTTTCGCTAATATTTATATAAAAGGCTCAACCAAAGGCACTACTTCAAATGAAATTGGCAAATATCAATTAGAGCTTTCTTCCGGAAATTATGAATTGATATACCACTATATAGGCTATAAAAGACTTACTAAAAACATAACTATTGGCGAAAAAGATATTGAGCTAAATGTAAGCCTTGAAGCAGAAGATATTCAGTTAAATGAAGTAATTGTTTCATCTAAAGAAGACCCCGCCTATGCTATTATGCGAAAGGCTATTGCAAAAAGAGACTATCATTACAATCAGGTTAATGAATACACATGCAATGTATATACAAAAGGCCTTCAACGAATTGTAAGTGCACCCGATAAAATAATGGGTATTCCTATAAACTCAACCGGAATATTAGACACCAACAATACCGGCATTATTTACTTATCTGAATCTGTTTCAGAATTTTCTTTTAAAAAACCTGATAAAGTAAAAGAAAAAATGATTGCTTCTAAATATAGTGGCAATAGTAATAATTTCAGTTGGAACAGTGCTGCCGATTTTAATGCAATAGACCTTTATAAAAATAACTTAAGTATTGATGCCATAACAAATCGGGTAATTGTTTCTCCATTAGCAGATAATGCAATGATGTATTATCGCTTTAAGCTTTTAGGTATTACTGCAGAAGATGGCAGACTCATAAATAAAATTCAGGTTATACCCAGAAGAAAAGCTGACCCTGTTTACAGTGGTATTATTTACATTAACGACAGTTTATATAACCTGCATAGCTTTGAATTGTTTCTTACAAAAGAGGCACAAATTAATTTCTTCGACACCATTAAAATATCGCAGACATTTGTACCTGTACGTAGCGATATATGGATGCCCATTAGCAAAAGGTTCGATATTACATTCAGCCTCATGAAAATTGAAGCAGAAGGTTATTATTTGGCTACTTATGAAAACTACAATCTTACCCCCAATTTTCCGAAAAAATATTTTACTAACGAAACATTAAGCATAGATGAAGCAGCCAATAAAAAAGACGAAAACTATTGGGAAAATTTTCGTCCTGTACAATTAACTGAAGAAGAAGTAAATGATTATGCCCGAAAAGATTCAATAGAAATTTTGCGCGAATCCAAAACACATTTAGATTCTTTAGATAAAAAAGCCAACAGGTTTAAACCAATAAACATATTGTTTGGATACAACTTCAGAAAAACTTTTAACAAATTCAGTTTTAGAACTTCACCAATATTTAATGCTTTAAATTTCAATACTGTTGAAGGCTATAACTTATCGCTAGGTTTTGTATTTGAAAAAGAATTTGAGAAAAGAAAGTTGCTGCGCGTATCTCCAGATTTCAGATATGGTTTTGCCAATAAAATGTTTAATGTTAGGCTGAATACCACTTTTTATTACAATAGAAAAAAATCTGCTTATATAAGTGTTGATGGCGGACAATACATTTATCAGTTTAACAGAAATGAACCCATAGGTGAATTAACCAATACCGTTTCTACCCTTTTATACGAAAACAATTTCATGAAAATTTATCAAGAGCGATTTGTAAATATTGCTCATAGGTTTGAAATTGCAAACGGATTGTTACTCAGAGTAAACGCAAAATATTCAAGAAGAAACCCGTTGGAAAATGCCAACGTAAGCAGTTGGAGAAACATAAAAAACCGTGAGTTTACTTCAAATGTTCCCGATAATGCTTTCTTAGACGGTTTGCCCTTTAAAGCACACGATGCTTTTCATTTAGTGTTCGATTTACGTTATAAGCCCGGGCAAAAATATGTAAGCCGACCCGATATGAAAATTGCCTCAGGCTCTAAGTGGCCCGAGCTTTCGGCTGTGTATGTAAAATCTATTCCCGGTGTTTTTAAAAGCAGCCTGAATTACGACCAACTACAATTTAAAATTGAAGACAACATTAGTTTAAAAATGCTGGGCAACTCAGAATATTTATTCAGAGCAGGTTTTTTTCTGAATAAAGAAAATGTAGAGTTTATTAATTTCAAACATTTTAATGGCAACCAAACTATTTTAGGCAGAAATTATTTCGATGGGTTTCAGTTGCTTGATTATTATGCCGCAAGCACCATTCAGCCTTATTACGAAGCACATTTTCAGCATCATTTCAAAGGCTTTTTCTTTAATAAAATTCCCGGATTCAGAAAACTGAAATTACATGAAGTGTTTGGCGTACACTTTTTATATAACAACGATTTTCAGGACTGGACTGAAATTTCTGCAGGCATTGAAAACATTTTTCGCATTATGCGGGTAGATTTTGTTTCGTCTCTCAGCCGAAACCACCCATCGCGTTTTGGAATAAGAATAGGTATTGATATAAATCTGTTCTGAAAATTACTTCAACAATTTTTCTACTTGCTTTTCAAGTGAAGCTAAATCGGTATAACCATTGCTTACCATATAACCTTTGCCGTTGTTAAATAACAAAACCGCTGGAAAACCGCTTATACCCCAATTACGGACTTGTTCAAATTCTTCAAAGGCAGTAATTCTCGCTTCGTTACTGTTTAGCGTATTTAGAAAATCATTTTCATTTATGTTAAATTGTTTTGCGAGTACTTTATAGGTTTCATCTTCATTTAAACTTTTTCCTTCAACAAAAAATACTTTTTGCAAAGCGTGTGCAAAGGCAATACTTTTTTCAGGCTGAAGATTTTTAAAAGTTACAAAAGCAAAGCTTGGTTTTTCTGAAGAAGAAATATAAGTTCCCGGTTCTAAAATTTCATTTAAATATTTTTCGCCAAACTTTGCACCTGTCATTTTTTCTAAGCGTGGAATTGCACCTTTTATATATTCGCGCATATGCGATAAAGGCTTTTGATTTTCACCCACTACCATACCTCCTGTAAATACAGAAAAATCAAACTTGTTAGCATGTTTTTGCTGAAACTGTTCCATTACATTTCCGAAGGCAAAACACCAACCACACATAGGGTCGAATACATATATCAATTGGGGTTTATTGTTCATAGTTTGTTGCGCATTTAGTTGAAGAAAGAAGAAAAAATATAAAAGAAAACAACCACTTTTTAGTTTCATGGCATTTAATTTAAAACTCTACAACTACCCCTATAGAAGGAATAAGCGATCCAATAGTATTTTCTATAAACTTCGTTTTGTAGCGTTGCTGCTCTAATGGTGCCTCAGGATTTTCAATTTGTGGATTACCGTTGGCATCACGATCTAAAACCAGTGTAGGCTGACCGCTTAACTGAAAATTATATGCATTTTGAATGTCAAGATACAAGTTCAGATTCCACTTATTGAAAAACCATTTTTTATCTACTCTGAAATCGAGTTGATGCGCCACATCGCCTCTTAAGGTGTTTAGTGCATTAAAATTAAACAAGCCTGATTGATTAATATCCCAATTGATTCGCAGCGATGACGTAGCAACATCATATGGAGTGAACGGGGTTCCGCCTAATAGACGCCAGCGCCAGCCTACTTCCCAGTTGCGGTTAAATTTCTTTCCGAAGGTAAGGCTAACAAGATATTGGTTATCCCATGCTGAAGGAACATAATTATTGTTCTTGTCAGTAAACTCGCTTCTTACAAAAGTAAAAGAAACGATGCCGAAAAAACCTTTAAATAACTTTTGCTGAAAAAATAATTCTAAACCATAGCTTCTGCCATCAGATAACGGAATAGCAGGTTCATCGCCTACTACGCCAAAGTCGCCACCAAGATTGGCAAGCGATAGGCTGTCGCGCAACAGAAACGGGTAGTTGCTATAGTCTTTATAAAACCCTTCAATAGAAAACTGCGAGTTCTTTTTTGTATTAAACTGAAGGCCTGTTACGTAATGAGCACATGAAATATAAGTAATACCATTGTTTTGGTTTACTAAAGTTCCGTTATTGTCTCTGTAACCCAGCGTTGTATAAGGTGGCAACTGGTAATATAGTCCTGCATTGGCATTCCAGGTTAAAAAATCAGTAATACTAAAAGATGAAGAAATTCTTGGCGACAATTGCTTAAGAGGGTTTGCTGTTTCGGCAGTATAATCAATACCATCGGCACGAAGCCCGGCTGAAAGTGTCCATCTTTCGCCAAAAAAAGCCTTGCTCACCTGAGAAAAGAAACCGTATTTATTAAAGTTGATTGTTGAATTATAATCGATAGTTACAATGCCATTTGGGGTAGAAACTTTGGTAAAAGTTTCATTTTTATAAGTAGCAAATTCATACAATACACCATAATTTATTTTAAAGCCTGCTTTTCTAAGTGTGTGTTCAAATCGTAATTTATTTTCAATTTCATCAGAAATATAATCGAGCAATTTATTATCAGGATTGCTTTCATCATTATTTCTGAATTTAAAAGCACGATTGTTTAAATGATTTCTGCTACCTACCAAAAGTATAGTGCCATTTTTGGTAAAGTAGCGGTAGCGGGCACCTGCAGTGTAATTCCATTGAGTATTTACCGGCAATACCTCAAGTAAAAAACGTTGGTCTTCAGTTTCGTTTCTGCTTAGGTTTAAGTTAAACTGGTCGTAAGCTCCAATACCGATTATAGTAAGGTCGCTGTTATTTTTAAACTTCAGGGTATGCTTTAAGGTAAAATCGTTATAAGTAGGTAGAAAAGGCAACCCTAAAGCTTTAAAAAGCAGTTGCAAATAAGACCTTCTTACTGAAACTACTAAAGACGAGCGCTTGGAAGTAGGTCCTTCAGCCGATAAAGCCACCTCACTTGCGCCCAAGGTAAAGCGTCCTGCCCAACGGTCGGTTCTGCCTTCTATAAAACTAAAAGAAAGCAAGGAACTTAACATATTACCTCTGTTGGCCGGAAAAGCACCTGAATAAAAATCTACCCCTTTAATTAAGTCAACATTAAAAATACCTACAGGGCCACCCGATGCACCTTGCGTAGAAAAGTGATTTATTACAGGCACTTCAATATCATCTACATAAAAACGATTTTCATTAGGTGCGCCACCGCGAATAATAATATCATTTCTGAAAGCAACCGTAGAAGCCACGCCCGGCAAAGCTTGTATCACTCTGGAAATATCACGATTACCCCCAGGGTAGCGTTGTATCTCATTAGTACCTATATTTTTAGTGGAAAGCGGACTTTCTTCTGTACGCTGAAAAGGATTGGCCTTAATTTCAACTACTTCCAGTTGTTTAGATGATTCTGTTAAACCAATATTCAAAAAAGCTGGTCTTGCACTTGAAACTTGTACCTCGGCAATAAGTTTATTTTCAAATCCTAAATAAGAAACAACTATATTATACAAATTAGGTGTTAGGTCTTTAATTTCAAAATTCCCATCTAAATCGGTAGTAGTACCCGTAGTAGTACCTTGTATTACTACATTGGCAAAAGGTATAGGCTCGTTATTTAATTCGTTATAAACTTTACCTCTTATAATTCCATTTTGAGAAAAAACTGTAACGCTTATAAGAAGCAGTAAAAAGGTATATAATGTTTTCATGTATTTAATATAATTTCAGGTTAACAATATGGCAATGGCTTTGTTCAGCCTGAAAAAATTATTGCCTGTTTAACCAAGACTTTCCTAAGCTGGAAATAATATTTCCACAAAAAAGCCCTAATACCATACCTCCTATAACATCTAATGGATAATGAACTCCAACATAGACTTGCGCAAAACTTATACTTGCTGCCCAAAACATACCACTTGCCAAAACCCATTTATTTGGAAAAAGCCTAAAGAAGAACATCGCAAAAGCAAAATGATTGGCAGCATGTGATGAAGGAAAACTAAATCCACTTCCGCAGGAAACCAATAATCTTAAATGTTCAATATTCAGTAAATCTTTACAGGGGCGCAGACGATGCACAAGAGGTTTAATAATAGTGCTGCTTAACTGGTCGGAAATAAAAACTACTACAATAGCCAATAAAATTATCTTCCACCAGTTTCTAGGAAAATTAACTGCTAAAAAAACAGCAACAAAGGCATAAAGTGGTGCCCACAAATATTTATTTCGAATCCAAGGCAACAGGGCATCGAAAAAACTATTGCTTAGTGTAGTGTTTATGAAATAAAAAAGTTCTACATCTAATTGAAGCAAGGTAGTCATAGTAATTATTTGCTGCGTAAGGCAAATTTATAGTAATAAATTGGGTTGTAATTTTATTTACAAAGCTACTTACTGACAATAAACCCCAAAAAAAAGCAACAACCCACATAATATTTTAAGTGGGTTGTTACAGGTTTTATGACTTGCCTTATTCAAATATAGTAAGACAGAAGCTGCAGTTTAGCTAAATGCTTATGCAAACATTTTGGTATTCTCGGCACGTTTCCGGTCGTTAGCGTCTAAGAATATTTTTCTTAAACGAATACTTTTTGGCGTTACCTCTACGTACTCATCTTTCTGAATATATTCCATAGCTTCTTCTAACGAGAAACGAATTGGAGGTGCGATATTCATTTTCTCATCGCTTCCTGAAGCCCTAACGTTGGTTAGTTTTTTAGTTTTCAAAACATTTACTTCTAAATCATTTGGTCTATTGTGTTCGCCAATTACTTGCCCACAATAAACTTCTTGTCCGGGCTCAACGAAAAATTTACCTCTGTCTTGCAACTTATCAATAGCATAAGCAATGGCAGTTCCGGTATCCATAGAAATTAATGAGCCGTTGATACGCTCAGGAATATCGCCTTTCCATGGTTCAAAATCTTTAAAGCGATGGGCAATAATTGCTTCGCCTTGAGAAACCGTTAATAGATTATTTCTTAAACCAATTAAGCCTCTTGAAGGAATATTAAACTCTAAATGAATAAAATCTCCTTTAGGTTGCATAATTAGTAACTCGCCTTTACGCATAGTTACTTGCTCAATAATTTTTCCTGAAGCCGATTCAGGTGCATCAATAGTAAGTATCTCTACCGGCTCACATTTCTTACCATCAATTTCTTTAATAATTACTCTTGGCTGTCCTACTTGTAATTCGTAGCCTTCGCGTCTCATCGTTTCAATCAAAACCGATAAATGCAGAATACCTCTTCCGAATACAATATAAGAATCGGGTGAGTCGGTTTCTTCTACACGCAACGCCAAATTCTTCTCAATTTCTTTAAACAAGCGGTCTCTCAAATGACGAGAAGTAACAAACTGCCCTTCTTTACCAAAAAAAGGCGAATCGTTTACAGTAAAGTACATGCTTAAAGTAGGCTCATCGATAGAAATTGGAGGCAAAGCTTCAGGAGTTTCAAAATCGGCAATGGTATCGCCAATTTCAAAACCTTCAATACCAGATACAGCACAAAGGTCGCCACACTGCACTTCTTCTACTTTAATTTTACCCATTCCTTCGAAAGTGAATAGCTCTTTAATACGGCTTTTCACCACTTTACCATCTCTTTTTACCAAAGAAACCGGAACGTTTGTTTTCACTGTACCTCTTGCTACTCTTCCAATGGCAATACGGCCAATGTAAGATGAATAATCTAATGAGGTAACCTGTAATTGAACAGTTCCTTCAACAATTTTTGGTGCCGGCACATGCTCAACAATCATATCTAGCAAAGCGAAAATATCTTCGGTTTTCACTTTCCAGTCGTTGCTCATCCAGCCCCATTTAGCCGAACCATAAACGGTTGGAAAATCTAACTGCTCTTCTGTAGCATCTAAGTTGTACATCAAATCGAACATTTGCTCGTGTACTTCATCGGGGCGGCAGTTTTCTTTATCTACTTTATTTACTACTACCAAAGGTTTTAAACCTAAAGCCAACGCTTTAGATAATACATAACGTGTTTGTGGCATAGCACCTTCAAAGGCATCTACCAATACTAAAGCGCCATCGGCCATGTTTAATACGCGCTCTACTTCTCCGCCAAAATCAGCGTGACCAGGAGTATCAATAATATTTATTTTTGTGCCTTTATAGTTTACTGAAACGTTTTTAGAAACAATGGTAATACCACGTTCTCTTTCCAGCTCGTTATTATCAAGTATCAGTTCTCCTTTTACTTCATGGTCTTTAAATACCTTACAGGCGTGAATAATTTTGTCAACCAGAGTAGTTTTTCCGTGGTCAACGTGGGCAATAATTGCAATGTTACGAATTGATGAAATCATATAATTTTTTAAATGAAGGCGCAAAGATAGGCATAAAAAGCCTCCTAAAGTTTAGCTTACTATGAAATAAGAAAGAAATAATATAATTAGAGATAAAAAGCTGTTTAATCGACAATAAACAAGTAACCCGCAAAAGGGCAAGTAACTTTTTTAAAAAAAACTTATAATTATAGTTTCCGTTAAGCTAACAATAACAACTTAAGATAATAACTACAAACTAAAAAACCACTTTAATACTATTATCTGTTATGCCTGTCCAATAGGCCCACCAAAATTCATGGGTATACCTTGAAAACCTTCGGCATCTTGCACTTCGCCATGTGCGGCTTCAAACTTGCTAATATTATCTTCTAACGCTTTTAACAAACGCTTGGCATGTTGTGGCGTTAGCAATATTCTCGATTTTACTTTTGCCTTGGGTACTCCCGGCATTATGCGCACAAAGTCTATTACAAACTCGGCATTGCTGTGGGTAATAATAGCAAGGTTAGAATATACACCTTCTGCTACTTCTTCAGACAACTCTATATTTATCTGGTTGGGGTTTTGATTTTGATTATCCATATAGGTAAGTACATTTTTTTGTTAGCGTAAAAATACGCTTATAAAATGAAGTGTGCCTTTGAAATAAGTTTTAATTCATCTAAAGCCGGTAGTGGCTTATACCTTAAACCAAATGCCTTTTCAGTATTTAATGTAACATCGGCAGGGCGAGGCGCAGCCATTTTTACTTCTTTTTGTAAGGTTGGAACTATTAAATTTTTATCTATTCCGAAAACTTCGCAAAGCAATAAACCAAAATCGTAGCGTGATAATTTTTCTTTTCCACCTAAATGATATAGGCCTTTCCAATTATAATGTAGTGCCAGCAGTATTCCTTTAACGGCACTATAGCCACCTACAGCCGAACGAAACTCATCGGTAAACAATTGTAACGATTCGCCATTTTGTAATTTCTGTAAAAAAGACTGCATAAAACTTTGCGCATAAATACCGCCATAACCAAACATTAAAGGCATACGCAACACACAAGCGTTTGGGTAAATTTCAAACACTCTTTTTTCTGCTTCAGCCTTTTGTTTGCCATAAATACTTAAAGGATTTACTGCATCTGTTTCGTCATAATTTCCTCTAGTACCATCAAAAACTAAATCGGTTGAAGTGAATATAAACCGGGCTTGATGATTGCTGCACCATTTAGCTAATTGAAGTGTTGCTGCTACATTTACCTGTTGCGATAAGCCTATATTTTCTTCACAAAAATTAGCATTAGATATAGCTGCTAAATGCACTATTGTATCAGGCCGTATGTGGTGCAATGCATTATTAATACTTTCAGTATTGGCTAAATTAACAGCAATAGTTTTTATGTTTTTCGGAAATGAAAAATTTCGCTGATGAGTAACGGCAACTACATTGTAATTCGATAAATCTTGTTGCAAAAAATTATAACCTAAAAAGCCTGTAGCACCTGTAAGCAGTAGAGTTTTCATGGCTATTATTCTACAAGGCTAAAAGTTTCGTTCTGAAGATTAGTGTATTGCAACACGCCTTTTTCTTTATTAAACCACACTTTCCAAATGGCAGGTTTTTGTTTGGTGGTATCTTCTGTTACTACATACACTTCTTTATAAGTAGTGTTACCAAGTTGCATTTCAGCAGTAGGTTTTAAAATATCTAACGAGCGATAAACCTCGCCCATGCGCAAATATTTTTTAAAACTGTTTTGGTCTTTCAGCAAATAAATTCTGAAACTTTTAAGCGAATCTATATCAGACAAAGCTACTTCTGCTTCTATTGGGTAATACTGTTTAATTTGCGAAAGCTCTGTTCTGAAAACCACTTTCAGTTTTTCTTTTTTCTTGCCTGCTGAATCGGCAAACGTTACTACATCTTCGGGTTGATATACCAACCATGACAATTCTTCCTCATTGAATGTTCCCTTAGGAGGCTCGTTTTTACAAGCACTCAACAACACTATTACCAAAAACAATACAACCGTATTTTTCATTGCGACACCAAAACTATAGAAAAACAAAATAATGAAAGAGGCACAATGTAACAATAACTATTACATTATGCCTTTGTTTATAAATAACAAAAAATTAGTAAATAGTAAGCCTAATACCCGAATATACCACTACGCCTACTATTGGTCCCCAAACCATGCTTGCATCAAAACTGTTTCCGAATGGATTTCTCGCATCAACAATAGGATTTTTTTGTTTGTAATTCGTAAGATTCTCGCCACCCAAATACCAATCTATCTTTTTCCATTTCTTGGTTATTTGTGCATTCAACGTTATAAAGGTGGGCGAAAATTGTTCGAATTCTTTTCCGCTTTCAGTAAAGGAATTGTGTGCCAAACGTGCCGTTCCATATAAATGTACAGTAGTATTAAAGTGCCACTTTTCATTCTTAGTAATATAGCCGGTGTTGAACAAAGCGGTATGTCTTGGCACCATAATTTTTGGCAGCAACTCGCCACTGTAGGTGGTTTTAACATCGTTGAATTTGTAGGTTGCTTTCACATCCCAGCCCTCTAATATTTCATAGCCAATATCGAACTGAAAACTGTTGCTATACGATTTTCCTTTCAGGTTATAAAACATAGCATGTGTAGTGCTGTGGTCTAAATCTACAATTAGCTGATTGGTAAATTGTGTTCGGTAAAAATCTACATTCAACATTAACTCGTGTTCGCCTATTGTAATTTTTTGCAACAGCCCGCCACCTATATTCCACGATACTTCAGGCTGAATGGTTTCAGAAAAAATAATTTGTCGCGAACTTACCAGCACATTGGTATTTTCTGAAAATAAATTAGGCAATCGGAAGCCTCTTCCACCCGAAACGCGCACAATAGTTTGGGGTGTAAAATCATATTTAAAATGCAGACGCGGGGTGTATTGAATTCCATATAAATTATGATAATCGGCTCTTGCGCCTAAAAGCAACGAAGCACTCTTTTTATTGAAAGCATATTCTGAAAAAATTCCCGGAACTATTTCTGTACGTTGCAGTACTACGCCATCGAATACTTCATTAAAATCGTCATACATAAAACTGAAACCGGTTTTAATTTTATGTGGTTGCCTTTTAAAATTGGTTTGCGAAATAATATTGGCATAAAGTGTAGTTTGCTTGCCCTCATATTTTCTTTTTCCGAAGAAACCATTTTGTTGGTGATACACGCCATTTACAATAAAGCCCACACTGTTGCCTTTTTCAGGGTTATAGATATAGCCTAACTTGTTAAAACCATTTACTCTAAAAGTTTTCAGCAATACACCATAAGCATTTTGGTTTAAGTACGATTCGTTTCTATTGAATTGTTGCTGGCCTCCCAAACGGTCTTCATACACAACATTAATGCCCGTTTGCATTTCAACTTTTTCACTAAAAATGGTTTCCCATCTGTTGTAAATATTTGCCTGTGTAGTAAGCGGAACATCTAAAAATGTATCATCGTTTAAATCTATTTTAGGCGAAACATTACTGCCATGCAATAGCAGCATAGTACCCACTTTATCATTTAATCTTTTGCTTAAATGCACGTTGGCTTCTGCCCTGCCTAAATGATTGCCATATAAATTCAGAAAAAAACGAGGCTCGCTGCAAAGTGGTTTTTTATATTCAAGGTTAATTTGTCCTGCCATGCTTTCATAGCCATTTACCACGCTACCAGTTCCTTTTGAAATTTGAATACCTTCTATCCATGTTCCGGGAACATAGTTTAAACCAAATGTAGTTGACAAGCCCCTAAGCGCAGGAATATTTTCGTGCAACATTTGCGTGTAACTTCCATTTAAACCCAACACTTGAATTTCTTTAGCACCTGTAACCCCATCACGATACATTACATCTACGGTGCCTTCGGTTTCAAAGCTTTCGCTGAGATTGCAGCAAGCAGCCTTTTGCAATTCTTTTTCGGTAATGGCAATTTGATTAATGGTTTTTGAAATTGAATGTATAGTCGCTTCTGTTTTACCTCTTACTTCTACTTCTTGCAGCAGCTTGCTTTTGCTTAGTATAACTTCAACTTTTTTTGTTGCCGAAACATTAAGCGTATCGTTTTCAAAACCAATATAGCTTATTACTAAAGACTGAACCGTATCTTTTACTAAGAGTGAAAATTTTCCGGCTGCATCGGTAGCAGTGCCCTCAAGCGAATACTGCCAAAAAACATTTGCACCAACCAATGGCACTTTTTTTCCTTGTTCACTTTGCTCGTAAACTGTTCCGTTAATTTCTTGCGAAAAAGAAACTACCGCAAACAGATTTAAGAGTAATAACAATATATTTTTTTTCATGTCAATAGGTATTTAAAAAATGAAATAATTAATCTTTTTAGTAGAAAGATTAAAAAGCTCAAATTCTAAAAACTGATATGAAAGTTAGTAAGGTAAGGTTGGTTTTATAACGCCATAAGGGAGGCGCATCTGCATCGGAATAGCTAAAGGTATTTGTAAAAATACACGCTACATGATAATGAAAAAATTGAAGAATAAAGGTCTCAAAAACATTAGCTGTAAAAGGCTTACTTTCTGTTTGAAGCTGATCGATATCTAATACAGCATATACTACATCATCGTTGCAACAATCGGCCTTTTGTTTTTGCTCTTGTATAGGTTTTTTGCAACAAGATGTTGCAGTGTTATTTGAAGATGTGTTGTGCTCGCCACATGAAATAGCTTCAGAAGAAAAATAAAATTCTACAATACCTTCTGAATAGCACATGTGTTTATTTACAGCAATACCAATATTTCCTGCAAGAAATACCAGCAACACAAACCAAACGAATATTTTATTTTTCAGAAGCATAATTAATTAACTATACAAAAATAGCATTATTACTCTTTTTGCTTGTATTTGCAACAACCGTGCAAGTTCTTGTATGTTTTTTCATCGGCTTTATACTTCTCAGTATCGTGCCCAACGTTAGCAATACTTTGCTGAATAGCATCGGCTGAAGTTTTATTGGCATTGAAAGTAACTTTCATTACTTGGCTTTCAATATCCCAGTTAGCGTTTGTTACACCTTTAATCATTGAAGCATTTTCAATGCGTTTTTTGCACATACCGCAATTTCCTGAAACATGGAAAGAATCGGTAACCATTGTATTTTTTTGTGCAAAAATCGAAAGGCTTGTAAACAACATTACAAATACAGAAAACATTATTTTTTTCATGGTAAACTTTTTTTAGTCAATGCTAAAATGGCATAAAAAATTCCAAAGTAATGTACCATTTATTACAATTAACAATATTTCAGTATTGCACATTGCATAATTGATAGTATTTTCGGCTTATGCTACAATATACTTTAAAGCGATTGGGCTATGGTTTTTTGGTGTTACTGGGGGTAACACTGGTAGTATTTTTTTTATTCAATGTATTGCCCGTTAACTCTGCGCGACTTACTCTAGGTCAACGTGCCGATGTAGCTTCAGTAGAAGCCATAGAAAAAGAATTGGGCTTAAACCTGCCCATGCACCAGCGTTTAATAAAATACATTGGCGAAGTTTCTCCGCTTTGGATATATGAAGTAAACGATGAAAACAAAGCACGCTACGATTTCACAGTATTAATTCCATTAGGCAATAGCGCGCTTACTTTTAAAACACCTTATTTAGGCAGGTCATACCAAACACGCAGGTTGGTTTCGGAAATATTGTGGGAGAAAATTCCACCCACTTTTATTTTAGCTACTGCCGCCATGATATTAGCAACTATATTAGGCGTGTTGTTAGGCATATCTGCGGCTATTTATCACAACCAATGGCCCGATAATTTAGCTGTAAGTCTTTCTGTATTCGGAATATCTCAACCTTCTTATTTCTCAGGCATTTTACTCGCGTTGCTGTTTGGTTTTATTTGGCACGATTACACCGGGCTGAATCACGTGGGTGCACTATTTGAATTAAACGATTATGGCGATGAAGTAATTATGTGGCACAATCTCATTTTACCTACCATTGCATTAGGCATAAGACCCATTGCTATTATAACACAACTTACACGCAGTTCTATGCTCGATGTGTTGTCGCAAGATTATATACGCACAGCAAAATCGAAAGGGCTTTCGTACAACAAAGTATTATTTAAGCACGCTTTAAGAAACGCTATGAATCCTGTGGTTACTTCTATTTCAGGCTGGTATGCTTCTTTAATTGCAGGCGCATATTTTGTTGAAATAATTTTCGACTTTAAAGGCTTAGGCTACGAAACCGTAAAATCATTGTTGAATTTCGATTTTCCTGTGGCTATGGGTTCGGTATTGTTTACAGCTACCATTTTTGTAATTATAAATATTGCCGTTGACATTGTGTATGGTTTTATTGACCCGAGAATTTCTGTGAAATGAAAATTCCTTTTCAGCTTCCTAATGAAGTTATTTTTTTATGCGGAATGCCGGGTAGTGGCAAAACCACAATAGGCAAAAGAATTGCTGTTACTACTCAACGCCTGTTTTTCGATTTAGATGAAATGATTGAAGCTGATATGGGTATGAGCATAGCAGAAATTTTTGCTGCACATGACGAAGATTTTTTCAGAAATAAAGAAACTGAAATATTGCAACAATATACTTTTCCCGAAAAAGCTATAGTTGCTTTAGGTGGCGGAACACCTTGCTTTAATAACAATATGGAATTGCTTAAACAAAAAGGCGCGGTAGTTTACTTAAAAACCGATATTGATACATTGACAAAAAGATTAGTAAAAGTTGCAGCACAACGCCCCTTACTGAAAGGAAAAGATTTTAACCAAATAAAAAACTATTTAACCCCAACACTGGCACAACGTGAAACCTTTTATTTACAAGCAGATAAAATTTGGCTTGATGCTTGCTTATAGGTAATAGTTCTTATTTTTAATAAAAATTAAAACCCATGAAAACTTTATTACTCACTTTAGCAGTTTACTTCAGCATCGTTTCGTTATACGCACAAAAGATTGGTACAACATCGGGCAACAATACTTCTAATACTACAAGCAATTCAGGTTCAGGTTTATTAAGCAATATTACCAACGATGAAGCAGGAACTGCGATTAAAGAGGTATTAAGCAAAGGAGTTACTAATGCTGTTAATGTTGTTGGCGTTAAAGATGGCTATTTCAAAAATAACCTTATTAAAATTCCTTTCCCAAAAGAAGCTGAAATAGTTGAATCTACGCTACGAAGAGTAGGTGCAGGAAAAATGGCAGATCGTGTAATTGAAAGCCTTAACCGTGCTGCTGAGGATGCAGCACAAGCTGCCAAGCCTATTTTAGTAAACTCAATTAAACAACTTACCGTTACCGATGCGATGAACATAGTTACCGGCAGCCAACAAGATGCAGCAACACAATTTTTAAAGCGCACAACCAGCGAGCAATTGGTATCAGCGTTTAAACCTTCAATAAAAAAATCGCTTGATAGAACTTTGGCAACTAAGTATTGGAAAGAAGCTACAAGCCGATACAACAGAGTACCAATGGTTAGAAAAGTAAATACAGACCTTGCTGATTATACTACCAGGAAAGCCTTGGACGGGCTATTTATAATGATTGCAAAAGAAGAAGGAAAAATTCGTCAAGATCCAAAAGCATTTGGCTCTAACATAGTTGATAAAGTTTTCGGTGGTTTATTAGGAAAGTAAAATATTGATTAATTAAGCTAAAAGAGTTACTTAATAAAACTATTACTTTACAAAGTTTCAATTTTGCAATAAGTAGCTCAAACTACTAGTTTGTAACTTCGTTAAAAATATTTCTTTTGAAAAAAATTGTCTTCTTCTTTTTCGTTGCTTTATTAAGTACTGTAACGGTTTCTGCACAAAAGGTTTTACAACTTTCAGGTTTGGTATTAACCAGCGATAGTTTAATGGGGTTACCCTATGCGACCGTATTAATTAAAGGCACAGGAAGGGGTACAGTTACCGATTATCAGGGTTTCTTCTCTTTGGTAGTTGCAAAGGGTGACACTATTGAATTTTCTTGTGTTGGTCATAGAACAAATTCTTTTATTGTACCCGACACACTTTCATTAGACCGCTATTCTGTGATTGAATTGCTTACTCGCGATACTGTGTATTTACCCGAAACACAAATTTTTCCTTGGCCTACTAAGGAACAATTTAAACAAGCATTTCTTTCTATAAATATTCCCGAGGATGATTATGAACGGGCAAAAAGAAATCTAGATAGAGATCGTATGAAAGAAATTGGCATGTCTATGAAAATGGATGGAAAAGAAAATGCTGATTTTTATTTCAGAAATGAATCTTACAAATATTATTACTACGGTCAGGTTCCACCTATGAATATATTCAACCCATTAGCCTGGGCTAAATTTATAGAAGCTTGGAAAAATGGTGATTTCAAGCGAAAAGAAAATAAATAATGCTTTTTGAAACTGATAAAAAAGAGAGTTCGCGCTCGAAATGGATGCGCAGGGCGTTTAATTTTTGGCCTTGCATTTTTTGCAGTGGTGGTAAAGTAACATTTATTGCTGGTGATTTTAAAGAGTTGCATGTTAGCCTCAAACTTGGCATCCGGACTCGCAATAGGGTTGGTACCGTGTATGGTGGCAGCATTTATTCGTCAGTTGACCCTTACTATATGTTGCTGTTAATGGAAGTGTTGGGTAAAAATTATGTAGTGTGGGACAAGGCAGCATCAATGAAGTTTGTACGCCCTATTAGTAAGTGTGTTAAATGTCGTTTTTTAATTACAGATGAATTAGTAGCACATATAAAAGAAGAAATAAATGCCAAGGGTGAATATACTTTTGAACTTCCATTAGAATATATTGATGATGAAGGTAAGGTATATGCCGTTTTCAGTAAATCTATTTATGCTGCTAATAAGCATTTTTATAAAGAAAAAATTTCTAAAAGAAATTGAATTCGTCATTACGAGATATTGCCAGCACAGAAGACATACAACATCTTGTAACTGCCTTTTACAACAAAGCCATGATTGATGATGTAATAGGTTTTTTCTTTACAGAAGTAGTGCAACTTTCTTTAGAAAAACATATACCTATAATAGTTTCTTTTTGGGAAACTGTTCTGTTAGATAAGAGTACTTATAAAGGCAACCTAATGGAGAAACATTTTCACTTGAATAGATTGTCACCAATTCAGTCACATCATTTTCAACGATGGTTATTGCTTTGGGATACCACCATAAATGAAAACTTCTCGGGTACTAAGGCTAAAGAAGCAGTTAATAGAGCAAAAACCATTGCATACTTAATGGAGCAAAAAGTAACAACTAATCTATGATAAATTATTAAAGTATTTTTTATTTAAAATTTTATAATAAAAAAGAGGCAGTACGAAATACTGCCTCTTTTTTATTAAGGATAGTTAAAAATGATTATTCACTAACCAATAAGCGCTTGCTCACCATTTTACCTTTTGCTGTTACACGGGCAATATAAGTACCTCTTGCAACATCTTCCAACACAATGGTATAAGGTTGCTTATAAGTTGCATTGATATCAGTGATCATTACAATTTGACCGAGCATGTTGTATATTTCAACTTTGGCATTTATGGTACCTTTTTCTATCAATTGTTCTATATACAATTCATTGCGATTGGCTGTTACATTAATAGATGCATCAGACATAGCATCAGCGATATTGGTAGTAACATCCATAACCATTATTTGCAACGAAGCTGCATCGGTACAATTATCATTATTAGCATTTACAGTTATGGTGTAATTGCCACCGATATTATAACTGTGGTTAATAATGCTTTCGTTGTTGTAAACAGTACCATCACCCATATCTACACTGGTATTGGTTGCTCCGGTTGTATTGCTAATATCAACTGTCACCACATCGCCTACATTCACTTGCGTTGCTTGTGTACTGATAGCAGCAGATACTGTAGCCACCTGATTCACCGTTACCGTTTCAGTAGTTTGATAACCGCTAATGGTATTGGTAAACTGTAAAGTGTAGGTGCCACTTGGTAACTGACTAACAGTTTCCTGACCACCATTAACACTGCCATTTGTAATTGTGTTATTAGTAGCATCAGTTACAGTATAAATCCATTCCAAACCACCTCTTTCGGTAATGTTAACACTTCCATTTTCATTATCACAGTTTGCATCTGTTGCAACAATTAGCATTTCAGGTGCAAAGTGTAATAAAAATCTGTCAGCATTATCGTTAATGTTTGCAGTAAAGCTATATACATTATTATCTCTTAAATACTGTATTGCTCCGGTTTGCAAATCTTCTAACCAAATAATAGAAGTGTTCGGGAAGTCTTCTACTCCTTCAAATGTAAACACATGCTGACCATCGAATTGAACTCTAACACCTAATGGTATGGTAGTTTGCTGTGTTACCTCAGGCAATGCCAAAATTGAACTTCTGTTTGAAGCCAGATCTCTAGTGTATACTGTAGGCACACCAACACTGCTGTTCATTTTGCCTGCGTCATAACCATTGTCATAACCATCTGTAAAATTAGTATCAAACAATACAAATGTTTTGTCACTTTCATTATTGGCCTCTACATTAATTTTCAATCCATATAAATAAGGCTGTTGTTGTCTTAAAAACTCGTTGTTATCAGTATTAGTCCTTGCAGTAGCAGGGAATGTAATACTGTAAGTTCCAGGAGTATTGTTATTCAACGGCCTTATATAAACTGCTTCATTGGTACTAAGTGTTTTTCCAAACAATGCAATATTATTTATTGGAAGGAAATTTCCTGTTTCAGGATCATAACGATAAGCTGTAGCATCCAAATTCGATCCGGTTACTTTTGTCCAGTCAATTGGTGCCCAGAATGGATTAGCTACAATATGCCAACCTCTAGTAGTATCAATTAGGTTAGTTCCTGTAATAGTTAATCCATTAAGCGTTAAATCAGTATTAGAATAGACACCTCTTTCACTTAGTGTTCTGTTGGGTACAATTAAGATAGAGGCATCATTAATTCTTGCTGCAAAACCTCTACCTCTAGGGGTAGTTGCAGAGGACAATCTTGGCTCCCAACCTTGTAAATAACAATCAGTAACCTTAGATTCATTGTAAGTAAATAAATTACTGAATGCTGTGCCTGTTGCAAGAGTTGTTTCACTACAATCTGGCGTTGGTGTGATGGTAGTTACGCCATCAATGATTGATCCTTGAACTTGTAACTTAAATTGACCAGCAGTCCATTTTGAGGCATTTCCACCTGTTAACGCACCTATGTAATGATATCTGTTTAAATAAATGTATGGTGCGCTACCTGAAGCAACAAATGGCACGTAACGTTCAATACTAATATCGCCCACAATTCCTGTTCCAGAATTAGTAACACCAGTTACGTCATCAAAATCATCTACGTAAGCGGTACGAGTTGGAGTAGATTTTAAAATAACATTTGCTCCAATCGAGTTATTGAACACACCAGAATTTAACTCAAATTTTTCCGTTATATTAATAACTGACACTGAAGTACCTACAGCTAAAACACCCGGGCTTTCAACAACTAATGTACCTATAGTATAAGAACCTCTTGTTTCACTGCCCTTTAACAATAAAGAACCCTCACCCATTTGTAGCATAGAACTGTTACTTACAAAAGAACCATTAACTTCTACTACAGCATTTGTTTGTATTTCAAGTGATGCACCGGAGTTAACAGTAAGATTTTTTGAAA
Organism: uncultured Chitinophagaceae bacterium; assembly: GCA_964543705.1. Lineage (GTDB taxonomy): Bacteria > Bacteroidota > Bacteroidia > Chitinophagales > CAIOSU01 > CAYSGX01. Next base: position 43,085 of record CAZIZP010000014.1, read on the forward strand.
GTGCTGTAACTAAACCTACTAATACCGGATAATTGTTTGAAGGCACGACAGGTATCAACACATCGTTCGATGCATTTGGGACAACATTACCACTCCAATTGCCTGGCTTAAACCAATCAGTATCAATATTTCCTGTCCAAACTAAACCTTGTATTGTAACCGAACCTGTAGTTGAATTAGGACTAATACAAGTGCCTGTAGCAGACCTTACCCTATAATAATAGGTTTGAGAAGGATTTAACCCGCTAACAGTATAAAACAACACGTTTCCTACATTAACATTGTTATATCCCGGCAAAATATTAGCAAATGCGTTATCTGTTGCCACGTCTATGTAGTAATTTGTAGCATTTGCAACCGCATTCCAATTAGCCGTAAATCCTGTTGAATTTATTGCAGTAGGGGCTTTTAATACCGGTGCATTTGGTATTGGTATTACTGTTACAGTGTAACTTGAAGAAATTGAACAAGCATTGCTAGCTGTAGCAGTAACAGAATACGTAGTTGTTACAGCAGGACTAACATTAATGATATTAGTATTAGCACCGTTACTCCAAGCATAAGCGTATCCTCCAATTCCGCCTTGAGCAACAGCAGTAATTTGTGTAGTTTCTCCATTACATATTGTTTGGGTACCTGAGAAAACAATACCTGTAGGAGACGGTTTAATGTTAACGGATTTTGATAACGTTTGGCCGTTTCCACATGTATTTGAGGGAGTTACAAATACAGAACCGCTTGATGACCCAAAAGTAACTGTAATACTGTTTGAAGTAGCTCCATTAACACCATTTAATCCACCTGCTGATGTGACTGTAGCTCCTGGAGGCAACAGCCACTTATAACCTGTTGTTGAATTGGTACTTGGAGCTGCATTGCTAACAAAGTCAACTGAATAAATTGCTGTTTCTCCTACACAAACACTTGTCGGACCGTTTATTGCTGTTATGTTTGAAGGAAGTGGGTTAACAGTTAATGAACGATAAACAGGCACTGACCATCCACAACAAGACTCTTTAACTTGTAACTTAACCTGATAAATACCAGCCGTATTCATTGTAACATTGAACACATCTTTTGTATTATATGTAAAAATTGGTGATGAGGGATTGCTTACTAAAGCCACTTCCCACAAGTATTCTTCTCCAATTGTGCTTGTAGATAAGTTAACGGTTCCACCTACACAAATAGAAGTAAATGTGCTAGTAATTACAGGCAAAGGTCTAGATTGTCTAATAAATATAAAGTCATTTAGTGTAGTTGCCCCTACATTAATATTTTTCCAACCAGTTGAAGTATAAAATATTTCAGCGGTATTTGAACTAATAGTATAAGAAGTAGTCGTATTTGTTAAATCATTAACAAAATTAGCTCCAGATAATCCCCAGTTATCACTGCTAGTTTTAGATATTGATATTACTGAGTTGGTACAACCTTTAGCTCCACCCGTAATGCTTACAATACCGTTTGACGGAGCAACTGATTGAGCAGGAGGTGTATTTCCACCAAAATAAATATCCTGAGCAAGACCATTGTCACCATCTTGACCTCTACCACCATTACCCCCTTTTCCACCGTTTCCACCGTTTCCAGCAGGAGAAAGTAAAATAACGTTGTTAACATTATCCTGAACAAGAGGACCACCTTGACCTCCGGAACCACCAATGCCACCTATACCACCTTGACCTCCGGAACCACCGTTTCCTGCAGCACCAAGTGTGTTAATATTAACTGATTGGAATGTTGCTCCAGAAGTAGAGTTAGAGGCAACAAAAATACCAAAATTAGCACCACCACCGTTTCCGCCTCTTCCACCTTGTCCGCCTTCACCTCCAGAACCTCCAGAACCTCCACCAGAACCTCTAAGAACATGAATAAACGCAGGAGAACCATTACTTCCATTTACAATGGCAGAACCTGCACCACCACCACCGGATCCACCGGCTCCACCAAATCCATCACCACCATTTGCTCCATTACCCGGTACAAAATAATTTGAAAGTACAAAAGCAGATGGTAAATTCCCAGGTGCAAAAGAAAGCGAGGCATTACTACCGTCTTCTCCATTAGACCCGCTGGTACCTTGAGCCACAGGAGAAGGTTGGGGTTGGTTATAAAAATCCCAAACCAACGTTCCTGAACCATTTGCTACGTTTGCACCAATAGCGTCATGAATACTGCCATTGAAACCACCATTACCACCAACTCCTGAGTTTCTTCCTACTAAAGGTGTTGTGTTTAAAGTGCCCCCACCATGACCGCCAACACCACCAGCACCGCTACTTCTTACATTATTGCTACCTCTTGGTTGAACTTTTTGAGTGCTTCCGTTTGTTTGATAATCAGTGGATCCTTGACCAAGACCTGAAGCTGCTCCTACTCCATTAACTCCATTACCTCCTAAACCAAAAGTACCATTGCAACAATTTGGCGGACCACCAACGATAAACTCACCTGGATTACCGGAAACCCCATTCAAACCAACTAGACCATTGACGCCAAGAGCCCCATTAGCTCCATTGCTGGCATTACCGGTAGAAATATTTACATTACTTAACTTGTAATTTGATGAGTTATTATTTATTAAAATACCATAAACTGATTTACCTCTTCCATCTTGTTGGCCCACTGCACCTGCTAACTGAACATTAATATCCAAATCTTTCAATCTCCAGTTAGTTTTATTTGTAGAAATAAAACCAACATAATGTCCAACACCAATTGCCGGATTTAAATATGATTCTTCAAAATTAAGAACTGATACACCTGTTGATTTCACCCAATCATTAGAAATTATTTGGTAACCTCCCTCAATAACAACATTACTTGGTATGTCTACCGGAACATTGTATGTATATGTTCCTTGTAATAATCTGATATAATTTCTACCGGAAGTAACATAGCTAACAGCAGCTGGTAATGTTGTAGGACAATCCGGAGTACCCAAATTTAAAGCATTACCACCCTGAGACTCAGGGGCAACGTAAATGAAATCACAATCTCCAACCGGAACATTTGCAGGCGGAAAATTTACGGTTACATTTGTTGTTTCAACACAATCAGCATTATCTTTAACATAAATAGTATGTGAACTACCATCAGCCAAGCCATTGAATTCATTAGATGTCTGATAATTAACCCCATCTAAACTGTAAGTAAATGGTGTTAATCCTCCTGCTGCAATAACTGTAATAGTAGCAGAAGTATAGCCCCCTCCACCAGCACACTCGTATGATTCAAGTGTAGTAATTGATATAGCCGGAGGAGCTATCATTTGAATACTCTTAGCGACAGAGCATCCATTATCATCTGTAACTGTAACAGAGTAGTTCCCGGTCAATAAATTATCTCTAAATAAGGATGTAGACGCATCACTCCATAAATAACTATAATTCCCAAAAGCATCTTGTTTGCCTCCTGTAGCAAACGTTGTTACAGCACTGGTTTGTGGCGTACATTCTCTTACATTAAATCCATTTTCTGAAACTGCATCAAGTACAACATTCAATGGCGCGTATTCAGTAACATTAAATGTTTCAATATTCAAACAACCGTTTGAACCTGTAACAGTTACAGTATATACGCCACCGCTAAGGTTGTTCAAATCTTGTGTTGTTGCACCGTTAGACCAAGAATAATTATAAGGCGGAGTCGCTCCCGTTGGAATTAAATCTACCGCACCATCTTGTGCACCAAAACAAGTTACTTCAGATCTGCTTCCAGATAGAAGTAAAGGTGAAATCACCTGAATATTAATAATTGTAGTAGCATTGCTTTCACAATTAACTGAAGAAGCAAAAGAAGTTGCATAATAAGTATAGTTACCCGCAGGTAAATTTCTTAACACAAAAGATGTGCCCTCACTAATTAAACTTGCAGTTGCAGGCGGACCATCATACAGCCTAACATTATCAGCACCTGCGCCTGGGGTTGCGTTAATAATAATTAGTCCGCAAGTAGTGTAATTATTGCCACCAGGGAAAACGGGTGCCGGTAAATCAGGCGCATCATTAACTGTAATGGTACCTAGACTCACTTCGCAACTTTGCACATTAGCATCTCTAATGTAGGCAGCATAACTGCCGGCAGCTAAACCTGTAAAACTAGACACTGATTGATATCCATTTCCACCATCAATAGAATACTGATAACTTCCTGAACCACCTGACGGGCTTGTGAAATTTATTTCACCATTAGTGTTTCCGATACACACTGTAACGGGCACAGGAGTTACTGTAGCAGTTAATAGTGCTGCCTGACCTACGTTTGCTGTAGTACTAACTGTACATAAATTAGCATCGGTAACCGTTACTGCGTAACTTCCTGCTGCTAAACCTGTAGGATTTTGTCCTGTTGCTGCACTTGGCCCTGACCAATTAAAGCTATATGGTGATGTACCACCACTAACGGATAAAGCAAGTTCTCCAGTAGAAGCACCAAAACAATTAGCATTCACAATATTTGAAACGCTTGATGCCAAAATATTTAAAGGCTCTGTTATATCAACCAATATACTTTTTTGACAAAGATTTGCATCCCTTACGTAGAAAGCATAATTACCAGCTGCTAAACCGCTAAAGGTTGGAGAAGCCTGGAATGTTGTTCCATTATTAGAATAAGTGTAACCACCAACACCTCCTGTTGCACTTAAAGTAACAGAGCCAGTGCTATTACCTTTGCAATCTACATTGGTTTTAGATGAAACTGTTAAAACAACATCTGTTGGTTGAGACACGTTGATATTAGGGAGACTGAAAGTACAGTTATTTGCATCTGTAATCGTAACATTGTAATTCCCGGTAATTAATCCACCAGGATTTTGGCCTGTTGCTGTAGCAGGACCAGACCAAGCGAACGTCTTAGCTCCGGTTCCGCCTGTTACGGTTAATGATATAGCACCATTTGAGCCGCCAAAACAAGAAACACTAGATGAACTAGCAGTTGCATTAAGTGCAGCAGCCGGTTGGCTTATGTTTATATTACTCAAAGTTGCGGTACAGCCGTTCGCATCTTGAACTGTAACATTGTAATTACCTGCCAGCAAACCTGTAGGGTTTTGACCTGACGCTGAACCCGGACCAGACCATGTATAAGTTCTACCTCCAGTTCCGCCTGTAACATTTAACGAAATAGCACCATTATTACCACCAAAACAAGAAACATTTGTTGTTCCTGATACGGTAGCAACCAACTGACTTGGCTGAGTTATTGTGGTGCTTGCACTTGCATTACAGTTATTAGCATCAGTAACGTTAACTGATATCAATCCTGCACTTAAACCTGGATTTGGATAAGTACCTGCCGGAACACCATTTTGATTTAACCCATTTAACCAACTTAAATTATAAGGTGGCGTACCACCAGAAATTGTAACACTTGCACTACCATTTGTAGCACCAAAACACTGCAAATTGGTTTGTGCCGATATATTAGCAGAAGGACCCGCAGCATCAGTTACCGAAACCACTGTTACCTGACTGCAGCCTAGTGCATTACTAACTGTAACACTGTAGTTGTCTGAAGCAACGTTATTAATAGTAGAAGTATTTGTTCCGTTTACAGGAGTTCCTGAAGACCATGTAAATGATGTAGCATTACCACCTGAAGTTGTTGGATTGGTTAATGTAACTGTTGCACTTCCCGTTGCCACATTACACCCTGAATTGGTAGATGATGTTGACAATACTAACTGGTCAGTAGCCCAAGAAGCTAAAGTGCCGCTTTCAGCTACATTACAACCGGCAACACAATTAGCCCTTCTCACCTGAACATTTATAGTATTGCCGTTATCATCAATTTGAGTTGTATATGTGTTAGTAGTGCTCCAGTTTTGAACGGTTGTAGTTCCTCTTTGGAATCTATATTCAAACTGACAACCTGTTCCGGGATTACCACCTGTGGGAGCACTTGCCGTTAATACTGTGCCTGTACATACCGATGAAACATTGGGAGTTTTTGTAACAGCTGTTGGTGCTGTAGGTTGGGCAACTACCGACCAAGAGGCTAAATTGCCACTTGCAGCATCGTTACAACCTGCCTGACAGCTTGTTTTTCTTACCTGTACGTTTATGGTATTACCCGCATCTGCCAAAACAGTAGTGTAGCTTGCTGTAGTACTCCATGCTTGTACTACTGTAGCGCCTCTTAAAAACTGATATTGAGTTATACAACCAATACCTGAATTTCCACCGGAAGGCGAACTTGCGGTAAGAACTGTTCCGGTACAAACCGAAGCCACATTTGGAGACTTTGAAACCGAAGTAAATGGTGTAGGTTGAGCCACAACACTCCAAGTAGCTAAAGTGCCACTGGTAGCGGTATTACATCCGGTTGTACAACTAGTTCTTCTTACCTGAACGTTAATATCATTACCTGCATCAGCAGCTTGGGTGGTATAACTTGCAGTTGTGCTCCATGCCTGAACAACTGTAGCACCTCTCAAAAACTGGTATTGTATGGTGCAACCCAAACCTGCTTCACCCCCTGTAGGACTGCTTACAGAAACAACAGTACCCGCACAAACAGAGGCAATATTGGGCGATTTACTAACTGAAGTAGGCGCAGTAGTTTGCGGCACTACCAAAATTGGAATATCTACTGTAGTACTATTGTTTGCCTGACCTGCACATCCAAATTCAGAATTTCTTGCTACATACCATTGTCCCGGGGTGTTAATTACCGCAGCCGGAAGGGCAACCGTAGAGCTTGAAGTAGGACCGTTGAACATTTGCCAACCCACATTACTTGGCCCCCCCCTATAATAAAAGTAATAATTCGGGCCACTAGATGCAGGTGTACCTGTAGTAGCAGCAGTAACGTTTGTAATGTTAGTTGCAGTGCCTGCACATATAGAGGCAGGAACTGAAATAGCCCCAGGGTTATTTGCCGTAGATAATACCTGAACGCTTACAGGACCAGCATAAGAAGAACATCCGTTATTATCTACTCTCGATCTTACATATAATACAGAATTGCCATTAATGCTTGAAGTCCAATTGCCTGGATTAGTTCCAATCCAGTCACCAGAATAAGAACCTGCAGTACTATTCCATTGAAATTGAAAAGCAGCAAAATTACCATTTGAAGAACCCGATGAAGTATATTGTACATTTTGTCCTGCACAAATTGTACCCCCTGATGCCGGACTTTGAGTTATCGTTCCTGCATTAGGTTGTGTATGACGATAAGTTAGAATATTTGAAGTGCCCGACCATATACAAGTAGTACGGTTAACCGAAACCCTAACTGTGGTTGTGGTTCCTGAAAACCATGAATTTTGAGACTGACCTGCATTTAAAACTACTGTGGTAGCACCACCGTTTAAAGGTCTAATTCTCATTTGATTGCCATTGGAGCCAAAAGAAGCAGGAGCTGACCAGTTATAATATGTATTGGCAGCTAGAGTTATATCTCTCCACGAACCAGCACCTACTCTAATAGAGCCATTACTACAAGCTGCCGCAGCAGTAAATACTGGGTTGGTTTCTTGTGCTATTTCATAGCCTGTAGTAGTAGTTGCTCCACTACAATAAGAAGTAAAAGTTGTAGTTCTACATGAACTTTGAGTACCACAAACAGGAGCAGGCCCATTAACATAAGTAAGAAGATTGAAATGCAAAAAATAAGTGCCTGACACAGGAGCTTGCCATATAGCATTATTTGCCGGTCCACAATAGACAATAGTACCACCGGCAGACGTATGCCTAACAGTCAACCAATCAGCTGCACTAGAAGCAGCTGAATACCTTCTCCCCGCGACCAATCCTGTTACAGTATTATACTCACCTGCATATGTACACGTAGAAATCTGTACTGAATTACCGGGCGCAGGTGCACCTACTGTAACGAATGCAGTAGGATTGCTACAACACGTCTGCGCTAAAACACTTTGTGAAGCGCCAAAAGATAAAACCAAGGCGAGTAAAAAGGTTTTAGCAATAACAGCTGCGTTTTTTAAGAAATAATTATTGCTAAATGCTTTTAAAACAGCATAATTATTGTCTTTTCCAGTTAAGTTGAAATACTTCATAATCGAGAATTTGGGTGGTAAATTAGAAACAATATTTTGTTTTGTCAAGTATCATGTACATTTTTTTTTGGCATGTTAATATTTTCAACATGTTTTTCATTTAACAAACTTTAATAAACACTTTGAATTTACTATGCTTCGGGGCTTTTACGTATAGAAATCAAAATTGTTTTGTTTTAGAAAAAAAATTAAAAAAAAATTGTTTGCCTGTTTAAATACCATAAAAAACGTAAAAAAATTGCTTCATTTTAAAATAAAAGTATTACTTAAACGTTAATGGTTTTTTCTTCAAAAACTTAGAAGTTTTCTTACATCATTTACTCAATTCTTCAATTGCTTTTTCTAATATTTCGTCTTTAGATAAATTGGTCCAGTCAAAAGTGGCTGAAATGTCGGGGGGTACTCCACTTTCAGCATAATTGTTTCCTGCTAAATCTAATAGTTGGCTTACACTGAAACGATAGGTCCAGCCATTAGGCAATTGCCCGCCATTAGGCAAGCCGCCTCCCCCACCGGTTGTATCGCCTATTAAGGTTATGTTAGGATAAACTTTAGTTAGTAATGCAAAAAATGTAGTGGCACTATATGAACCCCTGTCTATAAGCACTACAACAGGTTTTGTATAAATAATACCCTTATGCTTATTTATATAAAAAGCTTCTTTTTTACCAAAATCGTTTCTGCCGGGGCCATTTCTGGTGACAGAATAAGCTGCAAGCGTGCGTTGAGAAGAAAATCGTTCTAACAAAACCGGAACGTTGAATATGTTGCCACCACCATTTTCTCTTAGGTCTAAAATTAATCCTTTAGTAAACCTATAGCGCAACAGCACATAATCTAATGAAGCAGCATCAATGGTATTCATAAAACTTGAATAACGTATATAGCCAATTTCATTATTCTGTATATAATCATGAATGAAAGACCCGGTAATTCTATAATTTGGAATATAAAACTCTTCAATTGTTCTTCTGTTGTAATTGTTTTTTTCGCGCAGCGGAATGTTGTATTGAGAAACATTGAATGGCGAAACTAAATTGGTATGGTCATCTTTCAATTCATTGAGCATTTCTGAAAGCACTTTAAACAATGCTTCTTCGCTCATATCGCTCGTTATCTTCATTTCATACTTATCTTTTATGGTATCCCAATCTATATTTTTCAATTCAAAATAGCTATATTTTTTATCTACTTCATGCCATAAATAACTAAAATTATCGTAAGGGTTGGTGCTGGCCAGGTCTTTTTTAAATAGTATCTTTTCACAGGCAGAAATTATAAACACAACAAAAACGATAGGCATTATTTTTTTCATGAGTACTATTTTCTGTTATTGTTTATAATAAGTGTGTATTGAATACGATGTGTTGCCATTTGAAAGGGTTCGAATTTTCCGGGAGCGTGTGCCACATCCCACAAATAAGCAATCTTTTTACCGTTGCCACTTGGCCTGTACCTACTAAATTCTATTCTTGTACCAAAACGCCAGCCGTTAAGCGACCATTGGTAAGCATCAAATATCCAGGAAATACCATTGGTTTTAGTACCATCTAATTCACTATCGTAAACATAGGCATAGCCTGGCCTCCTATTTAAGTTTATTACGCCTGCATTAAGCTGAAAAGCTATTTTTCGCTTAACAGGGTGTAGTTGCTTTTTAATAAAAAGCAGTTTAAAATCTTTTACGGTGCTTCTGGAAATATCGCGTTCAATTTTTGCTGAAAACATTAGGTTAATAAATGTTTCTAAACCAGCCGAAGCATTCATTAAACTTGAGTTTATTCTTATATTTTGTGTATTCAGAATTGCACCGCCAAAACGAATATTATTTTTTGATTTCGATATTTTTTTAACTGTTTGCAAATAATGAAAGTAACCATTCACAGCAAAAAGGAAACTTGATGAAGCTGTTTGAAAATAATTGCTTTTTGGAGTTTTTGCGAAAGTTATATTGCCCGCAAAATCGAGTTCTATAAGTCTTTCACGATTAATATTGGTATTAAGCCAACCATACCCAAAACTTAAACCTCCTCCCCTGTAAAATAGTGGCGATGTTGCAAAATCTCTAAACAAAGTGTAATTAGTAGCAAGGTTTCTCAAAGAATATCTATCAGCCTTATTTTTACTTGAGGTAGAATCTGCAATTAAGTTTTCTGCAAATAAGGGTTTACTACAAAACAACAAAAGAAAGATAGTTAAGCAATAAAAAACGCTATGAAATCTTATCATTAGGATTCTGAAAACTATTAAATAATAAAATGACATATGTCAAAAGTAAACAAATGAAACAAAAGTGAATAATTTTAATATCGGTTAAAATATTTTTAAAACTAAACGATATTAAGTAACTTTGGAGTGTGAAATGGATAAATGACATAGCGCAACTTCAGGAATTTGATGCTCAAATAGAACGATTAGAGCAAAAAAGAAAGCAACTAAACGAAAGAAGACCGTTGCCAGGCATTGCTATGCAAAAAATTAAAGAAGGGCTATTTGTTGAATGGACCTACAACAGCAACAGCATTGAAGGCAATACGCTTACATTAAACGAAACCCGTATAGTGTTGGAAGAAGGTATGACTGTGAAAGGAAAATCGCTACGTGAGCATTTTGAAGTTACTAATCATCATGAAGCCATAGCTTATCTTGAAAAATTGGTTAAGCCCGAATACACCTTAACTGAAAGGGACATTTTAGATATTCATTATTTGGTAATGAATAAAATTGAAAAAGATTTTGCAGGAAGATTGCGCAATGGTGGTGTGCGTATTGTGGGGGCAAATTTTACCCCACCCAATGCGCTGAAAGTTCCTGATTTGCTAAGTGAATTAATTGCATTTATTAATGGCAATGAAATGCAATTGAGCGATATTATTCTGGCTTCGTTGTTTCATCATCGCTTTGTTTGGATTCACCCATTTTTCGATGGTAATGGCAGAACGGTGCGCTTGGTTATGAATTTACTATTGATGCGTTCAGGGTTTCCACCTGCAATTATTCTGAAAAATGATAGAAAGAAATATTACGATGCGCTGAACCAAGCCAATACCGGTTCATACAGCAAAATTATTTTGCTAATGATACAGGCTTTAGAGCGCTCGTTAGATATTTATTTAAGCACTTATCCAGATGCGGAAGCGTATATGCCAATATCTAATATTGTGGCTGAAGAGGCTTTGCCTTATGGGCAAGAATATATTAGTTTGCTTGCCCGCCAAGGAAAAATTGATGCTTACAAAGAAGGCAGAGACTGGCTTACTACCAAAGCTGCGGTGAAAGAATATATGGTGAATAGAAAGCGGAAACGGAAAGTGTGAATATTTTACGCAAAGACGCAAAGAGGTTTTGAAAGTGGTCGTATTTTATGATACGGCCATTTTTGTTTTGAAAAATTCAAAAAATACAGTCAAAATTGACTTTTTCGTTGATGTTTTTTATATCTAAAACATTTGCTATTTGCCAATAGCCGCAGGCAATTTCTTTTTCATTTAATTTATCATGGCAATTACCTAAATAGTAATAGTATCTCGCATCATTATAGCTCATAGAAATTGCAGTTTTCAATTTATGAATAGCTTCTTTGTAGTTTTCGTTTTGATAATCTTGCATTGCACTATTGAATAAATACACACTATATTGCTTTCTTTGAACCAATGGTGCTGGCTTTGTTGCATTTATTAAAAATATTACTGGCAAGAAAAACTGCTCGCTTTCAGGCTTGCCATATTTATATCCAACACTCCATAGAGGCATATTTTTCAAATGTTCATAAACTCTGGAATTTAGTTCTGATGAAACACCTTTAATGATATTAATGTCTTCTACTTTACCATTTGTATTGATGTAAAATGAAGTATAAACAGTACCTTGAATTCCATCTCTAATTGCAGAAGGAGGATAGCTAATATTCTTGAGATATTTTTGTAGTTCAAATTGACCTCCCGGAAATTCAGGGTGATAATGGAAGCGTTTTATCAATGAATCATTAGCATTTTCAAGCTTATAACCATTTCCTTTTTCATCAAACCATTCCCATGTTCCCGTTTGTTTTCCATTAAAATAGTTTCCTATTATACATGGTTTTCCGCTAACATAAAACCATTTCCATTCACCATGTTTCTCGTTGTTTAAATAGCTGCCAATGGTAGATAAAACTCCATTTAAGTGGTAACATTTCAGCGTATCAATTTTATAATGTAATTTCTTGTCTTTAAAATTCAGTTCAGAGTGAATCAGTCCATTCATAAAAAACTCCTGCACATTATACAAATCTCCTTGCTTAGTAACTTTCCTTATATATTCAGCATTATTTTCATCGGTTTTGCCCCCTTGTCCACTTACAAAATATTCTTTTGCTTTTTGCCCAGATGAAGTGAGCCAAACAACTATCAACAAGCATGTAAATAATCTTGACATATCTTAGTTATTAATCTTCACCAACAGCGCATCGGCTTCAACGAAACCTTTTTCGGTTACGTAAACCTCTTCTACAGTGCCGTCTTCGTGTGCTTCAATGGTGTTTTCCATTTTCATACTAATCATTACCAATAGCGGGTCACCTGCTTTCACAGTATCTCCGGCTTTCACCATTACTTTCACCACTTCGCCCGGCATGGGGGCTTTGTAGCCGCCTTTTACGGTTTCGGCAGTTTTATCGGGGAAGCGTGGCGTTTCTTTCAGCGTAACACTATCGGTGCTATCGCTATGCACAAATACGTTTTGTTCGTTGCGCACCACCGCAAAGGTTTGGCGATGATTGTTAACGGTGGCTATAATGTATGGCTCATACTTTTTTTCCAATACCACTTCATATTGTAATTCGCCAATGGCAAAACTGAATTTCATATTGCCTAGCGAAGTGTATTGCACCAAAACGGTTTCGCCATCATATTCAAAACTTACCTGTTGCGGCTGGTAGAAAATATTGCGCCAGCCATTAGGCACATGGCGCAGCACGGTGCGGTTGTTTTCGTTTTGCTGCCAGGTTTGCAAAGTAGCGGCAATAAATAGAGGGTGCAGTTGTGCATCAGCTAATTTTTCGGCTTGCATCAATTGCCCGTGTGTGGCAATAAATGAAGTATCGAAACTGCCTGAAACAAAATCGGTATCGTTTAACACGCGCTGCAAAAAGTGTTTGTTAGTAATAGTGCCTAAATAAACCGTTTTAGAAAGCGTGTGCAACATTTTGCGAATAGCATCTGCTCTGTCTTTTCCGTGAGTGATGATTTTGGCAATCATCGGGTCGTAATAAATATCTATTACCGAGCCGGTTTGTATGCCCGAATCGAAACGTGCATCGGCTTCTTCATAAGGGTCGAACAACAATACTTCGCCAATGGCAGGCATAAAATTGTTGTAAGCATCTTCGGCATAGAGACGCACTTCCAAAGCGTGTCCCGTTTGTATTAAATCTTCTTGTTTAAATGGCAATGGCTTGCCTTCGGCTGCTTCTATTTGCAGTTGCACCAAATCTAATCCGGTAACCATTTCGGTAACGGGGTGCTCTACCTGCAAGCGGGTGTTTACTTCTAAAAAGAAAAATTCACCATCGGGAGCTAAAATAAATTCTACGGTTCCGGCATTATCATAGTTGATGGATAATGCAGCATTTACCGCAGCAGCGCCCATGGCTGCGCGCAATTCAGGCGTTAAGGCAGGCGATGGACTTTCTTCTATAATTTTTTGATAACGCCTTTGCACCGAACAGTCGCGCTCGAACAAGTGAACGGCATTGCCATGTTTATCGCCAAAAATCTGAAACTCGATATGGCGCGAACTATCGAAATATTTTTCAATCAACAAGGTATCATCGCCAAAGGCAGAAAGCGATTCGCGCTTGGCAGCTTCAATTTCTTTTAACAGATTTTTTTCTTCGCGCACAATACGCATGCCTTTTCCGCCACCGCCTGCACTGGCTTTCAGCAAAACGGGAAAACCAATTTTTATGGCTTCTTTGCTCAACGTTTCTACCGATTGGTCGGCACCATTATAGCCGGGAATAGTAGGCACATTGTGTTTCGCTACAATTTCCTTGGCTCGCTTTTTATCGCCCATAGCGTAAATGGCTTCGGGTGATGGACCTACGAAAATGATTCCTTCTTCGCGACAACGCTTGGCAAACGATTCGTTTTCAGAAAGGAAACCATAGCCCGGATGAATGGCATCTGCGCCCGTACGTTTCGCAGCTTCAATAATTTTATCCTGAACCAGATAGCTTTCGTTGGGCTGATAACCGCCAATACAAATGGCTTCATCGGCTTCTTTTACAAACAAAGAATTTCTGTCGGCTTCAGAAAAAACAGCAACGGTTGCAATACCCATTCTTTTTGCTGTATGCACTACTCTGATGGCGATTTCGCCACGGTTGGCGATAAGGATTTTTTTGATCATATTGGTTTATTTATAAGCCTCTCCCCATTAAAAGTTTTAACATTCCTTTCGGTTATTGTTACCCCTCTCCCAAAGAGAGGAGTGTTGAAGGTTGGGTAGTTGACTTTTGGGTTGAGCATTTTTGAATTCATTAATATTTTATTTCATTAGCGAGCCATGAATTAGTTGATAGATTTTAAATCGGTTGTTATCTAAAGTGAAAACTACAATCCAGTTTCCGATTGATAAACATGAAAATTTCAATTCAAAAAGTGTTTCATCCTCGCAGTACTTATATTTAGTATTCAACTTCGCATAAGATTTCAATTTCTTTTTGAATCTTAAAAGCCATCTTTTACCCGCACCTTTTGTATTTTTAGATTCTACAAAATCAGAAATCTCTTTTAATGTTTTAAGAGCTTCTTCTGAAATTTCAATTTTCATTTTTTACTTTGTTAATTTATTAATGGCTTCATCAAAATCAACAAATTTACCCTTAGCTGCTTTTTTCATTACATACTTCAACTCGTTGGGTGTTGCAAGCCTGCCAATTCCCTTAGCTAATTCTTTTGCACCTAACCTTACTTCTTTAATTACATTAATACCTTTCTGATTTTTAATTTGCTCTACATGCGCCATTAAATCCCTCCCGGCTTTTGTGGCATTGTCAATTTCTAATATCACTTTCATGACTTTCCTTTTTTATTTTTAATTTAATTTCTCACTTCTATTTTCTATGGGCTATCGACTATGGTCTATGGACTTAAAAACTACATTCTAAACACTCCAAATTCGGTTGCACCTTTAACTTTAGTGTGGTTCACCACAGCCAAAGTGAAGCCCAAAATATTTCGGGTATCGCGAGGGTCTATTACGCCATCGTCCCAAATATTTCCTGTTGAATAGTAGGCAGTAGATTTTTGCTCTACTTCCTTCATCATATATTCACGCATTTGTTTGCCTTGTTCTTCATCGTAAGGTATGCCTGCTTTCTCGGCTGCTTCGCGTTGAATAATTTCCATCACCCCACTCAACTGCTCGCCACCCATAACGGCAATGCGAGAATTGGGCCAGGCAAACAAAAAGCGTGGTTGGTAGGCACGGCCATTCATGGCATAGTTGCCTGCACCAAAAGAAGCTCCCATCATAATGGTAATAGAAGGTACTTCGCTGTTGCTTACGGCATTAATCAGTTTTGCGCCATGTTTAATAATGCCTTCTTCTTCATATTTTCTGCCCACCATAAATCCGGTGATATTCTGCAAGAAAATTATGGGCGTATGATTACGGTTACACAACTGAATAAAATGTGCGCCTTTATTAGCCGAATCGGAAAATAGCACGCCATTGTTGGCTAAGATGCCCACCGGGTATCCATGAATTTCTGCCCAACCACAAACCAAGGTGCTGCCAAAATTGGGTTTAAATTCTGAAAACTCTGAACCATCAATTATGCGCGCAATTACTTCACGAGCATCGAAAGGAATTTTAACATCGGGGTTTACAATGCCCAAAATTTCATCAGTATTGTAAAGTGGCTCTTTCACATTTTTATTCGGAACAAATTGTTCGCTATCGCTTGGAATGAAAGACATGATTTCGCGCAACTGGCGAATACCATCTACATCATCTAAAGCAGTATAATCTGAAACGCCAGAAATTTTCGCGTGCATATCGGCACCGCCTAAACTTTCATCATCGGTAATTTCGTTAGTTGCCATTTTTACCAATGGCGGGCCCGCCAAAAATACTTTCGCCTGGTTTTTCACCATCACGGTATAGTCGCTCATGCCCGGCACGTAAGCGCCACCGGCCGTAGCGTTACCACACACCAAACTCAACGTTGCCAAACCTGCTTTCGAGCGTCTGGTAATTTCACGAAAGTTGATACCGCCATAATTGAAAATTTTCTCTTGCTCAGGAAGATTAGCACCTGCACTTTCTACAATATTAATAGAAGGCAATTTATTTTCCATGGCTATTTCATTAATGCGAATACCTTTCTGCAAAGTAGCATAATCAATAGCTCCACCTTTATTAGTACCCACATTGCTGTTAATGATGCACAGTTTTCCTTCTACCAAACCAATACCTGCCACAATAGTACCACCCGGCCCAAAGCCATCACCACCCAGACCTGCCAACGGCATTAACTCTAAAAAAGGCGAATCTCTGTCGAGCAACAACTCTAAACGTTCGCGAGCTAATAGTTTTCCGCTTTCTTTGGCGCGTTGCATGTGTTTGCTGCTGCCTTGCTTTTGCGCTTCTTTCAGTTTCTTATTTAACTCAGCAACCAACGCAATCATTTTCTCATGATTATCTTTAAACGATGCGCTGTTTTTATTGATTTTAGTTTTAATTACTGACATGTATAGTGAAATTTTTTATTTATTAATTTTCATTTGCGGGCTGAATATAAAAAGGATTTTTTTCATTGTATTTGCTCACGTAGTAGAGTAGTTTTTTCTTAGCTTTTTTGTCAGCAATAACAATATTGTTAAAGTCTGTATCATGCTTAATATAGTTAATAAAGTTTTCGATTTCAAGTGTATATACATTACCATCTTTTAATGAAATAAAATACCATTTTGTATTAGACCCATCATAAACATTATTTGTACTTACAGACGGAGAGTTTGAGACTTTTGAAGAAGCCAACGCTCCTACTCCACCAAAAGCACCCAAACTATTGCTTATTGTCATGTATATTGGCAATGAAAACACACAAATTTCACCAGAACTCAAAATCTTCAGATATGTATTGTCTTTTACAAATCTTTTTTCATACTTGTCAAATGATTTGAGAGATGCAGCCAATCTAATATAAAGCCTACCTTCAATACAAACTGCCCATACCTTTTCATTTACATTATCATTATGCCTGATTACATTAATAGCTTTTGCATGTTCTGTATCGAATACTTCATCAATATATTCTAATTCAACATCTTCAATTTTTATGGAAGGGCGATTGCTTAAAAATTCTTCAACAGATAGATACACGCCATCGTTAAACTCAACAGTATTATCGAGTTTTTGCTGCGCAATAGTTGCTGTTTCTGCAAAAAGAAAAAGTAAAAAAACAAATAGTTTCATTGCTATAAATAAAGAAGCAATAATAAACATTCAGCTATGAATAGCAATGTGCTTTGCTGTTGAAAATTATTTAGGAAAATCTATACTAATTGTAGTACCAACATTAGGTTCAGATTGAGCAGTAATTTTTCCCTGGTGCATTTCGGCTATTCGTTTGCAAATTGATAGACCAAGCCCCGAACCCCGATGACTGTAGTTACTATTTAGCCGTTTAAACATTTCAAAAACTATTTCACAATATTTATTATCGAAACCTACGCCATTATCGGAAATGTTTATAGAAGTTTGATTTTCATTTTCTTCAAAACTAATTTTTATTACAGGGTTTACACCCGGTTTTCTAAATTTTACGCTATTACTAATAATATTTTGAAACAATAGTGTTAGCAACATTTCATTACCTTTAATTTCGGGTAGAAAATCATATATAACTTCAGCATTGTTTTCTTCTAATAATAATTTGATATTCATTTGGGCATTATAAACCACTTTTTCTAAGTTTACTTTTTCAAAAGTGTATTCTTCTGATTCTAAAAAAGAAAAGTTCATTACTGAATCTACCATTTCATACATTCTCTTACCTTCTATTGCTATGTAACGAAGTTTTTCTTTTATCTCATCGTTTAGTTCAGTACTATGTTTATTTAAAAGTAACTGTGCATAAATAGACATGCCCCTTGCAGGTTCTTTTAAATCGTGTGAAGTAGCATAAGCTAATTGCTTTAAATATTCATTGTGTTTTTCTAGTTCATATGTTTTATTCTGAAGTTTTGTATTAGCTTCTGCATAAGCTTTTCTTGTAGGTATTTTAAGTGCTTCTGGTAAAATTTTAATTAGCAGTATTGCGGTAGTAATAGATATTATGCCTGTAAAAAGTTTAAGTAATCCTTCAAATCGATAAATAGGAATCCATACTGAAAATATATCAAGCAAGTGTGTTAAGCCACATGAAAATATGAATAAAGCAAATAGTACAAATAGTCCCGGATATTTAATGTCCTGTCTTTTATTAACAAAATAATACAGTGCGAATGGGATCGTAAAATAAGCAATAACTATAATACCATCTCCAACAACATTAGTCCACAGCACCTCAGGCTTCCAAAAATAACAATGCCCGTGAGGCATAAAATCGCTCTCAAATAATTTTCTGAAAAAATCCATAGTGAAATTTTTTACAATATAGCAAACTACAACTTATTATAAATACCATTAATAGCTTAATAGATAACCATATTCTGATGTATTATTTCATGATTGACAAAAGTCATTGACAAAACATTTGTAATAAGTAACTTTGCAGCATAATTATCTCATTTATTAAAAGTTTGCAACATGCAATTGCACAACAAATACAACAGAAAACTGCTAAAAGAGCAGTTAAAGGCAGATACACGCCCAAGAACTACCCTTTCTTTTTACCAATATTGGAAATTGGAAAATCCTCATGCATTTAGAGATGAGTTATTTTTAAAACTATCAACCGTTGGCGTTTTAGGCAGAATATATATTGCCAAAGAAGGTATCAATGCACAAATAAGCGTTCCGGATGAAAACTTCAAGGTTTTAAAAGATATTTTGTATAGCTATAGTTTTATGAACGGCATGAGATTAAATATTGCCGTAGATGATCATGCAAAATCTTTTTTTGTGTTAGACATTAAAGTTCGAAATAAAATTGTGGCAGATGGTTTAAATGATGAAACCTTTGATGTAACCAATAAAGGCATTCATCTTAAAGCCGAAGAGTTTAATAAACTAGCAGAAGACCCCAACACCATTATTGTTGATATGCGTAACCACTATGAGCATGAGGTGGGACATTTTGAAAATGCCATTTTACCAGATGTAGACACTTTTAGAGAAGCGCTGCCTGTAGTAGAAAAAATTTTAGGGCCTTACAAAGACAAAAACATAGTGATGTACTGCACAGGTGGCATACGTTGTGAAAAAGCCAGCGCATATTACAAACACAAAGGCTTTAAAAATGTATATCAATTGGAGGGCGGTATAATTGAATATGCCCGTAGAGCAAAAGAGCAAAACATTCCTATAAAATTTAAAGGCAAAAATTTTGTTTTTGATGAGCGTTTAGGCGAAAAAATTTCAGATGAGATAATAGCAAAATGTCATCAATGCGGTTCAACTTGCGATACACATGTTAATTGTGCTAATGATGGTTGCCACTTATTATTCATTCAATGTGAAACCTGCAAAGAAAAATATGAACGTTGTTGCTCTAAAGAATGTCAACATACAATTCACCTTTCTGAAGAAGAACAAAATAAATTAAGGAAAGGAATAAATAAAGGCAGGCAAGTTTTTAAAAAAGGCAGATTCAATTTAAAATCTGAATACACTTGGCAAAATGCTTTTAAATAATTCTTTAAGTTACTCAAGAGGTAAATTGTTTTGTTTTAAAAACTCTTCTACCCTTTTAATATTTTCTCTGGGCTCTTGCCAGTTAGGATTGTAAGCAAGTGCTCTTTGATTCACTTCAATAGATTTTTTAGGCTGTTGTAATCTGAAATATAGATAACTTAAATTGGCATATGCTTCTTGAACGTAAGGATTAAACTTAATTAACCTTTCGTAATAATAAATAGCAGTATCATAATCTTGTTTTTGCTCTGCAATTACTGCAATATTCAATGTGGCATCACTAAATGTAGAATCAAGTTCATGAACCCTTTTGAAGCATATATAAGCACTGTCAAGATTATTTAATATGGAATATGTTCTTCCTAAATCATACCATGCATTGAAAAAAGGAGGATAAATTTCTGTTGCCCTTTTAAAGTGAAATGCCGCTTCTTTCCTCATTTCATCTTTTGATTTATTTTCACTATATGATTCATCAAAAGAATATTTCATGAGATTTGAGGCAAGTAAATTATGAGCTTGGGCTGAATTGTCGAGATGTTTGATATCGTGTCTCATTAAAGTAAGATGATTTTTCCATTGTGCGTTTCGGGCTATTGTTAAATAGGAATAAAAACAAATTATAATAGTAAAAAATCCAATGATAATATTTCTCTTAGTACCTGTTGTTTTTTTTAATGCAATGAAAAATAAGTAACCCAACACAATACAAAAACCTAAAGATGTAACATATGTAAACCTATCAGCTATAACACCTGCTAAAGGTTGAACTATGTTTGAAAAAGCAGCGATGGAAATAAGATATAATAAAATACCAAAACTTAATATTGGTTTTTTGTTTACCAAATAAAGAGATATAATTAATAGTGATAAATGAAGAAAGATTGACAATATTGATATTAAATTATTAATTGGCTTAGAAACAACATAAGAATAACCGTAATAATACCCCATTGGAAAAGGAAAGAACATTATTTTTAAGTAGGTAGCCAATATGTAAAAAGATGTTCCAATTTTTTCACTTATTGGTGCATTTAAATTCATGGGATATTCAACAAAATTTATTGGTCTATCCGTTTGGACAATTGGTGACAATTCTACTCCTGTAATAGTATTTTTGTATTCTGATATACTATTTTTATACTCAATGCTGTTAGTGCTCGCAATTGATGCTTGCTTATTACTTATAAATAAAGAGTAACAATAAAATATCAAAAAAAACAAACTTAATACTCTAATTGCACAATACTTATCTTTAAAAATAGATATATATAAGTATATTGAAGGAAATGATGCCAGAATAAGATAGTATAATATTTTTACATTAAACATTTCCTTATTAAAAATATGTGCTTCAATTTCATTGTAAATAGGAATCACAAGGCTTAGCAATAGGAGTAATTTAGATAAAGCTTTATTTTTTATTAATATAAAAATTAATGCGTGTATAAAATATAGTACAAAAAAATTATGTTCTACAAGATAATTAAGTCCAAATTTGTAATAATGGAGGATATTGGTTAACAAAAAAATCAATGTACCTAAAGGTCGATAATGGTTGGATTTACAAACAAAATATGCATTTGAAATTAATAGAATATACAAATACTCATTTTCATTGATAAAGTAATGTAATACTAATGTTTGTAGACTAAAGAAAAATAATGCAAAAATATTTGTTGTAAAAAACAGAAGATATATAACTAAAACAAGTAATGAAAAAAACAATACAAATTTAGGCATCAAATTAAATGTGTATGATATAAAGCAAAATAGATTAGATATTGTGAAAATTAAAAATGGAGGAAAAGCTTTTTCATTCAATTGATTTGAATTTGTAAGATTGATGTCGTTGAGGTTTAAAGTTTTTTTTAAAAAAAACTTAAACCGTAAGGAATCTATTCTATTATTTTTTAAAAAATAAATAAAAAAAATAAATGTGTAACAGAAAATGTAAAAAAGTATTTTATAAAATATTGATTCTATAGGTAAAAAAAAGAAACTAGCTAAGGTTAATAAAAATATAGAAGTAAGTAATTTAATTTTATCGGATGGAAGGAAAAAAATAATTGATATTGGTATGATAACTAAAAAAATTATAGAATCATTTTTTGATAATATAGCTAACATGAAAAAAATAAAAAATAACAATAGTGTAATTTTATTGTTATATGAGTAGTATTTAATTAAAAAAATGGTACTTAATAATGAGAATAATAAAGAAAAAATTATATCCCGGTTTTTAATGTTTGCAACTACTTCTGTATGAAGCGGAAAAAATAAAAAAAATAAAGTAATTATAAGTAATAAGAATAAGTCATAATTGGGGAATAATAACATTAACAAATAAAACAAACACATTATTGTTATTGCATAAAAAAATACATTTATAAAATGGCTAACAAAAGGGCTTTCACCAAAAAACTGGTGTTCTATAGCAAAACTTGCCAACACGATTGGACGATACTCATAAGCATATCCCATTTCATCTTGGTAATATGGAGACGAAAAAATTTCTGGAATAGCACTTATTCCCTGTGATGTAAGCCTGTGGTTTCTAGTTACAAGCTCGTCATCAAGATTGTAATCATTAAAAAGTGTATTTCCATACAATGCAAATACTATTACAAAAAAGAAAATTCCAATCTTTTTAATTGACTGTTTCTCAAAAATAAAACCAGAAAGAAAACTTTGTATTATTTGCAAAATTTTATTTTTTACATTTTGTTGAAATTATTAATAAATCTCCAAACTGCTAACTTAATTTTCTCAAATGTATTTAATGTGTATGACTCATCTGAAATGTTTAGGTTAGGTTTATATTTTTTGAGTAAAGAAACATATTCGTAAAAATATTTTTTAAGAAGAATATCATTTCCTTGAAGAAAATTGTTGATAGTGGTACCTGTAAAGTGTATAAATACTGGATTCCATTTATTTGCAATAAGAACATCCCCATCTATCTCCTTTCTTTTAAGAATACTCTCGTTCCAATCTGCTAGGTTACAACCTTTATGTTGTAAAACTTTCACTTTCTCAAAGTGTATAGGCAAAATATCTAAATATTTCTGGTCGTCCCATAACCCTCTTATTGGGTTTCTTTCACATCTATATAAGCAACAATTTGCCCACCAATTCAAAGCATCAGATGCCTTATTATTGCAAGCAAAAAAACCTGCATTATATAAGCCTACTTTAAAATTAGCTTCCAACCAATTCTGATTTTCGTTTGGATTAATTGGATAATAATGTGGAGTTAATAAAACATTATACTTTTCTAATTTTTCAAAAATGAATTCATAATCATTAAAAAATGCAATATCATTATCAATATAAATTATTTTTCTAGAGATATCCTCTTTTAACAAGTATGATAAAAAAACTGGCTTTAAACTCCATCTTAACTTATCATGTTTTTTTTCATATTTAGCTCTAATCCTTTTTCCGATTTCTAAATCTAAACCTTCTAATAAATACCATCTTACATTGTATTCATCTTTTAGATCTTTTAAAAAAAAACTATTATCAACAATTAAAACATGTAGGGTGAAATTTGGATTAATTTTCAATAAACTATCTCTGAGAGCAAGAACTTTATATGTATGACTAATTGTAGCTATGGTACAAAAATGAAAACAACTCATAACTAAATTAAATTTCAAGTTTGTAAAACCAATCTGTCATCTCTTTTATTCCTTTTTTAATCGATACTGCTGGTTTATAATTTATGAAGTCATATAAATTATCGGTGCTTGCATGTGTATATTTAAGCTCATTTTGGGGAAGTGGTGTGCTTATTATAATGGGTACTTTATTCAAGTTTTTTGATATTTCATTTAGGTATTGAAAAACTGAAATAGGGGAACCATGACCTATATTAAAGAGTTGATGTGAAAATAACCATTTATCTTTCTTTTCTATAATTTTGGCTATAGAATCGGTTATATCAGAAACATGAGTAAAGTCTCTAAATATTTCTCCATTGTCGTATAATGTGATTGGCTCCCCATGTGTTACAGCATTCATAAATTTCCAGGCTGCCATATCTGTTCTTGCGAATGAACCATAAACAGTAAAAAACCTTAATCCAATTAATTTTATATCGTATCTATTAGAATAAAAATTCGCTATATGCTCATTTAATCTTTTTGTATGTCCGTAATAAGACAGCTGATTATCTTGTACATCCTTTTCTATAAATTTTTCATTCGAAGTATTATATACTGATGAACTACTTGCGTAGATTAAATGATTGATTTTATTTTGAACACAAGCGTCTAAAATATTTACAAACCCTTTTACATTTACATCAAAATACAATTCTTTATTACGCTCTGATGCAGCAATTCCGGTGCAAGCTGCTAAGTGAATCACAATATCCGGTACATTATTTTGGAAATATGAGAAAACTGCATCTCGATTTCTGATATCAATTTTAGAAACAAGAAAATTCATTTTATGAAGTTCTTCTTCTCTTAATTTTTTAACAAAGTCAGAAGAGATATTTAAATTAAAGTCAATTGAAATAATTTCATTATTATCAATTAGCTTTTTAATAAGATGGAAGCCAATAAAGCCCAGGCCTCCTGTAACAAGAATTTTCATGGTTTGTAAAAATACTAGAATTTATATTTCTAAAATGAACTGAATTATTCCTATTTAATGTAGTTACTTTTGCAAAAAATAATTAAGAATTTGATAGTTATTAAGAATAATAAAATTTTTGAGTATTTATTAGTTGCAGTTTTAGGATTTTTGACTTTTGGCAATTCGCTATTTAATCAATATAATTTAGATGACGAAATTGTAGTAGTAACAAAAAATAATTTCTCCTTTTTTTCTGATTTAGCAAATATTTTTTTTAGCTCGTATTTTGAAGATTCTCAAGGTACTTCTTATGAGTATAGACCTATTGCAAAACTATCTTACTATTTAGAAGCATTTCTGTTTGGAAACAATATTTTCATTAGTCATTTAACTAATCTATTTATTTATATCTTTTCGTGCATTTTAATTTATAAGATAATAGCAGTCTATGATCCGAAATTTACATTTATTGCACTATTAAGTGCGTGCGTTTTCATTGTTCATCCCCTTCATACTGAGGTAGTTTGTAGCATAAAAAACAGGGATGAATTATTGTCAATGTTGTTTTTTCTATTAGCTATTTATAGTTTGGTTTTATATAGTTTTAAAAAACACTCTAAATACATTTTACTTTACATCACATTAATAATCTTTTCATTATTATCTAAAAGATCTTCCATTGCAGTATCCTTAATGTCTGTTTTTTATCTGGTACATGTTGTTTCTTTAAATACTTTTTTAAAGTATGTTTCAGGTTTAGTAATGTTTGTTTTAATCTTACTTGTTTCTCAAAGTGAGATGAAATTTATAATTATTTCAACAACCATTTACTCATTAATACTTTTTGCTTTAAATTTTTATAAGCGTATTTCACTATCTTCTTTTAAAGCAAAAGTTTATGGAATGTTATATCATTCTAAAAAAACTTTACCGGTTACTACCCTAATTATCTGTTTTATATTGAAAATATTTTTTAAGTTTTCAGATTTTCACACCATACATTTTATTTCTGCAGTATGCATTACTGCACTAACTTTTATAAGATTAAACTCAAGACTAAATTTATTTTTTTTCATTATTACAAGTAATCTGTTGTTGATTGAATACGGGCAAGGCAATGTAATCGAAGCATTTAGTTTAATTACCTATTTCTTCATTTTAATTAGGTATAAATCTATTGAAGAAAAAAATATACTTCATCCTGTTATTATTTTTATTTTGTGTGTAATAATATTTTACAGTAATTTCTTATTTCAAATTAAGATAGGTAAATTAAAAATATTGAGCTATCACCTCATTTATGCTTCAATAGTTTGTTATTTGCTATTTTCAAAATCGGAGAAAAAAATATTAAAAATTGTACCGGTTATTACTGCTCTACTTTTTATACTAATTGGAATAGTTTCTGGACTCCCAAATTTATTATATAGTTTATTTGTTGCTTTAGCATTCATTCTACTATACTTTTATCGAAATGAATTAAACTTTAAAGTTCATTTCGGTTTACTTGCGTTAATAGTTTCTCTCTTTTTTTATTCAAATTCATCTTATAAGCAGTTTGGAGTTGATTTGTCAGAATCGTTAAGTTTATCTACACAAATAAATTATTTGAAAGCAAATAGCAATAAAAAAATAATTGAAAAAAATGAATATAGACCTCTAAACTTTGTTGAATACCCTTTATCTAAATCGTCTACTGAGTATAGGTTAGGCAATGCAGCAAATACATTAAGTTTTTACTTTAAAAAAATTGTATTTCCATATCCATTAGGCTATTATTATGGGTATAGCTTTTTTGAAAACACATCTATTTTCAAAGTAGAAAATTTGTTTTGGGCAGTATGTTATTTAATACTTATTACGATTACGGTTGTATTGTTCTTTTATAAGCGTTTTCTATTTGTATCATTATGTATATTCCTTTCAAGTTTATTGTTGTTTTCTAATCTGTTATATCCAATTCCCGGTGTTGTAGCAGACAGACTGGCCTATTTTGCATCTTTAGGTTATTGCTTATTCATAGGCTTCATATTGAGTTTTGCCTTTAAAACAGATAAGAAAGAAATAAAGATTAGCTTTCTGAAGTTTTCTATTCTACTAATATTCTTTTCAGCAAACATAGCATACTCAATAAGCAGAAATAAAGATTGGTATAATCATTTAACATTGATGCGAAATGATATAAGTTATCTTGATAAATCTGCTCAAGCTCACAATCTATTAGCTAACCAATTAATGAGTTATTCTTTTAAAGAAGAACACAAAAATGAAAGTAATGAAATGAGGCAAGAGGCTATACAACATTTTAAAAAGGCTTTAGAAACTTACCCCAACTTTTTTAATGCGACTTACGATTTAGGAAGATGTTACATGATTATGAATCAAAGTGACAGCGCTTTGATTTTGTTTGAAAAAACATATCTGCTTGACTCAACATTTTCTGATGCGTTATACAACATAGCAATTATATATGATCAAAAAAATGATTTAGAATTAGCAAAAAATTATTATAAAAAAACCATCAAAATAAATAAGTCAAATTTAGATGCTTATTTAGGATTAAGTTATGCATACTATAGAATGAATAGGATTGATAGCGCAATAGTTACAAATATGGAAGCACTAAAAGTAAATCCTAACTGGAAAGAGCCTAGAAATAACTTGTTGTATTTAAATAGTTTATAAGTAACGCCTCTATATGCATTATCCTCTGATGATATTAACTTCAAATTAAATTAATAATGATAAATATAATGATGCCACATGTGCTTTACTTCCACCAATCATCATTCTATCTTTTGTGCAAAAATACCCAAAGTGGTTTTGTAGTTCTGATTCATAACATGAAAGCAAATTCTGAAATTCTTTTTGGTAAAGTTGTGTCTGTATGTTGTAGTTTTTGCAAGTCAATAGCAATAAAACTTTTTCTAAAAAATTCTTTTTATCAAATGATGTATTTAAGATAAAAGTTTCTGTCTTCGTTTTTACATTTTCAAAATCATTGATTCCATTTTTGTAAAGTCTTGATATGTGATAATATGTAAATAATTCGTCTGGATAAAAAAACTGGTTATGTTCATTCCCAAATAAAAAATCTTCAATTAGATGATTAATAGATTTTTGTGTTTCCTTACTTTTTCCTAAATACAATAATGCATTTGCAGATACAGCATGTTCAAAGTCATTATATGAAACAAGTCCTTTATTGGTTCTGCCTTTCATCGGAAACAAAATGGGATAATAATTCTTAAAGTCTAATAACAACAAAAAAAATAATTTTGGATACCTCAAAAATCTAAATCTTGGAAAAAACCAAATATTGAAATTGCCTTTTCTATCTATTTGCGACAACAAATATTCTTTGTTTTTAGGCATATCAATATTGCACTTTTGTAACAAAAAAGAGGCTAAAGAAGTATCATCTACATCCAATGGAGTATTGAATTTAAAAAGACCTTGGTGAGGATAAAATCTCCATAAACCATACTCATTCATTTCACTTTTTACAAAGCCAGCAGCTTTGTTAACAATATTTTTAACTTTTTCTTCATTAATATTGAGTAGCTCAATAGCGATGCAACTAGTAAGAAAAACTGATGGCCCCGAATAAATCCACCCATTTTCATTTTTCTCCGGAAAATAAAGGTAAGTTTTAAATTCTCCTGATTTTGCTTGCTCATTTATAATAAGGTCTAAACAAAATTGTTTTGCCTTTTTAATTTCTTCATCCATTTTTACTTCTGAAAAAGTGAGTACAATTTACTTATGAAATTTGTATTGTGTTTTTTAAGATTACTATAAAACATTTCTTCTGTTATAATGGGTCGTGTATCAAACTTCTTACTAAAAATAACCTCATAATTAGATGGAATTTTCCCTGATAAAACTTCATGAATATGTGAGATATAAAATTCTTTATCTACTTTGTAACTGTCTATACTTTTATTTTCTTCGTTCCAGTGTTTATAAATAAAATCTGCTGCTACAGGTATTATGCCACATGCAATTGCTAATCTCGTTTTATCACTTACATTATTATTAGAACCATGAAACATGTTATGATTGTAAAGCAATGCATCTCCCGCCTTGAAATTAAATTTCTTCAAATAAGGCTCATATTTTTTACTATACGATATCTCTAAAGGAGGAAGAGATGCACTTCTATATGGTAAACCAGCCTTATCACTTTTATCAATCAGCATCAATGCTCCATCTTTTTCAGTAGCATCTGTTAACGGGCACCATAAATTATAGGAAGAAAAAGCGGACTCATCTACTAAACTCCAGTCTTGATGAAAATCTACCTCTTTATTTTGCCCAGGATTTTTTATCATAAAAACACCGCCCAATAAATTCCCACTTGAAAAAAAATTATTGAATCTATTATGAATAATACTCTTAATAGTTTCAGAAATCTCTCTGCTTTTTTCGGGTTCAACGTACAAATAATTTGGTTTGGTTTTATCGTGATGCAGGTTTAATTTATTATAAAAAGAGTGTAGTTCATTTATTTCTTTATCTGTTAAGAAATTTCTTATAAATAGGTAATTATTATCATTTAGCTTTTTCATGTCTTCAGGAGACAAAAGACAAACTTTATTAATTATAGCTGTTTCACTGTCCATTTTAATTCTGGTTTAATTGTGCCTATATAGGTACTTTCAATATCTTTTGTACTGGCAATATTAAAAGAAAGTACTTTTTTAATTTTTATAAAGTTACTGATGTCTTCTTGATCTCTCATGTAAGCATCTATGTAATATTTACCTTTTAATAAAATTTTATTTGGTATGTAAGCACTTAAATGAAATGGAGCATCATTACTAAGATTAATAAATGAAGAGAAAATAGGTACACTCATTTGATTATACAGCACAAAGCCAAACTGAATCTTTTGAGGTGCTGTTTGAACTTTTACTAGAAATTTGAAAATAAACTCTATTGACTCATCTTCTAAGACATCTTTTTCTTTCATTTGTGAATTTTCAAGAGTGTAACTTTTGAAAGAATATTCATTTTTATAAAAATCTAAATTTTCATCAAAGCCATCTATGTGCTTATTTAAACTATTGAAATAATTTCCTGAATAAA
Organism: uncultured Chitinophagaceae bacterium; assembly: GCA_964543705.1. GTDB lineage: Bacteria > Bacteroidota > Bacteroidia > Chitinophagales > CAIOSU01 > CAYSGX01. Next base: position 72,639 of record CAZIZP010000014.1, read on the forward strand.
CAATTTGTCCTTCTTTTAAAACATGAATATAGGTGAAGCCTTCCATTAATTGTTGTAAATGATGGGTAACTAAAATGATAGTTTTTTTTTGTTGTATTAATTTTTCAAATTGATATTTACACTTTTCCTGAAATTCAAAATCACCCACACTAATAACTTCATCAAAAAGATAAATATCGAAATCTAAATGTGTAAGAATACTAAATGCTAAACGAAGGTACATACCGTTACTGTAGGTCTTTACCGGTGTGTGAATACTCTCTCTAATGCCACTAAACTCAATAATATTTTCAATTTTATCATTTAATTCAGTATTGGAGAAACCATATAAATTTCCCATAAAAAAAATATTGTCGTAACCACTTAATTCTGGGTTGATACCAGAACCTATATCAATAATACTTGCAATTTTTCCTTTGATAATTATTTTTCCCTCAGTGGGCTTAATTGTTCCTCCTAACATCTTAAGCAAAGTGGTTTTACCACTACCATTTGGGCCAATAATGCCTAAAACTTCACCTTTTTTAATTGTCAGATTAATATTATTCAGTGCCCATTTAGAATTAATTACGCTATTTTCCTCTTTATAGGAATATTCCTTTGAGACACCTATGATTTCGATTGCAATTTCGGGTTGTTGCACAACGTAAAATTACTTTTTTTTATCCGTGTAGAAAGTTTAGTTTACAAAGAAATCTGGATATTTTTTTAGGGTCTCTTCATAAATCACATCAGATAAAATTTGATAACCCTTTCCATTAAAGTGTCCATTTATGGGCCAAGAATGTGATTCGTAGGGTAATTTTTTATAAGCATTTTGCATTGGCTCGCAAATGAATATATGTGGAACTTTATTGTTTTCAAGTTTTTTTGCCAATCTATAGAGTAACAAATTATTGCAAACTTCATTACCTAGTTCTGATGGAAACAAGTGAATAACAACCAGCATTTTTTTATTATTTATCTTGCACATTACATCTATATCTTTATATAAAGTAGTAAAATACTCTAATTGTTTTGTTTTTAACTCAGTATGTTCGGATTCTTTTAAAAACACTTCATTATATCCTAACAAGTGTAATGCAACTCTAGAAATTCTGCTATATCTATAAATTATTTCAAACCACGGGCCATCTTTATATTGTGTGGTAGAATCTGAAAGAAATCTCTCAACACCTCCCCTATATATTAAATCATCAAATTCAGATGAGTTGAACAACAACATTAAGTTATCGTACTGATAATATGGATTAATCTGAGTTTTGAAAAATTGATAATTATAAACCGGATCATTACCACAAACTCCTCCATTATACACCTCCCAATTTCTATTATTATTTTTTAGGGTTCTTTCCAAAAATGAAGGAAAAGCACTGTCCCTTACTGCACCATCGCCTTCAGTAAATGAGTCTCCTAATACAATTAATCTTTTAATGCTATCAGGTTTAGTTTTTACCCAGTCTTTGTCTCTAAATCCTAAATTGTTATACTGATTAACAAAATGAAATTCTGGTTGTTTAAAATCTACTGTACTGTTGGGCTTCCAAGAGTGATACCATGAATCTTTTTTTTGACCATAATAAGAATAATAACCATTGCCTATCATCTCTGAATAAGTGTCCATAAAACCTATTAATTGTAGTATTATTTCAACAATTATTATTGCACCAATAATTTGCAAAAGATATAGCTTGAAATTTTTCATTATAATTAAGTAAAACTCTTAAGCAGATTAAAAAAAATTGAATATTTCTTGTGAGCAACATTATATTGTTTTAATAAATCTGAAAGTAAAGAGTTTTTATAAAATACATTTTTGTCAATTTTTCTTTTTCTCCATTCTTCATTCATCCAGTGAATAAAAATCCAGTTTGAAGGAATAGTAAACCTTTCTTTAACCATTTGTTCAGTTTCATGCCAAATATCATTATTGGAAATATTATTTTTTATATAGTTCGTCAATTGCAGACTTTTAATATTGTTACATAAAATTTTATTTGGCAACAACCAGTCTATGGTGTTTTCATCACATACATTCATCACTTGTTCAGCTGTATTTCTCATAAGTTCTGTGCCTTTAGGTACTTTCAAAATATTTCCTATTGCTAATAATTTATCGTGTGACCTGAAAAAGTAAGGTTCAGTTATTTTTATCGGCTGTAATAGTGTAATGTCCATGTCTGTCCACCAACCACCATATTTGTATAGCAAAAGATATCTGAACAAATCTGAGAAGGGTGAGCCAATACTTCCTTTTCCTACACCACAAGATGGGTCATCATATTTTCTATAAAAAATTTTTTTAGAAGGGATTATTTCATTTGCATCTTTGATAAACACTCCTTTTGGCAATTCATTTTCTAATTCATCATACGTCCATAAATAAAATAAGTGACCATGATGTGTATAGGAGTAAAGAGTCAATAATTCTAAAGCAGACAATTTATTACCTACCCATAGTCCATGTACTATTTTATTATCTTTTTGAATGAGCTCCAAAATGAATGTTTTATTGCAAACGAAGTAATGTTGTATTGTTGTAAAAGGGTATCAAATGTGCTGTTTTCAAAATATTCTTTTTGTTGTGCAGAATGAATCCAATGTAAAGCTATCCAATCTTTAGGAATAGGTAAATAAAAATGAAAATATGGCTTAATAGTATGAGACATATCTAAATTTATTAATCCTCTTTGTATATAATTTTTAAGATTTAATTCTTTTACATGTTTATTCAATATTTCTATTGGCAAATGCCAGTTAGTATTATGTTTATTTACTTTTTCTAAAGATTCATTATAGCACAATTTCATCAATTCAGAACCCTTTGGACATTTCATAACATTACCTACAACATCATACTTCCAGTGATTTCTAAAAAAATAAATTTCAGAAAAATCAAAAGGTTGCAAACATGTAACATCCATATCAACCCACCATCCACCATTCTCATGTAATAGTTTATATCTGAAAATATCAGAAAAACCGGCATAGGAACCTTTCCCCCAATCTATGTTTGAATTTTTATCATACACGAATACATTATCTTCCGGAATAATGTCATTCGCATTTTTTATAATTACATTTTCGGGAACATTCTCAATAGAATTATATACCCAAAGATGAAATTTATGACCGTGCTTTGTAAAAGATGCTATAGTCAACAACTCCATTTCCGACAACTTGTTACCTATCCAAAGACTATTTACAATTTTGTTTTCCTCAGTCATAATGTTCAAATATTCTATTTTTCACATCTCTCCAAACTTTCCAGTTTTCATCTCCCCAATTATGATAAATATGGATAAAATTAGGTACAATATTTTTCTCACACTCGTGAAGATTGAATTCAAAATCTCCACAATATTGCATAGTAGGGTGGTTGTAATCAGCTAAAAAATTAAATTCAATAGGTAAAGTAGGATGACTTTCTAACTTAAATTTCCAAACTGTTGCAATTAAAGTACCTTGGTCTCTAGTTTTCCAATAGGGGTCCTTAAAAACTTCCATTGTGTAATTATGCCATGTGTTTAGAAAGTCTAAACTTGATTTATCAAATAAAAAAACTCCGCCATTCCAGTGTTGCCAGTTAGCATTGCCAATTTCAATGTTAAACTTGTTGCGTATAGCTTCTTTCAAGTGATTACATTGTAATTCAAATACTTTCTTACCGCTTTTATCAAACCATTCACCTGTATTAAAATCAAATTTGAAGTTTGAATTGTTTTGAACTAGCATAGGTATGTTGGGATAAAGTATTTCTTCATTATCATTTATGTAACAGCCATTTTTTTCATTAAGTCTAATTCCTTTTTTTAGCAGAAAACTATCAAAATCATAAAGCTCTTGATGCTGTACCAATCCTGTTTCTTCATGATACCATTTTGCAGTATTATCTTTTGTTTTATTAATGTAGAATTTATGTTTATTCAAATACAAGAAAAAATCGCTTTCTTTACTATAAATAATATTACCTTCTTTATCATACCAGATTTTTCTTATAAAATTTCTATTAAAAAATTTTGGTACTATAAAAAAATAATTGTAACATAATTTTAGAAAGTTATTACACTCAGTTGATGTCAGTTTATATAATAATTCTCTTTTTTTTTGAACATCATCACTTTGGTAGTATTTCTCTTTCCACGCTTTTATAGTTTTAAAAAAATTAACTGTGGTTTCATATTTTTTATCTGGAAAAAAATCTCTTGACCTAGATATATCATAATTAATTTGGCGAATAATATTAAGCCATGATTGTATTTCTTTTCCCTGCTTTGTCTCAAACAGATAATTATATCTCTGCTCAAATATTGCTATTAAATTATCTAATTCTTCTGCTTTACTTTCATTAATACAATTACACCTTACTGCATAAGGGCTAAAGAAATCCATTTTACAATGGTCTGTAGAAAAGATTACAGGGGTATGAAAAAAATCAAAAATAGAATCTATGGTGCTATTTAATGCTACCACATCAGTATCTAGATAACAATATTGCTCGTTATTAGCAAAAGATAGAAACTTATGAATACCTGTTTTTAAATAAATACTTGCTTGGTGATTGTTAAAATATAAAGGTGTTTTAATATCAATAATAGCTTCATGCTCAATGGAAATTTCATTTCTTAATGAATCTGTAATAACTATTATAGGCAGCTGGCTATATTTCTTTAACGCAACTAATGAAAAATGCAACGTTTCAATGTGTTCCTTACCTCCACAAACTACAAAAACAAATTTTCTTAACCTACCCATCTTTGATACCATTTTTCTAAGATTAAAAGTTTCCAAAGTTTCCAATCATATTTCAATTGTAGCAGATTGTCTATGTAGCTTCTATTAATAATTCCATCCCTAACTAATTTGCTTTTATCTAATTCATTTTTGTACCAATCTGTATTCATATAATATGTGTCTGGCCCTACAAAACCCTGTTTTTTTCTTTGCAAAATTTGTTTTGGCAAAACACTTTTAATTTGCTCATGTAATAAATACTTTGTTGTGTTTTTCTTAAAATAGATGTTTTCATTTAGAGAAAAAATCTTTTCAAACAATTCATGGTCTAAAAACGGTACTCTTACCTCCAACGAGTGAGCCATACTTGCTCTGTCAATTTTTGTAAGCACCAATTCTCCCATGAAACACTTGATGTCAAGATATTGAATCATCTTTTTATCACTCCAATGTGGTATAAAATTTTTTCTATACCACCAATAGCTGTCTTCTGGAATGTCATTATGATATGATGGATGTAGCAATTTTTTTAATTCAGCATTATCGAACGCTCCCATTGCATTAGCAATAAAGTAAAAGTCTAATGTATTAGTATGTTTTGAACCTAAGCGAAGTGATAATGTTTCAATTTTTTTTTTGAAACAATTTCTTTGAAACGCTTTTTGCCACCAATATCCTACAAAAAGCTCATCTGCACCTTCCCCACTCATTACAGCTTTAACGTTTAAAGAAGCTAGTTGGCTAACCATATAAGTAGGTATTATGGAAATATCTGCTATAGGTTCGTCATACACATCTGGCATGACATTAATCAATTGTAAACTTCCTGAATTAGCTATTTTGGTATGAAGATTCAAACCCAAAGTGTCTGCAACAATTTTAGCATAAGTATCTTCAGAAGAATCCCAATTATCAAATCCAATAGAAAAAACTTCAGGATTAAATCCTAAATTTTTCATGTAGTATGCGATTGCTGAACTATCGTATCCACCACTCAAAAAAGAACCAACAGGTACATCACTCCTGGCGTGAATGGCTACAGAATTTTGAAGCATTTCTCCTATTTCAGATACTAATTCTTGTTCATCAACTACCTTTTCACTTGCTTCTAAAAACCAATAAGTAAAAGATTGTGAACGATTGTTACTATCTATCTCCAAATATGTGGCTGGTGGAATTTTTTTCACTTCCTTCCAAATGCTTTTGGGTGATGGCACGTATCTATAAGTAAGATAGTCGCAAACAGCATTCATTGAAAGTGAAGCATTTATACCCGGGTAGGTTAAAATTGCTTTCAACTCTGATGCTAAAATAATTGTGTCTAAGCTTGAATAATAATACAATGGTTTTATACCAAAACGATCTCTAGCTGCATACATTTTTTTCTTCTCTATATCATACAATACAAATGCAAACATTCCTTTTATTTTTTGCAAGGTTTTAAAAATGCCCCACTTTTGGTAAGCATAAATTAAAACCTCAGTATCTGTTTCAGAAGTAAACTTAAAATCATTTAAAAGTTCTTTTTTAATTTCTAAATAGTTATAAATTTCACCGTTTAGTGTAATCCAAATAGTTTTATTAGCGTTACACATAGGCTGTTTGCCTTTTTCTGATAAATCTAGAAAAGAGAGTCTTCTATGTCCTAGTGCAATTTTGCCATCTTCCAAAATTTCTGTACCAGAGCCATCAGGGCCTCTGTGAGATAGGGTATCTCTTGCTATGTTGAAAGCATCTAAACTTACATTTTTTTCAAGACTTTTATAAGCTAAGATTCCACACATATTTACTTAAATAGTGTTTTAATAAAATCGAAAGCACTCATGTTTTTTTCTTTAAGATTCACTCTGAAAAGTAAAAAGAAATAATAAATAAGATAATTGAAACATAACCTAACATATCCGAAATAATGCATCAACTCGTAGTAAAAGTAAATTATTTTTGACCTAGTGTAATGATAAATTTTTAATAGATAACCGGCTGTAACTTTTACAAAATGGAAATTGACAAAAGGAACAACCAAAGGAAGAATGGTAAGCCACCAACTATCGAAATACACCACTAAACCGAAAGACATTATCGGAAAAAACACATGATAAAATTTATTGGGAATTAGTGCAATGTCTTTGATAGCATAATATTTAAAATGTGTTTGAATACTGTGCATAAAAAATAAAGTACAACAGCTTGATAAAAAGAGCAAAAGAAAAATAGTGAACACAAGATTATTTTCGGATAATACATATAAGAAGTAACTGAAAAATATAATCTCAAAAATTTGTAGCATTACTATAGACATATTCGTAAACTTTACCCCTAATAGCATTGGCAAAGTATTTAGATTTACTAACTTATCGTAAAACATGTCTTTCACCTGATGAATAATAATATTTCTTAGTCCAATAATAAACATTGCTAATAAAAAAGTAATTATTAAGGGCTCATAAATTAAAGCACCTGCATACCTCGCATATGTATAGTGAGATAGTATTGCAGGTATGGTGTAGGCATATAACGCATCAATAATATTGGAAATACCAGGAATTTCTTTTGCTCTAATAAAAGGATGGGAATATATAAAATAACATAGTATTTGTGAGGTAATAAAAATCCAGGTCCACTTATTAGAAGGCAACCAAACCCAGGGTAAAAAAGTAAATAATAAAGAAATAATAAATAAAATCAGTTGGTGAGAAGTTTTTACAAAAGAAAGCCTATTGGTTTTACCTGCTTTTTTATCAAAATCTTTGTCGTAATACTCATTTAGAAAATATCCTAATGATGTAAAACCCAAAGTGGTAACTAATGAAAGCAAAAAAAGTAAAAATGAATTTATAGAAAATGATATATCGAAGTAAAAAATCCAAATACAAACACAAGCCAATATAAAAGGCACAAAACTTAATCGCCAATCATTAGCTCTATATGAACTTAAAAGGGTAAGAATTTTGTCGTATTTCATTTATCTATATTACTAATTAGCACGCCATCTGCAATATTTCCGTTTGTATCAATGAGCGTTGGCATAAATACATCATTCAACAAATATTCAGCATTAAAGATAAAACTAAGAGAAATACTATCAATACTATTTTTTATGTCATTAAGCTGTACACTATAAATTTTTTCTTCTTGATTTTCTATAAAATTGTATGTTATTTTTCCTTCTTTCTTGTATAGGTCTAAGTCAATTAACTTTCGATTATTTAAAGTAATATTAGACGAACTTAAACTGCTATTTTTTTTGATATAAAAAGTTATTGTTTCATATCTAAATTGCGTCTGAAAATATATGGTGCTATCAGAAGTTAGATTAGGGTAAAAGGTATATATGCATTTACCAGACTTATAGTTTTCTTTGTTTGTTAAAAATGATGCATTCCATTTGTCTTCATAAGTATTCAAAACAATTTTTGCATTTCTATGCAATATATTAGGTAAGATTTTTTTTTCTGTTTTTGAAATGTAATATTGATTACAATTATCTGATAATTTACCGGACAATGCTTTTCTAAAAGAAAAATGAAATATTGGCCAACCATATCCATCGTACAACTGATGAACTAATTCTTTATTTTGCATTATTTCTCGAACAGACAGAACATTGCCATTTTCATTTTGAAGATATTTTTGTGTTGAGGGATCAAAATAATGCCATTTATGATTATAAAAAGCTTGTGCAGCAACATGTCCGTCAAAGTTTATGACACAAGCGTCTAAACCAGCTTTCTTGCAAAGGTTTACGAAAAATGCAGCTGCATCATCGCAATATCCATATCCATAAGTATATAAAAAATCAATTGGGCGATGTAAGAACGTATCTTGTGAATAGGGAAAATCGTAATAGAAAACTTTGCAGGTATAACTAAATATTTTGTGAGTCTTAATACTATCTGTGTCAGAACTTTCTATTAGAAAATTAACCAATTCTTTTTCTGTAGAAAAAAAAGGCTCGTCATAATTTTTAAAATAAAAAAAGAAATCGCTGTTGGTTTCAGAAGTTATCTCAATTTTCTGCTTTAGAAAAATTAATCTCTCCAAATCGGAAATTGCTTCTCTGAAAAACTTAATTGAAATCAAAAATAAACAGAGTATTACTGTCAAAAATATTCCTGTCTTTTTATACATGCTATTTTTGATTCATGAAAAACAAGTGTTTATTTTCTCTTAAATCAAAAGAAGGTTTTTGCACTAATATTTCGTAAAAATCTATTGGAAAGATGTATTGATCCCAGGAACTGATTTTACCAATGTTAAACAAGTTTTGAAAATCATTAGATATGGTTAAATTTTCAAATGCATCTAGCTCTACTTCTGGCACTTTAATGAATTTTAAAATAAAGTTTTTCTTTCTTAAGTAAGAAAAAACCTCATGAATATTTCCAATTTCGTATTGGTATGCTTCATTAATTTGATTACAGATATTATCTATTTTCAGCTGTTCCCATTCGTCTTCAGACTCTCTTTTAAATAGATCTTTAATATACAATTTACCGCCTGGTTTTAACACATCCCAAGCAGCATCTATGGCTTTAAACTTATTTTTTGAATGCCCAAATGATTCCAGAAAATATACTACATCGTAAGCTTCTTTTTGATAATTATCGGACAACAAATGATAATCTGTAAGTTTAGGAAATACACTTTCTGTAAGGTTTCTTTCTTTTACTTTCAATAAAGCTTTTTCAATTTGCACTTCAGAAACTGAGCACGCTTCAACATGAAGATTGTTAATTTTTTCAGCAAAATAGCAAGCAGGCCCACAAACCCCACAACCCGCGTCAATAACTTTCATACCGCTTTCTATACCTATGCTATGAATAGTATAATCCAGATATTCATATACATTTTTAGTTCTGAAAGCTTGAATAATTTCTCCATAAACTGCTAAAAATTTATCTGTAGTATCGTTGTAAAATTCTCCTACTCCTTCGGAAGGATTTGCTATTGACTTTTTCTTTTTTTTTGAGAACCAACTCATTTAAACCATTGTATCAAGGTATTAAAAATAGATTTTTTTTGACTATAATGGATAATATCTTGCTTCGTTATTGAAATATTTGGGTTAGAAACTTTTTTAAATAGATTCAAATTTGTAGGCCCTTTATTAATATCAAAATTGAAATAAAAATCTTCATCACAATCATATATTTCAATTTCATTATTATTACCATAATAAAAATACATAGGTGCTTCTTCTGGTATGATTCCATACACTACTGTAATTCTTGGTTTTGAAGTGCTGTTAATATCTGAAGCATGTAGTAATCTATGGTCGTACACAATAGCATTTCCTGCTTTTACATTAAGCGGAATAAGTTGTTTTTTCACTTCTTGTAATACTTCTTCCCATACAGAATGTATGTGTAGGCCTCTAATATTATTTTGCAACAAATGGCTTTTGGGTAAAACCAGTAAGGTACCATTCGATGTATCTACATCTACTAATGGCAACCATATATTGTATGAGTTAAATTTTGTTTCGTCAACAATATTCCAATCTTGATGTGGATGTAAACTACCATTTGCACCACTGTTTTTTACCATAAATGTTGCTCCTAATGGCCTTACATTTGAAAAAGTATCTTTAATTGCTCTTTCACAAGTTTGTTTTATCATCTTATTCATTTCTTTTCTGAAATTAAAATCGGGATGATGTGAAGAGGCGTACATACCTTCGGGCAAATGTGAATGGTGTGAACTGAAAAATGAAAGTAATTTTTCTACTTCAAATTCTTTTAAAAATGGTATTTCTACATAGCCATTTTCTTTTAGCTGTTCGTAAAAATTTTCATTATGGAAGATAGATTTTTTCAAGATTTATTTTTTAAGAATATAGTTTCCAATTATCAAAGCGTCTAATCCGCTTGAGAAAAAAGATGCAATAGCTTGTCTAGGACTATTTACTATTGGTTCGTTATCTAAATTAAAACTAGTATTTAAAACAATACCATGTCCTGTTTTTTGTTTTACTGTACTCAGCAGGTTATAAAAAAGACCGTTTTGTTGAATGTTTACAGTTTGAATTCTGCAAGTCCCATCAACATGAGTAACGCCTTTTAACAAGTCTCTATACTCCTCTTTAACTTTATATAACTTTGTCATGTATGGCGCTTCAATGCACTTCGCATTAAAATATTTATGAAAATCTTCTTCTAAGACACTTGCCCCAAATGGACGGAATCCTTCCCTAAATTTAATTTTTTTGTTTACTAACTCTTGTATATTGGGTGCAGTAGGATTAGCTAAAATACTCCTATTGCCCAATGCTCTTGGTCCGAATTCCATTCTACCCTGGTACCATCCAATAACTTTATTAGAAGAAATTAATTTTGCAGCCAACTCTATAATATCATCATTTTCTTGACAATGTATATTGCAATTATTTATTGTTTCAAAAATTTCTTGGCACGAAAATTCATTTCCATAAAAAGTATGTATTTGTTTTTCAAAATCTGTAATCCCTTCATCAGCACTTGCAAGATATGCAGCTCCTAAAGAGATTCCCGCATCATTAGACGCTGGCTGAATATATAATTCTTCTACTTCCTTTAGTTTCTCAATTTTATAATTAACAAGACAGTTTAATGCAACTCCACCAGCTAAACAAACCTTTTTAATGCCTGTAGTTTTAATATAGTGCTTAATAATAGTAGTTATCGCAACTTCTATTTTTTTTTGAACTGAGGCAGCTAGATCTTTATATTCCTTACTAATTTTTTTTTCTGTTCTGCGTTTAAAATTAAATTTTGACAATAAATTGTTACTGTAAAGCATTTCGTATCTAGTAGGAGAAGGCTCGCCTGGCAATATATCAACGAAGCAATCTTCATTAATATAATAACCCCCTTCTTTAACTTGTAAGATATTATCAAGATTGTATGTTTTTTCATTACCATACGCTGCTAGCCCCATTAATTTATACTCATCGGTATCACGATTAAAGCCGCAAATTTGTGTAAAAAGAGTGTAAAACATACCTAAGCTTTGGGGTCTAGAATATCTTTCTAAAACTTGGATCTTATGATTTCTACCAATAGCTATTTGCGTACAAATACCATCTCCGGAACCATCAATAGTAACAATTAGAGCCTCATCAAATCCTGAAGGGAAAAAAGCTGATGCAGCATGGCAATTATGATGATGATAACGTTTAATTAAAGGACAAAACCCAAAGTAACTTTCAAAATGCCTTTTAATTTTATCTTCAACATTTCCTTGCCAAGTTTCACCATGAAAAGCTATGGTGGAAATATCATTTATTCCTATTCCTCCAATTTGCAGAACTTCTTTAATGGAAAGAATTGGAAGTTGTCCTGCGGCATGTTTAATTCTATTTAATCTTTCTTCCTCTATTGCAGCTATTATTTTTCCATTGCACATTAAAGTTGCTGATGTATCTTGGTATCCTGGCCTAAAGCCACCATTAATTCCTAAAATGTAATTCTTACTCACCACAAAGAAAATATTTATCGTAAACAATCTCAGGCATAAAGCCCATTTTGGTTGCTATTTTTATAAAAGGACGTAGCCATAAAATTATATTATAACCTGTTTTGTAGTCTTTAAAAGTTTTCGGTGGTAATGAAAGCCATTCTTCAAATTGTTCCCTGCTAATTGCAAGTCTTTTTAAACATAATTCTATAATTTTTGGATCCTCCATAACATAAGGCTTTTTCACAGCTTCTATGGCCCATTCTCTGTCCATCTGTCCATCTCTAACTAAAGCACTGTATGCATTTAATCTGAAATCAATATTAAACTTTACTCTATGTACATATGTAATTAGAGACCAATATAAATCATCATAATAATGTGCACCTGGATAAACCCAATTATATTCTCTTTTAATAATTTCTTCCGCCTCTTTTCGAATATAATTTTCATAGTATAGAGGTGAATGAACTTTAATTCCTTTGATTATACTGTAATAGAATAATTCTTTCCATCCTAGATGATAATTAGGGTTGTCAGGTTGAAATGCACGTAACTTTACTGATCCAAATTTGTGTTGAACATCTTTCAAATAATCTCCAACCATATATGACCAACTAATTGGTTTTATTCCTTCAGTCCTAAAAGACTGCCCGTAAATAATGTGTGAAATATTTTCTTTATAAGCCACGCCATAACAAGATGCAGCAATACCAACATCTGTACCTTCATTTAATTCTGGTACGGATGCTTTAAGAAATGAAATCTTAAGATCTTTGGCTTCTCGCCAATCGCTTGTTATAGTTCTTAATTCAATCCCTAATTTTTTTGTTATATTGATCATGTTTTCGCCACCCACAGGATTATCAAAACCATCATTGAAGTGAACTGCTAATGGTCTTAGTTTATATTTGGTAGAAACAAGATGAAGTAAATAGGTACTATCTCTACCCCCACTAATACCAACGACACAATCATATTTCTTTCCCTTACCGTCAATCTTTATTTTATTTAATTTTTTTTCCCAAATAGATTGACCATGGAAGTTGTTTGGATATAACTTTACCCACTTATCATGCAGATGGCAAAAGTTACAAACTCCATAATTATCAAATTTAATTCCAGGGCAAGAAGTGTCAGATATGCATCTTGAGCATCTTTTATACCTGATATTTTTTTTCACACCATTTACAATTACGTAACTACTCACTTTAGATATAAAATTTAAATCCTTTGCTTTCTAGTAATGAACTTATTTGCGTGCCTTTTATTTTTCTGCTTTGAATTTCGAAATTAGCAAATGACAAATCTCCTGCAAACTCATTAAATTTTCCTTGGGTTATAATTCCATTCATACCAACGCAGAGCGAACATCCAACCATTTTTTTCCCTTCATATGGCCCCCCAACTATATAACCTACACTTGTAGCACTAGCCATAACAACTTCATGTGTTTTTGCAATAATACTTAGTGGTTTTATCCACTTATCTAAATAAGGGTCATCTGTCTCGGTTATAGAATAATCAACTGTCCATGATGAAGGTGCTAAAATAAGTTGAGCCCCCATCCTAACTAAAACATGAGCTATATCGATAGCATTCAAATAATTATCAGCACAAATATTTAACCCTATCTTTCCAAAAGGTGTGTCAAAAACTTCTAATTTCTGTCCTACTTCATAATAAGGAAACTCGACAGTTAATAAATTTATTTTCCTATGTTTTCCAATTATGTCACCATTACTACTAATTAAAATAGCAGTATTATAGTTGCAGTTAATGTTTTTCTCTGTTAAACCAACACATAACCATATATTATATTTTTTTGCCACAGAGCAAAAGTAATCACTATATACACCTGGAATAGGTTTCGCATTGATTAAAGCATCAGGATGCGTCCATGCGAAATCAATTGTTTCCGGTAACAGAACCAAATCTGCATTCTGATTTTTTGCTTCAGATATTAACCTTTCAGCACGTTGAAAATTTCTTTCTGGCTCAGTACCTTCTACTAATAATTGTGCTAACGCAAGTTTCATTTATACGGTTTAAAATTATACACTACCCACCATAGTTTTGTAGTTTCCAACATAGCTTTTCTTAAAGTATTCCAATTACCTCCCTTTGCCAAACCATTTTCTCTACTCAAATAATTAGACGGGATTTCGATTGGTAGTATTTTACATTTATGTAGTTTCGCACAAATTTCACTTTCAATCAATGAACTTGATAGTTCAGGTTTAGTTAAGGATAAATGCGATTTTTTATATACTTTGATCCAGTTAACATCTCGAAGGTATATTGCTAAAAAATGTTGATTAAATATTCTATTAAGCCACGTTAACGATTTTCTATATATAGTATAATTTGTTTTTTTTCTATAAAATGAGTAATACATGTTATCTTCAAAAGGTTTGATTAATAATAATTCTTTTAAATCAAACTGACCATCACCCGGCACTGCGCAAACATAATCTTTACTGACATTTCTATAACCGTTTTTTAATGCCATTCCTATACCTAAATTTTTTTCGTGTGAAATTAATCTAACGAAGCGTACATTTTTTTCTATTTCTGAACAAATTTCTTTTGTTCCATCAGTACTACCATCATCTACCAAGATAATCTCATAATCTTTGGAAATTTTTTTTAAATAGAGTAGAGTATCAGTGACTACTTTACTGATACTATCTCTTTCATTGTAACAAAAAATAATGATTGATATTCTCAATATAATGGTACTATGTCACCTTTCAAATTTAATGACTGTTGTGCTTTTTCCAAAATATTAACTACAGTCATTGCCTTTTCTCCACTAGACTTAGGTTGTTTACCTTCTTTAATACAAGTGAAAAAGTCTTCTAAAGCAATTCTTAATGCTTCAATAGGTTCAAATTTTGGGATTGTAATATTTCCAAGCCTATAATCTGATAATGATTTCTTATTTTCATCAAATACTATTTTATGATCGTAATCATAAATGATAAGTTTATTTGTTGGTTCAATATCATCGTATATAATCATTTTCTTTTCTCCTCCAATAATCATCTTTCTAATTTTAACCGGGCTTGACCAAGATGAATTTATTTGAACAAGCATACCTGATGGATAATATAAAAATAAATATGCAATGTCCTCTACTTCATATTGAGGATTCATTCTTCCGATGGCTCTTACACTATTAGGTTTTTCTTCAATGAGGTAGTCTATAATAGATATATCATGACATGCCAGATCCCACAGGACGTTTACATCTTTTTGGTATATTCCAAGATTTATTCTAGTTGAGTCAATATAATTAATTTTGCCTAATTCAGATTTTAGGAAGTATTCTTTTAATTTGTGTACTACTGGATGGTATAAGAAAATATGATCAACCATTAATACTTTATTAATTTTCTTTGCTTTTTGAATAAGTTCCTCTGCTTGAATATAAGATGTTGTTATTGGTTTTTCTATAAAAACGTGCTTGTTTAGTTCTAATGCTTTTTTGGCTATTGAAAAATGTGAAGATGTTTCAGTTGCAATAATAACAGCAGACACATTATTATTTATTAAAACATTATCTATAGATTCAGAAACATAAATTTTTGGGAAAAAAGATTTTAGATGCTTTCGTTTTAGCTCACATTTTTCTACAACAATAAGGTTGTAGGGTAAATTCATTTCTATTAAATTTCTAAAAATATTTTTTCCCCAATATCCATAACCTACTAAACAAATGCTATTCATTATTAAAGCTTTTTAACCTAAAAAGTTAACTATTTCTTATTTTTATGAAGATAAGTAATTGTAAACACTACCTATTAATTTTTTAAATGTCTGCAAAAATTTTAGAAGTTGAAAATATTTTTAAATCTTTCGATGATTATACTAGTAATGGACAAAAAGTTACTAAGGATATATTAAGAAACATATCTTTTTCACTAGATAAAGGAGAAAGTTTAGGGATTATTGGGTTAAATGGTAGCGGTAAAAGTACTTTACTAAAAGTCATTTCTGGAATTATTAAACCAAGTAAAGGTAAAATAACTCACTTTGGAAAGTTTTCTGCAATACTAGATTTAGGTTTTGGTATGATTCCTGAATTAACCGGTAGAGAAAACATTTATTTAATTGGTAAGTCTGAGGGTTTTTCTAACAAATTTATTAAATCAATAGAAAAGGAAATTTTAGAGTTTTCAAAATTAGAAAGGGCTATTGACCAGCCAGTAAAGTTATATTCAAATGGGATGTATTTAAGATTGGCTTTTTCAATAAAAATATTCTTAGCGTATGACCTATTAATTATTGATGAGATAATTAATGTAGGTGATATACTTTTTCAAGAAAAGTGTTTTAATAAAATAAAAGAACTTAATCAAAATGGAAAATCCCTGATATTAGTAAGCCATAGCTTAGATGATATAATAAAGCATACAAATACTTGTATGATTATAAAGGATGGAGAAATATTTGCTATTGGAGATACTAACAATATCATATTTCAATATAAGAAGGAATCTCGTGAAAAATCGCTTAGATATAATAAAAGCCCTAAAGATTTTACCGGAGAAAATAATTTCAATATTTTAATAAGCGATATAATATTAAATAAAGATATAATAAAAATGAATGAAGCATTAGATATCACTTATACTTTAGAAGTTTTAAAAGAGGGGAAATATGAGATTATTTTATTTGTTAGCGATCATCGAGGTTTATTGCTTTCAGATTCTGCATCATATAGGATGGATTTTGAGGCAAAAATCATGAAAGTTGGCAAGATTAAACAACGCTGCACAGTTCCTGCTAACCTATTTAACCAAGGAAAATTCAGAATAGGATTTATTGCAGCAGATAGAGAGCGTCATTATTTTGAAGAGTATTACCTTGCATCATTCGAAGTACAGGTCAGTGATTGGGAAAAAGATCATGTTTGGAACGTGGAACAAGAATATTACCCATTTAGACCTCATTTACAGTGGAATAATATGGCAGAATAAATCACTTAGAATATTTTTTCTTTAATTTTTATTGAATATTTTTTTCATATAAATTTAGTTGTTTTATTGCTTGAATTAGGTTATCTTCATCGGAGAAATAACCAAGAAATTCAGCTGTAGCAGTAACCCATTTTCAAAAATCGCCCAACAATAGGCTATCGGGACAATATTCTTAAATTTTCATAAATAATCTTTTAGTAGAATTAATTTTCTTTTATCAATCACCCAGGCAGATTGTTCTTATGAGTGCTCAATACCCGCAAATAAAATTAACATAGTTCTAATAAAAAAAATCAGCAGACTTAACTTGAAATAATGCTTTGTTTGAAAGCTAACTCAATGATTGAAAGTTGAATTAAGAATAACACTCTCTATGACCAATAATAAATATCATTATTTGATTTCGAAAATCCAATAAAACCACCAATAGTAATGCGAGGAATATTTCCATACACCTCCTCTACCCTATGCCACAACTGACCTCCTGAAAAAATGATTAAATCTCCCTTTTCTATAGCAAATTTTCTTCTGTAAAGTTGTGACTTATTTTCAGGATTTAATCTTTGTCCAGTCTTTAAAATTATTTCCTGCCTTTCTATGTCTGCATGTTCAGCCACATCGTAAGCAACATTATAAACGCTTAGTTCACCACCAATCTCTGGTTTTTCTAAAACTGAAAAAAAACTAAGCTGATTCCAAACATCTGCCACTTTTAATAGTGGTTCATAAAATTCTGGAGATTGATGGATAAATTGATTACCACAATGAATGTTTATATGATTTTTACCTGGCACAATTACCCTGAATGTATTTGAAATATAAGAATGCTCAATCCCTAATTCATGAATTCTTGCAGGGTGCTTTTGATTCAGTTCGGAGAATAAAGTCCCAAATTTACCTTCAACATCAACACCAAATTGTTGGATAAATTTTGTTCTATACTGTTTTGCTTTCTTAAAGTACTCACTTAACTGATGTGGCATAGCTTTGCTATCTTCTCTATCCAAAGAAGCAAATGTCATAGGATAGGTTAAACTGTGATTGAGCCCGCTATTCAATCTTCCAATCTGAGGATAAAGATTGTCTAGTAAATTATAAGTTTCCGATTCTTCTAAAAAATTTTTGATAATCACGCCATCTAATTCCAACGTTTTCATTTCATCAATGATATTTCTACCTTTAGAAAAATCAGCCACCTCTTGATAAGATAATGTCACAAAATTTAGTGGTTGATTAAAGTACCTCTTTTTATTATTAGATGTAACGTACTCTGACATAAAAAAGAAAATGAATTTGCGTAAATTTAGTATTATTTCGATAAATTAATAACTTATATTACAACGTACTTAATGATGAGTCTTCCATTATTAATCTTTAAAGATGATAAAATAAATAATGAAATCAACTCTGATGGTTTTATCAAACTTCCCATCTTAAATGAGAAAGAAATAGATATTCTAAGGCAGTTATTCTTCAAATGGCATCCGTATCCAATAACTGGTTATTACCGTTCTTTTTTTAGTCAAAATAAGACATATAAAAATGAGGTGAAGCATATTATATCAGAAATAGTAGTTCCAAAAATTATAAACCATTTTCATGATTGTATATTTACAGATGGGATGTTTGTTGTCAAGCCTCAAAGTCATGAACAGCTAATTGAAATACACCAAGACTACTCATTTGTAGACGAAACGAAACATTGGAGTTTAAACATGTGGTTACCACTTGTAGATACAGATCAAAGTAACGGTACTTTGCAGTTTTTGAAAAAAAGTCACCGTTTTCCTCATACCCTTCGCGGTTATGGCACACCAAATATTTATAAGGAGTTCATACCAATAATTGAGAAAAATCTTCAAACTATACCGTGTAAAGCAGGGGAAGGACTTTTCTTCTTTCATAATTTAATACATGGCTCAACGATTAATAAACAAAATGAAGCGAGAATTTCTATCTCTCTATCAATTATTCAAAAATATGTTCCTATTTATTTTTTCAGAAAATCTCCTAATGAATCAACCGTAGAGATGTATGAAGTTTATCCAAATTTTTTTATGGACTTTTTTGAAGACACGAATTTTTTTCCACCAGACGCAAAATTTTTAAAAAAGCTTGATTTTAAATTTGAGAAATTGAGTGAAATGGAATTTTTAGAAAAAATAAGAAATTAACATAAGTGATGATTAAATTACTTTACCCGCAATATTCAGAATTAATTTAAATAATTAAATAATATACAAAATTCTAAATAATTTTGATTAAATAAATATCATGACAGCAAAACAGCTTATAGAAGCATTTAATCAATTGAACACAGAGTAACAACATAAAACATTATGTATACTGTAGTTGACGTGGGAAAGTCAAGAAGAAGCAATATAGCAATTGAGTGAATGGAAAGACTGAAGTTTTGTATGTTTGGTTATAGACTTTAAAATAAAAGTGTTTGAAAATTAAATATGAATTAGTAGTTAATGTTTTTAGAATATTTGCTAACTTAAACCTACAATTTTAAACTATGAAATGGGCTCCGGTAAAAAATGATATTATAAAAGATGAAACAATAAAAGATATTATTCACAAAGACGGTTATACTATTATAGGCAATATTGGGAAATCAGATATTGATAGTTTATTAAAATTATTTAATCAAACCCACAAACTTAATTATGAAAATGGTGGTACATTTTATAGTCTTTTTTCTAAAGACAAAGATTATAGATTAAAAATACATAATGATATCAATGAAATTTTAGTCTCAATGTACAATAAATACTTTAAAAATTATAAAGTCATTATTAATTCTTTTATTGTTAAACTGCCTGGCCCAAATAGCAACTTTGCTCTACACCAAGATTCTTCTGGCTTGGACGAATATCAGTTTTCTCCTCTTAGCTTATGGATTCCTTTACAAAAAACCAACCTTGAAAACGGAACCTTATGTATAATTCCTAAAAGCCATGGATTATATCACCCGTATAGGGGATTATCAATTACTCCATCTTTTGCGAAATACGAATCTTTGTTGAAGAAGTATTTAGTACCTTTAAACTTTGAAGCAGGAGATATACTTGTTTTTGATAATCGTCTAATTCACTTTTCACCATTAAATAATACTAAACAACCACGAATTGTTTCGTTGAGTGGATTATTTCCAGAAAATGCTGAGATTCAAGTTTGCTATAAAGACGAAAAATCTATTAATAGCCCCATAGAAATTTACAAACAAGAAGACGACTTTGTAAGAACAAATACCACATTTTTAGAAGGAAATACCGAAAGGCCTATAGTTGGAAAAAAAATACGTGAAATACATAAAACTTTAGAGCCAATTACAATGTACGATTTTCTTGAATGGGCAAATATAAACAGAATCACTCCAACAAACATTCTTGAACTTTGTACACAGTCAAGTTACATGACATCATTCTCAGAGCCAATTTCTGTTAACTAAGAAACACATTAATCTCTTGAAAAAAAGAAATATTTTTTTATGTAAAGAATATCAAACCTTCTTTGATAGAAATGGCTACATAGTGCTCCCCTTTGTAGAACCTTCTGACATTGATAAACTATTGATAAGCCTAAAAAAAAACGACATAAATAATAGGCGATTTCTTGGACACCAAGATAATTATCAGCATAAACACGATATGCATGGCACATTTTGGGATACAGATAAAATATACAGAAATGAAATATATGATATTATAACTTGTTTTTTTTCAAATGCACAAAAGAGATATTTAGAATCATACAAATTTGTTCAAGCAAATGTTTTTATTAAGTATCCTAACAGTGGATATATTGCTCCTCATCAAAACCTCACTATTGTTGATGAGAATTTATACTCATCGATTTCATTTTGGTGTCCATCTATAAACACTAATGATACAAATGGAGGCATGTTTATTGTCCCTGGAAGCCATAAAAAATTTGTATCTCATCGGGCAGCAAATTTGCCGTGGCCATTGTTTGACTATTTTAACAATTATGATAATGATTTATGGCTTAAACTTAATGTAAAAAAAGGAGAGCTCTTAATAATTGATGATAGCATTATTCACATAACGTCTTTAAATAAATCTTGTGATGAAAGATGGGCTTTTCATGCAATCTTGATCCCTGAAGAGGCAACACCTTTTATATGTGAAGCAGATTCTGATAAATCAACGATTTTAGTTAAAAAAATACCCGAAGGATTCCTACAACAATATATGCCTGGAAAAGACTATAGCAATTTATTCACTGCAAAAAAGCTTAAAATAATTTCTAAAAAATATTCTGAGGAAGAAATACGAAATTTTTTAACAATTTAACAAGTGTAATAGATACATTATAAAATTTTTACAATAGCAAACTTTATAGAATTAATTAAACAAACATACATGAATAGAAATATTACACAATATAAAAATCTAAATAGTCTATTACTTTCAGATGGATACATACAAATTCCTAATTTATTAAATCTAAGCGAGGTTGAATCGTTTAAGCAGTTATATATAAGCTGGCATAATAATGACCCAGATGAGTTTTTTCGTTCTTACTTTAGTCCAGACTCATTATATAAGCAAGCAGTAGAAAGTGAAATCATTCGTGTGGTTACGCCTAAGTTATATAAATACTTTTATGATTTTAAATATTTAGGCGCTATGTTTGTTGTAAAACCATCTGGACCCAAACAACATATACAACCTCACCAAGATTGGAGTTTTGTTGATGAAACTAAGCATTGGAGCTTAAATGTATGGATTCCATTAATTGATGTAAATGAGAACAATGGTACCATTACTTTTGTTAAAGGAAGTCATCAATTTATAGATTCTTGTCGCGGAGCAGGCACTCCTGAGGTATATAGTCATTTGCTTGAGGTTGCTACTCCATATTTAGAGCCTATACCTCTTAAAGCCGGTGATGCTGTTTTCTTTTTTCATAATATATTACATGGATCTACCTATAATCATATGCCCCATGCAAGAGTTTGCATTGGATTAACTTTGACTGAAAAGAACGCACCATTAATTTTTTATCATAAAGCAACTGATGAGGAAACTACCGATGTATACGCTGCAGATGATACTTTCTTTTTACGATTCTTACATAATCAATCAAAAATACCCGATGGTAGTGTTTTACTTGAAAAAAAATTAATTGAATACAAGCGCTTATCAGAAAAAGAGTTTATTGAAAAGGCAGAGCAAGCAAGGAAAACAGCATGAGTGGTCGCAGTTTTATATGGTTTTTTACTTTTTTACTTATTGTAGGGGCGTGCTTATATTCGCCCACTGAAGAGGATTGTTTTTGTAATCATGGCTATGGCTTAGATGCAATTGAATATCATCTTATTGCTGCTAATGTTGCTTTGCAAAATGCTTTCCCTGTATATGGTTTTGTGGGAGAAATGACAGATTACAAGCTGTGTAAAGAAAATACTTCTTTAGCTGAATACTATACTATTTTAGAAAATGCAGGCCCTGTTGTTTTTTCTGGAAGGCCACCGTTATACCCTCTGGTACTGGGACTTTTTTATAAACTTACAGACTTTAGCCCACAAAACTTGTATAGCTTGAATTTTATTTCTATTTGGCTTACTGCATTACTATTAGCTATAACATTGTTGGTAATAAGAGGTGCTATAGTGGCATCTATTATATCAGTTATTTATTTATTGGTTACAGTTCCTTTTGCTCATATAAACGATGCAGAAGCATTTACCCGCTTGCCTTATTTTTTTGCAATACTTGCATTAATATGGGCTGAGTATAAGAATAAAAAGACTATTTATTGTATGGCGGGCATTGCGATGGCACTAGCATTGCTTACCAAAGGCACTTTACTCATTCTTGCAGTATTATATTTTCTTTTTGTGTTCTACAGAGGGTATCGAAATCGTAATGCTGCTACATTAAGTAATGGTTTTGTTTACTTATTTGCTATTGCTATGGTTATTATTCCATGGTCATTATTTATAAATTATCAATTAGATAGCAGTAGAAATGAAAGAAGTTATTGGGTGAAATATATGTATGAGGCTATTCCTGATGTTTCTGTTCCTTCATTAGATAGGCTTATAGATAAAGCCACAGGGTGGTATAATAAAGAGTTCGTGTATTACTTCATAAAAATTCACCAAACGAGATATGTTGCCGATAATACCTATGTTTTAATTACCAATCAATTAAACAGAAGTATTATACTTTCTGACCATAATGAATTTTGTGGAGATGGAGACTATCATCCGGAATTTGAACCTATTTATACTTCTTTTCACAATCGTTTTAGTAATAAAGATGAGTGGGTTTGGAAAAGCGTGGCTCGCTTTTATGCAAGTAACCCAGGGTTTGCTGTAAGGGTTTTATATGCAAAAATTTGTGCTCTGGGCAGAACTTCTACTAACTTATACTTTATAGCTATAGTATTGGTTTCATTAGTATTGTGCATAAAGCATTCTATTATTTCAGCCTTAACAGGTAAACTGTTTGCCTTTGCTTATGCAGTGATTTATTTTACAGCATTGTACTATGGCACATTATTTTTAGTGATATGGATAGCCATAATTTGCTTACTGATTTCATTGGGCATTCTATTGTTTTATGCTGAAAAGGGGGTGCTTTCTATAGTTGCTTTATTAGCTTTAAGTTTTACGTTGCTTGCCTTAATTATTTATGGCGACCCCCGATTTATTGATGCTTTAGATGCTGTTTGGGTATTAGCGGTTGTGCTTTCTTTAACCCATATCTTTGGTATTAACCTTAAACAGAACAGGCAGCCACTATTGTAGCCTTCCTAATGAATTGGCTACTGCGGCTGCGGGGTTTTTAAATAAAACATTAAACTCTAACATGGGGCCTACAATACATTGTGTACAAGGTGTTTTTTTATCGAAATCTTGTTGCCAATCGTGAGTTATTAAATTGATGCCTTGCATTTTTCCTTTTGTGTAAGCACAGGGGTATGCAAAACCTTCTGTATCTATAAACAGAAATCCTCTTCCGGCAGCGCAACGAGTTGTTTCATCATAATAAGAGCTTATGCTGTAGTTTTTCCATTGTATAATGTATTTTAAATAAGGTATTGAACTGGAAACAGGCGCACCTGATTGTTTTAGTTTCAATATATACTTCCAAAATTCAGTAATGTATAGTTGGTTTTGATTTTCGGGTGCTGACCGCTGCACAATTTCGGTATCATAACATTCCGGCTGAAAATGAATTTCTATGTTTTCTTTAATGGCCATATCAATTAAGTAATCGGCTATGGCTTTATTGGGATTGGTAACTACACAAATGGCAATTACTTTTTTACCTTGCTGCCTAATATTTCTAATGGCATTTATAATGTGTTCAAAATTTTGTTTTCCTCGGTTGGCTATATGTATTTCCGGTGGGCCGTCTATGCTTGTAAACCAAAAATCTACTTTTTTAACCAGTGATTTTCTTTTTTCATAAAGCAGTAAATTGCTGTTCATGCTTACAAACAAGCCTTTGCTTTTAGCTATTTCAATTATTTCTCCAATATCTTTTCTTATTAAAGGTTCGCCCCCCAGCAGTCCCAGCCTTTTTACCCCCATTTTTTGCAGCTTGCCAAATAATATATCTATTTCATTGAGGCTAAGCTGTGCTTTTGTCATGCTGGGAAAATTACAGTAATGACAGTGAATATTGCATTGGTTTGAAACCACATAAGATGCTGAAAATGGTTTTGGCACCCCATCTAATGAGTAAGACAATAAACTTTGAGTATATGCCGAGGCTAATTGAAAATATTTAAAACCCTCCATAAGCATTGTAAGTTAATATGAGCCAGCTGATACCAAAGTAGGTTCTGGATATATTCCAGGTGAGTGATACATTTTTCATAGATATAAAGCTAAGAAATGGTATAATGGCAGTGGCGGCTAATAGTATTTCTTTTTGTAAATACATGAAGCAAGATAATAGTACACAACACATCAATAGTATTAATGAGGGTTTTTTAAATTTTGCAGCAGTTGTGTACACCTTGTTTATGATATCTACTTCTTTATCGGTAAGTGTTTGAAATAAATGGGCCATGGTTGTCATTAAGCCTGCAATATATAGCAGGTTGTAATGTGTATTGGCACTGATGCTTACAAATAAACCGCCCCATATGCCAACAATGATTAAATCGGCAATGGGTTTTGATTTAAAGTATAATGAATATGACATGTTGATGGCAACCAGCAATATTATAAGCAGGCCTTTATAATAATCTACTAAAATTGTGGCCAGTATAGCACAGGTAATTGATAATGTAATATTCACAATTAAAAAAAACACGGGATGCTGTGTAATGGTTAATGAGAGTTGTTTGTTTTTTTTAGGATTAATTAAATCTGCAGCTCTATCAACATAATCATTAAAGCCATATAGCGCGCTCATACACAAGGTGGCTAGCAGTGCCTGCATCAATACCATATATCCGCTTTTGTAAAAGAAAATACTTAATGCAATATTGAAAAATATTAAACCGCCCTCTTTTATTTTTATTCGTTCTATCAATGGCTGAAACAGGAAACACATTAATATTTGTAAATTTGTGTACACGTTCATTAAACCATTGTTTTTCTTGCAATATTATAAATTTATTACTAATAAAATTGTGATTTCTTATACACTAAAGCATAATCAATATGTTTTTGTATCATTAGCTTCTGCGGCAGTGGTAATTTTGTTTACGGCATTTTTTTTTGGGTTTTATTATGAAGATAACCAAGTGGTATTGGTGAACCTGTTGTATTATGCGCGGCCTAATGAAATGCTGGTTTCAGAATGGATGAATGATTTTGATTTTTTGCTGGTGCCTTTTTGGGCGGTAGTTGCACAAAAAATTACCACTTTCCCATTTTATGCTGTGTGGCAGTTGTTACAACCTTTTTTATGGCTGTATGCCTTTTTCTACTTTTTTGTTGCTGAACTAAAGCTAACCGACTGGCGGCTGAAAATAGCTGCTATACTGCTGGTGGTGTTTTTAGGCTTAGATAGCCTAGTGAGCCAGATATGTTTTAGAAACAGTATTTTTTTAGCCGGGGCTGCTTTGTTATTTACCAGGCACCGGTTGATACAGGGCTTGCCTGCTAAATTTTGGCCTACTGTATTGTTTGTTTTTGCGCTTATACCCAGAAGCCACCCTGCTGCTATAGTGCTGGCTTTATTTGTAGCACATGAAGTAATGATGGGCTTGGGTATAAAAAAGGTAGTTAAGGCTCATGTGCCCCACTTTATTGCTTGCTTTATAGTTATTGGAAGCTACCAACTTTATGGCATTTTAGGCACAAAAAACACTGGAAAAATTCTTGAGGCTGAATACGAATATGCATGGTTTGAAAAAGGTGCTTACAAGCCCTTAAGTGATATGACTACTGCAAAAGACTCTTTGAAGTACTGGGCTATACAGCAATGGTTTTTATCTGATAGTGCTGAAATAAATTTAGCATTTATTGACAGGGTGGTAGATAGAGACAAACACTACAATGGAATATTTTCTAGCCAAACTTACTTAAATGCAATGAAAGAAACTAAAAGATTGATATGTGACTATTGGTATCTATTTGGTTTGCTTTTTATTTTAGTATTGATGGGTGGGACTGGGGGCATGTTGCCTAATAAATCGTGGTGGGCGGCATTAGTGTATGCAGGCATAATTTTTCTGCTTCTACTTTTTTTAGTTAATGAAATTAAAGAGCGGTTTTTAATACCTTTTACTGCGGTGGCAATAATAATTTTACTTGGCGATTGGTTAGGCAAAAAGCAAGACGGTAAATATGCTCTGTTTATGAATATTGTTTTAGTTTGTTTTGTTATAGTAGCTGCTTTTTTTCAATGGCAGCGAACCAGTAGTTATGCCAATGAATTTGCTACTGCTGATAATGCTGCCCTTAAAAATATTAAATCTCTAAATACTTATGTAAAAGACAAAGCGGTTTTGGTTACTATTGATGTTCCAATACCACAGGTGCGTAATATATTTTACCGCTCAAAAGAAAGTCCATTTGCAAATTTAGCTTGGATTGAAGCAGGCTATATGGTTTACTACCAGTATATGGAGGCACGCATACAAAATGTAGCAGGATTTAGTGCATTAAATTTTAAAGATTTTTTAGATGCAATTGATAGCAATGATAAGTTACGCCTTATTGCTTCGCCAAGTAGAATAGATGTACTGCAAAAGTATAGTAAGGGAATGTATAAGCAAGAACTGAGTTTGGTTCCAGATACTTTGCAACCTTTATGGACAATACCTTACAAGGCATATCTGTTAAGAAGTATACCTTGCCCCAAATGCTTATACTTTGAGGATGAACAATTTTTGTTTTTGCCTGTAAGAACCACTGAAGACAATCAAAAGCAAAGCAAGTGATTTTTTACTAATTGCTTTTTCATATGCCTCTAAGTTTTTTGTATTGTGCTGCCAGCCATGTCAAAGGTAGGGTGTAGCCTTGTGCCCACCAAAAACTTACGGCTATGCTTTCTTCCAGATTGCGCAAATGATGCCACCATGTCACAAGTATAACAAAGTTTGATTTTCACTAGCATTACTTTTCCATTTTATCTATTTGTTCAATAATGCCTTTTGCAATTATTTTATGCGCAAATGGATTTGGATGATTATCGAAAATCTTGTTTGTTTTTGGATCAGAGAAGTGATAAGTATCTGGGTAATTACGACCATTAAGTTCCAGCATCAAAATAGAATCGGCATTTACAATCGGTAAGTCAGGAGTATACTCAGGTTCAGATTCGTAATTCGAGTAATTGATGATGACAACTTTTGTATTTGTTGAATTACACAATTTGACCAACTCAGAATAGAAATAATTGTATGAGGCTTTATGGTTTTTTTGAGGGTTATAATCACTGTCTAATAATATTTTGCTTTTTGCGCAAAGCATATTCACGTTATTAATTAAAAAAAGTTTAAATGCTTTGAGAAAAAAGAGAGGAAATCCACTACGCTCAACTCACTTTTTTTGTATAGCCCTAAGTTGTTTTAAAAAAACACCTCATTATTGTGTCTTAGCCCCCTAAAAGTTGGAGATTTTTGTTTAAAAGGTTTAGGTTAAACTGCATGTTTTCTTGATGAGTTTTTTGAGGCATTTGCAACAAAGATAATGGAGCGGGTGAAGAGATGGTTTTGCCCACCTCTTCGACATTATCTCCGTTGTTCAGAATATTCCTAGCAGGTTGCTCTCCAGCATTGCCTGTTTCCGCTTTTTCTGATAATGCAAAAATAAGATTCTCATTTAATTTATTTTTTTCATATTGTTCCCACTTCTGCTGTGGTGTTATTCTTCCTAATAATCCGTGTTTACGAGTATTGTTATACCAATCTAAGTGGGCTTCAAAAGTTAATTTAGCATCATAGTAACTGCTAAATTCAAAACGTTGTATCACTTCTCTGTCAATAATGCTATGAAAAGCCTCGATGTAGGAATTCTCCTGTGGTGTAGCAATGTGAGTGAACTCTTGCTTGGCATCGGCATTGCGTAAAAACTGTTTTACATCGTTGGCGATAAATTGCGAACCATTATCGTTCCGCACGGTTACTCCTTTAATTCCATGCTTTCTATCAATTCTTCTAAACAGATTGATTACGTCTATTTTACGGATACTTTTTTGTAAGATTTGTTCTATAGCTTTTCGAGAAAAAACATCTAAAATGGTTAGCAAATAATAGTTTCTTTTTTCTCCTGCTACCCAAACGTATTTTATATCCAGACATAAATACTCCATTGGATAACGTGCTTCTATTTTACGATGTTTAACGAATGTTCTTTTTCCGCCCGTACGTATCACCTTGCCTAATAGTAAGTTGCTTTCACCCATTAATCGATATACTTTTTTGTGATTAATGATATAGTTCATATCCTTCAAATCATCGGTAATATTGTGATACCCATAACAGCAAAACTCACGATTTAAAGCCTTACGTACATCTTCCACCACTTGCTCATTACTTACTTTAGTTCCATCACGCATTAAAGTATGAGTGCTTGGTTTTGCCCCACGTTTACCACCTCTCGGACGATAATAATAAACGCTTTGTGGTAGCTTTAGCCAACGGCATAAATCAGTTGCATGAGCTTTATTTTTATACTGATTTATCATTATCGCTTTATCTTGGGTCCGATAGGAGTTTTTTTTAAAAGCTCGCCTTGCACTTCTATTTGAAGTGCTTGCTTTGCTATTATCTTCTTCAGTCGTTCGTTTTCCTCTTCCAGTTCACGAACTTGTGGGTCGATGCGTTTATACATGGGTTTTAATCCCTCTATTCCTTTTTG
Source organism: uncultured Chitinophagaceae bacterium (assembly GCA_964543705.1). Classification (GTDB taxonomy): domain Bacteria; phylum Bacteroidota; class Bacteroidia; order Chitinophagales; family CAIOSU01; genus CAYSGX01. The sequence goes on from CAZIZP010000014.1 coordinate 102,099, forward strand.
TAAATAACGGGAGCGCCACTTATATACAAGCGAAAGAGATAGATTGTACTTACGGCATGTTTCTGTTGTGCCTTCTCGTTCTGATTCCTGAACAATCGATAATCGTTCTTCTGGACTAAATTGTCTGCGGTTTTTACTCATATTCTAAAGATATTGGTTTACTTAATTGTTTTTTTAAGTTTCTCCAACTCTTTAGGGGCTAAGACAATTGAATAAAGGATAGGCGTGTCCTGTATGCTGATTACGGACTACAAAATAAGGAACAGATAAGACCCACGGAAAAGTTTCTGCCCAGGCAACGCTTGACCTATCCATAAGCCAGTTTGAGTTTTGAACAAACAAATATTCTGGCTTCATTTTCGGAATCAACTCTCTAGCTCGCTCTAACATCACCGCAAAGCCTGTTCCCGGAATAGAAGCATTAACGCACTTCTTGTTAAAATGCTTTGATACAACTTCAGGATATGTCTCAAAAGCATTACAGTTTAATCCATATGTACAAGAACAACCCAAAAAGAGATAAACACCTCCTGTGTTTTTGTTGTCTGTATATTTAGTATCAACTCTGCATCCGATTGAATTGGATTGATATTCTATCAGCTTGTTATTAGTAGGCAATATGTAACTGTAATAATGTTGTTTTTTTAACGACCACCCCAATTTATTGTCTGGCTCGCATATTTCGGTAAGTCCAAAAAGATGTTGGGGGTTTTTAAATATATAATAGGCAAGTACAACAGAAGCAGTTGTGTAAATAATTGCTATCAAAATCAGCACAATTAGAACCTTCTTCATTACTCTGTTTTTTTCAAAATAAACTTGGATTATATTCCTCTATACTTTTTATACTGCGCTGCAAGCCATGCTAAAGGTAATGTCCAGCCTTCGGCCCACCAAAAACTTACTGCTATGCTTTCTTCAAGGTTGCGCAAATGGTGCCACCAAAAAGGCGGGATAAATAGCGTTTCACCGGCTTTTAATTCTATAGTTATAGAGTGTGCGTTTCTGAAATTAGGAAAACGCTCATAGTTAGGGTTTTCTGGGTCAACTTGGGCATGGTTGGGTAGTTTAGAAAAGCGACTATTTGGGTAAACGGGGGCGTAGGGGGCATAAAGGGTAATGCGTTTGCTGCCTTTTACCATGGTATAAAAATTATGAAACAAATCCTGATGCAGTGAAGTAACAGTGTCTTTTGCACCAATAAAAATTCTGTCGCGCACAAAGTGTTTGTTTTTAAGCATATCGGGCATGGGATAGTCTGCCTTTATAGTGTCAGGAAATACATCAGCAGGGGTGGCAACGGCCACACCCTCCGTTACATTACCCATACTTATTTTATCCAGGGCTTGTTGCAAGGTTTGGTAGGCCAGACGCGATCCGGTTTCAGTATTAAAATCGCAAGCACCATTTACTACAGGTATGTTACCGGTTTGTATATTACCAAAATGCGAAGCAAAATAGGCTATATCCCATTTTTCGAATGCCGGCCAGTGAGACACTATATCTTTAGATACAAAGGGTTCGTTTTTATTTATTTTTTCAGGCTGCATAGTATAATGCTGGTTGTTTTTTATATTAATCAAGATGTGTATCTATTTTAGTTTTGAATGGGTTTAATACAGGCTTATAAATTTTCAGCAAAATAAAGTTATTAATTTTGGTTATGATGGTTGATAATCAATTTTTAAAACAATACCAACAGCAAAGAACTGCTGAAGGGAAACCCGCTTGTGATGCTCCTTTTAAAAGTTTGTATTTTGGACACAGCGGCTATGTTTTACCTTGCTGCCATAACAAGCCTTATTATTTGGGTAAGTATCCAGAGCAAAGTATAGCAGAGATTTGGCGTGCTACCCGAACAGCTCATTTAAGACAGGCACTCAATAATTTCGATTTCAGTAATGGTTGCGGTGGCTGTATGAATCAACTGACAGCCTGCAAAGGCTATTCTTCACATATTGACGCTTATAATCATTTACCAGATGGCACTGATGGCATGCCTACCGAGTTTCAGTTTGAACTAAGCAATATATGCAACCTGGAATGTGTAATGTGTAATGGCAATTTTTCTTCGCTTATAAGAACCAAGCGCGAGGGCAAGCCCCTGAGAAAAGAAGTGTATGACCAAAATTTTGTAGAACAGCTTATACCATTTTTGCCCACTCTTAAACAGGCGCAGTTTTATGGTGGTGAGCCTTTTCTTATTCCTGTTTACCACCAAATATGGGATGCCATATCACAACACAATCCCGGAATACACGTAAGGGTACAAACCAATGGCACTGTTCTAAATCGAAAACTTAAAGAAAAACTGCTGCAATGTAACTTTTCTATTGGATTATCTATTGATTCACCAGTAAAAAAAACGTACGAAGCCATTAGAGTAAATGCAAGTTTCGATGAATTATATCAAAACGTAAAATGGTTTATAAACTATTGTAAGCAAAAAAATACCCATTGTAACATTAGTTACTGTGTAATGCAACAAAACGTGCACGAGATTATTGAAATGGCTGCATGGTGTAATAGCCTTCAGGTAGAATTAACCTTGCAACCCGTTATAACTCCCTATAAAGTTTCGGTAAGAGGCCTTAACACCCTGCAATTACAACAAATAAAAGAAACCTTACAGTTGCAGTTACAAAGTTTACCTAGGCATAGCCCCCTGGAATATAAAAATTACTACGAGTGCCTAAGATATATTCAGGAATTAGATGCCTATCTGAACCACAGTATTCAACAGCCGGTACAACGCAACATATTGCCTATTGAAAATTTATTTGATTTTATAAGTTTGCTCGAAGTCGAATTAACCAGCAATTTCTCGCCACAACAAACACAACAATGTCTGCAAATTTACAAGCAAGCTGTAGCCGGACTTGAATATGACCCCGAAATAATTCAAAAATATAGACATTACAATATTTATAATAAAGAAAACCTGATTGAGTTTGTTTCGGCAGTTTCGCAAAATACCCCCGAACACCTGCGCTATTTAATTACTGAAGTAATGCATTGATAGGCTACGCACATTATATGTGTGATTATAAACAATTTTAGTTTAAAAAAATATTGAATTATACATGGCCAACTAAGTGTTTAATTGTATATGTTTATAGTATTTTATCGTAAGTAATAAAATAATTTTTTATTATTGTTATTGTATAGAAATTTAATTCATCAATAAACTTAAAATGTTTAAAAAGGGTATTGAATTTTTTAAACGTTCAGTTTTGTTCGTTTCAGTGTTGCTTTTTACTATTTCAGCAGCATATGCATTATTAATTTATACTATAGCTTCTTATTATACTTGGCCAAATATAGAAACCATAGGTCTTTGCGGTTTATCTAGAGACCTTGGCATTTTAAACGGAGCAGTAGATATGCTTAATTGGCATGATGGCAGATACACTACAAATATAATGCATGGTATAAATCCTTTAGCCTTTAATTGGTTTATGGGTATAAAACTAATGCCAATGATTTTTTGGGGATTACAATGGACAGCGTTTTTACTTTGGATACATATTTTGTATAGTAACAGCATCTTTCATTATAAAAAGGTTGCAGTTTCATTTATTATAACAGCAGCACATTTTGCCGTTTCTCCGCATTTGAAAAATGAAGTTTTTAATATTTCCGCCTCCTTTGTGTATGGGTATGGTTTTATTTTTTGGTTATTCACAAGTGCTTTTTTTATACTTTATTTAAAAAATTATAATAACCCAAAAGGTGTTTGGTATTCTATATTAGCTATGTTTTTCTGTGTGGCTTGTGTTGGCTCTAATTCTATGTATTTGTTTGCCAATTATTTTGTTATTGTTGTATTGTTGTATTTTTTTATTAACTCAAAAAATATTACGTTAATAAAAGCATCAGTTCCTTATATAATTACATTATTAGCTTCTAGCATTTTTTTTCTTACTTCTCCCGGAATTGAAGAAAGAGCAGGGGCATTCGAAAGCAAACATCACTTTGAGCATCTAGATGACTTGCCCGGAAATGTGTTTAATCATATAGTATACTATTTCGAAACCTATTATTTTCAAAATGCATTTTTAATTTTAGCCGGACTAGCATTATTAACTATTCTAAATGTAAGAGCAGAGGCGGCAGCGTTTATTGAAAAGCATGGAAAAACACTAATAATGCTTGCTTTTTTATTGTTTGTTGGCGGTTTTTTTTTAACTATACCATATTATGTTTTTATGGGCCATAAAATTGTTTTCCCAAAAAGAATTTTTATTCCTGTTTCCAATTTTATACAATTAGGAGTTTGGTCAGTGTTATTATACTTACAACATTTGTATGTTAATGAGTTAAAAAGAAAAAAAATTGTATTAGTATTTACTTGTTCAACCTGGTTTTTTTTATCCATATTCTTAATGGAAAATAACTTTAGTAAGATATATAAGGAATATGAAAGCGGAAAGCTAGAAGCATTTGATATAAATTATAGAAAACGCTTTTTTGAATTAACCCAAAAAACTGATGTAAAGAATTGGGATGTTGTATTTATTGATACGCTGATAAATGAAAAAAACATGATTTTCTATGACACAGATATTCAGCCTAACAGGTTAACACCTCATTGGAATAACTCCTTGGCTTTATATTTTAAGCGAGATGAGGTTAGAGTTAAAGGAGACACAGTTAAAATTACAGACGTTGTAGTTTCAAAATTGAAATAATGAAAAGGTCAATTATAATTTCATATTTATTTGTATTTATAATTATTTGTTCATTTATTCTTTTAAGAATTTATCAAAATTACAGAAACCCTTTATACATAATAAATAATAATAAAGTTTTAAAAAAAGCATTTATAGGAAAAGATACCTCTTTTATAAAAATTGGTATAAACGCTACAACGAACTTTAATAATCAAATAGATAATGTTAGTCATTTACAAGAGTATAAGTTGTATAAAGATAGTACTACAAGAGAAAAATTATTTTTTGACTTGTATTATTATAATAAACTTTCAGATATCTATTATTTATTTTCTACTCCCCAAACAAATGTGTTTAACAGTTCTAAAAATGTTAATCTTTTAGCAGAGGTAAAACTGTTATCACATAATCCCGTTTTCATTAGATATTATGGATATATGGATTCAAAGTATTTATATTTAGATAGTATAACGGGAATAGATAGCTTGCTTTTAAGAATTTCGAACCAATCATTTGCCAATGAAGATTTTAACCAAAAATAATCTTATATATATGCTTATTTACATCAGTCTTTTAACAATCAATGTTAAAGTGGATTTTTAGAAGTAATTATAGAAGCGTTGCATGAAAGAAAAAAGATGTTGTAAATGAATAGCTGTTCATTTTAAATTAAATAGACAAAAGTATTGCAAACAATATTTTATTTTTTTAAAAAGCATTTGGGCCATTTGCGAAGCACCATTGGTATAGCCATTAGTGGCTTGTTGTTATGGTCAATGATAAGCCAAAGCCAATTGCAATGGCAGCAGCTAAAACTTAACCCACAAGGCTGGCTATATTTTATTTCGGCAACTGTAATATTTTTACTTACACTTATGCTGCACGCCCTAAGAGTAAGGCAAATGTGGTTTTTACAACAGCCTGCACAAGCATTTCGTAGCCTGGTTATAGGAAATTTTTATAACTGCCTGCTGCCCGGCAATCTAGGAGAAGGTATGCGAGCATGGCATTTCAGCCGAAAAAATAATGTGCCCCTTTCTCGTAGCTTCTCCAATATTATTCTTGAAAAAATTCTTGATGCCCAAACCTATATAGTTGTAGCACTAATATGGTATATACCCTATGGATTCAGACTACATAGCTTTAATTATACTATTGCAACTGTATGCTTAATTGTTATTGTGTACAGTATATTTTGGTTTCTATGGCTTCGTCATATTCGTTATGCCAGGCAAATTATAGGGTTGTTACCTACAAAAAAACTACGCAAAGAAATCTACCGCCTTTATATATATTTTGTAGGCCAACTAAACGATATATTGGTACATGGCACCTTGCTGAAATATGTAACTATAGGCTATGGCATGTTTTTATTAAATGCCATACAATATATCATTATCATGAAAGCCGTAGGTCTGCCTGCAGAACTGATCACCTTTAGCAATGGCTATTATGTAGCCTTGTGTATGGTAATCATTATGTTTATACCTTCAGCCCCAGGCAATACCGGGGTAATGCATTATGGGCTATATGCCGTTATGCTGTTTATTGCGCAACATCAAATACCCCATGCCGAAAACCCGTTGTTATTAAAGCAATATGCCTTGTTTGCAATCTTTGTACACTTATCTTGTATAATACCTGAAATTATTACAGGTGCTATATATTTATGGGTAGAACGCAGAAATGTATTTTGACAATAAATAGTTTAAATACTATCTTTATAGAGAATGTAATGATGCTATGAAGATTTGCTTAATAAACCCGCCACGCTTAATGCGCCCCATGAGTGCCGCCATGAAACCCGCCCCACCGCTGGGTTTGGCATTTATAGGTTCGGCACTTAAAAATGCCGGCCATGAAGTTACTATTATAGATTGCCTTGCTGAAGGCCCCGATGATTATTATGAATATCTAGACAATATTATTTGTAATGGTCTAAGCAACGAAGAAACAGCCGGGCGTATACCTTTCGATACCGATGTTATAGGCTTCAGCATTATGTTTAGCGGCAATTGGATTCACAACCGCGAAATGATGGATTATATAGGCAATAAATTTCCCAATGCCGCCATTATAGCAGGTGGTGAACACATAACCGCCTGCCCCGAATTTTGTATACAACAAACCCAACACCTAAAAGCGTGTGTTTTAGGCGAAGGCGAAGACACCGTAGTAGAACTTGTTGAAGCCCTGGGCAACAACAACCCGCTACATACAGTATCAGGAATATGTTTTAGAAACGAAAACAACCAGCCACAAACCAACAGCAGGCGTTCACGAATAAAAGAAGTAAATGAAATTTCTCGCCCTGCATGGGAGTTGTTTCCTATTGATAAATACAAAGACAACAGCATTATTTTGGGTGTTGACAGGGGTCTCATTTCGTTGCCCGTGTTGGCCACTCGCGGCTGCCCCTATTCGTGTACCTTTTGCAGCAGCCCCCAAATGTGGGGTACCAAATATTCCATGCGCACTGTTACAGATGTAGCCGATGAAATTGAATATTTTTACCACCGCTTTGGCGCTAGAAATTTCGATTTCTATGATCTCACAGCTATTATTCGTAGGCAATGGATTATTGACTTTTGCAAAGAACTGATGAGTAGAAACCTGGCAGACCTCACCTGGCAAATACCTGCCGGCACCCGCAGCGAAGCCATAGATGAAGAAGTAGCCCACTGGCTATACAAGTCGGGCTGTGTAAACATTACCTATGCCCCTGAAAGCGGCAGCCCCGAAACCCTAAAACTCATTAAGAAAAAAGTAAGTCTTAAGGACATGCTTCGCTCTATTAACAGCAGCCATAAAAAAGGCATGAACATTAAAATCAATTTCATTATAGGCTTCCCCAACGAACGCCACAAAAACATTTGGGAAAGCATAAAATTTCTGGTTCAAGCGAGCAAAGCAGGGGTCAACGATATGGCACCTTCTATATTCAGCCCCTATCCGGGTAGCGAGCTGTTCAACAATTTGGTAGCACAAGGCAAAATAAATATGCACAGCGACAAGTATTTTTTAGAAATAGTAAACGTAGATACCTTTTTTGAAAACACCTTTTATAATGAGCACATCAATAAATACATATTAAGAGCATACCTCTTTATGTATTTGTTTGTGTTTTATGGCAGCAATTTTATTTTTTACCCCTCGAGGCTAGTCAAAACCCTCTACAACATCTGGAATAAAAAATATGAATCTAGAGGCGAAATGGCAATAGGTGAATTATTGAAAAGAAGAAACATTAAAATAAAACAACAACACTTTCGTGCTGTTTCCCAACCTGACAATGTATAGTACACTTATCTAAGCATGAATCTGTCACACTTTAGATTAGCATATATTTATCAAAAACATTTATGGCTATTTAGCTTGTTATTTGTGCTTTTTTGTTACTTATGCACCTACCTGCTTTGCCCCCCGATGTGGGATTACTATAGCGGCACGATGGCCCATTTTTTAAGCGGTATTGCGACCCGTTCAGAAATTACCAAAACATACATTTACGGTTTTTTCAAAATCAACACTATATTTCTTTGGCTTCACAACCAATATCCCTTGTTACCTGCCGCAGGCATCATATTCAATACTATTTATATTAGCTGCTACACAATATTAGTTAATTATATTCTTAAGCATTATAAAAAAAACAACTCCAATAAAATACCCTATTTGATACTCCTAATATCATATCTTCTCATGCAGCCCAGCATAACCCAACCAAGCATTTCTGGAAATGTATTTCTCTTAGCAACCATTGTATATATTTATGCATATGAAACCCAAAGCATTTACACTTTTTGGCAAAAGCTAAGCCTCTATACACTATTATTAAGCATTTATATTTTTGCTTTTCTAGTTCATGTAGAGCCTGTAATTGCAGCAAGTGCAATAACTATAGGCTATTTACTTCTATTTCATACCTTAAGGTTAAGACAAACAGCGGTGTTAATCCCCTTTATTATTGTAGGCATTATTTGTGTAACTATCGTCACCAAATCTTTACAAGAAGTACCCTTTCTATATAAAATGGAACAAAAACTATTTTATGTAGGAGACGGGTATAATGACGGTGGCTTAACGCAACATTTAAGCCAAAAAGATTCTATAAAATATGAAGCCCTTCACACATTTTTTTTAAGTGATGAAGCAGAACTAAATGAAGACTTTATTAATAAAATATACCTATTAAAAAAAACAATTCAATTTCACCAACTTATAAATGTAAGGGAAGCCACAAAACAAGCCTGGCAAGTAGCAGAAGAAACTATTTTAGATAATTGGCAATACCTGTTTTTATTTGCAATATTATTATGTGCTTGTTTCTACAAAGAAAAAAAATATACCAAGCAACTTTTATTCTATAGCACCTGTTTTTTTGCAGTGTTATTTTTCTTAGCATACAGCATTAAGTTAGAGAATAGGCATTATGTATTACTTAGCCAAGTTTTTATATTTTCCCTATTAATATTTTTAGTTAGAAATAAAACATCAACCCTACTCCCAAAATGGGCAAAGTATCCTGCTTACTTGCTATTAACAACCCTACTGCTGATAAAGATTTTAGAACTAAATATTCAAAGAAAAGCCACCTTGCAAACATTACAAAACATTCATCAAGCAGTAAAAGAAACAAACTCTATAGCAGAAAACAAACTATTAATCTTAGATAGTTACTCTATTTCTCTATTTCATGGCACTCCCTACACAGTAAGGCAGTTAGATAAACCTAAATCAATCTTATACTATGACTTTGGCCAAATGGTGCTTCTCCCCGAATACAGAAATTACTTAAACAAAACCTGTAAATGTAATGCGCTAAACCCAATAGAATTCTACAATTGGTTGCAATCACAATATAGTAATGTTATATTTGTAAGTTGTGCAGATAGGGTTCAATTTTTAAAAGCCTATATGAAAATTGTACACCAAAAAAATATAAATTTCAAAAAGGTAGCAGGTAGTAAAAGCATATATAAATTAATAGGAGAAGGGCAGAATCTTGCATACTTTCAAATAGAACCCTAGCACTACGCATAAAAATTATGAACATTAATAATTATTCCGAGGCACCAGAGTATTTTCTGAAAGAAGAACCATATAATGGCAACCATGATTTTTTTTATAACTCAAAAAACTTCCCAGCCATTGTTGAATTAGAAAACAATTGGAAAACAATTAGAGAGGAAGTATTAGGGATAGTAACAGATGAAGAATTAAAGCAAATAAAAAACCTAAACCCGCCTTACTTATCAAATCCTGAAGGATGGAAAAATAT
>CAZIZP010000015.1:0-110497 GCA_964543705.1 uncultured Chitinophagaceae bacterium
AAATTCGTTTACAGCAGCAGCATTAGTAATGTCTAATTCGCCTCTATCGGTAAAATAAAATTCCGCATCAAAGTTTTCAGCCAACACTTTTAGCTCGCTTCCTAATTGCCCATTGCTGCCTGTTACAAGAATCTTCATGAGAAATAATTTAAACCTATAAAGTTTCAAAAAAAACTTACAGGTTTTGAATATTAAAAAACGAAATTATACTCAGCCTCATTTAATAGCGGAGCATTTTTATCCTTATCAGAAAGTATTAAATCTGTTGTAGGAAAATTCCAGTCGATACCTATAGCAGGGTCATCGAACTTAATGCCACGATCGTGCTCTTTTGAATAAAAATTATCGCACTTATAGAAAAACTCCGTATTGTCTTCCAAAACTAAAAAGCCATGAGCAAAGCCACGGGGAATGAACATTTGTTTTTTATTTTCAGCAGAAAGCACTTCACCAAACCATTGCCCAAAAGTAGGCGAGCCTTTACGAATATCAACTGCTACATCATATACCGAGCCGCTGATAACCCTAACCAATTTGGCTTGTGCAAATGGCTCTAACTGATAATGCAAACCTCTTAAAACACCCTTATTAGATTTCGACTGATTGTCTTGTACAAAATGATTATTGATACCAGCCGACTTGAAAGTATTTTCATTATAACTTTCATAAAAATAGCCTCGGGTGTCTTCGAATACTTTTGGTTTAATTACTACTAATCCTGAAATGTGGTTGGTGGTTATTTTCATAATTCACGAAAATATTCAATCGTTTTTAAAAGGCCGTCTTTAAATTTTACTTCAGGATTATAATTCAATAATGTTTTGGCTTTAGTTATATCAGCAAGCGAATCTTTAATATCGCCTTGTCTCTCTTCACGATGAATAGCCTTTTGTTCAGAATTTAGCAACGAAGCAATTTCATTATAAAGATAATTTACTGAAAAATTTTCACCTACAGCAACATTATATACTTCATTCACAGCATTTGCAGGAGCAAACAATCCTTTAATGTTTATTTGCACTACGTTTTCTATATAAGTAAAATCTCTCGATTGTTTGCCATCGCCATTAATATAAACAGGCTTGTTATTTTTTACACCATCAATAAAAAGAGGAATAACTGCTGCATAAGCACCACTTGGATTTTGGCGTGGACCAAATACATTAAAATATCTAAAACCAATAGTTTCTAAACCATAGTTTAAATAGAAAACTCCTGCATACAACTCGTTGGTATATTTTGTAACGGCATAAGGCGAAAGATGTTTGCCAATTTTAGCTTCAACTTTTGGCAAATCAGGATTATCGCCATACACTGAAGAAGAGGAAGCATACACTAATCTTTTAACCCCTGCGTCTTTGGCAGCAATAAAAATATGAAGTGTACCATTTACATTAATAGCAGTTGTATTCTCTGGCTCAATAATAGAGCGAGGAACTGAACCTAAAGCCGCTTGGTGAGAAACATATTCTATGCCCTCCATAGCTTTTCTGCATGTAGCTAAATCTCTAATATCACCTTCTAAAAATTCAAAATTGGGATACTGTGAAAGTAGCTCAATATTGCTTTTGGTGCCCGTAATAAAATTATCTATTACTCTAACTTTCTTGGCCCCATGAACGCACAAATATTCAGCAATATGCGAACCAATAAATCCCGCACCACCGGTTACTAAAAAACTTTTATTACTTAAATCTTCAGTGTGAAATTTGTTCATTAACTATAGGTTGATTGAAAATATTTTATCGTTGCTCGTATTGTACTTCATAATATTTTTGATAATCACCACTTAACACATTGTTTAACCAAGCCTCGTTTGCTAAATACCAATCAACAGTTTTCTCCAAGCCTTCTTCAAATTGGATAGAAGGCTCCCAACCCAATTCATTTTTCAACTTAGTGGCATCTATGGCATAACGAGCATCGTGCCCTGCACGGTCTTTAACAAACGTAATTAGTTGTGCCGATTCACCTTCGCTTCTGCCTAATTTCTTATCCATGATATTACACAACAAATGAATTAAATCGATATTGCGCCATTCGTTGAAGCCGCCAATATTATATGTGTCGCCATTTTTTCCTTTATGAAAAATTACGTCAATAGCTCTTGCATGATCTTCTACCCACAACCAGTCGCGCACATTTTCGCCCTTGCCATAAATAGGCACAGGCTTTTTATTCTTTATGTTACTTATAGCCAACGGAATTAATTTCTCAGGGAAATGATGTGAGCCATAATTATTAGAGCAATTAGAAACAACAACGGGAAGTTTGTAAGTATCGTGATAGGCTCTAACAAAATGATCGCTGCTGGCTTTACTTGCTGAATATGGAGAGTGTGGGTCGTAAGGAGTTTTTTCTGTAAACAAACCTGTTTCGCCTAAAGCACCATACACTTCATCGGTAGAGATATGATAGAAGCGTTTGCCTTCCATATCATCTTTCCAAAGTTTACGTGCTTCGTTTAATAAGTTTACTGTGCCTATTACATTGGTATAAACAAACTCTAAAGGATTCAGAATAGACCTATCTACATGGCTTTCGGCAGCTAAATGAATAACTGCACCAAATTTCTTCTGCTGAAATAATTCTGAAAGAAATACAGCATCGGTAATATCGCCTTTTACAAATTCGTAGTTGGTTTTACCTTCTACATCTTTCAGGTTTTCAAGATTACCTGCGTAAGTCAGCTTATCAAGATTTACGATTTTGTATTCAACATATTTATTTACAAACAAGCGTACTACATGTGAACCAATAAAACCTGCACCGCCTGTAATTAATATAGTTTTAGAAAAATTCATTTCAGTTTTGTTTATAAGGCCCAATAAGTAAGGTTATTAAACTTATTTCTGTAAATACCTTTTATATCTACCAAAATAGGTTGTTCACTCATTAATGATTTGAAATAGTTTTCATCTAAACTCAAATACTCTTTATGGTTTACAGCTACAATTACTGCATCATAATCGTTACTTGGTTTTTTAGCTAAAGCAAACCCATACTCATGCTGAAACTCTTCGCTATCGGCATGTGGGTCAACTACGTCAACTGTAACTGAATATGATTTTAATTCATTAATAACATCTACTACTTTGCTGTTGCGTATATCGCTTACATCTTCTTTAAACGTAGCACCCATTACCAACACTTTCGATTTCATGGTAACCTTTCCGGTTTTAATAATACGCTGAACGGTGTTGCGCGCCACATATTCTCCCATGCTATCGTTAATTCTTCTTCCGCTTAAAATTACTTCGGGTTTATAGCCCAAACCAATGGCTTTGTAAGTAAGATAATAAGGGTCAACGCCAATACAATGTCCGCCCACCAAACCTGGGAAGAATTTTAAGAAATTCCATTTGGTTCCTGCTGCTTCTAAAACATCATTAGTTTGAATACCAATTTTATCGAAGATTTTAGAAAGTTCGTTCATTAAGGCAATATTCAAATCGCGTTGTGTGTTTTCAATAATTTTGGCAGCCTCAGCAACTTTAATGTTCTTTGCACGAAACACTCCTGCTTTCACTACAATTTCATAAGTTTTTGCAATTACATCTAATGATTCTTCATCGCTACCCGAAACCACTTTAATAATATTCGGAAGCGTATGTACTTTATCGCCCGGATTAATTCTTTCAGGAGAATACCCTAATTTAAAGTCCTGATTCAGCTTCAATCCTGAAAGTTCTTCTAATATGGGTAAGCAATCTTCTTCGGTACAGCCCGGATAAACGGTACTTTCATAAACCACATAATCACCTTTTTTCAAAACTTTACCAATTGTTTTTGAAGCAGAAGTAACGGGAATTAAATCGGGTACTTTATGTTCATCAACAGGAGTGGGAACAGCAACAATAAAGAAAGTTGCATCTTTTAAATCATCAGGATTTGCTGTAAATAATATGTCGCAATCATCAAAAGCTTCTTTTTCTAACTCATTACTAGGGTCAATGCCCTGTTTCATCATATCTACTCTTTTGGCATTGATATCAAAGCCAATAACTGAAATTTTCTTAGCAAATTCAAGGGCTATGGGTAAGCCCACATATCCTAAACCTATTACTGCCAGTTTGGTTTCTTTTTTTAATAACTTGTCGTACGTATTCATGATTTTAATTTTCTAACTTCTTGTTTTTCTTCATCAAAGATATATTGTTCTTTACTTTCAGGGCATTCGGCTATACCTTCTTCATTAAAATTTAATCTATGACCAAACTCACTCATCCAGCCAATTTGCTTCCCCGGGTTACCAACTATAAGTGCATAAGGTTTTACTGTTTTGGTAACTACTGTACCTGCTCCAATAAAGGCATATGCTCCAATATCGTGTCCACAAACGATAGTGGCATTTGCACCAATAGAAGCTCCTTTGCCAACATGTGTTTTAGCATATTGATTTTTACGATTTACCGCACTTCTGGGATTAGTAACATTAGTAAAAACCATAGATGGACCTAGGAACACATCATCATCGCAAGTAACGCCTGTGTAAATAGATACATTATTCTGAACCTTCACGTTATTGCCCAAAATTACTTCAGGAGAAATAACTACATTTTGACCAATATTGCAATTTTCGCCAATGGTGCAATTAGGCATAATGTGGCTGAAATGCCATATTTTACTTCCTTTTCCTATGTTGCAACCTTCGTCAATTACTGCTGTTTCGTGTGCGAAGTATTCTTTCATTAGTTTTTAATATATTCTGAAAAATCTTTGTGTTCTACTTTATTCAATTCCTCTTCACTTAACGATTTGAAATAATCGAAAGTAATTTTTAAACCTTCTGCACGATTTACTTTTGGCTCCCATTTTAATAGGCTTTTCGCTAAAGTAATATCAGGTTGGCGTTGCATAGGGTCGTCAACCGGTAAAGGTTTGTAAACAATTTTATCAGGACTTGCGCCTGTTAATTTTATAATTTCTTCTGCAAATTGTTTAATAGTAATTTCTGCGGGATTACCAATGTTTACAGGTTCGGCATAGTCAGAAAGTAATAACCTGTAAATACCTTCAACTAAATCATCTACATAACAAAAGGAACGGGTTTGACTACCATCGCCAAAAATAGTTAACGGCTCGCCACGCAATGCTTGCCCAATAAATGCAGGCAACACTCTGCCATCGTTCAGTCTCATTCTGGGGCCATAAGTATTGAAAATGCGAACGATTCTTGTTTCTAAACCATGATAACGATGATACGCCATAGTGATAGCTTCCTGAAAACGCTTGGCTTCATCATACACGCCACGTGGGCCAATAGGATTTACATTGCCCCAGTAAGTTTCTTTTTGCGGATGCACGGTTGGGTCGCCATATACTTCAGAAGTTGAGGCTATTAACATTCTTGCGCCTTTTGCTTTAGCTAAGCCTAATAAATTATGTGTGCCTAAAGAACCTACTTTTAATGTTTGAATAGGGATTTTCAAATAATCAATAGGGCTGGCAGGTGAAGCAAAATGCAAGATATAATCTAGCTTACCCGGTACATGCACAAACTTGCTTACATCGTGGTGATAAAACTCAAATTCTTTCTTTCCAAAAAGATGTTCTATGTTTTTAAGGTTGCCTGTAATAAGATTGTCCATTCCTACTACATCATAGCCTTCTTTTATAAAACGGTCGCAAAGGTGTGATCCTAAAAATCCTGCTGCGCCAGTAATTAAAACTCTTTTTCGACTGCTCATGCTGCTACGGTTTTTCTGCCAATGCTATTGTAATAAAAACCTTGCTCTATCATGTCATTCAACTCGTATAAGTTTCTGCCATCGAAAATTACTCTCGATTTTAATAGCGTTTTCATTTTGTCAAAATCAGGATTTCTGAATTCGTTCCACTCTGTAGCAATTAACAGTGCATCTGCATCTTTTAATGTTTCATACATGCCTGTTGCAAAAGTTATTTTATCGCCATAAATGCGCTTTACATTTTCCATAGCTTCCGGGTCGAATACTGAAACAGTAGCACCGGCTTTCAGCAATTCATCTATAATGTATAAAGCAGGTGCTTCACGAATATCATCGGTATCGGGTTTGAAAGCCAAACCCCACAAAGCAAAATGTTTTCCTTTCAAATCGCTATTGTAATACTGGTTCACCTTCTGCATAAAACGTTCGCGCTGTAATTGGTTAACGTTCATTACAGAATTCAGAATTTTAAATTCATATTGATATTCATTTGCAGTTTTAAATAATGCCTGAACATCTTTAGGGAAGCAACTGCCCCCATAACCTACACCGGGAAACAAAAATCTTTTTCCTATTCTTACATCGCTTCCAATACCTTTACGCACCATATCTACATCTGCACCTACTACTTCGCAAAGGTTGGCTATTTCATTCATGAATGATATACGAGTAGCTAAATAAGAATTGGCTGCGTATTTGGTCATTTCAGCAGAACGTAAATCCATATAATAGATTGGGTTGCCTTGACGTACAAAAGGCTCATATAGTTTTCCCATTACCTTTTTAGCCTTTTCTGAAGTTGCTCCAATAACAACTCTGTCGGGCTTCATAAAATCTTCTAGGGCTTTTCCTTCGCGCAAAAATTCAGGATTGCTTACCACATCAAATTCATGTTGAGCATTTTTCTGAATGGCTGCATACACTCTTTCACCTGTGCCAACAGGAACAGTACTTTTATCAACTATTACTTTGTATCCATTCAGTATTGGTCCAATTTTTTCTGCAACACCTAAGATATATGAGAGATCGGCACTGCCGTCTTCACCAGGAGGTGTTGGCAAGGCGAGAAAAATAATTTCACTTTCTTCTACGGCCGTTTTTAAATCGGTAGTAAAATGTAACCTTCCTTCTTTAAAGTTTCTATCGAAAACTACATCTAAGCCGGGCTCGTAAATGGGTATTTTGCCTTCTTTCAAAGAAGCTACTTTAGCCTCATTATTATCTACACAAATGACATTATTACCGGTTTCAGCAAAGCATACACCCGAAACCAAACCTACATAACCTGTACCTACAACTGCTATTTTCATTACTGTTTTTCTATTTTTTATTAAAAAAATCTTTTACTGAATTAATTATGTAATTCAATTGCTCATCATCCATTTCAGTGTGAATGGGCAAAGAGATAACTGTTTTCATTAAGTCTTCTGTTACAGTTAAGTCATCAGCTTTATATCCATGACTCTTTAATCCGTTCTGCAAGTGCACAGGCACCGGATAATATATCATAGACGGAATGCTTTTTTCTTCTAAGAAAGCTTTGAATTCATTTCTGTTTATACTGCTGGTATTTAAAGTATATTGATGATAAACATGAGTTGAGTTTTGAGCTACAACAGGAGTCTTCAATTGTGGAATTTCTGCAAAAGCTGCATTATAAGCCGCAGCCACCTTTCTTCTTGCATCAGCATATTCATTCAGGTGTTTCAATTTTATTTTTAATACCGCAGCCTGAATGGTATCTAATCGTGAATTTACACCTATAACTTCATGGTAATAGCGTTCTTTTTGTCCATGATTGGCTATCATTCGAATTGTAGTTGCAAGCTCATCATCATTTGTAAATATGGCACCGCCATCGCCATAACATCCTAAATTTTTCGATGGAAAAAAAGAAGTACAGCCTACATCACCAATAGTGCCTGCTTTTTTTATAGTGCCATCAGAAAATGTGTATTCGGCACCAATTGCCTGTGCAGTATCTTCAATTACTTTAAGGTGGTGCTTCTTTGCAATTTCAAGAATTGCCTCCATATCAGCACACTGCCCATAAAGATGTACCGGAGCTATTGCAACAGTTTTATCGGTAATTTGTGATTCAATTTTACTAATATCTATATTATAAGTATCGGGATAAACATCAACAAAAACTGGTGTTAAACCTAACAGTCCCATTACTTCAACAGTAGCGATATAAGTATGAGAAACTGTAATTACTTCATCGCCCTGTTTAAAGCCCATTGCCATCATGGCAATCTGCAAAGCATCGGTTCCGTTGGCACAAGGAATTACATGCTTTACGTTTAGGTATTGTTCTAAATCTTTCTGAAAATCTTGAACTGCTTTGCCATTAATAAAAGCTGTACTGTCAATTACTTCCTGAATTCCGGCATCTACCTCATTTTTTATTTTCAGGTATTGCCTTTTCAGGTCAACCATTTGTATTGGAATCATTTATACATTTTTGCACTGCGAAAATAAGTCTTTTTGATAGCCTCTTTGTTAGCATTTTTATAAATTTTTACCTTTAGCCATTAATTTATATGAAAAAAGCCTTAAATCTTTTGCTTTTTATAGCATTCAGTTCATACATGTCGGCACAATCGGTGCTAAAAGACTCTATAATGCCGGCATTAATGTTAGAATTTAATTATGGCTTTTTTGTTCCGGGTGCCGATTTAGCAAAGCGTTTTGGCAATAATTCTGCCATAGGCCCTGCACTTAAGTTTAAAACGAAAAACAATTTTGTAATAGGTGCAGAAGGCAGTTTTCTGTTTGGCAACAAGGTAAAAGAGAGCGATATTTTAGAGAACATAACAACCCAAAGCGGCAATATAATTGGTATAGAGGGCCTGTTTGAAGACTATACTTTTTCAGAAAGAGGTTTTCATATAAGGGGCGAATTCGGAAAAATAATCAGTTTTAAAAAGCCAAATGTTAACTCAGGTATTCATATTGCTGTTAGTGCAGGCTTTCTTCAGCATAAAATTAGATTTGATGTAGATAAAGGATTGGTGCCTCAGCTTAATGACGATTACCAGAAGGGGTACGACAGGCTTTCTAATGGTATTGCCATGTCTCAATTTATTGGTTATCGGTATTTTACTGAATACAAGTTTTTAAACTTTTTTGCCGGAATTGAAATGACGCAAGCATTTACTAAAAACAGAAGAAGTTGGAATTTTGATACCTTTTCTCAAGAAACAGGATTAAGAAAAGAGTTATTATTTGGTATAAAAGCAGGATTAGTAGTACCCATTTATTTTCAGCAAACAGAAAAATATTATTACTACTAATGCTTTTTATTAGCCGATTATTTTACAGAATTTCTTTACAATGCTATTATACGGCTATATTAATTGCTTCTGTTTTTAACAAAAAAGCTGCGCATTGGATTGAAGGGCGAAGTCTGAAGAATTACCCTCAAAGAAATAAGCAAATAAAAAGTATTTGGTTTCATGTAGCTTCTTTGGGCGAGTATGAACAAGCACGGCCAATAATAGATGATATTCATGTAGAATATCCTGAAAAGCCTGTGGTAGTTACATTTTTTTCACCTTCAGGCTATGAAGTAGTTAAGAAAAAAAATACTAAACACGAAATTTATTATTTACCGTTAGACTCGCCATCAAATGCCAATTTTATTGTAGAATACCTAAATCCTGAATTTGTGATTTTTGTAAAATATGAGTTTTGGTACTTTACCCTTCATAAGCTTAAAGCACAAAAAATTCCTGTGGTTTTAGTATCAGCAATTTTTCGTGAGCAACAGCCTTTTTTTAAGGCACATGGAGTATTCTTTAAAGAAATGTTACATTGTTTCAACCATATTTTTGTTCAAGAACATCATTCTTTGGAATTGCTTAAAAGCATTAAGATAAGCAATGCAAGTGTTGGCGGAGACACTCGCTTCGACAGAGTAGTAAAGATTGCCAAAAGCCAATATGAAGTGCCCTGTTTAAAAGATTTTCAGGCGGATAAAAAAATAATAATTTTTGGGAGTACCTGGCCTGAAGATGAAAAAATAGTAATTGAACTAATAAACAATATTTACACCGAGTTTCCAAATTATAAATTTATTATTGCCCCACATGTAATTCAATTTAAAGCAATTGAAAAGCTGAAAGCAAAACTCAAGGCTGAAACCATTTGTTACAGTAGTATTACTGCTGAAAATGCATCTAAAAATCAGGTTTTAATTGTTGATAATGTTGGTATGCTTTCTAAAATGTATCGATATGCAGAAATGGCCTATGTTGGTGGCGGTTTTAATAATGGTATTCATAATGTTTTAGAAGCAGCCGTATATGGTATTCCTGTTGTGTTTGGCCCTAAACATATCAAGTTTAAAGAAGCCTGCGACCTTAAAGAGTTAGGCGTTGCTTTTTCAATAAATAATGCTTTTGATTTAGAGACTGTTTTCAGAAAAATTACAGATAATGAACCATTTAAAATTCATTGTAATAAAGAGCTGGCTATCTATTTTGATGAAAATTCGGGAGGTACTAAAAAAGTAGTTTCCTATATAAATAAGTATCTAACCAAGTAGTTTTTCAATTATGGTTTATCAGTAACGCCAAATTTTTTCTTAAGTATAGATTTGAAATGCTTAACAGCTTCCTGCTTTTTATCCCAATGAAACTTATCGTTTAATTCTACTTCTAAATAATGCATTGCTTCTTCAAAAGAATGAATATCGTTTAGTTTTTTAATGGCACTTTCGTAAGCCATAAGGTCTTTGTTAAACAGTTCACTAATAAACATAAATTTATCGCCAATAGAAATAAAATCTTTCAAAGGTTTTCCGGTGGCATGGTGCAGTAATTTATCGGCCAGTTCCATTTTGCTTCCTGAAAAAAGTTCGTTTAAAGATTTATTGCCTATATCTGCTTTTATTTGCTCTACTACTTCTTTCACCTGCGACTCAACTGCTTTAAATTCTTTTTCAGCTTCTTTAATTACAGGTTCAATAATTTCTTCTTTAATAAACTTTACCTCTTCTTCTATACTTGTGTCTTCAGGTTCAGGTTGCTTTGTTTCTGAAACAGAAGGCTCTTCATTTACAGTGGCATTGGTTTCAGGAATAATAGTTTCAGCAGCCACCTTTTCTTCAATAACTATTTCTGCAACAGGTTTGCTTTCAGTATTTGATGATTTGTCAGGTGCAATGGTTGGTATAGCTGTTTCTGTATTTAATAAAGCGGTAAGCCTGTTTAGCTCGGCCATGTAGGTTTTTATTAAATCTACTTCAATATCCAGCATGTCTTCAGAAGTAAGTAAATATTTATTCAGCTGATACAACTTTCCTACTATTACTTCAATTTGCTCGTGAATTTGCTTACGTTCCATGCCAAATAATTTTTTTTTAGTTTTCTTTGAATTAAAATGGTTGAAGTTTATCAATTATTCAGCCAAAACTAATTTATTCAGCATAAAAAATTATAAACCGAATGTTTATTGAACCTTACAGCACCAAAGAAAAAACCGGTTGGATTGAAGTAGTGTGCGGCTCTATGTTTTCAGGAAAAACCGAAGAGCTGATTAGAAGATTGAAACGTGCCAGAATTGCTAATAAGAATATTAAAGCCTTTAAACCCGCCATAGATAATCGTTATCATGAAACGAATATTATGTCTCACGATGATAATTCAGTGGTTTCCATGCCTATAAACCATTCATCAGAAATATTGAAAATTATTGATGAAGAAACTGAAGTTGTAGCTATTGATGAAGCACAGTTTTTTGATACACAATTGCCTGATGTTTGTAACGAAATTGCTTTAAAAGGTATTAGGGTTATAGTTGCCGGCTTAGATATGGATTATTTAGGAAACCCCTTTGGGCCAATGCCACAGCTACTGGCTATTGCAGAATATGTTACCAAACTACATGCTATATGTGTGGTGTGTGGCGGCACAGCACAATTGTCTTACCGTTTAGAGAATAACATTGAGGAACAGGTTTTAGTAGGCGCAAAAAATATTTATGAGGCGCGCTGCCGTAAATGCTTTTATTCTCACTAAATACAAGAGATATGTATTGCTGAAAATGATAAATTTTTGACAAATAATTTTTTAACCCAAGCATAATAATTTGATAATTTCCGTATATTCGCCTCTCATTTCTTAAATTAAATTTTAACCAAAAACCAATTAATTACAATGAAAAAATTTGTTTGTGCCGTTTTAACTGTGTTGATGCTCAGTTCGGCTTACGCTCAAACTGTTTTCAATGCTGCAGGTTTAAAAAACAGCAGAGTTAAGTTTGACAAAAGTGCTGTTCAAGCAGCAAAAGCTACAAACAGTAGCAACAATTCAAGAGCTACTTACACATTTCAGTTAGACTATGCCGCTGCCGATGAGCAGTATGCTACTGATTTAGGCTTCGATTTTCAGATTTATGGTAACAACGTAAACTCGGCTTTTGGTGTGGCGGCCCCTGCTGATACCTTAGACAACTTTACTTTAAAATGGGCTGCTACTAAATTTGATACACTTTACGATTACGTAAGCGGAGATGCTTACCCTTTAGCAGGTGCAACTATTACAGTTGACTCTATTTTTATGTTATTACAACACCAAAACACATCAGGTCTTGATGATACTTTGATTGTAAGAATTCTTGAAGTTGCAGGTACTGCTTCAGGTTTGTTATCTGCCGACCAAGGTATTACTTTAAGCAACAACGTGCTTTTTGCTGATACTACAATTACCAATGTTTCTTTAACGCCTGGTTTAACCGGTGGCCAATTAGCACAGTTTGCTGTTGAAGCTAACCTTACTTTACCTGTAGGAACCGGCTTTATTGTTCAGGTTTTATATTCTGGTCCTAAAGAAGATATCTTGTTATTGGTAGATGGTAACCGTGACGAGTGTGGCGGTGCTTGCTTAGCTTCTGAATCTATTTTTGCTGATAACACTTACGCTTATTTAAACTTTTTACAAACCGGTTCAGGAACTGATTTATCTGGTATTCCTAACTTAATTGGTTTATCTGCTGATTGCGACCAAAGCGGTTCAATTGAATCTTCTGCCTGTGAATTGTTCTTTTTACAAAACATGTTAATCTGGACACAAGTAACTGTAGATGTTCCATTATCAGTAAGTGTTGCACAATCTAATGTTGCAGGTTGCCCCGGTATTTCTGTGCCTTTAAATGCTGCTGCTGTAGGTGGTGAAGCTCCTTATACTTACGAATGGTCTAACGGACAAAGCGGTGCTACTATTAACGTAACTGTTGGCCCAACTACACAAACATACACTGTAACTGTTACTGATGCTGCTAACGATACCAGAACAGCTACTGTAACTGTAACTTCTAACGGTGTTGGTATTGATTTAGGTGCTGACCAGTCTTTAGGTTGCGGACAAACTACTAACTTGTCGCCAACAGTATCGGGTAATGTTGCCGGTGCTACTTATGCTTGGAATACCGGTGCTGCTACTTTAAATTTAACAAGTGTAGGTTCAGGTACTTATTCTGTAACTGTTTCTAACAGCGCTGGTTGTTCAGCTTCTGATAATATTGTTATTACCTTATCCGGTACCGACCAGGCTTTGAATTTCAACTCTCCAAGCCAATACATCAGAAATTGTGAATTAGAAATTACTAACCAATCAGTTAGAACTGCAAATTGGAATTTTGAGTGGAACTTTGGCGATGGCAACTTGTCATTTGCAACTAACCCAACTCACTCTTGGACTTCATTAGGTACTTTCACCATTACTTTAGTAGCTGATAGCTTCGGTTGCCAGTTAACCAGAACTAAAAACATTCAAATTGTAAATGGTAACTGTCCGGGTACAGCAGTTGATGAGCAGTTATTGAACAACATTAGTGTTTATCCTAACCCAACCAACGGCAAGTTTGTAGTTAATTTAGAATCGGTTGTTGGTAAAAACGCTGTAATTAATGTAGTTAACATGAACGGTCAAACTGTAGTTTCTGAGAAATTTACAGCTACTGGTAACGATGCTAAAGAAATTGATTTAGCTTCTTATGCAAATGGCATTTACTTGGTTAATATTCAGGTTGACGGAAGAATTGCTTCAAAAACTATTTTGAAACAATAATTTTATAAATAATTAAGCATCAAAACCCCTCGAAATTTCGGGGGGTTTTTTATTTTAGGCATCTTGTATTTAAAACCAGTATAATTCTTCAGCATGAAAAAACTTTTCATTTTAACTTTTTCGGTTATTTCCTCTTTGTTTGTTTATGCTCAAATTTCTGAAGAAGAAAAACTGGTTTCGGGGCCTATGCAGGGGCACACTACTGCCAACACCACTGCTATTTGGATTATGGTGAAAAATACCGATTCGGTATTAATGACTTTAAAGAACACCAAAACGGGCAGCTCGCACACTGAAACCGTTGAAACTAAAAACATTCAGCCCTATAAAGAAATATACCCGGTTACTTTACATTTTAAAAACCTTGAGCCTGAAACGCCCTATGAAGTAAGCCTGAAATTAGATAATAAAGAACTACGAAAAACCTTTACCATAACTACTTTAAAGGCAAGCGGTGTTGCAGACTTTTCTTTTATGGTAGGCTCTTGTGCGCTTTGGGTGCCAAGGGGTTTAAGATGGATGCACCCCGGCATTGAAGAATGGATTTACCCCACCATGAAGAAAGAAGAGGGCGATTTTATGCTGTGGCTGGGCGACTATTTATACTATTTCCCGAAGCATTATAAATCGCCTGAAGGCATGTATAAGCAACAGGTAAATACCAGAAGATACCACAATATGCATATGGACTTTATGCGCAGCAGGCCGCAATATGCTATTTGGGACGACCATGAATATGGCCCTAACGACAGCGATAAAGATTTTATTTACAAAAACCAATCGCTGGAACTGCATAAAAAGTTTTGGCCCAACCCTTATTTTGGCGAGCCCGATAACCCGGGCTGTTACTTTCATTTCAGCTATCAGGATGCCGACTTTTTTATGACTGATGGCAGGTTTTACCGAAGCCCGAGAAACGCGCCTAATGCCGAAATGCTGGGCGAAAAACAATTGCAGTGGCTTATGGACAAACTAAAAAACTCTACAGCTACCTTTAAGTTTGTTGCGTTTGGTTCGCAGGTGCTCAACAATAAATCGGCCAATGAATCTTATAATTTGTTTCCTGAAGAAAAGAAAAAACTAATGGATTTTTTAGAGGCTGAAAAAATTACGGGGGTTATCTTTTTCTCGGGAGACAGACACCACACTGAATTGATAAAAATTAACCGCGAAAATGCTTATCCGCTCTACGATTTTACTTCTTCTGCCATTACCAGTTTCAGAAGAAGAACCAGACGCTCGGCCGAAAGAGAAAATGCCGACAGAATTGCGGGCACTTTAACCGATAAACAAAACTACGGAAGGGTGGCTATTGCAGGCGCAGCGGGCAACAGGGTGTGTACCTTATATACTTATAACAACAGGGGTAAGCTGGAATGGGAATATAAAATAAGCGAAAACGATTTGAAGTTTTTTAAGCAGCAATAGCCCGAAAAACTTTCTTCGCTTTTGGGTGGTAATTTAGTTATCAGTTTTCAGTTTTTTGGATTAGTGGGCTTTTGTCATGCCGTCCACGACAGCTATCGGGATGAACTTGCCACCGCACGGGGTATGGTGGGTGGGTTTGAAATGAAAACTATAAATGAAGGTAGCAGGTGTGTCCAAGATGCACTATAAACACACACTAGCGGTATTGCCATGACGGATGGGTGAGTTGCTGCTGCTGCTGAAGGGGAGGCTGCAACGAACGATGATGCCCCGACCAAAACTGATGATGAGGTTGCATAGTTTGATTGCCACGCTACCCTAAAAGACAGTGAAAATGCAGAGACAGAAACTTATTTTACACTGACAGAAATATAAATTACACTGACAGAAGGTGAATTTACATTGACAGAAGCCCGACCTGCATTGTTAGAAGATAATTTTACATTGACAGAAATAAAAATTACACTGACAGAAGGTGAATTTACATTGACAGAAGCCCGACCTGCATTGTTAGAAGATAATTTTACACTGACAGAAATAAAAATTACACTGATAGAAGATGAATTTACATTGACAGAAGCCCGAAAACATTGGAAAATTATTTATTAGTTAGTTATCATACAGTAATCAGTTTTCAGTTTTGGGTAGAGCCTTTAGCCTTTAGTTTTTTTGGGAAAGCCAAGTCCCCCTTTGAAGAGCTTGTCCCGAATTTACTTCGGGAGGGCAGGGGGATGATGGCTTTATGAAATCAGTTTTCAGTTCTGCGATTCAGTGCCTTTGTCATGCCGGAGGCATCTTTCTTTTGTTGGGGGTATATTGTTTTTTGTTGTCGGAATTGCGGATTTGATGGATTAGTGGATTGCGCGGATTTTTATTTGTGTGGGTTTTGTTTGTTGCTTTTCTTTAGAGGAAATGCTTCGATAAACTCTGCATGAAATGCACCAACTAACTGCATCGCAAATTAAATTAGCAATTTATTAACGCTTAGACATTGTGGGGAAGCTATGCTTAGCGGGGGACGTGAGATGTTAGATTTGAAACGTGGGTCATGAGATTTTGGTATGGGGGAAGGTGAATTGACATGGGCGGAGATGAAATTTGATAGGACGGAGATGGAATTTGATAAGGCGGGGATGAAATTTGATATAACGAAGATGGAATTTGATAGGGCGGAGATAAAATTTGATATGACGGAGATGGAATTTGATAAGGCGGAGATTAAATTTGATAAGACGGAGATGGAATTTGATAGGGCGGAGATAAAATTTGATAGGGCGGAGATGGAATTTGATAAGGCGGAGATGGAATTTGATAGGGCGGAGATAAAATTTGATATGACGGAGATGAAATTTGATAAGACGGAGATAGAATTTGATAGGGCGGAAGCCTGATTGACATGCCAAAAAATGGGGGTTTTTGGACGATTTTGTGTGATTTTGATGGTTTTTTGGGGGTTTTAGGGTTTTTGGGCGTTTTGTCATGCCGGAGGCATCTTTTTTTTGCTGGGGGTATATTGTTTTTTATTGTCGGAATTGCGGATTTGATGGATTAGTGGATTACGCGGATTTTTATTTGTGTGGGTTTTATTTGTCACTTTTCTTTAGAAGAAATGCTTCGATAAACTCTGCATGAAATGCACCCAACAGCATCGAAAAGTCCGAAGGCTCCGCCTGTCCCGATAGCTATCGGGATTGCAGGCTCACGCGCAGGGGCGGTGTATGATGGGTTGGTGATGTTTTTTTAAATCGGATTGCAAATTCCGAGCAGTGGGTTTTGGCTTGTAATATTTAATCAATTGTTGCCATATCAGATAAATCGAATTTGCAGGTTTAATTTAAAATACAAGTTATCGCCTTCTGAATACACTTTTCCAAAATCGTGTCTTGTGCTGCTTGCTGTTTCAAGCTTGGTATTGTGAAACAGATAATCTTCAAATTGATTTCTATTGTAAATATGGTAACACAAAACTTCCCCATCTTCTTTTACAATTAAATAACCACCTGTAGCATCATATAAACCACTCCATACTTTTGAAGGCATCATGCCGAGGGCTACATCAGTTAAAAATCTTTTGATTTTATATTCATAAAATGAGTGAGAAAACTGTGTATCATAACTAAGCGGGTTCTTATTGCTTATCTCATCCGTTAATGCACATACTGTGCTTAAATTACTTGTAAAGAACTGCTTGATAACTTCTGCCAAGATGTTAGGCAACAAGCTATCAATTAGGACTAGGTTGTTTTTAAAAATATCTTGTTCAAGTGCCAAAAATTTTAGTTTGCCTCCAAGCCTCTTTACTTCTTCTATGCGGTCTTTTATTTTACTTCTTGAATCTATTGCATTTATTCTTATAACATCATCATTAGTGCCTTTGAACCCAATAATCTGATAAACAAAATTTGTAGTTTTTCCTGCATTCAAAAGTGTTGAATCACCGCCTAATTGAGATTTTATACTAAAACCCAACTCAGCAGCCTGATTAATTCTTTTGTCGTGAATTACAATTCTAATATCGGCTTTAGAAGTTGACTTAGCTTTTAAAGTAGTGCAGTAAACAGAATTCATAAATGTTTCTGTTTCGGCAATATTAAATACTCCTTTAGCTCCTTTAATTTTTGAAAGAAGTTTTGCGGCTTGTTCCGAAAATGTTTTAACGGGAATGCGTAGTTTTTCTTTGCCTCCTGAAATAACAACTAAATCACCGGTTATTTCATATTCATAATTGCCCCCGGTTTCGTTTCTGATAATTTTAATGATTGGATAGAATAAGTTCTCAACTTTTTTCAAGTCTGCATCACCGGCAAAAAGATTCTTGTCTCCAAGTAATTTAAACAACGCATATATTTCGCTCCACTCGCCTTTATTGCCGGTTATCATACATCTATCTCTTTAGCTATTTTCCAATCTTCATTATCCCAAACCCTGCCATTATATGATATGTGTGCAACAAAATTGAAATTTTCATCGCACACTATACCACCTGCCCAATTTGAGGAACTAAGGTTAAATTCATCAATAAACTTTTTGGTTAGTACGGTAGCATCTTTTAGAGAAGTAACTTCAAAATATACCAATCCGTCAGGCTTTGCAACTTCGGCTAAAACTTCATTCCGGCTGAAAGAAGCCCATTTACCATGATGGATAGTTGAACCTAAACCAACATACAGTTTATTGGCATTAGTACTTATATCATTTGGGTTATGTTTTAAAGGTTTCATTTCGTTAAAATTTTTTCGATAATCTTTTTTGCAGTTGCTTGAATGGCAGGCACAGCAACGGAGTTTCCAAATTGTTTATATGCCGAAGCATCTGCAACAGGAATTTTAAACTTATCAGGGAAGCCTTGTAACCTTGCCCATTCTCTAGGGGTCATTTTTCTAATGCCTTCTCTGTTTACAGTTCCTTTAATGTGGGTAGTAGGCGTAAAATCTGTAATTCTGTTATCTATAACTAAGTTTCTTTCTCTTCCCATTCCGCCACAAACAACTGCATTAGCAATTCCGGTATCGGGTATAATTTCAAAACCAAAACCATTTCCTTTGCTTTCGTGTCTTGCCTTGTGATTGTGTAAAGTTTTTAAATATTGAGTAGATAAAAAGAATTTGGTAGCAGGAACTTCTTTTTCTTTTATATCAGCAAATGTTACTTTTTTCTTCGAGGGTTTGGGGTATTCAAATTTGTTTACCTTCTGGTCTTCCCTAAAACCAACAATAAAAATTCGTTCTCTATTTTGAGGCACACCAAAATCTTTGGCATTTATTATCTGTGGTTCGGGAACATAATAACCTAAATCATTTCTTAAAACATTTAAAATGGTTTCAAGCGTTTTTCCTTTATCGTGGTTTCTTAATCCTTTTACGTTCTCTAAAAAAATTGCTTTAGGTTTTTTCCGTCTAATTATTTCTGCTACATCAAAAAACAATGTTCCTCTTGTATCTTCAAAACCGCCACGTTTACCGGCAATAGAAAATGCCTGACAAGGAAATCCTGCACATAACACATCAAAATCATCGGGTATAAATCTCTTAGTTTCTTCTTTGGTAATATCGCCAAATGGCACCTCGCCAAAATTGGCTCTGTAAGTTTTTTGCGCCTCTCTATCCCATTCAGAAGTAAATACACATTTACCTCCTAAGTTCTGCATGGCAATTCTAAATCCGCCTATACCGGCAAATAAATCGATAAACTTAAATTGATAGTTTTTCGGAGTTGGGAAAGGAACATTTTTAATCTCTCTTGATAATTCATTTAAAACTTGTTCTTCAAAAAGAGAGGGGTTTGTAGCTTCATGGTATTTAGTAGAAACAAACTCTTTAACATATTGTAAAGCATCGGGCTCAAAAACATGAGCAATGCCATTATCAAGATTGTGCAAGTAATGAGTTATAACGGCTTTTTTATGATTAGAAGAAACAGCCTCAACTAATGTTATTTTGAATTTCTTACCGTCAAATTCGTCAATGCTTATTTTCTCTTTTAATTTCATTTATTTCTTTCTCAATTATATCTGTGCAATTTCGTAAATTTTTAATTATGTCTTTTCCCCAAAATCTTAATACTTTCCAACCTTGTTTTAATAAGTATTCGTTTACTTCTTTGTCGCGCTCAATATTTCGTTCAATTTTTTTATACCAAAACTCTTGATTGCTTTTGTGGTCGTGTTTTCGGGTTTCCCAATCTTTACCATGCCAAAATTCGCTGTCAACAAAAACAGCAAGTTTATATTTTTTAAAGGTTAAATCGGGCTTACCAAAAACGGTTCTGTCATTTTTTCTATATCGCAAACCCTGAGCAAACAAAGCTTTTGCAAGAGCAGTCTCAATTTTAGAACCTGTAGCTCTAACTGCTTGCATATTTTTCTTTCTTTGCTCTGCTGTTAGTTTGTCCATAGTTCTACTTTTCTGCCACTTTAAATTCAGTGTTTTTATTTTTAAATAACTCTTTAAAGTAGTGAAATTAATTAGCAAAAATCCCCACTCTTCAAAATCCTCCACAAGAAATCTCGAAGCACAGATTAAAAGGAAGGCTTCCCTTCAAGGGAAGCCTTCCTTATACAGCACTCAATCAAACCTTCCAACCATACCACCTACCCAAAGCCCTCAAACCCCCATTTTTCCGTTCCGAACGCCCAAAATCAACTTCCGGACGCAGAAAATCCATTTCCGGATGGGGAATATCAACTTCCGGACGCAGAAAATCCATTTCCGGATGGAGAATATCAACTTCCGGACGCAGAAAATCCATTTCCGGATGAAGAATATCAACTTCCGGATGCAGAAAATCCATTTCCGGATGCGGAATATCAACTTCCGGATGCAGAAAATCCATTTCCGGATGAAGAATATCAACTTCCGGATAGACAATATTCATTTCCCTATGCCCGATAATTTTTTATTACCCCGCCACAAACACGCCAAAATGACATATTTCTTAACCCAAAAAAATCCATAAACTTTGACCTACAAACAAGAAAATTTGCCCCGCTTGCGCACGCGTTTCGCGTGTGCAGATACGCTGCTCCCCCCCCCCAAAAAACCAAAAAAATCCGCCCAATCCACTAATCCCTCAAATCTGCGATTCAGACAATAGAAAATCAATATACCCCCCAACAAAAAAAAAGATGCCTCCGGCATAACAAAAGCCACTAACCCCAAAACTGAAAACTGAAAACAGATTACTGATAACTTATCACTTAAAACTAAAGGCTAAGGGCTAAAGGCTCTACCAAAAAACTGATAACTATCGAGACTAAAAGCTTCAGGATACAAGAAAATTAACAGAATTAAGAATACAACCCAAATTTAAAATTCAGCAACAACAACCTTAAAAAACTTTCTTTACCTGGGTTTGCGCTACTTCTTTGCCGTCAACAAAACGGTGTATAAATGCCACTACTTTAAGGTCGTTCAGTTTCCAGTTTTGGGGCAGGTTGTTTAGGGTATATTCTTTTTCAAAAACTCTTCCGGGGGTTAATTCAGCATTCAGCACATCGCCATTAAAACGGGTAAGAAAAGCCCTCACTACATTTTTGTGTACATAGTTAGAATCGACCCCGCTGTTGGTAAGCTGCGCGGCTACCACATTTTCTTCGGCCAGCATAATCGTTAGGCGGTTGTCGGCAGCAATATTCTGCAAGTAAGTAGCTGTAATTTTTACTTTTAAAGTTCTGCCGGTATCTATGGTTTCGAGGGTGTTTTCTATTTCAATGTTTACAGGCACATTTTGTGTAAGCCGCTCGTTGGTTCTGCCCGACCATTGCTGCAAAAACTGCAATAGTGAGGTTTCGCCTGCAAACAACACACGGTCTATAGCCGCTACAGGCTTGGCGGGTGCAGGGCCTAAAAGGTCTTCAAGGCTTTGTGCTTCGGGTATTCTTAATTCGGGCTGGCCGGTGTAGGCCACACCTAAAAAATTACTGTGTAGCGAAACGGCTATAACACGCCCCGGATTTGCAGCCTCTATATTAGCGGCTTGTTCGTGTCCATCGGGGCAGTTAATGCAGCGCACGCCTGTAAAGTCTTCTATTAACACTACTTTTTGTTGTGCCGAAGGAAGGGTAGGGGTTATATAAGTGGTATCTAAAAGGGTAGTGTCTCGTTGGGTATTGCCCAGGTCTATTTCGGGGCCTGTTTCTTTGCAGGCTGAAAAGCTAAGTATGAAAATTAGGGTGCAAAAAACTGCGGTAGTGTACTTAGCAATATGAGTCTTTAGGTGTGAAAGTGTTTTCATAATGCTGCATTAAAAACTGGTAATTAAATTAAACCTTACGCCACTAAATGCAGGCTCGAAGCGGCAAAGCCCACCGGTACACACAATGCCTTCTACCTGCTTTACATAAGCTGCCGAAAAGCGGGTTTGCTTTATATCTATAGCTGCAAAAATGCTGTAAAAATGAAGGGGTTCGGGCTCGCGCAGCGGGTTGGGTTTGTAGTTCCACATATCAGAAACGGCAATAGAAAACCAGGGGGCCATTTCATATTCTAATAAGCCATAGGCCCAGCTGCCAAAGTCTTCATCGCTAAACAGCATTTGGTATTCCATGCGCAACGAATGTTTGCGATTTATTTTCCATAGCAATTCGGCAAAAGGTGTGTAGCCCACAACATTGCGGTTATCGGTGGTCCAGGCTTCGCGCTCGTAAAACTTCTGGTTATATTCAAAATATTGCAGGCCGGTTTGCAACTGCCATTTCTTATTTATTTTATACCGAACATCGCCATAGCCTTCGCGATACAAAAGATTACCGCTGAAATCGTTGATGTTAGAAAAATTAAAATCGAAAGTGGTTTTGTTATTGGGCGAGTAAGTAATATTGGTGCTTAAAGCATTTTCTTCCAGTTCTTGTGTGGCAGCATTATAGCGCGAAAGCAATCGCAATGAATTTTGCCTTGCCGTTTGCGGAATATAAGAAACCATGCCTCTTAACAGCGATTCGTTGGGGCTGGTGCGGAAAGAAAAGTTTTGGGTGCGCTTATACACCAAATCTATTCCCAGCCCTTTTAATGAATAGTTGGCTGTGGTATAAATAACATGTCCGCTTTGGTTAATGTACTTATTGTTAAAGTCTCTGATGGTTTCTTTGGTTTTGGCTGCGCCTTCAAAATACCAGCTAAAATTTCCGTAGTTAAAAGTATTGTAGGCTGAAAAAAGATAAGCATTGTATTTAGGCACAAAGCGTTCTTCGGGGGTGTAGGTTTCAATGGTGCTAACAATTAAATTCATGTTGCCTTCATCGAGGGTGCGATTTACGGCACCAATGCCGGGAATGAAATTGGCTTTTTTTCCGGCATTGAAATTCGATTCGAGTTTAATGCCTTTTATAATGGGGTCGTATAACTGAAAGCGAAATTTTTGTACCCCGGTAAATGCAGTAATGCGCAAAAATTCTTTCCAGTCATATTCAAGGCGCAAGCCTAGCATGGCGTTATCTATGCCAATAGTACGGTCTTCATAAGCTCTGAAAATAATGCCCGTGCCTATTTGTTCATAAAAATTTCCGCCCGTAATTTTTAAACCTTTGTAGCCGGTTTTTACAAACCAATAACCCAGGCCCTGTGCCGAATAAGGAATACCCGGATTATGCAAATTAGAGTTTTGATACAACTCTAACCTTACACCTGCACTGAAAGAAAAAGTGCTGTCTATTTTTTCAAAGGTATTGCTGTAGGCAATATCGAACCAGCCATCTACCGAAGATTTTAAGTTGTCGTAATGCGGAATGCCGGCTGCCCCTCGCTTTACATCTCTTATGTAGTAATCGTTACGTAATTGCAGGCCACCCGAAATTTCGCCTTGTGCCCAAATAACAGAAAAAGGAAAGAAACAGAAAATAATTAGTAATAAACGCAACAAAACCAATTTTTAAAAAACTATTTTTATGGTTGTCAAAAATGCAGATATTTTTATTATTACAATGAATATCAGCGCATTAAAATTTCAGGCTATGAAAAATTTCTTTTTGCTAATAAGCTTATGTGTTTCTTTACAGGCCTTTTCGCAGGTAAAAAATGCTTTTACCAATAAATCGTTGCCCGATATTACTATTCAGGATTTAGACGGGAAAAAAGTAAATATTGCTGAATATGGCACTAAAGGAAAAATTGTGGTGCTGAACTTTTGGGCTACGTGGTGTGGCCCGTGTAAGCAAGAACTTACCAATATTCACGATATGTATGAAGACTGGCAAAAAAACTATAATGTTGAACTGGTTGCCATATCTATTGATGACTCGCGCAATATTGCCAAGGTAAAAAGCTATGTAAACGGCAACCGCTGGAATTATACTTTTTTGGTTGACCCTAACCAGGATTTAAGGCGCGCTTTCAATTTTCAGGCACCGCCTTTTACTGTGCTTATTGACAAAGAAGGAAATATTGTTTCTACCCACACCGGCTATAAAAATGGCGATGAATACCTGCTGGAAGATAAAATAAAAGCCCTAAACGGCAACAAGTAGTTAATGCTGCCCGCAGTTTAGCAGAAGCATTGGTAAGTTCTTCATTAAAGTTATTTCCCGCTATTTGGTTTTATAATCCCAAACCTAAGGGGAAAGAATATTTAACCGCATAAGGCTTATCCCAAAATCATTATTTATCATGATAATCATAATAATCAGCGTTCCAT
The DNA here is from genome assembly GCA_964543705.1 of uncultured Chitinophagaceae bacterium. Taxonomy (GTDB): domain Bacteria; phylum Bacteroidota; class Bacteroidia; order Chitinophagales; family CAIOSU01; genus CAYSGX01. The sequence goes on from CAZIZP010000015.1 coordinate 24,317, forward strand.
TATGTTTCGTTAAAATACCCTCAAGCCTTTGTTGCTATAAGCATAACCTTTATAGCGTACAATTTGAATTTGGCAGCATATTACATATAATTAGCAACTTCCACCAGAAAAACTGATAACTGACTACTGATAACTGAAAACTATTAACTATAAACATAAAAAACACACCATCAAGTTTGAGAATTATATATATGGCATTATCTTTCACCATAAATAAAAAATCAACACCATGTCTTATTCAAAAAGAGTAGTAATAATTGATGGCGCACGCACGCCCTTTTTGCGTTCAGGAACTGATTATATGGATTTAATGAGCTATGAACTGGGCAAGTTTGCCATTAAAGGTTTGTTGCAAAAAACCGGTATCGACCCCAAAGAAGTTGACCGTGTAGTAATGGGCACTACCATTTCTAATGTTAAAACGGGCAACGTGGCACGCGAAGCCGCATTAACTGCGGGCATTCCACATACTACACCCTGCCACACGGTAACACAGGCTTGTATTTCTGCCAATCAGGCCATTACCAGCGCATTTGAAGCCATACAATTGGGCCATGCCGAAGTAGCGATAGCCGGTGGCGTTGATTGTGTTTCTGATGCGCCTATTTTGTTCAATCGCCCGATGCGCAAGAAACTATATAAAGCACAAAAGCTGAAAGGCTTTGCCGATATGATGAAGTTTATTTTTAATCTTCGCCCAAAAGATTTTGTGCCTGAAGCACCTGCAGTAGCAGAGTTTATTACCAACCGCACCATGGGTATGGATTGCGAATTGCTGGCTTCAAAATATGGCGTTACCCGTCAGGAACAAGATGAATTTGCTGCACGCTCTCACCAATTAGCCGGCAAAGCTGAAAGCATTTTAGCACACGATATTGCGCCTGTAGAAGCATCGCCCAATTTTAAACCTATTACCAAAGACAATGGCGTAAGAGGCGATACTACCGTAGAAAAAATTGCCAAGCTGAAACCTGCCTTTGTAAAAGACCACGGCACGTTAACGGCTGCTAATTCTTCTTACCTTACCGATGGTGCCACTGCCGTATTAATTATGACCGAAGAAAAAGCCAAAGCACTGGGCTTAAAACCTAAAGCCGTAATTGTAGATTATGCTTACACCGCTTCGCGCTTAGAAGATGAGTTATTGTTAGGGCCTACTTATTCAATTTCTAAATTATTACAGAAAACAGGTTTAACCTTTAACGATATAGATGTATTTGAGCTACACGAAGCCTTTGCCGGGCAGGTAGTAGCCAACTTAAAATGTTTAGCTTCTGATGAGTTTGCACAAAAGAACTTAGGCAGAGACAAAGCTGTGGGCACTATACCTTTTGAAAAGCTGAACCTATGGGGCGGCTCACTGGCATTGGGGCATCCGTTTGGCGCCACAGGCGGAAGATTAGTAACCACTGCTGCCAATCGCCTGCATCATGAAAATGGTCGCTATGCTTTATTGGCTGCGTGTGCTGCGGGGGCTCATGGGCATGCGATGATTATAGAAAAAGTGAGTTAACAGTTTTCAGTAATCAGTTTTCAGTTTTGTAAGAGACAATATTGTACTACTAACCATAAAACCATTGTTATGCAGGATTACAAAAAATTAGTTGTTTGGCAAAAAGGTCATGAGTTAACTAAAGCCATTTATAAAGCCACGAAAGATTTCCCTAAAGAAGAAATCTTTGGATTAACCTCTCAATTAAGAAGAGCTACTACTTCCATTCCTACTAATATTGTTGAAGGATGCGGAAGAGGTACTAATCCCGATTTAGCAAGGTTTGTACAAATTGCCAGTGGTTCAGCATATGAAGTAGAATATCTTATTTTCTTGTGTTTTGAATTAGGTTATTTAAACAAAAAAGAATTTACGGCACTTGATAAAAATTGCAACGATATAAAACGAATGTTATTTGCCCTGTATGAAAAAATTAAGAACAACAAATAACTGAAAACTGATTACTGATAACAGAAAACCTTTTTAACTTTTATAAACAATTATAACCACCAATAATTGGCTATAGCCAAAATAAATAACCGCAAAATGACAAGACAAGACTACTGCACCATAGAAATCACCAACGGTATTGCTACCGTATGGTTAGATCAGCAAGGAGAAAAAATTAATAAGGTTTCGCCCGATGTAATTTTTCTTTTTGAAAGTATTATTGACGATTTAGAAAAAGATGCCAGCGTAAAAGGCATTGTATTGGCCAGCAAGAAAAAAGATTTTATTGCCGGTGCCGATATTGAAGCTTTTCAGAAAGTGCAAAAGCCCGGTGACTTTGAACCCATTACCCGCAAAGGTCATGCTATTCTGAATAAAATAGAAAACTCTAAAAAGCCTGTGGTGGCTGCCATTCATGGTGGTTGCCTGGGTGCAGGTTTAGAGATTGCACTGGCTTGTCATTACAGAGTAGCAGCAAGCGACAAAAGCACTAAGCTGGCATTGCCTGAAGTTCGCCTAGGCTTATTACCCGGTGGCGGTGGCACGCAACGTTTGCCTCGCCTGATAGGTATTCAGAAGGCATTAGACATGATGCTGACCGGAAAAAATATTTATGCTGTGCCCGCTTTAAAAATGGGCTTGGTAGATAAAATTATTCACAAAAATGCTTTGCATAAAGCGGCTGTTGAAACGGCTTTGAGTTTGGTAAACAAACCTTTTCAAAGAAAGCGCAAGCAGAAGTTGATGGATAAAATTCTGGAAGGACCATTGAAGAGTGTGGTGTTTAACAAAGCCAAAGAAATGGTAATGCGCCAAACCAGTGGCAACTACCCCGCACCACTACGCATTTTAGAATGTGTGCAAATTGGTATGAGCCAGGGCTTAAAGGCTGGATATGATGCAGAAGCTACTAAGTTTGAACAACTCATTCTGTCGCCCGAAAGCCGCCAGTTGATTAATATTTTCTTTGCCATGACCGAGAAGAAAAAAGTGCCTAACAAAGAACTGGTGAAGCCCGTTAAAACGTTGGCAATGTTGGGCGCAGGCTTTATGGGTGCAGGCATTACCGAAGTATCTATAACACAAGGTATAGATGTGTTGCTGAAAGATATTAAGCAAGAAACCATTACCAACGCTAAGAAAAACATCTGGAAAACTTTTGCCAAACAAGTATCGCGCAAGTCGCTTTCTAAAATTGAAGCCGATGCACAAATGGATAGAATTAATGGTAAGCTCGATTACAGCGGTTTTGAAAAAGCCGATGTAGTTATTGAAGCCGTGTTTGAAGAAATAAGCATTAAGCATAAGGTGCTGAAAGAAACCGAAGCGCATATTCGCCCCGATTGCATTTTTGCCACCAATACTTCTGCCTTGCCTATTACCAGTATTGCTGAAGCCTCTTCTCGTCCTGAACTGGTAATTGGTATGCACTATTTTTCACCGGTGCCTAAAATGCCTTTGCTGGAAATTGTGGTTACCGATAAAACTGCCGATTGGGTTACGGCCACTTGCTATGATTTGGGCGTGCGCCAGGGCAAAACCAATATTGTAGTGAAAGATGGCCCGGGCTTTTACACCACCCGCATTTTAGCGCCATTTTTTAATGAAGCTTTATTAATGTTGGGCGAAGGTGCCGATGCCTTGCAGATAGATAAAGTGATGCGCAAATTTGGTTACCCGGTGGGACCTATTACCTTGCTCGATGAAGTGGGCATTGATGTAGGCGCACACGTAATGACGGGCGACTTGATTAAATACTTTATGCTGCGCGAAGGAGCGGTAGCTGCCGGAGAAAATATTGTGAAAATGAACAAAGCTGGCTTTAGCGGCAGAAAAAATAAAAAAGGTTTTTACCTCTACGATGAAAAAGGCAAAAAAATACACAACAAAATAAACCCTGAAGCTTATAGCTTTTTTGGCGGTGCTACCCGCAAGCCATTTAGCGATGAAGAAATAGCCAACCGCTGTGCGCTCGCTATGGTAAATGAAGCCGCCTTGTGTTTGCAAGAAGGCATTATTGCCAACCCGCTCGATGGCGATATAGGGGCTATTTTCGGCATTGGCTTCCCGCCATTTTTAGGTGGACCTTTCCGCTATTGCGATACCAAGGGTGTAGCTAACATTATGAAAACTTTAGAAGCCCTCGCCACGCAACACACCGCCCGCTTCAAACCTGCGCAGGTGTTGGTTGATTATGCGAAAGAGGGGAAGGGGTTTTATTGAGACGAAGAATTTTATATTCCGATTAAATAAGCCTCTCAAAATTTATCGATAATGGAGTAAAGGTTAAACTGTAATTTTGAAGAACAGAAAGGAATAAAATGAGCAGAATAAAAATAAAGAATTTCGGACCAATCAAAGAAGGCTATCAGGAAGATGATGGATGGATGGATGTGAAAAAGGTTACTGTATTTATAGGTAATCAAGGGAGTGGTAAAAGCACAGTTGCTAAAGTAATTTCAACTTTAAGTTGGATAGAAAAAGCAATTAATAGAGGAGATTTTTCAGAGGCATGGTCATTTCATGATTTTAAAACAAAATTTGAATATCATGGTTTGAGAGGATATTTTAAAGATGAAACAATTATTGATTACCAAGGCGATTTATATTCTATTCTTTATGATTCTTCTCAAAACAGATGGCCAATTATTACTAAAAAAGAGAACTCTAATTATATAGTTCCTAAGATAATGTATGTTCCAGATGGAAGAAGTTTTCTTAGTGTTATTAAAAATGCAACTGGTGTTAGAGGATTACCCTATTCACTATTTGACTTTGCAGAAGAATTAAAAAGAGGTCAGGCAGACACTAATGGTAAAGAAATACAATTACCTATTAATGGTGTTAACTACAAATATGAATCAGATACCGAATCTTCTTTTATTATAGGGAATGATTATAAAGTAAATCTACTTGCTGCTTCAAGTGGATTTCAGTCCTTAGTGCCCTTGTTTATAGTTTCAGACAATCTATCAAAAATAGTTAATAATGGAACTGATATTAGTCCAGCCAATATCAGTGTTGACCAAAGTATTAGAATGACTAATGAGATTTCTACTGTTATGTTAAACAATAATCTATCAGATACAGAGAAAATTAAAATTGTTAATAGAATCAAGGGTAAATTTCAAAATAAAGCATTCATAAATATTGTTGAAGAACCGGAACAGAATCTATTCCCAAGTTCTCAACGACAAATTCTCAATAAGCTTTTAGAGTTTAATAATTTGAATGATGGGAATAAACTTATAATTACTACGCACAGTCCCTATTTGATTAATTACATTTCATTGGCGGTAAAAGCAGATGATTTAAAAACCAAGGTTGAAACAGATAATTTGATAAATAAGCTAAATGATATCGTCCCTTTAAATTCAACGGTCAATGCAAAAGAATTGGTGATTTATGAATTAAATGAAGCGGATGGTTCAATTAAGAAGCTCGGAAGTTTTGATGGGATTCCTTCTGATAAAAACTTTCTAAATAAATCACTTGCCTTAGGTAATCAACTATTTGATTCATTATTAGAAATTGAAGAAGAATTATGAATGTAGATTTCTTTAAGGCTGATTGTCAAAAAACAACAAGCGAAAAGAAATTTGGCTTGTATGACGCAGATGACAAAACGCCTGCAACAATAAAATTAACTGAAGAGAATACGTGGAATGCAACAGTAATAAATAATGGAGAAAAGATAATTTTGTTTACTGCCATTGATAATTGCATTGATGTATTTAAAGATAATGGAGAAATGGATAGTCGTTGCGATTGTATGATCTGCTATGATTCAACTCTTTTACTTGTTGAGTTAAAAAACAAAAGAGAATCATGGCAGGCTGAAGGGTTAGGACAAATTGAAAATATTGCTCAAAGAATGTTAGCAGAAATTCCGAACCACTATTATAGTTTTAAAAAACGAAAGGCAGTAATAGCTAATAGAAAACATCAATTTCCTATTTTTCATGAATCAAATGCTGAGCAACGTCAATATTTTAGTTCAAAGTATAAAATGAGAATTCAGTTTGACGCTGAAATTATAATAGAATAACCTCCACACTGAGCGTCCGCTACAACCTTACAAAGCCACATCAAGAAGCTCAAAGTTGCACAAAGGGTAAAATAACAAGCCTATATTTTTGTAACTTTTATTGATAATATACATGCAAAATATAAATGAGTTTATAAAGTGTTTTGAAAAATCTTCTCAAAAGCAGAAGATTAAATTGCTAGAGTCTTTATATTTAGATGAAGCAATTGAATTATTACCTTATTTATTTAGAGTACTTGAAAATGACGAGGTAGATATTGAATTAAAAATCTTTATTGCTCAATATTTAGGCGCATCAAAAATTCATGAAGCTGTTCCAGTACTTTTTAAATTGGTTTTTAACCCTAAATATGATTACACTAAGGGGTCATTTTTATATGTTTTAAAAGATTTAGATTGTAGTAAGTATTTTATTGATGTTGTAGAGTTAATGTGTACAGGAGTTTTTGAAGTTTACTATCATTCCTATGAAATATTTATGTTGACTGTTGGAAAAGTTTCCGAAGAAGATAAATTATCTGCAAAAGAAATCCTTACCAAGCAACAGGTGATAGAAGAAAATAATAAAAAACAAAAAGACAGATTCAGTAGAATTAATTATATAAATGTTGCGTTAAAGCAATTAAACTAATTTTTGCAACTCACTAGTCGGAGCGTCCGCTACGACCTTGCATAAAATGAAACTTTTTAAGAAGCCCTCTCATGTAAGCTTTATGCCATCACTTTACTTTTCACTTGCTTTTAATTGCTGCCAAACACTATCTCTTTCTGCGTTAGTGGCAACGGTAAATTCAGCTTCTGAAATTTGTGCTTCAATGTATTCTATGCGCTTGGTAGTTAGCGGGTGAGAACTTAAAAACTCCAATTGCCCGGGCATATCGCCTTCCTTCATTAATACTTCAAACAACTTTACCATGCCTTTAGGGTCTATTTGGTTGTGATATAAAATTTTTAAACCTTCCATATCGGCTTCTTCTTCGAGCTTGCGCGAATAAGAAAGGCTTTTGAAATTATTAAGATTATCTAACAGTACAGCCGTAACCCCATTTACATCATTCAGCAATACCGAAATAAAAATATAAGAAGATAGACTGCGGAAAATACTGCGCAATGAATGCCGGTGATTTACATGCGATACTTCGTGTGCCAGCAAGCCCAGCAACTCGCTATAATCTTCCATTTCGCTAATAATACCCGAATAAATAATTATATAGCCACCCGGCATAGCAAAAGCATTTTTCTGGTCAAAATCTACTACCACCATTTTCAGGTTGTAAGGGGTTTGAAAGTCAATATCTTTCACCAGCTCATTCACCAGTTTTGTTTTGGCAGTGTCAATAGTATAGGTCTGAATCATATTGCCATATACGGCTTCGCCCAGTTGTTCTTCATATTGCTGCGGAATAAAACGGGCCGACATTTCGCCAAAAAATGGCACCACAAAAAAGTATAAACCTGCAACTGCTGCCACTAATAAAGCCACAATACCAATAATACCTTTCCAGCCTGAATCGGCTACTTTTTCTAAAAAGTTTTTACCGCTTATTTTCGGAAAAGTTTCTTTAAAACTTCTTACAAATTCAGCAGAAGTAACGTCTAATAACTCGCCTGTTTTTTCATTCAGCCTTATTAATATTCTATCATTTCCAATAAACTCGGCTTTATTCAGTTCGCTTTCAGAAATATTGCGCACTATGCTTTGGTCTTCAGCATACAAAACAATCTGGTTCGGTTTCAGTGTAATAAAAACGGTATTTACCTTAGCCGAAATACCATTGAAATAGCTGCCTTCAAAAACAGTAGTCATAAGTTTGTTAAATCACTAAATCGAAATCAAAAAAGTCTGCTAGGTCTTCCCCGGTTGCATCGGTATAATGTTCTTCAGTTTGTATCAGTTGCTCTACATCAATATTGCCTTCTATTTCTATATTGTTAAACACATATTCCATAGTGCGCACAATGGCCCAAGGAGTAGCCAGGCCAAACGAGAAAATTATTATCAGCAAATTCACTATAATTAAACCCATAAAGCCCGTTCCGGTGGCTTTAGATTTAAACTGAATTTGCTGCTCGCCACTTTCTATTGAAAGGTTATTGATGTAATAATCGAACAGCGATTTTTGCCACCAGAAACCATAAATGCCCAGCGTTAAAATGGTAAGCAAATAGCCTACTAAATTCAGCACAAAGAAATCGCCACCTTTGCCATTATACTTAAATTGTGCACTGCCAAAACGAATATGCGAAACCATATAGTTTCTTAAATTCATGCTGAACCATGCGCCATAAAGCCCAAAAGTTATGAGCGTAAGAAACGCACCTTTATAGATAAGTTTCATAAGTTCAAGCCTGTCGCCTCTATAGCCAAAACGAATGCCCCGCCAGCTGGTGCGCGACATGCGGTAGCGATAAGAACCATGTAAAGCCAAAGGCAGAAAAGAAAAAATACCTAACAGCAAAGTAATTGTTGCAATAAAAATTTGCTGCTGCGACATAAGAAAAAAGTAGAGCAAATAAATTATGATGATTAACCCCATAGCTTTAATAAAGCCTTTAAACATTTCTTTGCCTGTGCCATGAAATTGTAGTCGGCTGCCTTCAAACTCTGAAGCACCATACATATAAGTAAGTGTTTTTGCTTTTGCCCACGGATAGTATAACCCCAGTGTAACAATTTGCAGTAGCATATTCACTATCCAAATGCTGAAGAGCTCACCGCCTTTTCCGAAGAATTGCAGTTGGTATTTTTTGTTTTCCATAAAAGGTTGGTTTTAGTTTTTAGTGAAAATGAAAGTAGCACAAAAAACTTAATGCAAAGAAAAAATTATGTGAATAATTCAGTATGTTTTTTTCAGGTTAGCAAACCTTTAACGGGAACTGAAATCAAAGCGTTTTGTTGCAGGTGTTCTTGTTCCATAATATAGTTGGCAGCCATACTGCCCGAAGTATAAGCAGCTTCCATAAGCATAGTGCAGTTATCCATTTTTACCCAATCGCCCGCTAAATATAAATGTGGTACTTCGGTTTTTACAGTGGGTCGGTTTTTATATAAGCCGCAATGAAAAGCCGAAAAATCGTTTCTATGCTGAAAATATTCGTGGCGAATATTCATGTATTTCAATTCAGGAAGATAGTAGTGTAATTCTTTCAGCAATGCCTCTTTTATTTGTTCATCGGTTTGTAAATGAGCAGGCAATGCATAGCTGTGCAATTCAAAAATGCCACCCTTATTTTTTGTACTCCACTCGCGACTTTCTTTTTCCATGTTGTGGTAAAAAGTAATAGAGTCTAAGCAATCTAATCTATCGGTAAATACAAAAAACGGATAGGATTCTTTTTCAAAAGCATCAGTCCACAAACGCCAAACAGCATAGCGTGCAGAAGGTTTTACATTTAATGTTTGATGTTTAAAATTTCTGAACTGATGTAGTGAAGGCGAATTAGTTATCACATCAGGCAAGTGTTTTACATCAAGCGCCAGTACACAATAATCATACTCTTTTCCATTTATGAAAAAGTTTTCATTCAAATAGGTTATTTGTTCTACTGCCTTGTTTAAATGAATGCTTACGTTATTTTGCTGCATAAAGCGGGTGGCAGGTTGCAGAAAAGTTTTATCGAAATCATCATCTAAAACATCGTACAACAAGCCTAAGTCGTTGCTTAAAAAATAGAAATGAAAACTTTTAATCAGTTCGGCTGTGCTCATATCTTCAGGCTCGGCAAAAAAAGCACGCGCAAAAGAACTAAACACAATTTTCATTTTTTCGGGAATATGGGTGTCGCGCATAAAGTCGCTTAGCGGCACATTATCATATTGCTCAAAAGTTTTGTTGAAATCGAATTTGAATAAATCGAGCAGCTTAGTGCCATAACGGTTCAGCATCATATCGCTGTATCGATACACACCTGTTTTCCCCATGCTCCAAACATTGAGCAGGGGAGTGGTATCCATGTTTTTAAAACTTTGTTTGGTATGGTCGGGGTAAAAAATCAAGTAGTCGTCAATGGGTATTAAATGTTTATGTGCATCTATTTTTTTCATAAACTCCAGCAGGTTGAAATACTGCTTAAAGAACGCATGAAAACCGTGTTCTACCTGCAATGTTTCGCCATTGCTTTCAAATTGCCACGAGCCTACTTTTCCGCCTAAATAATTACTCTTCTCAAACAAATCTACTTCAAAACCCCTTTCGCCTAAGTTACTTGCAGCAGAAATGCCTGCAATGCCACCACCCACTACGGCCACACGTTTTTTGGTTTTTAAATTATACGGAAGCGATTTGTTAGGATTGTTTAAAGTAATTTGATAATTGCCAAGTTTTCTCTTTATGGCAGATTTTATAATATTCTGAAGCATAGAAAATGGAATAAAAGTATTGCTGATATTTAATTTTTACCTATAACCCAAACATCAATAAAATGTTTTTTGGGCTTAGCGATTTTAAAGATAGCAGTTTAGTTTTTGTAATTTAGAGCAAAACAAATTGCCATGTTAAAAGTAACTTTTGAATTACACGATGATGTTGATGTGAACGAATTTTTGGCTGAACACAAAGACAATAAACGAGTGAAAAAAATTACTGTGAGTGGTAAAAAGAAATCTGCTACAAAGGCGGGTGTTGTTTCAGAGCCTATGACCGATTACTACAGCGAAGGCAAACAACTTTCAGTAAAACAATTTAAAACCAGAATTAAAAAAGCCGAGCAAGATATTAAAGAAGGCAGGTTTTATACTGCGGAAGAAATGAAAGCAGAAATGGAAAAATGGATAGAACAAAAAAGAGCTACCAAGTAATTTGGTTTAATCATTCAAAAATTTCATTACAAGGTGTGTATGAATACATTGCTTTAGATTCAAGCTTTCATGCGCATAGGGTTGTTAATGAAATTCAAGATTTAGGCAATTCACTTTTTCTGAATCCATACAAATACCAAGAATGTATGGAGTTGCCAACAAAAAATCATGTTTACAGAAAAGCAACTTATGCAAAAAACTATAAAATCATTTATAAAATTGTGCAATATTAGGTTTGGATTTTAGACGTGTTTTATGGCAAAAGAAATCCTGATTTGCTTAGAAAGTTAAGGCGCATTAAGCCCTAAACATTCATGTATCTTTGCAGCACATGAAAAGAAAATTTAAAACCACCATTATTGAGCAGTTAGCTGTTACGGGTGTTGAGTTTCAAGGCAAAGGCGTGGCGCGCCACAATGGCAAAGTAATTTTTGTTGAGCAGGCATTGCCGGGCGATGTAGTAGATGTAAAACTTACCAAAAGCAAAAAAGATTTTGCAACCGGAACGATTGTAAAATTTCACGAACGTTCAAAAGATCGCCAAGAGCCTTTTTGCGAACACTTCGGAATTTGTGGCGGCTGCAAATGGCAAAGTTTACCTTACGAAAAACAGTTAGAATATAAGTGGAGTTTTGTAAACGATGCCATTACTAAAATTGGCAAGTTGAATGATGTGCCAATATTACCAATAGTAGGTTGTGAGCAACAAACCTTTTTCAGAAATAAATTAGAATATACTTTTTCTGATAGCAGTTGGCTTACACAAGAGCAATTAGATAGTGATGAAATTTTTGAGCAGCGCAATGCTTTGGGTTTTCATATTCCCGGAAGATTTGATAAAGTATTGCATATAGAAAAGTGCTGGCTGCAAAACGATTTATCTAATGAAATAAGAAATTTCACGGCACAATATGCCAATGAAAATAAGCTTCCGTTTTTTAATATCAGAAACCAAACCGGTTTATTGAGAAACCTGATGATTCGCACAGCAACTACCGGGGAAACTATGGTAGTATTGGTGGTAAAAGAAAATGATGAATCCGCAATATTTGCATTAATGGAGCAACTAAAAAATCATTTTCCGCAAATTACCTCTTTAAACTATGTGGTAAACAGTGGTGCTAATGATATTATTCACCCCTATGAAGTAATTTGTTATAGTGGCAAGCCTTTTATCATTGAGCAGTTGGGCAATTTAAAGTTTAAAGTGGGTCCGAAATCATTTTTTCAAACTAATACTTTACAGGCAAAAAAGCTGTACGATATAGCGCTTGATTTTGCAGGGCTTACAGGTAATGAGAATGTGTACGACCTCTACACAGGCATTGGTAGTATTGCGTTATATGCTGCTCATAAATGTAAAAATGTAGCTGCCATTGAGCAAATTCCCGATGCTATTGAAGACGCTAAAGAGAATGCTGAATTAAATAACATTGCTAATTGCACCTTTTATGTAGGCGATGTAAAAGATATGTTTAACGAAAATTTTTATGCCAACCATGGTGCGCCTGATGTAGTAATTACCGACCCACCGCGAGTAGGTATGCATGGCGATGTAGTAAAAACATTGCTTGATATGCCGGTGCCTAAAATTGTGTATGTAAGTTGTAACCCCACTACACAAGCCAGAGATTTACAACTACTTTCAGAAAAATATGCTATTGAAAAAATTCAGCCGGTAGATATGTTTCCTCAAACTTACCATATAGAAAGTGTAGCCTTGTTAACTTTAAAAAAATAGTAGTATGCTAAAGCTATTTTTAATGAGTGGTTTAACCGGGTTTATCGTATTGCTGGTTTCAGTAATTACCATATTATATCCCCCAAAAGAAATTAACTCGTTGTATGGCTACCGTACAAAAAGCTCAATGAAAAATCAACAAACATGGGACGAAGCCAATCGCTATAGCAGCAAGTTAATGTTGGCTGTATCTATAATTGCCATTATTATTTCAGCCCTTATAGTGTATATTTTTAAAACCGAAAAAGCTATACTGATTTCAGTAGTAATTACGCTACTTCTTATTGTTTCAGTAATACCATTAACCGAATGGCATTTGAAGAAAAAGTTTGGCCCGGAAGCAGAAGCCACCGAGCCGGATTAATTTTTAAAATGAAATTTTAATGAGGCAGTTTTTCTCTTAATAAACCATAAGTCCATGTGCCCACAATAGCACTTAATAAAGTAACAGCAATTACAGTTGCGCCTGTACCAATTTGCGCAAACAACGGTCCGGGACATGCGCCTGTTATAGCCCAGCCTAAACCAAATAGTAAGCCGCCAAAAATTTGCCCTTTATTGAAAGTTTTAGAGTGAAACTCAATCGTTTCTCCATAAATGGTTTTAATGTTGAATTTTTTTATGAGCCACACCGATAATGCACCTACCATTACTGCACTTCCAATTACACCATACATATGGAAGCTCTGTAAACGAAACATTTCCTGAATACGAAACCAGCTAATGATTTCGGCTTTCACAAAAACAATTCCGAAGAGAATGCCAATGAAAGTATATTTTAAATTATGCCACCATGGGTGTTGTAAGTGCGATTCGTTAACACACATTGTATCGAGTGAACGCACTTCAAAATCGGTATTCTGTTCTACAGTAGTTGTTTCTATATTGTTGTTCATGTTTTGCTTAGAATTAAAGTTTCAGAATAAAAGGTAAAATAAAATTTGCCATTAAAAAGCCGCCCACCATAAAGCAGCAGGTAGCTACTAATGAAGGCCACTGCAAAGTTGATAAACCCATAATGGCGTGTCCGCTGGTACAACCTCCGGCATAGCGAGTACCAAAGCCCACCATAAACCCGCCAACTACAAGCATTATAAAGCCTTTCAGCGTTAGCAGATTATTCCAGTTAAATATATCATTAGATACTAATCCTGAATAATCGGTAATGCCATAAGTAGTTAATTCAGCCTGAAGGTTAGGGTGCACTTCTACAGGTGCATTGCTTGCTAAGGCAACTGCGGCAATTACACCACCTAAAAATATTCCTAATACAAAGAACAAGTTCCAAGCTTCTTTTTTCCAATCGTATTTAAAGAAAGGAATATTGGCAGGCACACATGCTGCACATACGTGTCTTAAAGAAGAACTAATACCAAATGATTTATTTCCGATAATTAACAGCGCAGGAACAGTTAGTCCTATCAGTGGACCAGCTATATACCAAGCCCAGGGTTTTGTTATAAAATCCATATTGTTTTTTTAGGTTGTTTTTTAAAAATTTATTTTACAAACTGTTTTACATTTTGCCAGGTGCCACCATTAACAACATTGGCTATACCGTTGTTTTCTAAAATACTTTTGGCTTGGCCACTGCGATTACCACTTCTGCAAAATACTACTATATTTTCTTTGCCTTTAAACTTAGCCAGTTGAGTAGGTATTTTATCTAATGGAATATTAACCGAGCCTTTTACGTGGCCTTGCGCAAATTCTGAAGGTGTTCTAACATCTACCAGAAAAGCACCTTTTGAAATAATTTCTTCAAGGTTGGCAGTGTTTCCGCCCGACAATAAGTTTTTGAATATTTGAAACATAACGAGAATAATTAAGAGTGAAAAAATTATTTTAATACTTTGCTTTGACACACAAAATCTGTTTTGGGTACATTGGTTTGTGCTATGGCATTAAAGCCGCCTTCTACTTCAGAGAAGTTTCTGTAGCCTCTTGCTTGAAGAATAGAAGCTGCAATCATGCTTCTGTAGCCACCTGCACAATGTAAGTAAAAATGCTCTGAAGGATTAATATCTTTCACCCAATCGTTAATGTACGCTAAAGGTTTGCTATACGCTTCTTCAATATGTTCGGCAGCATATTCACTTTCTTTGCGCACATCAATAATTTTGCTTTCACCAATTTTTACTTCTTTAGAAAATTGCTCAGCCGAAATTCTGTTTACGGCATCAATTTCTTTTCCTGAAGCTTGCCAAGTTGCAAAGCCACCTTTTAAATGCCCAAGTACATTATCGAAACCTACACGGCTTAAACGGGTAACAGCTTCTTCTTCTTTACCTGCATCGGTTACCAGCAACAAAGGCTGTTTCACATCTGCAATTAACGCACCTACCCAAGGGGCAAAATCACCAGTCAAGCCAATGTTTACCGATTGTGGCACAAAGCCTTTGGCAAACTCACCATTAGCACGAGTATCTAAAATTAATGCTCCGGTTTCTTCTGCGGCAGCTTCAAATTCATCGGCAGACAATGCTCTCATGCCATTATTCAAAACTTCTTCAAAGCTTTCATAACCTTTTTTGTTCATAGCCACGTTGGCACCAAAGTAGGCTGGTGGAGGCAACAACCCATCGGTAACTTCTTTAACAAATTCCGCTTCAGTCATATTTGCTCTTAAAGCATAATTAGTTTGTTTTTGATTGCCAATAGTAGAAACCGTTTCTTTACTCATGTTTTTTCCGCAGGCACTACCCGCACCATGTGCAGGGTACACAATAACATCATCAGGTAAAGTCATTATTTTATTCCGAAGAGAATGGTACAAAGTAGCAGCTAATTGTTCTTGAGTCATGCTGGCTGCTTTTTGTGCTAAATCGGGTCTTCCAACATCGCCAATAAATAAGGTGTCGCCAGAAAAAATGGCGTGTTCTTTTCCGTTTTCATCTAAAAGCAAGTAAGTAGTGCTTTCCATGGTGTGCCCGGGCGTATGCAATACTTTAATTTTTACGTTGCCCAATTCAAAAACCTGATTGTCTTTAGCCACTATAGCATCAAATTCGCAAACTGCATTAGGGCCATATACAATAGGTGCGCCTGTAGCTTTGCTCAAATCTAAATGTCCTGAAACGAAATCGGCATGAAAATGAGTTTCAAAAATGTACTTCAACTTAACCCCATCGCGTTGTAATCTTTCCAAATAAGGTTGTGTTTCGCGTAGCGGGTCTATAATTGCCGCCTCGCCATTGCTGGTAATGTAATAAGCGCCTTGCGCTAAACATCCGGTGTAAATTTGTTCAATATTCATATGTGGGTTTATTTTTTCAGTTTATTTATAGTTTGCAAAAGTATTTTCGCCAATTGTATATTAAGGTAACATAAGTTACATAGCAGTATTATTATTTGCTGAAGTACTTATAAATTAAGCATGTTGTGTAATGGCTCGTTCAATTTCTCTGGCACCCATTAAGCCTGAAGTACGCCAAACTATTTGTCCGTTTTTAAATAAAATCATGGTAGGCACTGCCATTACATTGTAGGCATTAGCGGCTGCCGGATTTTTATCAATATCAATCTTTATAATTTTCGCTTTGCCTTCTACATTTTTAGCTACTTCGCTTAAAATGGGCGTTAATGCTTTGCAAGGGCCACACCATTCGGCAGAAAAATCTACTAATACAGGTGTCGGGCTGTTAATTAAATCTTTAAAGGTTACTTTTTCCATAGTTTTCGGTTTTGCGATTTAAAACCTGAGCAACATTTAAAAAGTTCTTTCAATCTAATAGTTTCATTGTAACATATATCACTAAACTTTTTACCCTTTATTCCGAAACTATTTTCTAATGTATTCGTACAAGCAAACAAAATCTATTATTCACTAAAACATTTGTGAGGAGGGTTGGGTATGAAACACACTATGTTATTAATTGCTGCCATTGTCATTTCTTCAACGGGATTTTTAGCTTTTAAATTTACCGAGCCTGAAAAATCTACCTATACAATTAAGTATGAAGTGGCTTGCAAACAATGTGAGGTAACTTATCGCGATGAAAATGGAAACTCTAAAGATATTACCGATATAAAAACCGGTTGGCGTTATCAGTTTACCGGTGAAAAAGGGCAGTTCATATACGTGTCGGCTATTGGTGCTAATGGCGAGCCGGTTCAGGTTAAAATTTTAAAAGACGGTACAACTTTTGCAAAAGATGAAGCCTCTGCGGCAAATCTTTCAGCAAGAGCAGGAACAATATTGTAATAAACTTTTGGTTTTAGTTGGTTTTGGTTAAGGGTAGCTGGTGGTTCGGCTGCCCTTTTTTATTTTACAATCACACAACGACTTAGCTCTATGTCCATAATGGTAATACCAAAATCTTCAACCTTGCTCAAGCCACTGCAAACGCCTTTTATTTTTATGGTTTCTTCAATATTTATGGTTTTTACGGCATTAGCATATTCTTTACCCAAGCCACATTTTATGGTGCCAAGTCCACTATCATCAGCTCTTAATAGTATTGAAGCTACACTATCATTTACAGGTTTAATATCCTGAATAATACCCTCAACCAATAAAATTTTATTTCTGAATTTATTTAACGCAGCAGTTTCATCTTTTGCAAATTCTTCAAAAAGTTGTGTTGCAGAAATAGTATAGCTGGGTGTAGCATCTTCAAGACCTGCAACTTTTTTATTTTTCATAAACAATCCTATGCCAACACCTAAAACACCTAATAGTACAATTGCAATTATGATTTTTTTCATGGTTCTTATTTTGAGATAAAGTTAGAGATATTAGCTATTAAATACTTTCAAATAGAATTTGTTTTACCCACAAGCCGTAATTAAGGCATGAACTTTGTATTTTCGATGCTGTTATATTGAAAACTTTTCAAAATATGTCTAAAATATACGGACTTACATTACTCGCAGTAATATTTATTTTCGGTGCTACATTAAACGGTTGTAAAAAGGAAAACGAAG
This sequence comes from uncultured Chitinophagaceae bacterium, assembly GCA_964543705.1. Taxonomy (GTDB): domain Bacteria; phylum Bacteroidota; class Bacteroidia; order Chitinophagales; family CAIOSU01; genus CAYSGX01. Next base: position 41,772 of record CAZIZP010000015.1, read on the forward strand.
AAGATTTGTTTCCGGTAGATATTAGTAATTGCGATACTACTGCTGCAATTAGCTATGCTACCGATTTGCTGCCTTTGTTTCAGTCTCAATGCTATTCTTGTCATAATGCTCAGGCACAGTTGGGTGGTTATAATATGGAAGATTTTACCAGACTTCAGGCATCTGCAACCAGTGGTGTCTTATTTGAAGTGCTTACTTTGCCTCGTTCAAGCCCCAGAGCCATGCCTCCCGGTGGCGGCTCGTTACCCGATTGCGATATTTTAAAAATTAAAGCGTGGGCTGAAAGAGGCGCACCAAACAATTAAACAACAATTATGAAAAAACTTTTTATCTTTTTATTGCTTGCGTTATTGCTAAATACATTACAGGCGCAAAAGTATATTACCCGCAATGGCTACATCCGCTTTTTTTCTACTACACCCGTTGAAGATATTGAAGCCAAAAACTATCAGTTTACCAGCATATTAGATGCTGCTACGGGCGAAATGGTTTTTAAAGGATTGATGAAAAGCTTTCAGTTTCAGAAAGCATTAATGCAAGAGCACTTCAATGAAAAATATGTAGAGAGCGATAAGTTTCCGAATGCTGAATTTAAAGGCAAAATAAAAGACTGGAAACCTGAAATGCTGAAAGCCGGAAAGCCTGTTGAGGTTCTGGTTGAAGGCGATTTAACCATGCATGGGGTCACGAATAAAGTAAGCGAAAAAGGTACAGTTGAATTGAAAAGTGATGGCAAGGTGGTAGCCAAATCAAAATTTAAAGTAAAGCCTGAAGATTATGCTATTAAAATTCCAGGTTTGGTTAGAAACAGCATTGCCGAAGTAATTGATGTTTTTGTAGAAATAGAATACGCACCATTAGAAAAAAAATAATAGCCTGCTAAAACCATGAAACACCTTTCGATTTTATTATTGTTGTTAGTAAGCTTTACTATTACAGCACAGGAAGACTTAATGAACTTGCTGAATGAAGAAACTGCTACTGAAGAAAAAAAGAAAATAGATTACACCACCGCCACATTCAAATCCACCCGCATCATCAATAGCCATTCAATTGAAAACCCGGGTAAAGGGGTTATGCAATTTATTATTCATCATCGCTTTGGAAGAATTAATTCAGGATGGAGAGAGTTTTTCGGCTTAGATAATGCTAACATTCGTTTAGGTTTTGAATATGGAATTAACGACTGGGTAGCAGTAGGTTTTGGCAGAAGCAGAAATGAAAAATTGTATGATTTTTTTGCCAAAGCAAAAGTGTTGCGCCAAAGCACCGGAAGAATAAATATGCCTTTAAGCGTTGATGTAGTTTCTACCGTTGGCATTAACACATTGAAAGCCATTCCGGGAAGAGAAAGCGAAATGAACTTGGTAAGAAGAATGAATTTTGCGCACCAGTTATTAATAGCCCGAAAGTTTCACGAATACTTTTCTTTTCAGCTCATGCCTACTTGGGTACATCGCAATTTAGTACCTAAACGTATCGATGATAATGATGTGTTTGCCATGGGCGCAGGTACAGCTATAAAACTTACGCGCAGTGTGCGTTTAACGGGTGAATATCATTATGTACTTTCTAAAGAAACAGCCAATCAGTTTTATAACCCTGTTTCTATTGGTATTGATATTGAAACTGGTGGACACGTATTTCAGCTAATGCTTACCAATTCTATTGATATGGTAGATAATCTTATAGTACCAAAAACAGCAGGCACCTGGCGCAATGGAGATATTCATTTTGGCTTCAATGTAAATCGTGTATTTACCATTGTAGATTATCAAAAGCGTCAGCAAAAGAAAATGCTTAGAGAACAGCAGAAGTCATAGTTGTGCTTTAATTAGTAATCAGTTAACAATTCCTGACAACCCTGCCCACTTTAATTTTATAGCTTTACAGCCAAATTTTTAAACTACATGAAATTCGGAACAAAAGCTATACATGCAGGTCTTGAGCCCGACCCAACTACCGGGGCTATTATGACACCCATTTACCAAACTTCAACTTATGTTCAGGAATCTCCGGGCGTAAACAAAGGCTACGGATATGCGCGTGGTAAAAACCCCACTCGTGTAGCATTAGAGAAAAATTTAGCGGCTTTAGAAGAAGGGAAACACGCCTTGTGTTTTTCAAGTGGCATGGGAGCTATGGATGCCGTAATAAAAATGTTGAAGCCCGGTGATGAAGTAATTACAGGCGATGATTTATATGGCGGCAGCTATAGAATGTTTACCAAAATTTTCGCCAATTATAATATTAAGTTTCACTTCATTAACATGACCAATGCCGAAAACATTAAGTCATACATCAATGAAAATACCAGAATGATTTGGGTTGAAACGCCTACCAACCCTACCATGCAAATAGTAGATATTCAGGCTTGTGCCATTATTGCCAAAGCAAATAATTTATTACTTGCAGTAGATAACACATTTGCCTCGCCATATTTGCAAAACCCGCTTTTGTTGGGTGCCGATATTGTAATGCACTCGGTTACAAAATACCTAGGCGGGCATAGCGATGTGGTTATGGGCGCACTAATTATGAACGATGATAAGCTGTATGAAAAATTAGCCTTCATTTGTAATTCGTGTGGTGCAGTACCGGGGCCTATGGATTCATTCTTGGTATTAAGAGGCATTAAAACGCTTCATTTGCGCATGGAGCGTCATTGTTATAATGGCAGAAAAATAGCCGAGTTTCTGAAAAATCATCCTGCACTTTCTAAAGTGTATTGGCCGGGTTTTGAAGACCACCCCAACCACGATATTGCCAAAAAACAAATGAAAGATTTTGGCGGCATGATTTCAATTGTGCTGAAAGATACTTCTGTAGAAAATACCTTCCGCATTGCATCTTCATTTAAAGTGTTTTCTTTGGCTGAATCGTTGGGCGGTGTAGAATCATTAATTAATCATCCGGCAACTATGACTCATGCTTCTATTCCGAAGGAAGAAAGAGAAAGAGTAGGCGTGGTAGATAATTTGTTGCGTTTAAGTGTGGGTGTTGAAGATGTAGAAGATTTAATTGAAGATTTGAAACAAGCACTTGGGTAAGTGATTGGAAAATTAGAGAAGTAAGAAAATTTAGGTAACTAAGTAAAAATGGAAAGCCTATGTCCCCTCCCGATAGCTATCGGGAGAAGGGGGCAGGGGGATGAAAAAAATGAATCTTCAACTCAACACTTCAAAAAAAATTGGTTTAGCACTTTTAACAGGCGTGTTATTTTGGCTGGCATGGTCGCCCAATATTTTTTTTCCGTTGGCATTTGTGGCGTTTATTCCCTTATTGGTTTTGCAAGAGCAATATCACCAAAGCGAGCATCCTAATAGCTTAATGCGTTTCTGGGGCTTCAGCTATTTGTCTTTACTCGTTTTCAATTTACTTACTACATGGTGGATATGGAATGCAGCCGGCCCGGGCAGCATTCCGGCATTTACGCTGAATACTTTATTAATGACCATACCTTGGGTATTATTTTTTACCACCCGAAAAAAACTGGGCGAGTTTTACGGCTATCTTTCATTAATCGCTTTCTGGTTGTCGTTTGAATACATTCACCTGCAATGGGAAATCACCTGGCCCTGGCTCACATTAGGCAATGTATTTGCCAAGTTTCCGCAGGTATATCAATGGTATGAATACACCGGGCATTTAGGCGGCAGTGCTTGGGTGTTGGCAATAAACATTTTATTCTTTCAAGCTATAAAAAAAATATATGCTGAAGGTTTTTCAGTAAAACATTTTACGCTGCCTGTTGCAGCTATTATTGTGCCGTTGCTCTTTTCTATAGCCATATATTTTCAGCATAATGACAAAGGCACCAAAGTAAATGTAACGGTGGTGCAGCCTAATATCGATCCTTATACACAAAAATTCAGTCCGGCATATTTTGAAGATCAATGGCAAAAACTCACCGAACTTTCTTTAAGTAAAAGTAATGCTGAAACACAGTTTGTGGTTTGGCCCGAAACTTCTGTGCCGGGCACAGTGTGGTTGCATAAGGCAAAAGAATCGCCAGCCATAAAACGAGTTCAGCAATTAATGCAGCAAATGCCACAGGCAACCTTAATTACAGGCGTAGATGCTTACGATATGTACGATTTGCCCCAAACCCCCACTGCCCGAAAATTTGCCGATGGCGAGTGTTGCTACGATGCCTTTAATTCAGCTTTTCAGATAGATACCGGTGGGGTAGTAGAAGTATATCATAAATCGAAATTGGTGCCGGGCGTAGAGCGCATGCCCTACCCGCAACTGTTTGGTTTTTTAGAAAATTTTGCGCTCGATTTAGGTGGCACTACAGGAAGCTTGGGTACGCAAAAAGAAAGAGAAGTTTTTACCACCAAAAATAATTTAAGTGTTGGGGCAGCCATTTGTTACGAATCGGTTTTTGGCGAGTTTGTAACCGAATATATTCGCAAAGGGGCGCAAGCTATTTTTATTGTAACCAACGATGCGTGGTGGGGCAATACACCCGGACATAAACAGCATGTAGTATATGCTTCCATGCGTGCCGTTGAAACCCGCAGAAGTATTGCACGTGCTGCCAATACAGGCATTTCATGTTTTATCAATCAGCGGGGCGATATTCAGCAAGCCACACAATATGAAACCACCACTGCCATAAATCAGGATATTTATTTTAATACTGAACCCACTTTCTATATGCGCTATGGCGACTTAATGGCGCGCATTGCCCTCTTTATGGCAGGCTACTTTTTGTTGCTGCCGGTTATTAAGTTATTCAGAGCCAAAAGAAATACACTAAGATGAATTTGAAAGAAATTATACTCAAAGCCAATGAAGTAGTATTGCAAACGGGTGCTTTTATTCGTGAAGAATCGGCAAAGATTCATCAAATAGTTATTGAAGAAAAAGACCTGAACAGCCTGGTAAGTTATGTAGATAAAACTGCCGAGATGCAACTCGTTGAAGGGCTGCAAAAATTAATACCCGATTGCGGGTTTCTTACTGAAGAGAATACCACCACTATTGCAGGTAAAGCCATAGAATGGATTATCGACCCGCTCGATGGCACTACCAATTTTTTATATGGTATTCCGGCTTTCTCCATCAGCATTGGTTTGCGTGTAAATGAAAAATTAGTAGCCGGTATTATTTATGAAATTAATCGTAACGAATTGTTTTATGCATATGAAAATGGCGGGGCATTTTTAAACGGAAATATCATTCACGTTTCAGCAAGAAAAACCTTGAAAGAATGTTTACTGGCAACGGGCTTTCCTTACTACGATTTTTCTGGCATGAATAATTATATAGAAGCTTTGAAAGTATTAATGCGTGGCTCGCGCGGACTAAGGCGCATTGGTAGTGCCGCAATAGATTTGGCTTATGTTGCCTGCGGAAGATTTGATGGTTTTTTTGAATACAGCCTTAACCCATGGGATGTAGCCGGTGGCGCCATTATGATTCACGAAGCAGGCGGAAAAGTTACCGATTACAGTGGTGGCAACAATTATTTATTCGGAAAAGAAATTATTGCTACTAATAGTTGCATTCACAACGAATTAATGGAAGTGCTGAACAGGAATAATTTTTCGGGGTAGTAATTGAAATGCCTTGCGGAACGTGTCGAACATAATGACCGATGGCATTAGCCTTGCATAGCGATGCGGAAATTATCTTTCTATATTTACTAAATGAAATCAAAACTTCTTCTTTTATTTATTACACTATCTATTAAATCTTATCAGCAAAATGTTGGATTTGAATGGGCAAAGGCGGTTGGTTATGTTGGCCATTCGCAGTTATTGACTAGCCCTTCGAATCCAGCAGTAACAGTAGATGGGTTTGGGCATATATACTCTTCTGGAAGCTTTATAGATACAATGTTTTTTGGAACAACAGATGATAAATTAAATATAGTATCAAATGGCAAATCAGATATTTATATTTCAAAAATATCGAGTAGCGGTGATCTAATTTGGATTAAATCAATAGGTGGTATTGAAGAAGAAATAATCACCAGCATAACCCATGATGTTCTTGGTAATATTTATTTAACTGGATATTTTAATGATACTGTTGATTTTGATCCTAGTGGAAATGTTTTCCATCTACCTGCACGGTATGGAAATGAAAGTGCTTTTATTTTAAAACTAGATAGTAGTGGCATTTTTCAGTGGGCAAGGCATATATATAGCAAGCAAGGGTCTGTTGCAAACAATGTAGCAGTTGATATAAATGGAAATGTGCATATAGCAGGAAACTATAGTGATAGTACAGATTTAGATGTCGGCATTAATGAATTATGGGTCAGATTTTCAGGTTGCTATATAATAAAACTTGACTCATCTGGAAACAACATCTGGGCAAAACACTCTGTTAATGTAGATCCATTGTCTGGTTGTGATTGTAAATATATTGATGTTAATGATTTCGGTGATATTGTATTTATGGGAGGGTTTAATGGTAAGATTAAGTTTGATAATGCAGAAATACAAAAGCCACTTTACAGAAATGTATTTATTGGAAGGTTAAATTCAAATGGTGATATAATGTGGTTAGATGCTATGCATGATCATGAATCATACAGTGTGGCAGCTAAAATTGACAACAATAGCACTATCTTTTATTCAATTAATTACTGGGAAAAAGTAGAGTTGCAAACCGATACTGGTATACTAATTATTGACACTCCTTACAGTGCTATTAATACGTTGATCGTTAAAATTGACTTTGACAAGAAATTAATCTGGGCAAAAGCAATAACAGGTCCATATTATGATTATTTACACAACATACAATTAGATGCCTATGGAAATGTTTATGGTGCTGGAAGGTTTGGTTTTAAAGATGAAGACTATTTAAGTTTTGCTATAAAATACAGTCCGGATGGAGATGTCTTGTGGTCAAAAAGATTAGATATTACACATGGTCAAGGATCTTTTGGTGCTACAGATATTTACGCAAATGACTTAGGAGATGTTTTTACAGTAGGAAGTTTTAGTGGAAGCGTAGATGTAAATCCAGGCGCAGGAGTATTCGAAATATCTTCTGATAAAAAGGCAAATTTTATTCACAAGATGTCTCCTTGCAGTAATACCTACTCAAATGTAGATAGCTTTTCATGTGTACCAATTTTATCTCCTAGCGGTAAATACACTTGGGATTCAAGCGGAACATATCTTGATACTATTTTTAATTTTTTCGGATGTGACAGCATAATAACATTTAATGCAACACTTGATATAATAAATACTGAATTAACAGTAATAGGCAATAAAATATTTGTACAACAACAGGGCGCAACCTTTCAATGGTTACTGTGTGACTCATTAGCTTATAATACACCCATATCAATAATTGATTCCCAAACATCAGGTATTTATGTAGTAAAAGATGAAGGAAGTTATGCGGTAGAAATAAAAACTGAGAATTGTATTGATACGTCATGGTGTAGATATGTGCGTGTAACAGGGATTAAAGAGTACGAAAATGTAAATCAGTGTTTAGTATATCCCAACCCCTCTCAAGGTGAAATAAATATTTACTTTGATTTAGAAAACTATTCAGATATCTCAATTAACATTTATGACATCTATGGTAAAGAAATTTTCATATCAGAAGTTCAGTCTTTTGAAAAAGGAAAACATAATAAAGTGATAGATATATCCAATACTATTAGCAGTAATCTTGTAATGGTTAAAATTACTATAGGGGAAGAGGTAATTTATAAGAAAGTATTAATAATGAAGTAACCCGCTCTTCCGAATTTGCAATTCGGAAGCCCTGACGTAAGATTTTTCAACCACGCTGCTCAGGATTTATAATCCTGAGCTCAAGAGCTTTGAATTTTTAATTCTCCCAACACTGCTCTTCCGAAATTTGCATGTTCCTTTAAATATAAAATAATTGCGTTTTTTTAATACATTTGCTTTTATTAATTAACACTAATATTTTTTAAAGAGAATATCATGAAAAAAATTGTTTCTATTGTAGTATTTAGTATAGTATATACACATTATATTTTTTCTCAATCCTGTTTAATTGCAGATTTTCCGTTTAATGGTAACGGAAATGATGTTAGCGGAAATGGCAACAATGCTACTTTAATAGGTAATCCCATATCTTCTAGTGGTTATGATGGTTCTACAGGTAGTGCATATTTTTTTGACGCTGTAGATGATGCTTTAGAGGTTAGTGGCTCATTGGGCAATTTTGGCACTAATGATTTTACTATTAGTTTGTGGATTAATACTGAATTACAAAGTGGTTCTGCCCGCTTTTTATCAAAACGAGAAGTTTGTATTTCTGGTAATACATGGTTCAGCCTTGCCTTTGATGATGGAGTAGTAGTATTTGAAACCTCAGGGAATAACGAGTACAGAATCATTATTGGAAATACAATAGTAAATGATGGTAATTGGCATCATGTTGCAGTAGTGAGAGAGGGTGCAGAATATACATTGTATGTAGATTGTAATGAAGAAGGTTCTTTTACTACCACATTTGTTCACAATATGACGAACAATACGCCATTAACTATCGGCAATGATGTTTGTACAGATTTTTGTGCAAATTGTGTAAAGTATACAGGACTGATAGACAACGTAAAAATGTTTGACTGCGGTTTGTCATCATCTGAACTTAGTAACTTATGCCGTTCTCAGTTATGTTTAATTGCAGATTTTCCGTTTAATGGTAACGGAAATGATGTTAGCGGAAATGGCAACAATGCTACTTTAATAGGTAATCCCATATCTTCTAGTGGTTATGATGGTTCTACAGGTAGTGCATATTTTTTTGACGCTGTAGATGATGCTTTAGAGGTTAGTGGCTCATTGGGCAATTTTGGCACTAATGATTTTACTATTAGTTTGTGGATTAATACTGAATTACAAAGTGGTTCTGCCCGCTTTTTATCAAAACGAGAAGTTTGTATTTCTGGTAATACATGGTTCAGCCTTGCCTTTGATGATGGAGTAGTAGTATTTGAAACCTCAGGGAATAACGAGTACAGAATCATTATTGGAAATACAATAGTAAATGATGGTAATTGGCATCATGTTGCAGTAGTGAGAGAGGGTGCAGAATATACATTGTATGTAGATTGTAATGAAGAAGGTTCTTTTACTACCACATTTGTTCACAATATGACGAACAATACGCCATTAACTATCGGCAATGATGTTTGTACAGATTTTTGTGCAAATTGTGTAAAGTATACAGGACTGATAGACAACGTAAAAATGTTTGACTGCGGTTTGTCATCATCTGAACTCAATAACCTTTGTAGCATCCCAGTTGGAATTACAGCAAAATCACACAATTTTAATTTTGAATTATATCCAAACCCTACAAATAACACCATTGTTATTGAGGCAAAAGGTATTCAGAGCAACATTATTCAATATCAAATTTTTAATAGTTTGGGTACTGAAGTAGTAAGTCAAATTTCCAATTCTGAAAATTTTAGTGTTGATATTAATAATTTACCTTCAGGAAGCTATTTTATTTGCTTGAAGAGTAAAGATGCAATGTCTGTAAAAAAGTTTATAAAAAACTAGAATTTAAAATTTTTCTCGTTGTACTGAATTTATGACCTGCTCTTCCGAATTTACAACTCGGAAGCCCTATCGCAAGATTTTCCAATCCCACTAAAATTCAACCCCTTCCACATTCACTGCCCCCACGCGTGAGCCTGCAAAGTCCGGGCGGAGCCTTCGGACTTTGCGATTCTTTTGGTTACTATTCTTCTAAAGAAAAGTGACAAAGAAAACCCAACACTGCTCCCCCGAATTTGCAATTCGGAGGCCATATCGTAAGATTTTCAATCCGTTTTTTGATTCGCCCTGCGAAACATGTCGAAGAGAAGAGTTGATAAATATAATAAAAGCGAAAAGCCGGCTACAAAGGCCGGCTTTTTCACATTCTGCATATCATTTTTAATCAACAAAATTATTAGCAAGAAAAACAGTTGCACCTACTGTTAAAACATGCCAAATTTTAGCCCAATAAAACCTGTAACGCCCGAGATGTCTGATTGGCTAAGATTTCTATAATCCATTTGCCCAACAAATCTGTACCCCGCCCCAATATTGAAGCGAATATATTTATGTAGGTTTACTTGTAGCATAGCCGAAGGTTCTATTTGAAAAAAATTAGCTTCTCCCAAGCCGGCCTCGCCACTTTCATTATCCATTTCTACTTCACCATAGCTAACAAACAGAGGGAAAGTAACATGAACTACTTTTTTAGATAGCAGCGTATATTCTGCAAATCCGCCTACCGACCAATAATCCATATATACATTTGGCAGGGTTTCACTTTCAGGATTAATTTCATTCAAAGAGGTTGTAAAGTAGCTGCCCACAGTTATTTTATCTTTAAAACTAATACCACCTCTCACATTGAATAGCGAAGCAACACTGCCATCCATGCCTGTAATACCATAAGCGGGTGCTACAAAAAATCCAATATCTTCTTTATTGAAAGATTTTAATTTGCCATTGCCAAATAGGGTTTTAGGCTCGTTGGTTTCTTGTGCTGAAATATTGCTTTGAAAAATAAAAAGGCATAATACCGATAATGCAAAAAAATTAATCGTTTTCATAATAATTGTTTTTGGGGTTTATAATTGTTGAAAAATAAGTAAGTCACCACTCTCTTCAAATCTAATAGTGTTGTTATTGTTTGATATAAAATACCAATCATCGTTAATCTCACTAAACTCGCCAGTAGTATTAGGAAAAAACATTCTTAATTCAGTTCTGCCATCATCTTCAAAAACTGAATATTGTCCGGTTCTTGTTTGCGATGCTGAAGTAGCGGTTACTGTACCGTTTGAACTAAAAACAAATAAGTACTGACTAAAAAATGAGGTTTTGTCTTCGCCATCTTCTATAATTGTTGCAATACTGTATCCACCGCTTAATTGTAAGGCACTGTTTAAGTTTGCAATATTGGCGTTTGTACTATCGTTTTTCTCACACGAAACAAACACAACTGCAATTAATAATAAAGTGAAAAGCTTTTTCATAGATTTTTTTTTGGTGATAAATGTTATGACAAGCCTTCATTTTTTTAGTTTCCGTAAAAATTTGTTTTAACTATTTTTTACGGTTTTTTAACCGCTCTTCACATTTTTTGTAAAGCAGCTATTCATCATATACCACGCTGCTCAGGATTTATAATCCTGAGCTCAAGAGCTTTGAATTTTTAATTCACCCAACACTGCTCTTCCGAATTTGCAATTCGGAAGCCGTATCGTAAGATTTTCAATCCGATTTTATACCTCACTATTCACAACCTTCCACAAATAAAATCAAATCACAGGCATCACCATCCAAATCAAAAAGTTTCCAATTTGGAAACTTTTTGATTACTTTGGCGGTATAATGAGAGTAATTGTAAGGTCAACCTTAAGAAGCTTTTGGGAGAAACATGCTGATGCTGAAACGCCTCTTAAAACATGGTTTTCCGAAGTTAAAAAAGCAGAATGGAAAAGTTTTAACCAACTGAAACTGCAATTTGGCAATGCAAGTGTAGTAGGTAACGATAGAGTTGTTTTCAATATTAAAGGAAACGATTATCGTTTAATTGCCGCAATAGATTATGAAAAACAAATTTTGTGGATTCGTTTTATAGGAACACACAAAGCCTATGATAAAATAAATGCTAAAACAATATAGCCATGAATATTAAACCAATAAAAACAAAACGCGATTATAACAATGCGTTAAAGCGCATGGAAATACTTTGGGGTGCAAAAAGCGGAACACCGGAAGGCGATGAACTTGATATTCTGGCAACTTTAGTTGACAATTACGAGTCGGTTCATTTCCCTATTGAAGCCCCAGACCCTATTGAAGCAATAAAGTATTTAATGGAAGAAAAAGGGATAGACCGTAAAGATCTCGAACAATCTATTGGCAATAAAAGTAAGGTTTCTGCTGTTCTAAACCGTAAGCGCGAACTTTCTAAAAGAATGATTCGCTCGCTACATGAAACTTTCGGCATTCCCTATGAAATTTTAATGGCAGGGTGATTTTTTACTAGCTACTCACCATCTTCCGCTGCACCCCGCTCTTCCGAATTTGCAATTCGGAAGCCCTGACGTAAGATTTTTCAATCCGATTTAATTCTCGGTTATTAATATGCTACACCAAGAAACTTAAAGTAACGAATTAAACCAAAAACTTGTAAATCTAAACCTTAAAATTACTAGTAGTTAATTTTCCATACAGTAAGTGCTCTGTTGGCCAATTCCTTTTGACGTTCAATTACACTTTTTGGTATCCAGTTTTCAGCATTAATAGTTTGAGTAGATAAACGAAAATTAGATGTTTGATATATTGCTCTCTTTTCATCAAAGGGCTTTCTGTCAGCCTCTCTGTTTTTATTTGCCTCTAGTAATGTGAAATTCCCAATTCTGTATATGTAGTTTTCAATATCAGCACTTTGAAAGTTTTGAAACCATTCTTCTGTTGGTGATTCTGGCAAAATGTGTTCAATCGATAATTGTTTTGAATTTAGTTCGGGTTCATTTCCCCCATACTGTACTTCTAACTTTCCTAAAATATATTTCACCAATCCATTATATTTTTGAGTATTGATGGTTTTATTAATGAAGTCGTTTTTGAAACTGTCATCGTCTAAATATGCCTCTTTTAAAAATGTATTGTATAAAGCTCTTGCGGTCTTAATTTCATCAGAAAAAATTGAAACAGAAGCCTTTCCATAAATTCGTTCCAATTCGTTAGGATTTTGGCCGCCAATAGTATTGTATCTAAAAGAAATAGCAATAATATTTCTAAGTAACTTATTGAATTCTACTTCTGGCCATTTACTCTTAGCCATCATCAGTAACGGAAAACATTGGCTAACATCTAATACATTCAATTCTTCAACAAGTTTTGATTGCTCATTTGTCCAAACTTCACTTTGAGGTGTATCTAAAGCAACATAGATATTTACACTGTTATCCAACTCATTTAACAACTGAATTGCATCCGCCTGCTTCTGAATAGCATTTCTTATAGTTTTAAATAAAGTAGATTTTCTTTCTCCTGGATAATGTCTTGAATTCCAAAAATGTCTTAAGTATGTAGTTACGTCAGTTTTACCCAATATATCGTTTATTCTGTGCCACTTTTTTTCTTCTTGCGAAATAGAACCTGCATTTGGTGTATATATTATTGAGAACAGAAAGTTTTTTAATAAATCTGCTGTTGACAATTTTACCCCCCTTGCATTAAGTGTTTCAAAAACTTTAAATGCATTTAAATCATCTTTAACAGTTATAGAGGTAAAGAATAATTTAATGTCAATTTTGCGTGTAATAAATTCAGTTACCGATTGTGTGGTTTCGTTTTTGAAATGTTCGGTGAATTTTTTTAAAAAATATTTAAAAGCACCAATAAGTCGTTTCTCAGAAGGTTTTAAGCCAACGGCATTATCTGGTATGTCAAATTGCATTAACTTTCCTCCATAGATATACTCGTTATTGTAGTTTAATTTAAGTTTTGGTATTTCTATTTGTCTAACTAAATCTCTGCTACTTAAATATGTTCTCTTTAAATCCTCAGCCCTTTGAATATCCTCCCTTTCAGTCAAATACTTAACTGCTGCCAAAATCAATAAACTGATAGTAGTTATTCTTTGTTGCCCATCTATAATTATAGACTTTTTTGGTTCTTTAGTTTCTTGCAATACCAAATAACCCATGTAGTGGTCGCCTTCTTGGTCTAATGCCAATAAGTCTAACCATAAATCTTCCCATTCTTCTTTATCCCAACTATAATCTCTTTGAAAAGGGGGCACTTCATAAGTTTTCCCATTACCACATAATTCCCCGAAAGTAGGTTGTGCTTGTTTTAATAAGGTTGACATACCACAAATTTACAATTAATCTCATGCTCTTCCGAATTTACAATTCGGAAGCCCTGACGTAAGATTTTCAATCCGTTTTTTAATGCCTGACAACATTTGCCAGTAGTCCTCAACATCTTCTACAAAACACCTCTTTCACAAAAAACAGCAGCTTTCTAAGCCATTTTATGCCAAAATAACCTTCAAACAGTCAATTTTACCGTTCCGGATGCAAAAAATCCATTTCCGGATGCGAAATATCAACTTCTGGATGCAAAAAATCCATTTCCGGATGCGGAATATCAACTTCCGGATGCAGAAAATCTATTTCCGGATGGGCAATATCAACTTCCGGATGCAAAAAATCCATTTCCGGATGCGGAATATCAACTTCCGGATGCAAAAAATCCATTTCCGGATGCACAATATCAACTTCCGGATGCCCGATATATTTTCAGCACATCTGCAATTCCCAATTCCAGCTTTATTCGTTATAACTAATTAATATTCAGACTAAAAAATTTAGTAAGCTGCACTTTGAAGAGTACATTTGCCATAAATCCTAAAAATGAAAAACTTACTTCTTGCTTTTTGCACCTTTTGTTTGTCACTAAACGCATTCAGCCAGCAGCGTGGCGATATTGTTTTCTTCGATTTTTTGCAAGAATACACTGCCGATTCGTTTTCGGTAGAATTACAACAGTTTTTCAGTGTGCCCCCTTCGTTTTTAGGCATCGAGTACAATTTTAAAGTGTATCGCGTGGCTTATTATACTCAAGATGTAAACCCCGATAGCCTCACCATAGCCACTTCGCTGGTAACCATTCCTACAAATTATCCTTGTACCGATTTAGGCATTATGGTCTTCGGGCATGGCTTGTGCCTAAAAGACTGGGAAGTGCCCTCTAACAACCAGCCCAACAATGCTTATTCGCTAATTACCAAGGGTATTGCAGCCAATGGATTTATTGGTGCAGCACCCGATTATATTCACATGGGGCCTTTTTCTTCGCCCGGCCCACAGGCATTTATTCACTCGCGCACACAGGCAACCGCTTATATAGATTTGATGCGTGCAGTAAGAAACTATTGTGCCGATAACAACATAAGCCTTAGCGGACAAATATTTTTAAGCGGCTACTCTCAGGGCGGAAACGCCACTATGGGCACTGCAAAAATGATTCAGGAGCAATATGCCAATGAGTTTACTGTAACTGCCGCTTGTGCTGGTGGCGGCTCTTTCGATTTATCGGGCATTTGTGCCGATAGTCTTTCTTCAACAAACCGCACCACACCCGAAAGACACTCGTTGCCTCTGGTAGTGCGCTCGCTTACTTTTGCCTATGAAGATACTTTACAGGCATGGAACACCGGCATTTCATTGCAAAATGTGTTAGACACCATTTTCAAAAGCCCTTACAGCAGTTTACTTCCCGATTTACTCGACAGAACCAACACCTTTGCCGATATTTCAGTATTAGATTCCATTCCGGCAAGAATGCTCGTAGATTCTTTTCTTATTCCATTTCAATCAGATCCTAACCATTTTTTCAGAAGAATTTTAGCCGATAATGATGTGTACGACTGGACACCCCAAATGCCACTCGTAATTTTTCACAGCGATGTAGATATTGAAAATCCCTACGAAAACGCACTGTTTACTTTAAACAGGTTTCAGCAAAACGGTGCGCCCGAAGTTTCGTTGTTTACCGTAAACGGGCTGTCTCATCCCGCTGCCGGACAGCCTTATGTATTGTATGCCATAGGCTATATGAGAGAAAAAAGAGTCGATTGTGTTAGTCTTAATGTTAATCAGAAACAATTCAATATCACCGAAATTAAGTTGTTTCCTAACCCCGCAAGTTCAATAATATATGTTGAAGCGAGCGAGGCGGGCACGTTAAATGTTTTAGATGCTTCACTGAAAGTAGTATATGCTGAAAAAATGAAAAACACTACTTCGGTAGATATAAGCAGCTTTGCCAAAGGCACTTATTTAATAGCATTTGAAAACGAAAACGGCAACACCACATTTAAGCTATTGGTAAAACAATAAGTGTTTTTTTATGCTGAAAAAATAAGTGGCATATAAATACGCCACTCTTTTTGTAATTTCAGAACACAATTTTCAAAACACATTTTATGGATTACATTAAGCTATCCATTCCGGTTTTCTTTCTGCTTATCGGTATAGAATTATTAATAGACCGAATTCGTAAAACCAATTATTATCGTTTCAACGATGCCGTTACTAATTTAAGCTGCGGTATAGGGTCACAATTGTCGGGAATATTTTTAAAACTGCTCACCTTTAGTGCTTATGTGTTTATTTATAATCACTTTTCGTTGTTCAAAGGGCAAATACCTTTCACCTGGTGGAGCATTGCTATTCTTTTCGTTGGGGTAGATTTCTTTTATTATTGGTTTCATCGCTTGGCACACGAAATTTCGGTATTGTGGGGCAGTCATATTGTACACCACCAAAGCGAAGAATATAATTTAACCGTTGCGTTAAGGCAGGCATGGTTGCAAGGTGCGTTTTCATGGGTGTTTTATGTGCCACTCGCTTTTATTGGCTTCGAGCCGTTAATGTTTGCAACAGTGGCTTCGTTTCAAACCCTGTATCAATTCTGGATTCACACCAAGTTTATCAATAAAATGCATCCGGCTATAGAGTATGTGTTCAACACGCCTTCTCACCACAGGGTACATCATGGGGTAAATCCGCAATACATCGATAAAAATCATGGCGGCACGTTAATCATTTTCGATAGAATGTTTGGCACCTTTCAGCCCGAAGAAGAAGAAGTGGTGTATGGCATTACCAAGCAACCCAAAAGCTGGAACCCCATTTGGGTAAATTTTGAATACTGGATAGACCTTTTCAGAAAAGTTTTTCATGTGAAACATTTTAGCGATAAAATGAAAATGCTGTTAGGCCCGCCCGGCTGGAAACCCGAAGAGTTGGGTGGGGTAGAGGCTTCAAAGCCTGTTTCGCCTGCTACTTTTAGTAAATACGATACCGAAACGCCTGTGTCATTAAATCTCTATGTGCTGTTTCATTTTACATTAGTATTGCTGGGCACCAGTGCCTTTCTTTTTAGCCTGAATCAGTTTTCGTGGCCCTGGAAAATTTATATCACCGCCATGATAATATTCTCGCTTACCAATATTGGCGGCATTTTCGAAAGTAAAAAATGGGTGCTTTATCTGGAATATCTGCGTCTGTTTTTAATAACGCTAACATTTTTTATAGTAGCCTATAACCAAAGCTATTTTTGGATAGTATTTATTTTTCAAACAGCCTTTTTCATTATCTCGGTACTATGGATTAGCAAATACTTTGAAGTATTTAGTAAAAAAGCCGAATGGCAGTTGAATGCGGTTTAGGGGGAGTGTGAATTTTTTATCTTTTTTCTATAATAAATACTTTCAATGTTAATGTATGTTTATAGTAAATAATTGTCATACACAATTTTTCATTAACACTACTATCATGTTATTGATTACAGTTAATTTTTGTTTTAGTAACAATGTATCTTTCAATAAAGCAGGTGAGTCATATAAAAATGGCTTATTCAGTAATGGGTCGTATGTTATAGAACTATCTAAAGAATACAATAATATACGTGATGTCATTCTTGAGAAAGACATTATTTTCAACTCATTTATTGACTCTGTGTTTTGAGATGGTTCAAAGAACATACAAGTAATTTTTAATCAAATAGATACGGTTAGTGGAATTATTACTTTTTTTTCAAGTAATAGCATGTATAAAACAAAAGCAGTTTTACTAAATAATAAAGCAATTAGGTTTACAATAATTGAAGTAATTATTGATTAAAGTATGGTCTGCCCAAGGCCACAAGCTCTTCGGAATTATAAATTTGGAAGTGCTAAAATTTAGTAGAAAGCCGAATGGCAGTTGAATGCGGTGTAAACTATTTATAGTTCAGAATGGAATACCATGAATAGAAATCAAATACAGCAGTAAAATAGTTTATTTTTTTTTTGATTTATCGAAGTATATTTACTCATTGCCAATTCTATTATGAAAGCATATTTATTAGGATTATTGTTGTTCTGTAGTGCCCTCATGGCTAAGGGAAATGATTCTATTAAAGTATATCTGTTTATGTTAGAAAGTTGTCCTATTAGTCAGCAAATTACTCCCGTCATAAAAGAAGTTTACGAAGAATATAAAAATAAGGGGGTGGCATTTCAGTTAGTATTTCCGAATGAAGATTATACCACGTCTGAAGCCATGGATTCATTTATGAATAAATATAGATTAACCATGCCGACAATGATAGACAAGGGCAAAGTTTTAACTAAACAATGGGAAGCAACCGTTACTCCTGAAGTAGTAGTAGTTAGAAATAATACGGGTGCTGTTTTATATCGCGGAAAAATTGATAATAGCTTTATATCTTTAGGAAAAAGAAGAAGAGTAGTAAATGAACATTACTTGAAAGATGTATTAGCGCAAATTACTTCGGGGAAAAAAGTAATGGTTCAACAAACCAAGCCGGTAGGCTGTTTTATTATGAAACCTTAAACTACACATAGATGAAATTGAAAAGTTTTTTTTCTCTTTTGTTACTAACCATGTTTGTAAAAATATCGGTATCGCAAGTAAATTATAGCGAGCATATAGCCCCTATCATTTATACACACTGTACTTCGTGCCATCGTACGGGTGAAATTGGTCCTTTTCCATTAACCAATTACAATGAGGCAGCAGCATGGGCAGGTATGATTAAGTTTGTAACCCAGTCGCGCTACATGCCACCTTGGAAGCCTGACCCTGAATTTAAAGATTTCAGAAAAGCAAATTATTTAACCCAACAAGAAATAGATTTAATTGCAGAATGGGTAGATAATGGTGCGCCACAAGGTAATCCTCAATTAGAACCCGGGTTGCCACAATTTCCTACCGGTTCACAAATAGGCACACCAGATTTGGTGCTTTCATTTGCTCAATCACACACAGTTAAAGGTAATAACAGAGACGAGTATCGTTATTTTGTAATTCCCACCGGGCTAACCACCGATAAAAAATTAGTGGCCTTAGAAATTAGACCCGGTAATTCACGTGTAGTTCATCACACCTTAGTTTGGCAAGATACCAGCGGACAAGCAGCTGCTTCTGATGCTGCGACTCCTGAATATGGATATATTGGGGGTGGAGGTGCAGCAAATTTTGGCACACAGCTCCCTGGCTATGTGCCGGGTCAAAAGCCCATATTGTATAGCAACGGTATGGCGCAAACCTTGCGTGCTGGTTCAGATTTAGTATTACAAATGCACTATGCGCCCACACCTGTAGATGAAGTAGATTCCACAACCATCAATCTATTTTTTGCCGATGGTCCGGCACCCAGAGAAGTATTAAATTATATTATGGTGCCTTTTGGCAATACTTTAACTAATGGGCCATTTGTTATTCAGCCTAATCAGGTAAAAACCTTTCATGGAAGATATACCACACCTTTAAAAGTTAGTTTAATTGGTATTGCACCTCATTGCCATTTATTAGGTAAAGATTGGACAGTATATGCCGTAACCCCTTCTAATGACACCCTTAATCTAATTAGTATTCCCGATTGGGATTTCAATTGGCAAGGTGCTTACTACTACAAATCGCCTGTTGTAATACCTACAGGAACTGTACTACATGCTTACGGAACTTATGATAATACTACCAATAATCCATTTAACCCTGCGAACCCACCTGTTACAGTCAGTTGGGGAGAGGGCACCAATGACGAAATGTTTTACTTGCCATTTATTTTTACTGTTTATCAGCAGGGAGATGAAAATATTTTGTTTGAAGATGATAGTTTAATAGTTGGAAATGCTTCTTTGTTGAATATTGAGAGCGAGTTGCTACCGGTTATTCCTAATCCTGCTCAAAATCAGATTATGGTTAATTACACCTTAGATAAAAAGATGCCGGTGAAATTTACCGTATATCAAATGGATGGTAAAGAAGTAAGTGTATTGCAAGAAGATAAAATGCACTTTATGGGTATGCACAGAAGTGTATTTGATGTGTCTTCACTTTCTAATGGCACCTATTTATTACAAATGCAAGCTGGGAATAACAAGTATCAGCAAAGACTTTTAATAGCACGTTAACCTATTTCATGAATACTAAGAAAACAGATTAGAACTAAACAGTTAAGCAAAATAGATAAAGCCCGAAATCTGCAACGATTAACGGGCTTTTCTGTTTATTCAGTTACTTAGAATCTTCACTTTATATTCAATATTATAGGATTTATTGCGTCTTAGATATTTGTATTTAACACACTTAAACAAACCTTTTCTATCAATTCAATCCTACCAAATTAAATTAATCAGCTAAGCCTTTTTCCTGCTGCTGTATTCTTTTTTCTTCAATAAATTACTTTTTTTCAGGAAAATGCCTCTTTATTTTTCTGCTGAAGTACTTGTAAAATATAGCATTTTGCTATTTTTCCACTATTCAGGTAAAATATTTTATAAATCATTTTGCTTTTTCAAAAGTGAAATACTACCTTTGCGTTCCGTTTTAATAAAAGGATAAAGAGTTAATTAAGAATGCCAACCATTCAACAATTAGTAAGAAAAGGCCGCGAAACAATCAAGGCTCCGAGCAAGTCAAGGGCATTAGGCGCATGCCCGCAAAGGCGCGGAGTGTGTACACGTGTGTACACAACCACCCCTAAAAAACCAAACTCTGCTCTCCGTAAAGTCGCCAAAGTTCGTCTCACGAACAAAGTTGAAATTATTGCCTACATCATGGGTGAAGGTCATAACTTACAAGAACACTCTATCGTGCTTGTGCGCGGTGGAAGGGTAAAAGACCTGCCTGGTGTACGTTATCATATCGTACGCGGTGCGCTCGATACTGCCGGTGTTAAAAACCGTAAGAAGAGTCGTTCTAAGTATGGTGCTAAAAGACCGAAATAGTTTTTTCGTGCTTTAGCATAAAAAGAGAGTTGAAATAGAGTATTAGATACTGTAATTTTTTTAATAAACTAATAAGATGAGAAAAGCATCTGCAAGGAAAAGACCTTTAGAGGCCGATCCTAAATTTAATGATACTTTGGTTACCAGATTTGTAAATAATCTGATGTGGCAAGGCAAAAAAAGTACTGCCTTTGCGGTATTTTACGATGCCCTTGAATTAGTAGAGAAAAATGCCAAAGAAGAAGGTAACGGTTTGGAAATCTGGAAAAAAGCATTGTCAAATGTTAGTCCTTCAGTAGAAGTAAGAAGTCGCAGAATTGGGGGCTCTACTTTTCAAATTCCAACTGAAGTTCGTCCCGACAGAAAAATTTCTGTGGGTATGAAGTGGTTAATTCGTTATGCCCGCGACAGAAAAGGCAAAACTATGGCAGAAAAACTTTCTGCTGAAATTATTGCGGCTTCAAAAGGTGAAGGTGCAGCAGTAAAAAAACGTGAAGATGTTCACAGAATGGCTGAAGCTAATAAAGCTTTTGCTCATTTCAGATAATAAAGTATAGAATCAATAAAATAATAAGAAGTAAGAATAAAATAAAATGGCACGCGACCTAAGATTTACGAGAAACATTGGAATTGCAGCTCATATTGACGCTGGTAAAACAACCACATCAGAGCGCATTCTTTTCTACACAGGTATTTCTCATAAAATTGGAGAAGTTCATGAAGGTGGAGCTACCATGGATTGGATGGAACAAGAAAAGGAGCGTGGTATCACTATTACTTCAGCTGCTACTACCACATTTTGGAAATACCCTACCGAACAAGGTCAGCCATTGGCAGGACAAACTAAAGATTACAAAATTAACTTAATTGATACTCCCGGACACGTTGATTTTACTGTAGAGGTAGAGCGTTCTTTACGTGTGTTAGATGGTTTGGTAGCGTTGTTTTGTGCAGTAGGTGGTGTTGAGCCTCAATCTGAAACAGTTTGGCGCCAGGCAAACCGTTATAAAGTACCACGTGTAGGTTTCGTTAATAAAATGGACCGTGCAGGTGCCGATTTCTTGTCTGTTGTTAAGCAGGTTAAAGAAATGTTAGGTGCTAACCCTGTGCCATTACAATTGCCAATTGGCGCTGAAGAAACTTTTAAAGGTGTAGTTGATTTGATTACCAAACAAGCAATTGTTTGGGACAATGAGAACTACGGTATGACTTATAAAATTGTTGACATTCCGGCTGACATGGTTGAGCAGGTAGAAGAATACCGCCAAAACCTTGTGGAGCAGGTTGCCGAGTTTGACGACAAATTAATGGAGAAATTCTTCGAAGATCCAAACTCTATTACAGTAGAAGAATTGAAGAATGCTATTCGTTTAGCTACTATTAACATGGCTATCATCCCAATGATGTGCGGTTCGTCTTTCAAAAACAAAGGCGTTCAGGCTATGTTAGATGCGGTTATCGAATTTTTACCTTCTCCTTTAGATATTGAAGCGGTTAAAGGTACTAATCCTAAAACCGATGCTGAAGAAATTCGTAAGCCGGATGCAAGTGAGCCGTTCGCTGCTTTAGCATTCAAAATTATGACCGACCCTTTTGTAGGTCGCTTGGCTTTCTTCCGTGTATATTCAGGAAAATTAGATTCAGGTTCTTATGTGTTGAACAGCCGTTCAGGCAAGAAAGAGCGTATTTCTCGTATTCTTCAAATGCACGCTAACAAGCAAAATCCGATTGATTTTATTGAAGCAGGTGATATTGGTGCTGCAGTAGGTTTTAAAGAAATTCGCACAGGTGATACCCTTTGTGCAGAAGATAAGCCAATTGTATTAGAAGCTATGACTTTCCCTGAGCCGGTTATCGGTTTGGCTATTGAGCCTAAAACTCAGGCAGACGTAGATAAACTAGGTATGGCCTTAGCTAAGTTAGCAGAAGAAGATCCTACTTTTAAGGTAAGGTATGATGAAGAAACTGCTCAAACAGTTATCAGTGGCATGGGTGAATTGCACCTTGAAATTATTGTTGACCGTTTAAGAAGAGAGTTTAAAGTAGAGTGCAATCAAGGTGCACCGCAGGTTGCTTACAAAGAGCACATTACTAAAACTGTTACTCACCGCGAAACATACAAAAAACAATCTGGTGGTCGTGGAAAGTTCGCTGATATTCAGTTCGAAATAGGTCCAGCTGATGAAGGTAAAGAAGGCCTACAGTTTGTAAATGATATTTTTGGAGGTTCTATTCCTCGTGAATTTATTCCGGCAGTTGAAAAAGGCTTTAAAGAAGCAATGAACACTGGTGTTTTAGCAGGCTACAATCTTGATAGTTTAAAAGTTAGATTGTTTGATGGTTCATATCATGATGTGGATTCTGATACAGCATCGTTTGAAATTTGTGCACGTCTTGCATTCCGCAGATCAGCCATTAATGCCGGCCCGCAATTGTTAGAGCCAATAATGAAAGTTGAAGTTATTACTCCTGAAGAATATACCGGTGAAGTAGTGGGTGATTTAAACCGCAGAAGAGGTTTAATGGAAGGTATGGAAATGAAAGGAAATGCTAACGCTATTAAAGCAAAAGTGCCTTTAAGTGAAATGTTTGGTTATGTAACACAGTTGAGAACACTGACTTCTGGTCGTGCAACATCAACTATGGAATTTAGCCACTATGCCCCGGCACCGAGCAATATTGCTGAAGCAGTAATTGCTAAGTCTAAAGGAAAAGTTAAAGTAGAAGAAGAATAATCTTAAATAAAGATGACACAGAGAATTCGCATAAAACTACAATCGTATGATCACAGCTTGGTAGATAAATCTGCCGAGAAGATTGTGAAGACAGTACGTATGTCAGGCGCAGTAGTTGCAGGACCTATTCCGTTGCCTACCAAAAAGAAAGTGTTTACAGTGTTGCGTTCGCCCCACGTAAATAAGAAAGCAAGAGAACAGTTCCAACTGAATACCTATAAAAGGTTGATGGATATTTACAGCTCAACTTCAAAGACTATTGATGCTTTGATGAAGTTAGAGTTGCCAAGTGGTGTTGATGTAGAAATTAAAGTTTAGTTAGCCATGAAAGGAATAATAGGAAAAAAAGTCGGCATGACCAGCATTTATGATGCTAAAGGTAATCAGGTAAATGTTACCGTTATCGAAGTAACTCCTAACGTGGTTACTCAGGTAAAAACTACTGAAACTGATGGTTACAATGCAGTTCAGTTAGCTAGTGGCAGCCGTAAAGAGAAAAATACGCCTAAAGCCTTGTTAGGTCATTTTGCAAAAGCAAATACTGAAGCGAAAGCTAAAGTAACTGAATTTAGAAATTTCGACTTCGAAAAAGCTACAGGTGATACTGTTACTGTTGAAATTTTTCAGGAAGGAGAAAAAGTAAATGTAGTCGGTACATCAAAAGGTAAAGGTTTTCAAGGTGTAGTAAAGAGACATGGTTTTAGCGGGGTAGGTATGGGGTCACACGGTCAGCACAACCGTTTACGTGCTCCGGGTTCTATGGGTGCTTCATCTTGGCCTTCAAGAGTATTCAAAGGAATGCGCATGGCAGGCAGAATGGGTAATGACAGAGTGAAAGTTAAGAACCTTAAAGTAGTAAAAGTATTTGCCGATAAAAACTTAATCTTCATTGAAGGTGCGGTTCCCGGACATAATAATTCATTTGTAACTATCGAGAAGTAGTCAATAATATGAAACTCAAAGTATTAAATAAAGAAGGTAAAGACACAGGCAGAGAAGTTTCTCTTGCTGATGAGGTGTTTGCAATTGAGCCAAACGACCACGCAATATACCTTTCAGTAAAGCAATATTTGGCTAACCAAAGACAAGGTACTGCCAAAACTTTAGAGAAATCTGAAATTTCAGGTTCAACAAAAAAGTTACATAAGCAAAAGGGTACTGGCGGTTCTCGTAAGGGTAGCATTAAAAACCCATTATTTTATGGTGGTCCGCGTGTATTTGGCCCTAAACCAAGAGATTACAGCTTCAAGTTGAATAAAAAGGTAAAAGAGTTAGCACGTAAATCTGCTCTTTCTTATAAAGCAAAAGATAACGGCTTGGTTGTAGTAGAAGATTTTAGCTTTGAACAAGCAAAAACAAAAAGTTTTAACGACTTTTTGAAGAATTTAGGTTTGAACGGTAAAAAAGTTTTAGTACTTACTCCTGAGGTAAATAAGAATTTAGTGCTTTCAGGAAGAAACCTGCCTAAAACAAATATTGAAGTGGCAACTGATGTAAACACATACGATATTTTGAATTCACAAGTATTGATATTGTTAGAAGGTTCAATTGCCAAGATTGAAAATATTTTGAATAATTAAGAAGAGGAAAGCAATGGTAGATATATTGATTAAGCCGATTGTTACCGAGAAATCTACTAAGGTTTCAGAGAAACTGAATCGTTATGGATTTGTGGTAGATAAAAATGCCAACAAACTGCAAATTAAACAAGCAGTAGAAAAAATGTATGGTGTTACCGTGAAAGATGTGAACACATTGGTTCAGGCCGGTAAAGCAAAACAACGTATGACTAAAACCGCTGTGCTAAAAGGACAAAAACCTTCTTTTAAGAAAGCTTTTGTTACACTTGCAGACGGAGATTCAATTGATTTTTATAGCAGCATTTAATTAGATATAGAAGATGGCGCTCAAGAAATTTAAACCAGTAACCGCAGGTACACGCTTCAAAGTAGGAAATACTTTTGAAGAAATTACTACCAACAGACCCGAAAAAAGTCTTACGGTTGCTATTAAGAGTACCGGTGGAAGAAACAGCTCCGGAAAAATGACCATGCGCTATATTGGCGGTGGACATAAACGTAAGTATCGTGTTATCGATTTTAAAAGAGATAAACATGTTCCAGCGACTGTAAAAACTGTGGAGTATGATCCAAACCGCTCTGCATTTATAGCATTGTTGGAATATACCGATGGAGAAAAAAGATATATTCTCGCACCAATGGGTATTAAGGTTGGGCAAACCGTGAATTCAGGTGAAACTGCTTCTCCTGACTTAGGTAATGCACTTCCTTTAAAAAATATTCCTTTAGGTTCTGTAATTCATAATATTGAATTACACCCGGGTGCAGGTGGTGTAATGGCGCGTAGCGCAGGTACCAGTGCAATTTTAGACGCTAAAGATGGCAAGTATGCTGTTTTGCGTATGCCTTCAGGCGAAACAAGAATGGTGTTGTTAACTTGTACTGCAACTATCGGTTCAGTTTCTAACCCTGATCATAACCTTGAAGTATATGGCAAAGCGGGTAAATCTCGCTGGATGGGTAGAAGACCAAGAACAAGAGGAGTTGCAATGAACCCGGTAGATCACCCGATGGGTGGTGGCGAAGGGCGTTCTTCAGGCGGCCATCCACGCTCTAGAAAGGGTCTAATTGCCAAAGGCTTAAAAACACGCGATAAGAATAAAGCTTCTAATCGCCTAATCATTAAAGGAAGAAAAAAATAATTAAAAGATAAATAGATAATGTCACGTTCAATTAAAAAAGGTGCTTACGTAGATCACAATCTTGATAAAAAGATTACTGTGTTAAACGAAGCTGGTAAAAAAACTGTAGTGAAGACATGGTCTAGAAGATCAACCATCACACCTGATTTTGTAGGTCATACGCTAGCAGTTCATAATGGAAATAAGTTCATTCCTGTGTATGTTACCGAAAACATGGTAGGTCATAAACTAGGTGAATTTTCGCCAACTAGAAATTTTAAAGGACATTCATCTAAAAAATAATAAAGAATAGTAACGATGGAAGCCGTAGCTAAATTAAATAATTGTCCTTCATCTCCGCGTAAAATGCGCTTGGTGGTTGATACCATCAGAGGAGTGAATGTTGATAAAGCATTGAACATCTTAAAATTCAGTGAGAAAGCAGCATCTAAGCCATTAGAGAAGTTATTGCTTTCTGCATTAAATAACTGGATTCAAAATCCTGCAAACACAGGTATGAACATTGATGAAGCTGATTTATATGTGAAGACTGCTTTTGTAGATGGTGGAAGAATTTTAAAGCGTTTTCGCCCTGCACCTATGGGTCGTGCTTACCGTATCCGTAAAAGAAGTAATCACGTAACCCTTGTAGTTGACAGTCGTAAACAGCCTTCTTTAAACGAAGTTGTTGAAACTGCAGCAGCAGAAGTTAAAGAAGAAAAGAAAAAAGCGGCAAAACCGACAGCAAAAAAAACAGCAACCAAAAAATCTAAAACCGTATAATTGAATGGGACAGAAGGCAAATCCAATTGGCAATCGTATAGGAATCATTCGTGGATGGGACTCTAACTGGTTTGATGGTAAAAGCTATGCAGACAAGTTAATTGAAGATGACAAAATTCGTAAATACCTTGAGGCTCGTATTAATAAGGGCGGTATTGCTAAAATTGTTATAGAAAGAACTTTAAAAAGAGTTACAATTACAATTAATACCTCTCGTCCGGGTATTATCATCGGTAAAGGTGGTGGCGAGGTTGATAGAATTAAGGAAGAGTTGAAGAAACTCACCAAAAAAGATGTGCAAATCAATATTGTTGAAATTCGCAGACCTGAGTTAGATGCCAATATTGTAGGAGAATCTATCTGTAAGCAAATTGAATCAAGGGTTAGTTTTAAAAGAGCAATTAAAATGGCTATTGCTTCTACTATGAGAATGGGTGCTGAAGGTATTAAAGTTAGAATCTCTGGTCGTTTAGCTGGTGCTGAGATTGCTCGCTCAGAAGAGTTTAAAGAGGGCAGAACACCATTACATACTTTTCGTGCTGATATCGATTATGCATGGAAAGAGGCACAAACGGTATATGGTAAAATAGGAGTGAAAGTATGGATTTGTCGCGGTGAGGTTTTAGGTAAGAGAGACTTATCTCCTAACGTTGGAGTTCAAAAAGAACAAAAACAAAAGCCACAACCAAAAAGAAAATTTGCAAAAGATAAAAATTAATAAGCAGTAATACTTTGAAAATATGTTACAGCCGAAGAGAGTAAAATATAGAAGACCGCAGAAAAACAAAGGTGCCAACAAAGGAATTGACCTTCGTGGTTCGCAATTAGCTTTTGGTTCTTTTGGATTGAAAACGATGGAAGCAGCTTGGATAACCAATCGCCAAATTGAAGCAGCAAGGATTTCTATGACCCGCCATATGAAAAGAGAAGGTAGCTCATGGATTAGAATTTTTCCTGACAAAGCTAAAACCAGCAAACCTGCCGAAGTGCGTATGGGTAAAGGTAAAGGCTCGCCTGAAGGTTGGGTGGCTGTAGTGAAACCAGGCAGAATCATTTTCGAATTAGATGGTGTGCCATTGACGGTTGCTAAAGAAGCATTAGCATTGGCAGCTCAAAAACTACCGGTAACTACAAAATTTATCGTTAGAAGAGATTACGTTGAAACAGCAGCTAAATAAAATAAATTATGGCTAAGAAATTAACTGATATAAAAGAACTTGCTACTGATGAATTGGTAGATAAAATAAGCGAAAGTCGGTTACAACTACGTAAAGCACGCTTTGCACATGCTGTATCAGCTTTAGAAAAACCAGGTTCGTTAAAATTATTAAGAAAAGAAATTGCCCGCTTGTTAACTGAGTTAAACAAGAGGAAAAAAGAAGAAGCTTTAAAAGCTAACTAAAAGTTTGCTCAAAATGGAACAACAAACAGTACAAAGAAAACTTAGAAAAGAAAGGGTAGGAGTGGTTACCAGCAATAAAATGTCTAAAACCATTACCGTTATGATTGAAAGAAAGAAAATCCACCCGCTTTATGGTAAGTTCATTAAGCAAACCAAAAAATTCCATGCACACGATGAGAACAACGAGTGTAATATTGGAGACTTGGTTCGCATTATGGAAACACGTCCGTTGAGTAAATTAAAAAGATGGAGATTAGTTGAAATTATTGAAAAGGCTAAATAACAATGGTACAACAAGAATCAAGATTAAACGTAGCTGATAACAGCGGAGCCAAAGAAGTTTTGGTAATACGTGTGTTAGGCGGTGCTCACAGAAGATATGCTTCTGTTGGAGATAAAATTGTAGTGAGCGTGAAAGACGCTATGCCATCAGGCGGTGTTAAGAAAGGTGCAGTTTCTAAAGCTGTTGTTGTTAGAACTACCCGTACGATTAAACGCAAAGACGGTTCATACATTCGTTTTGATGACAATGCTGCAGTATTGTTAAACAATCAAGATGAGCCAAGAGGCACCCGTATTTTCGGGCCTGTTGCCCGTGAATTGAGAGAAAAGCAATTCATGAAAATTATTTCATTAGCACCAGAAGTATTATAATATGAAAGCTGGAAATAACATAACCGGTCGTTTCAGACCAAAAATGAAAATCAAAAAGAACGACAACGTTGTAGTTCTTGCCGGAAATGACAAAGGGAAGAAAGGAAGAGTAATTGCCGTTGACCCTGATAAGAATAGAGTTTTGGTTGAAGGTGTGAAGATTGTTAAAAGACACACAAAGCCTAATGCTGCAACCCCAAATGGTGGCATTGTTGAAAAAGAAGCTTTTATTCACGTTTCTAATGTAGCCCTTGTTGATCCTAAGGGAGGAAAGGCAACTCGAGTTGGTAGAAAAGAAGTTGATGGTAAATTAGTTCGTTTCGCAAAAAAATCTGGGGAGGTTATTAAATAATGGCTGCTAACAAAACATATAGACCAAGATTGGCTGATTACTATAAAGATGTAGTAATACCTAAAATGATGGAAGAGTTTAAATACAAGTCCATTATGGAAGTGCCTAAATTAGCTAAAATTGCTTTAAACCAAGGTGTTAAAGGTGCTCCACAAGACAAAAAGTTAGTTGATCAAGCAGTACAGGAAATGAGTATTATCACTGGTCAGCGCGCTGTATCCACCAAGGCTCGTTTAGCTATTTCTAACTTTAAATTAAGAGAGAATATGCCTATTGGAGCAAGAGTAACTTTACGTGCTACAACCATGTATGAGTTTTTAGATAGATTAATTTCCGTAGCTTTGCCGCGCGTACGCGATTTCAAAGGTATTAGCAACAAGAGTTTTGACGGAAGAGGTAACTATACAATGGGCGTAACCGAACAAATCATTTTCCCAGAAATTGATATTGACAAAGTTCCGAAAATTACCGGTATGGATATTACTTTCGTTACCACAGCTAAAACAGATAAAGAAGCGTTAGCATTGTTAACATATTTAGGTTTACCATTTAAAAAAGATAATAAATAATGGCTAAGAAATCTATCATTGCCAGACAAACAAAAAGAGAACGTTTAGCAGCAAAATTTGCAGCAAAGCGCGAAGCATTAAAAGCAGAAGGAGATTATACAGGCTTAGATAAGTTGCCTAAAAACGCATCTCCAGTGCGATTAAAAAATCGTTGTAAACTTTCCGGAAGACCAAAAGGATATATGAGATTCTTTGGAATCAATCGCTTGGAATTCAGAGAAATGGCATTATATGGCAAAATACCAGGTTTAACAAAAGCTAGCTGGTAGTAAATTTTTAAAGAGAAAACTGAGTAATAAATTATGGTTACTGATCCAATAGCAGACTATTTAACAAGACTAAGAAACGCCTTACAGGCTAGACATACCTTAGTTGAAATTCCTGCTTCAAATCTTAAGAAGGCAATTACCGAGATTCTATATAATCACGGTTATATTTTGAAATACAAATTTGAACCTACCTCTAACAATCAGGGTGTAATTAAAATTGCCTTAAAATACGATAAAACTTCGCAACTTCCTGTAATTAGGGAATTGAAAAGAGTTAGCCGTCCCGGACTTAGAAAGTATGCACATGTTGATGAAATACCGAAAGTAATCAATGGTTTAGGAATCTCTATTGTTTCTACATCTCAGGGTGTTATGACTGATAAAGAAGCCCGTAGCAGAAACATTGGTGGTGAAGTGCTTTGTGAAATATATTAAAATTATACAGAAATGTCACGTATAGGAAGAGCCCCTATTAGTTTGCCGAAAGGCGTTGAAGTAAAAGTTCAGCCTAACAATGTAGTAGTTGTTAAGGGCCCTAAAGGCGAGTTGGCTGAAAAAATCGATGTTGATTTAAAGGTGGAAGTTGAAGACGGTAAATTACTTGTTAAAAGACCTACCGATCAAAAACGCCACAAAGCCTTACATGGTTTATCAAGAGCACTTTTAGCCAATATGGTGAAAGGTGCTTCAGAAGGCTTCACTAAAAAGCTTGAACTAATAGGTGTAGGTTACAGAGCTGCAGCTACAGGGCAATTATTAGAATTAGCCGTTGGTTTCTCTCACCCGGTTGTTGTATTGTTGCCTAATGAAGTGAAAGTTTCGGCTGTAATGGAAAAAGGTAAAAATCCTGTTGTAACACTAGAAAGTAATGATAAGCAACTTTTAGGTCAGGTTGCTGCAAAAATACGAGGTATTAGAAAGCCTGAGCCTTACAAAGGAAAAGGTATTCGTTACACTGATGAGTTTGTAAGAAGAAAAGCAGGTAAAACTGCATCTAAATAATAAAGTTTAGTACAATGGCAACTAAAGTATCAAGAAGAAATAAAATCAGGACCAGTATACGCAAGAAAATTAGCGGTACTGCTGAAAGACCGAGATTAGCGGTATTTAGAAGTAACCGTTTCATCTATGCTCAATTAATTAATGATGATTTGGGTGTTACCTTGGTAGCCGCAAATTCCAAAGATGGCGAATTGGCAGGTCAAAAAATTAACAAATCCGAACAATCAAAAACTGTAGGTAAACTAATTGCACAAAAAGCTATTGATGCAGGTATTACTGAAGTTGTTTTTGACAGAGGCGGGTACTTATATCACGGAAGAGTTAAATCTTTAGCTGATGGTGCTCGTGAAGGAGGATTGAAATTCTAAACCATATTTTGACAGAAATTAAACATGAATAAAGCAGTTCAAAAAGTAAAAGCAAGCGAGTTAGAGCTTAAGGATAAAGTGGTTAATATCCGCAGGGTAGCAAAAGTTACCAAAGGTGGAAGAACCTTCAGTTTCTCAGCTATTGTTGTTGTAGGCGATGGCAACGGTATTGTTGGTCATGGTTTAGGAAAAGCCAGAGAAGTACAAGAAGCTATCACTAAAGGCATTGATGATGCTAAAAAGAACTTAGTTAAAGTTCCGGTGTTCAAAGGTACTATTCCACATGAAGTGCATGGTAAATTTGGTGCAGGTAAGGTTTTAATTAAGCCTGCTGCCGATGGTACTGGTGTTATTGCAGGTGGAGCTATGCGCGCAGTATTAGAGAGTGCTGGCGTTCATAACGTACTAGCAAAATCTTTAGGTACATCTAATGCCCACAACGTAGTAAAAGCTACTATTGACGGACTTTCAAAATTAAGAGACCCATATACAGTTGCACAACAAAGAAAAGTTTCTTTGAAAAAAGTATTTAACGGATAAGTTATGGATAAGGTAAAAGTAACACAAGTAAAAAGCACAATAGATCGTACGGAGCGTCAAAAGGCTACGGTTAAAGCTTTAGGATTGAAAAAAATTAATCATACTGTAGAAGTTGAATTAACTCCTCAAATTGATGGTATGATAAAAAAAGTATCTCATTTAGTTAAAGTAGAGAACGTATAATTATGAATTTATCAACATTAAAGCCTGCTGAAGGCGCGGTAAAAAAGAATGTAAAACGTTTAGGTCGTGGTCAAGGATCAGCTCGTGGAGGTACCTCAGGACGTGGTCATAAGGGTGCCAAGTCACGTTCAGGTTACAGCTCAAAGGTTGGTTTTGAAGGTGGTCAAATGCCTATTCAAAGACGTTTGCCAAAAACCGGATTCAAAAACATTAATCGTGTAGAGTTTGAGGTTTTGAATCTTGATCGTCTTTCTGAATTAGTAGAAAAGTACAATATTTCAGATTTAAATATTGAAACGTTAAGAAAATTAAGAGTTATTTCTAAATCTGATAAAGTAAAAATACTTGGCAGAGGAGAATTAACTGCAAAAGTTAATGTTGAAGTAAACGCAATTAGCGAAACAGCAAAAAAAGCTATTGAAGAAAAAGGCGGAACTGTAAAACTGGTATAACAGCAACATGAAATTGATTCAAACAATTAAAAACATTTGGAGTATCGAAGACCTTCGTGCAAGAATTCTTACCACGCTTGGGCTATTGTTGATTTTCCGTGTAGGTACATACATTGTACTCCCTGGTATCAATCCTTCGGCTTTAGATGAATTAGAAGCACAAGCTACTGGTGGTATTCTTGGTTTAGTAAATATTTTTGCAGGCGGGGCCTTTTCACGTGCTTCCGTTTTTGCATTAGGTATCATGCCATACATCTCTGCCTCTATTGCTTTGCAGTTATTGTCGTTAGCGGTGCCTTATTTTCAAAAATTACAAAAGGAAGGTGAAAGTGGTAGAAAAACCATTAATCAATGGACTCGTTACCTGACAGTTTTAATTTGTATTTTTCAGGGTTTTGGTTACATAGTTAATTTGAAGTTTATTGCAGGTGGTGCTATTGTGATTAGTGATGCTTTATTCACTGTTTCTACTATCACCGTACTTACCGCAGGAACTGTTTTTGTTATGTGGATAGGTGAAAAAATTACCGATAAAGGAATTGGAAATGGTATTTCATTATTAATTATGATTGGTATTATTGCCAATCTTCCATTTGCATTATTAGCTGAATTTGATTCAAGGATTAATGGAACCGGCTTAGTACCATTCATTTTAGAAATTGCTGTATTAGTTTTTATTGTTATTGCTGTAATTCTTTTGGTTCAAGGTACAAGAAGAATTCCTGTTCAATATGCTAAAAGAATTGTAGGCAATCGCCAATATGGTGGTGTTCGCCAATACATTCCTTTAAAGATTAATGCTGCTGGAGTAATGCCTATCATTTTTGCTCAGGCATTAATGTTTCTACCTGCTACCATTGCTCAGTTCTTCCCTGCATCAGACAGTACTTCAAGTTTCATTGCTACTTTTAGTGATTTTACATCAGCACCCTACAATATAATTTATTTCTTGTTAGTGGTAATTTTCACTTATTTCTATACAGCATTAATCGTTAATCCTGTACAAATGGCTGAAGAAATGAAGAAGAATAGTGGTTTCATTCCTGGCGTAAAACCGGGAAAACAAACTGCTGAATTTTTAGATGCTGTAGTTTCAAGAATTACTTTACCTGGTGCTATTTTCTTAGCATTTGTAGCAATATTACCTGCCTTTGCAATGTTGGCAGGCATTAATAGTCAGTTTGCTATTTTCTTTGGCGGTACTTCGCTATTGATTTTGGTAAGTGTAGTATTAGATACATTGCAACAGGTGGAAAGCCACTTGTTAATGAGAAAATATGACGGATTAATGAAATCCGGAAGAATAAAAGGTCGTTCTGCTGCTGTGGGAGCGTCTTTGTAATAGATATGATTTATTACAAGACTAATGAAGAAATAGCGCAGATCAAAGAAAGTTCTTTGCTTGTTTGTAGTACTTTGGCTGAAGTGGCAACCCACATTCGCCCCGGTATTAATACGCTTCAGTTAGATAAAATTGCTGAAACGTTTATCAGAGACCACAAAGCTGAACCTGCTTTTAAAGGTTATCGTGGTTTTCCCGGAACGCTTTGTGTTTCAGTGAACCAGCAAGTGGTACACGGAATTCCTGATAAAAGAGAAATTAGAGAAGACGATGTGCTTTCTTTAGATACAGGTGTGAAGTTGAACGGTTTTTATGGCGATTCTGCCTATTCTTTTTCGCTAAAAGGAATTAGCGATGCAACTGAAAAACTGTTAGCTGCCACTAAAACTTCTCTTTTTCTTGGAATAGAAAAAGCTAAGCCTGGCAACAGAGTGGGCGATATTAGTTTTGCCATTCAAGATTATATAGAGGGCAAAAAGAAGTATCATATTGTTCGCGAGTTGGTTGGGCACGGTGTAGGAAAGCATTTACACGAAGACCCTGAAGTACCCAACTATGGTAAACGTGGTAGTGGCAGCAAGTTGCAAGCCGGAATGGTAATAGCCATTGAGCCTATGGTGAACTTAGGTACTAGGCATGTGGTGCAGTTGAGAGACGGATGGACAATAGAAACGAGAGACAAAAGTATTTCTGCTCATTTTGAGTTGATGGTGGCAATACACAAAGACAATAATGAATTGCTGAATCACTACAACGATATTGAGGAAGCAATACAGAAAAACGAAAATTTGAAATTGATACCAAGCGAAGTGTTAAACTTAGCTTAATAAATATGGCAAAACAAGATTTAATAAAACAAGACGGTACCATTATAGAAGCGCTATCAAACGCTATGTTCAGGGTAGCTTTAGAAAATGGTCATGAGGTGATTGCACATATTTCGGGAAAAATGAGAATGCATTACATTAAAATTCTTCCCGGAGACAAGGTAGCATTAGAAATGTCGCCCTACGATTTATCAAAAGGAAGAATAACGTTTAGATATAAATAAGAATTGAGATGAAAGTTAAACCAAGTATTAAAAAACGCAGCGCTGACTGTAAATTAGTCAGAAGAAATGGTAAGCTGTACATCATTAACAAGAAGAATCCAAAATTTAAACAAAGACAAGGTTAATAGAATATGGCACGTATTGCAGGTGTAGATTTACCAAGAAATAAAAGAGGCGTAATTGCGCTTACTTACATTTATGGTATTGGCAGGACCACTGCCCAACGCATTTTAAATAATGCTCAGGTTGATGAAAACGTTAAAGTTCACGAGTGGACTGATGAAAACGTAAACGCTATCCGTCAGTTTATCAACGATGAATTGAAAGTAGAAGGTGCTTTACGTTCTGAAGTTCAATTAAACATTAAGCGTTTAATGGATATAGCTTCTTACAGAGGTATTCGTCATAGAAAGGGTTTACCAGTAAGAGGACAAAGAACCAGAACAAATTCAAGAACCCGCAAAGGCAAGCGCAAAACAGTTGCCGGTAAGAAAAAAGTAACTAAGTAATTTGAATAAATAGATATGGCAAAGACATCACAAAGTGCAGCTGCTAAAGCAAAAAAACGTGTAGTTAAAGTTGAGCCTGAAGGCGTTGTACATATTAATGCAACTTTCAACAACATCATTATCTCTATTACCAACCGTTCAGGGCAGGTAATTTCTTGGGCATCAGCTGGGAAAGCGGGCTTCAGAGGTTCAAAAAAGAATACCCCTTATGCTGCTCAGGTTGCTGCTGAAGATGCAGCAAAGAAAGCTTATGAGGCTGGTGTTAGAAAGGCAGAAGTCTTAGTTAAGGGTCCAGGTTCAGGCAGGGAATCAGCAATTAGAACAGTAAATAATTGTGGCATTGAAGTTACTATCATTAAAGATATTACTCCAATTCCACACAATGGTTGCCGTCCGCCAAAGAAAAGACGTGTATAATTTTTTTGATTAACAAAATTGAATAACTAATAAGATAATGGCAAGGTTAATAGCACCATCTACCAAGATTGCAAGAAAATTCGGAGAAGCAATTTTTGGCTACGATAAATCGTTAGAAAAGAAAAATTACCCTCCTGGAATGCATGGCATTTCTAAAAGACGTAAAGCATCTTCTGAATACGGCATACAGTTAAAAGAAAAGCAGAAAGCTAAAAATACTTATGGTGTTTTGGAACGTCAGTTTTATAAAACATTCGTAGAAGCTGCAAGAAGAAAAGGTAATACCGGAGAAAACTTGATGCAGTTACTAGAATCTCGTTTAGATAATATTGTGTTTCGTTTAGGCATTGCTCCTACCAGAATGGCTGCCCGTCAGTTAGTATCTCATAAGCATATTACAGTAAATGGACATGTTGTTAACATCCCATCTTACACCATTAAGGCTGGTGATAAAGTAGCAGTTCGTGAAAAGTCTAAAGATTTATCAGCCATTCAATCAAGTTTAGCCACAGTTTCTAAGCGTAATGCATGGTTAGATTGGAATGAAAATGCTAAGGAAGGTACGTTTTTAAATCTTCCTGTAAGAGAAGATATACCTGAGAATATCAATGTACAGTTGATTGTGGAATTGTATTCTAAGTAATAAGTAATTAAACAAACAAATTTATATAAGTATGGGAATCCTCACTTTTCAAAAACCTGATAAAATCGTAATGCAAAAAGCAACAGATTTTGAAGGTCTGTTTGAATTTAAACCACTTGAGCCGGGCTTTGGTGTTACCATCGGAAATGCACTAAGAAGAGTATTACTTTCATCTTTAGAAGGTTATGCAATTAATGCTGTAAAAATTTCTGGTGTAAACCACGAGTTTTCTACCATTAAGGGTGTTATTGAAGATGTTACTGAAATTATCTTAAACTTAAAACAAGTGCGTTTTAAGAAAGTATTGGATGACGATACTACTGAAGAAAAAATATATATTTCTATAAAAGACAAAGAAACTTTTGTTGCCGGAGATATTGAAAAGCATACCAACTCTTTCAGAATTATGAATCCTGAAATGTTGATTTGCAGCTTAGACCCATCAGTTAAATTAGAAATTGAATTAACTGTAAATAAAGGTAGAGGTTATGTTTCTGCTGAAGATGTTTCAAACGAAAAAGATATTCCTGTAGGCTTAATTCCTATTGATGCTATTTACACTCCTATCAAAAATGTTAGATATAGTGTAGAAAATACTCGTGTTGAACAAAAGACCGATTATGAAAAGTTGGTTTTAGAAGTAGTTACCGATGGTACCATTCACCCTGAAGATGCCATTAAAGATGCTTCTCGTATTTTAATTCAGCATTTAATGTTGATTTCTGACGAGAACATTACTTTTGATTTGCCTGGCAAAAAACAAGAAGATAGTGTTGATGAGCATGTGTTGCACATGAGAAAAATTCTGAAAACTCCTTTAGAAGATATGGACCTTTCAGTGCGCGCTTATAATTGTTTAAAAGCTGCAAAGATTAATAGTCTTTCTGAATTGGTTTCTTATGATACAAACGAGTTATTAAAATTCCGCAATTTTGGTAAAAAGTCTTTAGTAGAAATTGAAGCCTTAATTAATGAAAAAGGTTTACACTTTGGAATGGATCTATCTAAATATAAATTAAACGAGGATTAATAAAGGTAATCGGTAAATACAAATTACTGGTTAAAATAAAAATTTTGAATAATGAGACACGGAAAAAAAATTAATCACTTAGGAAGAACGCATTCTCATCGCGGTGCATTGCTTTCAAACATGGCTACTTCACTTTTGGTACACAAGCGTATCAGAACTACAGTAGCTAAAGCTAAAGCTTTGCGGGTATATATCGAGCCATTGATTACACGTTCAAAAAATGATTCTACTCACAACCGTAGAGTTGTATTTAGTTATCTTCAGAATAAAGAAGGCGTAAAAGCTTTATTTGATGAAATTTCAGATAAAGTTGCTAATCGTCCCGGTGGTTACACACGTATTATTCGTTTGGGAAATCGCCCCGGTGATAACGCTGAAATGGCTATGATTGAACTGGTTGATTTCAATACAGTTTACACAAATGGCGATACTAAAAAGGCAGCCACAGCTGGTAAAAAACGTACCAGAAGAGCTGGTAGTGCCAAAAAAGAAACTTCTTCAACAACTACTGCTGCTGATGAAGTTGCGCCTGAAGCTAGCGAAGAAAAAGCAGCAGAATAAAACAATTTATTTTAAATAAAAAAACCCGCTTCATTTTTTTGAAGCGGGTTTTTTATTATACAAAGTTGATGTTATGGCTTTAAGTCGAGCTGTTGAATTAAGTCCAAAACATGAGGGTTTTTATTAATCATTACTTGAAGTTTTTCTTCTTTAGTAAAGGCTCTTCTTATTACATCATCAGCATCTTTTACTACTTCTATAACCATAGCAGCCCTAACATCATAATGTTGTTTCATAAAGTCTAAAAACATTTGTTTAGAATCTTCAAACTCGTTTTTTTGTACAAGAGTATTTACAACTACACTAATAACGCCATCTTTAATATCAGGGTTATTGTTATTATAAACTGAAGCAATATTGGGTTTTTCAGAGGCAATGTGTTTTGCAAATTTATTCCAGGCAGTTTTTACCACAGTTTCAGAAACATGGTCTATAGGTAGCAAATTATTTTTTTCAGCTAATGCAGCTTCTTTTTCTTGTTGAATTTTTTCTTCTAGATTACCCAAACTTTTTATTCCTAAAGTGGGTAATTTTTTTGTTCGTAGAACAGGTTCTTTCACTGCCTGTGAAGTTGTTGCAGAAACTTCAGTTGTTCTATTAAGTTTTGTTTCAGGTTGAATTACTTTCTCCCTTTCTTGTGATGGTGTAATTGTTGGTAGAGGTTTTGCAACAAAACCTTCCGAATCAATTAAAGTTTTTTTTTCAGATTCAGTAGGCTTTATGAAACTATTAGCGTTTTTTTTTACTTCAGAAGCATCTTCAGACAGTGATATTTTAAATATTGCATTGAGTTGAGAAAGCTTTAGCAAACATAACTCAGTATGTAGTCTTTTATTTTTAGATGTTTTATAAGATGTTTCGCTTTGGCTTGCAATGTTCATTGCATTTAGTAAAAAAGATGATGAAGCGAGTAATGCCTGATTTAAATAGCGGTCTCGAAGGTCTCCACTTACTTCAAGTAAGATAGCTGTTTTAGTATTTTTGCACACCATCAGGTTTCTGAAATGCTCACATAAACCAGAGATAAGCAAATCGCCCTCAAAACCTTTGCGTTGTACCTCATCAAAAAGTAGCATTACTTCAGCACTATTTTGGGTTAGCATATAGTCTGTAAAACGAAAATAGTATTCGTAATCTAGTATGTTTAGATTTACTAAAACTGACTCTAAGGTAAGCTCATTGTTTACGTGATTTACCAAACGGTCAAACATAGAAAGCGCATCGCGAAGAGCACCATCAGCTTTTTGCCCAATAATATTTAATGCATTGGCATCGGCAGTTATTCCTTCATTTGCAGCAATACCTTTTAAATGTTCAACTACATCATTAACTGTAATTCTGCTAAACTCATATATCTGACAGCGAGATAAAATAGTAGGTATTATTTTATGTTTTTCGGTAGTAGCCAAAATGAAAATAGCATAGCCTGGGGGCTCTTCTAAAGTTTTCAAAAAAGCATTAAATGCTGAAGGTGAAAGCATGTGAACCTCATCTATAATATAGACTTTATATTTACCGGCTTGTGGCGGTATTCGAACCTGCGATACTAATTCCCTAATATCATCTACCGAATTGTTAGAAGCAGCATCAAGCTCATGTATATTAAAAGATGTATTTTGCTCAAAAGATTTGCAGGAATTGCAATGTCCGCAAGGCTCAAATTCAGCTGTAGGCTGAAGACAATTGATGGCTTTAGCCAAAATACGCGCACAGGTAGTTTTACCCACACCTCTTGGGCCACAAAACAAAAACGATTGTGCTAAATGACCACTTCTTAAAGCATTGCGGAGCGTAATAGTCACACCTTGTTGACCTACTACATCAGTAAACCTTTTAGGACGATATTTTCTTGCCGATACTACAAATTGTTCCATTGTGGTAAAGTTATAAATAGTTTTCAGTAAACAGAATCCACAAGGTTGTTATAAAAACTTTATTATCACATTCTGAATGAAATGAAAGTTTTTAGTGCCTGCAAGTGTAATTTCAAACCCTTGATACTGCTTAATAGTGCAAATATTACGTGTAAAAGTTGGCATTATAATAAAAAAATGCGTACTTTCGCCCTCCATTTTATAACAAAAAAACAATTTTTTCAATGTCAAAACAGTACGAAACGACACTGATCTTGACCCCGGTAATGACACAAGAGGATGTAAAAAATCATGTGTCTCAATATGCCGAATTCCTAAAAACGAACGGAGCCGAAATCGTTTATGAGGAATACTGGGGCTTGAAGCAACTGGCTTATCCGATAGAAAAGAAAACTACCGGACATTACTACACTATCGAGTTTAAAAATGCCGGTGATGAATCTCTCATCGACAAGTTGGAACTTAACTACCGCAGAGACGAGAATATTCTTCGTTTCTTAACCATTGTGTTAGATAAGTATGCCGCTGACTACAACGACAGAAAGCGTAAGGGCTTAGTAGGTAGAAATAAGATTAAACAAACCGAAAAAACTGAAGCGTAAACTATGGCAGCAAAACAAGAAATAAAATATCTTACAGCGGCTAAATTAGGACCGCGCAAGAAAAAGTATTGCCGATTTAAAAAAGCCGGTATTAAATACATTGATTATAAAGACACTGAGTTTTTATTGAAATTTATTAACGAGCAAGGTAAAATTTTACCTCGAAGACTTACAGGTAATTCTTTGAAGTTTCAGCGTAAAGTTGCTACTGCTATTAAGCGTGCACGACACCTTGCTTTGTTACCTTACGTTACTGACCTTTTAAAATAAGCCAACCATGGAAGTGATATTATTACAAGATGTAGCAAAACTGGGCAAGCAAAATGAACTGGTAAAAGTTCGTCCGGGATATGGCAGAAATTTTTTGATTCCAAAAGGTTTAGCCTCTTTAGCCACTGAATCTCAACGTAAGCAACTTGCCGAGCGCATTAAGCATGATGCCCGCAGAGAAGAAAAACTGATGAGCCAGTTACAACAAATTGTGGATACTCTTAAATCTACAGTGTTTCAAGTGGTAGCAAAATCAGGCACCAGTGGTAAAATATTTGGTAGCGTTACCAACGTACAGTTGGCTGATGCTATTAAAAAACAAAAGAATATTAATATAGACAGAAGGAAGATTACTATTGCTGAAGATGTGAAGAACCTAGGCTCTTATACTGCCAATGTAAACCTTCATAAAGATGTGGAAGTAAGTATTTCTTTTGAAGTAGTTGAAGGTTAATTGACTTTATTAGTTGAAGAATATTTCAGTAGCTCCTGTTTAGAATTTTACTCTAAACAGGAGTTTTTTATTTATAATAAAATTCTTTTTAATTAGGGTAATTTCTATTATCGTCTATTCTTTAAAAATAGATAAATAGCAAAAGTTATTCCTCATTTACATATAATGATGCTCCGGTAGAAATTTCTAAATCAGCACCCGGCAGCATTTCTACTTTTTTTGCAACAGCCTTTTGGTTTTGTTGTATCATGGGGTTATAGCCCGCATTTCTTATAATGGCTAGGGTATTGGGTCCCGGAATGCAATGAGTCCAGTTATTATTATTATGCCAGTTGTTATTTTCAGCTCCTGTCCAGGTGGTTTCAGGAAATTCATTATTGCGTGTAACAGTAACAAAATCGGTAGCAACGCCACAAGTCGCATCTACAATCCATTTAAAAGTATTATCTCCAATGCTAAGGCTGCTAACTGTAGTTTTTGGATTATTGATATCAGCAATTTGGGCATTGCCTGCCACAAGTTGCCAAGTACCACTATTCCCGGTAGCATTTAGCTTGGTAGATGTTTCACAAATAGCTTGGTCTGTTCCAGCATCGGCATTACCTCCTCCGCCCCATGATAATGAATCAGCAGGTGTAAATATATTTTTGGTTACGCTATTATGCGGTGCAACGCTCTGTTGGTCGAAAAAAAGGTTTTGGTTGCTTCGTGTGGCATCGTAGAAGTTGAGTCCTTGAGCATCTTGTCCTATCCAGGCACTGTTTGCGGT
The DNA here is from genome assembly GCA_964543705.1 of uncultured Chitinophagaceae bacterium. GTDB lineage: Bacteria > Bacteroidota > Bacteroidia > Chitinophagales > CAIOSU01 > CAYSGX01. The sequence goes on from CAZIZP010000015.1 coordinate 84,091, forward strand.
GTTTCCAACAAAATAATAATTTCCTGCACCAGTAATACTTCCACTATTAGCAAAATCTTTACCTCTAAGCTGTGCACCTGATGTTTGGTGATAAGTACCGCTATTCTGAAAAGAACCACTGGTAACCCAAATAAATCCTTCATTTTTAAACTTGCTGGTTGATGCTGAAATGCCATTTCCGAATATAGAAATACACACATTATTAAAATCGGCATTACTGCCCATATTTACAGTTCCGTTTACTCTGAAAGTGCCGCTATTATTGGAAGGGCCTGAAGCATTATAATTTCCACCTACAATTGTCTTACCTTTATTTGTAAATATTCCACTTGGGCTAAAATCGTTTTGAATATATACTTCTCCATCATTGGTTAAAGATCCGTTTCTAGGTATGCTTAAATTAGAACGAATTATTAAAATACCATCTTCATAATTTATTATATCGTTATGGCTACCATTAAGGTTTAAGCCATTTATAGTTAAATCACCATAATTATGTAATTCAGCATTGCCACCCATAGAGGTGGTGTTAATATTAGCAGTGCCATAATTGTATATAACACCGTTCCAATTGTTCATATTGCTTGGATTAAAAGTAGCATTAGGACCAATACAAATGATTGCACTTCCTTGAGGCCCATTTATAGAACCTGTAAATGTGCCACTGTTGAAACAATATATTCTGGTTCCATTAACTGTAACGTTAGAATTACTATTGCCATTAATGTTATGTGTACAGCCCGTGCACTGCGCTAAAGCAGTATTATGTATTAATAAAATTAAATTGAACAAGAAAAGACTTAATAAAATCTTATTATTCATAGAAAACACCTTATTTTTTGGGATTTCTACGTAAAAACACTAATTAAGTTTCAGAAAAAGACTTATCAATCAATACTTTATAAATCTTAAAGTTTGTTTAGTGTTACTATCGTTAATCTTCACAACATATACACCTTTAGGTAAATGATTAATATTAAGTGTGAATTCTTCATTAGGGGCTGAAGTGTTTAAAATATTTTTTCCTGAAACATCATTAAGTGTTATGGTTCTTGAAGAATTGGGTGTAGAAAAAACTAAAGAAACAGCATCGGTTGCGGGATTAGGAAATAATATAACTGCCGAAGCATTACCATTAGTGTTTTCAATTCCTGTAATTTGAAATGTTAAGCCTGAATCGTATTGCACTACATCTCGGTTAACTAAGCCATTAAATGGGTCCACTTCAATATCGGTTACTTGATCAGGCAATACTATTGCGAATCTGCTATTTTGTGTTGTGGGAGTAACGCGAATAATAGTATCGCCATTCAAAGTGTTTAATCTTAATTCTACAGGTAAAGTAAATATTGTAGTGGCTGAAGAAGAAGTCGTTTGGTTTATTTCTATGTAACAAAGGCCACTTTCATAATTCCAAATAAGATTATAAGTAGGAAATCCTTCCCCATAGAAAAGTTGTTGCTTAAAGTCGGTAAAGTCTATGCCTGTTTCAGCATTCAATATATCTAATAATTGCTGGGTGGTTACGTTACCAAACTTATAGGTATCTAAATATTTTCTAAGTGCAGCAAAAAAAACTACATCATTATTTACTAAATATCTTAAAGTATGTACCAAAGTGCTGCCTTTATCATAACTAAGTCTTGAACTAAATATTCTACTCTCGTTAGCAATATTACTAACATAAACACTGCCTCCCGGTTGAGACATCACATTATCGTGAACATCAAGCATATAATTGTCGGCAACAGCACGAGAGTATAACTGCTCATAGCCTAAATATTCTCCATAGCTTGCAAAGCCTTCATTTAACCAAATATCTTCCCATGAAGCACAAGTAATATAATCGCCAAACCATTGGTGTACCAATTCGTGAGCGGTTAATGTAAATTCAAAAAAACCTTGTGTGGTCATAGTTTGGTGTTCCATACCACCAGAAAGTGGTGCCATGCAATGACCGTATTTTTCCTCGTGAAAAGGGTATGGCCCAAACAATTCAGAAAAAGCTATCATCATGTCAGCAGCTTCATCAATGTCGTTTTGAAAAGTGGGCAATGTTTGCGGGTTATCGTATATATAATTCTGAAACAATACCGGCTGTGCAAGTCCGGGAATATTAACCAGTGTTGAGTAATCGACATAACGGGCTACTGCTACAGAAACCAAGTAATAGCTTATGGGGTAGTTAGATTTCCATTCATAACGGGCTTTATTGTTAGGTAAGCCTACCACTTGCTTAAGCAAGCCGTTAGAGCCAGCTTTATTTGTATTATCTGTAGTTATCCATACTTCTAAAGAATCGGCTTTATCTGTAAGCACTTGTTTGCAAGGCCACCACTCATATGCCGAAAAAGGCTGACTTAACGACCATGTTGCCTGATTTCCCCACCGTGGCGAGCTATCGTTAGACAAGCCTGCGAAAAAGCCTCCGCTTGGTGGAGTGCCTTTGTAGAAAACCTGAATAGAAACTTCAAGCCCTTGTGGTACACTTTGAGTTAGTGGAATAGATACAGCATTACCATTACGCAAAACTGTTTGTAATATGCCATTTGCTTTAACTGAATCAATAGTTAAGTTAGGATGAAGTTCTAACCCAAAAGTATCTAAAAACTGAACCAGAGAAATAGCTTTCACTGTAACGTTGCCCCTAATAAAAGTAGAGGTTCTTTCTAATGCAACATCCAATTTATAATAATGTACGTCATATTGGTTCATAAGCTGCGTGTGTTGTGCCGAAACAGCCGAACGTTTAGCCGCAGCATTACTTTTAGATTTTGCTGCAGAACAATAATGTTGAACCTGAGAAAAAGAATTGAAGAGGGCTATTGCTAAAAATGCGCCCGTCAGAAAGATTTTTTTAAGCATAATCAGAATAATACTTCAAACATATAAAAGGTTCGTGAAGGTATAACTTTGTTTTGCAACTAATATAGGCGTAATTGCTTATAACAGAAAACTCTTTGCGCTATGGCTTAACGAGAAATACAAAATAGTATCTTCGCAACAATAATTATTTTGAAGCTTTGAGTACAACGGTCATTCTACAATATCCTGTTTGGTTTTTATTGTTTTGCCTTTTGGCAGGTTTGGGGTATGCGGTAGTATTGTATTATAAAAACGATTTTATTCAAAACCCTACCATTCTGCAAAAAAGAATTTTTTCAGGATTAGCCGTTTTTCGTTTTATATCGGTAGCCATTATTACTTTTTTCTTGTTGTCGCCATTTATTCGTTCGCGATTTACCGATGTGCAAAAGCCCGAAATTATTATTCTGCAAGATGTTTCACAATCGGTAACCAATACTTTTTCTACTGCTGAAGATTCAGCAACATATATAAGTAACATAAAGACACTGGTAAGTAATTTCAGCAACGATTATTCAGTAAAACTGTATCCTTTCAGCAATAAAATTCATGAAACCGATTCGTTGAAATTCAATGGCAAATCAACTGATATTGCTAATGCAATTAATCAGGTAAGTAATCTATACAGCAATCAAAATGTAGGGGCTGTTATTTTAGCTTCCGATGGTATTTACAATCAAGGCAGCAACCCTGTATATAGTCTTTCTAATATTAAGTATCCGGTTTACACAGTGGCTATGGGCGATACTATTCCGAAGAAAGATTTAAAAGTTGAAAAAGTATATCACAACCAAATTGTGTACTTAGGCGATAAATTTAAAATTGCGGTGGATGTTTCGGCAACAGGTTATAATAATGTTACCACAACACTTTCGGTAAACGATGTTTCAGCGGGAAAAAAAATACATAGTGAAGAAGTAACATTTGCAAAAGAATCGTTGCTATCGAAAGAGTTTATTTTAGAAGCCACCAAGCCGGGTGTGCAGCATTTCAGAATACAATTAAGCACTATTGAAGGTGAGTATTCCACTGCCAACAATGTTAAAGATTTTTTTATTGAAGTATTAGACAGCCGTCAGAAAATATTAATTCTTGCAGCTTCGCCACACCCTGATATTGCGGCTTTAAGACAAGCTATTGAAAACAATAAAAATTATCAGGTTGAAGTAAAGTTTTTAAGTGAAGCGTTGAACCTAAATTACAGCAACTATAATGTTGTAGTACTGCATCAGTTGCCTAGTGTAAATGGTATGCCGCAAAACCTGCCCGAGTTGTTGGCAAAATCTAAAACTTCTTTATGGTATATAGCGGGCAGCCAAACCAGCGTGGTGCAACTTAATAAAATGCAAAATGCCATTCAGGTTGCAGGTACTAATCAAAGTTTTAATGAAGTTTCGGCAACAGTAGTTAGCGATTTTTCTTTGTATAACATTAACGATGTTGTTGCAAACAATATTAGCAAAATGCCTCCTTTGGCTGCTCCTTTCGGGCAGTATAAAGCACAGCCTACCGCTAAGGTTTTGCTGAACCAAAAAATTGGTTCGGTTAGAACTGAATATCCGCTATTAGCTTTTGAAGAAACCGCAGGGCAAAAAATTGCAGTTTTAATGGGCGAAGGTATTTTCCGCTGGCGATTGTACGATTTTCAGTTTAATAAAAACCACGAATTCTCTAATCAGTTTGTGCAGCAAATTGTGCAGTACTTATCGGTGAAAGAAGATAAGCGACCTTTTAAAGTAATGCCTGCCAAAAATATTTTCAGCGAAAACGAACCTATTGTTTTTGAGGCTGAATTATACAACCAGAGCTACGAACTAATTAATCAGCCTGAAGTAAAAATGACTGTGAAAGATGAACAAGGCAACCCATACGAATATACGTTTGCCCGTTCCGGAAATGGTTATCGCTTAGAGACAGCTAATCTTGCTGAAGGTAATTATACTTATGCCGCTTCAGTAAAAACAAATGACAAATCTTATAGCGCGACAGGAAAGTTTACCGTTTCGCCACTGCAATTAGAATATTTAAATCCTGTAGCCAACCATCAATTGTTATATCAAATAAGTAACGAAACAGGTGGGCAATTTTTCTACCACAATCAACTTACCGAATTAGAAAAAGCCATTGCAGAAAACCAAAACATAAAGCCCGTTTTATACGATACTTTCAAAACCGATTCTATAATTAATCTGAAATGGATTTTCTTTCTGATAGTAAGTTTACTTTCAGTTGAATGGTTTGTAAGAAAATATATGGGTGGGTATTAACCTTTCACCTCTTTAGTACCATCGGCATGTATGGCAAAACGCCCTACATTTTTATCATGAACCTGATCTAACCTTTTCCAGGGCCAACCGCCAAATCGTGTTTGGTTATAATCGTTAAATGCCTGCTGTATTTCTTCTTTAGAATTCATTACAAAAGGTCCATACTGAATAACGGTTTCATTTATAGGCTTACCTTGCAATACCAATATTCTCGACTCGTGATTAGCATTCTGAATATTTATGTCGAATTCAGGAGATACCTCAACCGCATGATAACGAGGTACTTTTTGTCCGGCTATAGTTATGCTTTCTCCTATATAAAAATATAAGGTGCGATTTATACCTGCGCTTGCTTTTGGCAATGTAAACTGTGCGTTAGGTTGCATTTGAATATTCCAAACAGCCACCTCATTTTTTTCATCAGCTGCCCATGAGTTTGGTGGGGGCGATGGTGCTCTATAGTTGTGTAATTTTCCGGCAATTACTTCAACGCGTGTTTCTTTGCCGTTGACATCTTTGTGTTTATAATTCGGAATACTATCGGCCCATAACATTTTAAAATGTGGCTCAACCATTTTACTTTTCTTCGGAAGATTAAGCCAAATTTGAAACAGCTCTAAAGGATTTTCTTTGTCTTTATTTAGTAATGGAAACATTTCAGAATGTTGAACACCTTTTCCGGCTGTCATCCATTGTACATCGCCATTGCCATACCTTCCGGCAGCACCTAAAGAATCAGCATGGTCAACAATACCTTCTCTTACAACGGTTATCGTTTCGAAGCCACGATGTGGGTGACCCGGAAATCCGGGTACTTTTTTTCCATGATACATTCTGAAACCGTCTTTAATGATAAAATCATCGCCAAGACTTCTTCCTGCCAGCGAAACCGCAGGCCCCATTTCATCATTTCCCTTCGGAAAGTTATCTTCATGGTGCACACAAAATAAAAACGGGTCGGCTGTTTCCCATTGAAATCCCAAAGGCTTTACATTTTTAATAACTTTTCTTTCAGTATCCATTTGTTTGTATTTATCTATTTTGTCGCTTAGTTTGGCATAACTTTCAAAAGGAACAGCCAATGTAGCCGAGATACCAAGAAGCATCTGGTTCAAAAAACTTCTTCTGTTGCTTTTTTCCATAAAAAAATTAATGTTGTAATATAAACAATGTCAAAGTAAGTTGCTTAACAAGCAACAAAGGGTAAAATGTTCAAAAAAACTAGAGATATAGAGTTTATTAAAATTATAAAATTTTGATTATGATATTTATAATGTGCCTGACATAATTATGACACTTATAATTTTAGTATTTGCAACTTTTCTTTGTGATTATTTGTGTGTATTTTTGAAGTTAAAGTTTGTTAACCATTTATTTACATACAAAAACCAATTATGAAGTTTTTAAAAATTACCGGTAGTTTATTTGTATTGTTTGCAGTAGCATTTGTAACCACCAGCTTTCTTTCTGAAAAAAAATTAATTAAAAGAGCCAACAAGAGCATTGAAGCTAATTTAAAAGCTCATCCAGGTTATGAAGATTATTTAAAAAGTCTTGATGACAGAGTTGAAAGAGCCAAAAAGAAGACGCTTGCAAAAGGTATGAAACAATATCTTTTTGATATGAGGGTTAACCAAAATACAGGAAGGTTTGATGCTGCAGATGTTTTGGCAGCGAGAAAAGAGGTGTTGAACTACAGACTTTCTTCAGCTACAAACAAAAGGTCGGCAGTTAATTTAGAATGGGAAGAAATGGGACCTGATAACGTGGGTGGTCGTTGCCGCGCAATATTAATTGACAAAGACAATCCTAACAAAATGTTGGCTGGCGGTGTTTCTGGTGGATTATTCAAATCTAATAATGGTGGTTTATCTTGGGAACCACATCCTTTTAATAAACAGCCTTATTATACAGGTATAAGTTCTATTAAACAGGCACCAAACGGAGATATTTATATCGGTACCGGTGAAGGTTTTGGTTTTGCTTATAATGGAGTAACTATTCCTAGTTTTAGTGCGCCAACATTTATTGGTAGCGGTATTTTCAAATCAACTGACGGAGGTGAAACTTTTAACTTGCTGCCATCAACAATTCCAAGCGAGAATGTAAATAATGATACATGGTCAATAACCTCTGAAATTGCCATTGACCCTAACAATAGTAACAGAGTTTATGCGGCTACTTTTAAAGGATTGAAAATATCAACCGATGGTGGTACCTCATGGACGGATGCTTCAGGGTTACTTCCTGCTGATTTTGACAGAGAGTCTCAAGATGTTGAAACTTCAACTAACGGTTTTGTACATGCTGTTATCAATAACAAGTATTACCGCTCAACTGATGGTTTTCAATTTTCTAACATGATGGGTGTTAACGAATTTCCAAATTCCCCTGTAGGAAGAATTGAAATGGCAGTTAGCCCTTCTGATCCTAATTATGTTTATGCTTTAATTGCTCAAGGGCAAGGCACCAGAGGTGTTTACAAATCTACAGATGGTGGCGACTCTTGGGAATTAATGTTGGCAGGTGATGCTAATACCTTTAATCCTTTAGGTGGACAGGGCGGCTGGAATAACACCATTGCGGTTGACCCTAGTAACAAAGAAAGAATTGTATTAGCTGGTCAATTAGAAGTTTGGAGTTATTCACCACAATTTGGCTGGAACTTAATTGCCTTTTGGCAATCAGATGCTCCTACAAATCCTTATTATGTTCATGCCGATAATCATGAAATTATTTTCAATCCTCAAAATCCAAATGTTCTTTACATTGGAAATGATGGTGGCGTTTACCAATCTTTAAATGCTTCTGAGAGATTTCCTACCTTTCTAATGCGTAATAAGGGTTTTAATGTAACTCAGTTTTATGGTATCGGCTCATCTTTAGATGGCAAGGTTATTGGTGGCACACAGGATAACGGCACGCAGTATATTCCTCTTAACCTCAATACAAGACTTTCGGCAGTTGAAGTACAAGGCGGTGACGGTGGTAAAAGTGAAATTTCAAAAATTAATCCTAATGCTATGTTTGCCAGTATATATGGTGGACAGGTTTATAGGTCGTCTAATGGCGGTGGCTCATTTGGCTGTTTCTTTGATGATAGAATTGATCCCAATTCAGATTGCGAAACTAATTCTCAGTTTTTCTTGCCACATTATATTTTATGGGAAAAGTTAGAAGATAATTCTATTACATATGATGATAACGTGCAGACTATAGGTAACACAACCATTATTACAAAAACTAAAAAAACTGACAGAATTGAAAAAGCCATAATATTTTTAGAAAATTCAGGAAGATTGTGGTTTACTCCGGATGCTTTAGATTTTAGTGGTCAAGCAAGATGGTTTTGGATGCCTGTAGGTGGTGCTGTAAGTACCATTGAAGCAACTGAAGACGGTACCATTTACTATGGAACTACTGCTTCTCAAGTTTACAGAGCTGATGGATTTTTAAACAAATACAAACAAGATGGTTTTAGTGTTGTAATATCTAATGATACTTTGGTTAATGGCTTAGATACAGTTATTACTATTGCTGCTGATACCGTTGTGAAAAATATTCCTGATTATCCTGTTAATTCACTTCCTGCTAATTGGAATTGGGGAAACAATGTTACTAATTATCAAGGTTTAACTAATGTTAGAATTGGTGATAGTGGTGATTTTGGAAATGGAAGATATGTAACAGGCATAGGTGTTGATCCTAATGATAAGGAAAGAATAGTTGTTACTTTAGGAAATTATGGAAATGCTAATTATGTATATACAGCTACTGATGTTTTCAGTAATGATAATCCTTCTTTCACTTCTATTCAAAATGACTTGCCAAAATTTCCGGTTTATGATGCTGTAATAGATTTTTATAATGGCAATAACATTATTCTTGGAACAGATGTAGGCATTTGGACATCAAATAATGGCGGTACATCTTGGACCTATAGTGAAAATGATTTTACACATGTGCCGGTAATTCAACTTAGACAGGATAAATTATACCAAGATGGTTGTTATGTTATTTATGCTGGTACTCACGGCAGAGGTATATTCAGAACCTTTTCTCCGGATCATCCGGGTGATGCTGTTTGTCCTAAGAAAGCAGGTATAACCACAAGTGTTGCTGAAAGTAATGTGCTTAATTTTTCTGTTAATTTCTACCCTAATCCTGTTAGCAACAAAGCAAATCTTGAAGTTAATACTGACAAGGAAACCACAGTTAGTATTGTGTTGGTTGATTTATTAGGAAGAACTTATGACAAGGTGAAAGTTAATCAAAGATTAAATAGAGGCACAAGCAATATCTCTTTAGATTTTAGCAGCATCCCTGCAGGAAATTATTTATTGAGTGTTAAGACCAAAGGACAATCTTTAACTAAAAATGTAACTGTTTTCAGATAAAAAATTGAGAAGATTTTTTCAAGCCCCGTTTTTCGGGGCTTTTTTATTTGGCAAAATACTGTTTATAAATAGGTTTTCTGTATATAAACTGCAAATACAATAGAGGCAAAACAACTACATCCCCAATAACGCTTCCTGTTTTAAACTCTATGTCATCTGTTATTATAGTCTCACTGTTAAATACTTTAAGCAAGTGTTTATGTTTCCATTCCTTTAGAAAAAATGGAAGTACGAGTCCTTTGTCAATAAAATAAATTTCATTGTTACTAACTTTATTTTCCGTAATAATACTCACCCACTTTTGTTTGAAAAAAATAAAATGTAGTTCCAGGTGAACTTCATCGTTCTTATCGCAGCCATCAAATCTTAATAATTTTACTGGCGGGAAAGGCGGAGATAGTTTTATAAATAGCTTTTCATCAAATGCAGAAAAAACATCTTTCAAAGTTTTATCAACTTTGGTTTTTATAACAAATTTCATAGGTTTTGCAGATTATTTAGGTAATACTCAGCCTGATTTAGAATTGACTTCTTATCAGCATTACTCATTTTGTCCCAGGTAATATACATCATACCTATTCTTGGGTTTTTCTCCAAAAATTTTCTATTTACATTATAGAAGTTCCAGTAAAGGCTGTTAAAAGGGCAGGCTTTATCACCAGTTTTTAATTGCTTCTTGTAAAAACAACTATCGCAATAGTTGCTCATTTTTGCAATATAATTTGCTGAAGAAACATAAGGCTTGGTTCCTACTATACCACCATCAGCAAATTGACTCATACCACGAGTATTGGTTATTTCTACCCATTGAATTGCATCAATGTAAATACCCCAATACCACGTATCTACCTCATCAGGATGAATGCCTGCTAATAAGGCAAAGTTTCCGGTTATCATTAATCGTTGAATGTGATGAGCGTAAGCAAAATCTAACGATTGCTGAATTGCATGTTTCATACAATTCATTTTTGTATTTCCTGTCCAATAATAATCAGGTAATTTTCTTTCAAATCCAAAGTAGTTCAAAGATTCATACTCAGGCATTTTGGCCCAGTAAATACCCCTCATGTATTCGCGCCAGCCAATAATTTGTCTTACAAAACCTTCTATTTGAGCTATAGAAATTTTTTCAGAGTTTTTTTGCCAATACTGTATTGCTTCGTTAATAACTTCTTTTGGGCTAATGAGTTTTGCGTTCAACGCAAAAGAAAGCCTTGAATGAAATAATGACCAATATTCAGTATTCATTGCATCTTGATACTTCCCAAAATCTGGAAGACAATATTGAATGAAATGCTGTAGTAATTCTAAGCTCTCATCTCTTGTTGTGCTCCAAATAAAATTTTTCGGGTTTATATTTCCTATTGTTTGAATTTTCTGTTGTTCTATATCATTTAATATTTCAGAGACATTCTTACAAAATAGTTTAGGGTTAGGAATTTTAACTTGTTCATTATTTGGAATTTTATTTCGATTTTCTGCGTCATAATTCCACTTACCTGTTAATGGCTCGTTACCATCCATAAGCAGGTTGTGTTTCTTTCTCATATATCGGTAGAATGACTCCATTAAATATGTTTTTTTTCCTTTAAAAAACATATTTAACTCCTCCCTGCTTGTATAAAAGTGTTCTGTATCGTAAGTCAAAACTTTTATACCAAGCTCCTTTTCAAAATTTTTAAATTCAATCTCTAATCGATACTCGTCAGGTAGTTGATACTCTAATTTGTCAGGCCTATATTCATTTATTAAATGTTGAAGATTTTCCTTAAAACTATGTTTATTATTTTCCTCATTAATGCCGATATAATAAACCTGGTGTCCATTAATCTTCAATGCTTCAGCGAAGCTTCTCATGGCTAAGAAAAATGCAACAACCTTTTGAATATGATGTTTAATAAAAGTTGTTTCTGATTTCACCTCCATTAATACATATAATACAGTTGAGTCAGTTTTTTTGAACCAACTATGATTAATATTTAATTGGTCGCCAAGAATTAATCTAATAGTATTGAATTTCACCCTTTTAACTTGTGTGTAAGAAACAATACCTAAAAGAAATAGTTGTGAACGTGTTCACAAAAGTATTCGATACTCAATTAGTTGGTTGAGTTGATGGTTATGGGTTGATATTCGATTTAATATCTTTGAAATTGATGTAAACTCTACTCTTGCGAGATTATAAAACAAAAAATTATAAAAGTAACAACGCCAAAGTCGCTTTGCTGATTTTAGTATTGTTTGCATATTCTGAAACTATAAAATCGCAGGTTCTCGATACCGTAAAGATTAATAAAGTTTTTTTAGATAATACACAAGAAACCGGACCAATACATCTCTTATTAACCAAGAATGGAAATATAGCTTTTAATAAAAATTATGGGAAAGGACAACAGTCGATAAATGAAAATACAAGAATAAAAATATCTACTGCCTCTTTGTGGTTAGCAAGTGCGGCAGTATTAGCAGTATTGGAAAAAAATAATATTTCACTTGATACCGAGATAAGAAAAATATTACCACAATTTCAGGGAGAAAAAGGCACTATTACTTTTAGACAGCTTCTTTCTCACACAAGTGGTTTGCCTACTAATTCTATTTATTTAAAAAGCAGAAGTATTACGCTTTCACAATCGGTTGACAGTATTGCAAAGAATGTAAATATTGTAAAAGAACCCGGGAAAGCATTTAGCTATGGGGGTGTCTCAATTCAAATCGCTGCACGTGCTGCTGAGGTAATAAGTAAAAAAAGTTGGGAACAGCTGTTTTTTGATGAAATTGCAAAGCCATGTCAAATGTATGCTACAGATTTTGGAAAGGCCAAAAGTACTAATGTGGGCGATGGGGCATACTCTTCTGCAAAAGATTATAACAATTTTCTGAAAATGATTTTAAATAATGGTATTTACAACAATACACGCGTATTATCAGAAAATGCCATAACAGAAATGTTGACTGACCACACAAGTAATTTACCTTTAGGATACACTCCATATCGCTTTAGAACCGCACAAAATACAAGATACTATGGGTTAGGTGTTTGGATTGAAAGAATAGATCAAAAAACAAAAGTTGCTACTGAGGTTAATTGTCAGGGCGCAAGAGGATTTACTCCATGGTTAAATACTTGTAAAAACACAACAGGCATTATAGCGATATATGGTGATTTAAAGGTAATTCAGGATATTGTTGATGGAGTTAAAGAAGTCTTTAATAAAAGCATAATTGCTGTTTGTAAAGATGTTTCAACCAATTCTAATGAAATTCCTGAAAACCTTGCGAGAACAAGGGGATTAGATATAATTACAAATGATAATTCAGTGATGATTTCATTTTTCTTGGAGAAAAGCGCCTTTGTAACTCTTAAATTTTTTGATTCATTAGGTAATGAAATCAAGGAAATTATTAAAAAAAATATGAGTTCAGGAGAGTATAATATTCCATATAATATTTCTGAACTACCTTCAGGTATCTATTTTTACAGACTAGAGGTAAATGATAGAATTGAAACAAAAAAAATTTCCATTAAAAAATAATTTGACAGACTTAGGATGTTTGTTTATATTTACAACAAGATTTTTTTATGAAATACTTTATATTTTCATTATTAGTAGTTTTTTTGGTACTGGTTAGTACTGAAACTTTTGCTGCGCCTCCACCTGATCCTGATGAAATTCCTTTAGATCCTTTCTCTTGGGTACTTTTGGCTACAGGAGGTGCAGTTGCAGGCAAAAAATATTATGATTACAGAAAATCGAAAAAATCTGAAGATAACGAAGTATAATCTTGAATTATTTCTTAATTAAAGGTTGTTGGTCATTAAATCAACAACCTTTTTTATTTTGCTCCCATACATTCTTAGTACCTTAGCCGAAATTTAATTTAACATGAAAAAAGCGTTTTCACTGCTCTTTGTTACTAGTATTTTATTTCTGTATTCATGCAGTAATAGAGAGAATATTTCTACAAATAGTTACCAATATGAAGAGGTTGCCAACGACCCATTAAATGCCAAAATATATACTTTGAAAAATGGGCTTAAAGTATATTTAACCGTTAACAAAAAAGAACCGAGAATTCAAACATACATACCGGTAAGAGCAGGCTCAAAACACGACCCCACTAATACTACCGGGCTTGCACATTATCTCGAACACATGTTGTTTAAAGGAAGTAGTAAAATAGGTACTAAAGATTGGGCTACTGAAAAGGTGCTATTAGAAAAAATTTCTGATTTATATGAAGCCCATTTAAACGAACAAGACCCCGAAAAGAAAAAGATTATCTACAAACAAATTGACAGCATATCTTATGAAGCATCAAAATATGCCATTCCGAATGAATACGACAAAGTAATTTCCAGTTTAGGTGCTAAAGGAACCAATGCCTTTACTTCTGTAGAACAAACGGTTTATATTAACGACATACCTTCTAATGAATTAGAAAAATGGCTAATGGTGGAAGCGGAACGTTTTAATGAACTGGTATTGCGACTTTTTCATACCGAATTGGAAACAGTTTACGAAGAGTTTAACCGCGGACAAGACAATGACTTTAACCGCTCTTATGAAGCCTTTTACAAAGCACTTTTCCCTACACACCCTTACGGAACACAAACTACCATTGGTAAAGGCGAACACTTGAAAAATCCTTCAATGGTAAATATTCATAATTACTTCAATCAGTATTATGTACCTAACAATATGGCAATCTGCCTATCGGGCGATTTAGACCCTGATAAAACTATTGCTCTGATTGAAAAATATTTTGGTGGCTATGAAACAAAAAGTATTCCTCAGTTTAAGTTTGAACCACAACCGGAATTTACTGAGCCTGTTGTTAAAGAAGTTTTTGGTGTACAGCCCGAGCATCAATTTATTGGTTTCAGACTGAATGGTGCTAATTCAAAAGATGAATTAATGATTGAGTTGATTAATGGCTTATTAAGTAATGGACAAGCAGGTTTAATTGATTTGAATATTATACAAAAACAAAAAGCTTTGGAAGCCCAGGCATATACCGATGTGATGGAAGATTATTCAGTACATGGTTTTTATGCTGCGCCACGTGAGGGGCAAAAAATGGAAGAACTTACAACTTTATTGCTTGCCCAGTTAGATTCTATAAAACAAGGAAAATTTGACGATTGGTTGCTTGAAGCCGTAATTAAAAACATGAAGCTTGAACAAATTAAAAGTTATGAAAGTAATCGTAACAGAGCATTTGCTTTTGTAGATGCTTTTGTATTGGGTAAAGCATGGAAAGACGTAGTAGCTGAATTTGATGAAATGGAGAAAATTACCAAAGCAGATGTAATGAAATTTGCTTCAGAAAAATATAAAAACAATTATGTAGCCATTTATAAAAGAAACGGACAACCAACTGATGTAATGAAAGTTGATAAGCCTGAAATTACGCCTGTGGTTTTAAACCGTGATGATAAATCTGAATTTGTAAAGCAGTTAGACACCTTAAAATCTGAAAGGCTAACTCCTGTTTTTGTTGACTATAAAAAAGAAATACAAACCAGCGAAGTAAATGGCGTTGAGTTCAGCTACATTAAAAACGATTTTAACGAACTATTTGAACTTAACTATATACTTAACATGGGCAGCGACCATGACAAAAAATTGGCGTTGGCAATTAAGTACCTTCCTTATTTAGGTACTGATAAGTATTCTGCAGAAGCATTACAAAAAGAATTTTTCAGGCTTGGACTAAGCTTTGATGTTTACAGCGCACGCGATAAATCATATGTTACACTAAAAGGCTTGAATGAGTCTTTTGAAGAAGGTATAAAACTGTTTGAGCACATTCTCAAATCGGTAAAAGCAGATGAGCAGGCTTATGCTGATTTAGTCGATGGTATTTTTAAAGAACGTGCAGATGCAAAATTAAGTAAAGGCACTATTCTGTTTTCAGCAATGAGCAGCTATGGTAAGTATGGTGCAAACTCGTCTTTTACTAATATTATTAATGAGAAAGAATTAAAAGAGCAGAAGCCTGAAGAGCTAATAGAAAAAATTAAAAGCATAACCAACTATAAGCATCGTATATTCTACTATGGGCCTGATGACGCTTCGCAAGTGAAGAATATTGTTGCAAAACATCATACTGTAAAACAACCTTTGCAAGATTATCCTGCTGAAACAGTTTACACTGAACTGGAAATGTTAAACAACAAAGTGTATTTTGTAAACTACGATATGGTTCAAACCGAGTTAATGATGATGTCGAAAGGACAGTTATATAATAAAAACTTAGCTCCTGCTGTTTCATTGTTCAACGAGTATTTCGGTTCCGGGCTTTCTTCAATTGTATTTCAAGAAATTAGAGAAGCAAAGGCTTTAGCCTATTCGGCTTACTCAGCATTTTCAACACCAAGAAGAAAAAATGAGTCGCACTATGTTTCAGCCTATATTGGTACACAAGCAAATAAGCTGAAAGATGCAGTAGATGCCATGACTGGCTTAATGAATAATATGCCCGAAGCAAAAAATCAATTCGAATCGGCAAAAGATGCAGCACTTAAAAAGATTGAAAGCGAAAGAATAGTAGGCGCATCTATTTTCTGGAGCTATGAAGCTGCAAAGGATAGAGGTATTGATTATGATATTCGAAAAGATGTTTATGAACAATTGTCCAACATGCAAATGGAAAATTTAAAATCATTTTTTAATGAAAATATTAAGCAGAGAAAATACACTTATTTAGTTTTGGGCAACAAAAATTCGGTTGATAAAAAAGTGTTGCAAACATTAGGTGACTTTGAAGAGTTAAGTTTACAAAAGATTTTTAATTATTAGTCAAGTAAGAAATAAAAATAACAATGGCAGAAGTAATTAGAATGCCCCGCATGAGTGATACCATGGAAGAAGGTGTTATTGCAGCCTGGCATAAAAAAGTTGGCGACAAAGTGAAAGCCGGTGATTTATTAGCTGAAGTAGAAACCGATAAAGCCACTATGGAGCTGGAAAGTTACCAAGAAGGAACGCTGCTGTATATTGGTGTTGAAAAAGGTAACGCTGTAAAGGTAAACGGCATTTTAGCCATACTGGGTAAAGAAGGTGAAGACTACAAATCGCTTTTAGATGCTGCGCCTGCAAGCACTGCCTTAGAAGAAAAAAATACTACTCCCGAAAAAAGTACAGAAAGCATACAACTCGAAGCTAAAGAAACTGTTGCACAACCCGTTGCTAAAACCTCACCGGTGTCAGATAATAGTGAAGACGGAAGATTAAAAGCTTCACCACTAGCAAAGAAAATTGCTGCTGAAAAAGGCATAGACCTTAATGCTGTAAAGGGTAGTGGTGATGAAGGCAGAATTGTAAAAAGAGATGTAGAAGCATTTATTGTAGCACCGCAACCTGCTGCCGCAAAGGCCACTACACCTATTGTATTGCCAAGTATTTCCGGAAAAGAAAGCTTTGAAGAAATTACGGTTTCGCAAATGCGCAAAACCATTGCCAAGCGCTTAGCAGAAAGCAAATTTTCTGCACCACATTTTTACCTTACCATGCAAATTAACATGGATAACGCAGTAAAAGCGCGTACTTCACTGAATGAAGTTTCTCCAGTAAAAATTTCTTTTAACGATATAGTAGTCAAAGCTGTTGCTGCTGCATTGAAGCAACATCCTAAAGTAAACAGTTCTTGGTTAGGCGATAAAATTCGCATCAATCATCATGTACATATTGGCGTAGCTGTAGCTGTAGATGAAGGCTTGTTGGTACCTGTTATTCGTTTTGCCAATGAAAAAACTTTATCGCACATTGCTGCTGAAGTAAAAGAACTAGCGAAAAAAGCCAAAGATAAAAAACTGCAACCACAAGAAATGCAAGGCAATACCTTTACTATTTCTAACTTAGGCATGTTTGATATAGATGAGTTTACAGCTATTATTAACCCACCTGATGCTTGTATATTAGCTGTGGGAAGCATTAATGAAACACCCATAGTTAAAGATGGAAACATTGTTGTTGCCAACATGATGAAGATTACTTTATCGTGTGACCATCGTGTTGTTGACGGAGCTACCGGTTCACAGTTTTTATTAACGCTGAAATTTTATTTGGAAGACCCAATCAGGCTATTGATATAATTTTTAGAGTATTAAACCTATTGTGAGCAGTCATAAGTATTATATTATACTTAAACATTTCTGTGTCTGTATTTAATTGTAGGTTTAAGATTTATTAAAAACTAAAAAACTTATCATCTAATCAATAGCTTTGCAACAATGTTGTTTGCAAATAGTATTTTCAGAATTCTTCTTCTACCGTTTTCTTTTTTATACGGATTAATACTTCGTTTCAGAAACTTTCTATACGATAAAAAGTATTTGAAAAGCGTGCGGTTCGATTTTCCTGTTATAGCCATTGGCAACCTTTCGGTAGGTGGCACCGGCAAAACACCACATACTGAATATTTACTGAAACTTTTGAGCAATCAATATAAAACCACTGTGTTGAGCAGGGGCTACAAGCGTAAATCGAAAGGCTTTCATATAGCCACCGAAAACGATGATGCCCGTGTCTTGGGCGATGAGCCTTTGTTGCTGAAAAAGAAATATCCTTTTGCTAATGTATGTGTTGCAGAAGACCGCTTATTTGCCATTCCGCAAATTATTAGCGACTTGCCCGAAACACAAGTAATATTAATGGACGATGCTTTTCAGCACCGAGCCGTTACACCAAGTCTTTCTATTTTATTAACCACCTACAGCAATCCTTATTTCAGCGATATGCTGTTGCCTGCCGGCAGGTTGCGCGAATATACTTCAGCAGCTACCCGTGCCGATTTTGTGGTGATTACCAAATGCCCGCCCAATATTTCAGCAGCAATAAAAAGTGATTTTATTAAAAACATTCAGCCTGAAAAACACCAGAAAGTTTTTTTCTCTTACCTGCATTATGGCACGCCTTACAACCTACTAAACCCTGCCGAGCGTTTACCTTTCAGCAATAAACAAGACGTATATATTTTCTGCGGAATAGCGAATACAGAAGAATTGAAAAGCTATGTAGAAGCGCAAGTAAATCGTTGCTGGCTGCGCGAATACAGCGACCATCATTATTACGACCGTTACGATTTAGAAACCATCAGCGAATCGTTCAACAATATTGAATCGGAAAATAAAATTTTGTTGACCACTGAAAAAGATGCTGCTCGCTTATTTGAACATCGTGAATGGTTTATTCAGAAAAAGTTGAGCATTTTTGCGCTGCCTGTTGAGGTACGGTTTTTTGAACACGACCAACAAGTTTTTAATCACGAAATAATAAATTATTTACACACTGTAATAAAACCCAACTAATGGAAAACCTGATTGAGAAAATTAATGAAACTGTAAAGTACATTCAGAATAAAGTTGATTTTAAACCACAATATGGAATTATATTGGGAACAGGCTTAGGAAATTTGGTAACTGAAATAGAGCCTTTTGCGGTTTTAGAATATGCTGATATTCCTAATTTTCCGGTATCAACCGTAGAAAGTCACAAAGGCAAATTAATATTCGGAACCTTAGGCGGAAAAAAAATAGTGG
The DNA here is from genome assembly GCA_964543705.1 of uncultured Chitinophagaceae bacterium. Taxonomy (GTDB): domain Bacteria; phylum Bacteroidota; class Bacteroidia; order Chitinophagales; family CAIOSU01; genus CAYSGX01. The sequence continues at coordinate 103,167 of CAZIZP010000015.1, forward strand.
CCATGCAAGGCCGGTTTCATTACTACGAAGGTTATTCCATGCAGGAAGTTACCTTTCCGGTTAGAGTATTGAAATTTTTGGGTATTGAAATTTTGTTTTTATCGAACGCTTCGGGTGGTTTAAATCCCAACTACCGAAACGGACATTTGATGGTATTAAACGACCATATAAATCTACAACCCGAGCATCCGCTAAGAGGAAAAAACTATAATGAGTTAGGCCCGCGCTTCCCTGATATGCTGCACACCTATGACAAATTGCTTATTCAAAAAGCCCTTGATATTGCAAAGGCTGAAAAAATAGATTGCCACGAAGGTGTGTATGTAAGCGTGCAAGGCCCTTGTTTAGAAACCCCTGCTGAGTATAAATTTTTTCACATTATTGGAGGCGATGCAGTAGGTATGAGTACCGTACCCGAGATAATAGTTGCCAAACACATGGAACTGAAAGTATTTGCCATTTCAGTAATTACTGATATGGGTTACCCTAAAGAATTAATACAGGAAACCTCTTTAGAAGATGTAATTAATGTAGCCAAAACAGCCGAGCCGAAAATGACATTAATATTAAAACGACTGATAGAAAGCTTGTAATGTATCGGATATTGTATGCTTAGTAATATCTTAATATCTTTAAACTACACAACTAACAACCAACCTTTATGAAATACTTTTCAACGCTTGCTGTAGCGTTAATTTTTTTATGTTTTAATTCTTTTGCAAAAGAGTGGAAAAACATAGTAGCACAAGAAAGAAGTTTTATTGAAAACAATGGTCAGTTTGACGACCGCCATGGTGTAAACGGTTCAAAAATTCTTTTTGCAATAGATCAGGGTGCTACACAAGTTTATTTTACCAAAGAAGGTGTAAGCTATAATTTCTTTAAAAGCGAAAAAAATTACTTAAGAAAAACAGGTCAAAAAGATGTGCCTAAAATGCTTTCGAGAACCGATAAAGTTCACATGGCATGGGTTAATCCTTCAACAAAACTTGAAGTAGTAGCAGAAGAACCTACAGGAGCTTATCATACCTATATGGTAGCTGTTGGCGAGAAACAATATAAAGACATAAACAAGTCAAAAGGCTATAACAAAATTGTTTATAAAAATATATACGATGGTATTGATGCCGAGTACATAATACACGAGAAAGAAGGCTTTAAATATTCTTTTACCGTAAAGCCCGGTGCAGATATTTCTAAAATTAAAATGCAGTATGAAACTGACAGAAAAATATCTGTTGATGCTTCTGGAAATTTAAGAATTAGTACAGACTTTGGAGATATAATAGAATACGCTCCTTTCAGCTTTTATGAAAATAACCAGATGGAAAAAATTGCTTCAAACTTCACGGTTAGCAGTAATGTGGTTTCTTTCAGTTTAGGAAATTATAACACCAGTAAAGGCATAGTTATTGACCCATGGACAGTTACGCCAAGTGCCTTTGGAAACTCTAATAAAATTTTCAATATTGAAACCGACCAAAACAGTAATGTATATGTATATGGTGGCGATTCACCTATGCGATTAAGAAAATATAATGCAGCAGGAACTTTACAATGGACTTATAATACTCCTTGGGATACAACAACTTACTGGATTGGTTCGTTAAAAACCGATTTGGCGGGAAACAGCTACATTACTTCTGGCACAAGAGGTTCTATAAGAAAAATTAATACAGGCGGAACTATGGATTGGGAATCGGTAAATTCAGGGCCGTTTCCGGAAGTAGAATTCTGGAGCTTAGATTTTAACTGCGACTATACCAGAATGTTTTGTGCAGGTATGCGTTCGCCAAATGGCATACAAACCACTGCTTATCGTGGCGCAGTATTTGAATTAAGTATGGCCAATGGAAATATTCTGGGGTTCAGAGAAGTTGGCGTTACCCTTACTACCGGAGACCCTAGACCGAACGAAGCACGTTCAATAGCCCACTCACCAAATGGCAAGTTGTATTATTTAATGTTAGATTCTATTGGCGTAATGACGAGTGGTTTAACTATTCAAAGCCAAATTAATAATAGCTATAATTTCAGTTATGGTAATCCTAATTTTGGTGTTACGGTTCAAGGTGTAAATGCTATTGCTGCTTCTGAAAACTTTGTTTATACCGTAAATGGTACAACTCTTCATAAAAGAAGCATTGCCAATAATGTAATATTGGCATCAGTTGCAATTCCTGCGGGTAATGCAACATCAATACCATTTGGTGCACCCGGAAATTTAATGGGTAATGATGGTATTGCTTTAGATGACTGCGAAAATATTTATGTAGGATCTACCAATGCAGTACATAAGTTTAGCCCTAACCTTACGCTTTTAGGTTCGTTTACCACACCCGCTGCTGTGTATGATGTGGCTATTAATTATAATGGCGAAGTAGTGGCAACAGGCAATAATTTTATTATCGCCAATAATACTTTAAATGCTTGCCCACCTGTACCTACGGTTTGTTTAAACTGTTTAGAGTTAACTCCGGCAGGACCTTTCTGCCCGTCTGATGCACCTGTGAATTTAGTTTCAAATAACCCTGGTGGAACATGGAGCGGCACGGGTATTACCAATGCAAGCACAGGTACTTTTAGTCCTTCTGTAGCAGGGCCGGGCTCGTTTTTAATAACATATACACCAAACCCTCCATTAACGTGTGGTATAGATACTATGAGAATTGTAGTAGATAATTGTGCACAACTGGAAGTATGTAAAAATCCTAATGGTAGCCTTACGGTTTCAGGTGGCTTTGGCCCTTACACATGGGAAAAAGACAGTACTTTCTTAGATTGTAGTGGATGTCCATTAGGGCAGTGTTTCCCAATAGTATGCCCTGGTGTAAACAGAACAGTTGCAGTAACCATTGGTACTAATCCAACATTACCTGCACCTTCAGCATTCCCTGTAAGGGTAAAAGACAGCGCAGGTAATGAGTTAGTAGTTACCAATGCTAATAGCTTACCTAACTGTCCTAATGTAGTTTGCCCCACCATTACCGTTGCCGTTACCTCGCAAACCAATGTGCAGTGTGCCGGGGGAAATAATGGCAGTGCAACGGTAAATGCAACAGGCGGAACAACACCATATACCTACACTTGGCAGCCCGGAAATTTAACAGGGGCAACCAGAAATAATTTAACCGCAGGCACTTATACCGTTGTAGCTTCTGATGCTAATGCTTGCACAGGAACAGTAACCGTAACTATAACTCAACCTGCTGCCATTTCAGCCAATGCTTCGGCTACGCCTGCTTCTTGTTCGGGCAATGATGGCACTGCAACCGTTTCAGCAACAAATGGTACTTCTCCTTACACCTACACATGGAGCAATGGTGCTACTACGCAAAGTATTTCCGGCTTAGCTTCAGGCAGCTATACCGTTACAGTGAGAGATGCCAATAATTGCAGTATTACTGCTACTGCAAATGTTAGTTCATCGGGTGGTGCTACTGTAACTTTAAATACTAAAACCGATATTAGTTGCTTTGGCGGAAAAACCGGAGCAATTGATATAAACGTAACAGGAGGCAGTACTCCATATACCTACTTGTGGAGTAACAGTGCAACTACTCAAGACCTTAGTTTCTTAGGCGGGGGCACTTATACCGCAACGGTAACAGATAATAATAACTGCCAAACCATTTTCAGTGCCACTATTAATGAACCTGCTGCCATAGTGTTAAACGGAACTTCAACAAACCCGGGTTGCGGTGCAAACGATGGTTCTATAAATATTACCGTTAGCGGGGGCACTACTCCTTATACTTATTCCTGGAGCAATGGTGCTACTACTCAAAACTTAAGCAATATTGGTGCAGGTAATTTCAACGTAACCATTACCGACAATAATGGTTGTGCCGATTCTTTAAACTTCACTTTAACTTCTCCCGGGGGCATTGTGGTAGTATTAAGTGCAGTAGATGCAAGTTGCGAAGGTGTAAACAATGGCAGCATAACAGCTAATGTTTCGGGTGGCACTTCACCCTACACTTATTCATGGAGCAACGGAGCAACAACACAAAATCTTTCTGATATTGGTTCGGGTAGCTACACACTAACCGTTACCGATGCTTTAAGCTGTACCGAAGTGCAAAGTATTACTGTAGGAACTGTTAACGAAATTTTATTATCGGCTGTAATTACCGGGGTGCAATGCGAATATGATTCTATTGGGGCTATTAAATTAATTACAAGTGGCGGCACTTCGCCTTATACTTCCGAATGGTCAAATGGAGATTCAGGTGAAACAATAACACAGCTTACGGCCGGTAATTATGGTGTAACCGTAACCGATGCCAATGGTTGTATTGCTGATACCGTTTTTGCGCTTCTTTCCATTTCGGGCTTAAATGTTAATGCCGTTGCAAGTGGCTTTGCATGCGATGGCAGCGGCACCGGAGATGCTACTGCAATAGTGGCAGGAAACGAACCCCCTTATACTTATGAATGGAACACCGAAGCCACTACACCATCTATTTCAGAAATATCAGCCGGTGTTTATACCGTTACGGTTACTGATGCCCTGGGCTGTGTTGACAGCGATACTGTTGTAGCCGGCAGAGCTGCAATTTTTATTGTTGAGAAAAATATTATTCAGCCTGAATGCGATACTACTGAAGATGGTTCTATTGAAATTATTCTTTCTGGCGGAACTAATGATTTTACTTTCGAATGGAACAACGGACAGGATTCTTCAGTAGCTACAAACCTCACAGCAGGGGTATATACCATAACTATTGCCGATGGCGAAGGCTGCGAATTAATAGATTCAACGGTGTTAAATGCACAGCGCGAGTGTAATGATTCTTTAATTATTTACGATGTGTTTTCTCCAAATGGCGATGGGGTTAACGATTTTTGGGTAATAGACGCTTTAGATAACTACCCCAATAACGAATTGCAGGTTTATAACCGCTGGGGAAGTTTAGTGTATGAGCAAAATCCTTACACCAATGCATGGGATGGCACCAATAAAAAAGGTATTGAGTTACCCAGTGCTACCTATTATTACATTCTGAAACTGAATGACACTGAAAATCAAATTTTTTCAGGGCACGTAACTATCATTAGATAACCAACAACCAACCTTTAAATACACCATGAAAAAGTTATTCCTCTTCATATTCAGCTTTTGGCAACTAAGCCTTATGGCACAGCAAAAGCCCATGTTTACCAATTTTATTTTCAACGAATTTTACTATAACCCTGCGGTTGCTGCTTCTAAAGATCATATAGATTTCAGAGCCTTATACCGCAATCAATGGGCCGGCTTAGAAGGTGCGCCACAAACCATAAATGCTTCAGGCTATGGGCGTTTAAAAAAGTTTCCTTTAGGTTTAGGCGGAAATTTTTTCCATGATATTACAGGCCCACTGCGCACCACCGGCTTTAGCATTTCTGCTGCTTATGGCATTGAATTTAAAAATGAAGGCCTGTTGTCGGCCGGTATTTCGGCCGGTATTATTCGCTACGATTTAGGCAATAATTTTACTATTCGCGAGCAAGGCGATATTGCCGTAAACGCAGCACAGGAAGGTAAGTTTTTACCCGATGCAGGTTTAGGTATATACTATAGGCAGAAGGGTTTTTATGCAGGCTTTTCTATTCCACAATTGTTTCAAACTGATATCAGGTTAGAAGTAAACGACCCGCGCAATATGAACAAGCTCATTCGCCATTATTTTGTTTCGGCAGGTTATAAATTTAAAGTGGCCGAGAAGTTTGAGTTAGACCCCTCGTTTCAGTTGAAAGCCGTAAAGGCCGCACCATTACAAGCCGATATTAATTTAAGAGGCATATACAATAATTTGGTTTGGCTGGGCGCTTCCTACCGCACTTCCGATGCGGTAAGTATTCTTGCAGGTTTTATTATTAAAGACATGGTTGAAATTGGCTACTCATACGATATTACTACTTCAAACCTTAACACTGTAAGCAATGGCGCACATGAAGTGTTGATTAATTACAGATTGAAGCGGAAGTAGTTTTTACTATCAGTAATAGATAATATAGAACAAAAGGCAAGTCGGGAGACTTGCCTTTTTTATTAATCGTTCTAAGTAACCGCAGCCACGCTATTGCCTTGTGTGAACACTTAGAATAACAGTGGTAGTTTTAATTTTTCTTTTGTGCTGAAGTTTTGGCAGAGCCGTTAGCCATTAGCCTTTAGTTTTCGGGAAAGCCAAGTCCCCCTTGCGGGGGTAGCATGTGAGTGCGAAGGGGGTAGGGGGGGATGACTTTTAAATAACAACACCGCTGCATTTTAAGCCACCCCAAAACCCCAACCAAAAAAATTACTTTGTATTGCAGCTACGCTAAAAACGCTTTTAATGAAGTCGTTTTTTGCCCTTATATCTCTTAAAGGAGAGTTGTGCAACAGTTACGTGTGTTAGCGGCTGTAATACTTTCCGTCCGAAAAGTTGTCGTGTCAAGTATTAAAGTCATTTTGGTTTATAGATTATTACTCCTGCGTCACCGCAATAGTAAAACTTTGTCTCTTGTTTTGTAAATACAATTGCTTTGTCGTGTGTTACTTCCAATGTTTGACTGTCAAGCCACTTAGCAGAGATATCGTGTCCTTGTCCGGTGAAATAAAGAACTGAACCACCACCGTCCGCCCACATAATTGAAGAACCAGTTTGTTCGTAAACACCGTTTGTGTAATGCTCACTTATTTCAAATGTCTTTTTGTTGTCGGGAGCTGTAATGTTTACGAGTGTGTTAGAAGTGAATTTGCGACTTACTTTCTTAAAGCGTTTTGGCTTTCCGTTTTTACCACTCAACCGATGTTCAAAGTCAAGAAGCAAATTATTCAGCACTTCAATTTTCTTGTCGTCAACAGGTTCGGTTTGACACAAAAAGTCAACCATTGAATTAACCTCACGAAACTGATTTTCTGTTGAGATTTTACCTTTAGCAATTATGTTGTCAATGCGTTTATTAAATGCGGTGAAAATGTTGTAGTCGTGTCCTGTTATCCGCTTGATGTAAGTAACATAATTAAGGTCGCCTGTTTCTCTTGGCATTTCAGTCATGTCCCGAAGCCAATTTTTTAGCTTGGTTGTCTTCCCTTTTTTGTAAAGTTCTTCCGTCTGTTTCTTTAATTCCTGAAAGTTGTCGACTGGATTGAAACCTTCAAATTTTTGTCCGCTTTTGTTGTAGCTGTCAATATGATAGTCAAGCGTGGCGATAAGAATATCCCGTAACCGTTTTAGTTCTATATTTTGTTCTGGTGTCGTCAATTTCTTGCTGTCAGTTTTAGGTTTGCATTATCGTCAATTTATAGCCGCTAACGTCAGACTGTGAAAATACTATCCTCCTTTTATAGTTCATAATTTCAT
>CAZIZP010000016.1:0-102500 GCA_964543705.1 uncultured Chitinophagaceae bacterium
AAAAAACATGATTGCTGCCATATTTTTGCAGCATGAACATAAACGATACTTTTCAGCATAAATCTTTAGATGAGTTATTAGACGAAGCGCGCGAGCTATACGAAAAATCTGAAAACGACAAAGCGGCTCAACTAGGTGAATATATAGCTGCAAGAGCCATTTCAGAAAATAATGTATTGGCACAGGCACATGCCTACAATACCATTGGCACTACTTATTTCAATCGCTCTTTGTATGAAAAAGCATTACCCTATTATATAGAGGCAGATAAAATTTTAAGTGCCCAACATAACCCTGCCGATGCAGTACCCACGCTTATTAACCTTGCTATTATTTACAACCAATTGCAGCAATTTGAAAAAGCCCTTACTAATTATGAAAAATGTATAAAGCTGATAAATGAAAGCGGGAATAATAAAAATGCTATGATATTGGCACAGGTATATAATGGTATTGGCAATGTACATAATGAAATGAAAAGTTTTCAGCAGGCTTATGAAAGTTTTGAGCAAGTGTTGCAAATTTCTAAGCAAGCAGGCATTGCTTTTGGCGAAGCGTTGGCACTAAGCAATATGAGCAGCACTATGCTCGATATGCAACAGCCTGAAAAGGCTAAACATTTGGCAACAGAGGCTATAAATATTTCAGAAAAAAGCAAGCTTAAACAACTGCAATTGGTAAGCTATAGATATTATGCTGAAGCCTTAATGCAGTTAAATAATTTTGAAGAGGCTATTGATGTTTTAGAAAAATATCTTCCTGAAATTATTGGTTTAGAACGCAAAGATTTAATTGCAGAAAGCTATCAGCTTTTAGGAAAGGCTGTAGCAGCTATAGGTAATTATGAAAAAGCTTTTCATGCTGTAAACGAGTATGCATCTGTGTCGCAGCAAATTAATTCTTTAGAAAAATCTAAAATGATTAGCGATTTGCAATTGCGCTACGATACCGAAAAGAAAGAAGCCGCAATAAGAGAACTGGAATTGAAAAAGCAGTTAGCAGAAAAAAATAAAACAGAAGCCGATTTACAATCGTTGAAAAGCCGTATGAATCCGCATTTTATTTACAACGTAATGAACACTATTCAAGGGCTCATTCATTTAGATAAAAAAGCGGAAGCTATAGATGCCATTCAGCGTTTTGCACACCTTACCCGTCTAACTTTAGAACACTCAGGTGCCAAAGAAGTAAGTGTGAAAGACGAAGCCATGTTGATTAAAAATTATATCGAAACCGAGCAGTTGCTTATGGGCGAAAACTTTGCCTATGAAATTTCTTTTTCAGAAAATATAGAAGACGATTTTACTTTTTTGCCCTCGCTTATAGTGCAGCCTATTGTAGAAAATGCTATTAAACACGGCTTAATGCATAAGGAAGGAGAGAAGCAGCTTAAAATTAATTTCAATTTAATGGAGGGAAATAATTTGCTGCAAATTACAATTGAAGACAACGGCATTGGCAGAGGTGCATCGGCTACGCTGAATGCTAAAAAATATAACAAACCGAAATCGTTTGCTACTAATGCCATTGCCCAACGCTTACAATTGCTTAATGAAAGTCGCAGCCAACCTATTGTTGTTTCTACCATTGATTTACACAATAATTCAGGTGTATCTTGTGGCACTAAAGTAGTAGTTGAAATTCCGCAGTTATATGAGTAGTGAAAAAACTATAAGGGCATTAATAGTAGATGACGATGCTACGGCAAGGCAATCGCTAAAGAAAATTTTAGAAGAAAACTTCCAGCAAGTTTTGGTATTGGCTGAAGCAGGTAACGTGCCTGAAGCTGTAAAGTTAATTCATGCACATAAGCCCGATTTAGTTTTTTTAGATATTGACATGCCGGGATATACTGGTTTAGAGTTGCCCGATTTTTTCGATAAAACACAAATAAATTTTAAAATAGTTTTTATTACAGCATTTACCGAATATGCTTTAAATGCCTTTGAACTTTCTGCCATAGATTATATTTTGAAACCGGCAGGTAAAGAACAAATTGAAAGGGCCTTACAGAAGATTACACCACAAACCACACAACAATTACATGTGCTGAAAGATAATCTTGAAAGCATCTCTCGAAAAATTGCTTTGCAAACTTCTGAAGGTTTATTGTTTGTGCCACTTAATGAAATTTTATACCTGAAAGCCGATGGCTCTTACACCTATTTGTATCTTGAAAACAATGTGAAACACACCTTTTCTAAACGCCTTGCTGCATTTTCAGCTTTAGAAAAAACAGGTGTTTTTTTACGCATACACCGAAGCCATATTATTAACTTAAACCGAATTAAAAAAATTGAAAAAGGGCAAAACGCAATTGTAACAATGGATGATGATGCAACTCTTGCCGTTTCTCCCGAAAGAAAACAATTGCTTTTAGAGTATGCCGAAAAGCTGAAATTATAGGAAAATTGTTAGCCAAATGCAATGGTAACAATTGTCAAAAGCCTTACTGTTAAAAGCCTGAAATAAATATTCCTGATTACAGGTTTATAATAAACAGAACTATAACGCTCAAGGGTTTAGAAAACATTGGGGGTTCTTTTTTCCAAAACTTATAAAATTCTAATAGTGATGATTAATGGGGAAGGTTTTTTAGTATTTCTATGCCTATAAAAAAAATACCCCTGAAAACATCAGAGGTATTTTTGAAAAAAGTCTTTTAAATAAAAATTATCTCAAAGTAGTCTTGTAATCTTTTTTGCCAATGGTAACTACTGCTTGATTGTCACACGAATCATCGTTGCCATAATCGAGTGTATTGGTTTTTCTATCGTCAGGCTCTACTTCTACTATTCCTTTTTGTGGCCAACGGCAAACCATTTCCAATAATAATGGCTCTTTAATAATGGCTGTAAAATTATTTTCGCTGCTATTCTTTCCACTTGCTTCTCCGGTAATGCTAAACTGGTCGTCCCATAGAAAATTAGGTGTTTCTTCACCTGCAACTCTTTCAAAAACATACTCGGCATTCCATTCAACTGCTTCCTCATCAGGATTAGTAATTTTTCCACCGGTAACAGTGAGGCTATATTTTGATTTTCCATCGGTAACGCCAAGAAATTCGACTTTAATAGCGCCTTCAACTAAATAATCGTTAGAATAAAAGTTTTCTAATGTAATGTCAATGCGCGCGCCTTGCTCGGTTATGGGTTGAGAAAACTGTGCAAGCAAAATGCCCCTTCTTTTAAAATTATAATACCCGCTACAATTATCTGTGCCATAATCTAAACGAAGGGTTGCCGGGTAATCTCCTGAGGAGGTTTGGGTTGTAAGTGCTGCACAAGTATCAATATTTGATGGAGCACCGTTGTAGAAAACACCTGCATTTAAGGCTGCACGAAATACATCGGCAAAAGAAACTTCTGCTAAAGCATTATCAGCACCTGCAAAAGGTGAGCGGTTGTCGCGCCATTTTTGACAACCTGCCAATACCGTTAAAACAAATAGTATTGAAATAGTAGTTTTTAAATTTTTCATAGCAACTAATAATATTTAATGGCGCAAAAATATGTATTTATTCCGTTAATTAGGTTTTTTACGGTATATTAAAAATGTGTAGTCATACTTGTTTTTTTCGTCTTTTTTATGAAATACACTACTTTCTGTTTCCCATTCATTTTGGTTTAATTCAGGAAAAAAAGTGTCGCCATCTATTACCGTATGCACTTTTGTGAAATGAATCTTATGGGCTAAAGGCAATGCCTGCTTGTAAATTTCGCCACCGCCAATAATAAATATTTCTTCATCTTTTTGAAGGGCTACTTTAATCGCTTCTTGCAAAGAATTACTGTAAACAAGATTTTCGCCTGATTCATAGGGGTTTCGGCTTATAACAATATTCAATCTGTTGGGTAATGGCTTACCTATAGATTCAAAAGTTTTTCTACCCATGATAATAGGATGTCCCGTGGTAACCGATTTGAAATATTTTAAATCGTTGGGCAAATGCCAAAGCAACTTATTGTCTTTGCCAATGGCATTGTTCTCTGAAGCAGCTACTATTATATGAATCATATTTTTATAAATTCTAAACTCAAAGAAGAAAAGTCAAAACCCTAAACACAAAGTACAAAACTGAAAATCAATACTCGTCATCTTTTTGAATTTTGAATTTAGTATTTTGAATTTACACCGCTACCGGTGCTTTTATATGTGGATGCGGTTCATAATTCAGCAACTCAAAGTCTTCAAAACTAAAATTGAAAATATCTTTTACCTCAGTATTAATTCTCATTTCGGGAAGTGGGCGTGGCTCACGACTTAATTGCAAGCGTGCCTGTTCCACATGATTGGTGTAAAGATGTACATCGCCAAAAGTATGTACAAAATCGCCCGGTTGTAAATTACAAACCTGTGCCATCATTATAGTAAGCAAAGCATAAGAAGCAATGTTAAAAGGTACACCTAAAAAAGTATCGGCACTGCGTTGATACAGTTGACAGCTTAATTTTCCGTTGGCTACATAAAACTGAAACATACAGTGGCAAGGCGCCAGAGCCATTTGGTCTATTTCGGCTACATTCCAGGCGTTTACAATAATTCTGCGCGAATCGGGGTTGTTTTTAATCTGGTTTACTGCTACTGAAATCTGATCAACGGTTTTGCCATTAGCACCTTCCCAACTACGCCATTGTTTGCCATAAACAGGACCTAAATTACCATTTTCATCGGCCCATTCGTCCCAAATTGAAACATTATGTTCTTTTAAATATGCAATATTGGTTTCGCCTTTTAAAAACCACAGTAATTCATAAATAATAGACTTTAAGTGAAGCTTTTTGGTAGTAAGCAAGGGGAATCCTTTAGACAAATCGTGTCGTATTTGATAGCCAAATAAGCTATAAGTTCCAGTTCCGGTGCGGTCTTCTTTTCGGTTGCCTTTTTCAAGCAAATCTTGTAAAAGCTGAAGGTATTGTTGTTCCATAGTAACAAATTTAAAATATTGCGTGCTTGCTTTTTGGTGTAATGATGCACAAGTGTTGAAATGTTTTGCTATAAAACATTTCACCATCCATACTTGTATCATTGCAGTTCGTTTTCAGCATGAAAAAAATTAAATTAATTATTGCAGTCTTTACAGCGTGGCTGATGGCATCATTATATTTTATTCCCAAGCTGGAATTGATTTATGATTTTGAAAGTTTTTTTCCAAAGAATAATCCTGAATTAGATTTTTATTTAGACTTCAGAAAAAAATTTGAGCCTGATGATAATTTTTTATTTGTTGCTTTAGTAAATAAGCCTTCAGTATTTCAAAAAAACTTTTTACTAAAAGCTGATTCATTAATTAGTTTTTTTTCTGAAATTGAAAATGTACAAAGCGTATATGCGCTTACTAATTTTCGCTACCCGTTAAAAACACCCTTTGGATGGAACAGCATAAAAGCATTACATATAAATGAGGTTTCTCGTTATGCTGCTGACAGCGTTAAAATTATGAATGACCCGCGTTTGGCAGGCAAGTTTGTAAGCCAAGATGCTACTTCAATAAACATTGTTATTAAAACAGAGCCATTTCTTTCTCAAAAAGACGAAGCTACTATCAACAACAAAATATTTGAAATATTACATAAGTCGGGTATTGAAAAGTTTCATGTTGCAGGTAAGGCAAACGTGCAAACAGTTTTTGTGAAAAAGAATTTGGAAGAAATGATTTTTTATACTTTGGCTTCAGGATTACTGGTGCTGATAGTATTATGGATTATTTACAAAAAGTTTGCACCTGTTTTAGTTGTTTTTGGAAGTGTAATATTATCGTTGTTGCTTTTCTTAGGAACGCTGGCAATGCTGGGTATTAAGCTAAACTTTATGGCACAACTGTTTCCTATACTTATGCTAATTGTTGGTATGTCAGATGTAATACATTTATTAGAGCGATATCAGGAAGAATTACACTTGGGAAAAGATGCTGTAAGTGCCATGAAAACTGCCTTAAAAGAAATTAGTCTGGCATTGTTTTTAACATCATTTACAACCGCTATAGGCTTTTTGGCATTACTTACTTCTGATATTGTGCCTATTCAGCAATTTGGCTACAAAGCTGCTTTGGGCGTTGTAGTAGCATGGCTTACGGCAATATTATTTACTCCTGTTATTCTTATTCAGCTAAGTAAAAAAAGTTTTGTTCACGGAAAATATCACTTGCCGTTTTTAGATGTAGTAACCGAGCAAGTATATCAAATTACTAAATACAGAAAAGGGATAGTGCTTTTAATGCTTGCGGTAGTCGTGTTCTTTAGTGTTTTAGGCATTTCTAATATATCAACCGATGCAAAACTGAAAACAGATATTCCGAAAGCTGAAAAAATAATGGAGGATTATTTGTTTTTTGAGAATACTTATGGTGGGTTTCGTTCTTTCGAAGCTGCATTATTGCCTCAGGGAACTAATAAAATAACCGATGAAGCAGTAATTAATGAAATAAATAAACTGCAACAGTTTCTGGAAAAAAAACAATGGATAAACTTTATGGTATCGCCAGCCGACATTTATAAAAACGTTTATTGTGGCTTAAATGGTAACAAGCCTGAAAAATATATTTTGCCTGAAAAATACAGATGGCAACAGGTAGCAAATGAATTCAAAAAAATACCTGAAAATTTATCGAATGCTTTAATAAATAAGGATAAAAATATTGGAAGACTTACCGGCAAAATAAATGATATAGGTTCCGAAGCCTCAAGCAACAGATATACGAAAATTGAAAAATGGATTTCTGAAAATATTGACGCTAATATTCTTAAGGTGAAATTTACCGGCACAGGTTTGTTAATTGATAATAACAATGCTTATTTAATAAAAAGCTTGTTTAATGGTTTAGCACTGGCATTTGCTATTATAAGTTTTATAATGATGCTGCTATACAAAAATTTAAAAATGGTAGCTGTTTCATTAATTCCTAATATTGTTCCTTTAATTGTTGCAGCAGGTATTATTGGCTTTTCGGGTATTGTGCTAGATGCTGCTACCTCTATAATATTTACCATAGCTTTTGGAATTGCTGTAGATGATACACTACATTTTCTAAGTCGTTTTAAAATTGAAAAGGCTAAAGGGCTTACAACCGATGAAGCACTTCATGCTACGCTCACGATTACCGGCAAGGCATTAATAATAACCACCTTAATTTTGTTTGCAGGCTTTATGTTATTAACCTTTTCAGATTTTTCAGGTACTTTCAGAGTAGGGTTTTTAGTAAGCGCAACACTTATTATAGCTTTACTTGCTGATTTATTTTTACTTCCTGTGCTCATTAGAGTGTTTAAAATTTAAACTTATGAATCAAGAAACCGGAAAATGGATAATTGCAATTGGTTTATTAATTGTACTTGCAGGAATTATCTGGTACTTCTTTCACGATAAATTAAATTGGTTAGGCAATCTTCCCGGTGATTTCAAAGTAGAAAAAGAAAATTTCAGATTTTATTTTCCTTTAGCCACTATGTTATTACTGAGTTTATTGCTGAATATTATTGTTTGGGTTATTAGAAAAATCTTTTGACTTTTTCTAAAAAGACACAAAGATTTTAACCTTAGAAAACAAATATGTTTGGAAAGGTTTGAAAAATGGACATGAACTTCTTAAAATCTCGAAATGCTAAAACCTAAATCCTAAACAAATTTTAAATTCAAAATCAAAAAAAAACTCCAAACATATTTTAATGAAGTGTTTCCAAATATTTAGAATTTTGAAATTAGGAGGTTGTTTAGTGTTTAGATATTCGGGTTTAAAATTTGAAATTAGTTTTTCAAAAAAACCATATTACTACAGTTCATTTAGTTCTTGCTGCATTTTTTTAGTTAAAGAAGCTACTACCAGATTGTAAGAGTCATCTATCCATTCCTGAATAAGTTTATCGGAAATACTGCCATCAATAACAATGGTATTCCAGTGCTTTTTATTCATATGGTAGCCGGGCTTTACACAGCTATAAGTTTCCCTTATCTCAATGGCTTTTTCAGGCTCACATTTTAGGTTAATGCTTTCAAATGCATCTATATCAGTGGCGGCAAACATTTTGCCCATTACTTTAAAAACCAGTGTTTGTTCGTCAAAAGGAAATTCTTCAGTTACTCCTTTTTTATGAATACAATAATTTCTGAAAGACTCGATATTCATTATATAAATTTTATTTTAGCAAAAAACTAACTCATATGAAAAACATTATTACAATACTGTTTGCCATGTTGCTATACATTACAGCAAAAGCACAATGGGTAAACACTACCAGCGGTACCAACGTAAATTTAAGCGATGTTTATTTTATTAGTGCCGATACCGGATTTGTAGCAGGAGATAACTTAACTATAAGAAAAACTGTGAATGGTGGTAATTCATGGAGTAATGTTACCATAGATAATTCCGGGCTTGATGCTAATGCCACAGTGAAGAAAATTACATTTAACAGCAACAAAACTGTTGGTATTGCTACAGGAAATTTTGGTAATAGCTATTACTTTTTAAGAAGTACTGATGGGGGTAATACCTGGAATAAAACAAGTCAGTTATCAGCATTTGGCTTAAATGCTTTAAGTTTTTACGATAGCATACAGGTTTTTGCCGTTGGAGACACCTCTGAACTGTTTTATTCAGGCGATGCGGGTTCTACATGGACCCTAAATGCTTTCAATGGTTTTAACAGAAGCATAACTGATATTTCGTGTAAAAATGGCATCTGTGTGGTATGTCTTACCAGCGGAGCGATATATAAAACCACCAGTTCAAATGGTGCATGGAATATCATTAGACAAACTGATTCAATAAATCTTAAAAGCATTGTGTTGGTTAATGAAGATACTATAATGGCTGTTGGTGAAACCCCTGATAATTCATACTTATTAACTTCTTACGATGGAGGAACCAGCTGGCTGCCTGCTTTAAATATGCAGGTTGAAAATATTAATGATATTTACTTCCCTACAACTTTAGCGGGTTTTGTTGTTGGGGGCAGTCCAATCTCAAGTGCTAACAGCCAATATATAGCTACAACTGCCGATGCAGGTTTTACCTGGCAGCAACAAAATGAAGCAACCCTCAAAGAACTAAATGCTGTTTTTTTTATTGATGCATTAACAGGCTTTGCTGTGGGCGATTCAGGCACCATTATTAAAACCACCAATGGAGGTATTACCGGAATAAATGAGCGTGAGCAAAAAGTCAGCTTCAGTATTTTCCCAAATCCGGTAAATGAAACATTAACCATTTCTATTCAAGAAGCAAAATATCAAAGTGGAATATTGGAAATATTCAACGTTACAGGGCAAAAAATGCTTTCTGAAAAAATGGATTTTACTGAAGGCACAGCAAGCTTAAATATTCAAAGTCTATTAAGCGGATTTTATTATTGCAGAATAATTTTTGATGAAAACAACTCGGGCATAATAAGGTTAATAAAAAACTAACACAGTTTTCATTTTCTAATAACGGGTTGCTCATAAATAATTTCTTGCTTAATCCATTGCTTTGTTTTCTTATCCCAGTAATATTTATTAGCATCAGGATGTTCCAATGAACGCATAGGATGTTGCTCACATTTTCTCCATTCCGGCTCATTGTTATTGCTGAATGTCATGTTGCAATCATACCAATACATGCTTGCCCCCGGATTTGTATGCTCATGAATATTATTTACCGAACCATCTTCTCTGAATTTAATATTGTAAGAAACACTGTAGCTAAGCACTATTTCTTCAAGCTCAATGGTAATATTACCTTGCCTGTCGTAAATCAAAATTTTGCTTCTGCCTTCATGCCTCGGAAACTTTTTTACTGAAAGCTTACCATCGGTATATTTATAGTACAATGTGTCTTCCAAACGAGGCGCGGATGGTTGTGTTTTCTTTTCAGGCTTAGGCTTTTCAGGCTTAGGCTTTTCGGGCTTAGGAATAATTTGCTTTACTGTAGTTGATTTTTCCGGCTCAGTAATTTCTTTTTTCTTTGGAAGTGTGTCTGAGGTAACTTTTTGCTGCTGTTCTTTTAATTCTTTTATTTCGGCACGAAGAGAGTCGAGCATAGAAATAACTTTATCATTATCGTTATTATTCGCAGGGTTAGGCTGGTTACATGCTGAAAAAAATACAGCCCAAAATAAAACAGCAAAGTTGAATTTTTTCATAGCTGCACTAATATCATAAATCGTTCCAAAATAAAAAACCGACTTCATGTTTTAAATAAAGTCGGTTCATTTATCAATCAAGTTAGTTTGTTACTGTATTGAAATGCGTTTTACTGTTTTGCCACCATTGCTTTCAACAGCAACAAAATAAATGCCTTTAGGCTGGGCGGTTAAATCAATTTCTGAAATACTGCTATTGGTATCTTCAGCATAAACCAACGCTCCAACACTATTGTAAATCTTCACAGCAGTAATAGTAGTTGTTGTATTGATAAAAATTTTACCGTTGCCGGGATTAGGAAAAATTTGAACAACTTCTTCTTCAATATTTTCTATTACCGATACTGAGCAATCAACAAAATAGCTACCGGTAGCTGTACAATTATTTGCATCAGAAACTGTAAGTTCATAATTACCACAAGACAGGTTTGTAATATCTTCTGAAGTTGCGCCTGTTGACCAGGTATAAAGATATGCAGGGGTGCCTCCTGTAGCCGTAATAGCAATAGCTCCGTTATCACTACCTCCTGATGTATTGGTAATATTATCTGCTGAAACTACCAGCAAACTTGGTTCATTAACAGTAACCGTTTGCACTGCCAAACAATTATTGCCATCGGTAACAGACAAAGTATAGCTGTCTGCTGATAAATCACTTATATCTTCAGTTGTGGCACTGTTACTCCATTCAAAAGAATAAGGAGTTGCACCGCCTGAAACAGAAACACTAACCGCACCATCGTTTCCGCCATTACATAATACATCGTCAACATTATCTACTGTTATGGTTGGGGCACCGGCATTACTTACATTAACAGATGCTGAAACCGTACAAGAATTATTATCAGTAATTGTTACAGTGTAATTTCCTGCAGTTAAATTTGAAATGCTTGCACTGGTTGCATTATTACTCCACAGATAAGTGTAGGGTGTTGCTCCGCCTGTAGGGGCAACACTAGCGCTGCCATCGCTGCTATTACACGTTGCATCGTTAGATGAAGCATTGGCAACTATAGTTGGGCAAACTCCTGTAACATTAACAGTAATACAATAAGTGTTGCTGCCCACACTGTTGGTTGCTGTTAAGCACACGTTAAAAGAACCATTTTGTGTGTAGGTATGATTAGGATTGGTTTGGCTTGTAGTAGCTGAGCCATCACCAAAGTTCCATGAGTAGGTTGTACCATTGGTATTATAAGTGGTATTAGTAAACTGATAGTTTGCCCCATTATTAGACACTGTGAAACGCGCAATAGGTTTTGGCAATAAGGTTGAATAAGAAATACGGTTTAATGCTCCGGTGCTGTCATACTGAAAATCTACTAATACTCCTTTGCTTTCTTTGGCAATAAAGTTATAGTCTGTGGTAGTATCGCGAGTGTCAGAAACGGTAATTACTGAAAAAGCTCTTACTACTGTATTATTTCTTTCTACTCTTTTTTGGCGCAATGCCTCATAATATCCCAGTGGGGTTCTTACAATTCCCCAGCCATCAATAGTATCAAAGTAAGTAGCGTTAAACGTAATATTTATTGGTGTGCCGCCAATACTTACATTTTGTACAAAACCATAAGAGTTTGAATGATTACTATTGTAATTGGTTGGGAATACATACAGGTTATTAGTGCCTGTAAAGGTGGTAGCCACTGTTGATTGCAGCGTATCTATCCATAACGCAGCACCGCTTACTTTAAGTGAAGCACTGGTATTATTGAAAAATAAATAGTTAGTGTCGTTATTAGTAACAGCCAGATTAGAGTTGCTGCCAAAGGTACCGTTATAGGCAGTTGCAGAGGGCAACATCCAGTTAGCAGTATCTAAAATATTAGGGGTAAGGGTGCTGAAATCCCAAAGCTGGTTTGTGCCGTTTGGCCCGGGTGTTAAACCCGAAGGAATAGTATCAATTGCACTTACAAGGTTGTTTCCTGCCACAGGCATATCGGCAGAAACAATAGAAATAGGTTGCTGGGCTTTTAGTTGTATGCTGAATACGCATAGCAACATGCAAACGAAAGCACGATTAAATAATTTTTTTCTGAAAATCATTGTAGGTTGGTTTAGTTTAGTGAGGCAATTTAATAATAAAAGCCAACTTTTGGTTGGCTTTTCATTAGCAAATATTAGAAAGCAAGCTATTCAAATTTTTTGAAGAAAGAGGTTATTCCTAAAGTTCTCATTGCGCCTTTTACCAGATTTTTCACCGTTTCTTTGGCATGGGTTTTTACTTTCTTAGAGCCGCTGTCGGTTGGGCGTGGTTTAAAAACAGTATCGTGATATTTCACTTTGCTTTTATCGGCAATAGGGGTGTGGAAATAAGCGAAAAATGAATTTCTGAATACTCCATCGGGCACTGATATTACATCATAGCCATGATAAGAAACATCGCTGGTTTCAAAAATTACAATGCGATTAAAAGTAGGCAGTATTTCAGCTTCGCAAACAGAAACATCTTCATTCCACAATTCCAGTCTGCCGCCATATTCATATTTCCAGTCTTTATTCAGAAACAATAAAAAATTAAGTCTTCTGTGAAGATTTAAAACCGGGTGAATATTGAAATCGACATGAATATCTAAAAAACTGCCATCGCCACCCTGATGCACGCCTGCACCACGAAAATCTTCCGGTAAAATTAAATCCTGAATGCCGGTTACTGCTGTAAGAAAATCGGTAAATTCTTTTGCTGCTATAGCCTGTCGCAATTCTGTAAATGAACTGTGATACACATCGAAATTAGAGCCTTCCGATTTTTTTTCGTTTAGGCCTTCATAGTGCCTGCGCATATCTTCTTTCTTCGGAAAATGTGCCAGCAAGGTTTCTGCAAAATCATTATTCAGCAGGTTGTCGATAGCCAGGTGGCGGTAGGGCTTTGCGCTGTCAAACTGTTTTTTTAATTCGGCAATGCTTTCGGTAGTAAACTTTTCAGCATTAAAAATTTTGGTATTCATACCTGTAATTTATTTATAAGCTAAGCAAAAGAAATCGTAGCAAGTATCATCGGCCATTTTAAGGCAATAGTCGCCTGTGTTAACGGCAGCCACCAGACTATCGTTGGTTTTATGAAGACTGTTGCGGTTAATTCGGTTTAATATATTGTAAGGAAACTGCAATACTTTTCGTGGCAAGCGATTTTCCAAATCGAAAATATCTAAGCGTTTGTATTTCTGTACCGATTCTTTATTGCGCTCGTAATAATCGTTTACGCGCTGGCTGCCATATACCCCTTCCATAGTTACTTTAGAAAAATATTTGCTTAGCAGGGTTTCTAATTCCATGCGGGTATATTCTCTAACATGCCAGGGGTTTCGGGTTAAAGACATTTTAATATTGGGCGTGGTAATTATGGCTACACCACCGGGCTTTAATACCCTGTAAATTTCTTTTACAAATGAATCGTCTTCTTCAATATGTTCTATAACCTGAAAGGTTACCACTCTGTCGTAAGTATTATCGGGAATGCCGGTAAAGGGTGGCACCAGCATATTCAGCAACTGCACTTTAGGGTATTTCAGTTTCAGCTTATCTACCACAGTTGCAATTTTGTCTATAGCGGTATAGGAAGCAGCTTTTTCAATAAGCAATTCTACGCCCCTGCCTTCGCCACAGCCTATTTCAAGTAAATCGCCCTGAATATAATTTTGGGCTGCCTCGTAAGCAAAAAGCAGTCGCTGATGTATTACATTGTCAGATACTATTTCAGCAGAAGTAATTTCGGTAGCATTAATAAACATTGGCAGTAATTAACAAGGCTCAAAGATACGGGTTTACTATAATTGAAAGGCACGGCAACAGCTGCTGTTTTTCTTAAGCATTATTCAGTGCCCTTTGGCGCATTACCTCATATAAAATCATTCCGGCTGAAACGGCTACGTTGTAAGATTCTAATGCTTCGTGAATAGGTATTTTAATAATGCTGTCGCTTTTTCTTATGAGTTGTAACGAAACCCCGGTGTCTTCTGCGCCCATTACTATAGCCAGCGGAATGGTGAAATCTTCCTGATAAGTATAGGTTTCGGTGTGCATATCGGCTGCGGCTATTCTAATGCCGTTCAGTTTAAAAAAATCGAGTGCTTCTGAAAGGTTTTTTACTTTGCAAACATGAATTTTATTTAATGCACCGGCAGAGGTTTTTAACGCATCGCTGCCAATTAAAGCGCCCCCTTTTGCCGGAACCACTATGGCATCTACCCCTGCGCCTAAGGCTGTGCGGGCAATTGCGCCAAAGTTTCTTACATCGGTTACATGGTCTAAAACCAGAAACAAAGGGGTGCGGCCTTCTTCATAGGCTTTCATTAAAACATCTTCCAGTTCGAAATATTGAATAAGCGACAAAAACCCTACTACCCCCTGATGTACTTTTCGGGTAATGCTGTTTAGCTTTTGCACAGGCACCATTTGCACCGGAATTTCGTGTTCTTTGGCCAGCTTTCTTATTTCGGCTGTTTCGGCAGGTTTTGCATCAGATGAAATAAGAATTTTTTCCAGTTTTTTTCCGGAAACCAGTGCTTCATACACGGGGTGCTTGCCGTAAATTAAATTGTTGGGCGATTGACGATTCAACTGAATAAATTGTTTACTGCGAAGTTACGCTTATAATGGCTTATGGGTAAAGAAAATATTTTTAGCACTTAGCCACTATGTGCCTTTGGTGGGGGTGGTTTTTTTATAGCATTACAAATTCTTTTTTATCTATACTTCGATACGCCCTGCGGAACATAGCGAAGAGCCTGGATTGAAAGATGCAGCTAAAGGCACAACCATAAACGATGTGCACCATTTTTAAATATTTTTTAATTTCAGAAGAAAATATTTTGTTATGGAAAATGCCCTTATTGCCCGTTTGCAAGCCGATATTGCCTACCTAAACCAAATTTTAAAGGTTTTAATAGTAGAAAATGCCGAAATAAAGGCAGAAATTGCCCACCTCAAAAGTTGGGTAGGTATTCCGGAAGCCGAGATTGCCCACCCTAAAAGTTACATAGGCAATACCGAAGCCGAGAATGCCCACCCCAAAAGTTACATGGGCAATACTGAAGCCGAGATTGCCCATCCCAAAAGTTACATGGGCAATACTGAAGCCGAGAATGCCTACCCCAAAAGTTACATGGGCAATACCGAAGCCGAAACTACCCTTCCTGAAATTATCACCGAGGCATCGGGCATAAAGATTAAGCTGATGCAATGTTTAATAAGTCAAAAAGCGGCCGGGGGCAACAGGCAGGCTATTAATGCCACGGCTCAACTCATCATTCATATCTACAACAAAAAACCATGCAGCTATGCAGCGTTACAAAAGATAACGTCATTAAGTCAATTTGGCATTGCCAAGCGCATAAGGGCTATGAAAAAAGAAGGGTTCATTATCAATAATGGCTACCAAAACTTTGCCTTAACAGCTAAAGCGTTACAATTATTGCGGCAGGCGGTGGCGGGGTAGTGGGGTATGGTGCAAAAGAGAGGAATTGCAAATTCTTTTTTATCTGTACTTCGGAATGCCCTGCGGAACATGGCGAAGAGTGAGTTTTTAATCTGAGATTAAATTACACTATGGCAGGTCAGAGACTCCGCCCATCGGGGAAATTGCAGATAGTTTTTTGCTCCCAATACATGATAGATTGTATCATGAGCTGCTTGTGAACAGCTTAGAGATGTTCATTAGATTTATACTCTAAAAACTAAAAGTGCTGTTAACTATTGCTTCTAATTCAGATACTTTGGATAGTTTGTCGAGTTTGGCAAATGAAGACCAAAGTAATTTATCAATAATCTTAGTTGTTGTTTTATTTATTGCCATACTAATATACTTCTATATTAAAAGTATGTCGGAACAATATCCAACAAAAAATAAAACACTTGATGAGAAAACTGAAGAGCCCCTTTTAGAGGAACCAATACGAGGAGAAAACAATAATAGTGGTTTAGAAAAAGAAGAAAAGCTAAATCCCACAGAGCCAAGTAAAGAGAAAATTATTGAACACTCAAAGCCTAAGCAAATTGGTTATAACCCGATAAATGTATTTGAACAAACAGAGCCTTTGAGTTTTCCTTATGTGATAATGCCCAAGATAAATAGCTTTATTAAGTTTCCACAAAAAGGCAAAAGCAAAAGAGAAGGGTACAAGGAAGCTGATTTTAAACAATACTTGTTTAAGTATTTTTCCAATAACTTTCAACTTTATAATGACCGGTTCATTTTGGTTAAAAACCAAAATAGATTTGAGCCTGACTTTACTCTTATTGATGAGAAAGACGAATTGAATCTCTTTATTGATATTGAAATAGATGAACCCTATGAGGGCATTAATGATGTTTCCAAACGAAAAGCTACGCACTATCAATATGCTGATACCAATAGAAACAATGCTTTTAGAAGCAGAGGCTGGGTAGTAATTCGTTTTGCAGAAATTCAAGTGCATCAAAACCCTGATGGGTGCTGTTTATTTGTAGCGGATGTGATTAAAAGTATCAATCCAGACTATACTATTCCTAATTCTCTACTTGGCTTTAAAAAGGTAGATTCTGTAAAACAATGGACTAAAGAAGAAGCAGAGGAAATGTCAAAGGAAAAATATCGTGAGTATTATTTAGGTATTGAAAAATTTGGAAAAGTTGAAGAGCGAATTGAAACAGAAGTTCTGGAAACTGAAGAAGGAAATAAAGTTGAAGAACTCATTAAAGATGAACCTGTATATATTCCTGTAATAGCAACAAAGAAACAATATACATCAACCAAATATGAAGTATTTAAAAGTGTAATTGATAAGAAACAATTTATTTCGTTTGATTATGAGGGCTTGAAAACTATTGTAAAGCCATTAAGGGTGAATCAATCAATTCTGTCAGCATACTGTTATGTCAAAAATATTGAAAAAGACTTTGAGCTAAACAAGATTAAAAGCTATAACACTAAAGAAAAACCATTTACTGTAGAGGCAACGGGGCCTAGTTTAGGGATTGAGAAAGTAAAAAATATTGTTAATACTGCTATTGATTACAACAAGTTTCTTAGAATAAAATATGCTACCTCTGCTTGGACTGAAACTCTTTTTGATACTGAAACTGGAGAGGTATTTTATTCAACAAAAGAAGCAGAAGAAAATATTAGGACAATATCTACAGTACAACTTGCAATAAACGCACTCAGCGAAGAACACATAAACAGATTTAAACTCGATGAAAATTCTATTTCTGCTTTTTGCTATTTACGAAACGATAAAAGAGTTTTTAGATTTGATAGAATTAGTGAATTAGCGATACTTAATTCATAGGTAAACTTCCTTTATTTGTGGCCATATAAATACTTACTCATCCCCGCATCTGTAATGACCCTAATCCAGTATTTTTCGTTTGTCCAATACAAATCATTTGGTGAAACATAAACCAAATTAGAAAAGTCATAAAAATCATTTGCATTAATATTTCTTCCTGTCATTACAATATCCTTTATGAAATAGTCTACTGTGTGTAAGAATAACTCGACTCTACTCCAATCAAAATCATTACCCAAAGTATATTTTTTTGAACTAGCATAAAAGACATAGTCCATTATGCATTTTTGAGTTTCTTTTATTGTATTCTTCTTCCAATATTTTTCCTTAGAAATAAAATTCTTTCTTATTATAGTTTTTAAACTCCTATTCATTTTATTCTTCTTTATGTTTAGGTAATTTGCAACCTGTGAAAGATCTTCTTTTCTTTTTACAATATATTTTTCAAGTTCATGAATTTTACTTGGATCAATACAATCGTTAGCAATATTTTCTGTAAAAGTTAATATCTCGTTATAATTAGACAGAAATAGAGAGTTGTCATACTCTACTTTATTTAATTGAATTAGATATTCAATTGCATTTGGATATTTAGCTAATTGATAGTTTTTAAATATGCTGATTATAGTATTTTGAACAAGCTTATAATCAATTAATAAATTAGGGGTTATAGCTAACTCGTCAATATTTATATGTGTTGCAATTAAATGATACTTTTCTTTATCAGGTTGTTGAACTCTTCCCGAGCTCAAATCATACCAAATATTTGTGTCACAAACAATATTCTTCATCTGCAATTAATATTTAAATTTTCTACTCTAAAATAATGCAATATGTCATTTATATATTGAAATTACCTTTAACCTACATTGTGCCATAACCCTTTCAGCCCTGTGGAGAAATTTATTTAGTAAAATATGCCGCAAACGGGGCGTAGTTTTTTAGCTTCAAATTTCAATTTATAGTTTATGAATGATTTGAAAATTATTAAAAGCCTGAATAAAAAGAAGAACAGGTCTCCTGAAAATTTATGTGACAATTGCGCGCGATTGGGGTATTGCAGGCTTACCTTATCGAAAGAGGAAATAGAATATCTTGAAAGCAAAATAAAAGCAGCAGATGAAAAGAAAGCTGCCAAACTTAAAGAGCAAATTAAAAGAGCTTATGTAATGGATGATTTGTCTATTGAAAATCTTACTCCGCTACGTGCAGGAATTAATAGCAATATTCCTTACAAAAAATATTTACAACCTGCTTATGAGGCATTTCACCAAAAAGACTATGAAACAGCTCTTTTAAATTATAAAGCTGTATTGGCACAAAGCCCTATGAACAAGGCTGCTTTAAAGGGGCTTGCAGTAGCATTATACTTTACCCGTAATTATGAAGGTGCATTAAATGCCATGCTTGATTATTCTGACCAGTTTAATGATGGGTTGTTTTTTGAAGAAATAAGATTTATTGTTCATTTAAGAAACAGAATTAAAGACGAAGAAGAGTACTTGTCTTTTAATATAGCAGATATAGAAAATGAGTTTCAGAATGAAGTTACGGTTATAGATGAAACCAAAAAATCAGCAAAAAATAATAATATTGCTGATTCAGAAAAAGTATTACAAATGCAGCTAACAATATAGAGCCGCTCTGTTATTCCCAACTACCTCCCCGCCAACAACACCTTCCACGCTTCATTTACATTGCCTTTAGCCAGCAGGTCTTTGGCAAATGTATGCAGGGCTTCTTCTTGTTGCATGGCGGCAGGCATTTTAGAAAATTCTACCCGGGTTTCTTTTATTTCTTTTTCCGAAGGCAAAGTTTCTACTGCTGCCAGCATGGCCAAATCGTTTCCGGTAAGCACCTTGCTTAAACGTATAGCCGAAGGTAAATTATCGAAGCCAATACCTATGCGGTTTACCGGTTGGTTTAATTCAAACACGGCTTTGCCCGAGGCGCGCACATAATTGTTGGCACCCATTCTTCCGCATAAATCTATTTTGTGGGGGTCTATTTTTCCCTGCTCGTTTAGTACGGCTTTGTGTATGTGTAGCAGTTGCACTTCGCAAATAAATAAATTGCCGGCACCGCCCTGGTCGCCAAGGCGTATAATATCTTTCACCTTACATTCATATTGTGCCGGAGATTCTGCCACCCGAAAGGGCTTTACGGTTTCAGAAGGCAAGGCCGTAAAACCCGCCTTTTCAAACTCGTTGATATTGCTGGGGTATTCAATGCTTGCCAATGCCATCTGGCGCACAAAATTGTAGCTTACTGCGTTAATCACCACTTCGCCTGTAGCTTCAATATTGCTTAAAGTATCTTTAGTAGAATTATCGCGCACCCTGCGGTTGGCCGAAAAAACCAACGTAGGCGGGTTAGAACTAAAGCAGTTGAAAAAACTGTATGGTGCCAGGTTGGGCTGCCCTTCGGCATTTACAGTGCTGGCAAAAGCAATAGGGCGCGGAGCAATGCTGCTAAGCATATACTCGTGTAAATCTTTAGTGGCAATTTCTTTAGGGTTAATGGTTATCATGCTGAACGGCTTGTTTTTTTTGAGTGGTCTCAAAAATACGGAAATGTGTTCAGCAGTATTTTTATTGTTGTTTTAAAAACCCGTTTATAGCTTCGGCAGTAATATCTAACTGCTCATAAGTAAGTGCGTTGCTTAAAAACCAGCTTTCATAAGCCGAAGGCGGAATATAAATGCCCTTATTCAGCAAATAGTGAAAAAACTTTTTAAAGGTTTCGTTATCACCATGTTTGGCTGTTTCAAAATCTACCACCGGCTCGCTGGTAAAATGTATGCTGAACATGCTGCCAATTTGGTTCATCTGAATAGTGTTTTCAGGTGCTTCAATTTTCGATTTCAGATATTGCGTCTTGTGTTCTAATTCAGAATAAATGTTAGGGTTATCATTCAGCATTTTCAACAAGGTATAACCTGCAATCATGGCTACAGGGTTGCCCGATAAAGTGCCTGCCTGATATACCGGCCCCACAGGTGAAATAAAATTCATTAATTCATTCTTAGCCGCATAAGCCCCTACTGGCAGCCCGCCACCAATAATTTTTCCGAAGGTTACAATATCGGCTTTAATATTCAGCAACTCTTGTGCGCCCCCTTTTGCCAAACGAAAACCTGTCATTACTTCATCGAATATGAGTAAGATATTTTCCATATCGCAAATTTTGCGCAAGCCTTGCAGAAACCCGGCATTTGGCAACACACAACCCATATTGCCCGCCACGGGCTCTACTATAATGGCTGCAATTTCACGATGATGTTTTTTTACCAGTGCTTCAACCTGCGGCAAATTATTGTAGGCAGCCGTAAGCGTATCGGCAGCAGTGCCTTTGGTTACGCCCGGGCTATTAGGAATACCAAACGTAGAAGCACCACTACCCGCCTTTATTAAAAACGAATCGGCATGGCCATGATAGCAGCCTTCAAACTTTATTATTTTATCTCTGCCGGTATAACCTCTTGCCAAACGAATAGCACTCATGCAGGCTTCAGTACCACTGTTTACCATACGCACTTTATCTATGTTGGGCACCATGCTTACAATTAGTTCGGCTAACTGAATCTCTAATTCTGTAGGTGCGCCAAACGAAGTGCCCCACACCACTTTTTCCTGAATGGCTTTTACAATTTCAGGATGCGCATGACCTAATATCATAGGCCCCCACGAGCCTACATAGTCAATATATTCATTGCCATCGGCATCTTTCAACAAACTGCCGTTGGCACTTTGAAAAAAAATGGGTGTGCCGCCTACACTTTTAAATGCCCTTACCGGAGAGTTTACACCACCCGGTATGCTTTGTTGGGCTCGCTGAAATAGTTGCTGCGATTGTTGCGTATTCATGCTGAAAAATATTTTTGTATTTGCTGTAACAATAAATTCACTTCAGGTTTTTCGGGAATTACAATATTAGCTGAAGTATATTTTTTTAGTGTTTGTAATGTGGTTTCGCCAATAGCAAATAAAGGCGTTGTTGGTAAAATAGTATTCGTTGAAAAAAAACTTTCTACTGCCGAAGAGCTTAAAAAAGCAATGGCATCATAAGGTGCAGTTATTTTTTTGGGCTGCAGAATGGTGTCGTACACTACTAATTCTTTCAGCAAAATATTTTTTGTTTTTAAGTAATCGGGCAATACTTCTCTGCGCAAATTACCACACCAAAACAAGGCAGATTGTATGTTTTCATGCACTATCATCTCGGCTAATTGTTGCGCATATTCTTTAGCTGGGAAACGCACTGTAATGCCTTCATTTATTAAAGGTTCGGCTGTTTTATTGCCCACCGCATAAAACTGTTTGTTTTTATAATTGGGCAGTAAATCTTTCAGCAATAAAAAATACTGAACGGCATTTTTACTGGTAAAAATCCATGCCTCAGCAGTATCATTAATAGCTTCAGAAAGAATAGTGTTTTTTTCATGCAGCCTTAGCTGTGTGGCAATCATAGGCTCAACTAAAACATTAAGTTTTAACTGCTCAGCAAAAGTAAATGCCTTAGAAGGAATTTCATTAGTAAACAAAACGGTTTTTGGTTGCATACTACTTTAACGAGCTAATAATGTCCACCGCGCCTTTTGCTTTTGCCGCCTCATAAGCACGCTTTCCTAATTCAGCATAATGCTCAACAGCTTCTTCAAAATATAAGGCTACTTCTTTAGTGCCATTGCTATTATGAACCGCAATGTTAAAGTTTATTTTTTCTTGCTGAATAGTTGCCAGTGCGCCAATAGGTGCCACACAACCTCCATCCATTAATCGTAAAAAATCGCGCTCTACCGTTGTGGTAATAGCTGTTGGCTCATGGTTAATGGTTGCAATTTTTTCAGCAATAGCCGTATCATTTTTCTTGCAAACTACTACTACTACACCTTGTGCAGGGGCAGGCACCATCCATTCAGGAAAAAAATATTTTTCAGGCTGAATATTTAACCGCTTTAAACCCGCATAAGCAAATATGGCTCCATGCCACTGGTTGTCTTGCAATTTTTTTAATCTCGTATCTACATTACCTCTTAAATCAACCAGTTGATGAGTGGGAAATTTTGAAAGCCATTGTGCCTTGCGCCTTACACTGCCTGTTGCAATTACGGCATTAATATTTTCAGAAATAAAAGTCTTAGCATCTTGTTTGCACACTAGAATATCTCTAGGGTCATCGCGCTGTAAATGGGCGGCAATAATTATTTCAGTATGCAACGTTGAAGGCAAATCTTTACAGGAATGTACGGCACAATCTATTTCATTATTCAGCAAGGCATCATCGAGGGCTTTAGTAAATAAACCCACGCCACCAATTTGATGCAAAGGAATATCTTGCGTTACATCACCTGCAGATTGTATGTGTATGAGTTCGCTTTCAATATTTTTTTCGGCAAGCAGTTTTTGAACAGTAGTAGCCTGCCATAAAGCAAGTTTACTGTTGCGTGTACCAATTCTTAGTTTTTTCATGTGTTGCCAAAATTATTTGAAATTACTAAACATGCCGTTATTGTTGCTTTAAATTGACAAAAGGTTTACACGCCATTTCCTTAGCATAAAAACAAAAAGCCCTAAGCCAAAAACAATTTGGCTTAGGGCATAGTATCTGAAATTCAGTTTAAGGTATTAAGCTGTTTTAGCTTCTACCAATAGTTTTCCTTTGTAATACAAATTGCCATCTACTTCATAGGCTCTGTGGCGCAAGTGTGGCGTGCCGGTAGTTGGGCAGGTAGCAACATTAGCAACAGAAGCTTTCTTGTGAGTTCTTCTGCTGTCTCTACGAGTTTTCGATATTTTTCGCTTAGGATGTGGCATGATATTATTTTTTTAATTTTTTCAATGCTGACCATCGCTGGTCTATTTCTTCTTCTTGTGTTTCAGTTTCAGTTTTCAAAAACTTTGTCAATTCAGGGTTGCAGCTTTCTGTGGTATTTCTGTTTTTAGCACAAATTAACTGCATAGGAACGCTAAGGTTTACAAAATCGTAAATCAGCTGCGCTACATCAATATGGGTGTCGGCTCTGGAAATAAAAATTACATCTTCATCTTCACTTTCAACATCTAAGTTTCTTTCATCGAATTTTACATAAATGCTAAACTCATCTAAAAGCTCTTGTGAGTAAACCAAAGCGCAACGGTCGCAATCGGCATTAATACTGCCCGAAATGTAAAAAGTAAGAATAAAGAAATCGTTTTTCTTATCGAAATCAATATCTACTTTAATATTGCTGCCCGTAATGGTGCTTCCTTCAAAATTGGCAAAGAACTCGTCATTAACCTCGAAAGTAAACCGGTGTAACCCTTGCTTTAAACCCACAAACGGGATTTGATATTGATGCTCGAATTTCAACCGCTAACCTTTAAGGGAGGGCAAATATATAAACAATTCCACAAAAATTCAATCGGTTCAGCTTATTTTCAATACAAAGGCTGGAAAATGCCTGAAAATATTAGCGCAAACGGTCTAACGAGCGTACCAGTTTTTCGTCTTTATTGATATTGTAGATGGCTAAAAGTAGAAATACCAGCGTAACAATGGGAAAAATTGCCCCAAAAGCAACACTTACTGCATTTTCAGCACGTTGCTCCAGATAGAAATGATAGGCCATTATTCCGGCTAAAAACAGGTTTAAGGCAAATAACAGCCAACCTACATTTTTTTGTAATACCCTGTTTTTATACAGAAAAACATTGCCCAACGAGCCTAAAATAAGTACCGTAGTCAATGCTACAAAGTAGGCATTTTCGGTAGCTTTTTCAGCCACCACGCCCGTTTCGGTAGCTACTTTAAAAACGGGAAACAATAAAAAGAAAGTGAAAAACAAAGACGATAAGAGTAAATAAACTGATTGTATGCGTTGTATCATTTTTTTTAGCTTTTAGCGATTAGCCTTTAGATTTATTCTTAGGTTTTGAAAATTGCCCAATCATTTCTCCTCCCTGTAGGGGAGGTTGGGAGGGGCTTCTTTATCTTTGCAAACGTACTTACAAAAAGTAAAATATGGAACAGGTATTTGTAATTGATGCGTTGAGAACTCCTATTGGTAAATATGGCGGGGCATTGAGTAGTATGCGCCCCGATGATTTGGCGGCCATTGCCCTTAAAAATTTAGTAGAAAGAAATAGCTGGCTCGAACCTGCTGAAATTGAAGATGTGATTTTAGGCGCAGCCAACCAAAGTGGCGAAGACAACCGCAATGTGGCGCGCATGGCGTTGTTGCTGGCGGGCTTGCCTGTTACCATTGGCGGTATAACGGTCAATCGTTTATGTGCTTCGGGTTTGCAGGCGGTAATGGATGCTACCAGAGGTATTCGCAATGGCGATGGCAATGTATATATAGCAGGCGGTGTAGAAAGCATGAGCCGTGCCCCGTTTGTAATGCCCAAGGCGACCGAAGCTTTTTCGCGCCAGGCTGAAATTTTTGATACTACTATGGGCTGGCGTTTTATCAATAAAAAATTATCGGCATTATATCATCCTTATACCATGGGCGAAACGGCTGAAAACGTGGCAGCTCAGTGGAAAATAACCAGAGAAGAACAAGATACTTTTGCCTTGCAATCGCAAGTAAAATATCAGCAGGCACATGAGGCTAAT
The DNA here is from genome assembly GCA_964543705.1 of uncultured Chitinophagaceae bacterium. Taxonomy (GTDB): domain Bacteria; phylum Bacteroidota; class Bacteroidia; order Chitinophagales; family CAIOSU01; genus CAYSGX01. The sequence continues at coordinate 24,986 of CAZIZP010000016.1, forward strand.
CGCTTTGCTGAAGAGTTGGTGCCTGTTACTATTCCGCAGAAAAAAGGCGATGCGGTGGTGGTAAGCAAAGACGAGCACCCGCGCATGACTTCTCTGGAAAAACTGGCTGCCCTGCAACCGGCTTTTATCAAAAACGGAACAGTTACAGCCGGCAATTCATCGGGCATAAATGATGGTGCGGCAGCATTATTATTGGTGGGCGAAAGCACGGTGAAACAATATAACCTGAAGCCTTTGGCCATTGTAAAATCTATGGCTGTTGCCGGGCTAGACCCTTCTATAATGGGCGTGGGGCCCGTGCCTGCCACCCAAAAAGCACTGCAACGGGCAGGCTTAAAAACCAGCGATTTGGGCCTGGTAGAATTGAACGAAGCCTTTGCCTCGCAAAGCATTGCCTGTATGAGAGATTTAGAATTGAACCCTGAAATAGTAAATGTAAATGGTGGGGCTATTGCCTTGGGGCATCCGCTGGGTTGTTCAGGTGCCAGAATTTCTGCTACGCTCATTCACGAAATGCAAAAGCGCAAAGTGCAATATGGCTTGGCTACTATGTGCATTGGTGTGGGGCAGGGTGCTGCGGTGGTGTATGAAAGACCATAGTTGATAGTCGATAGACCATAACTAATACGTCATGATTTATTGGTTGGAGGGGACACTTCCGACCAGTGAGGGGTAAGTTTTTTTAAAAATGCAAATTGAACAACAATATCCAATTAAAATTGAACATTGGTTTCATTTACCATTGGATAAGTTTACTGGTTATTTAACTGACAATGGTTACAATTATATCTTTGGAATAACTCCAGAAGATAAAATTGATAATGAGTGTATCTATGTCAATATTTGGATTGAAAAGAAAATTTTAAATAAAACTACCAACACAATAGTATTTCTTGCTAAAACATATAGCTGTTTTAAAATCAGAAATAAGTTTCAAAAACCATCACAAAAATTTTTCTTCGAACTTGTAGAAAAAGCAGCTCAAGAATTTGCATCTCAATTTCATTTTAGAACAAGAAATACCAATCTATCGCATCTAAGAATAAGAAAACCAATTTTTTCGGATATTATTGCTGATATTGAAAAGACAATAAATATTTGGGATAAAAAATATAGAAATAGCATGCTTGCTACCCCTATAAACTGGCAAGCCAAATTTCGAAATCTTCCCGAAATTCCTGTATATAAACAATGGGCAAAAGATTCTTATTCTACAATAGAGCAAGATATATCTTATAAATTAATAAATAATCAACCTATTTCTAAGGAGGAAGAAATAATTTTTAAAGAGCTTGAGTCATTTTATAAAGAACTTGATGAAAAATTAATCAAATTAAATTATCATGATTTCACTACTGATGATTTTGAAAATTTTAAGAATTATATCTTCTATGCGTTCAATTTCATCTCATTAATTTCTGACGAGTATTCAATTTCTGGCACTTACCGCTTAGTTGTCAATGAGGAAGTTAGAGATGATAAAAAAAATGAGAGTATTACTGATATAACTCTTTTGAAATATCCATCAATAGATAAGGTGAAAGAAATAGGCAAGTATAATAGAGCAAATACTCCTGACACTAATGTTTTTTATTCAGCAGAAAATATTGATACAGCATTAAAAGAGAAACGTCCTGGTATAAATAAGCTTATAACTGTTGGCATTTGGGAACCAAAGAATAAAAACAAAAAATTTATAGCATATCCTCTATCACATAGTGATGTTGCATTGAATTTAAACGAAGATGTTAAAAAAGCTACTGAGGCATTCGAGAATAATAAAAATTTTAGTTCTCCTTTATTTAAAAACTACATGCGTCATTATTTTAAATTATTAGGTAGAGAATTTTCTAAAACTATTAACTATAACAACCCCAACCATCACTATGAGTATTTAATTTCTTCTCTATTTTCTGAACGAATATTCGCACGTAGCGAAGAAGGAGAAGCAAAAGGTTTCAAGTATGATTGTATAATTTATCCAAGCGTAAATAACAATTATCTTACTTGCAATTTGGCTATTCTTCCTGACACTTTAGACAATCACTTTTATTTAAAAGAGGTCATAGAATTTGAAATTTCAGAAGAATTCTATGATAAAAAATATATTCCTTTGCATCCTGAACAAATTACTCTCGCAAAAATCAAAAATCTCAGAAGAACAAGAAATTTTAATTCCGATGGGAAAATAGTTTGGTGATTATATTTTGAAGTAATAAAATAAATGTGATACTAAAAAAACACTACATTTGGTTTGAAGGTTTTTTCCTTTTGTTATATAAATCATCTGTCTTAAAAAATTAAGTTTTTAATGAGTTTAAGTTTTATAATGCTTTTTTTGGGTTTGAGTTTGTTTTTTGGTTTTGCGCAAACATATATTGTTCAACAAGAAATTATAATATCTCAAAGCTTAGTTTCTTCTCTAATTCCTATAATTATTACTATAGTCTTAACTGTTTTGATAGAAATACTAAAATATATTTTTAAAAAAGAATATAAGTTTAATAATTTCATTGGAACAATGAAAACGATATATATTATAGTTATTTCAATTTGCTTATTATCATTACTTGGGAATTATGGAAATCATTATTTTAATGACTCTAGCAAAACAGATACTGATGATAAAACTTATAAAAGAACCGTACAAGAAAACAACTCTAATGCAGTAAAGCAGGTTGGCAAAGTGAAAACCGAGTTTTTAAATGAAAATAATTTGTACGAAAACTACTCATACAATTATTCAATTACTTTTCCTGCTAACTATAAAGTTAATTATGGAATTGGAAAGCATACAGAAATACAAGCATATGATTCGGATTCTGGATATGTCATTGTCGTTAGTGCTGTAAAAAATGATGTTTCTGAATATTTTGAGAAAGATTTGTCGAAAGATGAAGTTTCAGAAATCATGATGAAAAACTTATTTGAAAAATTTAATAATGATACATCCAAAACTTTGTTAGAGAAATCATTTGAGAAGAAAGGATTGTCAGATGTATCTCTTAAACAAATTAGACTTACAAATTATAACAATAGATTTTTTATTCACGCCACTTTTTCCGCAAATGTTATTATTGATAATGAAAGGTTATCTGTAGTAGTTCAAAATTATAATTCATTCTATGATAATAAAGTTTATAATTTCACATTTAGATGCTTTTCAAGCTACAATAATAATTCTTGGCTTAAAGTAGTCAATCAAGTTATGGGTACAGTTTTTATTAGCGATTATATTACTAATGAAAACGTATAACCCCCGCCCTCATTCGCATCTTGCGCAATACCTTGCGTTGTACTAAAACATTAATTTTCTACATTAGCCTGTATGAGCGAATACAGAAAAATCAATTGCCAAATTATTTTTGCTTTTACTTTTGACTATTGACAGTAAAGGGTAAAAACGTTATTAAAGACGGCATACCCAATTTATTAAAGCAAACTGCCCTCGCTCGCAACCTGCACAACAACCTTCCTCACCATCAAAACCCTTTTCAATTACTTATTTTTACACCTTTCTATAGCTAACACAAGGCTAAAAAAACTGATAACTTAATACTGATAACTTCTACATGCGCTACTTTTTAGAAATTGCTTACGATGGCACCAATTTTCACGGTTGGCAAATACAGCCCAACGGGCGCAGCGTGCAGGAAGAAATCAATAAGTTTTTATCGGTACTTACCAGAGAAACCATCATGGTTACCGGTTGTGGGCGTACTGATACGGGCGTACATGCCTCGCAGTTTTATTTACATTTTGATTGCCAGTTTGATTTGCAACAGCAATATTTATTGCGCCTTAACCACATGCTACCGCCCGATATTGCCATAAAAAGAATTATTCCCGTTCATGAAAAAGCACACAGCCGTTTCGATGCTGTAGAAAGAACTTATCAGTATCGCATTCATTTTCATAAAAACCCTTTTATTAAAAAATATTCGCTCTATAAATTTGGCGGCAAGCCCAATTTTGAGTTGATGCAACAAGCTGCACAGCTTATGTTGCAGTATGAAGATTTTTGGCCTTTATGCAGGCAAAGCCACGATGCTAAAACTACGTTGTGTAAACTCACGCAATCTTTCTGGCGCGAAGAAAACGGAGAATATATTTACACTATTTCAGCCAATAGATTTTTAAGAAATATGATAAGACTAACGGTGGGGGCTATGCTGCAAATAGGTTTTGAAAAAATGACTTTAGCAGAATTTGACCAGCACCTTAAAACCAGCGAGCGATTCGATATACTGAAACCTGCCCAACCTAATGGCTTGTGTTTAACGGGGGTGAGGTATGGGTATATAAGTGAAGACTAAATAATTCTGCTACCATGAATGATTTCGTATTTTTATTGCAATGAATGTAGAAAAACAAATAACATATTGGCTTGATGGGGCATTATCTAATATAGATACAGCTAAACTACTTATTGAAAATGGCAAGCTAATAGAAGGTTTATTTTTTGCACATTTATCAATCGAAAAAATATTAAAAGCCCATTATGTAAAGGCGAATAAAGAGTTAGCGCCTAAGACTCATAATTTGAATTATTTAAGTGAAAAATCATTGCTAAATTTTTCAGCAGAACAAAAAGAATTAATTGCTGTATTAATGGAGTTTCAGCTAGAAGGAAGATACCCTGAGCATTATCCTGAAAAGCCTTCTTTAAATGAAACTCATGAATATTATTTGAAAACAACTGAACTGTTACAATGGCTAAAAGAGAAGTTATAGAATTATTAAAAAAGTTTCTTGCTGCAATGAAAGCAGAGGGCATTAATATTGAGAAAGCTTTTTTATATGGTAGCCATGCAAAAGGTTTGGCAACAGCTAACAGCGATATTGATGTGATGTTGGTTTCAGACTATTTCGATAAAGGCATAGAAGCCCGAGCAAAATCATGGTTGGTAGCATCTAAAATTGATCATAGAATTGAGCCGTGCTCCATATCAATGAAAAAATTTTTAGAAGACGATAGTTCACCATTAATTGAAACGGTAAAACAAGAAGGGGTAGAAATTATTTAACAAAAGAAGCAGTACCATATTCAATTAATCTCTTGGAACAAAAACAACAAATATTCGACTGGCAGTTACTAAAGCGCATCATGGGTTTGGCTGCGCCATTCAGAAAGCAATTTACCATAGCGCTTTCTTTGGCAATTGTGCTGGCGTTAATGGCACCCATTCGCCCCTATCTTATTCAGCTTACAGTAGATAGAGATATTATGAATCTGAATATGCAGGGGCTTATCAATATGTCGATATTGCTAATTGTAGTATTGCTTGCAGAAACTTTTTTGCGTTATTATTTCAACTTTATAACCGGCTGGCTGGGGCAATCGGTTATAAAAAAATTGCGCACTCACATTTTCAGCCATATTACACAATTGCGGTTAAGCTTTTTCGATAAAACCCCCATAGGCACTATTACCACGCGCACCATCAACGATGTAGAAACCATTAACGATATTTTTTCTGAAGGCATTATAACCATTATTGCCGACCTGCTTACTATAATCACCATTATTGGCATTATGGCTTATACCGATTGGAAGCTTACATTGGTAAGTCTTGCAACTTTTCCGCTCATAATTTACAGTACTTATGTGTTTAAAGAAAAAATAAATGAATCGTTTACCCGTGTAAGAAATCAGGTTGCCAAGCTGAATGCTTTTTTGCAAGAACATATTACGGGCATGCGCATTATACAAATTTTCAATGCTGAAGAACAGGAAATGAAAAAATTTGTAGCCATTAACGAAGACCATAAAAAAGCCCATATCGATTCTATATTTTACTATTCTGTTTTCTTTCCGGTGGTAGAAGTAATACTGGCTTTTGCAACAGGTTTAATGGTGTGGTATGGTGCCAATATGGTGATTAAACTTGAAGCCTCATTGGGTATTTTAATTGCTTTTATTTTATACCTCAACATGTTGTTTCGCCCGCTGCGATTTTTGGCCGATAAGTTTAATACACTGCAAATGGGTCTGGTAGCTGCTGAAAGAGTTTTTAAAATTTTAGACAGCGAAAACAAAACCGAAAATAGCGGCACACTGAAAGATGGAAAACTAAAAGGCGATGTAGCATTTCAGCAAGTTTGGTTTGCTTATGTAAATGAAGACTATGTGCTGAAAGATATTTCGTTTAAAGTAAAGGCAGGACAAACGCTGGCTATTGTTGGGGCTACCGGCTCAGGAAAATCTACCATCATTAATATTATTAATCGCTTTTACGATTACAACAAAGGCAAGGTAATTATTGATGGACATGATATTAAAGAATATGAATTGTCTTACCTGCGCTCCAACATTGGCCTGGTATTGCAAGATGTGTTTTTGTTTTCGGGTTCAGTATTAGATAATATTACTTTGCGCGATGAAACCATTACCCGCGAACAGGTTATTGAAACCGCTAAATTGGTAGGTGCTCATGATTTTATTATGCGCTTGCCGGGAGGTTACGACTATAATGTAATGGAGCGTGGCGCTACCTTATCAATGGGGCAACGGCAGTTAATTTCTTTTATTCGGGCGTTGGTATTTAATCCTTCAATTTTAATTTTAGATGAAGCCACTTCTTCTATCGATAGCGAAAGCGAAAGCATTATTCAGAATGCTATTGCTACAATGATTAAAGGCCGAACGTCTATTGTAATTGCCCATCGCCTGTCTACTATTCAACATGCCGATAAAATTCTGGTATTAGATAAAGGCGAACTGAAAGAAAGTGGCACTCACGATGAGTTGATTGCCAAAGGCGGCTATTACAGCAAGTTACACGAAATGCAATTTAATACAGCCTTAGGCAATGGAACTGTTTCAGAAGAAGAGAATATAAAAGTACCAATTGTAAAAAACCGTGGCGAAGGGATGTTCTAATTTTGTTTTCAGTAAAAAACTTTTTCAGGTTTTCTGAAACATTTGTTGCCTACCCAACAAGAAACCAAGAACTTTGTTATCTCTAAAAATTCATACACTTTGCAATCTTCTTTTTCTGCGCTACAACGGAATAATATTGTTGAAAAATTATCTACCGAAACTTTCGATTTATTAGTGATTGGCGGTGGCATTACGGGTGCCGGCATTGCCTTAGATGCTGCCACGAGGGGTATTAAAGTAGCTTTAATAGAGCAACATGATTTTGCCTTCGGAACCAGTAGCCGCTCTACCAAATTAATTCATGGTGGCTTGCGTTATTTAAAGCAACTGGAAATTGGTTTGGTACACGAAACAGGAACTGAAAGGGCTATACTACATCGTAATGCTCCACATATTGTATTGCCCGAAAGTATGTTGTTGCCCATTATTGAAAAAGGCTCACTGGGAAAATTTTCTACTTCAATGGGCTTGTGGGTGTATGATTATTTGGCAGGTGTGAAAGAAGGCGAGCGCAGGCAAATGCTCAATAAAGAAGCCACGCTAAATGCTGAGCCACTGTTACGAAAAGATATTATTCTGGGCGGAGGTATTTATAAAGAATACCGCACCGATGATGCAAGGCTAACCACTGAAGTTATGAAAACCGCTGTACAACATGGCGCAACCGTTTCAAACTATATAAAAGCAACAGGCTTTAATTACGAGAACGGAAAAATTAAATCGATTACTGCATTCGACAGCATTAATGAAAAGCCATTCAGCATTAAAGCATTAAAAGTGGTAAACGCTGCCGGGCCTTGGGTAGATACTTTAAGAAAAGAAGATAAATCTGAAAAGGGAAAAAGCCTGCACTTAACCAAAGGCGTACATTTAGTAGTTTCTTACAACAAGTTGCCTTTAAAGCAAGCAGTTTATTTCGATGTGGCAGATGGCAGAATGATATTTGCTATTCCGCGCGGAAAAATAACTTATATTGGCACTACCGATACTAATTATAAAGGTGCTATAGAAAAACCAGTAACCACAAGAGAAGACGTAGCTTATTTACTGAATGCTGTAAATTATATGTTTCCTTCGCTGCATTTAACAATATCCGATATAATATCTACCTGGGCAGGCCTGCGTCCGTTAATTCATGAAGATGGGAAGTCACCTTCTGAGCTTTCGCGAAAAGATGAAATATTTTTCTCGCCTTCAGGTTTAATTTCTATTGCAGGCGGAAAACTGACCGGCTTTAGAAAAATGGCTGAACGTGTTACAAATGTAGTAGCCAAACAACTGCAAACTGAAACCGGCAAAGTATTTAAGCCTTGCAGCACCAAACAATTAGTGTTGTCGGGCGGTAACTTACCCGGCATTGATGCTACGGCTATTCAGCAATACAAACATAAGCTGGCAGGGCAAGCCACTCAAATACAAATAAGCTTTAATCAGGTTAGTGATTTAGTAAATAAATACGGCAGCAATACCGAACAAATAATTGAACGTGCTTACGAGCTTACCGAAACCATAAACGATGCCGACAAAAGAATTTTAACAGCTGAACTTGATTACGCCATAGAGCATGAAATGGTTACCAACCTTAGCGATTTTTTGGTTAGGCGCAGCGGAAGATTATACTTTGAGCGCATTTACTTAATGAGCATTTATAATTTATTAAAAGACCATATAGCCCTTAAACTTAACTATACTGATGCACAAATGCAGCAATATGATTTACAGTTTAAAAATGAGTTTGAAGAGGTAATGAGTTTCTTAAAATAAGATAGTTTCCTAAAGCCTTTAATTGTTTCTTTAAACCTTATTTTAGACGGAACAGCATAAATTTCGCTGTATAAATAGGTTGTAGAATAGTTATATTTACATTGCAAGCCCAACTAAACTAACCAATATGAAAGTATTGTCAATCCGATATTTTTTTTCGGTGATTATTTTAATGATACATATAAGTATTGCTGAAGTTAATGCACAAGGTTATATGTTAGCTATTAACTCTACTGTACCAAATGAGTTAACAGTTTGTGGTATTTCGAAGAGTTTTGGTATAAGTTTATATAATCCCTCTCCAAACTTACTCACCAGTGTTACAATAACAGTTAACATGCCTGCGGGAATGCGCTATGATGCAGGAAGTATTACCGGGGCAACGGAATTAAACATTACTAATCTTAGTGCTCCGCAATTCAGTATAGCAGATATTAATACCTTAACTTCTGTTGATATTAGTTATACTGCTTCTCCCGGGTGTGATATTGCAGATTATCTGGCGGCAGGTAATGCAGCCCAAAATAATATTTTTATTGAATACTTTGCTAACGGAAACCCAACCTTTGATTTACATACAACATTTACTTATTTAATAAAGCAGCCAAATTTATCTATAACCTCTGTTACAAATCAGTCTTATTCTGGAAATGTTGGAGATGTGTTTACCAGATGTATTACCGTGACTAATGGAGGCTTGGGAGAATTAAGAGGTTTTACGCTTTCTGACATTCATGGAAATGGGATTTTAGTTACTGCAACAGATAAAGGAATATTAAGTACACAAGGAAATACATCAAGCATCAACATTAATGCATCTGATTTTACAGCTGTTGGCAATGGTAATCAGTTGTTTGAAAGTGGTGAACAAATTACAATATGCGAGACAGTAAGTGTGCTAAGCTGTATTGAGGTGTCATCTCAGCTAAATGCTTCATGGGGTTGCGGTAACCAAACTTGTCAGTTTTCATCATCAAGCGCAAACGTAGTGTTTCCAAATTTAACTCCAAACATTATTGTTTCGCACCAACCCTCTCAACAAGCTTGTTATGGCATGAACCAACCTAATCAGCAGCAACTTACTATTTCTAATACCGGTGCGGGGCAGGCCATAAATGTTGAAATTGAAATTTATCAATCTACAGGGAGTGCATTTGTTACAAATATGTCTTCTGCTATAGACCCCAATAGTTTTTCTTTGCAAATAGGAGGTGGGGCAATTTCACCTATTACAGCTACTGTTTTGGGTAATACTGCCAATTACGCTTGTCTTGGCGGGCTGCGCCCCGGAAGAGTAGTGATTACTATTCCTGTAATTAACGGTGGGGCTACAGCATATTTAAGATGGAATACTTATTCATGCTGTCATGACTATTGTGGAGGAACTTCACTTCATGCAGGTACTAATAACGGCTGGTCTTACAAAGGACAATATAACAGTATATGTCAAAACAATTACGTTATACCGGCCACATATGCACGTGCCTATTCACAGTTGTATGCAGATTTAACTAACAATAATTCACCAGCAACAATTGTGGCAGGCCAAACGCTCACATATAGCTTGATGTTTTCTAATGATATAAATGGCTACACTAGTACAGCCGGAAGACAATGGAGATTTGTAGTAACGATGCCCAACTGTTTAACCTTTGCGGGGAATGCTCGCATTGTAGCAAACAATGGTGCAAGCACATGGAATCCTACATCTGTAGTTACTGCGGGAAACACAGCAACTATTACATTTACCGGGAATCAGCCATTTAACAGAATTAATGGAGATTTAAGATTTGACCTAACTGCCAACTGCAGTAATTGCCCTGGTGGAACAGGATTAATAAATGTTGCTTCATATTTTATTAGCGACCCTAATTGTGCCTGTATTCATAGTGTTAGTTGCATAGATATACCAACAAATGTTGTATGTCCGGTTCAGTGTCTAGGTATCAATAATACAGGCTTTTCTGTATTCAGAACTAGCTACGGACAAAGAGATGATAATAATGATGGGGTTCCTGAAACAGGCTCTCCAAGTTTAAACCTAATAAGAAGAGATCGTGCTATGTTTGGCGATACAATTACAGCCACATTTAGCGGCACAGTAAATGGTGGTTCATTCCCGTTTATATATGCTCAATCAAGAATAACAAATGGCAATAATTATCTCAACTTTTTAGATGGATTATTTACTATAAACAGAGGCGGAACTATATATAATTGTAATATTTCAACAACAATTGTGACTAATACAGGTAATGCAAGAACTTTTTTATTTGATTTGAGTGCTGCTTCACTTGTTGCCTCAGGCTGTGTGCCTGCAGGTTTCAACTTTCAAAACGGTGATATACTTCAATTTAGCCCTCGATATAAAGTAATCAGAAATACAGGTGGTGGGATATTGAATTGTGAGGTAACAAATGAGTTTTATTCCAGTAATATTGCTAATCCTGTTAACGCAAATGAAAAACTTTACTGTAATAATTATACCGGAAGCTTTTCTATTATTGGCTATTATTACACCAACTGGGGACCAAACAGTTTTACAACTTCTTCATGTAATGATATCACAGTTTCGCAGAATTACTATTTAAGTATTGGTCCTTGTTGTCAGCAATATGCAGGAGGTAATTTATTTCCTTATGAATACCGTTCGTGGGCATGGGCACGAACCTTAAGTGTCACAGTTCCTGATGGATATTCATTTGTTTCGGCTCAATTCAATCATACAAGAACAGCAGGGAATCAAGCTATTCAAACTACTGTCTGGCAGCCCTTATCACCCGCTGCCATTAATGGTAACGAAATGGTTTTTGAAGTTGAACAATATTTTTCAAGGCAGGGTGGTGTTTTTATGGAAAGTGATGATGGGTTTTATGGAACATTACAACTTACCTTAAGGCCTTCATGTGCTGTTGTGCCCAATATTACATCGCCATTAATTTATGATTGGACATTTGGAGAAAGTGCTCAATTACAGGGGAGCAATACGGCAAACAATGTTGTTGTTAGTACCCACGATTTTATCACTTATCAAGGTCCAAAACTATTTGTACAATCACAGTTACCTTCTATTTTGGCACAGGACAATAGAGCATTTTGGAATGTTTCAATTTCAAATATTACATCTGTAAATGCTCACAATGTTTGGTTATCGGGCCCACAAGTTTCAGGAGTTTCAATTGTGGAAGTATTTGATATTACCAATGGGACAATTATAACTCCAACAGCGGGTGATATATACGAATTAGGGCAACTTGCAGGAAATTCACAAAGAGATTTAAGAATTACAGCTTCTTACACCTCATGTACAACCGACTCAATAATTATTCATTCGGGATGGAACTGTAATATATACCCAAGTGATGTAACATCTTACCCCTGTATAACAGAGAAAATAAAACTCACTCTTTCTCCACAAATACCCACACTTATAGCTCAGGTAGCTAGTCCGCCAAATACAGTTAATCTTTGCGACACAGCTTCATATACAGTAGAAGGAATTAACATTCAATTAGGTACCGCCTATGATTTAAAATTACGAATAGTATTACCCCCGGGGGTTAGTGTTATATCAGGATCAGCATTGTTAAGTTATCCTCCTGGTGCACCTTTCAATAGTATTCCTGACCCTATATTGATTTCAGGAACAACCTATGAGTGGGATATATCGGCATTAAACACTGCGCTTGGTACAAACGGATTAAAAGGTATCCTTCAAAATACTTTAAATTCTGTTAAAATAAACTTTCGTGTTAGAACAAACTGTGATTACACCTCTGGCAGTTTAATTGGTTTTAATTTTAATGGAAGAAGCGCATGTGGACTTTATACGGGACAAGAAATAACACTTTCATCTCAATTAGGTATAACAGGGGCAGATAAGCCTTATGAAACTGATATTGACCTGATAAGTACTTATATTTCACCATGCGTTAACAGCACTTCAATGACTGTAAGAATTGTTAATAATGGGCCTCTATCTACGGGACCAAACGATTCAGTAATAGTTGTTTTTCCAGAAAACATTAATTACATCAATGGGAGTTATACAGGTATTATTAATTCGCCCTCAGCAAACTCTATGACAATGTACACACTTAATAATAAATTACATTGTGCTTGGCGACTACCTCAAAATATTCCTGCCGGAGATAGTGTAATATTTTCATTTCAATTTGAAGCAAGCCCATTTGCACTTTCTTGTAATATACAAGAGTTTGAGTCTTATACTATAAGTGCAAAAAACTTGTTATGTGTTCTTAATGGAATACAATGTGATGTAAATGTGAAAACAGGAGATACTATCTTACCGATGTATGTGTATAAAGGAAACTTAAGTTTTACAAACATAAATGTATCTGCCATTCAAAATGGTTCATCAGGTGAAACACTTCAAATTAATGCCGAATTATTAAATATTGGTGAAGATATTGCTCAAGGCTACGAAACAGTTATTTCATTTTATTACGATAACGATGGAAATGGAATATGGAGCAATACAGATATTTTATTAAGGAGAGATACTGTAACACAGCAAATTGATAATAGCACAACCTATACTTATAATACTACACTTAATGTAGCTTCAGGACAAGGATGTAGTCTGATAGCTGTGTTAGATACAATTAATAATGGCTGCATATGTAATGCTTCTTACATTTTTACTGATAATATTCCTTTACTTAATGCAGGTATTGATGTGGATTTTTGTTCAGGAGATACAGTTAGTATCGGAGGGCAATCTGTAAATGGCTATCAGTATTCTTGGAATCCCACACAAGGATTACAAAATGCAGGTAATTATAGTACCGAACTTAGCCTAATAAATAATACAGGAAATAATACTGCTATACCTTATATACTTACTACTAATAGAATTAACTGTACCTCTAATGATACGATACTAGTTACAGTATATCCAGAAACCACTGTTAGTTTTAGTGGTCTTGCAGCATCATACTGCACTAATGATACTAATGCAGTTTTACTTGGAAACCCACAAGGGGGTATATTCTCAGGAAATGGTGTTAATGGTAACAATTTCAGCCCTTCAATTTCTCAGGCAGGTAATCAAAACATTATTTATACTTATGCCGATGCAAACAATTGTATCTATGCAGACACGCAACAAACCACAGTTTATACCTCCCCGTCAGCAAGTTTTTCAGGATTAAATACTGAATATTGTGCAGATGCAAATATTGTTTCTTTAGTTGGCCAGCCTCTTGGTGGAACTTTTTATGGCACTGGGACATCAGGTAATAGCTTTAATCCGCAAATTGCAGGGATAGGTAATCATAATATTATCTATGAATTTATAGATGCTAACCAATGTAAAGATGTTGATACACAAACAGTAATTATACATCAATTACCAATAGTTTCCTTTTTGGGCCTTTCGCCTGAATATTGCGTTAATTATCCAAATGCCTCACTTACAGGAACTCCACCCGGTGGAGTCTTTTCAGGTAATGGCATTGTTTCAGATAATTTTATTCCTGCTGTAGCATCGCAGGGTACATTTAATATCGTGTACTCATATATTGACAGTAATCAATGTTTTGCAGCAGATACGCAAACTGTAGTTGTACATCCTTTAACTTCTGTTAGCTTCTCTGGTGTTGATGTAGCTTATTGTGAAGATGCACCATCTGTAATTATGACAGGCATTCCGGCAGGGGGCTTATTTTCGGGAAGTGGTGTAAACGCAAACAGCTTCAACCCCTCTTTGGCAGGTGCAGGAACTCATGCCTTAACTTATTCATATACAGATAGTAATAACTGTTTTAATGCCGATACACAAACAGTAATAATTAATCCTTTACCTGTAGTTAATTTCTCAGGACTAAATAATGCTTACTGTGTAGATGCTGGCGTGATTACCCTAAACGGCAACTCACCAGGAGGGGTATTTTCAGGTCTTGGAATAGCAGGAAGCAATTTTATTCCTGCTGTTGCAGGAGCAGGTAACCATTCAGTAATTTATTCTTTTACTGATGCAAACAATTGTTTTAATGCTGACACACAATTTACCGTAGTACATGATTTGCCCTTAGTCAGCTTTTCTGGTTTAAATACTGAATATTGTACTAATGACTCTAATGCTGTTTTGTTAGGATCTCCTGCGGGTGGAATATTTTCGGGAGCAGGAATTACTTCAGATATCTTCATTCCATCCAATACAAACGAAGGCACTCACACAATTACTTATACTTATACCGACACTAATAATTGTACCAATACTTCTATACAAAGCATAATAGTTCATCGTGCACCCGATGTTCAGGCTTTATTACAACATGTATTATGCCATGCCGATAATAATGGAAGTATAACTCTGTTAGTTACACAAGGCACACTACCAATGAATTATGATTGGAACAGTGGGCAATATACTTCTCAAAATATTAATTCATTGCCTCCAGGTAATTACTCATTAACTGTTACTGATGGTGTTGGCTGTTTGTTCAGTTCTACTTACACTATAAATGAACCAGATTCAATTGCCTCAAGTGTTACTACCGAGGATGCTGTTTGTTTTGCTGATGCTAATGGTAGCACGGTTATAAGTGTCAGTGGTGGCACCCCTCCCTACATATATCTGTGGAATAATGGCATTAATGTTTCAGAAACTTACACGCTTACAGCAGGAAATTATTCTATAACAATCACCGATGCTAATGGCTGTATAAATGAACATCAGTTTTCAATAGGTGAAAATGAACCGTTAGCACTAAATGTATTACCTGAAATAGATTCCATAGCATTTGGAAATGAGGCTATTATAACAGCCGAATTTTACTCTGAAAAATTACCGGTTACTTTTATTTGGGAGCCTGAAGCAGGACTTTCTTGTAATAACTGTTCTAATCCTGTCGCATCCCCACTTGAAACAACTTTATATACCGTGAATATGACAGATGCTGATGGCTGTTCGGTTACTGCTGAGGTTTTAGTTATAGTGAAAGATAAGAAAGTATTTTACGCGCCCAACATATTTTCACCTAATAACGATGGTGTTAATGACAACTTTCAAATTTTTGTAAAAGGCGAAAAAAAATTCTATTTAAGGATTTACGACAGATGGGGAGAAAAAGTTTTTGAATCTGAAGATGCTTCTATTCCATGGGACGGAACTATGAATAATAAAAAATTGCCTGAAGGAGTTTATGTGTATGAGGTGCATTTAATTTTTAAAGATAATGTCCCACTTAAGCATAAAGGCAGTATTACTTTGGTTAGGTAATCATAACAAAGAAATTTTTCTACAATAACATATTCACAATTTTTCAGCATTTTCGCATTTAGCAAAAAGTATTACAATGGCATATCAATTAACACAACAATTTCCTAAGAAAAGAGCATTTATTACAGGTGGTGGCGGTGCATTGGGCAAGGCCTTTGCTTTACATTTAGCGAAAGACGGCTGGACTGTTGGCATTACCGATATTAATGATATTGCCTTAGAAAATGCCAAAAAAGAAATTGAATCGGCAGGTGGAAAATGCTTTACTTACAAATTTGATGTAGCAGATAAAAACCAATACAAAACAGCTTTTGATGATTTTGTTGCTAAAAATAATGGCATAGATTTTTTGATAAACAATGCCGGAGTTGGCGATGGCGGCTTATTTGGCGAATATGAATTAGACAAATGGGATTGGATTACGGGTATTAACCAAAATGCTGTAGTATATGGCTCACATTATGCAGCACAGGTAATGAAACAACAGCGAAGCGGTCATATTCTTACCATTTCAAGTATTGCAGGGGTGGCCAGCATGCCCAATATGAGCATGTATAACGTTACCAAAGCTGCAGTATTAGCGTTGTCAGAAAGTATTTATGCAGAATTAAAACCTTTTGGTGTAAGTATTTCAGTGGCTTTGCCTGAGTTTTTCAAAAGCGGCATAATGCAACAAGCCAAAGGCGATGCTAATGCCAAAGCTATTGGCATGAAAAAAATTGAAAAAGCTCCTTTTACACCCGAAGAAGTTGCCGATATAATTTTGAAAGAGGCAGGAGCAGGAAAGTTTTATATTCTACATCCATTTCGTGCTAAGTTGGGCTTCTTTGTACGTAATCACTTCCCTAATTACTTCTTAAACATGAAGCTGAAAGATTTTATGAAGAAAAAATGGGTAGTAGAAGCCTTGAAAAAGAAATAGCATATAACGCTTTTCTGAAAAGCTTAATGAACAAATTCACCTTTTTTAACTTACTAAGAGGTAGATAAAACATAATTTCGCACTGCCACTTTATACATTTTACCATTCATGAAACCTTTTTCAGTTTTGCTATTGTTCTTTTTCTCGTTATCTGTTTTTGCAGAAACATGGACATTGGAACAATGCCTGCAATATGCTTCCGAAAAAAATCTTCAAATTAAACAGGCCGATCTTAACGAACAATTAGCCAAAAGCAACGAATTGCAAAGCCTTTTACAGTTGCTTACCCCGCGTTTAAATGCCGATGGTAGCTTGTCGCAAAACTATGGTCGCTCGGTTGACCCCACTACCTATAGTTTTGTTACCCAGAAAATTTTAACCAATAGTTTAAGCTTAACGGGCAGCGTAACATTGTTTAGCGGATTATCTCAGATTTATAATTTGAAGCAGAATAAAATGAACGTTGAAGCCAGCGAAGCCGATAAAAAAAACACGCTAAATAATGTTGCGCTTACCATAACCAGAAGTTACTTGCAGGTATTATTAAGTAAAGAGCAACTAAAAGCAGCTGAAGCACAATTAAAACTTTCGCAAGAACAGTTACAGCAAGCTGAAGCATTATTTGAAATTGGCAATGTGCCATTGGGCAATAAATTAGATGCTGAAGCGCAGTTGGCACAAGACAGCCTGAATTATTTAATTGCTAAAAATGCAGTTAACTTAAGCAAGCTTACATTGGCAATTATTCTTCAGCTTGAACCTGCTTCTGATTTTGATGTGGTGTCACCTATATTTTCTATTGACGACAACCCGGATGTATTGCAAGAAACTCCTGAAAGCGTTTTCGCTTCAGCTTTACAAACACAACCAATTATTAAAGCTGCTTACTTTCGTTTACAAAGTGCGCGCTATCGCATGATGGCAGCAAAGGGTTTTCAATTTCCTACCATTAATGCTTTTGTAAACTCAAGAACCAATTATTCATCGGGGTTTAAAGAGTTTACAACACAGTTAGTACCTAATGAATTTGATACCATTGGCTTCTTTTCAGGGTTTCCTATTACTACTCAAAAAAGAATTGTGGCTACTAACGATATTCAGTATTTCGATCAGTTAACACAAAATATCTCCAACACCATTGGTGTTAGTGTAAACATCCCAATTCTAAATGGCTGGCAAACACGTAACACTATTAAAACGGCCAAGTTAAATTATCAGGGGGCTTCGTTGCAACAACAACAAACAGAAAACCAGTTGAAGCAAGATGTTTATACAGCATATTATGAAGCTCAAAATGCCTTGCAAACCTATCAATCGTCAAAGAAAAGTTTAGAGGCATTTAAAAAGTCGTTAGAGTATAACGAAGAACGCTATAAGGTAGGGGCGCTAAATTCTTTGCAATTCAATACAATTAGAACTAATTATGCCAATGCTGAAATTCAGGAAATAAGAGCACGCTACGACTATGTGTTTAAGCTGAAAGTATTGGATTTTTATAAAGGCAATTCATTAAACCTGAACTAAACACCCTTATGAATATTTCTCGTAAAAATCTTTTTATAATACTCGGAATAGTTACTGTATTACTAATAGTATTTGCAATAGTAGGTAAAAAACAAGGCTGGTTGCGTAAAGGAAAGGCCGAAGAGGTTACGGTAGTGGCTTCAAAAAAATTGTCAATAACCGAAAAGGTTTCAGCCAGCGGAAAAATATTTCCTGTTACAGAAGTAAAAATTAGCCCGCAGGTTTCGGGTGAAGTAATTGATATATTTTTTGAAGAAGGCGATAGCGTGAAACAAGGCGATTTAATTTTGAGAATAGACCCCAATATTTATAAATCGTTATTGTTGCAATCTGAAGCAGCATTAAACCAGTCAAAAGCTAATTTGGCAAATGCTAAGGCTCGTTTAGCTCAAATAACTGCACAATTTGAAAATGCTAAAATTACTTTTGAGCGCAATAAAAAACTAATAGAAAAACAAGCTATTTCCCAAGCTGAATACGATAATGCAGTTGCCGCTTTTAAAACTTCAGAAGGCGAATATGTAGCTGCGCAACAAACCGTTGAAGGAGCAGAATTCAGCATTAAAAGTGCAGAAGCAGCTTTAACACAAGCACGCGATAATCTTGGATTTACTACAGTGTATGCCCCCATGAGTGGCATTATATCTTCAATGTTGGTTAAGAAGGGCGAGCGTGTGGTAGGAACTTCGCAAATGGCGGGCACCGAAATGCTGCGCATTGCCGACCTTAACGAAATGGAAGTAAGAGTAGATGTTAGTGAAAATGATATTTTAAGAATTTCTACAGGCGATACGGCAGAAATTGAGGTAGATGCTTATTTAGACAGAAAGTTTACAGGCATTGTAACACAAATTGCCAACTCATCTACCGCAACTAATCAACAGGTATTAACACTTAATACCGATCAGGTTACAAACTTTACGGTAAAAATTCGCTTGCTGAAAAGTTCTTACAACGATTTACTGAAAGACTTAACCACACCATCGCCTTTTAAACCCGGTATGTCTGCTTCGGTTGAAATATTAACCAATCGTGCTGATGATGCCATTGCTGTGCCTATTCAATGTGTAACTGTTAGAGAGAATGATGAAACCAGAAAAAAAGATGAAATTGTTTTCAGAGTTACTAAAGAAAACACTATTGAAGCAGTTACTGTAAAAACCGGTATTCAAGACGACCGTTACATACAAATTGTTTTAGGTTTAACTGACGGTGAAACAGTTGTGAATGGTCCTTACAGAGCCATTTCTAAACTATTGAAAGATGGCGATGAAGTTTTAGTAATTACTGAAGAAGAATTATTAAAGAAGGAAAAGAAAGCTGAGTAATAAGTTTATCATTTAGTACAAATCTTTCTTATTAAAACTCCAGAATAATTCCAAGCGGGCAATGGTCGCTGCCCATTACATCAGCCTGAATAAATGCATCTTTTACATGTGGTACTAATTTTTCTGAAACCAGAAAGTAATCAATTCTCCAGCCCACGTTTCGGTCTCTTGCCCTGAAACGTTGATCCCAATAGGTGTAGTGCCCGCCATCTTTATGAAACATTCTAAAAGTATCGGTAAAACCCGAAGCAATGAGTTTGCTTAACCAATCGCGTTCAATTTGCATAAAGCCCGAAGTGTTTACATTTTCTTTTGGGCGCGCTAAATCAATTTCTTCATGAGCCGTGTTTATATCGCCACAAATAACAATGTTTTTGCCTTCGCTTTTTTGACGGTTTACTTTTTCTAAAAAAGCATCATAGAATTCAATTTTATACTGAAGCCTTTCATCGCCACTGCCACCATTAGGGAAATAAATGCCATATAAAATAAATTCGGGATAATGCGCTTCTATTATTCTGCCTTCACCGTCAAATTTTTCATTCTCTAAACCATGTCCAATATATAGCGGGCTGGTTTTGCTGAAAAGCCCTACACCACTATAGCCTTTTTTGGTTTTGTGCGAATCGAAGAAAGTTTGGTAGCCCGCTATATTTTTTACTTCATCCGGAATTTGTTCAGGCTGAGCTTTGGTTTCCTGAATACATATCATATCGGCATTTTCCCGATGAAACCAGTCTAAAAAACCTTTGCCTAAAGTAGCTCTAATGCCATTTACATTCCACGATAATAATTTGTATTGCATATAGTCTTTGTTTCAGAATTGTAAATATATAGCCTTAATATTTTTGAGTTGCTGTATTTTTACAACATACGTTTTTTAATTCTCAAATTCTGAAAAAATGGTACCCGCTGAAAACAATAAACTTATTATAGCCGTAGATTTTGATGGCACTATTGTAGAACACAAATATCCGGCAATAGGCGAGGAGATGCTATTTGCATTTTCCACTTTGAAAGCTTTGGAAAAAGAAGGCCACACATTAATATTATGGACTTATCGAGCAGGCAAAGAACTAGACGAAGCTGTGGAATATTGTCGAAAAAACGGTATAGAATTTTACGCAGTAAACAAAAATTTTCCTGAAGAGAAATTTGATAATGAAACGATGAGCCGAAAGATTATTGCCGATGTGTATATTGATGACAGAAATGTTGGCGGCTTCTTAGGCTGGAGTAAAATTTGGGAAGAATTAGGCCCGGGCAATACTGAATTAGATCAAAAATATCCGCACGAATTACAAAAAGAAAAATCGTTGATGGGAAAAATTAAGGGGTTATTTAAGTAGAATATTTTACGGTTGCCTAAATCAACCCTTGCGCGCTTATTAATTGTTTTTTTTGCTTTTTTTAGAAAGTTGTTTTTGTTGTTGCGGTAAGGTTTTTAAAGTTTTTTTTGCATTTAGTTCAGTAACTACTTTTTTACCTGTTTTTGCTTCCAGTTCAAGCCTTGCTACTTTGGCAACATTACCTCCTTGTTGGGCAACTTTTTTACTTTCTTCAAAATCTTTTGGGCTGATTGCTGCCGATATATCTTTTGTAGATGCTTCGGCAAGCATATTTAAAATCAACTCGGTATTAGTCATATTATCTCGCAGATTCTCCTTTTTTAAACCTTTCAGCACTTTATATTCTTTGGTGGTTTTTTCACTCCATGCTTTGGTAATAATATCTGTAAGTGTAGCAAATTGAACACCTTCTTTCAACCCTCTTTTCTTCCATTCATCGGTAAGTTCTTTGCGAATTTCGATACTTTTCAAGCGTTGATTAATCCAACTTTCAGAATAACCTAATTTTACATATTGCTCTAAAGCCCTGTCAATACTCAGTTCTGGGTCTTGCATTTCATCTAATCGTTCGGCAGCTACCTGAGCCAGCCACAATTTAAACGGCTCTGCTTTGGGAGATGGTATGGACTGTATTAAACGGAACAATTGTTCTGTATCGGCTACATCAGTCATTCGCATCTTGCCGTCAGCAGCAAGCATTTTCAAACCGTGACAGTTCGTCACGGTTTCGTTTCCTTCTTCTTTAAGCCTTTGTTTCAGCTTCCTCCAATAAGCATTAGGGTCAATGCTTTCGGTTAGCACGGCAATTACATCCACAACGGATATATACCATTTCTCTTGCTCAGCATCCCAAACGGTGCGCACTTGCTTTTCTTCAAATAGTTTTATGGCAGTTTCTTTGGTCATAGCAATTAAATTTTTCTTTTCAAGAAGGGTTTGGTTGAAATAGCGCAGCCCAATAAATAGAAAAAATTGATACAAAAAGTAGTAGTAGCCTCGACAGGAATCGAACCTGTATCTGGAGTTTAGGAAACTCTTATTCTATCCATTGAACTACGAGGCCAGCTGTTTTTTTCAGAACAATAAAAAAGCGATGCAAAAATAATTATTCTGCATCGCTTTTTATTTAAGAACTAAATGCTATTGAAACAAAACGTTTCTGCTGAATATTTGGTGATTAGCATTTTCATAATGCACTATTACACGATAAATACCTGCTGTTAAATTCAATTGTAAAGCGGTAGTAGTTTCGCTAATGTTTTTTTCGTTCCAAACCATTCTGCCTGAAGCATCAAATACTTTTACGCTATATGGCTGTGTAGTTTTTGTAAATGCTTCAATATTTAAAATGCCATTGGTTGGGTTGGGATAAATCGAAAATGTTTTCTCTTTAGCAATTTCAGCAATGCTGGTTGCAGTACAAACTTTTTCAAACAAGAAATCAGCCACCATCGAATCTATTTCTGTCATCATAGCAGCATTAGATTGCCAAGGCGTGTGTCCTGCACCTGTATAAACTTTACTAACATGGTCAATGCCTTCAGAAGTTAACCTTGCTTGCAAAGCACCTAAGCCACATAATTGCACAGGTGTTGCACCACCTTGCGCATTAGCACAGTTATAGGGAACTACATCATCTGCATCGCCATGAAAAGAAATTACGGGAACCTCTCCATTATCAATAAAATCTACTTCATTTAACCCACCGGCAAGGTTAATTACTCCTGAAACTGCAGAGGAATATCCATCGTTTCCGCTATTACCTTCAATGCCACCATTTTGATTTAAAACAGTTTGAATACTTTGCGGGGCTTCACTTACTTCAGAAATATATGCTTGGTGTAAATACAAAACTGCACCGGCAGAATTGCCACCTACAAAAATCATGTTAGGGTCAATACCAAAAGTATTCCCGCTTTCAGCTACATTTTTTCTGAAATATCTGATAGCTGCTTTTCCATCGCTGATTGCTTTAACTACTACAGTTATAGCACTGTTAAGAATAAGCATATCTAATGGCCCACCTAAGCGATAGTTGATAGAAGCTGTTACGTAGCCTCGCTTAGCAAAGTTTTCACATAAAGTGGTAACTGTGCCATCTGCGGTTTTATTGCCACCAATAAAACTACCGCCATGAGCCAAAATAATTAACGGGCGGTTAGTTTCTGTGTCGCCTTGTGGCTGATAAACATCGAGTTTTAAATTAGTGCTGTTGGCAGTGGTGTAAGTAACTTCTGTAACATCTACATTGGTAAAAATCTGGTCTTTGTAGCGAACACCATCGCAACCTTGTGCTGAAGCTTCAGCGCTAATAACTAAAAACAACATTGAAAGCAATGCTGAACTTAAAAACTTCATAGAAATATTTTTTTATTGTTAAGAGATTATTAAAGTTAGGTAAATATCTCGAAACAATAATCAATTCAAAATGAGGTAACTAAAAAAATGCAAGTAGCATTATTTAACAATTGCACCCATTTCAAAGTCGCTATCAGGATTTACAAATTGCAATTTACCTTCGTTGTTTTCGGCCATTAATATCATGCCTTTGCTTTCTATGCCTCTTAATTTTCGAGGAGCAAGATTTGCAACTATGGTAACTTGCTTACCAATAATTTCTTCGGGTTTAAAATGCTCTGCAATGCCCGATACAATGGTGCGTTGCTCAAAGCCTAAGTCAACTGTCAGCTTCAATAGCTTGTCGGCTTTTTCAACTTTTTCTGCCGAAAGAATTTTGCCTACACGTAAATCTATTTTAGCGAAGTCTTCGTATTGAATTTCAGTGATAGGCGGGGAGAGGCGAGGGGCGGGTGTCGAAGTTTTTATAGTCGGTTCTTTTTTCAATTTGGTAATTTGTTTTTCAATAATATCGTCTTCAATATTGCTGAATAATAGTTCGGCTTTGTTAAGTTGATGCCCTTCGGGTAATGGATTAATTAGCTGTGCTTCTTTCCAAAACTCATTCCAGCAAACTGAAAAGTTTTCAGCATTTAATTGTTGTTTTAATTTTTTGGCAGTGTTGGGTAAAAAAGGCTCACAAGCAATGGCAATATTACCTACTACTACCAATGCATAATTCATGATAGCAGCAACTGCTTCCATGTCTTCTTTTGCCAGTTTCCAAGGCTCGTTTTCCTGTAAATATTTGTTGCCAATACGCGCCATGTTCATGCAATGAAATTGCGCTTCTCTAAATCGAAACTCATTCAAACATTGAATCATTTCCTTAATAGAAGCATTAAATTCATCATGTGCTTTTAAATAACTGTTGAGTATAGCTTTTCTTTTTTCAGTAGTAGGGTCTATTTCTTTTTCAGCAGGCACTTTACCATCGAAATATTTCCAGGTAAGTACCATTACACGATTTACAAAATTGCCCATTACTGCCACCAATTCGCTATTTACTTTCTGCTGAAAATCTTTCCAGGTGAAATCGGAATCTTTAGTCTCGGGTGCGATAGAAGTAAGCACATAGCGCAACTCATCTTGCTTGCAGGGAAATTCTTCTAAGTATTCATGCAGCCAAACGGCATGGTTTCTTGATGTAGAAATTTTATCGCCTTCCAAATTTAAAAATTCGTTGGCAGGCACATTGTCGGCAGTAATAAATGCGCCATGTTCCATTAGCATAGCGGGGAAAATAATGCAATGAAAAACAATATTGTCTTTACCAATAAAATGAATTAAACGAGTGTCTTCATCTTGCCAATATTGTTTCCAAGCCCCCTCCTGACCTCCCCCTTCAGGGGAGGAAATGGAATTGAAATATTCAATGGTGTTAGAAATGTAGCCAATTGGTGCATCGAACCAAACATAAAGCACTTTTCCTTGTGCGTTTTCAAGTGGAACGGGAATACCCCAGTCTAAATCTCTTGTCATGCTGCGAGGCTGCAAGCCTTCGCCACTTTGCAGCCAGCTTTTACATTGCCCTAAGACATTGGTTTTCCAGTCTTCGTGCTGCGATAAGTACTGTTCAATTTTCGGTTGCAATTTATCTAAAGGTAAAAACCAGTTGCTCGTTAATTTTTTTATGGGTGTTGCACCCGATAAAGTAGATTTTGGATTAATCAATTCTTCAGGTGATAATGATGTACCACATTTTTCGCATTGGTCGCCATAAGCATTTTCGTTGCTGCATTTTGGGCAAGTGCCTGTAATATATCTATCAGCCAAAAACTGATTGGCTTCAGCATCAAAATATTGTTCAGTTTGTTTTTCTTCTAACATGCCTTTTTCATAAAGCTGCTTAAAGAAATCTTGTGCCGTTTTATGATGAGTAGGGCTGCTGGTTCTTCCGTAGAAAGTAAACTCAATGCCAAAATCATCAAAAGCTTTTTTCATTAAATGGTGATACTTATCTACTACTTGCTGAGGCGTTACCCCTTCTTTTCTGGCACTAATAGTAATAGGTACACCATGTTCATCGCTTCCGCAGATAAACAAAACATCTTCTCCTTTTAATTTAAGGTAGCGCACATAAGTATCGGCAGGTAAATAGCAGCCGGCAATATGACCAATATGCACAGGTCCATTAGCATAGGGTAATGCAGCCGTAACGGTATATCTCTTAGGGTTTTTCACGGTGCAAAAATAGTTTAAAAACCGAGTATTGCTTTTATTGTGTGATACTTCAAATATTGTTCTTTCTTTTCAATACAATTTTTTATATTGCAAAAAATTACTAAATATGAAAAGGTTAATGTTCTTTATTTTTTTGTTGCAAGGATATATACTTTCTGCTCAAGACCTTAATGTTAGTTATACTGATTGTAATGGAGCTACACAATCATTATATGAAGTTCTAGGAACAGGAAAAGTGTTGTTGGTGGCTTCTAAAGGGTTAGATTGTTCTATTTGTATGAGTCAGGCACCGGCAAATGAAACTTATGCAGCAGCCAATATTGGAAGGGTAGCAGTATGGGGAGCAATGAGTAAAAGATACAGCCAAAATGCTGCTACATGCATGGAGTTAAATAATTGGAAGAACAGTTATAACTGGAATAATATTTTCATGTTTGTTGATGCTGACAAAAATTTTGAAGGACAAGGATATCCAACTTATTATGTGATTACTCCGGTAGATTCCACGATATATTACACAGGCAATTCTTTTACAAATGCTTCAGCAAAAGCGACTGCATTGGCCGACTCATTAGGGCTGTTTGTTTCGGTAAAAAATCATTCTAAAACAGAAGCAATTCAAATAAATTTTGCAAACAAAAACATTATTGTTTCAGCAGAAAATGATATGCAGCTGCCTGTAACCATAATTGATGTAAGCGGTAAAATTGTTTATACTGAAAATGCTTTTATTAAATCTCAAGAACAAAAAATCATCAATATCTCTCATCTGAATAATGGCATATATTTTATTAAGGCAGGAAATATTTCAAAAAAACTTGCGTTTCATTAACCTAAAAAAAAATTGTATGAATAAACTTTCACTTGCTACCATTGCTGCACTTGTTTTAGCCATATTGTTAAGCACAAATGCCTGCAAAAAAGAAGAAGCTGCCAAAGGCACTGATAGAGAACTTTATGAAATGTCTTTAGAAACCGATGGATTTATTTGGTATAAAAATTCTGATGTGTTATTGCCTAAAAGCAGTATAACGGGCCATGGTGAAACCTTGCTGAGAACAAGATATAATTCTATAGCTGCGCAAGATTTAGATGCAAACGGAAAAGTTAAAGACAATACTGTTTTTTCAGAAGGCGCACTAATAGTGAAAGAACTTTACAATAATGCTAACGACTTCTCAACCTATGCTGTTATGTATAAAAAACCAGGACACCCCGATGCTGATGCAACCGGCTGGGTTTGGGGATACATAAGAGGCAATGGCGATGTAAGAACACCTGCCTCTGAAAAGGGTAGTGGTTGCAGAGGCTGTCATAATCAGGCGGGCAATATAGATTTATCATTAATGAATGTGGCTTTTCCTTAGAAGTTTTATTTCTTAATAATGATATTACACGTTGAGGCAAAGCCTAATGCCCATAAAAATGATTATGAAATAATTAACAAAAACTCGCTAAGAATAAGAATAAAAGCACCACCCGTTGAAGGCAAAGCCAATGAGGCTATTGTAGCCTATCTTTCGGAAATACTTCATATTCCAAAATCGAAAATTGTATTGCTAAAAGGCGCTGCAGCAAAGTATAAACAATTTGAAGTAGCAATAGAGAACTTAAAGCGGCTTGAAGAGCAATAACTCACCCTGCCCAGTTTTCTCTGTCTAAACTTCTGAATTGAATTGCTTCAGCTAAATGCTCTACTTTTATTTCTTCGCTTTGAGCTAAATCGGCAATAGTGCGCGACACTTTTAAAATGCGGTCGTATGCACGGGCAGAAAGTTTAAGCCTGTCCATAGCTTTGTTGAGCAGGTTAATACCCACCGGATTGATTTTACAAATCTCTCTTATTTCTTTAGAGCCCATTTGCGCGTTGCAATGTATAAAGTCGTTGGCTTTATAACGCTCTTCCTGAATTTTTCGGGCGTTAATTACTCGTGCTCTTATTACTTCACTTTTTTCATATTCTCTTTCAACAGAAAGCTCTTTGGTGGGCAGTGGTGTAACCTCAACATGTAAATCAATTCTATCTAATAAAGGCCCCGAAATCTTATTCAAATATTTCTGCACCACGCCCGGCCCACATACACATTCTTTTTCAGGATGATTATAATAACCGCACGGGCAAGGATTCATAGCAGCAATCAGCATAAAAAATGCGGGGTATTCTACCGAAAATTTTGCCCTTGAAATAGTAATTCTTCTTTCTTCAATAGGTTGTCTTAAAACCTCTAAAACACTACGTTTAAACTCGGGCAGTTCATCTAAAAAAAGCACTCCGTTATGTGCTAAAGAAATTTCTCCGGGTTGTGGCACTGCCCCGCCCCCTACCAATGCTACATCGCTTACGGTATGATGTGGCGAACGAAACGGCCTTTGATACATTAGCGATGCCGAAGCACCCAGCTTCCCCGCTACTGAATGAATTTTTGTGGTTTCTAACGCTTCCTGTAAACTCAAGGGTGGCAAAATGCCGGGTAATCTTTTAGCCAGCATGGTTTTACCTGCTCCGGGCGGCCCTATTAAAATTACATTGTGCCCTCCCGCTGCGGCTATTTCCATAGCACGCTTAATATTTTCCTGCCCTTTTACATCAGAAAAATCAAGTCCATTATTATTAAGGTTGCTGAAAAATTCATCTCTGGTATTTACTATAGTTCTTTCAATGGTAAGATTTCCGTTTAAAAATTCTACGGCTTCCATTAAGGTTTCTACACCATACACTTCCACATCGCTTACTATTGCTGCCTCGCGGGCATTTTGTTTCGGAACAATTAAACCTTTAAACTTTTCTTTTCGTGCCTGAATAGCAATGGGCAAAGCCCCTTTAATAGGCTGAATGGTTCCGTCTAAAGACAACTCGCCCATGATTACAAAATCTTTCAGCAGGTCTTCATTCATTTGCCCGGTGGCAGCCAACATGCCAATGGCAATGGGCAGGTCGTAAGCCGAGCCTTCTTTTCTAATGTCGGCAGGCGCAAGATTTACGATTACCTTTTGTCGTGGCGAACGAAAGCCATTGGTTTTTAATGCCGATTCTATACGTAGCTGACCTTCTTTTACTGCATTATCGGGCAAGCCTACCACATGCCAGTTTTGACCTTCCAAAGCATTCACTTCAACTGTAATGGTAGTGGCGTTTACGCCATATACTGCGCTGCCAAATGTTTTTACCAGCATATATCTGAAAAAGTTTTTACAAAGAAAATAAAAAACAAGTAAGCAACAATCTTTACATAGCTTTGTCTTGTTTACTTTATGAAGCATTATTGCACATCAGTTATTGTTTTTATTTTACTATTCTTTCCTTCCTGCAAGAAAAATTTTCCTGCATACAATATTGTAAACAACACTGCTGAATTTAACATGCTTTGCCTGGGCGACTCTTACACAATTGGCGAAGGAGTGCCCCTTTCTCAGTCGTTTCCATTTCAGTTGCTGCAAAATATAAAAGCTGAAAATTTAATTGCCAATGGCACTTACAATTTAATTGCCAAAACCGGCTGGACTACCACTGAATTGAAAGAAGCCCTGCAACAAAATGCTGTTTCTTCAACATACGATATTGTAACCTTACTTATTGGAGCCAACAATATTTTCAGAAATTATCCTGTTGAAATTTATAAAACTGAATTTGAGCAATTGCTACAAACTGCCATTGAAAAAGCCGGAAACCAACCCGAAAAAGTAATTGTAATTTCTATTCCCGATTACGGTTACACACCTTTCGGCAAAGAAAATCAGGCTGAAATTTCAGCAAAGGTTAATGAATACAATGCTATTAACGAATTGCTGGCCTTGCAATATGGCACCCCATATGTAAACATTACAGCCATTAGCAGAAAAGGCCTGGAAAAGCCTTATTTAATTGCTTATGATGGCTTACACCCTTCGGGCGTAATGTATGCGGAGTGGATTAAAGAAATAAAAAAGAAAATCATTTAGCCTTATTTACTAAAGCAAATTTATATTTGATATTTAATGGGTTAATTACTAAATTGCTTAGTTGTAAATAAATCGGCCATGAAACATTTTCTACCCATTTTAATATTTTTTCTCAGCTATTCATTTTCATTTGCTCAAAATGTAGGTATTGGAACATCTAATCCTGAGACGAAACTGAAAGTTGAAGGTGCCGTTTCTTATAAAGTAGAAACCATACCTGCGGCAAATTCCATAGTGATTCCCGAAAACGTTTCTATTGCTTATATAACCAATAATGCATCGGTTTCATCAAATAATACTTCAGCAACTAACCCTAAGGAAGGGCAACTGCTTACTATTTATAATGCTGATGCAGAATCTGTAAACTTTTCAGGGGAACTTATAGATGCCGTAAATGGCGTTGCTTCATTTGTATATATAAATGGTAACTGGAGACTAACTGCTAAAAACAATGCAGGCTGGAATTTGACAGGAAATGTTGCTACTACTGCTTCTACCACCAACCCCGTAATAAATCAAAAAGCCAATAATAATTTCATTGGTACTATTGATGATAAAGATTTGGTTTTTGCCACTAATGGCTTTGAGAGAATGAGAATTAAAACGGCTTCTGATGGCATATCTGGAAATGTTGGAATTGGCACATTAAACCCAAGCCATAGATTTGAAGTAGTAGGTAAATCCAAAATTCATGGAGATGTTATTCTAGGTACTCTGTCATTTAATAACTCACAAATAAGAGCCAACACCTCTACTTATGGTAGGCCACCATATTCTTTTATGATTGATTCAACAACAGGAGTTTTTATAGATAATGACACTACTTTAGGTTTTTCTACTAAAGGGGCTGAGAGAATGAGAATTTCTAAAGATGGCAGGATTAAAATTGGGTCATCAACAGCTTTTAATAATTATTTACATGATGTTAGAGGAAATTCTCAAACAGTCGAGTTATACGTTAATGATAAGTTTATGATATCGAGCGGACAAACAGTTTATGCTTCTAGAGGAGATGAAGGTTCTCCCGCATATAGTTTTAGAGATAATAATAATTTGGGGATATTTAGTCCAAGTCCTGATGTTTTAGGATTTTCAGTTAGTAGTGTAGAGAGAATGAGAATAAATTCTTCTGGAAATGTAGGTATTGGCCATTTAAGCCCTCAGTCAAAGCTAGATGTTTCTTCAACAAATGTAGTAACCGCAAACTCAACACCGGGCATATTAAACGTAATGACCAATGAAACCGGTGGTGCTGCTGATGTTGGTGGTTCTATTTCTCTAGGCGGTTATCGTAACACAGCCTCAGAGTTTAGGGTGTATGGCACAATTGAAGGGAGAAAATCTTTAAGTTCTACAACCAGTAGTAGTGGGTATTTAGTTTTTAAAACCAATGATGCAGGGGTTTTAAGTGAGCGTATGAGAATTTTTAATGATGGTTTAGTTAGAATTAACGATTTAGCCGGTTCAGGCATTCGGGTAGTTACAGCCGGTGCTGATGGCAGCTTGGGTGCGTCAAGTATTGGAACTTTAGAAACTGACCCAACATGGAGTGAAAACGCAAGTACTACCGGCACCACAGGTATTATTTCTCGTGACGGCAGAGTAATGACCTCTTCTTCTTTTATAGTGGGCACAACTATTACAACAGCTACCGGACCCGGAACGGGTGTAGATAATCAATATCATAATGTAGTATTTCCTAACTCTAGTACATCGCGCACAGCTATGACCGGTATATCAATTTATGCCACCGGAGCACACTTAGATGGGGATATTAAAATTTTTGGCATTCCGATGACTGATTTATTGACTGTAACATCAAGTTGGTATGGTGTTAACGCAGGTTTAACGTCTGCAGGAAGCACTACAAATACTAATTCTTCCGGTGCTGACGACCAATTTCATACTGCACAGTGCCCTGATAACAGAATTGCAACCGGCATAGAAATTTATGCTTCAGGAGCTTTAGATGGAAATATGAAGTTAAGATGCAACACTTTGGCAACAGGCTATAGTACAACCAATAATGGCGCAGGGGTTGAGTCGCTTATAAATACACCATTTAACGATGCAAATAATATTACCCATATGTCCACTTGCCCTGCGGGTACTTTTGTTAAAGGTATCAGGATATATGCCAGTTCTCGACTTGATAATCAGGTACAAGTATTTTGTACAGGTATAAAAAAAGACTAATAGTACTTTATAGATTTATCTATGTCTATACATGAAGAAATTAATGAGCTTGAAAATTTAGTCTCTAATGAAGATGATTTAACCCGAAAAGCTGAATTAATAGTATCTATTTACAGAAAGTATAAATCTATCAATAGTACTGAAGGTTCTAAATACATTGTGCCCCTAGAAAAAATAGCTGAAAAATTAAACAGTAATGAATATAAAGGTTGGGTAAATTATTTTAAGGGAGATTATAACTGGTTAACTGCTAATTATAATGAAGCTAAAATTTATTTTAATGAGGCTATAAAGTTTTTTAAAGCTATAAGTAATATTCAAAGAGTAGCCTACTCATTAAACTACTTAGGTATTATATCAGAACAACAAGGGAATTATTTTGAGGCATTGGAAAATTACAATAAAGCAAAAGCATTTTTTGAAAATTGTATTGATGAAACGGGCATTGCCATGTGTTTTAATAATATTGGCATTCTTCAGAAATACCAGGGAAATTATAGTGAAGCCTTAAAAAATTATTATGAGTCTTTAAGAATACATGAAAAGTTAGGCAATAAAAGCAATGCAGGTCTTGCATTAATAAACATAGGTGTAATTAATAACTATCAAAAAAATTACAAAGAGGAAATTAAAAACACACAAGCAGCATTAAAGTTATTTAAAGAAATAAATGATAAAAAAGGTATTGCATTAGCACTTAATAATATAGGCTCAGGACATATTAGTATAAACGAATATGATGAAGCTCTAAAAGTACTAGAAGAGTCCATCAAGGTATCTAAAGAAATAAATTCAGACAATACGTTGCTGTTGGCTATAAGTCAGATAGGTATTGTTTACAAAAGTCAGGCAGAATACGAAAAAGCAATTGACATATATATTCAAGCGCTTCTTATTGCAGAAAAAGTGGATTATAAATCTGAAATTGCAGGTATAAATGATTTAATTGGTGAATGTTATCTTAAACTCAACAATTTTAAAAAAGCAAAAGAATATTTACAAAATGGATTGAAGATTGCCGATGAAGCTGGCATGAAATATATTCTATGCAATATTTTGAAAAATTTGTATCATTTAAAGAAAGCTGAAAAAAACAGTGAAGAAGCCTTAGCATATTATGAACAACATGTTGAGCTCAGTAAAGAACTTGAAAACGAAGAAACCACCAAAAAAATAGCCTCCATGCAATTTGGCTACCAAATAGAAAAAAAAGAACAGGAAGTAGTTTTAGAGCGAGAGAAAAAAGAAGAAATTCAAAAAGCATACGATTTATTGGATATTGAAAAACAAAGAAGCGAATCGTTACTGTTGAATATTTTACCGGCCGAGGTAGCACATGAGCTTAAAGAGAAAGGCAGCGCAGAAGCAAAGCTGTTTGATGATGTAACCGTACTTTTTACGGATTTCAAAGGGTTTACCACACTAAGCGAAAAAATGACACCACAAGAACTGGTAAATGAAATTCATGAATGTTTCAAAGGTTTTGATGAGATAATAGGTAAATATGGTATAGAAAAAATAAAAACCGTAGGCGATGCCTACCTGGCAGTATCGGGCTTGCCCATGGCAAACGAGAAACATGCGCATGATGTAGTAAATGCAGCCATAGAAATAAGAGATTTCATGTTGAAAAGAAAAGAGCAATTAAAAGAAAAAACATTTGAAATAAGAATAGGTATTAACAGCGGAGAAGTAGTAGCAGGCATAGTAGGCGTAAAAAAATACGCTTACGATATTTGGGGCGACACGGTAAACACAGCAGCACGTATGGAACAAAACAGCGATGCAGGAAAAATAAATATTAGCGGGACTACTTACGAATTGGTGAAAGACTCATTCTATTGTGAATACAGAGGTAAAATAGAAGCAAAGAATAAAGGAGAGATTGATATGTATTATGTTGAGAGTGATATTAATTAACTTTAACTTCTTAATTATTGAAAAAAAGAAATGAATAGTTTAGAACATCAAAAATCCATTGATTGGTTTAAAATATACACTCCTGCAATGTTTTTACAAATGCTTATTGGCGTAGCATTAGCATTATTAGCCTTAAAAGGATTTATGATTCCCAACCATTTTATTGATGGAGGTGTAATTGGTATTTCAATATTAGTACACGAGTTATATCATATAAACATTAGTGTCATCTTGCTATTAGCCAATGCAATCTTCATTTACATAGCTTATAAGCATGTATCTAAAGAAGTGGCTGTAAAAAGTATTATCACAATTATGGTACTTGCTATAGGGTTAGAATTTATACCTATTGCGCCTATTACTACCGATAAACTTTTAATAGCCATTTTTGGTGGTGCTATTATAGGGGCAGGTATTGGTTTAGTTATTAGAACAGGGGCAATGGTAGATGGCACAGAAATTTTAGCAGTTTTAACACGCAGACGTATTGGGCTTACTATGAGTGAAGTGATTTTATTGATTAATGCTGTTATCTTTTCTACAGTAGCTATAAAATTAGGCATAGAAACTGCCATGTATTCTTTTATAACCTATTTCACCGCAACAAAAGCTATAGATTATGTAGTAGATGGAGTAGAAGAGTTTACTGCGCTCACCATTATCAGTAGTAAAAATGATGAAATTAAAGATGCTATAGTAAACAAGTTTGGTAAAGGAATAACTGTTTACAAAGGTGAAAGGGGCTATCTTCCCGGAGCTTTCGATATTAAACACGACTGTGATGTAATCGTAACCATTGTTACAAGATTGGAAATATTAAGTTTGAAAAACACCGTTTCAAAAATAGATCCGAATGCTTTTATGTATGTAAACAGTATAAAAGAAGCTAGTGGAGGTGTGTTAAAACATAAGCCTGCTCACTAGCGTAAAATGAAAGAAATAAATTTAGAAGCTATTAAGAATGAAGTGTTAGGCATTATGGAAGAAAAGCTTCCACAATATTTAACCTATCATAATACGCAACACACATTATATGTTCTAAGTGCCTGTAAGGAAATTTGTGTACACGAAAAAACATCTGATAGTGATTTTGATTTATTGCAATTTGCTTGTTTGTTGCACGATATAGGTTTTATAAATACTTATCAAAACCATGAAGAAGAAGGCTGCAAAATTGCACGAGAAATTTTACTAAAGTATAACCTAAACGAAACCCAAATTAAACAGACTTGTGGCATGATTATGGCCACAAAAATTCCACAAACACCTAAAAACAAATTGGAAGAAATAATTGCAGATGCAGATTTGGAATATTTGGGAACAGATAAATATTCTGAAATTTCTGAACGGCTTTATAAAGAGTTTAAGTACTTTAATATTAATCTAAATGATATAATGTGGCTCCAAATTCAAATCGATTTTTTGGAGAAGCATACCTATTTTACCCAATACTGCATACAATTTAAAGAACCCGTTAAGCAAATAAATCTTAATAAGTTAAGGGAAAAACTAAATAGAATTTCACGATAAACATTAGCATGTTGCTATTCCTTAACTTTACCGCTCAATTTTTGTTACTACGCTATGATTCAGTTTGAGAAGTTTCAGTTGCAGAATGGTTTGCAGGTATTGGTGCATGAAGATGCCTCTACGCCTATGGCAGCCGTAAATATTTTATATAAGGTAGGCGCGCGCGATGAAAACCCCGATAAAACAGGGTTTGCGCATTTATTTGAACACTTGATGTTTGGCGGCTCTAAACATGCGCCCAATTTCGATGAGCCCCTGCAACGTGCCGGTGGCGAAAACAATGCCTTCACCAATAATGATATTACCAACTACTACGATATTCTTCCTGCCGAAAATTTAGAAGTGGCTTTTTGGCTCGAAAGCGACCGCATGAAGTTTCTGAATATAGATAACCATGCCTTGGAAGTGCAGCGCAAGGTGGTGTGTGAAGAGTTTAAAGAAAACTATCTTAACCAGCCCTATGGCGATTTGTGGCATAAAATTTCAGCACTGGCATATACTACACACCCCTACATGTGGCCCACCATAGGCAAAGAATTAAAACATGTTGAAGATGCTACTTTGAATGATGTGCAAGATTTTTTTAATCGCTACTATCGCCCCAATAATGCTATTATGGTAGTGGCAGGCAACGTAAATAAAAACCAAATTGAAGACCTTGCTCATAAATGGTTTGGCGATATTGAACCTTATAATTTAGGCGAAAGAAAATATGCCGTTGAACCATTGCAGCAAGCAGCACGCGTGCTTGATGTTAAGGCTGA
Organism: uncultured Chitinophagaceae bacterium; assembly: GCA_964543705.1. Classification (GTDB taxonomy): domain Bacteria; phylum Bacteroidota; class Bacteroidia; order Chitinophagales; family CAIOSU01; genus CAYSGX01. The sequence continues at coordinate 60,932 of CAZIZP010000016.1, forward strand.
TGTGCCGGTAAATACTATTCTGAAAGCCTATCACATGGGTAACAGAAATTCTAAGAACTACTATGTAATGGATTTGGTTACCGATATTTTATCGAATGGAAATTCTTCCAGATTATATCAGCAACTGGTAAAAGACCAACAACTGTTTAGCGATATTGAAGCTTATGTAACGGGCACTTTAGATGAAGGCTTAATTATAGTAGAAGGCAAACTTTCTGAAGGTGTGGAAATGCAAAAGGCAGAACATGCCATAACTGAACAACTTGAAAAAGTTTCTACTGAAACTGTTGCCGAGCAAGAGCTGCAAAAAGTAAAAAACAAAGCTGAATCATCGGCAGTATTGGGTGAAGTAAACCTGCTTACCCGCGCTATGAATTTAGCCTATTACGAACTGTTAGGCGATGCCGGCAGAATTAATACTGAAGTGCAGCAATACTTAAACATTACTGCTGAAGACATTCTGAAAGAATCGAAAAATATTTTCAACGAGAACAACTGTTCTACTATACACTACTATGCTAAAAACTGAAATGAGCAATTTAGACAGAAGCACTATGCCCCCGGTAAGGCTTCCTGAAAAACTGGTTTTGCCTGCTTATGAAAAAATACATTTAAGTAATGGCATGCCTGTATATATTATTAAAGCAGGTGTTCAGCCTGTATGCAAAATAGAATGGGTATTTAATGCCGGCAGATGGTACGAAACGCAAAAGCATGTGAGCCGTTTTACCAACCGAATGCTGAAAGAAGGCAGCAGCAAATATTCTTCATTTGAAATTTCTGAACAGCTCGATTTTTTAGGTGCAACCTTCCGTAATTTTTCATCAGTAGATCATGGTAATGTTTCGGTTATTAGCCTGAATAAATATTTACCTGATGTTTTAGAAATTGTTGAAGATGTAATTAAACGCCCGAAGTTTGATGAAGGCGAATTGTACTTGCAAATAACCAATAGCAAAGAGAAACTAAAAGTTGAAAAACAAAAAAACGAATACCTTGCCGATGAAGAAATGAGTGTGGCATTATATGGCAATACACATCCGTATGGCTATGCTTCCGAAGAAAAAAATTATGAGTTAGTGCAGCGCGAAATGTTAATGGAACATCATGCAAAGTTTTATAATGCAGCCAACGGCTTTATTATTATTTCAGGAAAAATTGAAAGCAATACGGTTTCATTATTGGAAAAATATTTTGGGGGTAACGACTGGAAAGGTGAGGCAGCAGCAGTTCAGCAACACGTTATTCAGCCTGTAAAAAATAAAATACTTACCTATAAAAAGAAAGATGCTTTACAATCGGCAATAAGAATATGTGTACCCATGATAGGTAAAACCCATGCCGATTTTAAAAAGTTATCGGTGCTGAACACTATACTGGGTGGCTATTTTGGCTCAAGGCTTATGTCTAATATTAGAGAAGATAAAGGTTATACTTACGGTATTTATTCGGGTATTACCAATATGATACACGATGCGTTTTTTCATGTTTCTACCGAGGTGGGCGTGGCTGTTGCCGAAGATGCAGTGCATGAAATTATTTCTGAAATTAACCGTTTAAAAAGCGAGCCGATAGACAACGAAGAAATTGATTTAGTAAGAAATTATTTAACCGGAAAAATGTTGGGTAACTTAGATTCGCCTTTCAGCATTGCAATGAGCTACAAAAATTTATTTACGTATGGTTTAGATACGCATTATTTAAACGAACTAATGGAAACCATACACACCATTACAGCCAACGACTTGCAAGAAATGGCAAACCAATATTTTAATGTTGATGAAATGTATCAAATTGTTGTAGGATGAAATTTTTGAGTTATCAGTTATCAGTTATCAGTTTTCTGTACAAATTAGTGCTATGGTCTATGGTCTATGGACTATGGACTACAAATGCACAAACCATACCTGCCCCTGTTATTCAATGTGTATCTACCGACCAGGCCACAGGCGATGTAAACATTAACTGGACACCCTACACGCCTGATGCATGTGGCCCTTTTGTAGAATACAGAATTTTAGGCTCAACTAATATTAATGGACCCTATACCTTAGTAGGCACTGTTGTAAATGCTTCCTCAAATTCTTTTACCCATGTTGGCGCAAATGGCACCATTTTGCAATGGTACTATAAAATTGTTGCTATTCACAATTGTCCGGGTTTTACTTCAGATACTTCTGCATTAAAAGAAGATGAGGTGTTAGATATTCCTGATATTAATTACGTAACTGTTTTAGATAACGGCACTGTAGAAATTAACTGGCAACCCAATGCTTCTTCGCAAACAGCAGGTTATTTTGTGTATTACTTTTTAGGTGGTGGTTTATCTAATCTTATCGATTCCGTTCAAGGAGTAAATAATGCTACTTATAACGATGTAAATGGAGATCCCTCATCAGGCTCACTGGTATATTCTGTAGCCTCTTATGATTTTTGCAGAAACCGTTCATTAATAAATCCTGATGCACATAGAACTATATTTCTTACCGAGAATGTTGCCGGCTGTGCGGGTGAAATTGAATTAAGATGGAACCTTTATCAGAATTGGCCTACAGGCGTTCAGTACAATATAGAAATGGTGATAGATAGTGGTGTGCCGTCAATAATAGAAACATTACCTGATAACAGTACCGGTTATAATATTGCCACCGACCAACTATCAGGTAATGAAGTGTGTTTCAGAATTATTGCTGCACATCCTAACGGAACTTTTACTTCTCAATCTAACAGGGTTTGCTTGCCGGTAAATTTTGTGCGTTCTACTGCATTTAATTATTTAAGAACGCTTACTGTAAATGAAAATGGCGGGGTAGATTTATCGTGGTACATAGATACACTTGCAGATATAAACACTTTTTATTTTGAAAATTCTTTAGACGGAAACGATTATTTAAGAAAAGATTCTGCTACCGTCACGCCACCGGTTCCATTCCTAAATAATTACTACGATGCTACCGCACAAACAGATGTTCAGTCATACTATTATCAAGTAGTTAGTAAAGACGACTGCAACTTTGAAAAGGTATCTACCCGTGGCAGAACCATGTTTTTAGAAACAGATTTAAGTAATAACAATACTGCCTCTTTAACATGGAATGCATTTTCCTTAGAAGAAGCAACAATAGTTAGCTATACCATAAACAGCGTGGTTAACAATCAACTTGTGCCTATTGAAACAGTAAGTCCTCAGGAAACTACTTTTGAACAAGATATTGCTGCTGCTACGTCAGCCGATGGACAATTTTGCTATGTTATAGAGGCACAATATACATTAGCGTTACCCGGCTTTACTGCTGAAACACACGTAAGCCGCTCTAATATTTCATGTGTAGAAAGAGATTTAGTCATTTATATGCCCAGCGCATTGGTGCCTTCAGGAAAAAATAATGTTGTGAGGCCTGTTTTGCAAGTGCCTAATGTGAAAGAGTATGAATTTATTATTTACGACCGTTGGGGCAAAAAACTTTTTGAAACTAATAGTATTACAGCAGGATGGGATGGCACCAGCAAGGGCGAGGCAATGCCTTTTGGTACTTATACCTATTCAGTAAAAGCGGTTTCGCAGCAAGGCAAAGAAATTATTAAGAAAGGTACTGTAACATTGGTTCGATAATTGTTTTACCTACATACATTTCAGCAACGAGGTAAGCAAAAAATAAAGCCTGAATTAAAAACAGCAATGCCCAAAAAAATGCAGGAATACTTGTCTGAGTTGCTAAGTTTTTAGCATCACCCGCTTGCTTCGGAAACTTAATGCTTAGGTATAAAAGTATAAATGCTGAAGCCACCGAATCAAAAAGCACAACACCAGAACAAAAAATTACAAATGCTTTTTGCCAAAAGAAATTTGCATATTGCCATATAGCCCAAAGAGAAGCCATAAAAGCTAGTAACCAAAAAATGCCAAATGCGTTTCGTACCCAAAAAAATAAGTTGACGAGCGCAATGGAAAACAATATAAATAGAACTAGTTGCACTTCACCTGCCCATATAGCTTTAAACAAAAGCCATGCGCTTACAGAAGAAACCAAATAGCCTGAAACAGAAGTAATGAACCTGCTGAAAGCACTGCCCGACTGGGTTACAGCACTGCCCGAAGTGTCTTGCAATAAATCTATTCTTAAAACATTTCCGTTAGTAAGTAATGCCGCCAGTGCATGACCCGATTCATGAATCATGGTGTTTACAATTCTGAAAAACTTACCTGCTACAGGTATGCGTGGCAGCAACAACGAAAGTGCTGTAAATGCATACAATATTAATTGTTCTTGATGCAAGCAGAATGCTGTTAGGTATAATTAATAAAAGCTGAAATTACTTGTTTATTTGCTTGCTGCTAATTAATTCTCCGCCTTTGAAATTTTGAATTTCTATAACCTTGCCATTCTCATCATAAACATTCCACTTCCCTTCAGCCAAATCAAGTTTAAACTTTCCTTTTTGTAATAACTTGCCATTTTGGTGGTACATGCGCCAGTTACCTTCCTTGTTACCATTAATTTGGTTAACGCTGAAATATAAATTTCCATTTTCATGATAGCCTTCCTGTAAACCGTTTCTAACACCATTTTTAAAATTTTCAATAGTGCTGATTTTTCCGTTGGGATGATATGTTTTTCTAACCCCGTCCCATTGGTCTTTTATAAAAAATTCTTCGCTTCTCAGGTTTCCTAAAGAATCATAAACTACCCATTTACCTTCTTTCAGTCCATTTAAATATTGTCCGTGTATAAAAGGTTTTCCATTTTGATAATCTAAATGATATTTGCCACTGTAAGGGGTGTCATATCCTTTTAAATACATTACTTGCTCTCTGCGTTCCAATTGAGGAGCAGTTGAAAAATCTTGTGCTTTAGTAGTAAAGGTTATTAGTAAAATCACTAAAGAGAAAAATATCGTTTTCATAAATGCAGTTTTATATGATGCTTAAAAGCTGTTTAAAATTATTTTATCTATATACAACGAGTCGCCTATAGTTGTATGAATAAAATACATGCCTGAAGATTGTTCCCTTAAATCTATGAAGTTATTCTGAAGCAATGTTTCAGCATTAATATTTAAAATAGTTTTTCCTAAAATATTAATCACTTCAATTTTACCTAATTTTTGCTGGCCTAAATTTTCAGTCTTAACATACACCATGCCATTGGTGGGGTTAGGGTAGAATGTAATGTAAGGATTATTGCCTGAAATGGAGGCTATACCTACATTAAAGGAATAAACATCGCTTAATGTAGTACAGCCAAACTGATTGGTTATAGCTACCTGATAGTTGCCGTTTGAAGTGGTGGGCAGGGTTTGCTGTGTACCATTCGGAATTGCAACGCCATTGTAATACCATTGATATGAAACCCCACCTGCATTGGTAGTAAGTCCGTTTCCTACTGAAGAAATTTGCGCTTCAGCAATATCATTCACTGTTACTGTAATAGGATTTGGTTGGCACACAACCTTAACATCAGTAAGCATTGCAGTATGATTAAGCCCTGCACCAATTGCTTTGGCAGCAGCCAATTCTTTTGCCAATACAGGCTGTAGTTGATTGTTGTTATTGCCAATTGCTAACTGATAAAAAGTATTTAAGCCCCAAGCCCACGTACTGCCATCATTCTTAATAGCAAAGCTGTTGAAGGCACCTGCATAAATATCTTTCACGTTATTCAACTCGGTAATTCTTACAGGTAAGTTAGCTGCAACAGTACTATTAATGCCCAATTGGCCAAAATCATTTCCGCCAAAAGCATATACTCTTCCGTTAGAAGTAAGTATTAAAGTATGTTCTTCTCCGGCTGCAGCTTTTATTGCATTGCTAATGCCAACAATTTGTGTTGCGGTGGTAGCAAAATTTACATTGCCAATGCCTAATTGCCCCTTGGCATTATTGCCCCATGTCCATACAGTGCCATCGGCTTTTATAGCAACGCTATGGTTTCTTCCGGCAGCAACAGAAATAATATCGCTTAAGCCAATTACAAAATTCGGAGTGTATTTATCTAACAACGAATTAATGCCTAATTGCCCGAAAGCATTGTCGCCCCAAGCCCATACAGTGCCATTGGTTTTTAAAGCAACTGCATGTTGCCCGCCTGCTGCAATTTTATCTACATCATTAAAGTTGTTTATTTGAAACGGAAACGGCTGTGTGCCGGTATTGCCTTGACCTAATTGCCCGTTTACATTTTTTCCGAAGCTGAAAACAGTACCCGTTTGTGTTAGCACTAATGAAAACTCATCACCTGCTGAAACGGCTTTAGCGTTATTAAAAATTTGAATGCGCTTTGGATAATTTTCATCAGAGAAAGTACCATCGCCTAATTGTCCAAAATCATTTCGTCCCCAGGTAAATACATTGCCGTTTGTATCAGAAGCAATGTTAAAATAAAGACCTGCATCAATATCGGTTAAGTTTTCAAAAACAGGCAATATGATAGCTTCGTCAGAAGCATTATTAGTGGTATCGCCCAACTGCCCGAAAGCATTGTTGCCGATAGTCCACACGTTGCCATTTCCGCCTCTGAATGTTTCCAAACTATAAGTTCCGCTTTCAAATACCTTCAGCGTTTGCGATTCAGCGCCTACAATACGATTGCCGTTTTTATACCACTGATTTCCTTTTGCATAATTGCTGGTTAAAGTAATAGTGTCGCCTTTGCAAATATTGGTATCTATAGCAGGCGTTATTAATGGTGTTGGCAATACAGACATTGTGAAAGTAGCATCGGCAGGTTGTGTGCAGCCGGTTGTATTAGAAGTGCCTTCAACAGTTACTACTTGCCCATCGGTAATATTATTCAGTGTTAAAGTATTATTTGCTGAAGGCGCCCCTTGCGAAACACCATCTACAAAAAACTGATATTGGTCGGCACCGCTGGCAGTAAAAGTGGTAGGGCTGTTTTCACAAATCATGCCTATGCCACCTGTTACAGTTACGTTTAAATTCAGCTTGTTAACAGTGTAGTTAAAATTGTTGGAAGCAAAATTTCCGCAGCCATTTGTATAACCTTTAACAGTAATTACATCGTTGTTTTCAATATCGTTTATAGAATAAGTATTGTTAGCAGAAATGCCCTGCGAAATACCATTTACAAAATACTCGTAGCTACTTGCCCCCGATGAAGTAAAGGTTATAGGTGTGCCATAACATATTTGTGTAGTGGCAGGGTTTGCGGTAAAATTTACCACGGGCAATGGTCTTACTGTATAGGTGTAAGTATTGTTTCCGTTAGAAATACAACTGCCATTAGTACCTTTTACAGAAACCGTTTGCCCGTTTTGAATATCGGTGGTAGTAAAAGTATTGTTAATGCTCGCTGCGCCTTGCGAAATATTATTAATAAAAAACTCGTACAAATCGGCACCACTTGATGTAAATGTTATAGCATCATCTTCACAAATATTATTTGTAGCAGCACTACTACTTAGCGTTACCGCAGGAAATGTATTTACCGTAAAGGTATATGCAGCAGAAGAGAACGCCTGACAATTACCTGAAACACCCAAGACTCTTATCGTTTGTCCGTTGGTAATAGTATCAGTTACATACACATTATTGTTGCTTAATGTAGTAGCTGCATTATTGCCAATGTAAAACTGATATTGTTGCGCGCCACTTGCTGTAAAGGTTACTTCTTCTCTTGCACAAATTTCATTATCGGCATCAGAAGAAATTAGTGTAACAACAGGTGTTGGGTTAACAATCATAGTAAACGTTTGTGCTGAAAAATTTTCGCAACCAAACTGGTTAAATCCTTTCACCGAAACCACATCGCCATTTGCCAAAGTAGTAATGTTTCTTACTGCTGTAACCGATGGGTTGGTAAGCGCATTTCCATTTACAAAAAACTGATATTGCTGTGCACCACTTGCTGTGAAAGTTACATTTTCGCCCGAACAAATAGTGTTGTTGGCTACAGATGAAGTAAGCCCAACCACAGGCAATGGGTTTACCCTAAACAACAAAGTACCCGAAGATTTCGAGCAGCCATTTGTAGTGCCTGTTACTCTTATCAAGCTGCTATCTGCTAAAGTACTGGTGTTAATTTGATTAATATTTGATGAAGCACCTTGTGAAATCCCGTTTATAAAAAACTCATACAAATCTGCGCCACTGCCTGTAAACACTACGTTATCACCATTGCAAATAACTCGATCAATATCAGAAGAAACAATTGCTGTATTTGGCAACGGATTTACAGCCATAGTAAACGTTGGTGTGCCTTGCGATATACAGCCGTTATCTGAGCCTAGCACTCTTACTGTTTGGTTGTTTGTGAGCGAAGCTGTAGTAAAAATATTATTTAATGAAAAATTTCCTTGTGCGGTGTTATTTATAAAGAAACGATATTGCGAAGCTCCTGAAGCAGTAAACACAACGGTGTCGCCACTGCAAATAATATTGTTAGCACTGGAAGAAACTAAGCTAACATTTGGCAACGCAACTACTGTTATCGCAAAGGTATCTAACGAAGCACGAGAACAATTGCCTTGACTGCCCACTACATATACTTCAGGAATCCCAACAGGCAAAGCTGTGGTAGAAAAAGTATTTACGTTTGATGGGGGGCCTTGCGAAACACCATCAACAAAAAATTCATATTGGTTTCCGCCTAATGCAGTAAAAGTAATATTGTCGCCAAAGCAAATCGTATTGTCTAAATCGCTACTGAATAACGAAATAGAAGGTAAAGGATTTACAGTAAATACTATTGGCGAAGAAGTAGTAGCACAACCATTACTAGTGCCAATTACTCTAATATTTTGATTGTTGAGTAAGCTTGAGGTAGTAAAGGTATTTTGTGTGCTTGGTGCGCCTTGCGAAACACCATTCACCAAAAACTCATATTCATTTGCACCACTTGCAGTAAAGGTTACGCTTTCGTTTAAACAAATGGTATTACTAGGCACTGAAGAAGTAAGTGTTACATTTGGAAAGGTGTTTACGGTAAATGTAATAGTATCGCTACTATTAGCACAACCAAATGTGTAGCCCAACACAAAAATTTCATCGCCATTATTTAGATTAGCATTGCTGTATAAAGTAGTAGTTGCAGGCCCTTGAACAAGATTTCCATTTAAATAATATTCATATTGGTCGGCACCACTGGCAGCAAAAATTACATTTGTTCCTTCACAAATTGTTGTAGGGGTACTAAAGCTAACATTTACCGGAGGTGCAGGATTTACAGTGATTGTAATAGTATCTGAATTATTGGGGCAACCATTAGCAACGCCTCTTACAAATATTTCCTGATTGTTCTGAAAGGCAGAAGAGGTTAATGAATTATTGGCTGAAGGTGCGCCTTGTGAAATGCCATTAATAAAAAACTCGTAAGTGGTAGCACCCAATCCGGTGAAAGTAATTTCTTCACATCGGGTAATAATATTATCAAAATCTGAACTGAAAATATTTACCAAAGGAATTTGCTTAACCGAGAAAGTATAACTGCTATTACCGTTTGAAGGGCAACCGCCTTGATACCCTATTACTTCAACTGTTTGCCCATCTAATATTGAAGTGGTGGTAAAAGTATTTTGTGTGCCGGGCGCACCTTGAGAAGTACTGCCAATAAAAAATTCATAAGTAGCTGCACCAGAGGCTGTAAAGGTTACACTTTCATTTAAACAAATTACATTGTCGGCATCAGAAGAAGTAAGTGTTACTGTAGGGGGTATTATTACAGTCATTGTGTTTGAAACCTGAGGTGCAGCACATCCTAATGTTTGCCCTATAACACTAACAATATCTCCATTTGATAAAGAAGTACTATTAAAGTTTGTAGTAACTGATGGGGGGCCTTGTGAAATGTTATTTATAAAAAATTCATAGGCCGTTGCACCTGCTGCACTAAATAATACATTGTCTCCTGCACATAAAGTATTATTGGCTGTATTGTTATTGAGTGTAACATTTGGCAAAGGATTAACATTCATGGTGAAGCTATTGCTTGTGCCATCGCAACCATTAGTTCTGCCTATAACCCTTACCACATTTCCTTGCTGTAATGTAGTAGAAGTAAATGTATTATTTGCAGAAAAGCCTCCAACGGGGTTTCCATTAATTGTAAACTGATACTGTGCTGCTCCAGATGCAGTATAAGTAACGCTTTCGCCTGCACAAATGATGTTGTCGCTATCAGAAGAAGTTAAAGTTACCGTTGGAATAGGATTCACTGTAAACGTAAATGTTTGTGGTGCAAAGGCTTCACACTGAGTGGAAGCAGTTTTACCTTTCATTCTAACAACATCTCCTGTTACTAAACTCGTGGTTATAAATGAATCTATATCAGAAAAAAAGCCCACTTCATTTCCGTTTAAATAAAACAAAAATTCATCGGCACCGCTGCCTGTGAATTTTATTCTTTCACCTGTGCAAATAATATTATCAGCATCAGAAGAAATAACTGTTGGGGTTGGAGCAGGATTTACTGTGAAACGTAATCCAACATTACTCGGAAAGCCACATCCTCCAAGCGTAGAGATTACAGATACAGAATCGTTATTTTGAAGATTATTGATTGTTATAAAAGTATCAACAGAAGCCGGTGCTAATGCTATTCCATTTCTGAAAAACTGATATGTAGTAGCGTTGTTCAGCGTGGTAAATGTAACCGGAACACCTTGACAAACGACACCCGAAGAAGCTGAAGAAATAATTTGCACTTCTAAATCATTTACATCTATAGAATCGGTTTTAGTACTGGTGCAACCATTCAAGTAAGTTGCCGTTAGTGTAACACCTATTCTTCCACCTTGTGTATAAGTATAGGAGGGGTTAAGTAATGCTGAAGTGTCACCGGTTCCAAATTCCCATTTAAAAGTTAGTGAGTTAACATTGCCATTTGCAGCAGTAGAAGTATTAGTGAAGTTAATTGCATTACCACGGCACAAAGTTGCCGGGTAAGTAAAGTTGGCAACAGCAGGCTGAATGGCTAAAAAGTTCCATCCGGTATTATTGCCTTCGTTGGTACAAAAGCGTGCTACTTTTGCCGAGCCTGCACCTGCTGTAACAATATCTTTTATTGAAGCTACTTCAGCTAAAATAGAATCTCCGTTTTGTGTAATAGTAGCTTGTGTACCATCTATTGAGGAACGAATACTAATACTATCCGTACACAAGCCTATTGCTCTAAAGCGCTGTGTTGTTTGTGTAGTTGAAGCTTCTAATTCTAAATCTACTCCGGCATTCACCGTAAGTCTTCTGAAAGTATTAGATGCAGTAATTACAGACTTTATATCTCCACCTGAATTTATAGTTACATCATAGTAAGTCTCTCCGGCACCATTAAAAAATTCTCCGGTTCTGTCGCCATTAATTATAATGTGAGAAGTGCCTGCTGAAACATTTAGACCTGAGGTTATTCCTAATGCACTCCAGCCATATCTTAGATTTATTAATGATGAGCCAAGTGTTATTTGTTTGTCTTCACCGGTAATAATATTTACCGAGCCTGAAGTAATATTTCTGTTGTTGGTAATAAAACTGCCTTTAATAATGTTTATAGTATTTAAGGAATCGTTCATTAAAAGGTTGTTGGCTAATTTCAAAGAATCGGTTAACAAACTTCCTTCTAACAATATGTTCGCATTCAACTCAATATTTTGAGTATTAAGATTACAGTTATTATTATTTGGCAGAAACCTTACAAAACTTTCCCGGTTGCCTGATGTGGTCATGTTGGGATTTAATAATAAATCTCTTCTTACAGTTAATGTTTGAAGAATATTAAGGTTGGGGTTATTTGTAGCATTTGTCCAATTCATTAAATTACAATATGCATCTACATTCACAGCAACAATTTGTCCGGCAGCATTAAATGAATTTGCATCAAATACTACGGTATCATTAATTGTAGGCAAACAGCCAGTTGGTACCCCCCCGGAAGAAAGTGACCAATTTAATGTGTCGTTCCATACTCCGGTTCCGCCTATCCAGTAAAAAGTAGTTCCTGTTGCTGAAGGTGCAGTTGCATTCCAGCCGGTGGTAGTATATTGCAAAACAGTATTTGTGGCATTATAGACCTGGCCTGAACTTATATCTCCAACTACATTGCTTATGTACGCAAAGTTTACATTAGTAGGTGCAGCGCTTGTCTTAGATAGTGTAGCTGTGCCGCCAAGAACTTCAGTTGCAGAAATAATGATTGGTGCACCACATGTTCCGTTGGCAATTAATGAATCAAAAATTTGTGTGGCATCACTCTCAAACGCTACTTTGCTTCCTCCTGAAATTTTTATTTGTTTGAAAGTGTTGGAGCCTAATATTTCTGCTGTTGAAGTATTTATGTTAATGTCTTGGTAAGTGTAATCAGCCCCTTTAAAAATCATTTTATTTATTCCTGCATGATTTAAATTAAAAACAGAATTACTACTGCTAAAAGTAAGATTGTTATTATCTAAATCCCATGCTTCATTATCACCGTTAAGCGTGATAATTGAGCTGCCGATATTTATAGTTCTTGTGTTATCTATATTATTACTTCTGATAAACGCAGCAGTAATATCCTGGTTATTGGTATTCAATGAACCATTATTCAAAATAACACCACCTGAAGTGGTTATGGCAGAAGTAATTGAAAAATTACCGCTGGCATTATTTAAGAACAAGTTACTATTTAAAGGCCTGTTAAATGTATTTATTGTTATAGCGCCATTTCCAATAAAATTAAAGTTTCCTGTTAGTGGAAAGTTAACTAGTGTATTCAATGTCAATGAACCTCTAAGTGTTACATCATACCCTCCGGAAAAATTAGCGGCAATTGCCCCAGTCCAGTTCATACTATTGCAATAGGCGTTATAATCAACGGTTACGGTTTGCCCTGCTGCTGAAAAAGAATTGGCATCGAAAAAAACATTGGTATTAGTGTTAGGGATACAGTTTGCAGGTGCACCACCCGAAGTAGTCGACCAGTTTGACGCATCATACCAATTACCGGTTTGACCAATCCAGAATAAATTTGCTGGGCCGACAGGGGCAGTAATATTCCAACCAAGATTATTTCCTTCATCTACCGTATTACTGGCATTAAATATTGCCCCACCGGTAGCATTTATATCTTTAAGATATAGATAAGTGCCATTGATTGTTCCTGAAGGTATTTCAATGTTTGCTCTAATATTTTCAGTAGCTCTTATAAAAATTGGCAAAGCACAAGTACCTGAAATGCTTAAGGCATTAGAAGTAATAATGTTGTCAGACTTAATAATTAACGTAGCACCTGGTGAAATATTCAGAGAATTAAAATTTGCACTTCGGGATACAAAAATTTTTGCGTTGGAAAAATTTACAACATTATAAGTGTAGAAGATACCTCCTGAAGAAAAATGAACAGTGTCATTTCCGTTATATGTAAAATTGAATGTTGCATTTTCAGGCTCTAATGTAAGATTGGTTTCATCAGCATTCCAGGCATTTATACCTGCTTCTGTGATATTTATGGTCGATGTACCTAGTTTCAACTCTCTGAAGTTGAAATAATTTAGATTAAAGTTATGAGCCGTTAAAGTAAAGTCGTTAGTTCGTAATGTGCCACGTTGAATATGTATGGTGCCATTGACGGTAAAATTGTCTTTTAATTGATAACCACCTAACTGATTAAAGAAAACATCTGAGACAAACAAAATGCCATTGGTTCTAATAGTATCATTATCGGGCGTAGCCAATACAAAGTTTGCAGTATAGTTATTAGTCATGTTGGGGTTGAACACCAAACTGCCAAAAATCATTAGAGAGTCGTTAACTACTGATTGTGTTAAAGTAGGGCTGAAGGTTGCGTTGCTCCAAATCATAGATTTGCATCGGGCAACAGGTACGTCAATGTTTACTGTTTGTCCGGTTGCAGTAAATGAGGCAGCATTAAAAAAAACATTATCAGTGTCAGAAGGCAAACGATTATAAAAAGCCCCGAGGTCATTTTGCCAATGGTTGGCAAAATCGCTCCAGTTGCCACTGCCGTTTACCCAAAAAAAATCTTCAGATTTTGCCGAATAAGAGATGAATAAAAGAAACAAAACAAAAAAATGTCTAAGATTCAGCATTGTTTTAACAATTGAATATGAATTGAATATTTTAGAGGTCTTCAAAAATAAAAAAACGAATTAATAAGTAGCTAAACTTATTTGTTACATTTCAAAAATAAAAAGTACCTGATATTAAATTTGCTCAACACAATATTTACTATTCATTTTATGGAATTGCAACATAAAAATTCTAAGAGCGCAAATTTTTTTAAAAATTATTAAACACTTAACACTTTGCTGAGATTATTGATTTTGTTAATGTTCTGTAATAATTCCACATCAATAAACTTTCAATATTAGTCTCAACAGAAAAAAAAATTCATTTTTTTCTTTCATTTTTTCTACTTTCGCTTTCACAACTAAAACCAATACCAACATTATGGTGTTTACTACGCTGTTAAGAAGATTCGCTCTTCTTGTTTTTTCGACTGTATTTTCAACCGTTAGTATTAATGTTAATGCACAGTGTGCTTTGTCAAATTTTAACGAGGGTGGAACTGCTAATGTGCCTCCATGTGGAACATTTGCGCAAACCCAACAAGGTCCAGGCACATATTCAACTTATACAGTTGTGCAAGGTGCTCAATATGAGTTCTCTAACTGTACTGGTTCTGGGTTTGATTCACAGTTAACCGGCTATAATGCTGGAGGCGGGGGCTCACTCTTCACTAATGATAATAATGGACCTCTTTGTACAGGTATAAGAGCATCTGTGAATTGGAACTCAACATTCTCTGGAAGTTTGAGGTTAATGGTTAATAGAACTGGCTGTTTAGGTTGGGATGGAACAGGAACTTCTGCGGTTATTAATTACAGGCAAGTAAACAATATTAGTGTTACCAATTCTCCTACCACGGCATGTTCTGGTCAAACAGTTCAACTTGTAGCTACACCTGCAGGTGGCACATGGTCTGGTACGGGAGTATCTAATAATAATCCATCAGCGGGAACGGCTTCTTTTAGTTCTACAGCTTCTCAATCTGTTAGAT
This sequence comes from uncultured Chitinophagaceae bacterium, assembly GCA_964543705.1. Classification (GTDB taxonomy): domain Bacteria; phylum Bacteroidota; class Bacteroidia; order Chitinophagales; family CAIOSU01; genus CAYSGX01. The sequence continues at coordinate 75,937 of CAZIZP010000016.1, forward strand.
ATACTTTAGGACAATGCTTTCAGGAATATACTATTAACGTATTTCCCAATGCTCAACAACCAACAAGTGTTGTTGTTTCGCCTTCTAATACCATATGCTCCGGCACTCAAGTAACATTATCAGTTAATGGCGGAAATGTAGGAGGTGGTGTATGGAGGTGGTATACAGCCGGATGTGGAGTAGGTACTGCAGTAGGCACAGGGCCAAATCTTACGGTTACCCCTACGGCTACTACAACATATTTTGTAAGAGCGGAGGGGGGCTGTTCTACGCCTACAGGTTGTGCATCGACTACAATAACTGTTAATACTCAGTCAACAGCACCAACAACTATAAATTCTAATATTCCTGGTAATGCTGTATGCCCTGGTGCTCCAATAACTCTTTCATTAGGAAATGGAGTTTTGGGTATTGGTTCACAATGGAGATGGTATTCGGGTTCTTGCGGGGGTGTTTCTGTTGGAACAGGTCCCTCTATCACAGTAAACCCAACAGTTGCCACTACTTATTTTGTAAGAGCTGAAGGTCCTTGTGACGGGCCAAATGGCACTACTTGTGCTCAGCTTACTGTAAATATTAATACTGTATCTGTTGCAGCAACAGGAATTGATAAATCTTTAGACAATTTTTGCCCGGGAAGTAATACTACTTTATCAGTTAATGGTGGATCACTTGGTACAGGTGCTCAGTGGGTTTGGTATTCAGGTGCTTCTTGCTGTGGAACTCCGATTGCTTCAGGCCAATCTTCTATTGTAGTTTCACCTACAGTTACTACTAATTATTATGTTAGGGCAGAAGGGGGTTGTGGCAATACTACACCTGCTCAAACTACAGTAACAGTTAAAACAGAATCAATATTACCTACTTCAATTTCAGCTTCAAGAGATACTACTTGCGCTGTTCCGTCTGCGACAACTGTAACTTTAAACCTTAATGGTGGAATTCTTGGTACTGGCGCATCTTGGGAACTATATAGTGGAGATTGTCCAACCAATGGAGGTACTTTTGTAGCTTCAAATACATCAGGAATTTTTAGTGTTACACCTAGCACAACAACTACTTATTTCGTTAGGGCGGTTGGAGATTGTAATACTACTGGATGTTTTTCTAAGACAATATTTGTTAGTTCGGGAGTTTCTGGTGTAAATACTACTTTCACTCAACCATCTTGTTTTAATGGAAATGATGGAACTGCCACCGCAACACCTACAGGCGGCCTACCACCTTATAGATATTCATGGAGTAATGGCGCTACTACACAAACTGCCACCGGATTGGCTGCAGGTTTTGTTAGTGTTACTGTTACTGACGCGGGAGGCTGTTTTGCTGTAGGAAGTACAACACTTACACAACCTTCACAACTTGTTGTTACCAATGTTTCCCCAACAAACGTAACTTGTGGTGGGGGCAGCGATGGAAGAATAGTAATTACTGCTATTGGAGGAACGACACCTTTAGAATACTCTATTGATGGCGGAAACAATTACCAGCCTTCTAATGATTTTACTGGTTTAACTGTGGGTACATATACAATCTCTGTTAGAGATAATAATGGTTGTACTGCTGGGTCATCGCCTGCATCTTTTACATTAACATCTCCACCTACATTATCCGTTTCTGCAAGTGGTACAGATGCTAGTTGTGTTGGAGTAAATGATGGTACCATTACTGCATCTGCATCAGGTGGAACCGGAAATATCCAGTACTCAATAAATGGAAGTCCATTGCAGCCAGGTGGTTTCTTTAACAACCTTTCTGCCGGTAATTATACTGTTTTGGCTGAAGATCAATTAGGTTGTCAGGCAACTACCACAGTTGTAATAAACAATAATGCTACATTATCAATTACTATTGATAACATACTTAACGCCTCATGTAATGGTGCAGCAGACGGATCATTTGAAGCCATTCCAAACGGTGGAACTGCTCCGTATGAATATACTATCAATGGCTTTACTTTTCAGCAAAGTGGTGTTTTTTCAAATCTAACTGCTGGGACTTATAATGTTTTGGTTCGTGATTCGAGAGGATGTCAAAATAACACTACTGTTACCATTACTCAACCAGCTGCTTTATTGGCTAATATTTCAAATCAAATAAATATTGGTTGCTTTGGTGGTACTGGAGGCTCACTTACTGTAAACGTTTCCGGGGGTGCTCCAAGCTATAGTTTCTTATGGAGCGATGGGCAAACCACACAAACTGCTTCCGGTCTATTGGCAGGAGGCTATACCGTTACTGTTACTGATGATAATAATTGTACAGTTTCTACCGGTGCAACAATAACAGAAGCACCACAATTGTTTTTAAATCTTGCCAGCCTAACTGATGCAGACTGTAATGGTGCTTCAGAAGGAAGAGTTGATATTTCTGTAACCGGTGGTACACCTCCATATAATTTCGCATGGAGTAATGGTGCAACTACAGAAGATTTAGTAAATGTTAGTGCAGGAAACTACGATGTAACGGTTACAGATGGAAATGGCTGTACTTTAACGGATAATTATTCTGTTGCGGAGCCTGCTGCTATTGTTTTAAACTTATCAGGAACAAACCCTTCTTTCTGTTTTCCTTCGGGTTCAGTTGATTTAACTGTGAGTGGGGGTGTTTCTCCGTACACCTACTTATGGAGTAATTTTGAAACCACAGAAGATATTTCGAATTTAAGTGGGGGCACTTACACAGTTATTGTAACTGATGCTAATGGATGCACTTCTTCTTCTTCTGCTACATTAATCGATCCTGCTGGAATAAATGTTGTTGAAACTATTACTAATGCTAGTTGTGTAGGTACTTCGGATGGTGCAATTGATATTACAGTAACAGGAGGTTCAGGTTTGTATAACTTTAATTGGTTTGATAATAACTTTAATTTCATTGCTAATACAGAAGACGTATCAGGGTTATCTGCTGGGGTTTACAACTTAGATATTTTTGATTTTGGTGCAGGTTTTTGTTTTGCCAGATATACTTTTGTAATTGGTGAAAATGGGCCTTCAGTTACAGGAGTTGTAACCGATGCTTCTTGTGATGCTTCAGTTTTGGGAAGTATTGATGTAAGTGTAACAGGAGGAACTTCACCATATTCTTATTTATGGAATACGGGCGCAACTACTCAGGATTTAAATGGATTACTTGCCGGTGCATATTCCATTACTGTTACTGATGACAATGGTTGCCAAACCTCAAATGTTTTTGGTGTTAGTCAAGGTAATATTGACGTAGTGGGTAATATCACAAGTCCAACATGCTCAAATGGTAGTAATGGCACCATAAATCTGAATGTTTTAAATGCTGTGGCACCAATTATATACGATTGGAGTAATGGGGCTAACACACAAAACATATCTGGACTTTCTGCCGGAACTTATGTGGTTAGTGTTACTGACGGTTTGGGTTGTATTGGCGTAGAAGTTTTCACAATTGCAAATACCTCTCAAATCACAATATCTCAAACATCATCCGGACAAGGTTCAAGTTGTAGTGGTGCATTTAATAGTGTTGGAATATCTGTAATAGGTGGATCTGCTCCATATTCTTATTTGTGGAGTAATGGTGCAACTACACAAGACTTAAACAATGTATTACCAGGAAATTATACTGTAATAGTAACAGATGTTAACGGATGTACCGCAACTAGTTCATGGCAATTAGGATTCCCTGCAAATCCTCCCACAGCAACATTTGATGTTACAAATGCCGGATGTACTGGTCAAAATACAGGGGCAATTGATATAACCCTAAGCTTTACTGCACCTCCAACAACAGTTTCGTATTTATGGAGTAATGGTGAAACTACCGAAGATATTTCTAATGTTGGTGCGGGATTGTATTCATTAACAGTTACATATGATGCTTGTCAACAGGTTTTCAGTGCAATTATCCAAAACGCTTCTCCAATTGCAGCTGTAAACATGTTAGCTGTAAATGGCGATTGTACTGGTGCTACCGGTTCAGTTACGGCAAGTCCGGTTGGTGGTGCTGCCCCCTATACCTTTGCTTGGGGTAATGGCGCAACTACTTCTAATATTACCGGTCTTGTTGCAGGTAATTACACGGTTACAGTTACTTCTGCTGAGGGTTGTTCTGCTACCAATTCTGTAAATATCAGTCAGGCTGGCGCATTTAATCTTTCAGCTTCAGTAACTAATGCAGATTGCAACGGTGCTTCATCTGCTTCTATTTTCGTTACACCTCTTAATGCTACTTTACCGGTTACTTATGCATGGAGCAATGGTGCCACTACAAAAGATTTATTAAATGTTTCAGCAGGCACTTATAGTGTTACTGCAACAGATGCTTCAGGTTGTATCAGAGTAGCTTCTTATACTGTTACTCAGCCTTCTGCAATTGCAGTATCAGTGGTTAATATTCAGAATGCTGATTGTGCTAACAGCATTACTGGAAGTATTGATATTGATGTAACAGGAGGTTTCGGTTCATACACTTATTTGTGGACAAATGGAGCTACATCTCAGGATATTACTAATCTTATTGCCGGAAGTTATACAGTTATTGTAACTGATGGTTCTGGTTGTTCTACCACAGCAAGTTACACTGTTACCGATCCTTCAGGCTTAGCTGTAAACGGAACAGCATTTGATGTTTCGTGTAATGGTGCAAATGATGGTGCTGTAAACGGTATAGTTGCTACAGGAGGAACACCGGGTTATACTTTCTTATGGTCTAATGGTGCTACTACACAAGATGTTTCTGGTTTAGCAGGTGGTGTATATGCAATTACTGTTACTGATAATGTTGGCTGTCAGGCCACAGCAGGTTTTGTTATTAATGAGCCTGATGTTATAAGTTTATCTGTTTCAAATACCAATGTTACTTGTAATGGACTAGGCAATGGTACTATAAATCTTGTTGTAAATGGTGGAACTGCTCCATACACATACGCATGGAGCAATGGCGCAACTACAGAAGATTTAAGTGGGCTTTCAACTGGAACATATACAGTAACCGTTACTGACGCTAACAACTGTTCTGCAGTAACTTCCGCCAATATTTCTCAGCCTACAGTGCTTTCTGTTTCGGCTACATCAGTAAATGCTGCATGTAATGGAGGTAATACGGGAGCCATTGATCTTATTGTAAGTGGCGGATTAGCACCTTATAGTTTTTCGTGGAGTAACGGTGCTACTTCTCAAAATATTTCTAATCTGGCTGCCGGAACTTATAGCGTAACAGTAAGAGATGCTAATAATTGTACGGTTAGTCAGTCATTCAATGTTAACGCACCTACACCAATAGTTGTTTCTACAACAGGAACAGATGCTGATTGTGCAAATAACATCTTAGGTAGTGTTGATGCTTCTGTATCAGGTGGTACAACTCCTTACTTGTTCTCATGGAATAATGGGGCAACTACTGAAGATATTTCAGGGTTGTTCGCTGGAACTTATACATTAACTGTTACTGATATAAATGGTTGTACTTCATCAGCTTCATATACAGTTATTGATATTAGCAGCACACTTGCTGTTACAGGTAACGTTACTGATGTTTCTTGTCCTGATGCAAATGATGGTGCAATTGATGTTACAGTAACTGGTGGCACGCCTACATTTAATTACACATGGGGAAATGGGGCAACCACTGAAGACCTTTCAGGATTAAGTGCAGGAAATTATGGTGTGACCGTAGTTGATGCGCAAGGATGTGGATTCTTTGCCGGATTTACGGTAGATTCTCCGGATTCAATTGTTATTACCGCTAATGTTATTGACGGAACCTGTGGTGGTGGCCCTGGTTCTATTGACTTGATCGTTTCAGGTGGTTTTGGCGGCCCATATGCATATCAGTGGTCAAACGGAAGTGCTTCAGAAGATTTAACCAATGTTTTAGCTGGAACTTATTTTGTAACTGTAACCGATGCTAATGGTTGTACGAATTCTGCTTTCTTTAATGTAAGTGCAGCAGGTACGCTTGATGTTGTTGCAGCAGTAGAAAATGCTGATTGTAATGGCGGAAATGGTGGTTCAATATTGACAACAGTTATTTCAGGACAACCACCATATACCTACCAATGGTCAACAGGCGATATTACTTCAGATATATTAAATCTGTCAGCCGGCTCTTACATTGTTACTGTTAGTGATGCCGGAGGTTGTGTTAAGGTACAAACCTTTACTGTAAGTGAACCAACTCAATTACAAATACTTGCATCAACTGTAACGGAAGCCTCTTGCTTTGGAACAGCTACGGGTTCAGTAGATATTATAGTTGGCGGAGGTACTGCACCTTATACTTATCTATGGTCAAATTTTGACAATACCCAAGATTTGTCTAATGTGGTGGCTGGTGTTTATACAGTTATTGTTACTGATGCGAACGGATGCTCAATTTCTGCGCAATATAATGTTGGAGAAGCTGATGAACTTGTTATTGCAGAAACAATAACAAACGTTAGCTGTAGTGGTGGAAATGATGGTGAAATATCACTGGTTGTTACTGGCGGTGTGAGTCCATATAATTATATATGGTCGAATGGAGCTACTACTGCTACTGTGTCTCAACTAACTGTTGGTATATATAGTGTAACTGTTAGTGATGCGAATAATTGTACCATTACAGGTAACTATAGCATTTCTGAACCATCACAATTACAATTATCAGCAAACGTGTCAAATGTTAGCTGTAATGCAGGCACCGATGGAAGTGTTGACCTAACAGTAACGGGTGGCACCACACCATATACTTATTCTTGGTCACCTGGTGGTGCTACAACTCAAGACTTAACAGCAGTATCTGCAAATCAATATACTGTTATTGTTACAGACGCTAACAATTGTACGGTTAGCGCAGTATATGATGTTCTTGAGCCAAGCCCACTTCAGGTTACAGCTAGTATTAATGACGTAACCTGCAATGGTTTAAGTAATGGTTCAATTGATGTTACTGTTACAGGAGGCGTTTCAGGCTATTCTTATAATTGGTCTAATGGTTTAAATACGCAAGATATTGTGAATGTTCCTGCCGGCAACTATACTTTAACTGTTACTGACGCTAATGGTTGTACTGCGGTTGTTACCTATACAGTATCTGAGCCAGCTGTTTTAACAGCAAATGCTAATATAGATGATGTAAATTGTTTTGGAGGTAATGATGGAGCTATTGATCTAACCGTGAGTGGCGGCACACCAACTTATACCTACTTGTGGTCTAATGGTTCCACAACAGAAGATTTAACATCTCTTACTGCTGGTATATACGGTGTAACTATTACCGATGCCAACAGTTGTACTTTCAGCTCAACATATACTGTTGCAGAACCTAGTGTTTTGGCTATAACTTCTGTTGTAAGTGATGTGCTTTGTAATGGCGGAACAGATGGTTCGGTTGACATTACAATTTTTGGTGGAACTCCACAATATTCATTTAATTGGAGTAATGGTGCAACCACAGAAGACGTTACCAATCTTTCTGCCGGAACTTACACTGTTACAATTACTGATGCTAATGGTTGCACTTTAGTTGAGAATGCTACGGTTAACGAACCACAATTATTAACTGTGGTTGGCACTGTTGAGAATGTTACATGCTTTGGCGCATCTGATGGCTCAGTTGATTTAACTGTTACGGGTGGTGTTGCGCCATATACATTTGCATGGGATAATAATAATAGTTCTGAAGATATTAATGGATTGCCGGGTGGTACTTATAATGTTACTGTTACAGACGCCAATGGATGTACTGTTTCAGATTCTTACACAGTGTTAGAGCCGACCTTGCTTACAGCCACACTATCTTCTACTGATGTGGTTTGTTTTGGTGGAAATGATGGAGAAATTGACTTAACTGTTTCAGGAGGTACTCCGCAATATACCTTTAATTGGAGTAATGGAGAAACTACCGAAGACATTACTACTTTAGTAGCCGGAACTTATACAGTTACTATTACGGATGCTAATGGTTGTACATTGGTTCAGTCAGCAACAATTAACGAGCCGGATCAAATATTAATATCTACACAAACTGTACAAAATGTTACATGTTTTAATGGAAATGATGGCTCTATTGAAATTACAATAACAGGTGGCACTTCACCATATACCTATGCTTGGAGTAATGGTGAGACTACTGCTAGTATTTTTAACCTGATTGCAGGTAATTATGAAATAACAGTATTAGATGTTAATAACTGTGGTATTGTTAGAACTTTCACCATTACACAACCTGATGAAGTAATTGCTAATGAAGTGATAACTAATGTTTTGTGTAATGGAAACGAAACAGGTAGCATTGAATTGAATGTTACAGGTGGTGTTTCTCCGTACACTTTTGTTTGGAGTAATTCTCAAACAACACAAAGCATATTTAATCTAGAGGCAGGTATTTATTCAGTAACAATTACAGATGCAAATCTTTGCACATCTACATTTACATACACTGTTACACAGCCTGATGAGTTAGCTACTCAATTAACACCTACTTCTGCTACATGTAGTGATGTAGCTGACGGTTCAATTGATTTAACCGTAACAGGTGGAGTTGCTCCTTATACTTTCTTCTGGTCTACATTTGAGTTTACAGAAGATATTTCTAACCTTACCGGAGGAAGATATGTGGTGATAGTTACAGATTTTAACGGATGTACTGCTATAGATAGCGTTGTTGTTGATGTACCTCAACAACTTGCAATCGTTGGTATTCCTAAAGGCGCGGGCTGTGGTAACGATGATAATGGTGAAATTGGAGTTTCAGTTACCGGTGGAACATCTCCTTATACTTATTTGTGGTCTGACGGAGCTACTACAGAAGATAGAACAGATTTACCTGCGGGTCAATACTGTTTAACTGTAACTGATGCTAATGGTTGTGAGGCAACTTACTGTACTTTAATTACAGGATTGCCTAAGCCGATTGCTGATTTTACATTTAATAATGATTGTGTTGGTGAATCGATACAAATGATTAATAACACTCAATTATCTTCAGGAACCTTAACGTATGAATGGACATTTGGTGATGGTACCTCTTCTCAGGCACCTAATCCATCTAAGACATATTCTGCATCAGGTGATTTTGACATTACCCTTGTTGCTCGTTCAGACAGAGGTTGCTTAGATACCTTGACAAAAACAATAACTATTTTTGCAACTCCAGATGCTACAATTACTATTTCAGGAGCAAATCCTGGTGACTGCGTTTCAGATACAGCTTTCTTATCTGTTGCTTTCGATGAAGACTTCTTGTATTTGTGGTCTAATGGCGCTACTACCAATGCCATTACTACTACATCTTCAGGTAATTACAGGGTTACTGTTACTTCTGTAAATGGTTGTGTGGCTGTGGATGCTGTAGATGTATTTGTACTTAATCAGGGTAATGTTTCTATTAGTAACGATACTACTGTAAGCAAAGGTTTCCCTGCATTATTAACCGCAACAGGAGGATCTAATTATGTTTGGACTCCAACTGATGGATTAGATAGTCCAACATCTGCCTCTACTTTAGCGACACCTGAAGAAACTACAACTTATACAGTTACAGTTTCTGATCCTAACGGATGTAATCTTGAATTAAGTGTAACGGTTACCGTTGTTGAAGACTTTAACTTAGGAATTCCTAATTTAATTTCTCCTAATGGCGATGGAATAAATGATGTATGGAACATCTTCAACGTAGAAACTTATCCCGGCACTTCAGTTATGATATTTAACCGTTGGGGTTCTAAAGTTTGGGAATCTTCTGATTATCAAAACGATTGGAACGGAACTGCTGAAAATGGAAATGAACTTCCTGATGGAACTTATTTCTATGTTATTCAAGTAGGTGGCTCAGACAGAGTATTTAAAGGAGATGTAAATATTTTAAGATAAAATTTTATCAGAAGCAGTGAGATATAATACCTCACTGCTTCTGAATAATGAAACCATTCTAAAACTGAAAAAACAAAACGCATGAAGCGCATATCATTAATTGCAATCGTTGGTGTGTTAATTAGTATAGACACATTTGCGCAACAGATTCCACTTTATTCGCAGTATTATTTGAATCAGTTTTTGTACAACCCTGCAAGAACCGGAGACAGGGGTAACCTGCATGCTAACTTAATTTATAGAAAGCAGTGGACTGATGTAACAGGTGCGCCTGAAACAAAGGCGATTACTCTTGATGGCTCTATTAAAGATAATAAAGCCGGATTTGGCGGTATGGTTTATCAAGATAATATCAGTTTTTTCAGAAAAACAGGTGGTTATTTATCTTATGCCTATTCTTTTAATTTTAAAGAGCACCACCGTTTTAGCATTGGTCTTGCTGCCGGAATAAATGAAACATCAATTAATCGCTCTCAAGTTCGACCTGAAAATGAAAATGAACCAGTTTTAAATAATTTCAATAGAGGTATTGGTTTCGATGGTTCTGCAGGTATTAATTATAAATTCAAAGGTTTGAATGTTGGTTTTTCAATGCCTCAGTTGTTTAAAACCAATCTTTCTTATTTAAATAACAACGATGCGCCTCTGAATTATCAGCTTTCAAGACACTATTTGGTTAATGCATCTTACAATATCACTCTTAAGAAAGATGTATTATACTTAGAACCCGGAGCTTTTTTCAGATTGTCTGAAGGAGGTCAGTTTCAAGTGGACGTGAATGCGAAACTTCAGTATAAAAATTTAGTTTGGTTAGGCTTAATGTACCGTTACAATTATGCTTTCACAGCAGGAGTTGGTTTTCAGGTTCATGATAGAATTAGTATTGGTTATGCCAGCGATTTTGCGGTGAATGATTTAAGTAGCCAGGCAGGCGGAACGCACGAAGTATTTATGGGTATTAAGTTTGGTAAGAGCGAAGACAAAGGCTTAATTGAAACTATTAAGCAATTACAACAGCGTCAGGATTTATTAGATAGTAAAATAAACGATGTGGCCGTTGCCAATGACAGCCTGAAATCTACAAATGAGCAATTAAAAGAAACTGTCGCACAAAAAGACAAAGAAATTGACGATTTGAAAGCTGAATTGGAAAAGAAACTAAAGGAGTTTCAGGAAAGCATGAAAAATCAAAACCCGCCTGTTGATGTACAGTTGCCAAAAGAAAGTGTTTATCAAGGTAAAAAAGAAGATTTAGATTTTATTGATGGAGACCCTGGAACTGGTTATTTCATGGTAGTTGCTGCAACAAAAACAGAAAAGGGTGCCAGACAAGAACAACAGATGTATAAGAAAAAAGGTCATGATGTTGGTATTGTTCTTAACAAAAGAAGATCTTGGTACTATTTATATTTATCTAAAGAGGGCGATTTTGAGCAAGGCATAAAAGACTTATACAAGTTAAGAGAGAATTCAGAGTTTAAAGATGCTTGGATTCATATTTATAAATAATAGTATTTTCCACTACAATACGAAGGACGGTTTATCCGTCCTTTTTTTGTTATTACACCTGACAATATTTAGTTAACTTTCGCTTAACAAAGCCTATAAACGTAAAATATGAGTCAGCTATTTTCAAAAAGTATTTTTGTAGTTATAACAGTACTTTTTATTTCATCTTGTAAAAAAGATAGCAATATTAAAGGCGAATTCAGCGTATTAGCATACAATGTTGCCGGATTACCTGATATAATTTCCGGATCTACTCCTTCTCTGTATTCCTCTGAAATAAGCAAGTTATTAAATGATTATGATATCGTGCACGTTCAGGAAGATTTTTGTTATCATGATTCAATTACACTGTATTTAAAACATCCTTATAAAACTGAAACTTTAGGTTGTGTGCCTAATGGTGATGGGTTGAATACCTTTTCAATATACCCAATCAATAATTTAATTCGTACCCAATGGAACGACTGTACTGCAGCAGATTGCTTTACTCCAAAAGGTTTCAGCTATTCACAAATTTATATAAACAATAATGTTGTTATAGATTTTTACAATGTACACGCTAACGCAGGTTCAAGCGAAGAAGCCTTGGCCGCTAGAAGAAATAATATTACCCAAATGTGTTCATATATATCTGAATATTCTAAAGATAAACCTGTAATTATTATGGGAGACTTTAATTGCAGATATACTCGTTCAGGCGATAATATCAGGTCGGTATTAGATTTAGGGTTTAAAGATTCTTGGATTGAATTAATTAGGGATGGTATTTTGCCCGAGCAGAATGATAATTCTTTAACTGATTGTGATTTAAACAGAACCAGTGCCAATTGCGAAAAAGTTGATAAAATATTTTACAGAAGTAGCGACAAGATTAAAATTAGCCCTACAGTTTATAAAATGGACGATGAACGTTTTTACTATAATGGAAACGACACATTACCACTTTCTGACCATTATCCTGTTTACACTAAATTTGCTTTTGAAATAGTGCAGTAATTTTTCTAAATAAAGCAGCATTTAATTGATATCGCAGCAGCTAACCATAGTAATTCCATGTAAAAACGAAGCGGGTTATCTGCCTGAAATGCTGCAGTTATTAGCCGGGCAAGAAGACATTTCAGGTACAAGAGTAATTATTGCCGATGGCTTTTCTACCGATGGCACCAGGGATATTATTGATAATCTCAAGGTAAAGTTGTCGCCAACTCTGAAGATTGAAATGATTGATGGAGGAAAAGTTTCTGCCGCCCGAAACGCTGGGTTAAAATTAGTTGCTACACCATTGGTTTTATTTTTAGATGCAGATACCATGCTTACCAATAATAAGCAAATAAAAGAATGTGTAAACAAGTTTCAGAAAAAGCATTTGCATTTATTAGGTGCGCCAGTTAAAGGTAAAGAGCCTTTTACTTTGTATGCGTTTATTTTTTTGTTGTTCAATATTGCCAACAGGTTTCTATGTTTAATAAGCCCCTTTGCAGTAGGAAACTTTTTTTTAACCCGAACCGATATTATTAACTCTCTTGGTGGCTTTGATGAAAAAGCTATTCATGGCGAAGATTATTTGTTAAGTAAAAAATATTCGGCCCGAAAATTTGGCTTTTCGCCTTATGCTATTTTGCAAGACAGCAGAAGATTTAAAAAAACAGGTCATTTGAAGTTTGTGGCTATTTCTGTATTATCATTTTTTATGTCGTGGAATAAAAAGTTTTTTTACCGCGACATTGGTTACTGGGGAAAAACAACTACCTAGAATAAATAAACTTTTGCAATGAACCTGAAGTTATTAGCAGTTATTTTCTTTATTAATGTCAATTTGCTTTTTGCTCAACAGGTTAAGTATATACACGACTGGAATGGCTTATTAATTGATTTAATGGTTAAAGATGGCTTTAGCCCTGTGTTGGCCACCAGAGGTTTTGTTTACCCCAATATTGCCGCTTATGAATCGGTTGCCTATTTTGATAAAAGCTTGCCTGCCCTGCAAGGCAAATTAAATGAGTACGCAGCCTTTCAGTTTAAAACCAATAAAGAAGAGGCTATAATTGATGCGGTATTAGTGCATGCAGTTTATAAAGTTGCCAAGCAGGTAGTGTATCGCGATGATGCCTGCGATTCGCTTTATAACCTGCACCGAAGCTCATTAATTGCCACTTACGGGTATCAAAGGGTTATACATTCGCAGTTTATTGGTGAGATTATTGCTAACCATGTAACTGCTTATCTGCAACAAGATAATTTTAATAAAACCAAAGCACAGCCTTTGTACTTGCAAGAGAAAGAATTGTGTAGCTGGCAGCCCACCCCGCCTGAATATCGTCCGGCTTTAGAACCTTATTGGAATATGCTGCGCCCAATGGTTGTTAAAGATGTTAAAAAACTAAGCGAGCCATTACCTTTTAAGTGCGATACTGCTGCAAATGCTAAATTACATGCGCTGGCAACTGAGGTATATAATTTATCGAAAAAACTTACTGCCGAACAAAAAACAATTGCCGAGTTTTGGGATGACAACCCCGATTTAAACGATAAGTATAAAGGGCATGTAGGTATTCCCAGAAGGCATATCAATCCTGCCTCTCACTGGATAAGTATTGTAAGGCAGGTAGCTGTTGCAAATCAGCTTTCTTTTGCCAAAACTGTTCAATGTTACACACTGTTATCTATTGCTGAATATGATGCTAAAATTGTTTCGTGGAATGATAAATACACCTACAATCTTATTCGCCCCGTAACTTATATCAGAAGGTATATAGATGAACAATGGATGCCTCATCTGGTAACGCCACCTTTCCCCGAACACACGAGCGGACACAGTGTTTGCTCTATGGCTTGTGCTGAAGTTTTAACGTGTTTATTAGGCAGTAATATTGCCTTTACCGATTCTACCCAACTGACCTATTTAAATCTTCCCCCCAGAAAATTTAATTCATTTAAAGAGGCTGCTTTAGAAGTTTCTGAAAGCAGAATATTAGGCGGCATACATTTCAGAACTGCCGTAGATGCAGGTATAAAACAAGGCGAAAGAATAGGTAAAAGTGTTTGCGATTTGTTAAATTCAAACAATGAGTAAATACTTATTTACGCTTTTGTTTTTTCTTAATGCTGTTTTTTTAGAAAAAACCTTCTCACAAAAATTTACAGTGTTAAACCCTGAAGAAACAGGCATCTATTTCCGCAGTAATCCTGATATGACTACAGTGCCATTTGAAGGCAGTGGGGTAGCAGTAGCCGATTTTAACAACGATGGGTTAACCGACATTTTTTTTGCAGGAAGTCCCGAAAGCAAACTGTATAAAAACAAAGGCAATATGCAGTTTGAAGATATTACTGCTACAAGCGGTATTAAAACAGGCAATGGGGCAACCTCGGCAGCCGTTGCCGATTTGAATAACGATGGCTGGAATGATATAGTAGTAGGAAAATCGAAGCGATTTAACAACGACAACACTCAAAATGTATTGATTTACATGAATCAGAAAAATGGAAAGTTTAAAGAAATGGCTTTGCAGTTGGGTGTAAATTCTAACCTGCACGATATTAGCCGCATCAATATTTTAGACATCAATAAAGATGGTTTTTTTGATATCATTATTCATCACTGGGATGGCTTTGATGTTTCCGACTATGGTGCAATACTGGGCGATAACCAACAAGATTATTCAGGTTATTACGACAAAGTTTTTATTTACGAAAACGGTGTTTATAAAAACCAAACCCAACCCTATAACTTCTCGGTTAAAACCAAAAAGCACACCGCATTTAATTCAATTGCTACCGATATTAATTATGATGGCTTTACCGATTTAATTGTGGCTAATGATTTTGACAGCCCCGATTATGTGTACCTGAATGAACAAGGAAAGAGCTTTGCCGTAACCACCGATTCGTTTTTTAAAACCACTTCTTTTTATTCTATGGGTAGCGATGCTGCCGATATTGATAATGACGGGCTGATTGATTTTGTTACCTGCGATATGCGCCCTGCCAACAACTACCGCACTAAAACTTTAAGGCACGAAACGCCATACACCTGGCACTATATGTTAAGTGGCAAAAAATCTTTTATCGAAAACCAGATGGTGCGCAACACCTTGCAAATAAATAATGGCAACGGCACTTTTAGCGAAATAGGCGAATATGCCGGCATAGATGCTACCGACTGGAGCTGGTCGCCCTTGTTGGCCGATTTTGATAATGATGGTTTTAAAGATTTATTTATTACCAATGGCGTGTGGCATCCCGATGTGTTTGAATTTGATTTTGTTCATAAAGCTTCAATGGGCAATGCTGAAAAAATGCAAGAAGCTATACAGGCTGATACCCTTGCACGAGATTATTTTACCAACTATTTATACCGAAACAATGGCAACTATACTTTTACCGATATGCGCAAGGTGTGGGGCTTTGATATACCCATAGATTCTCGCGGGGCTGCCTATGCCGATTTAGATAATGATGGCGATTTAGATTTGGTAGTAAATAACAGCAATGCTATTTCATTTATTTACCGAAACGATTTAAACACACAACATAATTTTATTCGTTTCAAATTACAATACGAAAACAACTTGCCCGCCTGGCATTCTACTGTAACCATTTATTACAATGGCGATAAAAAACAAATGGCCGAGCTAAATCCCATCAGAGGGTTTTATTCTTCTTCAGAAAATATTATTCACTTCGGAACAGGAAATGTATCAAAAATAGATTCGGCAATAATTAAATGGAACAATGGCAGGGTTCAAAAACTGGAAAATCTTTCAGCAAATAAATTGATGGCTATATCCTACAACGAAAGCAATACATTTATTCAGCCTGAAATAAAAACACCCGTTGAGTTACAACATGAATATGGTTTTATTCCTCCACAGCCTCAAAAAGATAATCATACCGATTTCAGAATAGAGCCGTTATTGCCCAACCAGTATTCTCACCCGGAAGCACCTGTTGCCATAGCCGATTTGAATGGCGATGGTCTGGAAGATATAGTGGTGGGTGGCTTATATGGTTACCCGGCCACCATCTATCTTCAACAGCAAAACAAACAATACACCACCCAACCCCTTTGGCTTGCCGAAAGCACTTATATCGATGCTGCCATTTTAATTACAGATATTGATGCCGATGGCGATAATGATATTTATATTGCTTCAGGCGGTTATCGCTATGCCGATGGCAACAGCTTGCTGCAACATCGTTTATACATTAACAACGGCAAAGGAATTTTTGAAAAATCTAATAACCAGCCACCTGTAAAAGTTAGCAGCACTTGTGTGGCAGCCACCGATTTTGATGCCGATGGCACCAAAGAAATTTTTGTAGGCGGAAGAGTAAAATCGCATCATTACCCTGAAACCCCTGAGAGCTTTTTGCTGCGTTATGAAAAAGGCAGCTGGAAAAATATTACCGATGAAGTTGCGCCCAAGCTGAAACATATCGGCATGGTTTCTTCGGCTGTATTTGCCGATTTTGATAATGATGGCTTTATAGATTTAATGGTTGCAGGCGAATATATGAGGCCTGAATTTTTCAGAAATAATGGCAAAGGGCAATTAATACATTTTACCGATAGCCTGAAATTTAACCAACAGCTTTATGGCTTTTGGAATACCATTACGGCTGCCGATATTGACGATGATGGCGATATAGATTTTATATTGGGCAACCTGGGCGAAAACACCCGATGGAAAGCCGGCCAACAATATCCGCTGGAATTGTATGCAGCCGATTTTGATAAGAATGGCTCGTTAGATATTATTTCCTGTTTTTATGAAGCCGGAAAATTGTATCCCATTAAACCACTGAACGAATTGAAAACCCGCATTAACGGCCTTTCGAAAAAATACTATAAGCACTCGTTGTTTGGCAATGCCACTGTTGAAGATATGTTTGGCAAAGAAGCCTTGCAGCAAGCCTTACACTATAAAGCCCACGAAACAGCCAGTGGCATTTTATATAACGGGGGCAATAATAATTTCAGCTTTAAAAAATTACCTGCAAAGGCACAATGGGCTCCCGTAAACACTATTCAATATAATGCCAGCGAAAAAACACTTTTGCTGAAAGGCAATAGCTGCAATGCCGAAATTGAAAGAGGAAAATACACCGCACTAAAGCAATGGTTGCTACACATTAACGACCTGAAACAGCCATAACCCGCTATGGGCTTTATTAATGTGCCATAATTATTCGGCATTCATAATTTTTTCGGCTGAATATAAATGTAGCCATTAAGTAAACACACTAACTTTACCCCACACATAACCCTGCTACTTGAATAAGCTCGATACTATATGGCAACACCGCTACTTCGATGAAGCTTATTTATTTACCCTGTCGCTTATTTCATTTATATGCTGGCATTTTGCTAACGAGTGGCTGGGCGTAGTGGTTTTTTCTTTGCTGTTGTTAATTATTGCAGCCAAAGGAAAATCGGTTTATTTTTTACCCATACCCTTATTTGCGGTGCCGGTGTTCAGGGGCTTGCTTAAAAATGTAGGCAAAATTGCCAATGCCTCAGAGGTTATTACCTGGTCGGTTATTATTCTGGTTACAGCAGGCGTGGCCGCTATAGTATATGATTTGGTGAAGCATGTAAAGCTGAAACAAAAAGGACAACTGTTTTTTCCATGGCTTTTCGTGTTGGCATCTATGGTGTTATCGCTTATTAATACCAACAATATTGCTAACTCTGTTTCGGGCATGTTAATTTATATTTTCATGCTGTTTTTTTACAGTTACTTTTTAAACCTGCCTGCCGCCAGCCTTACCAAACATTTTATTTTTTACGCCAAAACGGTTTTATACTTTACCACCCTTACTGCCCTTA
This sequence comes from uncultured Chitinophagaceae bacterium, assembly GCA_964543705.1. Classification (GTDB taxonomy): domain Bacteria; phylum Bacteroidota; class Bacteroidia; order Chitinophagales; family CAIOSU01; genus CAYSGX01. The sequence goes on from CAZIZP010000016.1 coordinate 94,108, forward strand.
TGACGGTAATAGTAATTGTTTTCGACAACGATATTACCCGCAATATTGTAAGAAAAGATATTAATATCGGCTGGTCTATTTCAAACAATATTGCCACCTATCTGGTCTATGGCATTCCTTTTATTCTATACCTCAGCATTCAGCAAACACAAAAGTTTATTTACTATTTTCTGGTTATTATACTTAGCGTGGTGTTGTTTATGAGCGGCTCGCGGGCGGGCATTGGCGGCTTGTTGCTGCTGGCTATTCCATCGGTAATTTTTGTGCTGAATAAAACCGACAGAAAACAATTTGTTACCCACCTGTTGCTGGCATTTTTACTTACCATGCCTTTTATTTTTGTGGCCATTTACATGAATATTCCCGAGGCTTTATATAACCGCCTGTTTGTACAGAAATTTTTCTTCTATTACGATGACAGAAAAAGACTTTTAGAAATTGCTATGGACTGCTTCAGGCAGTTTCCGGTGTTTGGTTCGGGTGTGTTTAGCGCAGGGCACTATATACAGGCAGGGGGGCGCAAGGTGTTTTCTTACCACAATATTTTCTTTGAAATATTAGCCTCGCTGGGCATTACCGGCCTGCTGGCATTTTTATATTTTTCGGTAAAAAAATATGTAATGCTGCTTAACCCTATTAATACCTTTAAAACTTTTGGGCTTATAGCCATAGTGGCTTCGAGCCTTTTTGCCCTGGTAGATACTTCTTATTTAAACCCCATTTACCTCTACATGCTGTTTGCCTTTTTTGCCTTTGCTGAAAAAAGTGAGGGGCAATAGAAGTTTTCAGTTTTGGGGTAGCCATTAGCCATTAGCTGTTAGTTTTATGTTTTAAGTTTTATGTAATAAGTTATCAGTTATCAGTTTTCAGTTCTGGGATTCAGTGCTTTTGTCATGCCGTAGGCATCTTTCTTTTGTGGTGGGTATTTATTGGAAAGTTTCTTCCAGAATGACCGTTTGTGGATTTTACTTTTTGAATTTTGAATTTCGATTTTTGAATTTGTTTAGCATTTAGAGTTTTGTATTTAGCATTTTACTTACTTTTCTAATTCTCTTAATTTTCTTTATACTGAAGCCATTAGCCATTAGCTGTTAGTTTTATGTTTTAAGTTTTATGTAATAAGTTATCAGTTATCAGTTTTCAGTTCTGGGATTCAGTGCTTTTGTCATGCCGTAGGCATCTTTCTTTTGTGGTGGGTATTTATTGGAAAGTTTCTTCCAGAATGACCGTTTGTGGATTTTACTTTTTGAATTTTGAATTTCGATTTTTGAATTTGTTTAGGGCTTAGAGTTTTGTATTTAGCATTTTACTTACTTTTCTAATTTTTCTCATTTTTCTTTTAAGCTGAAGCCTTTACTTTTCGAATTTTGAATTTCGAATGCTGCTTCGCTGAAAAATATAATGGCTGAAAACCCTTCTCTGCCGGCACTACCCTTCCGGTACACCATAATTTTTATTGGAGTAATAATTCAATGGCTTTCGGCTATGGCAAACATGCCCTCCCAACGTTGGGAGGTCTTTCCCGCTATAGCAAACATGCCCTACCAAGGTTGGGAGGCCTTTCCCGCTATAGCAAACATGCCCTACCAAGGTTGGGAGGCCGTTCCCACTATAGAAAACATGCCTTACCAATGTTGGGAGGCCTTCCCTGCTATAGAAAACATGCCTTACCAACGTTGGGAGGGGTTCCACGCTATAGCGTGGAACCCCTCCCAACATTATAATCAAATAGTTATAGATAATTTTTTTTCTTAACCCAAAAATCAATAAATTATGAGCACTATTACAAGAAGATTACCTCAAAGCAACCTTTCGCGCGAACTGGCTATTCGCCAGGCACACAACAAAATGTCGCTGGTAGCACCTGTTATTCCAAGTGTTCGCACGTAGCATAGTGTGTTGCTGCGGTCACTTGGAATGGCAAATGAAACAGCAAGTCTCTGACTTGCTTCTGCTAACAGCATCCGCTACTACCCAAAATATAAAGAAGCGTTCGCCAACAACTCTGCTTATAAGCCAGTTCTACAAAACGTCCCGAAGGGCATCTCGAAGTATCTGTGATTTTTTTAACTTTGAAATATGAAAACAACAGACATCAATACAACCATAATAAATGGTTACTTGCAATTGCTTGATAACCTTAGCCCCGACATTAAACTTGATTTAATTTCTAAATTGACACAATCAGTAAAGTCTGATATGAAGTCGAAAAAATCAACCTTTAAAAAAGCATTTGGTGGTTTTGCCTCTAAAAAATCAGCTGAAGAAATTATTTCTGAAATCTACAACAGCAGAAACCTCAACCGTCAAATTGAATCGTTTTGAAAAAGTATTTAATTGATACGAATACCTGCATCTACTTCATCAAAGGCAAATTCAACCTACTTGAAAAATTTGAAAAAGCCGGTGCTTTGTAAACTACTCCATTTCCCATCTAAATGAAAATTGGTTTTTACTATTGTGATTGTGGCCAAAAACCATTCTTGAGAATATTATTTTCAGCAGCACTTACAACACTACCGGTGCTTGGGTATTTCTACCCCCATTACTTTTTTATACAGCTCGGTGGCATAAAGGTCGGTCATGCCGCTAACATAGTCTAACACGGCAATAGCTTTTTCATAGGCGGTGGGTGCCGTTGCAACCGAAAACTGCCTGGGTATAAGGCGCAAAATTTTTTCATCACGGCCTTTGGCTTGCTGCTTTAATGCGGCAGGTATAAACAGTTTCAGCAAATCAGACATTACATTGTAGCCCGCCAGTTCAATTTCTATTACCGTTTCGTGGTTATAAATTTCAGCTACCGAAATTTTCTCAATGGCTTTCAGCGATTCAGTTTGGGCATAAAGGTGGTCAATTAACGAGCCGTTAAACGAGCCGTTCAATATATTTTCGCTTTCTACGGCAAATACTTTTGCGGTTTGTTGTGTAAGCACATTTATGCAGTTGGCACGCAGGTAAGCAATACGTTCATTGCGGTCGTAAATTTCAGCAAGGGTATTGTTAATACGGTCTAATTTCACAAAGCCTTCACCCAGTTCTTCCAACACGTTCAGAAAATATTTTTCTGCCGTTTCGGCACTAATAATTTTCAGCCTTTGGGCATCTTCCATGTCAATAATACTATAGCAAATATCATCGGCAGCTTCGGTAAGGTAAACAAATGGGTGGCGCTTATAAATTAAAGGCGTTTCGCTTTCGCAAATCATGTTCAGGCTTTGGCAAATATCTTTTACCAAAGTTTTTTCAGTTTGAAAAAAACCATACTTGCTGCGGTGCTTAATACCTTTTTTTGAAGCTACAGACTCGCACGGATATTTCAGAATAGCCGCCAGCGTAGTATAAGTAAGCCTCATGCCGCCTGAAGTTTTGCCGGCAAAATGGTGGGTTAAAACTCTAAGAGCATTGGCATTGCCTTCAAAATTGGTAAGGTCGCTCCATTCGGTTTCGCTAAAAAAGTTTTTCAGGGGTTGCCCGTCAATATTGGTTTCGGCATTTTCTTTAAAATAATTCGATATGGCTTTTTCGCCCGAATGCCCAAAGGCAGGGTTGCCGATATCGTGTGCCAGGCAAGCAGCCGCAATAACGCTCGACAATTCGTAACGATAAAAATTGTTCATGTCATCGTCTAAAGCATTGGTATCGGCAATGGTATTGCCGGCCAGTTTTCCTAACGAGCGGCCCACGCTGGCTACTTCTAAAGAATGGGTTAAACGATTGTGTACAAAGGTGGCACCCGGCAAAGGAAATACCTGTGTTTTATTCTGAAGCCGTCTAAAGCCTGAAGAAAAAATAAGGCGGTCGAAATCGCGTTCAAACTGAGTTCTTAAATAAGCATTAGCCGATTCTTCGCCTGTGCGTTGGGTTGAAACAATATTAGTCCAGTTCATATAAATGCGAAGATAATGCTACTACCCAACAACCTACCTTACGAGCGTAATACTGCCTTTATCTTTCACCTGAATATTGTCCCAGTAAACAACCTGAATATCGTACACATACACACCTTCAGGGGCGAGCTTGTTTTTGTAAGTGCCATCCCAGCCCACCAGCGGGTCGGTAGCCGTAAATACTTTTTCGCCCCAGCGATTATATATATTGAAGGTCATTTTCTTAATGCCTTTTATATACGCATATAAAATATCGTTTCTGCCATCGCCATTAGGCGAGAAAATATTTGGGATAAACCAGGCTTTTTTCGGTTTAATAAAAATACTTGCCGAATTTGTAGCCGTACAAGTATTGGTATCGGTAATAGTTAAAGTATAAGTAATGCTGTCTTGCGGAATAGCCAGCGGGTTTTCACAATCGTTACAGCTTAGCCACGTATCAGACTGCCAAACATAATTGGTAATGGCATCGGCATTATGCTGAATGGTATAAGCCACGGTATCACCTAAAGTAATACTATCTCTTGCAGGTAAAATATCTACAAAAAGCGCTACTGGCTCAGTAATGAAAATGCTTTCAGAAACAGTACATCCATTGGCATCGCTTACCGTTACGGAATAATTACCCGGAGCAAGATTAGCAATAGCAGAATCATTAGCAGCGGTATTCCACAAATAACTATAGGGTGCTGTGCCATTAGCTGCTTCAGCTAAAGCCGAGCCATCGTTATATCCAAAGCAAGTAGCATTAATTCCACTTACAGCAACAGCAGGCAATTCATTTACTGTAAACAAAATAGAATCTAAAACAGCACAACCATTATTATCAGTATAATCATAAAAAACCCAATAGCTGCCAGCACCTGTATTTTGCGGGTTAAAAACATTACCGGTAATACCATTTCCGAATAAATTACCGCCTACAGGCTGCACCACAACAGTAGTAGCAGCATCATCAAGGCAAAGCGTAGTGTCAGTGCCGGCAAAACTAACGGCAGGCATATCGTTTACAATAGTTTGCAAAGCAGTGGTGTTAGCGCAGTTATTAGCATCGGTATAACTATAAGTAATGCTATGTGTACCAACCCCTGCAAGGGTAGGTGAGAAGCTATCAGCAGTAATACCATTGCCACTAAAAGTACCCCCTGTAGGAGTACCTGAAAGCAAAGCATCGGCATCTAACAAACAATATTGGTTATTTAAGCCTGAAACAGATAAAGTAGGCAACGGGTTTACAGTAATAGTTACAGAATCTTCACTCACACAAAGATTATCATCGGTAACTCTTACTTTATATTGGGTAGTAACAATAGGGTTAGCCAGCGGGTTATCGCAAGCCACACAACTTAACCTGGATGTAGGCGACCAGGTATAAAGCGTGCCACCTGAAGCCTGCAACGGAGTAGTGTCGCCAATACAAATAGCTACATCGTTACCGGCATCGGCCAATGGCAAAGGGTTTACGGTTACAGTAACAGTGTCGCGGGCAATACACAATTGGCTGAAGCTAATATCATCTATCCCAAAATCGTTACCGCCTAAGGTGGTGTTTTGGTTTACAATACATATTTGTGCAGAAGTATTATTACCTGAATTCCAGGTGGCAAAAAACTGCTCCCAAACTCCTGTACCGGCAGGTGCGCTAAACGGTTGTGCTAAAGGAACGCCATTAATCGAAAACTGTAAAATTGCCGGACTACCCGCAGCAACCGAAGTTATCCAGGCAGAAAAGTTATAATCGGTATTAGGGTCTATGGTAATGGTTTGGCACCATACTTCAAGGTTAGGGGTGCCTGCGCCATTTACCACCATAAAGTTTCCGCTGCCTGTGGTGTGGTCGCCCATAATGGCAAATCCCGAATGAATATTTCGGGGGTTAGGGCCTACCCAATAGCGGCTTTCACCCATATCGTTTGGAGATGGATTATGAAAAGTGTAGCTACTTGAAAAATTATTGTTCCCTGCACTGAAATCTCCGTTTAACACAGCATTGCCAATATCTTCATAACCGGTAATAATATACGAAGTAGTTGCGTTAGGATTGGCCACAGGATTCAGAATAGTAGTATCACTTAAATCGTTTACAGGGCTCCATTCAAAACGTGCAGGGGCATTTCCGTTTAATGTGGTGCTGCCACCTATGCAATAACTTGCATCGGGTCCGGCACTAACGGCAGGAGTAAACACATTAACAGCAGTATTGGCAGTAGAGGAACATTGGTATCTGTCGGTAGCGGTTATTGAATAATTAGTATTTACAGTAGGACTAACCGCAATACTGTTTACATTACCTGCACCGGGAACAGACCAGTTATAGCTATAGGGAAATGAGCCCAGAATGGTATTAGCCACAATGCCTGCAGTGTTTCCGTTACAAATAACTCCATTATTGGTAAGTATGGTTTGCGGGCAAAGATTTACTTCAATAATAGAAGCAGAATTACCAATATTACACGGTAAATCGTTCCATTGTCCATCAGGGTATATTTGGGTGCAATCTTCGTCTCCGCCAGCGTTATTAGGTTCTCCGGGGGCCCAGTTGGTATAACTTACAGGGCTTTGGTCGTACCATTCAAAAATGCCTTCTACCGCTTCATCACCAAAACCCATCCATATAATTCCGCCCAAACCTTTAGAATTTAAATCATTAATAATGCAGGCATTTTCAGTAGCCGATTGAATGGATATCAGGCTTGCGCCTAACCCTTGAGCAAATGCCTGTGCAGCAGTTCCCGTTAAAGATTGCGGGTTATAAAAGTACATGCTGCAAGGCGATATGCAACTTTGCAATTCAATGCATCCTGCTGCTGTGAAGGCTTGCCTTATGGCAATTTCATCGCAGTTATTGGGGTGTGGGTTTTGCTGGCAGCCATTGGGGCCATTGCCGGGGTCGCATGGGCAATTATCGTTAATATCTGCAACACCATCATTATCAGAGTCGGCAGCCAAATTTGCTACAGGGTCTGCAACCAGCAATAAGCCATAAGGGTTTGGAGCGTTTCCTACAGCGTTATAAACTAAAACATCAACATAATTTATTCCGGGTTGCCAGGGGCCGGTTAGGGTAAAGTTTAATTGAGTTCCGGGCGCAAACCCACCACCTGAAAAACCTGTGGGCATACCGTTTACAAATACATCAGTTATGGTGTTGTCAGCATAGCCTGAAAAACTTATAGAATAAGCTCCGGGGTTAGAAACACTGTTGCCATTACAATCTTGAGGTAAATTCAGTGTTAATCTGAAGTATAAATATCCTGATAACGGATTGGTGGCACATGGTGAACCGGTGGCAGTAATCCAGTTGGAAGTGTTTAATGGAGGAGGTAAAGTAGCGGGATCAACCCACGAGCCGGGTGCGCAATTATTATCAATTACAGCAGGGGAAAAAGAAATACTGGGGTCTAAAGGGTTGGGTGGTATATTAGCGGTAATTGGAGAAGCCAGCCAAATGGGGTCATTAGTTCCTATGGTGCCTTGCCCTGTAGATAAATCAGCAGGGTTAGGAAAGGTTTGCGAAGCTACTTTAAAGTAAAGCGAAACAAATACCAATAGTAAAGGAATTCTCATACCAAACAATTTATAATTCTTATAACAGCAAAAACTAATTAAAAATACGAATAATGCTAAAAGACACATTATTGTATAATAGAAACCATTGAAAAAATTATAAACGTGCTGTAGTTAAAATAAATGGCTAAACAGCCCGTCTCTTAACTTGGGTTCAAACCAGGTAGATTTTGGGGGCATTACCTTGCCACTATCAGCAATATCAATAAGCTGTTGTAACGAAACAGGATAAAGTGCGAAAGCAATGGTTGCATCTCCTCTATCCACTCTGTCTTGTAACTCTTTAATGCCTCTAATACCGCCAACAAAATCAATACGTTTATCGGTGCGTTGGTCTTTAATATTTAATATAGGGCTTAAAATATTTTCTGAAAGAATGGTTACATCTAATATGCCAATGGGGTCATTAGTAAATGTTCCGGGTTTCGATTTCAGTGCGTACCATTTTTTATTTAAATACATACCAAACTGGTGTAGTTCAGTAGGCTTTACGGTTTCAAGTGTGCTCTCAGCAATTTCAAAGTTTTCTGAAACCTTATTCAGAAAATCAGTTTCGTTTAAGCCATTTAAATCTTTTACAACTCGGTTATAGTCCATTATAGCCAGTTGGTTGGCAGGAAACAATACCGATAAAAAGAAATTATACTCTTCATTGCTCGTGTGGTTAGGGTTTTCGTCTTTTAATTGTTTCCCAACTTTTGCTGCTGAAGCCGTGCGATGATGCCCATCGGCAATATAAGTGTAGGGTATTTCTTGCTGAAAAATTTCAGTTATCTGGTTTACAGTTTCTTCATCACTTATCTTCCATGCTGTATGCTGAACATTGTCTTCAGCAGTAAAATCGTAAAGTGCATGTTCATTATTTACAACTTTATTTACAATGTCATCTATTTTATTGTTTTCAGGGTAAGTTAAAAAAATAGGGCCTACATGTGC